>JBHIYI010000003.1:0-397589 GCA_041984335.1 Henriciella sp. | reverse complement strand
AAGTTGTTATCCTGATGACGGATGGCTCATTCAATTCCGAAGTCTTCCCAGCGCAAGGATCATCTGACGCGCAGGCGCGAGCCTTGTGTGATGGAATGAAAGCGCGAAATATTAAAGTCTATTCGGTTGCCTTGAATGCACCTACAGCAGGCAAGCGCGTGCTCGAATATTGTGCGAGCGGAACGGACTATTTCTTCGAGCCGGAAACCGCTGCAGAGCTGACGGAAGCCTACCGCAAAATCGCGACATCGATCTCTGACTTGCGGATCTCGCAATAAACGAACCTTCCGCTGTTTCGACGAAAAAGAGCCGCCATCCGAGACTGGACTGGCGGCCTTTTTCTATCAGACTGAAATAAAAAGCACCAAAATCGGCGCCTGGAGGTTCAACCAGTTAGCCCGCGCGCCGTTCCAGTTCATGGGCAGGCGCCTCAATCGGCATCTCGTGTTGGTTCTCAGCCGCGACGATGACGCGATCGCGGCCTGACCGTTTGGCCTGGTACAGCGCCGCATCCGCACGCTCAAGAACGTGATCGATGCTGACATCTGAGTAGAGCGGTTCGGCGACACCCATGCTGACTGTTACATTGAACGGTCCGCCATCGCCAGGAAAGTTCACCTGCTTGATAGCCTGGCGGATCCGATCACCGACGCGTGCAGCGGCGGCCGCATCAGAATCGACCAGGATGATAGCAAATTCCTCACCGCCCAGGCGGCCGATCAGGTCCTCTTCACGGACAACGCCGGCAGCGACCGAGACCATCTTGGTCAGGACGCGATCACCCACGGCATGGCCGTGGACGTCATTCACTTGTTTGAAGTGATCAATGTCGAGCATCAGCGCAGACAGTTTTGTATTGTCGCGCTTGAACCGGTTCAGTTCGCGCGCACCGAAGCGCATGAAAGCCCGCCGATTAAGCGCTTTGGTCAGCGGATCAATCGTGGCGAGCTCGAAAAGATCGCATTTTTCCTGCTCCAGCTCGATCAGGTCGCGTACGGCATAGCGCGCGGCGCTTCGTACGCAGATATCGTTGCTGACAAGCTGAGCGAAGCTGCTGAGCAATGCCAGCTCAGCATCGGAAAACTGCCGCACGCTTGAATCGGCGATGCATAGCGTTCCGAACCGTTTTCCATTGGGATCGGTAAGCGGGACCCCAGCGAGCGCTTTCATATCCGGAAGGTCGAGGCCCGATGTATGACTTTGGAAAAAGGACTCTTCAGCAATATCGGCAACATCGAACAGATTCTGCGACAAGTGCATGCGGGCAAAATAGGATTGCAGATCAGCTGATGGATGACCGGAGAAACCATGTTCACAATGATACCAGCTGCGATACCGTCGATTGAGCGCTGCAATGACATAAGGTACCTGCAAGGCCAGCGCGATCGAGTCAGCCAGGCACACCGCGCCCATTGACTGGTCTTCGCACAAAATCTGGTAGCGCTGCAAAATCTCCGATTTTTGTTCTTCGAACTTCGGTGGAGGATATGAAATCATTTTTTTATGGCTCTCCCTAGCCCGGGCGAGCATACGGGAAAACCACTACAATTCTATTACCGGTTGTATATTAGTTTACATTGCGCACGTGATTTTGGGCGCTGTGTCCCCTGATTCCATTACAGAATGCGCTGATTCAGCAATAGCTGCAGAAAAAAGCCCGCATCTTGCGATGCGGGCTAGGGAATAATGGAGATTTGGAAACGGGCGTTTCCATTGACCCTACGCACGAGCGGCCAAAAACGTTCCATTTTTTTGAAAAAAAGATTTTTTCTACCAGAATAGGCGGCTCAGGCCGCCGTTCGCACGAGTTCATCGACGCGCCCGAAAATCTCGTCGAGACTATGGAACACGATTCCGTGGTTTCGCGCGATTGGTTCATCGCGGTTGTCTGTCGCGAGCAGCTCTGCAAGCTTGGCGCGCGCGCGATTGATCCGGCTCTTGATCGTTCCGACGGAGCATTTGCAGATCGCCGCGGCTTCTTCGTAGGAATATCCTGCGGCGAGCACGAGGATCAGTACGTCCCGCTGCTCGGGATTGAGCTGGAACAAGGCCTGGATGGCGTCGGAACAGGCGGAGCGATTGTCGAGCTGACACTCTTCAACCAACCGGTACTCGAAGTCCGCAGGATCATAGCAGTCCACCGGGCGTTGTTTGCGAACCAGCTGCAGAAATTCGTTACGCGTAATCGTGAACATCCAGGCGCGAAATGATCCCCGTTCAGGATCGAAAGAGGCGCGTGCTTTCCACGCTTTCAGGCAAGCGTTTTGCACGATGTCGTCTGCCATGTCCCGGTTGGAACACAGCATGCGCGCATAGGCACGAATCTCAGGCAATATGGTTTCAAGTTCGTCCGTGAACATCGAACAGCCCCTCTCGCTGTTAACGATGTCCAAAGAGTTGGTTAATTAATGGTAAACCCAATTCTTCAATCGTAAATCGTGTAACTGATTTGGGTGACAAGGGTATAGTTTGAAGTCATCTCAAGCTTTCACGCATCGAACACCAGAATCTTGCTTGCGCATTGGTGCTCGCCGCATCCCCACCCCCCTCTATTCACAAGTGTTCGGGTTTGGAAACGAAATCTTAGGTATTAAAAAACTAGTGTAGGTTGAAATATGGAGATTTCGCGATGTTCTCTGAGAAATTAGAGGCGCTGCTACCAGAATTAAGAGCCTATGCCCGGTTGCTCTGCCGTGATGTGACCCGGGCCGACGACCTGGTGCAGAATGCCTGCCTGAAAGCCTGGCAACACCAAGGCGAATATGACCCGGACAAGGGTCCGCTTCGGGCCTGGCTGTTTCGCATCCTGAGAAATGATTTCTATCAGCAGCGCCGCGTCGACACGCGCAGCGAGACGCGCGAGCAGGAAGAAATCGAAGCTCAGCTGGTCACGAACTGCAATCTGGAGCAGCGCTCCAGTCTGGCACGGATGCTACAGGCGGTTGAGTCTCTGAAGCGCGCGCAGCGAGACGCGTTCCTGCTGGTTGTCGCTGCGGGGTTCACTTATGAAGAGGCAGCGAACGTCCTGGGATGCTCTGCCGGCACCGTGAAAAGCCGCGTCAGCCGCGCCCGGGAAATGGCGCTTGGTCGTTACAATTCCGAACAGAGCCTTCCAGAAACATCTCGGCGGAAGAGTTCGCCGATCGATGACCTGCACGAGGCGCTCAATCGCATTCAGATTCGCTATTCAGCGGCTTAAGCGCGGTATTTACAGCAACCGCGTTTCTTCAAGAAGATCCGGCAAATCATTCTCGTACAGGACGACATCCTTTTCGTCGCTGATCTCGCTGACCAGCTTGCGGGCTTCGGCAAACGAGCCGCGCGCATGATAGTCAACTTTTGATGCGTCGAGCGCCGACGTGAACGCCGTGATCCGGTCCGGGTTCACAGCAATAACCGTATCACACAGCGCCGAAGCATGCTCGCCAAGGCGGCCATGCACCCTGTCATGCTCGAGGCCCATCTCAGCCACGCCCGGCGTCACAAGGATCGCTTTGCCGCCGCGCTGCTTGGCGAGCGCATTCAGAACGGTGACGGCATTCTTGAAGCCGACTTCATTTGAGTTATAGGCGTCGTCGAGCACCAAAGGCTGGCCAGGCGCCTCGACTTTTTGCAGACGGTGCTGAACCTGCTCAACATCCTTGGAAAAAGCCGGGATGCGCGTCGCCGTCACCGGGCTGATCAGGTAAGTCATCGCAACAGCCAGAGCTGAATTCAGGATATTGTGATCGCCGAGAAGCGGCAGGGTGTAGATAATCGGCGGCTCGGGCGGAACGCGAGTATTCTTCAGCGCAATCGACCAATTGCTGTCTTCAAGTTCAGCGCGGATGATCTGGAAGTCGGCCTCCGCGGTTTCACCCACCGTGCGGATGAGGTCTGGGTATTGCGCGCGCAGATCGGCAAATGGCTGATGCTCGAGAATCTCGTGCGGATAGACGGCCATACCGCCGCGGGCACAGACATGCTCGACCAATTCGGACTTGGCCCTGGCAATCGTGGCAATGTCGCCGAACCGTTCCGTGTGCGCATTCCCGATAGCGGTGACGATGGCATAGCCTGGATCGGCAAAGTCGCAGAGGCGCTTGATCGATCCGATGCCATAAGCGCCCATCTCCGCGATAAAGTATTTATGTCCGCGTTGCAGCTTTTCACGAATGTTCCGGGTCAGGCCGAGCACCGTGTTGATGCTGCCGGGGCTGTAAAAAACCGGCCCGGCGGATTCCAGGATTTCTGCAAAAATATGCTTCGTCGTCGTCTTGCCGAATGAGCCGGTAATGCCAATGGTGACGGGCTGGAAACGCTTCAGCTTGTCGACCGCCTCATCAATAAAGCCCTGATTGACCTGCTCCTGGAACGGACGCAGCAAACGATTGGCCAGCATGATCCAGAGCGGGATGGCTTGCAGAATGGCGAATACCGCAAATTCGTGGATCCAGAGCGTTGTCAGGCTCAGTACAAAGAAACCGCGGCTCAGCCAGCGCATGCGTTTCAGGCGCTCGGTCGCTACCAAAGATTTCTTGTAGGCATAGCCGCGTTCTCTGAGCGCCAGGCCGACAAGAAGCGCAGCGGCGGCGAGCCACAGATAGGCACCGAGTGAGAGATAGGCCTGCGCCACAAACAGTGCGATCAGTCCAAGCGTCGCCAGCACATCGAACAGCCGGACACGCAGCACCGCGCCGAGGAAGCGCGAACTGTCATACTCTTCCTGCTGGAAATAGGTCAGGACCGTATTGATCCGGACCATGCCAAACCCGGCCAGCGCAATGACGAAAACGATGAAGGGCAGGTGGCTCAGAAGGTTCATGCCGACCCCAGTCTCTCTTTGATCGCCAGGGCAATCTGGTGGCGACCGCGGTCCAGGATCGAGATATGGTCATAGTGCGGACAGATGATCAGAGATGAATTTGCGATACCGGCCGCAAGCTTCTGGCCGACCTCGACCGGCGTATCCACGTCCTTGCCGCCATAGATCAGCGTGGTCGTCGACTGGATTTCGGGAAGGGTAGAAGTCTGGTCCTCATTCACAGTTTTCACGAAAATATCCCGCATGCCGATGTCCCGGCTATGGATATAGTCGATCGAACCATATTGCTTCTCTAGCGCCAGGAGCGCCTCATCGCCCTTCGCCATGGCCTTGCGAAACTTGAATTCCATTCCGCGCCGCCGGCCTTTGAGTTTCTGCCAGGCAGAGCGGGTGCGCGGAACGCCGGCAGATGCGACCAGGACGAGGTGCTCAATCGCCGCTTTGTGCTTCGCCGCGATGCGCATGCCGACGCGTCCGCCAAAGGAATGCCCGACCCAGGTGAACCTCGACAGACCATGTTCCGCCTTCAGGAAATTCAGCACATGGTCAGCATAGTCTTCGGTGCCCCAGGTCTCGTCTGGTCGCGGCGTATCGCCAAAGCCTGGAAAATCGATCAGATAGCTGTGCGCAACCGGGGCGAGCGCCTCCGCCACCGGTATGAAATCGCGGTAGGAGCGGCCCCATCCATGCCCGAACACAACTGGAGGCTTGGAGCTGTCCCCAATTTGAACCAAATTCGGCTTCATTGCTGTGGTCATAGACTGGCTTGATCCCGCTCGGCGATTCGCTCTCTATACTCTACGCAGACCTTAGACTTAAGACTGGTGAAAAATTGGCAAAATCGCTCAAAACTGTGATTATTTTCGGCGGCGCCAGCTCAGAGCATGATGTCAGCGTCGTCAGCGCGCATCAATTGATGGACGCAGCGGACGTACGAAACGTGGATGTCCTGCCGGTCTATACCGATTTCGCCAACCGGTTCTGGATCGGGCCGCATCTGCGCGATATTTCAAGATACAAGCCGCGCCCACCCCTCGGCCAGCAAGTTACGTTCAGATGGGGCGACAATGGCCCGGATGTCTGCGCCATGGATGGCACCGTGCTCCAGCCTGTCGACTGCGTCCTGCCAGTGTTTCACGGGACGTTTGGCGAGGATGGCCGGATTCAGGCCTATTTCGAATTGCTTGGCATTCCTGTCACCGGCCTCTCTGCCTCGAGTACCTCCATCGCCATGCGCAAGGATGTCACCAAGGCGCTGGTCGCCGCGGCGGGCGTCAATGTCTTGCCGCATGTGACGGTCAATCGCGCGCAGATCGAAGATTCCCAGATGGTCCTGCCGGATGTCCAGGCCGCGCTCGGTTATCCAGTGATCGTCAAGCCGGCGAATCTCGGCTCCAGTGTCGGTGTAGGTCTCGCCAAGACCGCGGACGAGGTCTGGCCGCTGGTCGAATACGTGCTGAAAAAAGATACGCTCGCACTGATCGAGCCGCAGGTGCAGAACCTGGTCGAATACAATATCGCTATGATCGCCCAGGGCGAAGAGATCAAACTCTCCGCCATCGAACGCCCGAAATCCGGGGCAGAGCTGCTCGATTTCCGCGAGAAATACCTCTCCGACAGCGGCGGCACCAAAGGCACGTTCAAGCCCTCTGAAGGCATGTTGTCCCTGACCCGCGACATCAATCCGGACTTGCCCAAGGAGCTGCAGGACAGGATCCATGACTATGCCCGCAAGACCTTTTCCGCGCTTGGTAAACGCGGGGCTCCGCGGATTGATTTCATGTCCAACAGAGAGACAGGCGAGCTCTGGTTCAATGAAATCAACGCGATCCCCGGCTCTTACGGTTTCTTCCTCTGGGAGGCTGCGGCCGAGCCCTTGCTGTTCCCGGAACTCATCCAGCACCTGATCGACGAAGCAACGGGCGACACGATCAAGACATTCGAAGACCCTGTCCCCCAGGACGCACGGCTTCTGCCGAGGCGGTAGGTGGGGCTGAGTTGGGGGTTTAGAGCCACGCGTTTGCATTGGCAGTTTAGGCCCTCATCCTGAGCGAAGTCGAAGGATCGGGGCCGTGCTCCCTGCGGGGCCGTCAGTTCCTCGCAGGCAGGGACCCACGGACCCGAGGGTCGGGTCTGACAGGCAGTCGATTGTCCATGGACACCTGCCTGCGCAGGTGTCGGCGAGAGGGTGCGGAATGTTTTTGTGTTTCTGGAAGCCCGCCTCGTCCTTCGACTTCGCTCAGGATGAGGCACAAATTGCTCGGGACTAGGCTCTTTCGCTTAAGATGAGGCGCAAAATTTCCGTAGTCCCGGACTTGATCCGGGACCTCGTGACACCAAGAGCTCAAGCCACCGAGGGTGGTCCCGGGTCGAGCCCGGGACTACGGGTGGGATTGGAGCGCTTGAGTTGATTGTCATCCCGGCCGGAGCGCAGCGGAGAGCCGGGACCCAGCCTTGGCGCCAACCCGCAATCTGGGTCCCGGCACTTGGCAAAAACCCGCCCCACTCACGCGATCATCAAATCATAGACCGTTTTCGAAAAGCACGCGATCTCGCCCGCAAAATCATGCCCGTCGGGCAAGCCGTCCGCGAGGACGATCAGGTAGAACGCCGCCTCAGGGCTCTCGACGATGGCCACGTCGTGGAAGAGGCCGTTCAGGGTGCCGGTCTTGTGTGCGATCACGGCCTCGTCCGGCAACAGTTTCGGAATGCGTTCATTGCGGAGATTGTTTGCAAGCATGTGTTTGATCGGCGCATAGGCGGGTTCTATGTCGATCAATTGCATCAGGCTCAGACAATCTTGCGCTGTGGTCAGGTTCGCCCGCAAGGGCGCGCCGAGCGAGGCATCTTCAAACCCAACCTCCAGATTGGTCGCGGTCAGACCTTTCTCTTGCAACCAGGCATTCACGCGCGGTCTGCCGACAGCGTCCAGCACGGCGCTCGTCGCCGGATTGTCGCTGACAATCAGCATCAATCCGATGAGCGCTTTCAGAGAGATCTGATCGCCCGGATCAAAGGCCTGGATGATTGAGCAATAAAATGTCGCATCCAGGTCCGCGAGCGTAACGGGCTGACGGAGGTCGAGATCCGGTTCGTCAAACGCGGCGCAGGCAATGGCGGCCTTGATGACGCTGGCAGAGGGGAGGGGCAGCTGCGCATTGATCGCCACCGACAGCGCCGGGTCGGTTCTCGATTGAACGATGACGGCAATTTGCCCGTCCTGAGCGGCAAATTTCTGGCACATGCGGGTGAGGCGATCAATGATGGCAGAACTCATCCAGTCTCTTTGCCTGATCTCGTCCAGGCGTGAAAGGTATGGGTGAAGTTCGAATTAGTTGCATATACAACTAATTACTGATATAGCGCGCTCACGTCTACTAAATATTTTGTGCAGAGGTGGCTCCATGGCGGATTTGTTTGAGAACCCAGCTGGTCTGGATGGTTTTGAATTCATTGAGTTTTCAGCTCCAAAAAAGGGCATGCTCGAGCCTGTATTCGAGACAATGGGATTCACCAAAGTGGCCCGCCATCGCTCCAAGCAAGTCGAGCTCTGGCGTCAGGGCGGCATCAATCTGATCACCAATTATGAGCCAAAATCGCCGGCCTGGTACTTCGCACGCGAGCATGGTCCGAGCGCTTGCGGCATGGGATTCCGCGTCCGCGATGCCCGCGCCGCCTATGACCACCTCCTGGAGCAGGGTGCAGAGCCGATTCAGTCAAATACCGGCCCGATGGAACTGCGCATTCCTGGCATTCGCGGCATCGGCAACTCGATCATCTACCTGATCGACCGCTACGTTCAGGACGGCGAAGGTCTGTCGATCTACGACATTGATTTTGAATACCTGCCGGGCGTTGACCGCCATCCGGAAGGATTTGGGTTCCAGCTGATCGACCACCTGACCCACAATGTCTATGGTGGCCGTATGAAATACTGGGCGGACTTTTACGAGAAGCTCTTCAACTTCCAGGAGATTCGCTATTTCGACATCAAAGGCGAATATACTGGCCTGACCTCGAAAGCGCTGACAGCTCCGGACGGAAAGATCCGCATTCCGCTGAACGAAGAGGGCAAGTCTGGCGGCGGCCAGATCGAGGAATTCCTGCGCGAGTTCAATGGCGAAGGCATTCAGCATATTGCCTTGATCTGCGATGACCTGGTCGCCTGCTGGGACAAGCTGAAAAAGGGCGGTGTGCCGTTCATGACCGCGCCACCGGAGACCTATTACCAGATGCTGGACGAGCGTCTGCCGGGCCATGGCGAGCCGGTCGATCAATTGCATAGTCGCGGTATCCTGCTCGACGGTACCACCGAGGGTGGGCAGCCGCGCCTGCTGCTGCAAATCTTCGCTGAGCCGCGGATTGGCCCGGTCTTTTTCGAATTCATTCAGCGCAAAGGCGATTACAAGGAAGGCTTCGGCGAAGGCAATTTCAAAGCCTTGTTCGAGAGCATTGAACGTGATCAGGTCAATCGCGGTGTTTTGAATGTCGAGGAGCCGGCCTAAGCCACACGTCCCTCATCCTGAGCGAAGTCGAAGGATGCGATTCCAAAATGCCCGCCTCGTCCTTCGACTTCGCTCAGGATGAGGCTATATAAGGAGAGTGAAATGACATCAGCTCCAAACCTGCAAGGCGTGCATCACGTGGCGTATCGCTGCAAGGATGCGAAAGAGACGGTTGAGTTCTACCGCGATGTTCTGGGCATGGATTTCCAGCTGGCCATTGCCGAAGATCATGTGCCGTCGACCGGCGCTTATGATCCGTACATGCACATCTTCCTTGATGCCGGGAATGGCAATGTGCTGGCCTTCTTCGAGCTGCCGGAGCAACCCGACATGGGGCGCGATGAGAACACGCCGCAATGGGTGCAGCATATCGCCTTCAAGATTGGCTCAATGGAGGAATTGCTCGCCGCCAAAGAACGGGCGGAAGCGCATGGGCTGGATGTGCTTGGACCAACCCATCACGGCATATTCAAGTCGATCTATTTCTTCGATCCGAATGGTCACCGGCTGGAGCTTGCCTGCAATATCGGTACGCCTGATCAGTATGCGGAGCTGAAGCGCGTCGCGCCGGTCATGCTGGAAGAATGGAGCCAGACCAAGAAAGCGCCGCGCCACGCGGCCTGGCTGCACGAGAAGATCAAGGAAGAGAGCTGAGCCCCGATTGTCATCCCGGACGCTGCGCCAGCGGCGATCCGGGACCCAGTCAAATTTGAATTGTCTGCGACTTCACGAGATCCCGGCTCGGCGTCGCTTTGCTCCTCGGCCGGGATGACAGGTTGTAAGGAATGAAACTCGCTACTCTTAAGAATGGCTCGCGCGACGGGCGTCTGGTGGTGGTCTCGAAAGACCTCACACGCTGTACCGATGCGGCGCGGATTGCGCCGACTCTGCAGGCTGCGCTGGATGACTGGGACAGCGCCGCGCCGCGTCTTGCGCGCATGGCCGAAGGGGTCGAGCTCGGCTCGGTCCCGACTTTCCGCTTTCACGAGCGCGAGTGCGAAAGCCCGCTGCCGCGTGCCTATCAATGGGCCGATGGCTCCGCCTATATCAATCATGTCGAGCTGGTCCGCAAAGCCCGCGGCGCCGAAGTGCCCGAGAGCTTCTACGATGATCCTTTGATGTACCAGGGCGGCTCGGACGCATTCCTGGGGCCGCGCGATGACATTCCGCTCGGCGATGTCGCCTGGGGCTGTGACATGGAAGGCGAGATTGCGGTCATCACGGACGATGTTCCGATGGGCGTGAGCGAGGCGGAGGCTGCAGATCACATCAAGCTGATCATGCTCTGCAATGATGTCTCCCTGCGCGGACTGATCCCGGCTGAGCTTGCCAAGGGCTTTGGCTTCTTCCAGTCCAAACCGCCAAGCGCTTTTTCGCCCGTTGCCGTGACGCCAGACGAGCTTGGCGCAGCCTGGAAGGACAGTCTTGTCCATCTGCCGCTTCGCGTCGACTATAATGGCGAAGCCTTTGGCCGCGCCGAAGCTGCAGAAGACGCGACCTTCTCGCTCGCCCGCCTGGTCAGCCATGCCGCCAAGACGAGGCCGCTCAGCGCCGGCAGCGTGATCGGGTCCGGCACGGTCTCGAACAAGGGCGCAGATGGCGGCCCCGGAAAGCCGGTGCGTGATGGCGGCCTCGGTTATTCCTGCATCGCGGAAATCCGCATGATCGAGAAAATTGCCAGCGGCGACTTCAAGACCCCGTTCATGAAACCTGGCGACAGCGTCCGCATGGAAATGCTGGATGCGGCTGGCAAGTCGATCTTCGGCGCAATCGAACAGAACGTGGTGGCGGTTTAAGTCGCGCGCATTTCCCGGCGATACCTGCGAAGGCGTCGGCGAAGTGTTCGCCGTTTAGCTCCGTTTCCGTTCTGCAAACGCAAGTTGGCATCTATGGGGCTGGTTGATTGATCTCTCAACCGCCATGGATCCTGACTTTCCTCAGGAACACGGCTGGGAGGCTGGGCTTTCGTGCGCAAATGCTCGTGCAGGGTTCGCCGACGTTTATTTATCGAAACTCTGCCTGCAGCGCTGACAAAGCTTCTGCGCCGGGATTGAGTTCCGTGTACGGAATCTCATTCAGTGGACGCTCTTCCATGTTCTGCGTTTTGTGCAGGTCTGGCTGGCTTTCATCAATGTAAAGCAGACCAGTCAGGATCTCATTCGCGTGGCCGCTGTCCATGACGCGGCTGAAGGCCGCGCCGCGATTGGTCGGGTCATAATCAGCGTCGATTTTCCGTAACTGAATAACGCCGCCATCATGCAGCTCGACGGGCATCACCTCGCCTTCATCATAGGCTGCGACGATCTCTTCGCTGGGGGCGATGTAATCGGCGTGCACGGCCTTGGAGTAGAATTCATAGGTGTGCGCATAGGACTTGGTCGAGCCTTTATGGTCGTTGAAGCTGACACACGGGCTGATCACGTCGATCATCGCGAAGCCTTTATGCTTCAGACCGGCCTTGATCAGCGATACCAGCTGTTTGCGGTCGCCGGAAAAACTGCGCGCCACAAAAGTTGCGCCAACCGAGAGGGCAAACGCGACCGGATCAATCGGCGAAAACTCGTTCGGAGCGCCTTTCTTCGCCAGCGATCCCAGATCAGCTGAGGCGGAGAACTGGCCTTTGGTGAGGCCGTAAACGCCATTGTTTTCGAGCATGTAGAGCATGTTTACATTGCGCCGCATCGCATGCGCCATCTGACCGAGGCCAATGGACAGGCTGTCGCCGTCGCCGGATATGCCAATCGTCGCAAGATCATTATTCGCCGATAGTGCGCCCGTCGCAAAAGACGGCATACGTCCGTGCACGGTATTTGCGCCGTGCGAGTCATTCATGAAATAGCTGGTGGTCTTGGATGAGCAGCCAATGCCGGAAATCTTCAGCGCCCGATGCGGCGGGATGGAGAGTTCGTAGAAGGCGCGCACGATGGCCGCTGTCACACTGTCATGACCGCAGCCTGCGCAGAGCGTCGACATGCTGCCTTCATAATCGCTGCGCGCGAGGCCCAGTTTGTTGAGCGGTTCGTTTGCGCGCCGGATCTTGGGTTTCACAAAAGAGGTCATGCAATCTTTCTCAGTTTGATCCGCTTCATCAGTTCATCACAGACGAAGCGATAGTTCAGCGGCTCACCAGAATAATGCAATACGGGAATCAGCTTCTCCCGTGGCACTTTGGTTTCCATCAGCAGCAGGTTCATGAGCTGCGCGTCGCGGTTCTGGTCGATCACGAAGACTTCCTCATGCTCCGCCATGAAGGCTTCGACCTCATCGGTGAACGGGAAAGCACGGATGCGCATATAGTCGATGGGCATGCCATCGGCTTCAAGGCGATGTCGGGCTTCTTGCGCGGCCGCGTCACTGGTGCCGACAGCGATCATGCCATAGCGCGTCTGGCTTTTGGCTTTGTGAACAATCGGCGCAGGCACTGCGGTCTTGGCGCTCGCCCATTTGGCGAGCAGGCGGTCGACCACTTCCTGATATTCATGCCCGCGTTCGGTATAGCCCGCATGCTTGTTGTGGCCTGAGCCGCGCAGGAAATAAGCGCCTTTCGGGTCAGTGCCCGGCAGTGACCGATAGGGAATATGGTCGCCGTCAACATCGAGATAGCGCGAGAAGGACTCCATCTTGTCGAGATCTTCCTTGGTCACGACCTTACCGCGATCAGGCACATAGGAATCATCCCAGGTCAGTTCATCGACCATCCAGTCATTCATGCCGAGATCGATATCAGAGAGGAAGAAGACCGGCGTCTGGAACCGCTCGGCGAGATCAAAGCAGCGCACCGCAAAGTCGAAACACTCGTTCGGATCGGACGGGTAGAGCACGATATGCTTGGTGTCGCCGTGCGAGGCATAGGCCGTCGTCTGGATGTCGCATTGCTGCGTCCGTGTCGGCATGCCTGTGGAGGGACCGGTCCGCTGAATGTCGAAAAACACGACCGGGATTTCGGTATAATAGGCAAAGCCAATCCACTCGCTCATCAGCGAGATGCCGGGACCTGAGGTGGGCGTGAAGGCGCGCGCGCCATTCCAGGCCGCGCCAATGATCAGTCCGGCTGCGGCGAGTTCGTCCTCTGCCTGGATGATGCAATACTTGTTCTTGCCAGTCTCTTCGTTGACGCGGAGCTTTTTGCAATATTTGACGAAGCCATCCATCAGCGAGGTTGATGGCGTGATCGGGTACCAGGCCCCAAACGTTGCGCCGGCATAGACGCAGCCAAGCGAAGCCGCGGTATTTCCGTCGATCATCACCTTGCCCCTGGTCTTGTCGAGGGCAGAGACGCGGAACCGGAGCGGGCATTCAAAATTGGCTTTGACATAATCATAGCCGAGCTTCACCGCTTCCATATTGCTGTCGATCAGTTTCGCCTTCGCGGCGAAGGTTTCCTCGATCAGGCTGCGAATGACGGCGAGATCGATATCGACCAGGGCCGCCACCGCGCCGACATAGGCCATGTTCTTCATCAGAATACGTGAGCGGGCCGCTTCGACGACCTCATTGCACATTCGCATCAGAGGCACGCCAATCACCGTCACGTCCGGCCGGTTTTGCAGCTGCGGACGTGGCCAGGTCGAGTCATAGACCAGCACGCCTCCGGTTGCGAGCTCTGCGAGGTCCTGATCATAAGTCGCCTGGTTCATCGCGACCATCATGTGGACTTCGCCTGAACGTCCCGCATGGCCATCGCCGGATACCCGAATCTCATACCAGGTCGGCAGCCCCTGAATGTTCGATGGGAACACATTCTTGCCGACGACGGGGATGCCCATCCGAAAGATGGACTTCATCAGCAGGCCGTTTGCACTGGCCGAACCGGTCCCGTTCACGGTCCCGATCTTGATGACAAAATCGTTTAATCTTGGTCCGCTCATATTACGCCTCAGTCGGTTCCAATTGGTCCGCCGCATGGTGGATTTTGATAACGCCCTCTTGCATGTCCCAGGCCGAGGTGGGGCAGCGCTCAGCGCAGAGGCCGCAATGCAGGCAGATATTCTCGTCCTTGATCATCACGCGGCCGGTCAGGGGCAGCGCAGATGAGACAAACAGCTCCTGATCAACCGCCGGGTCTGATGCGGTCAGCGCATCGCGCAGCTGCTGCTCTGTCTCAGCATTTGGTGTAATCGTGAGACACTCAACCGGACAGACATCGACGCAGGCATCGCACTCTTCACACAGCGGGGCCTCGAAGACGGTGTGAACGTCGCAATTCAGGCAGCGTTGCACTTCGGTCGCGATCTGTTCCGCCGAGAAACCGAGTTCGACTTCGGTGTTGATTGTCTTGAAACGTTCGACCAGCTCGACATGCTCCATCTTACGACGGGATGAGACATCAAAGGCATTGGAATAGCGCCATTCCGCCATGCCCATTTTCGCCGAGCTGAGATTGATCTTGTCCGGCAGGCGATCGGTGAGCGGCAAGCCGCGGCAGTGATTGTGGATTGAGATGGCGGCCTGATGACCGTGCTCTACGGCCCAGATGATATTAAGCGGCCCGAACGCGGAATCGCCGCCAAAGAATACGCCTTTGCGGGTCGACTCGAATGTCACCTTGTCAACAATCGGGACGTTCCATTTGTCGAAATCAATCCCGGCATCCGCTTCGATCCAGGGGAACGCATTCTCCTGGCCAATGGCGAGAATAACGTCATCGCATGGGATCACTTGTTCGCCGATCACACGCTGATCAGTAATCCGGCCGGCTTCATCCAAGTCATATTCCATCAGCTCGAACAGCATGCCGGTCAGCTTGCCATTCTCGTGAATGAAGGCTTTCGGGGAATGATTGACGAGAATTTCGACATTCTCTTCCTCAGCATCTTCCAGTTCCCAGTCCGAGGCTTTGAAAAAGGCGCGGGGCTTGCGCGCCATGACTTTCACATCCGTGGCGCCGAGCCGCAGCGATGTGCGGCAGCAATCCATGGCCGTGTTGCCGACCCCGATGATCAGAACTTTTTCACCGATCGTGTCTCTGTGCTCAAAGGCGACTGATTCGAGCCAGTTGATGCCGATATGAATATTGGCATCTCCCTCTTCGCGTCCCGGCAGACGCAGATCCTTGCCTTTCGGCGCGCCTGTCCCGACAAATACTGCGTCAAAGCCCTGCTTGAGCAGCGCGCTCATGCTTTCAACCGGCGTCCCGAGCTTCAGCTCCACACCCATATCGAGAATATAGCCCAGCTCCTCCATCAGGACCCGTTCGGGCAGGCGGAAAGCCGGAATGTTCGAGCGCATGAGGCCGCCTGGCTTGTCCAGCTTCTCAAAGATCGTGCATTCATAGCCAAGCGGCGCGAGATCGTTCGCGACGGCAAAGGAGGCGGGGCCGGCGCCGATGAGCGCAATCTTCTTCCCATTTGTCGTGGCGGGCTTCTTGGGCAAGCGGTCGCGAATATCATCACGATGGTCAGCCGCGACGCGTTTCAGACGGCAGATGGCAACCGGCTTTTCTTCAACCCGCGTGCGGCGGCAAGCGGGCTCGCAAGGTCGGTCACAGACGCGCCCCAGAATGCCTGGAAAGACATTGGACGCCCGATTGACGAGATAGGCTTCGCTATAGTCGCCTTGCGCAATCAACCGGATATAATGTGGAACAGGAGTGTGAGCCGGGCAGGCCCATTGGCAATCGACGACTTTGTGAAAGTAGTCCGGATTGCTGGTATCAGTTGGCTTCATTTAACTCGACCAGTTTCCCTCACGACCGATTCGCGGTCTCCGTAACAGCCTCTCTCCGTAGACTTAACGGGGAATGAAGCGCCGTTTTTTATTCGAGTCGAGATCAAACCGCAGAAAAAGTTTCGTGATCGGAGCGCGGGTTTCGGCCGACGCATTCAGGTGACGCGGCGGCAGAAATGCCTTTCCAATCAAAGCGTGCGGACATAATAGGCGACCGACTTCTCACCGGGAACAAAGACCTGCTCTCCGATTTGTCGGAAGCCGAGGCGCTTGTGAAAGCGATGCGAGCCAGGATTTGGCGGCAGCGTGTTCACCTCGCATCCGATCTCGTCGACGCCGGTAAAAAAATCGAACGCGGCCTGATACAAGGCTTCCCCCAAACCTCGTCCGCGCGCTTCCGGCAAAAACGCAATCCGGTCGACATAGATCACCGACTTCCCGGTCCGTTCGATATAGGCTTCGAACCAGCGCAAATTGTCGCTCGAATAGGCGAGCGTGCCGGGCTCAATCAGGGTCAGGAATCCCAACGGATGATCGGCTGCATCTGCCGCGACGAAGCATGTGGACAGGCTGATCCATTTCCTCAGGGTTTCTTTCGACTCCGTGCTGACGCCGGGCACCGACGCCTGATTGGCGTCGTGCAGCACCGCAAGATCTGAGCTGCGATACCGGCGAATGCTCACGCTTTGTCCTTGTGCGGGTGGCCCGGCCAGCCCTTCAACGCGAAGCACGCAACACTCATTCGCATCATCTCATATCCTCCACCGGGTCAAAACAAGCGTCTAATCTGCTCAGCGACAAGTGTTGTTTTCTAAAAAGTCGGGCTTGCCTAACGCCGGATCTGTCGGCATCGTTACAGCAAAGAGAGACATAAGCGGGGAGACTCACGCAATGGAAGTCACAGAACAGCAGACGCTACGCATCAATTTCGAACTCAGCCCGAAGGATATCGAGTATTTCCGGAAACGCCTGACCAAAGCGCGCAAGAATCGCGCCCTGCGCGATGATGATCGTGTGATCCTGGCGGCTGAGGCGCTTGCCGTAAAAGCCCTGGAAAGCGATCCGCCGACCTTTGTCGTCTCGCGCATGCTGACCTTGCAGAACATGGTCGCCATGCTCAAGGACCGTGACTGGAATCTCGAAAACGAAGACCGCAACCGCGTCCTGGAAGTGCTCGCCTATTTCGCCGACCCGAACGATATCATTCCAGACGATCTGCCGGGCATCGGGTTCCTGGATGACACGATCATGGTTGATCTCGCCGCCTATGATCTCGCGCCGGAACTCGAGGCTTATGCCGATTTCTGCGACAATCGCGATGAGCTTGCTGCGAAGCAGGCCGATGCGCAGCCGCTGAAAGTCGCGCGTGATGAGCTACAGTCCCGCATGCGCCGCCGCCGCCGTCGTCGTACAGGGGGTGCGCCAGGCGCTGACATGATCACATCGCTCTTCCACACAGGTTAAGCGGATCCATTCGTCCCGGGCCTGACCCCGGAAGAACGGCGTATAGGCCTAGCCCATATTCATATCCATTGTGCCCAGGAAGTCGCGCTTGCCGAGGCTCACGCCTTTGCGGCGCAGCAAATTGTAGGCCGTGGTGACGTGAAAATAGAAGTTTGGCAGCGCAAATGAGGTCAGGAAGCCAAGGCCCTTGAAAGGGATCTTGAAATTGCCAAGCGCAAAAATGACGTCCTTGTCCAGCAGCGTATCGAGTTCGGCAGGCTCAATGGATTTGAGTTTCGAAATGGTCTCGGACAGCAGAGTCTCGAGCTGCGCATAGCTGGTGACTTCCATTTCCGGCGGCGGTCCGGCCTGGCCTGCGCGGGTCGCTTCAATATTGCCCCAGGCGGAATTGCAGACAGCCCGGATCTGGAACGAGAAAGGCAACATGTCATCAGTCAGGCGCTCATTGATGAAGGCATCGGCATCCTTGCCCAGATGCTCGCGGCCCTTGGCGACAATAGCTGCCAGCGCCTCAGCCTGCCGGATCATCACGCCAATGGTGGACTTGTAGATAGGGGTGGACATGTCGGGCTCCTCCTGCCGATTTCGCTTCCCGACATTTGGGGCGTGGGCAACCGCGCCGCAAGGGATGACGATGGGTTAGCAGCCCGATCGCTTTGGACGATCCGGATCACTCAGATGATCGATCAAGGCCGCCGTCCAGATCGCGTAGCCGTCCAGATTCATGTGCAGCTGGTCAGAGATAAAGATTTGCTTTGGAACGTCGCTGTCCATCATCGGTGTTGCGATATCAACGTATATCAGGTCGTCGCGGGTTTTGGCATACGCCTCGATCAACGCGTTTGTCTCCGCCTGTGCCGCCAGCTCGTCTAGCCGGTCATAAGAAGGTTTGACCGATAGGAAATAGACGGGAGCATCTCCGAGCCGCCGATCTTTCAACCCCATAAAAACTTCAAAGCGGGCAGCCACCTCTGCCGGGCTCGCGCCCGCATTCAGGTCATTCTCCCCGGCATAAAACACAATTTCTCGCGGTTGATGCCGCGCCAGCAGGATGTCAAAATATCCAATCACTTCAGTGATCTGAGAGCCGCCAAACCCGCGATTGAGCGGCGCAAGCGTCGGGAAATCATCCTCAAGTGTGAGCCAGAAACGAATACTCGAACTGCCGGTAAACACGGTTCGGCATTTGGTGGGTTCGAAAAGCTCGTCTTGCACCAGGAACGTGTATATCTCCGACGCGAACGGCGCGTCGGCGTTAAATGGGATCGGTTCAGTGGAGATGGCGGGAGCCACAGGGGCAGGTGTCTCAGCGACCGACAGGCACGCACCTAAGGCTGTGATTAGCGCGGGGATGGCGAGACGGCGAGCGAGCTTGAGCATGAATGAATTCCAGATTGGCTGGATTTCAGATTAGACACAGGCAGATGCCGCAGACCAGTCGAAACTGCAAAGGCCTGTGCGTGTCTCTGCTTACACCCCAACCCCTCTCCCGCGATCGGGAGAAGGGTTAGATAGGCAGGTCAGGCAAGTGCAAGACGCCGCCTAATTCTTCCCAAACTTCCGGTCGCGCCCCGCCAGGATCCGCAGGCGCAGGGCGTTCAGTTTGATGAAACCCTCAGCGTCCTTCTGATCATAGGCGCCGTGATCGTCCTCGAAGGTCACAATATCCTCGCGATACAAAGAATACGGGCTTGAGCGGCCGACCAGGTGGACGCCGCCTTTGTACAGTTTCACTTTCACTTCGCCGGTCACATAGAGCTGCGAATGGTCAATCGCGGCCTGCAGCATTTCGCGCTCCGGGCTCCACCAGAAGCCATTATAGATCAGCTCGGCATAGCGCGGCATGAGCTCGTCCTTGAGGTGGCCGGCGCCGCGATCGATGGTGATCGATTCCATCCCGCGATGCGCCGTCAGCAGGATGGTGCCGCCGGGTGTCTCATAGATGCCGCGCGACTTCATGCCGATAAACCGGTTCTCCAGCAGGTCGAGGCGGCCAATGCCATGCTTGCGGCCATATTCATTCAGCTTGGTGAGCAGCGTCGCCGGGCTCATCGCTTCGCCATTGATCGCGCAGGCATCGCCTTTTTCAAAGCCAATCGTGATCACTTCAGGCTCGTCCGGGGCGTCTTCTGGCGCGATGGTGCGCATGTGGACGAATTCGGGCGCGGCTTCGGCCGGGTCTTCCAGGACTTTACCTTCGGAGGAGGAGTGCAGCAGGTTGGCATCCACCGAGAATGGCGCTTCGCCGCGCTTGTCCTTGGTGATCTCGATGCCTTGCTCTTCGGCGAAGGCCAGCAGGTCTGTACGGGATTTGAAATCCCAGTCGCGCCACGGCGCGATGACTTTGATGTCCGGGTTGAGGCCATAATAGCCAAGCTCGAACCGGACCTGGTCATTACCTTTTCCCGTTGCGCCATGACAGACCGCATCGGCGCCCATCATGTCGGCAATCTCGATCTGGCGCTTGGCGATGAGCGGGCGGGCAATCGATGTGCCGAGCAGGTAGACGCCTTCATAGACAGCATTGGCGCGAAACATCGGGAAGACAAAATCGCGGACAAATTCCTCGCGCACATCCTCGATGAAGACATTCTCCGGCTTCACGCCTGCCGCGATCGCCTTGGCGCGGGCCGGCTCAATCTCTTCGCCCTGGCCGAGATCGGCTGTGAAAGTGATGACTTCCGCGCCAAACTCTGTTTGCAGCCATTTCAGGATGATGGAGGTGTCGAGCCCTCCGGAATAAGCGAGCACAACTTTCTTGGGCGCAGAGGACATGGTCGACTCCATCGGATTTTCAGAATTCACGCGCGTATGGCGCGGCTTGCCCTGAAGCGCAAGTGCGATCGGCGATTAGCTGGCATCTGCCGTCTGATAGATGCGGACATAGTCAACTTCCATGCGCGCTGGGAAGGCGTCGGGGTCTATCCCGTCCTGGCCGCCCCAGCCACCAACCGCAATGTTCAGGATCAGGTGGTGCGGACGGTCAAACGGCCACTCGCCGAAGTCTTTGTCGCCTTTCGGGTAGTGAAAATAGGGCGTGCCGTCGACGGCTACGAGAATGTCGTCCTCGGTCCAGAGCAGGCTGTGCGTGTGGAACTCGCCGCAAGCCGTGGAGGACGTATAGGAGGCCCCGAACTGGGTGCCGAGCGTGTGATTATTATCCCGCGTATGGACGGTGGCGTGGAACGTGTCAGCGTCCCAGCCGACATATTCCATAATGTCGATCTCGCCATCATCTGGCCAAGTGAAGCCACCCTCGGGAAGCGTCCATATGGCCGGCCATAGCCCGCGTCCACAGGGTAGTTTCGCGCGAATTTCGAAATAGCCATATTGCCAGGCGGCGAGGCCCTCGGTGAGCATTCGAGCCGAAGTGTAAGCCTGTCCGCCAGTGTCTGGAAACTGATCGGCAGGAACAGGTTCTTCCCGCGCTTCGATGATCAGGCGGCCATTCTCGACCCGGGCATTTTCGGTTCGCCCGGCGCTGTAATATTGCAGCTCATCATTGTACCAGCCGTCAGCGTTTCGGTGCGTATCATAGCCCCACTTGGCGGGGTCAGGCAGGCCATCGATCCCGAACTCGTCGGCCCAGACTAATGAATAGCCCTCGGGAAGCGTGAGCGTTTCTGGCAAGGAAGGGGCCTGGGTTGCACAGGCTGAGACCAGAAGAGTGCCAGCGCAGGCAGGGAGAATCGAACGCGTCATGGATCTCGAATAGCGCAGCGAACCACAGACGCAAATGCCTGAACCTGAACACGGCATGACCAAAATCGGGCAGTCACGGTCACAAATAAGGTTAAAATGCCCAGATTGCAGCCAGTTCACGGCCTTGATTGCCCCGCACCTTGTTTTCCATCGACAAGCGAACTGGGAGACGCACCTCATGAAAAAAACCACTCTGACACTCACCGGCGTCATCGCCGCGGCCGCCTTAGCCTTTGGCGCCAATGCCAAAACAAAGCCAACACCTGAAATGACGACGGACGTCCCGACCATGAATGCTGTTTCCTCCTATATCCTGCTCGACCGAACGGGCTCTATGTCCGATATCTGGGACGAGGCGCTCGGGTCCGTGAACGCCTATGCCGCCGCTGTCGGCAAGGTCGAGGACGGAGAAGCGGACGATCTTGAAACCACGGTCACGCTTGCCGTTTTCGATCACCAGGAAGGGTTCCAATATGATGTCCTGCGCAAGGATGTGACCCCTGAAGCCTGGACCAATGTGACCAATGACGAAGTCAGCCCGCGCGGCATGACCCCGCTTTTCGACGCGATCAACCGCACAATCACGATGGCGGAAGCTGACAATCCCGAAAAAGCCGTGATCGTCATCATGACGGACGGACAGGAAAACTCGTCTCGTGAAGTCACCTATCAGGGCGCCAAAGCGGCTCTTGACCGGGCTGAGCAGCGCGGCTGGGAAGTGGTTTTCCTCGGCGCTGAATTCGCCAATTTTGGCGATGCAGACGCGGTTGGAGTCGATCGTTCCAAGCAGATGGCTGTGAGTTCCGGTTCGCTCGCCGTCACGCAGGAGCGCCTGGCCAAGAAAGCGCGCGACTATGGCAAGGGCGAAGAAGCCGAAATCGTCTTTGATGATGAAGACCGCGCCATTGCCGAAGAAGAAGACGTGAAAGAACGCAAAGGTCCCAATCGCTAATTTGGGCCATTTTTAAAGACCTTCCCGCAGGCTCGGGACGCGACGCGGGAGAGAAGGAGGCGCAGAGATGAACTCTCTGCGCCTTCTAGATTCCTGGCCCTTATGGCGCGTGTTGGATCAAAGTTCAGTGAGCTGAAGTCGTGAGCTCTTGTCACTTGGAGAGACTTCGCGCAGCTTGCCACGGTCTGGGACTGCGTGCGTTTTAACCTCTTATTAGTCGTCGAGACGGCGCGAACCGGCTATACCAGCATTGTGCTAGGGAGAACGGACGTTGAAGTATACTCGGACGAGGAATTTGCGAAGCGTTGCCACCGTCATGGCGGTCTTGTTTGCAGGCGGTATGGTCGCGGCTTGTGGCGGCGGCGGTGGCGGTGGGACAACGGTCTCGCCCCCGCCACCACCGCCTCCACCCCCACCACCGCCGCCTCCACCGCCACCGCCACCGCCTCCACCCCCGCCAACATCGGTGACGATTAGTGGTGCGGTCACATTCGATGAGATTGGTCACCTGATCGGGTCGAATGTCTCGACCACAGTTGCGGGCGCACAGCTCGATTATAACAATATCGTTCAGGCGCCCGCGCGCAGCGTGGTGGTTCAGGCTGTCGATGGCAGCGGAACTGTGCTCGACACCGATATCACCGATGCCAGCGGTAATTATTCAGTTTCTGTTGATCCCTCGACGCCGGTACGGATCCGCGTGCGCAGCCAGATGCAACAGACCAGTGGCGCGACGTGGAACTTCCAGGTTCTCGACAATACGAACAGTAATGCGATCTACCTGCTCGATGGCAGCCTGACAGATTCAGGGACCGCAAACTCGACGCGGAATCTGAATGCGGGATCCGGTTGGGACCCAACTGCGACCAACGCAGCTGATCCGATGATCCAGGGCGAGTATACTGGTACCCGCGCGGCCGGTCCGTTTGCGATTCTCGATGGTCTATATGAAGCCGTGACCGATATCGCCGCGGTGGACGCGGCGGTTGCGTTCCCCGATCTGCAGGTCTTCTGGAGCATCAATAATCGCCCCTCGAACACGATAGATGATGCGGCAGGGGATATTGGAACTTCATCCTATACGACCGTTGGCGGTGTTCCGACGATCCGCATCCTGGGCGCTGCGAACAATGATACGGACGAGTATGACACGCATGTCGTGGTGCATGAGTTTGGTCACTATTTCGAAGATCAATTGTCGCGATCGGACTCGCCCGGCGGGCAGCATGGAATTAGTGATCGCCTCGATCCGCGTCTTTCATTCGGGGAAGGCTGGGGGAATGCCTTTTCCGGCATGATCCTCGGAAGTCCGGTCTACCGCGATGTCAGCGGTGATGCCCAGGGTGTCGGCTTCGCGTTCAGCGTCGAAGTCGACCTGACCAGCGCCGGTGGCCGTGTTCCTGGCTGGTACAATGAGGCATCGGTGCAGCAGGTGCTGTACGATATTTTCGATAGTTCCAACGATGGCGCGGACACGATTTCTGCCGGATTGGCACCGATTTATGCGGCGTTCCGTGACTCCAGCTATATCAACAATGTCAACTTCACGACGATCTTCCAATTCGCCAATCGCGTGCGCAACGAGGCGTCTTTGAACGCCGCAGCCTTGGACAATCTGCTTGGCGCAGAAGATGTGAACACGACTGACCCGCGCGGGGTTGGCGAGACCAATACTGGCGGGGTTGCGGAGACCTTGCCGCTTTATAACGTGGTCACCCAGGGTGGCGGCGCCGTCACCGTCTGTTCGACGGCGGAGGCCAATGGCACGCCGGTGGACGAGAGTAGCGTACGCAACAAATTGGGCGTGCGCGAATTTATCACGCTTACCCTGGGCTCGACCGGACCGGTCACGATGACCGCGACCAAGATGTCTGGAATGGCGGCGACCACTGATCCCGACTTCCGGATCTGGGAAACCGGACAATTGTTCACACGCGACAGTCGCGGTCAGAGCCGTCTGGCGGAATCGCCGGATCCAGATGTAGAGGTCTGGACGGGAACGCTCGACGCCGGGACCTACGCGATTGAAATCTACGACTTCAACAATTTTGACGAAGCAAATGCGGCCGATAGCTGTTTCAGTTTCACCGTCACCTAGCCGGTCAGGGAGAATATCATGCAAACAATAGCAGGACTGATAGGCATCTCGGTTGGCGCGGCCATGCTTGCCGCATGTACGCAGCAACAGGCTGTCGATCCGGGCGCGACCGAGCTTGCCGAGGTTTCAGCCGCCGCATCTGAAAAACAGGTGAAACTGGCGCCGCCGATCACCACAATCAAGCCGGGCGCGTCTGTGACCTTCTCGATGGATGAGGCCAAACCGATTGCCAGTGGCGAGAATGGCTCTGTCACATTGACCGTGAATGAAGGCTATCCGAGCGGCGTATTGCACTTGAAAGCCAGCGGCAGTGCGGGACTGAATGTGTTCGGAGCCGAACGCGTCGCGCAGAAAGACATGTCGAGCGGGACGTCGCATTCCTGGCGGATCGATTATGCTGCGGATGCAGACGGTGTCTATCTGATCAATATCCTGGCCACGGCTGAGCCGGAGCCTGGCTTTACGGAAATGCGGGCGCATTCCGTTCGGGTGAAGATTGGCGACTGGCAGGCCGCGCAGGCAAAGGCTCAGGCGGCGCGGAAGACGGAGATGCTTCCAGACGGAGAACGGGCGACCATCCTCGAAGCCGAAGAGACGATTGAATAGAAAAAATCGAATGGAAAAAGGGGCCGATCTCGGCCCCTTCTGCGTTAGACGATATATTCGGGCCCGACGCGTTTGTCCGGGGCATTGCGCCAGACAAGGTAGGAATAGACAACGCTGATCAGCATGGCCGGGAGCAGCGTGCTCATCAGCATCACGATCAACCATCCTCCATTCAGAACAAATGCCCCGATCAGGCAGATAAAACCGGCAATCATGAGCAGGCGCCCGGCCAGCCTGTGCGTCTTTTCCCAGGTGACATCACTCGACAGGGTCCAAGGCGTTCGAATGCCGAGGAACCAGTTGGACCGGGTCTTGGGCAAATAGTTGCCCTTGATGATGATCACGACAGCGGACGCGGCGATCACGAAGCGCACGAATTCGTTCGCATCCGGGGCTTCGCTTACGCTGCGCACCATGAGCAGGGCGATACCGCCATGCACGGCGAGCAGCATGATCATCACTGAGCACCAGATGGCGATATAGGCTTTTCGGCTTTTCATCAGATTATCGCCGTTCGGATCGAGTCGCGGCGCAACAGCCAGAAGGAAGGCGGTCACCAGGGTCGCAATCGGAATAATCCAGAGCGCCAGGATCGCCTCGCCGCGGTCACCGTATCGATCGGGTGCGCCATCGAGCCCCCAATGCACAGGCACCTGCCCGTCGGGAATTTGCGGCATGGCCCAGAAATTGATGGCGCACATGCCGATTACGGCAATTGTTGAGAATATCAGTCCGGTTCGCATCATTCTGCGGCCTCCTTAAGCTCGTCGTCGCCATCATCTCTGCCAATCATGCCCAAAAGAGCGCTGACGGCGTCTTCGACGACGCTGGTATTGGTGCGGTAAATGATCGAGGTGCCCTGGCGCTCAGCCGTGATCAGGTCGGCATCTTTGAGCACATTGAGATGCCGGGTCACGGTCGGCCAGGCCGCGTCAAAGGCCTCCGCCAGTTCGCCCGAGCTTTTCGGACCCTGACGCAGCAGGGCCATGACCTGCCTGCGAAGCGGATGCCCGAGCGCCTTGAACACTTCATTTGCCATATCCGCTAATTAGCAGAAATGATAATTATGAGTCAAGCTAATTAATGAGCCTGTGATGGGAGGCCCCAATTGTTGAAGCCGTATTCCTGACAAAAGTCAGGATCCATGGCGGTTGAGGGATTGATCAGCCAGCCGCCATCGGTGCCAACTTGCGTTGGCAAAGCGGGAAGACATAAGATGCTTTGATTACGCCAGAACCGACGCTCGTATCGACGCCTACTCCTCTGCCGGGTCACTGAGCAGCATCACCGCGGCGTAGCGATTGAGCGCCTCGTCCGCATATCCACTATCGCCCGCAGAGATTTGCCGGATCGAGCCCCAATTCTCCGTCAGGCGGATGGCGACGTCATAGATCTCGTTGGCGATGAGTTGGTCGCGCACCACAAAAGCGCGGTCCTGGCACAGTTCCATATCCGTTTCGTCGAGGCTGCAGCTTGCAATAATCGACAAAGTGGCAGGCCCATTCTCTCTGACATGCGGCGCGGCCGTATATTGCGCGAAAAGGGACAGGTTCTGGATGGCCTCTTCCGACAAGACGGATGAGTTTTCATCGAAGAATACAAACAGGCTTTCCTCCAGCTTGGCATAGCCGGGGTCTTGCTCGGCGACCCGCGCCTCCATCCCGAGGCGCGCCGTGATCTGTTGAGGATCGGTGGTCCAGGGCGTGATCATTTCAGAGATCAGGGTTTCTACGCCCAGGGCTTCGCGAAGAAAGGCGGTCGTCTCACTGGCTTTCGCGATCTCGTCCGCAGCGCTGCGCTCGATTTCCAGCTGCCGCATACGGGTTTCCAGATAGGTCCGGTGCTGCGTTTCAGGAAACAGGTCCAGGAACACTTCCATCAGGAGAGGATCATCGCTGGTGACGACTTCGGCGAGCGCAGCGGCTTCCTCATCATTCGCCGCCTCGAGTTCGCAGCCGGCGAAACAGAAATCGGCCTCCCCGCGCAATCCGCTTTCAGTCCAGGGGACCTGGAACCCGCCTGTCCGGTCTTCGACGCGGGTTGCGACAACCCGGAACAGCGTTTCGACGGAATAGCCGGGTTGCGTCAGCAGCGCTGCTAGCGCCGCGGAGTAAGAGCTATTGGCCTGGCCGGTCCCGTCTTCCGCGACCATGCCCGGCGCGGTGGAGTAGGCGATCAGGGTGCCGCGCACGCGCTGGCTGCTGGCAAGGCCCTGCGGGGCGCTGCGCATCGAGGCGGGCAGGGGATTGTTGCGACAGGCATCGAGCACGATGAAGTTGGTCCGATTGCCGGCATATTCCAGATAATCCATGACCAGGTCGAGCTTTGGCTGGCGCATCAGGTCGAGCGCGGATCGAAGCTGCGCATCGGAGGAGACGAGATAGTTCACGCCGCGATGCTGCGCGCCATGACCGGCATAGAAGAAAAAGCCGACCGCATCCTCGCCCGCGTCCTTCAGCCGGTCCGCATGCGCCTGGAAAGCAACTTCCATGTCGGTCTTACTGCCGTCGAGAACGGTGTGAACCTCAAACCCGACCGCCTCGAGCGCGCCGGAGATCAACCCCGCATCATTGACCGGGTTTTGCAAGTCCCAGCCATTGGTTTGATAATCACTATTGCCGATGACCAGGGCAATTCGTTTCTCGGCCTGGGCGGGGCTGATCAGGCCCACGCAGAGCATAAGGCTCAGGAGTATTAGTCGCATTCTTGTCCCTCAACTGTTCCGCCCGGAACCAGAATTAGCCAATACCGCCGGATTTGTCAGCGAGATTTTGCGGGATCCGCGTCCTGCCTGTCCACAAGCCATAGCCAAAGCCTTCGGCGGCGTGTATGGCGCGCGCAAAGAAAAGTGCCGCCAGCGGCCCGCCCTCCCCAGGACAGATGACATGACTGAGCCAACATCCCTGCGCAATATTGCGATCATTGCCCACGTCGACCACGGCAAGACGACGCTGGTCGACTGCCTGCTGAAACAGTCCGGAACGTTCCGCGAGAATGAGGCGACGGCGGAGCGGATGATGGACTCCAATGATCTTGAAAAAGAGCGTGGCATTACCATTCTCGCCAAGACCACCAGCGTCGTCTGGGGCGATACGCGGATCAACATCGTCGACACGCCGGGACACGCAGACTTTGGCGGCGAGGTGGAGCGGATCCTGTCAATGGTGGATGGCGCCATCGTGCTGGTCGATGCGGCCGAAGGCCCGATGCCTCAAACCAAGTTTGTGGTCTCCAAAGCGCTCAAGATTGGCCTGCGCCCGATCGTGGCAGTCAACAAGATTGACAAGCCCGAGCGGCGCCCGGACGAGGTGATCAACGAAGTATTCGATCTGTTCGACGCGCTTGGCGCTGATGATGACCAGCTCGATTTCCCGATCCTGTACGGCTCGGCCAAGAATGGCTGGATGTCGACCCAGTATGAAGAAGAGCGCACGGACATGAGCGAGCTGTTCGACCTGGTCGTCCAGCATGTGCCGGAGCCCAAAGTCGAAGAAGGCCCGTTCCGGATGCTGGCGACGACGATTGGGGCGGACAATTTCCTTGGCCGTATCCTGACCGGCCGGATCACCTCGGGCACCGTGAAACCAAACCAGACGGTGAAAGTCCTGTCGCGTGATGGCTCTCTGGTCGAAAATGGACGCGTTTCCAAAGTCCTCGCCTTTCGCGGGCTGGAGCGCGAACCGATCGAGCTTGGCGAAGCGGGCGATATTGTCTCGATTGCGGGCCTCGCCAAGGCCAATGTCGCCGACACGTTCGTTGATCCGAGCGTCGATACGCCAATCGAAGCCCAGCCGATTGATCCGCCAACGCTGTCCATGACCTTCCGGGTCAATGACAGCCCGCTGGCCGGGACCGAAGGCGACAAGGTTACCAGCCGCGTGATCTGGGATCGCCTGGTCAAGGAAGCCGAAGGCAATGTCGCGCTGAAAGTGGAGCGCTCGACTGAAGCGGAGAGCTTTATCGTTTCCGGTCGCGGCGAGCTGCAGCTTGCTGTGCTGATCGAAACCATGCGCCGCGAAGGGTTCGAACTCGGCGTGTCGCGCCCGCAAGTGGTCTACAAGGAAGGTGAGGGCGGTGAGCGCCTGGAGCCGATCGAGGAAGTGGTCATCGATGTGGACGACGAATTCTCCGGCGCTGTGGTTCAAAAACTGTCTGAACGCAAAGCCGAGATGATCGAGATGAAGCAGTCGGGCGTCGGCCGGACCCGTATGGTCTTCCATGCGCCCACCCGCGGCCTGATCGGCTATCAGGGCGAGCTGATGACGGACACACGCGGCACCGCGATCATGAACCGCGTCTTCCTCGATTATGCCGACTATAAAGGCAAGATTCAGGGCCGCCGGACCGGCACGCTGATTGCCATGGACAAGGGCGAAGCGGTCGCGTTCGCGCTATGGAATCTCGAAGATCGCGGCCCGATGATGATTCACCCGGGCGACAAGGTCTATCAGGGCATGATCATTGGTGAGCACACGCGCGACAATGATCTCGAGGTCAACGTCCTCAAAGGCAAGAAACTCTCCAATGTCCGCGCCTCCGGATCTGACGAAGCCGTGCGTCTGACCCCGCCGCTACAGATGACACTGGAAAAATCGCTCGCCTATATTGCCGACGATGAACTGGTCGAAGTCACCCCGCAAAGCATCCGCCTGCGCAAGGTCCACCTCGACCCCCACGAACGCAAACGCGCAGCAAAAGCGGCGAACGCATAAGGCGCATTGGAAAGCCGGAGATACCTGCGCAGCCAGGTATTGGCGGTTAAACGATAGAGAGCGCTTTTATCGCGCCTCGTCGCCTTTTCCTTGCCGCAACTTGCCGTTACAAGATTCAATATGAGCCTGTATTCTCATCCGGGTGCGGGATGGTCGATCCGTCACTGGCGGCGCGATGATTATCCGCAAATTGAGGTGATCTTCCGGGAATGCCTCGCCGCCTTTCCATGGCGTGGATCGGCGCGCGATGAGGTGTTGCGCCTGCGTCAGGCTCTGTCGGCGAATATCGCTTTTGTTGCGGAAGAACGAAATGCCGGCGTGGTCGGCTTTCTGACACTCGAGCAAGGCAAGGCTTATGTGCCGCATGTATTTGTCGATGATGACTGGCGTTTTTGCGGCGTCGGCAGCGGCCTGCTTCAGGTTGCGCGCAATTTTGTCGGCCGCCCGCTTCAGCTCGATGTCGATATTCAGAACGCGGCGGCGATTGAGGCCTATATTGCGCTTGGCTGGAAAGAGCGCGCCAAAGTCGGGCGCGGCGCCCGCGAACAGGTCCGCCTGGTTGGGCCTTAAGCGTAAGCGGAGGCGACCGCGTCGATCGCCCGCAAATGCAGGGCCTGTTCTTCCACTGACAGAAACGAGCCCGTAAAACTGTTGCGCGCGAGCGTGATGATATCCTGCCGTGTCAGCCCGACAGCTGCAGCTGTCTCGATATAGTTCTGATTTACGTAGCCGCCAAAGTAGGCCGGATCATCGCTATTGATGGTGGCGCGCAGGCCGAGGTCCAGCATGCGCTTCATCGGATGTTGCTTGAGGTCATCAATGACGCAGAGCGACAGGTTGGAGAGGGGGCAAACGGTCAGGGTCAGTCCCGCTTCTTTCACCCGCGCAATCAATGCATCGTCTTCGAGCAAGCGATTGCCATGGTCGATCCGGTCAATCTTGAGCAGGTCGAGCGCTTCATAAACGTATTCTGGCGGGCCTTCCTCACCGGCATGCGCGACCAGTTTCAGGCCTTTCTCGCGCGCCGCAGCGAAGACCCGCTGAAACTTGGAGGGCGGGTGGCCAACCTCGCTGGAATCAAGCCCGACGCCGTGAATGCGGTCGAGATAGGGTTCCGCCTGCGCCAGGGTTTCAAAAGCGTCCTCCTCCGACAGGTGGCGCAGGAAACACATGATCAATTTGTAGGTGATGCCATATTTGTCCGCCGCTGCGTCCAGCGCCGACAGGATGCCATTGATCGGAGTGGCAAAATCCAGGCCCCGCTCGGTATGGCCCTGCGGATCGAAGAAGACCTCGACATGGCGCACATTATCGGCGTGGCAGCGCTGTAAATAGGCGTCCGTCAGATCATGGAAGTCCGCCTCTGTCTGCAGCACCGACATGCCTTGATAATAGATGTCGAGAAAGTCCTGCAGGTTGGAGAAATTGTAGGCGGCTTTCACCTCGTCCAGCGACTTGAACGGGATGTCGACATTGTTGCGCTCAGCGAACTGCATCAATTGTTCCGGCTCCAGGCTGCCTTCGAGGTGGAGGTGCAGTTCAGCTTTGGGCAGGGCGGCGATCAGGGCGTTTAAATCAGTCATGCAGACCTGCTACTATGATCCCGCCGCTTTGTTGAGCCCTGTAACAAAGCCCTCGCGCATTCTTTAACCGCTGATATAGTCTTGAGCACAGGGCCGATGAGGAAGCCCTTGGAGGAGACAGATGGAACTGATCTGGTGGATTATTCCGGCACTGGCGGGTGTGATTGGACTTGTCCTGAGTTTCGCCGGTCTCGGGCGCTTGTTGAAAATGAGACTCGCTGCCGGGGCGCTGCGGCTGTTACTGGGGCTCGGCCTGATCAGCGGCGCAGGGATTGGCGTGCTGGCAGGCCTGAACCTGCAGACCTATAAGGCGCTGACCAAGGAACGCGACGTCGCGCAGATCGAATTCGTTCAGGAAACCGGCGCCGAAGATACGTATACAATGACCATGACTCTGGCGGACGGCGAGGTTATTCGCCAGAAAGGCTTTGTCGGCGATGAGTTCCAGGTCAGCGCCCAGGTCATTCGCTTTTCGCCTATGAAGCAGCTGCTTGGCTATGAAAGCCTGTACCGCTTGGAATTCATCGAGAGCCGGTATGCCCGGCGTTACGATTCCACACGCATGTCGACATCGACCTCATATGGCCGCCGGGTCAGTGATGACGGAAAAGTCGAAATCTTTGACCAGGAGCTCGGCATCGATGTCTATGGCGCGCTGGTGAATTATGGCGGCGAGGAAGAGATGGACGAAGTGCTCGAAGGCGAACTGGGATCCGGCGACGATTTTCAGAGCCTGTTTTCTGCGGGCATGCTGTCATCCAAGGATGCGGGCGGATCTGCGCCGTTCGGGTCGGCCGTGTACTTCCCGATGGGGGACCGCTTGAAATATAAGGTGCGGATCACGCAGAGCGCGCTGGTGGTCGAACCGGAAGACAATCGCACGCGGCAACGGATGATAGCAGGGAACTAGATCATGTTTGGACTTTGGGAACGCTATGTGGTGCCGCCGCTGATCTCCTGCGCCTGTTCTGCCAAACCGATCATGAAACAACGCGCCAAGATTGTTCCTGAAGCCGAAGGTGTGGTGCTCGAAGTTGGTTGCGGGTCGGGGACCAATTTCGATCTCTATGACACGTCCAAAGTGACCCATTTGCACGCAATTGAGCCGGCTGAAGGCATGGTCAAACGCGCACGTGCCACCTGGGACGAAAAGCAACGCGAAACGCCTTGCGACATTCACACATGCGGCGCCGAGGCTGTTCCGCTCGACGATAATAGCGTCGACACCGCGGTTGTGACCTTCGTCCTGTGCACGATCCCGGATTGGGAAAGCTCACTTCAGGAATTGCGCCGGGTCCTCAAACCGGGCGGCCGGGTGCTGTTCTCCGAACATGGCCTCGCGCCGGACGAAGGCGTTGCGAAATGGCAGCGCCGCGTCGAGCCGGTCTGGAAAAGCCTGGCAGGCGGCTGCCATCTGACGCGCGATACCAAGGCCATGCTGGAATCCAGCGGGTTCAATGTCGACAAGCACGAGACCATGTACCTGCCAAACACGCCGAAGATTGCCGGATTTGCGAGCTGGGGCAGCGCGCGTGTCGCCTGAGACGCGCCCGCCTTATCTTCCCTTTCTTGATGGACCGCCAGATTTCGAGCCGGGCCTTGTCCCGATACCGAAAGAGCGATGGTTCATCCCTGACACTGAAGAAGCGGCCTGGCGGCGGGACAAATGCCTGATCATGAAGATGATGCGCGCCGATGTGTCCGGCGGCGCGCTGGGGAGTGCGGCCTGCGAAGAACTGCTCGCCCTGATGGTCGATGAATTGGGGCAAGTCCCCGGACAAAGCATGCCGACTGCACTCGAAGAAGCAGCTTCACTGGTGTCGGATGATTTGTGCATTCTCGAAGCTAAACGACCAGGCGATTGGCGTCTGACGGCAGGGGTGCTCTGCGCGCCGACTTACTGGACCCTGCCAGAGCGGGTCGGACTGGATCTTGGCGGGCTGCACGGCCCGGTCCCCGGCGGCGATCCGAAACTCGCCGCCCGCATCGGGCGGGTGTTTACGGGATTGCAGCCAGGCGTCGTGCTGGAGCGGCTCAACTGGACCGTGCAGGCGAGCGACAAGCGCTACACGCCGGATCGGCCTGGCATTGGCGGCAAACAGCCAAGCGATCTGCACTTGCGGGTCGAGCGACAAACGCTGCGCAAGCTGCCTGACACGGGAGCTGTTGTGTTCTCCATCCGGATCTGCCTGGACCCTTTGCTGCCCATCCTGGCAGACGGCGCAAAGCGGGAGGCGTTCGAAGATGCCTGGCTCGGCGCGCCGGACCACGTGCGGCGCTATAAACACTGGCACGAATTAGAGCCGCTGGTTGCAGATGCGTGTCGAAGCGCCTAAGCTGCGCCCACTAGGGGACCCGAAGGAGGCTTGTATGCCAAAACCTGTAGCGGGTCGGATGACAGCAGACGTTGAGGGTGATTTCGTCATCTTCCTGATCGGAATGCGCGTCCATAAATTGTGGAAAATCTGGAAATGGGCACCGGTATTCCTGGCGATGCCGCGAATGCTGGCCGAGCTCGGTAGAAATCCAGAACTGGGATTGTTGGACACAAAGACCTTTTTCAGTCTGCGCAGTCCATATTTGGTGCAGTACTGGCGCAGCTTCGAACATCTGCACGCCTATTCCGTCGACAGGGATCTCGAGCATTTGCCTGCCTGGAAGTCGTTTAACAAGAAAGTCCTCGCCTCCGGGGAGGTTGGCCTATGGCACGAGACCTACCTGATCAAGGCCGGAAATCACGAGACGGTCTATAGCGATGTGCCTCCGATTGGCCTCGGCGCCGCGTTTGGATTGAAACCGGCAACCGGTCGGAACAGGTCGGCAAAAGGGCGACTGCAGCAGACTGACGGAAATGACCAGCCTGACATGGACGCCACTGACAAAGCGACCTAGATAAGCGCCAGACTGATGGAGCGCTTATGAAATACTGGTTGTTCAAATCCGAGCCGTTCAAGTGGAGCTGGGACCAGCAGAAAGCCAAGGGCGAAGCCGGCGAAGAATGGGATGGCATCCGCAACTATCAGGCGCGCAACAATATGCGTGAGATGAAGATCGGTGATCGCGGCTTTTTCTATCACTCGAATGAAGGCCTGGAAGTGGTTGGGATTGTGGAAGTTTCCGCCGAGAGCGCGCCCGACTCCACAACCGATGATGAGCGCTGGGACTGCGTCCATATCCGCGCGCTCACCGATATGCCGGAGCCGGTCACGCTGAAAGCTGTGAAGGCGAATGAAAAGCTGGCGCAAATGGCGCTGGTCACCAGCATGCGCCTGTCGGTTCAGCCCGTGCTCAAGGATGAATGGATGGAAGTCTGCCGCATGGGCGGCCTCAACGGGAAAACGCTGAAACCGCTATAGCCGTCAATAAGACCGCGTCAGACGTAGACGAAGCTGACTGTCCGGCGAGACATCGGTCGCGCCAAACAAGGCGCCCGTGTACAGGCTCCAATCCTCGTTGAGGCTCCACACGGCGACGGGTCCGACCTGGTGCTCCTGCTCATCAAGGCTGAGCCAGTCCGAGGTCGAGCCATACTCGCCAAACCATTCGAGCCCGATCTTGGGACCGTCCGCAAGCGATGTGATGGCAGAGGCGCGGGTCTGTAACAGGATGCCGTCGGCCGGATCATTCCCGATTTGCTGTGTCGCCCCAATAATGAAACGCAAAGTCCAGTTGTCGATATGCTTCCACTGATTGATCCAGTGAATGGTCACATCGCCGGGCCTGTCTTCAAACCGGTACCGGCCTTCGAACCGGAAACCGGACTGATAGTCCTGTGCGTCAGGGGTGACCTGCCAGACGAGTTCACCGCGCAGATAGTCTGGATCGAAGTCTGAATCATCGGTGCTGCGGACCTGCGCGACCACCCGCCAGCGCATCGCGCCATTGATGGCACGCTGGTAATGGAGTCTCTGGTTTACGTCCTCATCGTCCAGATCATAGGACGCGCGATACTCCCATCCTCTGTCGTCCTCATCAATGACGGGACCGAAGACACCGCTGGTGTTCTGAGCCATCGCTGCAGGTGCGGTAGACAATAGAAATCCGAGCAAAACGTAACGCATACATACTCCTTCGAAACTGATGCCGGATGTGGCGCGTTTTCGCGTCATGTCAAACCGGAACGGTTTGGTTTTTCAGAACTGATCGCGCCCGTCCCGTCAGGACAGCGCATAGTCCACGATCGCCTCACAATGGATCAGCGCGGTATCATAGGGCGGCAGGGGACTGTTCGCTTCCGTGATCAGCATGCCGAGTTCCGTGCAGCCCAGAATAATGCTGTCGCAGCCCTGGTCCTTCAGGTCCTGAATACAGTCCTGATAGTACTGTTTCGCTTCATCGCGGACGATGCCATGGGTCAGGTCCTCGAAGATGATACGGCTGAGTTCTGCCTGCGTCTCCGCATCAGGGAGAAGCGGTTGCAACCCTGTTTTCTCGGCGAGCCGCTCTTTGAAATAGGGCTCAGCCATTGTGAAGGCGGTTCCGAACAGGCCTGGTTGCTGTCGATCATCGGCGAGCAATCGCGCCCCGCAAGCGTCGACAATGTGCAGGAATGGCAGATCCGTCGCCTCCTCAATTGCATCCGCTACGGTGTGCAATGTGTTGCAGGCCAGCACCAGAAAATCCGCGCCAGCGCCCTTCAGCCCCTTCGCCGCGGCCGCGAACCCGGCCCGAATGAATGGCCAGTCGCGCGTATCATGCGCGCCATTATAGTCGTGAAAATTGACCGAGTGGATGCGCATCTCGGCGCTGTGATAGCCGCCCAGGCGTTCGCGCATGAGGGCGTTGATGGTCTTGTAATAGATCAGCGTCGCTTCGGTACTGACACCGCCAATCATCCCGATCGTCTTCATCTCGATCCATCCTCAAAGCTCGCAAGCGCCCATTCAGCATAATCATCGAGGCGTCCTCCGGAGAACAGGAAGCCGCCAATACCGGCCGCATGCGCCGCATCAATATCGGTTTGTTTGTCGCCAATCAGGAAGCTCGCTTCTCGTTTCACGGGAAAATCGGCCATGGCCTGCAGCAGCATTCCAGGTTTGGGTTTGCGATCAAAACTGTCTTTGCGGAAGCGAATATTGGTGCCTTCTGCATGGAACGGGCAGGCATAGACGGCGTCGACTTCGGTCCCGGCTTCGGCGAAGCCTTCGATCATATGTGCGTGGACCGCGTTCATGTCCGCCTCTGTGTAGTGATCAAAGGCGATCCCGGACTGGTTGGTGACAATGAAGGCCAGCCAGCCGCGCGCCTTGAACCGGGCCACGCATTCGCGCGCGCCATCGATCCATTGCCAGTCTTCGACACGGTCGACATAGCCATGATCGACATTGATGACGCCGTCTCGATCGAGGAAGAGGGCAGGTCTCAGCTCAGCCATGGTTTTGACTAGACCAGAGTCTCCTGCTGCGCGAGAGGCCTTGGCAGAAAAAGAAAATTCTGGTGCCTTGACGTTAGGGAGACCTGAAAACAGGCCCCTCTAAGAGCCTAGGGAGGGCATCACATGGAACAATATATTCCACTTATTCTAAATGCTGTCGGCGGACTGGTCATCGGGCCAATCGTTTCGAAAGTGCTGGGCGGCAAGGGCGGAACGGGCGCGATTGCCGGAATTGTTGGCGGACTCGCGGGCGGATACGGCATGAATGCGGCTGATATCGGCTTTCAGTCATTGCTGGGCAATGAAGCCATTATGGGTCATCTGAGTAGCTTCCTGAATGGCGGCGTCGGAGGCGGCATCATTGGTGGCATTCTCGGCCTGGTCACAAAAGGCCGGTAGTCAGGCCCTTCTCATCAGTCGGATAGGCGGTCTCGAAGAGGCCGCCTTTTCTTATTCGGCAGAGACGGCCTCCCTGGCCGCTTTCTCGGCAATCGCGCGGCGATTGATACCGGCGCCGATCAGGAACGGGATGATGGAGAATGTGGTAATAATCGCGGCGAGCAGGAAAGCTGCACCGCCCGTATGCAGGGGATGATCGACCGGCAGGTTGGCAAAATATTTCAGCACCTGCGTCATCAGAACCGGGCTGAATATCAGTGTGAACGCCATCATGCTCGCCTGCGCGCCTTGCAGCTCGCCCTGCGCGTTGCGAGGCGTAAGCGTCGATGTGATCGTGTTGATGGCAGGCATCGCGACGCCGCCGACGGCGGACACGAAGATGATCGCATAGGCCATCCAGGGTGCTTCGGCGGCGGCGAACAGGAGCATGGCGACCGCGTTCGCGACCAGCCCGAACAGTCCGGCGCGCATCGGGCCAAATCGCTTGATCAGATACCCAGTCAGCAAAGCCTGGCTGACGGCAGAACCGAGGCCGACGGCGGCGAGTGACAGGCCAATTTCGAACTCCGACCAGTCATAGCGGATCTCGCCGTGAAAATTCCAGGTTGATGGATAGACCGCATGAGCGATCTGGAACAAGCCGATGGCAATGATGAACCAGGCGACGCGCGGAACCTTGGCGAAATGCACCATCGCGCCAAACGGGTTCGCACGCGCCAGATTGAAGGCGCGGCGATCCTCTTCGCGCAGGCTTTCTGGCAGGATGAACAGTCCATAGAGGAAATTGAGGCCAGCGATTCCCGCCGCCACAAAGAAAGGGAGCCGCGCATTGATCTCGCCGAGCAAGCCACCAAAGACCGGGCCCAGAATAAAGCCGACGCCAAAGGCTGCGCCCATAATCCCGAACGCTCGCCCGCGATCTTCCGGTTCGGTGACATCGGCGATGTATGCATTCGCGACAGAATAAGTGCCTGAGAACAGTCCCGCCAGAAAGCGCCCCAGGAACAAAATCGACAGGGTGGGCGCGAGCCCCATGATCATCAGGTCGACACCGAGCATGGCAATCGATGCGAGCAGGACAGGGCGTCGTCCGAACCGGTCCGACAAACCGCCCAGGATCGGCATGGCGACGAAATTTGCGATCGCAAACGTCATGCTGAGCCAGCCGCCATAAACAACCGATTGCGCCGCCCCGAGCCCCGTAATGTCTTCCAGCAGTGCCGGCATGACGGGCATGATGATCCCGAACGACAACATGTTCATGATCACCGCCACGACGACGAAGAAGAACGCGTTCTTGCCCGGCTTAGGGTCTGATGTCTGAGCTGCCGTTTCGGTCTCTGTCATCTAGAGGCTTTGCTAGAGGCCGGCGAAGCGGTCAAGACGGCAAGTCCGACGCCGCCGAGAATTGCAAGTGTTGAGAGCGCAAATCGCAAAGTGATCGGTTCGGACAGGAAGAACACACCGCCTATCGCCGCGATGGCGGGAACAGAGAGTTGCGCTATGCCTGCGCGGCTGGCGGATAGCCGGTTTACGACCGCGTACCAGATTACATAACCGAGCCCGGAAGTGATCGCACCTGAGATGATTGCGATCAATATGCCGTCCGTTGGCGGTAGTGACTCAGGTGCAAACCACATGGCCAGAGCGAGTATGGGTAAAGCAAACAAACTCGCGCGCAGAAAGTTGCCCGCCGTTGTGGCGGTCGGGTCTGCAGCTCCGCGTCCGAGGAGCGAATAGGCGCCCCAGCCAATGCCAGCGGTCGCCATTGACGCCGCAGCCAGAAGTGGCGGCGCTTCAATACTGGGCGATACCAGCCAGACCAGAGCGGCAATGGCGATGACGAATCCGGTCCATTGCAGAGCGGAGAGGCGTTCTCCCCGAAATAGTCCCCAGCCGAGCATAGTAATCTGAACCATGGCGAACAGAATGATCGCGCCCACCCCCGCTGAGAGAGCGATATAGGCATAGGAAAAGAATGCGGCATAGGCGAGCAAGGCCGCGCCGCCTGCCCAGGAGCCGGTGACGCGCACGCGTCGCAGGTTGCAGATAATGAGCAGGATCGTCGCGCCGCTGATCAACCGAATGAACGCAAAGCTACCGGCGCCGATTTCTGTCCCGATCAAGCCAAGACGACCAAGCACAGAATTCGCAGCGAAGGCAATCATCACCAGTGTTGTGATCAGGAACAGGCGCAATCCAGTCGGCATGCCGCCTGTTAATCAGGTGCGGTTGCGCGCGCCAGTAAATTCTCGGGGATGATTTCCGGGTCGATTGAACAGGATTACTGCCCCGGTCCTGCCAGTGCGACAAAGGCCATGCCGAGATCGCGGTAATATCCGACGCGCGCCTGTTGTTCCGGGCTGAGCTGGATCAGTTGATCAGCACCGCGCAGGATGGTCGGCGATCGGCCTTCATGCGCGATCGTCATCATGTCGGTCCAGAGCCGCGCTGGCAAACCGCCGCCGGTTACCCCTTCCATCGGCGTATCATCATCATTGCCGGTCCACACGCCGCCGAGCAGTTCGGCGCTGTATCCAACAAACCAGGCATCGCGAGACGACTGGCTGGTGCCCGTCTTTCCAGCGATCGGCCAGCCTTCAACTTTCGCTGCCGCGCCCGTGCCAGATCGGATGACGTCCGCCATCATCGCGGTCATGGTTTCAGCGTTCGCGCGGTCATAGACGCTGGCTGGCTCATATTCGGCGCGCTGATAGATCACTTCACCGCGTGTGGTTTCGATGGTTTCGATCAGGTAGGGATCGACACGGCGGCCGCCTGTCATGAAGGGGCCATAGGCGCGCGTCAGCTCCCAAAGCGTGACTTCCTGGCTGCCCAGCGCGATTGACGGGAACGGCTCCATCTCGCTGCTGATCCCGAATTTGCGGGCGAGGTTTATGATCGCCTCCTCACCTGTCTCCTGCGCGAGGATGGCTGCAATCGTGTTCAAACTGTCGCGCATGGCTTCATTGATTGTGACAGGTCCCATATGGGCGCGAGTAAAATTCTTCGGTGACCAGTCATCTATCGTCACCGGCTGATCGATCCGCACATCATAGGGGCTGATCCCCATATCGAGGGCGGCAGCATAGACAAATGGCTTGAAGGCCGAGCCTGGCTGCCGGCGTGCCTGCGTCGCGCGATTAAATTGGTTTTCCGTATAATCCCTGCCGCCATAGAGCGCGATCACCTGGCCGCGGCGATTCATCAGGACTGCTGCGGTCTGTCCGGCTTTGGCCTCTTCGGCTTCGGCCTCCATCCGCGTTTCCAGCGCCTGCGATACGGCGGTCTGAAGGTCAGCGTCGATGGTAAGTCGAATGACCATATCATCAGGCAATTCGGGCATCAGCTCGTTGGCGCGCTCAGTTGCCGCATCGAGAATAAATCCAAATTGCGGGTCCTGCTCTGGTTCCGGCGCGATCTTGACGTCGGCCGCCAGCGCAATCTGCGCGCTCTCCGGCGTGATAAACCCGGACTGGAGCATTTCCGCCAGGACATAGGCCTGGCGCTGTTTTGCGCCCTCCATATTATCGTCCAGCGCGAGGCGGGACGGCGCCTTGGGCAGGGTGGCGAGCAAGCTGGCTTCGGCCAGGGTCAGATCCTGTGGATCCTTGTCGAAATAGAACCGCGAGGCGGCACCGAGACCATAAAAGCCAGAGCCAAAATAGACGCGATTGAGGTAGAGTTCGAGGATCTCATTCTTGGAGAGCTTCTCTTCCAGTTGCCGCGCGAGACGCACTTCCTGGGCTTTTCTCTTCAGCGTCTGTTCCGGCGAAAGCACCAGGTTCTTGACCAGTTGCTGGGTAATCGTCGATGCGCCGGAAACAGTCTTGCCGGAAATCACATTTGAAACGGCGGCGCGGGCCATGGCCTGAGTGTCGGCACCGTCATGCTCGTAGAAGCGTTTGTCTTCGGCCGCGATAAAAGCGCGCGGCACGTGCGGGGGAAGTTCGTCAATCGTGACGGCGCGGCCATAGCGTGGTCCGCGAATGGCTATCGTCTTGCCATTGCGATCGACAAACTCAATGGCTGGCTCGCGATTGGCATCCCAGAGCTCTGCGGTCTCGGGCAGGCTGGGCATACCGCGATACAGGCTTTGCCAATAGATCCACGCCGCCAGCAAACCAATAACAGCGAGACCTGAGCCCGTTATCAGGCCCCATTTCAGAATGGGTCGACCGCGAAACAGCCGCATGGAGGATCCCCGTTGTTTCGGCGCAGCGCGTTTCGGAGCCTGTTTCTTGAGCCCCGGTTTTCCATTGGAAGCTTTCACGCCCGCTCACCTTTCGCGTAAACCTTCAGGCTGGCTTAGTGACGAGAAATTGAGGCAGTGTGAAGGCGAAGACCTTAACCAGATCTTAGCCGCAAATCGCCGTGATCTTTAGAGCACAGGGCAATCTGGACCGTCAGGCTTGCGCTGTCCCGGTGTGCCCTGTTCGGCGAGCATTTTTGCCAGTCTGAGCTGACCTTTGATGGCCTTGGCGGTCATCGGACGCATGAAGCAGGTCAGTGCCTCGCCATTATCGGCTGAAACGGCGACGGCGATGCCCGTGATCCCGCCATACCAGTCCCAGAGATAGGCGACCTGGTGCTGGCCTGCGAGCTGCAGGAGTTCAGTGTGAACCTCCGCGCGTTCAATCGCGGACGAGTTTGGCCGAATGCGCGTGACGTCGAGATCAACGCGCTCCACGGACCCATCCTCGAAATTCTGGATCGCTTCGTCGAGACGCGGATTGAGGATCTGACAATTGGGGCACCAATCGGCGGTGAAATTGATAATCTTCACGGACGGTTCAGCGACAGCCGAAAGGCTACCCGTCAGGCAAAGTAGGATGGCGGCGATCAGCGTACGCATGCAGGAACAGTCTCCGGAACGCTTACCGGTCTAGCATAAAAATCGCGAACCGGTGATCACAGAGGCGTTATGAACTGCGTCCGAACACCCGGCTGAAGATATAGTCGACGCGCTGGAAGTGATAGCCATCGTCAAACAGGCTTTCGAGCTTTTCGTCAGACAGCTTCGCGGTGACATCCGCATCTGCCTTCAGATGATCCAGGAATGCGCCTTCGCCAGCCCAGGTTTTCATCGCGTTGCGTTGGACCATGCGATAGCTGTCCTCGCGGCTATTGCCCGCCTCGACCAGGGCCAGCAGCACGCGCTGCGAATTGTGCAAGCCGCCCATCTTGTCCATCACCGCCTGCATATTGTCCGGATAGACGAGCAGGTTCTCGATCACACCGGCGAGGCGGTGCAGCGCGAAATCCAGGTGGATCGTCGTATCCGGGCCAATCCCGCGCTCAACTGAAGAGTGCGAAATGTCCCGCTCATGCCAGAGCGCGACATTCTCCATTGCCGGGACAACCGCCATGCGGACCAGACGCGCGAGACCGGTCAGATTTTCGGTCAGCACCGGATTGCGTTTGTGCGGCATCGCCGACGAGCCTTTCTGGCCCTTGGAAAAGAATTCTTCAGCCTCATAAAGCTCAGTGCGCTGCAGGTGGCGGATTTCCGTCGCGAGGCGCTCAATCGATGACGCAATGACGCCAAGCGCGGCAAAATAGGCCGCATGCCGGTCGCGCGGTATGACCTGGGTCGATACGGGTTCGGGCGTCAGGCCAAGTTTCTCAGAGACATATTCCTCAATTCGTGGGTCAATGTTCGCGAACGTGCCAACCGCGCCGGAAATGGCGCAGGTTGCGACTTCCTCGCGCGCGGTTTCGAGCCGCTTTCTGGCGCGCTGGAACTCGGCATGGAAGGTGGCGAGCTTGATCCCGAACGTGGTCGGCTCGGCATGGATGCCGTGGCTGCGCCCGATCGTCGGGGTCAGCTTATGTTCGAACGCGCGCTTCTCCAGCGCCGCAAGAACCCGGTCGAGGCCTTCCATCAAGAGATCGGTGGCACGTACCAGCTGCACATTCAGGCAGGTATCGAGCACGTCCGAACTGGTCATGCCCTTGTGCAGGAAGCGGGCGGGCTCGCCGACATGTTCTGCGACATTGGTCAGGAAGGCGATCACGTCGTGCTTCACCTCGGCTTCGATCTCGTCGATCCGGGCGACTTCGAACGCGGCTTTTTCGCGGACAGTTGCGCTGGTGCCTTCTGGGATCTGGCCGAGCTGTTCCATCGCCTCCGCGGCCAGCGTCTCGATCTCCAGCCAGATGCCGTACTTGCTTTCCGGTTCCCAGATGGCGGTCATGGCGGGGCGGGCATAGCGTGGGATCATGGCAGGGGTTCCAGCGATTGAATGCGGGTGTGATGCGCCGGGCTATAGTGCGCTCTGCCCTTTACCGCAATTGCAGGGCTGTCGCATGCCGAACACGATCATTCAAACTCTATAAACGCGGTTTACCTTGCATCAAATTCGCTTCGCTACAATGAGACGGAAGGAGAATGGTATGAAACCGATCATTCTAAGCTCGATCCTGGCGCTTGGCATATCCGCCACGGCGGTGGCGGAGGCGCCGGAAGGCCTGCCCCTGGACGCAGCTGACGGCGACTGTTTTGCGCGCATTGTGACGCCAGAATCGTTCGAACTCGTGACCGAGCGCGTTATCGACACCAAGGCGACGTTCGAGATCCGGGACGTGCCTGCGCAGTTTGAAACGGTTGAGGAACAGGTGCTCATCCGCGAAGGCACGACTGTCTACAAGTCGATCCCGGCGGTCTACAAGACTGTCGCGGAAGAGGTCGAAATTGAGCCGGGCCTGACCAAGACCATCATGAAACAGGTCCTGGTCGAGCCTGCCCAGGTGTTTGAGGACTATATCGAGCCTGAATACGAGACGGTCGAAGTTCAGCGCCTGATTGCGCCGGCGCGGCAGGAACGGGTCGAAATCCCAGCGACGTATAAAACCGTTGAACGCCGCGTCGCCAAAGGCGGGCAGGCTGAATGGGTGCCGATCTTGTGCGAAAGCAATGCCAGCCCGAAAAAGATATCGCAGATCCAGACCGCGTTGAACAATGCCGGTCATCCGCTTGTGGTGGATGGAAAGTTTGGACCGAAAACCTTTGCCGCGATGAAAGCCTTTCAGGCCGAGCAGGGGCTTCCGGTTGGTGTGCTGACGCTCTCGACCATTGAGAGGTTGGGCGTCACCTCGTCCTAGGCGCGCTCGAGCACGCGGGGGAGCTTGAACACGACGCTCTCTGTCGCCGTTGTGACTTCTTCAACTGTAATATCAAAGCGTGCCCGGCAGGCGGCGATGAGGCCCTGTACGAGATCTTCAGGCGCACTCGCACCGGCGGTCAGGCCCAGGGTTTTTACGCCTTCGAACCAGGCCCAGTCGACATGTTCAGCGCTTGCGACGAGTCGTGCATCATTCGATCCGGCGCGCTTGGCGACTTCGACCAGTCGCTTGGAATTGGACGAGGTTTCCGCGCCGATCACGAGAAAGAGCTCAGCCCGCTCCGCCATGACTTTCACCGCCTCCTGCCGATTCGTGGTGGCGTAGCAGATGTCTTCCTTGTGCGGGGCGCTGATCGCCGGAAAACGCGCTTGCAGGGCGGCGACAATTTCTGCGGTGTCATCAACGCTCAGCGTTGTTTGCGTGACAAAGGCGAGATTCTCTGGATCGCGCGGTGAAAACGCCGCGACATCTTCGATGGTCTCGATCAGGGTCATCGCCCCGTCCGGTAACTGACCCATCGTGCCGATAACCTCTGGATGGCCAGTATGGCCGATCAGGACGATCTCTCGCCCCGCATTGTGATGACGTTCGGCTTCTACGTGTACCTTGGAGACCAGCGGGCAGGTGGCGTCGACGAAAACCATCTCCCGCGCCTGCGCTGCGGCAGGGACGGCTTTCGGAACGCCGTGCGCGGAGAACACGACCGGGCGGTCCTGCGGGCATTCATCAAGCTCTTCTACAAACACTGCGCCGAGATTCTCCAGTCGTGAGACAACATGCTGGTTGTGGACAATCTCGTGGCGGACATAGACAGGTGCGCCCCACTTGCTCAGCGCCTCTTCTACGATCTGGATGGCCCGATCGACCCCGGCGCAGAATCCGCGCGGCGCGGCGAGAAGAATTGTCAGCGGTTGCATGACCTTACAGTGTCCTCATGATTACGACGCATATAGGGCGTTGCGCGCCCCGCAATGGCCCGGTAACACTCTCAGCGATAAATGGATAGCCTCGCGGTCGAGGCCAAGAGTGACAAGGCATCACATATGCGAATTTTCGCCCTTTCTGCAGCTTTTCTCGGGCTCGCGGCCTGCCAATCGGGATCCAGCATTGGCGACGCGTTTGACACCCGCCAGAATGCCGGCACGTGCCCGCCCGCCGGCGCAATGTACCAGACGGCGCGCCTGGTCCAGTTTGAAGGCGATGAGCAGCTGTTTCCGAACGTCCAGTACACAGGCGAGATCGTCGATGTACGTCTCTATTGCCGCTATGCCGGAACCGACCCTGTACGCGCCGAAGTCGAGATTGATTTCGCGTTCGGCAAAGGCCCTGCGGCGACCTCCAATCGCAAGGATTATGGCTACTGGGTGGCGGTCACACGGCGCAGCGGAAAGGTCCTGAACAAGGAATACTTCACGGTCCAGGCGGATTTCTCTGATGGTCCGGTCACCGGCGAAACCGAAGTGATTCAACGCATCATCATTCCGCGCAATGATGAGTCTGTTTCGGCAGCGAACTTTGAGGTCCTGATCGGCTTTAACCTGACCGAGGACCAATTGACCTATAATCAGGAAGGGCGACGCTTCCGCCTGGGCGCCGGGCAGTAGTCACAAGGGTTGGACTCAGACATGACAGATCTCGCGACGCAGCTGACGCGCGCGTGCAGCGCTGCATTTGAAGCCGAAGGCCTGCAGCCGCGCTGGGGGGCGGTCAAACAATCTGACCGGCCCGAATTGGCTGATTTCCAGTGCAATGGCTGTATGGGCGCGGCCAAGCAGGCGGGCATGAACCCGCGCGAGCTCGCCGCGAAAATTGCGCCGCGGATTGGCGAGCATGCCTCGGTCGACCGCGTCGAAGTCGCGGGACCAGGCTTTCTCAACATTGTCGTCACGGATGAGGCGCTGGCGCAGCAGGCAACGTGGATCGGTGCTGATGCGCGTGCCGGTGGCGGAGCAGCTGAGCAGGCGGAAAAGATCGTGGTCGACTTTGGCGGCCCGAATGTCGCCAAGCCGATGCATGTCGGCCATCTGCGCTCTGCGGTGATCGGCGACACGCTGGTGCGCCTGCTGCGCTTTCTCGGCGACGATGTCACCGGAGATGTTCACCTCGGCGACTGGGGCCTGCAAATGGGCCTGCTCATTATTGCAGTGATGGATGAGCAACCGGACTTGCCTTACTTCGATCCAGCGCAGTCTGGACCATTCCCGTCCGAACCGCCTGTGAGCATGGATGACCTGTCGCGGCTCTATCCGATGGCGTCGGCGCGCTCCAAGGAAGACGAAGCCTATGCGAAGCGTGCGCAGGACGCGGTGGCCGAAATGCAGGCGGGCCGGCCTGGCTATCGCGCGCTGCTGCGGCATTTCATTGATGTTTCTGTCGCTGCCCTGAAAGTCGATTATGGCTTTCTGGATGTCTCGTTCGATCTCTGGAAAGGCGAAAGCGATGTTGATCCGCTGATCGCCCCGATGATCGAGGAGCTCAAGCAAAAAGGCTTTGCCAAGCAGGACGATGGGGCCTGGATCATCGATATCGCCAAAGACGGCGAGAATGTCGAAACCGTCGGCAAGGACGGACAGCCCCGCCTGAAAAACCCGATGCCGCCTTTCATGCTGGTCAATTCGCGCGGCGCAACCGGCTATCACGCGACCGACCTCGCCACCATCAAGGACCGTGTCGACACGATTGGTCCGGACCGGATCCTGTATGTGGTCGACCAGCGCCAGGCGCTGCACTTTGAGCAGGTCTACCGCGCCGCTGACAAAGTTGGCTATATCGCGCGAGACCGGCTCGAACATCTCGGCTTCGGGACGGTGAATGGCGCAGATGGCAAGCCGTTCAAGACCCGTGAGGGCGGAACGCTGCGCCTGGCGGATCTGAACCAGATGGCGCTTGACGAAGCCACCAAACGCATTGGCGAGGCCGGCCTGTCCGGTGAAATTGGCGACGATGAGAAGGCTGAGATCGGCAAGCTCGTCGCCCGCGCGGCGCTGCGCTTTGCCGACCTGCAAAACCAGCGCACGACCAATTACGTATTCGACCTGGAGCGCTTTACCAGCTTCGAAGGCAAGACCGGCCCGTACCTGTTATATGCGGCGGTGCGGATGAAAGCGCTGCTGCGCCGGGCCGCGGATGAAGGCGTGGTTCCCGGCGATATCCGTGTGGAAGCCCCGGAAGAGCGCAAGCTTGTACTCGCGCTGGATGGATTTGCCCTCGCGCTGCATCTCGCACGCGAGAAACGCATGCCGCATTTTGTCTGTGAGCATGTCTACGGGCTGTCGCAGGCGTTCAGTGCTTTTTACTCCGCTTGTCCGATCCTGAAGGACGGTGTTGATCCCGCCACGAAGGCATCGCGGATCGCGCTGTGCAACGTGGTGTTGCACCAGCTCGAAGCAGGGCTCGGCATTCTCGGCATTACCGCGCCAGAGCGGATGTAGCGGCAAAGGTAAACAAATCGGCGCGATTTGTTTACCCCGCCCTAACGCGGCTTAACGCATGCGCCCCAAAAAATGAACGAATCACGCTGTTCCGGTAACTTTCGCTTAGCGGCCTTGGCCTAGTCTCATCTTCCTAGATAGAGAACGAGGAACCCGCCCCATGCTGAAAAATATGATCAAGACCTGCGCCGATGATACCGGCCTGACCCAGGTCAAAGCGCGCGAAGCTGTTGGAATTGTCCTGAACACAGCCGAACGCCAGGGATCACCGCTCGCCGAAGCGATTTTCAGAAAAATGCCAGGGGCGCGTACACTTTCCGCGACAACAGGCGCCGATAATGGGGCTGCCACGGGCGTTATTGCGCGCCTGATCGAACAGACACCGGGTGGGCGTCGTCATGTCGGAGAGGGTATGTTCGTCAGCCTCCACAAAGCTGGTCTCGGACACAAACAGATTTCTCAATTGCTGCCCGCCATCAGCAAATACATGCAGATCACATATGGAATGGAAGCCTTCGCGCATATTGGCGACCTGGTCGTGGCCGATATGCTGACAGGTGCTGAGCGGACGGCCGCTGCGGCCTGATCCCCACATCAAATCGGGTATCCTTTTTAAGGCTCACTGCATTGTCGCGCAGTGAGCCTTTTCTTTTTCGAAAGCGCCGCTTAGGGGAGTGCCATGACGCAACATTCCGATCTCCTCGTTCCAATCAGCCAGTTGCAATTCGACAGCGAAAGCGTCGCACACGCCGTCGCCGCGAGCTGGGATGTCATCCAGATCGGGGCGTTGTTGCAGCATGTCATTCGCAATCACGTCGCCGCCGAACTTGCGGAAGGAACACCCCTCGCCGTGTCGGTGACGTTTGACGTTTCCGAGCCCGTTCAGGACGGCGAGTTAGTGACGTTCGAGAGCCGGATTGATCGGCGCACGCGTACATTGGTGTTCGCCAGCGGCACGGCCACGCAGGGCGCGCGCCATCTGCTCAAGGCGACCGTCGTATTCCGGATCGGCTAGCGCCTTGTCCTACATTGGCGCGCGGCGCAACGGCAGCAGGTCAGGATATTCCGGATCACGCTTTTCGGCTCTCGCTTTAAACGCTTCCTGCATGTGCGACGGTGGCAACATGCCTGAATTCCAGACCCCGATATAATCCAGCGTATCGGCTGTGCTGTGATCGCGGCCATAATTGATCAGGACCTTGCAGCCCGTCACAGCGAGCGGGTTCTTCGAGGCGATTTCCTTCGCGACGCCGAGCACATGTTCGAGCATCTCTTCCTGCGTATCGAAGACTTCATTGACCAGGCCAATCTCCTTGGCTTTGTCGGCGCCGAGGCGCTCGCCCGTATAAGCCATCTGCTTGACCCAGCCTTCGGGAATGTAGCGTTGCAGGCGCGGGAACGTTCCGACATCAGCGGTCATCGCGATATTGGTTTCCTGAATACAGAAGAACGCATCCTTGGTGCACCAGCGAATGTCGCCAGCAGAAATCATGTCGATTGCGCCGCCAATCACGCCGCCCTGACAGGCGATTAGCACCGGCACGCGAGCCTCTTCCATGGCGTTGAAGGAGGACTGGATCTGCTTGATATTCGACCGGAAGGCTTCTGCAGCGATGTGGCGATCCACCTTGCCGGAAGTAACCGCGCCATCATCGCCAAACACGGACAGGTCCATTCCCGCAGAGAAATGCTTTCCGGATGACGAAATCACGATCACGCGCGCGGCGGCGGTGGCGTCGATTTCATTGATGATCTCCGGCAATTCGTTCCAGAACGCCTTGTTCATCGCGTTCATGGCCTGCGGGCGATTGAGCACGATATGTGCAACTTTGTCTTCAATCGAGACGGCGAAACACTCGTGCGTCTTCTTCAGCATCTGTGGACTCCCTATTTCTCGATAAACTAGAGCAACCGAGCTATAATCTCCAGTCTGTCGCCGCGATAAGCATACAGGCGTTTGATTTTATGGATGATATTGGTTTCAATGAAATCCAAAGGTGAGGGAACAGAATATGCGTGCAATTGTATTCGGGGCGTTGGCTCTTTGTCTGGTGCCAGCAAGCTGCGAAAGCGGCGCTGGCGGCGATTTTGGCCAGGTTCTGGGAGAGGTGCTCGGCGAGATTGGCAGTGGCGAGACCGGGGGCGGAGAGCTCACCGTTCTGGAAATCGATGCTGGCCTGCGACAAGCGCTGGAAATTGGTGCCGAGCGCGTCGCCGCTCAGATCGGCGTAACCGATGGCTATTGGAAAGATCCTCAGATCCAGATCCCTTTGCCGGGGCGTCTCGGCGCTGTGCAGAACGAATTGTCCAAGCTCGGGCTTTCCGGGCCGCTGGATGATTTGCAGCTGCGAATGAACCGCGCAGCTGAGGATGCGGTTCCGGCCGGCAAGCGAATTGTGATTGATGCCGTGAAATCCATCACCATCGATGACGCGGTTGGCATTCTGCGCGGCGGAGATTCGGCTGCCACCGATTTCCTGCGCGGTCGTACCGAAGACAACCTGCGCGGCTTGTTCACGCCTTATGTCGAATCAGCGCTCGAAGGCTCGGGCGCATACCGGACCCTGGACAGCGTGGTGAGCAGCCAGCCACTGCTTGCGGTCGCCGCGGTAGATTACAAATCTGACTTAACCACACATGCGGTCCAATTTGGCCTTGATGGTCTGTTTACCTATCTCGCAGTGGAAGAGAAGAAGATTCGCGACAATCCTGTTGCACGCACTACAGAATTGCTGCGTAAGGTCTTCGGTTCGAGATAAGGACAGGCATGCGCAGATTTAAATTTGAAACCCCGGAGGGCGATATGGCTGCCCTCGAATTTGGCGATCCGGCCAAAAAGCTCGCCGCTTTGTGGCTGCATGCGACGGGTTTCAATGCAATGACATACCAGTCAATCTTGGCGCCGCTGGGACTGCGCACCAAAGTGCAGGCTGTGGATCTGCGCGGACATGGCCGGTCGACCCTACCGGCAAAGCCCGGACGCCTGCGCTCCTGGAAACGCTATCGCGATGATGTGCTGGCCTTTCTGGACCGCGAATCTCCAGTCAACAAAGTTGTGCTGGGCGGGCATTCCATGGGCGGCACGGTGGCCTTGCTCGCAGCTGGAGCACGGCCGGACAAGGTTGCCGGGCTCGTGCTTGTCGATCCGGTGATCCTGCCCGCGCACTATTATACGGCCATGCACCTCTCACCATTTCGGCGCGGCGGGCATCATATGGCCAAGCAGGCGCGGCGACGCCGCAACAAATTCGATTCACGAGAGCATATCCAGTACAAGTATAAAGGGCGCGGCGCCTTCGCGACCTGGCGAGAACCGTTCCTGCAAGACTATATCCTGGATGCGTTTGACCGCACCGACGGCAATGATCCGGACAGCGAGAAGCAGGTCTGGCAATTGCTGTGCGATCCGAAATGGGAAGCTGCGACCTTCCTGGCCCAGCGCAACCGACCCTGGGCAGCGCTCGCCAAAGTCAGAAAACATCAGATCCCGATCACCATTTTGCGGCCAGACCGCGACTCGGTGATGACCGATGAGGTGGCGGCCCGCCTGTCCAAGAAGTGTCCGCATCTGGTTCTCAAAGAGCGCGTGAACACCACGCATTTCCTGCCAATGGAAGCGCCCTATGACGTCCGCGATCACTTATCGTCCTACATTTCCAGTCTGATCGAGGGGCTGGCGGAAGATGAGATTGGGCCGATGAAGCGAAGCCTTCGAGGTATCTGACTGGATCAGATTAACCGAGCATGGTTTTGACAAATCTCCACTTTTTTGCTCTCTTGGTGCCGGGAGAGAGGAAATGCAGGGACGTGTATTCGCGTTAATGACGCTCGGATTCGCGAGTTTATTTCTCATCGGTGCAGCTGGTGCAGCGTCGGACACTTACTTTGAAGTGAGCGCAAAACCAGACACGCACGACATCCAATGCAATATGGAACGCATGGCGGAGGAGCGCCCGGACCTCGACCGGCCGCATTGCTCCGTTCACCGCGTTTCCCCGACTTTCGGGCGACAGACGATGGCGATGAATTTAACCGTGAGCAGCGAGATCGACGACTAGATCACCGCGGGCGACTGACACGCAATCTTGTGTAGAAATCAAAACGCCTGATCCGGCGACACCTCGACACGGCCTCAAGCCTTCTCCGCGCGTCGTTGGTCTAATTTTCCGCTCAAGTCCTATCCCACCAAATTTTAATTCGCTGGCTCGGCTGCCCTCACGTCACTCTGTTAGGCAGGTCCTAAGAGAAAAATTCGGGAGTGAGCAATGAAAGATCTGGAAGGCAAGGTCGCCTTTGTGACCGGGGCAGCGTCGGGCATCGGTCTGGCGACGACAACCGCGCTGGCGCAGGCAGGAGTGAAAGTCATGATGTGCGACATTGAGCAGGATGCGCTCGACGCCGCCATCGGGGATCTGCGCAAGACCAATGCTGATGTCGATGGTGTCGTGGCGGATGTCTCTTTGAAGGAGCAGCTGCAGGCCGCCGCTGATGCTACGATTGCACGCTATGGCAAAGTCCACATCCTGTTCAACAATGCCGGCGTTGGCGGCGGCGGCAGTTATGAGACCTGGAGCCAGGCTGGATGGGATTGGACCATGGCGGTGAATGTCATGGGCGTTGTCTATGGCATCGAGATTTTTGGCCCACTGATCGAAAGCCATGGCGAAGGCGGCCATATCGTTTCGACCGCGTCAGTGGCTGGATTGATGTCGATGAGCAGCGCGCCTTATTTCGTTTCCAAGTATGGCGTGGTCGCCTTGTCGGAAGGCTTACGGGTGGAATTGGAGCCGCGCGGCATCGGCGTATCGGTGCTCTGCCCGGGGATCATCCGTACGCGTATCCTCGAATCCGGGCGCAACCTGCAATCGCGTTTCGGCACTGAGGTGGACGAATTGTTCGATCCCGACGATGCCGAGAACGAAGCCGCCGCAGATTTCCGCGCTCGTCTCGAGGCAGGGATCGACCCGTCCTATGTGGGCGAGCTTGTTCGCGAGGGGATTGAGAAGAATTGGGACTATATCGTCACCGATATGGAGTTCGAACCGATCATCCGCGCCCGCTTCGAAAACATCATGGCCGCCTATGACCGCATCAAAGACCGCGAACCGAGGCGGTAGTCGGGAGCCCGGGGGGCAGCTCTCGGCGTTTAAGCGGGTTAGGATGACACACGACAGGCAACTCGCTTTTTAAGCCCTCATGAGCGATCAAGTGACTATTGTTCGTCCAGCACGCACATAAGAACGGGAGCTGATCGAACAATCAAGTTGGCGCAAGTTTTCTCCCCGATTTCCTGATCAGCCCATCTTTTATCCGGTCACTAAGCAACAATTCGCCGAGATGACCGCGCGGGAGACTCAGAACTCGATTCGATTGACGTCTTTTGCACAATACCTGCGAGTTTGTTAGTTTGCGGCAAGTATAACGAGCCGACCGTTTTCAGTCGCGCCGAGAATCCGAGTTCCGTCAGCAGAGACGGCGAATTGTCGGGGCAGCAATGCATCGCCCACCCCCGACACGGAATAGGTACGGAGAAAGGCACCCGAAGCATCGTATGCCCAGACATCATCGCTGCCGCCAAGGTTGCTCACTCCTCCATAAAAGACTCCATTCGGGCCAATCTCAGCGATGATGGGACTACTTGAAGCAGCAAGGTTTGCGCTGTTCAGGATCTCGAAAACGTCGGGCGAGGTCTCAATCGGCGTGGTATCGAACAATTGGAATTCAGCGGCTGTGCCTGGTGCCACGTAGGCAACGCTGCCATCGTCGGACACCGCTACGTCTCGGCCACTCCCATCAGATGTAGATTGCGTCGGGGCTAGAAGTGAAGACCGCAATTGCCGAGTCGGCAGTTCTGAGAATGTGATATCTCCGCAAATCAAATCGTATGGCAGCGTTTCCTCACTTAGTGCACAAAGTTTGCTTCCCGATTTGTCTAATGAGAGCGAATTCCTATTACCAGGAGACGGGACAAAGTCACCCGTTTCCAATGCGACTTCAATCCCCGTGACCGCTTGATACGCCTTGCCTGTGCCCGTGAAGACGATCTCATTTCCTGTCAGTCGCCGTGAAATCAGGAAATCATTGGGCTCTGATGGCCACAGTGCATTCACGTTTTGTGTGCCGATGCTCAAGACCGCAATTTCATTGGTGATTCGGTCGTGAACGTAGAGGCGCCATCCCCACTCGTCGATGGCCATGGGACCGTTCGCGTTCGTGACACTGGATATCGTATCAACCAATTGGCCGGTATAAACGTTGTAGACCTGTATATCCGTGTCGCCGTCCTTGTGGGCATAAACATATGGATATGCGGGATGCGCAACGATCTGATCCACATCCACGTTGAGGTCGATGAGTGGAGCTGGATCAACCGCATCGATCCAGAGGCCAACATCGATCGATTCACCGTTTGCAATGGTTGTGTCACTGCTCAAGATTTGTATCTGAGCGGTGTGCAGCTGTCCCGATGCCAATCCCGTCGGATCGGCCTGGATGCTAATAACGTCTCCAGTTTGACCGGAAGGGGTGACGGTCAACCAGGGTTCAAAAGTTGAAGCGGTCCAGTTAACGGGCTCTCCAAGAGTCTCAGCTATTCTGACGTCGCGAGTTAGTATGCTTGAGGACGGGAAATCATGGAAACCGACAGCCGGTTCCTCGACGTACAAGCGCCGAGGAACGACGTTCAACCGGACCTGGACAAAAGTCGACTGGTTGAATGCGGTATCGTCGAAATCGATGTTGCCGATATAGCTACCAGGGGGCAATCCGGACGGATCGACGCTGAGTGTCGCCGGTGTGGCCGAGGTGGTGGTGACCCCGGATGCTGGGGTCACGCTCAACCAGCTTTGATCTGTGCTGCTATCAAATGAAATGTCATCGCCGAGAATAGAAAAGTCTTGAACAATAGGGGTTGTGGCTCCATTCACAGCCTCAATAACAACGAGCGAGCTGACATCTGTAGATAAGTTATCGCGGACATTGTATGCCACGCTAATCACGATGCTATTTGAAGTTTCAGTATCATTGATTGTAATCGATCCTGTTGCAGTGCCCGGGGGGAGAGTACTCGACGATCCGGTCACGCTTAGCGTCGTTGGGCCTGTTCCGGAGAATTGATCAACAATAATCCAGGAATCAGAGGAACTGACCTCCCACGGCACGCCAATTCCGTTCAGGACAATCTGATCTTCGCTTGAAAGCGCACCTTTCACCCCGGCGATCGAAAGCTGCGTATCACCTGTTCTCAAGGCATCGCGCTGAGGCAATTCATCATCTCGAAAGCCCGGCGTGGCAGCTTCGATTGCGTAAACGCCCAATTGAAACGATTGCCGCAGATCGTTGCGATTGCTTCCCATTCTGGGGCTCGCCGCGGTCGCCGCTAAAGCGTTGCCAAATATATCTTCAAGGCTGATTAGACTTGGGTCATCTGCCGCCTCATTGATGACGAGGGAACCACCGGAAGCGACAAAATCTGTTATCAACGCTTCGAACTGAGTTTCAAGGACACTTGCGCTCTCCATCACCGATTCCAGAATCCCCGCGTTTACAAATGCGGAGCGCAGCTCGTCCAGGCTCGCCTCCCCGCCCGCGCCGGCATCCGTAATGTTGATCCCAGAAATTGATATCAGGTCTATCGTGGAAAGACCGGTTAAATCCGAAAGCTTTTGATTTGCTGCATCGATCACTGACTGATCGATGACAGAACCCGTGGCATTTTGCTCCGCCAGACGCGTTGCCAGAGTCGTCAACGCGCTCACATGTACAGTGAGCGAAGCGCCATCTACCGAAGCCTCAGCGAGCGCGGAAATCTCAAACAAATCACCAAGCGTTAACGTTTCCCCGAAAGCCTGCGAGCCGCATCCTGACGGCGCGTCACAAACCATCGTCGCACCATTGCCGCCGGAAACAATGACTTTAACAAATCCACCATCGAAATCGACAAGAGGATGCACAGATAGCGCGTATGTCCCATCGACGCTCGAGGTGCTGCCGGATGCAATTTCAAAACTCGGATCGTTGGCGTCCACGACGCGCACTGTTCCGCCGAAGATCGGTCCCTTTGAGGCGGAACCAACAATCTCGACAGCGATGCCGATCGGGGGAGGTGGTGGCAGCATGTCACCGATTTGATCGGCGGGGGCGACCTCAATGGCATAGAAGCTAGCCTGCAAAGACTGTCTCAGAGCATCTAGATTGGGTCCTGTTCGCGGAGTTGTGCCGATCGCGGTCAGGACATTTCCGACAATGTCCTCCAGACTGATGAGGTCTGGATCATCCGACGACTCATTGATCACAATAGCGCCGCCCGAGGACACAAAACTGCTGATGAATGACTCAAACCGTCCTTCCAGCGTGCCCGACCCTTCGAATAGAGACTCGAGGATACCCGAATTGAACAACGCCACCGAAAGTTCATCCACGCCTGGTTCAGCACCGCTGCCCGCATTAACAACGTTGACCGCGCCGATCGACGAAATTTCTGAGTTGGCAAGACCGAACAAGCCTGCCACCGTTTGATTGGCAGCATCCACGGTGGCTAGGCTGATCGATGAGCTTGCAGCGTCCTGCTCCGCCAAATGCGTCGCCAAAGTCGTCAATGCGGAGACATGGACAGTCACGCTACCGCCATCGACCGGCGCTTCCGCAAGGGCGGAGATTTCAAATGAGGCGTTCAGAGGAAAAGTGTTCCCGAAGGCGGTCGACCCGCAGCCGGACGGCGCGTCGCAAACCATGGTCGCTCCATTGGCGCCAGACACGATGACCTTAATCATACCGCCAGAGAAATCTGCTGAGGAATCGATCGTGAGTGCATAAGCTCCGTCGACGGTCGATGTTGTGCCTGTCGCAATTTCGATGCTTTGGTCATTGGCTGCCAACACGCGAACGACTCCGCCAAGAATGAGTCCTTTGGATGCGGTGCCGTCAAGGTCGAAGCTAATAGCTGCAGGCGGTGGCGGTGGAGAGACGGGTGTCGGCGGTGAGGCGCTTCCGCCTCCCCCACCGCAAGCCGTCACCAGCGCAAGACTTGCGGCAAAACAAAGAATTCGAATTGATCGATTGTAAGCGGGTTTTTTCTTTGATCGAAACATATATGCGGAGTATCTCGCTTTTTATGCTATCTGCCTTCAAGTATGAACGATGAAGATTTCTCCCAATATTCCGCAATGAGTCCTTGAAGCGTTCGCCTGTTTTCTGCCTTTCTAATCTGTAATCATCAAAAATCGATATGAGCAAGAGAAGTGGAGTGGTATTACTTTCTTTTTTTTGATTCATATGAAGCATACAGATTTTTTAAGTCCACTTCGCTTGGTGAGATTTCAAAAAGTTATCACCGTTTCACGAAATCAAGCGACAGCGCTCGGTGCGGTACCGAATGTCTGCGAATGACCCAACGTGGACTTATTTCAACTTGGGGTAAGTTTGGCGCAGATAATTGAGGATTGCGAAGCTACCGATCACTTGCCGGTCTGAATTTGGGTCTTTTAATACGGGCGTTCTTCGGCTGTCGGGGGCTTGCGCCGTCCAGAAGTATTCCAACTCTTTGCTGCACAGCATTTCCTTCACAAGCCGTCCACCTGCTGAACGTTCCGAGGTGTAGAGCAAGAGCGGCTTATCTGGTTGGGCTGCTGGGCGCGCAATCGTGCCACTCATGTATCGCGCGAGCGCGGCAAACTGGGAAAGTATTTGATTTATCGGCCCAGCCCAATGAATGAGTGGGCGAGGTGCCTTCCCGTATCGCTTACGCAGATAGCGAGCAATATCCGCACTTTCGTACATGGCTGCAGCAGTGCCCTCTGCTGGAACGTTCGGATCAACCAAATACGGAAACTGTGCTTTGCCCCCTTTTTGCTTCACCTCTGGCCGAAACCGTTTGCCGCCCTTGGGACAAGGCTTGACGTTCACAGTGACTCCGGAGGCGGATACCTGTTCACGGGCTATTCTACAAAATGGGCAGCTTTCAAACTCGTACAGGATTAGCGGCGACTCAGGTGCGGTAACAGATGTTCCCGCACCTCCAGCACCCAGGCGCAGGGCAGAGGCTATCAATGACAGAGTCCAGTCCAAAGGGAATAGCAATCTCGAAAGCATGGCGATTGATTACCGGTTCTCGCAGAAAAACGCCAGACAAACGCCTTCAGCCCTACGTCCGCTCCTGACTCAAAGCGGAAATGTCCGATTAGGTTCGCTTTCGGAGGATGATTGCGGCAGTTGCGCCGAATAGGAAATTCGAAATCCCGACTTTAATGAGGTGGGGCAACCGAACGTCCCATGGCATGAAACTGTTCGGATATTCCATTCCACGAGGGGAGCGCCAAGTCGGATGTCAGATACAATGATGGCATCGAGTCTTCAGTTCAGCCGATCGCGCGTCTGAACGCGCATCCCGTCTTTCAGGCCGACCGCAGGATAAAGGACGATGACGTCCTCAGGCTCTAACGTCTCTTCGATGGCCGCGTGTATTCCGTTGCTTTGTATGACAGAGACTGGAGTCAGCGCCGCACGACCGCTCTGCAACTTGAACACGGCCCATTCTTGATTGTGCCGAAAAAGGGCGCTGGCTGGCACGATCAGGGCATCTTCGTCTTCCCAGACCACGATGCGCACCTCAACCCGATAGCCATGTCCCAGCGCGCGTCGATCTTCGACCGGCGTTGTGAAGCGGATGATCGTGTTTACGCGCTGTTCTTCCACTCCAAGCGCCGAATACTTGGTGAAGCCCCAGGGTTCAACGCGTTCAACAACGCCCTCTATCGCGTTTTCGCCGCCCCAATGATCAATAAGGACCCGGTCGCCCGGTTTGATCTGGACTGCATCTGTCGAGATCAGTTCCGCAATCACCTCAAGGTCATTCGAGATATCGCCAATCTCCAGGATGGGCTGGCCTGCGGCAACTGTTGTTTCACTCTCCTGGATGACCCGTAGAACGCTACCGGTGATCGGTGCCCGCAATGGTATGGGCAGGCCATCAGACGCGTCAGCGCCTCCGGCGGGGCCAATCGCTCCGGGTGCGCTGCTAAACTCGATTAATCGAGCACGCGCACTCGCAAGTTCAGCCTGCCGCATGGAAATCGAAGCATTGGCTGTGTCCAGTGACGCGTTGGCCGTTCGCAAACGGCGCTCCGCCGCGTCCAATGCAGCCTGAGAAGCGAATCCACTTTCGTTCAATTGACGCTGCCGATCCGCTTCGGTTTGTGCGAGCTCCTGATCTGCAATTGCTGAATTCAAATCGGCCCGCGCAACACGTAGTGCTGCTTCGGCAGCCGTGACGGCAGCGCGCGCCTGTTCGCGGGTGCGCACATCCATGACGGATGGCGGAAGCGGTAGCATGCGCGCCAGTATGCTCTCACCTGCTGCGACAGGATCGCCTGGTTCTACGTCCACACGCATCAACCGCCCAGCAATAGGCGCGGATACAATATAAGCTTCCCGGACCCGGGTGCGCGCTTCCTCATCGATCGTGACGATCATTGCGCCGCGTTCGACCCGCCCGAGGTCGACCAGGCTCGCGCGCGGCCAGAACGCCCACATCATCAAGAGAAGGATCAGCGCCGCGACGATGCCCATGATGAAAAATCGTGTTCGATGTCTGCGCTCAATCTCGTTCATTTATCTACTCTCTCGATTTCAATGCGCTGACCATGTCCAGCCGATCCACATCGCGTTTTACAAGCCAACCTGAGAAGACGGCCGACAGGATCACCACAATTGATGCAAGACCTATACTCACCGGTCCAATCTCTGACGGAATGGTGTAAAGATCATTGGAAAAGCCCGCCGCCATTGCGTCGATCAGGCCAAACCCGATCAATATCCCCAATGGGATGGCAATCAGGACGATGACGACAAATTCTCCCAAAAGGACGTATGCGGCTTCGCCGCACGTAAAACCCATGACTCGGATGCTGGCGAGGTCGTGCGCGCGTTCGGAAAACGCGATCCTGGCGGAATTGAAGATGATTCCAAAGGTGATGATTGCCGCGATCGCCGTCATCACAAATCGCGCGGCACCGGCTCCCTCATCCAGCAAGGTCTGTACAGACAATCGAGCGTCTTCCTTTACCGAAAGACCGGCAACCACAGGCATGTCTTTGATTTTTTCATAGGTTTCTTCGGCGGAGGCACTGTCGACTCGCAAGTATGCGCCCGAGAGACGACCTGGCTCTCCCAGATGATCGTTTAAAGATGAGAGACGCAAATAAGCCGGTGCACCGAGCAGCGTCTCAGAAATTCCGACAACGGGTAGTGTCAATACAGGCTGGCGCCCTTCGCGTACGTTTACGGTCAGATGATCGCCCGGGATCACATTCAGTTTTCTGGCGAGTGGTTCGGACAGGATCAGCCCGTCATCTCGGATAAAGATCGGCGTCAGTTCATCAGACATCGGTCTGTTCAGGCGCGGTTCGGCGACCAGTCCGCTGAGTGCGCCCCGATACGAGTAAAGTCCATTCTCAAATATGACCGAAACAATCCGGAAGGGTTCCGTCTCGATGATGCCGGGTAGTTGTTCGAGCTCATAAATAGTTTTTTCGCCTAGCGGCTCAATAAATGTGACCATCGCGTCGCTACGATCAATGACCGTGAAATACTGATGCATCGTGCGCTCAAACCCCGACATGACGCCCAGCATCGCGACCGATAGACCCATACCAGCAGCGATGCCCCCGATTGCCGTCACGACCTTGATCGGTTGCCGTGCCAATCGGCGGATAATCATCCGGGTCGGCTGATCCAGATACTGTTTCAATTTTTCGAAAAGGGCCGCCGATTGTGTGTAGTTTTCCGGCGGTGTTGGTCGCATTGCCTCCGATGGGGTAAGCTCAAACACGCGGCGCAAAACAATCAACCCGCCCGCTGAAGCCGACGCCACACTGATCAGAATCGCAGCCAGAAATGTGCGCGGATCGACCTGAAAGATCAGGAATGGGAACTTGTAGTATTGCTGGTAATATCCCGCCATGGAGTGCCCGGACAGGACGCCAAATGCGCAGCCAATCAATGCCCCGCCTGCGGCGATGATAACAATCAGTTTGAAGTAGTGCAGTCCAACTTCGAAGCTGGAGTAACCGAACGCTTTCAGAAGCCCGATTTGGGTCCGCTCGGCGGCGATCATCCGCGAGATGACAATGTATAGCAGGAAGGCCGCTACGGCCATGAAAACTGGCGGCACGAAATGCGTCGAGACTCTAAGTCCATTGATCTCTTCGGTGACGAAGCGATTGGAAACCTGATCCTGAAGGAGGTAGGCCCCGGTGCCGCCATACGCCTCCAGTTTGCGATCAAGCGCATTCACGACCGCTTGTGGAACCGCACTCCGTTCGAGCGAAATCAGCGCTTCGTTGAACGCACCATCGAGGTCATAAACTGCCGCCAGGGCCGATTGCGTCATCCAGATAACGGCAAAGCGTCGATCATCTGGTGCGAGTTCACCCGGCGCCGCTGTGTAGATAAACTCAGGCGACTGAGCCAGACCGACAATCCGGAACTGCCGACGAGCGCCATACATGGTCGCCTGGACCCGGTCGCCGGGCTGCAGGTTATGGGCTTTGGCAAATCCCTCCAAAATCAAGACTTCGTCAGAGTTATGCCCATCCAAAGTGCGTCCCGCCGAAAGATACACGCCGTTGAGTCGCGGCGCTTCAAAATCCGGCAGAGAAACAACCTGAGTAAGAATAGGAGCTGTCACTCCCTCAATATCGATCAACGCGCCGCCAACAATCCGCGGTTCAACGGCGCGCACGCCTTCAATCGATGAAATGTCTTCAATGACATATTCGGGCGCGCGTTTGACCGGAGCGAAGGCGTCGGCCAATCGATAACGCTCATAATAGGCTTTACGGGTTTGCTCGAGCGAGTTGACCAGACCGTCCATCATGACGAGCAGGAGAACGCCTGTTCCGATGACCGCCATGATGGCCGACGCTTGTAGCTTGATACGCCATAAATCGCGAAAAAGTTTGCGGTCGAGGGGACTCACCAGACAATCTCCTCAGCGTCGAGGCGTGTCTCGTTTTCGACGATAGAGCGGATCGCGCCGTCCGCCATCTCAATCACCCGATGCGCCATTTTCGCGGTCGCAGCTGCGTGCGTGATGACCATCACGGTCGCGCCGATCTCGGCATTGATATCCTGCAATACCCGCAGCACTTGCCGCCCAGTGGTCGAATCCAGTGCCCCGGTCGGTTCATCACAGAACAAGACAGTGGGTTGTTTGGCGACGGCGCGTGCGATCGCGACTCTCTGTTGCTCACCCCCGGATAATTCAGACGGGAAGTGATCCTGACGATGCTCCAGTCCAACGATGCGAAGTGCCTCGCTTGCGGGCATTGGGTCGCGGGCAATCTCCGTCACCAGTTCGACATTCTCTCGCGCCGTCAGGCTGGGCATCAGATTGTAGAACTGAAAAACGAATCCGACATGGTCGCGGCGATATCGGGTCAGCTCAGAATCTGACATCTTCGTCAGCGCCCGGTCGAAGAAAAACGCTTCGCCGGCGGTTGCTCGATCGAGTCCGCCCAGGATGTTGAGCAAAGTCGATTTGCCCGAGCCAGATGCCCCGAGAAGGACCACGAGTTCGCCGCTCGGGACCTCAAGATCCACGCCGCGAAGTGCATGCACAGCGGCAGATCCCTCGCCATAGACTTTGGTGATCCCATGCGTTGTGAAAGCGTGCTTTCCCGATGGATCGTTTGTCATCATCGCGTGTCCCAACACCCGCTCATGCATGTCGCGGGACTGATATTAGCCAGCCGCTTGAGCACATCCATGGCTGCGCGTCCAAACGGAACAGGCGAGCCGCCGCGATTATGGTTTATCACGACGTTTTGTAGCTGATCAAATCGATGATCGTCGCCATACCGAAGCGCAACTGCATGTTCGAACTCGCTGCGTACATGACATTTAAATTTCCTTCGGGACCTGAACGCTCTCAATATGTTCTATGAGGGCTTCGAGTTCATCTGGTTCAAAACGAAACACGGGCATGTCGGGATGGCCGACATAGATCCCCGTCGCGAGGGCCTCAGCCAGATCGCTGATAGGATAGTTCTCGGAGAAAAACCGAAATGGCTTGGCATCGGGGTGGGGGCTCTCGCCGTCGAGGCCAATTGCATGACATGATGAACACTGAGCCTCTGCGATCTGCACCCCGGATCTTTCCGCTCCCTGGCCAATCTCATTTGCGCCATTGTTGCCTGAGTCAGGGCCGCGGCCACATGCAAACAGGCCTAAAATAAGTATACTGACGACCCAGGAATTGTTCATTGTCTCACGCAACCAGCTCTGTTTATGGAGACGAATCCTAACGCCCGCCGCGTCGCCTAGGGATACGTATTTCTGCTGAGTCTATCGCCCACTCTGCAATGTCCGCTTTTGACTCAAAGCGGACATAGACGATCTCGCCGCGGCTCCAACCTACATCTGCATCGTCCAGCCTTCGACGCCCATGGCGGCCTGGCGGACGGCTTCGGACATTGTCGGATGGGCGTGGCAGGTGCGGGCAACATCTTCGGAGGAGGCGCCAAACTCCATCGCAATCGCGACTTCGTGGATCATTTCGCCGACACCGACACCGATCATATGCGCGCCAAGGATCTTGTCTGTGCCTTCTTCGGCGAGGATTTTGACGAAGCCGGTTGTCTCGTGATTGGTCCGCGCGCGGGAGTTTGCCATGAAGGGGAACTTGCCCTTCTTGTACTTGATGCCCGCCTCTTTGAGTTGCTCCTCGGTCTTGCCGATGGTCGCGATTTCCGGGTTGGTATAGACAACGCCCGGCACCAGGTCATAGTCGACATGCCCGGCTTTACCGGCGATCAGTTCGGCAACAGCAGCGCCATCATCTTCCGCTTTGTGCGCGAGCATTGGGCCGGCAATGCAATCGCCAATCGCCCAGACGCCAGGGGCAACTTTGAAATGATCGCTCGTTTCGATGACGCCGCGCTTGTCTGTCTTGCCGCCAACGGTCTCGAGGCCAAGGCCTTCCGTATAGGGACGGCGGCCGACCGCGACGATGACAATGTCGGCATCCAGCGTTTCGCTATCGCCGCCCTGGGCAGGCTCCATTGTCAGCTTCAGTTTGGTTTTGAGCTTTTCAAGACCGGTCACCTTGGTACCAAGTTTGAAGGTCAGGCCCTGCTTCTTGAAGATGCGTTGGGCTTCCTTGGCGATCTCATTATCCGTGCCAGGCAGGATGCGGTCGAGATATTCGATCACGGTGACCTCAGACCCCAGACGGGCCCAGACGCAGCCCATTTCCAGGCCGATGACGCCTGCACCGATCAGGACCAGCTTTTTCGGAATGGATTTGAGGCTCAGCGCCCCCGTATTGGTAACGACGCGCTCTTCGTCAATTTCAATGCCGGGCAATGAAGAGGGCTCCGAGCCCGTGGCGATGACGATATTCTTTGCGCTGAGCGTCTGTTTCTTGCCGTCCGGTCCGGTCACTTCGACCTGGCCGGGACCCTTGATTTCGCCCTTGCCGTGAATGTGGTCGACTTTGTTCTTCTTGAGCAGAAAGGCGACGCCCTTGGTCAGACCATCGACGGCATCAGCCTTCTGCGCCATCATCTGCTCGAGATCGACGTCGAGCTTGCCAGTCTTGATGCCCATGTCGGCAAAGTCATTCTTCGCGGCGGCGTAGAATTCAGACGCATGCAGCAGCGCTTTGGACGGGATACAGCCGACATTCAGGCAGGTGCCGCCCAATGTGTCGCGCATCTCGATACAGGCTGTCTTCAGCCCCAACTGTCCTGCCCGGATTGCGCAATTGTAGCCACCGGGGCCACCGCCGATAATTACGACGTCATAGGTCTCTGCCATAGGATATCTTTGCCTGCTTCAGCTCACCACTTGATGAGGCGGCAACCTAGTGTCGTCCACGCCAATTGCAATGCGGGAAACGTCTCAGGCGCGACGTAATGTCAGTATCAGAAGCGAAAGTCCGATAGCACCGAGACCGAACAGGACTTCATCCATCCACAGGCCTGAATCAGCACCCGACGCCGCCATCAATCCGCCGAGTACGGCAAATAACAGGGATCCGACCGCTGACACCGTGCCGCTAAAGCGCGTGTTCAGCAGGACCATCAGCCCACCAATGCTCATCAGTGCGGTACTCACCGTGCGAATAATGCCCGTCGGCGGTTCAAACAACGCGCTCGCAAGGTCACCGCCGCGGCTGGTAAAGGCAAGGATCGCGTCCACTGCGCCCCAGGCGAGCCACAGGCCTAAACCGAGCATGACCAATCCCGCCACTCGTCTCAACATCAGAGGTCTCCTCCCAGGGAAAAATATTTGTGACGGATTTGGCAGGGATTTGCAAACAAAGCGGAAAATCGCGCAGGCGTTTTGCGGGCGCCTTTGTGGCGGTTTAGTGGCGACGCTGGCGCGCCATCATGCGTCGCCCTTCGGCTGCAAAGTGGGCGCGTTGGCGCGCAATCGCGGCCGGCACCGGACGGCGATACTTGCGTTGCGGTTTCTTTTCAGGCTCCGGCGCAGGGGCCTGGACATAGACGAACTGCGGTTCGCCAGTCTGTTTCTGAATGACCGGCTGTGGTTTCTGCTTGGGTCTGCGACAGAGCTCCCAGACGGCGATGCCGAGCAGCAATGCGCCCGCGGCTGCGCCAACGACCGCGCCTTCGCCAGCGCTCGGATCCTGCCACCAGCCTTGTTCGAAATCGACCAGGAAGACACATGGAAAGCCTGCGACGACGCCCATCGCATACCAGATCCGGGCTGCGCGCTTCTTGTTGCCGATCGAAAGCGCCGCTGCGTAGAGGCACAGCGCCGCCAGAAAATAGGGTGCGCCGTAAATGATCCCGAGCTGACGCCAGTCGATGCCGCTAATGCCGGCCATCGCAGCTTCATCTTCCAGGACCAGGTTTGCCAGCATCATCAGGCTCGGCCAACGAATGGCCGCCATCGCTCCGAAAGCGAAGGCAATCGCGTATAACGCAATCAAAAGAGCAATCAGTCGTCGTGACATATTAAATTAATAGACCCGTAAAATTGATATGCGATGAATATGATCGAAGGGATTTGAGCTATGTTCCGTTCTGCACCCCCCCAAGTGCCTATGGCACTGATGTTTGGTGGCGTTATTCCGTTCGCATCTGCTGCGGGCGCTATGTTTGTCTGGCGTGATGATTACACACTGGTGATCACGGCAGGGACGTGGCTGCTCGTCTATTCCGCAATTATCTTAAGTTTTCTTGGCGGAGTGCGCTGGGGCGCTGAAGTTGCGAAGCGCGAACGGCCGCGATTTGCCGAACTTGGACCGGCGACTTTCGGCGCGCTGATTGGCTGGGGCCTGGTCATGGCCGCATTCCAGTACGCCTTCCCGGCCTGGATCTATGCGGCGATGGCAGGCGCCTTCATTCTGCATTTCCTGTATGACAGCATCTCGCCAGAGCTTCCGATCTGGTATCGGCGCATGCGTTTATGGCCGACGATCGGGGCAGTGCTTTCGCTCCTCGCGGCCTGGTATCTTATTCAGCGGGGCTTAGAGTCCTTGGGCGGGGCAGGCTGACCCCTGCGGCGCGGAAACTGAGCGCCGACAGAGCGAGCGAGATCAGCATGTTCCAGCCGGCCATGGACAGGCCATAGGCGCCTTTCCACGGATCATCCATGCAGGATGGCGCGCCCTGGCGTTCATTGAGATTGGACAAATCAATTGCATTCATGTCGACCACGGTGGCCGTACATCCGCTTGGCGCGGGCCAGAACCTGTATTCGACCCCGGCATGATAAGCCGCGACAATCGCCCCGGTGAGGAAGATCAGGCCGAGCATGATGTTCACCGCCAGAATGAAGCGCGGATTCTGACGTACCTGCCATAAGAGAAGCGCCGTCACGGTCATGGCGACCACCGCCCAGTAGACCTCGCGCTGGCGCAAGCAGAGCGGGCAGGGCAGGAGGAGGGCAAATGTCTCAAACGCATGCGCCGCGCCCAGCATGAACGCCGCTGCTGCCAGCGCCAGAGCCGGCCAGCGCCAGGTTTTCAGGAAAGGATCGATCCGGTCGAGCACGCCGCATAGAATCGTACTGCACGGCGGCAGAGTCCATGCGGCAACCACGCACGGGGGTTTAAGAATGTGTCATCTGAAGGATCAGCCGAGAATCATGTCCTTGAGCGCGCTGATAATCCAGGTCGATCCGGTCAGCAGGATGCCGATCCAGACAGAGCCGAGAACAATTCCCAGAAGGACCAAAATGCCATCTCTCGCCATCAGGCCAAAGGACACGATCGCCACCGCGACGGCGGGGGTGGAATTTGTCAGCGGCAGCGGCACCAGGATCGACGCGCAAAAAGCCGTCAGGAACAGCGCCACGACGCGTTCCATGGCCTTGCCTGTCAGGAAAGTCAGGCGCGGATGAGAGATCACTTCCAGCCAGCCGAACCATTTTCTGCCGAATCTGGATGTGCGCGTAAGACCGGCTTTGTTGATCATCCGCTTGCCAAACTTCTCCGGCAGCCAAGGCTCTTCGCGGCCGGCCAGCATTTGCAGGGTCAGCGCCATCATCGGCAGGGAAACAACTTGCGGCACGCCGTAGAGAAACGGAATCGCGCAGGGCAAAGCGAGGATGAACAGCATCGCCCCGAAGGCCCGCTCCTCCAGACGATCGAGAATGTCATGCAGGGAAAACCCGGCCTCTGGCGCATCATCGGCCATCGCCTCAAGCGATTGCAGAAAGGTGCGCGGCTGGGGATTTGTCTCGGTCATGCGGGGCTGATTAGCGAGTTTCGCGCCAACAGCAAAGCGGAGATTGACGGAGGAGAGAAGCTGCGGCACTTAGGCGGCCTGATCGCACAGGCCGGTGTGGCGGAATTGGTAGACGCGCGGGATTCAAAATCCCGTTTTCCTTGGAAAGTGTCGGTTCGAGCCCGACCACCGGTACCATTTGCTCAGCCATTCTCATCTCACTGCGATCATATCTCACTCTTGCTATTCTCTGCTTCGGCTTAAATAAGCGGGCAAAGGATGTTTGAATGCCAGATACGATGAACGCGACTGTTTCTGTCCCCGGCGCCGTGGGGCCGCTTCCAAGTGGTCACCCCGAGGTGGCGCATGGCAAGGTGGGCGTCTTGCTGGTCAATCTCGGCACGCCGGATGGAACCGATTACTGGTCGATGCGGCGCTATCTGTCTGAATTCCTCTCCGACCCGCGGGTGATCGAAGTGCCGCAATTGATCTGGCAACTGATTCTGCAGGGGCCGATCCTGACCTTCCGGCCGAGCAAGTCGGGCCGCGCCTATAAGAAGATCTGGACCGACGAGGGCTCACCCCTGCTGGTCTATACGAAACGCCAGGCTGAGAAACTGAACGCCCGCATCGGTAGCGAGCGCCTGATTGTCGATTTCGCGATGAATTATGGCAATCCGAGCATCGCCTCAAAAATCGGTACCCTGAAAGCGCAAGGCTGCGACCGGATCTGCGTCGTGCCGCTCTATCCGCAATATTCTGCGACGACGACGGCGAGCGTCTGCGACCGCACCTTCAAGGCGCTGAATCAAATGCGCTGGCAGCCCGCTGTGCGCACCGCCGCCGCCTTTCACGATCAGCCGGTCTATATTGAAGCCCTGGCGAACAGTATTTCCCGCCATCTGGCGACGCTCGATTTTACGCCGGACAGGGTGCTGATGTCCTATCATGGCATCCCCAAAGCCTATTTCGACAAGGGCGATCCCTATCATTGCCATTGCCACAAGACGACACGGCTGGTGTCTGAACGTCTTGGCTGGGCGGACGGGTTCGCGATGACCACATTCCAGAGCCGGTTTGGGCCAGCGGAATGGCTGCAGCCCTATACTGACAAAACGCTGGAGGCTTTGCCGGAACAGGGCGACAAAAACGTCGTCGTCGTGTCACCCGCCTTCATTTCCGATTGTCTCGAAACGCTTGAGGAGCTGGCCATGGAAGGACGCGAGTCCTTTATCGAAGCTGGCGGTGAAGCCTATTCAGTCGCGCCCTGCCTGAACGATAGCGAGGGCGCGATCAATGTCATCGAAGATGTGGTGCGCCGCGAAATTGCCGGATGGACTGTCTGAGCGTGGACGGTTGGGTCAAGAACGGAAAAGTTCGCGGCCGACTGACCGAGACAGGTGATCTCGAAGTGCGCTGCTTCGGCCTGACCACGCAGACCCGCTACTATAAGCAGCTGTTTCGAGAGTTTTTTCGCAAGGATTTCCAGCGTCTGCGACCGGGATATGGCGACTATGATGTCCACATCATCATGGAATATACCGGCGATCCACCCTGGATGGACCTCGACAATCTGGCCAAGGCCCTGCTCGACAGCCTGACGGGGAACGCGTTTGAAGACGATCACCAGGTCGCCCGGCTCCTGGTCGAACGCCGTGTCGGAGAACGCGAAGGAATCTATATGCGCGTGCGCGCGCTGGATTAAGTCTAGGACGTGGCGTCGCAGCTTGCCTCGTGACCGAGCGCACAGGCTCTCTGCCGGGCTTGTTCAGCGCCCGCAGCGTCGACGGCGCCGCCAATTCCGAATTCCAGATTGTCTGCATGCCAGGCGCAGCCCGTATCGTGACCAATCCGACAGGCGCGGGCGGTATAGGTGCGAACCTTTTCATCCCGCTCAGCCCCTTCGGGCAGGTTCAGGAGCACAAAGTCGGCGGCCGCGACGCAGGTTTCCGCCGATCGGGTCTGCGATGGCGAACATGAGATATCGTTCAGTTCAATCGCCCGGTCGAGATCGACATCGCCGCCAACCCCGCGGGCAAAAAACTCGGCAAGGGGCTGGCATGAGGCCAGGCTTCCGAGATCGCAGGCCCGGAATAGGGTTTCCCGCGCCCGAACCGGATCGGCGCGTTCGGCCCGGCCGGTCAGAAAATAATCTGAAGCAGCGGCGCAGGCTTCCGCATCGCCGCTATTGCACGCCCGGTCATAGAATCTGAGCGCTGAAACATGCGCTTCTGTTGTCGTCTCGACCCCAAAATAGGTGGCGAGGCTTGAACATCCGCGCAGATAGTTCAACCGGCAGAGCTGGTCGGTAAAAGCGAGAAATTCAATCGGGTCTGCGCGCACGCCGAGGCGGTCATAATGATCGAAAATCAGCTCGCAGGATTGCGCCGGGTCTGATTGTTCAGCCGCCTTGTAGCAAGCCTTGCTGAAAGTCTCGATGCCAGCGGGGACGTTGCCGCGCATCACCAACACCACTGCGGCGCGTATCAGGTGCGCGCTACCGCCCGACACGACTATGGGGCCCGACGCGGGCATGGATTCACTCTCAGGCGTACTGGCAGGCACGGTCGAGGTCGCGGCAGACTCTATTTCGGGAGATGCAATGTCTGTGATGTCTTCCAGAAGCGGCATATCGGTTGCGAGATCATCTTCGAATTCGGTTTCAGGTGCGATGACGTCTTCGCTGGCCAGTATAGGTTCGACCGTCGGCTCAGCTGCCGCGAGCGTCTCGTCAATTGCCGTCTCTGGCGTCTCGACGGTTTCGGGCACAGGCGCAGGCACGGATACGGCCTCGTCGTCCAGCGCCGTATCAGCTTCTGCTTCAGTTGCGTCCGTCGTTGCCGGGTCGACCGGATCAGACGTCGATTCAGGTGCGTCCGCGCGCTCATCCGATGCTGAAGCATCGCATTCAATCTGACGGTTCGCCCAGCTCACCAGGCGATCGCTCGGAAAGGGCGAAATCGTGCGCGGTCCGGCGCCGCCGCGTTCGCTGTCCAGCGCGTCGCAGCGGCCGGAATCGATGCATTGTGCGATTGCGTCCAGTGCGGAAGATTCATTCAGGATCGCATCGCGCCCCTGCCAGCTCCAGCGCAGAATGGACATGGCGACATAGCGATCTTCCAGGGCTTGCTGCTGTTCTTCAGGCACCAGGCCATCCAGCGCCACCAGCGCGTCGCCGGCCGTTTGCGCGTATCGATCGATCGAGTCTGGGGGCGGGCATTCGGCCTGCGCAAAAGCAGGTATCGCCGCAACGCCCGCGGCGAGCATCAGCCCGCGCCACGTATTCAGCATCATTGTCCCCGCTAATTGTATTACGATGAAAGCTCGTGTCCGAAGCGTAACATACAGCAATTACGCCAACAAGCTCATGACGTCTGTTGTCCCCAATGCCGCATGGCATCAATAATGGGTCGCATTTTCAGGCCTTTTTCGGTCAAATGATATTCCGACCGTGGCGGGTGAGAATCGTATATCTCGCGACGGACAACTTCGTGATCTTCCAGCATTTTCAGTCTGTTCGAGAGCGTATTGGGCGCGATTCCGGACAGCGCTGCCTCAAAATCTGAGAACCGCCTGGGGCCGTGATCGACCAGTTCGCGAATAATCTCACTCGTCCACCGCGACCCAATAATGAAAGCGGCTCGCGATACCGGACACAGGGGGAGATTCTTCTTGGCCATTCCTCCCTCCTAGACTTTTGGCTTGACGAAATCCAGTAACTACGAAAAAAATAGTAACTATCAAATGGAGGACGAAATGAGTTTCGAGCTGCAGGCGGTGTTTGGATCCGCGGTAATCCTATTAATCTTGTTGGGCACTCAGGGAACGCTGGTGCCTCTGAATCAAGGCTTTGGCTGGGGGCTTGGAAGCCGCGATGGCGAGCCGGAATATACCGCCTTGCAGGGGCGAACGCGCCGGACAGTTGCCAATCACATCGAAGGCATGATGCTGTTTGTCCCTCTGATCATGATTGTCGAGCTCGCCGATTTGTCTTCGCAGCTGACAATTATCGGTGCTGGCCTGTATCTCGCCGCGCGAGTCATGTTCGCGCCGCTATACATGCTGGGCGTTGCCTATCTTCGATCAGTGGTCTGGGGCGTCGGCCTGTTGGGCATAATGCTGATTGGCTTCGAGGTGGCCAAAGGCCTGTTATAAGCTCAATCTAGCCGCTTGAATGGCATCGGGATCGCAGTCGCTGTGGCCTTGGCGACGAGCTTGCCGTCCGCGTCAAAACATTCGGCTTCCATAAAGGCTGCAGAGCGCCCCATGCGCAGGATCCGCGCGTCGACATGCGCCGGTCCAGGCATCAAGCGGCGCAGGTAGGACGTTTTCATTTCAAGCGTCGGCGCCGTCATTGTGACATTGGAGGCGATGATCACGCAGGTGCTCATCGCTTCGTCCATCATGGCAGCGATGAATCCGCCCTGGATGGCGCCGGTTGGATTGGCGAAGCCTGGCGATACGTCGAAATTCATGCGGATTCGCTTATTGTCCTGATCGACCTCAGCCAGGCGCATCCCCAGCGTGTCCGAGCAGGGCGGACGCTTCTTGCTGTTCTGAAACCGTGCCAGCATCTTCGCATCCGAGACGCGGGGCTTCTTGTCCTGAACAGATCCGCTCATGCCTATTTACGACGAAACGCGTCGAGGTTCACGACCGTGTCTCCGCCACTTGCGACGGGCGTGTCTTCTGTAATGATTGCCGTTTCGGACGTGTCTGACGCACTCCCCAGCGCTGGCGATACGACAGCTGTGTCCTCGCTGGAAGCGGGTTTTTCAAAACTCACACCGAAATTGACTGCCGGGTCTACAAAGCGGGTCAAAGCGACATACGGAATGGAGAGATGTTGCGGTACGCGGTTGAACTTGAGCACAATCTCAAAATGTCCGTCATGTACTTCCAGGTCCCAATACTGGTGCTGGACGACAATGGTCATCTCGTCGGGAAACTGTTCGATCAGGTGATCCGGGATTTTTACCCCGGGCGCTTTGGTGCGGAACGTGATGTAAAAATGATGGTCCCCTGGAGGCGCCGAGCCCTTTTCGGCCTGGCGCAATGCCTCACGAACAACCCCCCGCATAGCGGCCTGAGTGAGTGCCTCATAGCCAATATAGTCCGTCATAGAGCTCTCCTACACTGGCGCCTTGAATAGCGCCTCGATTCCGATCCCGCAACGCTGTTCATTGATCAGGCGAGCGCAGAACTGCGTCTTCCCCGAATGGGCGTCAGAGTCTGATTTGTCTCCCAGTCTGCAATAGTCGCTACAGGATGGGATACTCTACAAAACAAAAGTGGAGGCTTCTGTTGCCAGGCGCCTCCGGGCCCCGCCTAAGGCGCTGATGCCCTAGGAGTTAAAGCGGTTTTCCACGCACTGCGTTACGCAGCGAGCAGTTCACCTTCAGCAAAGTTGTCATTTGCAACTATTGTTGATCGAGCTTCTAACGCAGCTCAAGCGGGTGAAAGCATCGCTTTTACACGTCCGTCGATCCTATTTCGCCCCCAAATGATCCCCGCTGAAGGTAGAGATCGTTTGGTGGAGGCGCCGGGTACCGCCCCCGGGTCCGAACCGCTTATTACACGCGCATTTATCACCATAGTTCACAAGGAACGATGCCAATATAATCCCGGTTCGGTTAATATAAAAGGGCTTAGTCCAGCGGCTCGATAATTACTTCGATCACGCCTTCCGTTCGTTCAAGAGTGGCGAGTTCTGCCTCAAGCGCAGTCGAATGGATTTCTCGCGTGGTGCGGACCACGGCGCCGGTCGCGTCGGCAGTGAGAATGGTCAGGCGCAGCATTCGCTCAGTTCCATTCAGGACTCCATCGCCCGCGCGGACGGTCAGCTTGCCGACCTGATAGACGCCTTTGCCGGTATAATAGACGGTCTTGCCCGCCAGTTTGGCGCCATTGAAAAGCAAGCCTGCGGTCGAGGTCACGATGCAGCTGGACAATAGCATGACGAGAAAGGGCAGGGCGACGGTAGCGATACGCATAGACGATCCAGTTTTTCTTCCCGGCCCGAGGCGACCCTAGAGCTTGATCCCTTTGAGAAAAGTGAACGAAACAGCAAACACATGCTCACCTGCCCCCTTGTCGCCGCGCCGAAAACCTGCTTTTTGCCGAATATCGATAAATCAAGGCTTGGGAGGCCTTTACTCATGCGTACGACATTTACCGCGCTCGCGACCATTCTTGCCCTGACGGCGTGTGGTCAGACCTCAAACACGTCCTCGACGATTGAGGCGGAAACCCCGCCGGTTGCCGCGGCCGCGGAACCAAGTGCGGAAGAGATCGCCGCAGAAACCGAACGCCTGAACACCTGGTTCGAAGACAAGTTTGAAGCCGAGGTTCTCGAGAGCCCGATTCAATTGACATTCCTCGGGCGCGATGAGCGCCAGGGGGAAATTGATGATTTCTCCGAAGCCGGTCTCGACGCACAGCTTGAACGCTCCCGCGCGAATCTCGCCGAGCTGCAAGCGAATTTCGACTATAATAAACTCACTCCCGACGCGAAGATTTCATATGATATCTGGGTCTATCAGGCCGAACGCGCCGAAGCGGCTGATGAGTTTCGCTACAATACGTATGTGTTTGAGCAGATGCAGGCGATCCACTCGTTTTTCCCGCAGCTCCTGATCGCGTTCCACAAAGTCGTCGATGGCGAGGATATGGACAATTATCTGAGCCGCATCTCAGGCAGTGCCCGCGCCATTGATCAACTGATCACCGCCTCCAAGCGCGTCGCAGAAGACGGTGTTCGCCCGCCATATTTCGCATTTGACTCTGTGATCGAAGAGGCCCGCAAGGTCATTACCGGCGCTCCGTTCGACGAGAGTGGTGAGGACAGTGCCGTCTGGGCCGACGCCCAGGCCAAGATCGCCAACCTGCTCGAACAAGGCGAGATTGATCAGGCGAAAGCCGACCAGTTGACGGCTGATATTCGCACCGCGCTGCTGGAGGAATGGCAACCTGCCTATGAGCGTCTGATCGCCTGGCAGGAGGAAGACCGCGTCAATGCAACGGCCGAAGCGCAGGGCGTCAGCGCGCTGCCAAACGGCATGGCCTATTACAATGAGCGCCTGGCCAATCAGACGACGACCAATCTGACCGCCGACGAGATCCACGAAATTGGCCTTTCAGAAGTCGCCCGCTTGCGCGGCGAAATGGAGGCCATCAAGGAAGAGTTTGGGTTTGAAGGCACGCTGCAGGAATTCTTCACATTCCTGCGCGACACCAAGGATGATGAGCGCCTCTACTATCCAAATACGGACGAAGGGCGTCAGGGATATATCGATGATGCCACCGCAGCGATTGATGGCATCAAGGCCGTTTTGCCCGACTATTTCGGCATCCTGCCCAAGGCCGACATGGTGGTGAAACGAGTCGAACCTTTCAGAGAGCAGGCCGGCGCCGCGCAGCATTATTTCCCATCCACGCCGGACGGATCGCGGCCTGGTGTATACTATGCGCACCTTCTCGACATGAAGCAGATGCCGAAGCGTGAGCTTGAAGTGATCGCTTATCATGAGGGCCTTCCTGGCCACCATATGCAGATCGCGATCCAGCAAGAGCTCGAGGGCGTTCCAACCTTCCGCACGCAGGCAGGGTTTACCGCCTATAGCGAAGGCTGGGGTCTGTATTCAGAGTGGCTTGCCAAGGAAATGCCGGGCACCTTCCAGGATCCTCTTTCGGAATTTGGCCGCCTCGGTTCGGAGATGTGGCGCGCCGTGCGGCTGGTCGTAGACACAGGTCTGCACGCCAAAGGCTGGACGGAGCAGGAAGCGATTGACTATTTCCTCGCCAACACCGCCGCGCCGGAAGGTCAGGCCCGTTCGGAAGTGCGCCGCTATATCGTGCTGCCTGGACAGGCGACGAGCTACAAGATCGGCATGCTGAAGATTCAGGAGCTGCGCCGCAAAGCTGAGGCGGAGCTGGGTGATGATTTCGACATCCGTGCCTTCCACGACACCATTCTCGGCGGCGGCGCCATGCCGCTCGCGATCCTCGAGCGCCGTGTCGATGAATGGATTGCGGACGTGAAGGCTGGCTGATGGCTTGGGTTTCGGCGATACCTGCGCAGGCAGGTATCCAGGGCGCTCAATGATCGTCTGCACGCGGAGCCATGATCTGTCCCTGGACCCCCGCCTACGCGGGGGTCACCGGTCACGAACGTATGGTCGGTGAGCTTTGCAGACTAGCGTCCGACATTTTCCAATTGGCTGAACGCTTCCTGCATATGTTCGACAAACAGCCGCGCTTTGCCGCGCAGCTTGCCGCCGGTCCAGACCACAGAGAGCGGTAGGTCTGCCCCGCGCCATTCCGGCATGACACGGACCAACTCTCCGGACGTGACGTTCGAACAGACGAGCCAGTCTGGCCCGATAAAGATGCCGAGGCCGTCAACAGCGGCCTGAAGCAGCGAGTCACCTGACGATCCGCGAAAGCGACCATCCATCATGATACGGCGCTCTTCGCCGGTTTCGGAGTGTTTCAAGACCCATTGCTGGCCCTGTAGCGATTGCCGGAAGACCAGTCCCTGATGATCCTTCAGGCTGTCTGGACATTCCGGCGCGCCATACTTCTCGATGTAGGATGGTGCGGCCCAGATCCCGCGATAGGCCACAAAGAGCCGTTTCGCCATGAGGGCACTGTCGGTCAGTTCGCCCAGGCGAAAGGCAAGATCCACACCTTCGGTAACGAGGTCGGTATAGGTATCGTCGGTGATCAGATCCATGCGGACATGCGGATACTTATCGAGGAATCCCGCGATGGCGGGTGTGATCACAAGCTTGGCAAAGGAGTGCGGCGCGCTGATGCGGAGCATGCCGACCGGTTCCTGATCGAGACCGCGGGCTTCCGCCTCGGCCTCCTCGAACTCCGCCAGAATGTCCTGCGCGCGACCATAGAAACGCTGGCCAGCCTCGGTCAGCGATAGCGCCCGTGTCGTGCGGTGAAACAGCTCTGCGCCGAGTTGATGCTCCAGGTCCTGGATACGGCGCGAGACGGTCGGTTGACCGATCGACAGGTCTGCTGCCGCGCGCGAAAAGCTCCCGGCATCCGCAACCCGCAGAAACAGTTTCATCGCATCAATACGGTCCATATCCGAGGCTCCTATGCCAAAAATGCATGGGCTATATGGAACCTCTCACGGTTCCGAAAAAGGGGGGTGTTGGCCATTTACTCCTCATCGCCGGTCACAAGCCGGATATCTCATTCATGTCTAGGGAGCCATAAATGGCCAAATTCACACTGCACGATTCAAGCTCAGCCCCGCGGGACGCTCATGACTTCATTGCGGGCGTCGAAAAGAAAATGGGCTTTGTCCCGAGCCTCTACGCCGTCTTCGCGGAGAACCCAGCGGTGCTTCATGCCTATACCCAACTGGCAGATCAGCTCGGCAAGGCCGGCCTGTCACCGTTGGAGCAGCAAATCGTCACGATCACGGCGAGCGTGGAAAACGAATGCCATTTCTGCGTTGCCGCGCACACGACGATTTCAGAAGGTGCAGGCCTTGATCTCAGGGTGATCAATGCCGTGCGCGAAGATCGCCCGATCTCTGATCGCAAGCTGGAGGCGCTGCGCACATTCACCAAGAAAATGGTGATCGATCGCGGCTTTGTCTCTGACACAGATGTCGATGCTTTTTTGGCCGCAGGATATGACCGCGCTGCTGTGTTGGCGGTTGTGCTCGGCGTCGCGCTGAAAGTGATTTCGAACTATACCAACCATGTTGCTGAGACACCGGTCAACGAGGCGTTTCAAAAGCACGCATGGACCCCCAAAACCAAGCTTGAAGCGCTGCCGGCTTAACCATCAGGAATCGCGTATTCAAAGGGCTGTGGAGTGATCTGCAGCCCTTTTGTGTGCCTTAAGTCTGCGCCTCACAAATCGCTCACACGGACGTGACCAGGGCTCACACAGACGTGGTTCGCAAGTGATGGAGGGGCCGGGTAAATGTAACCGCAAGCAAGGAGGGATCCATGACAACCCTGACAGACACACTCACCCCGGACACCGATACGTCCGGCCTGCTTTCAAAAGCAAAATCTTTCGCGCCGCACATTGTGGCAGGTATCGCTTCGCTGGTCTTTCTCGACAGCCTGCGATTCAAGTTCACCAATGCGCCAGAGACCCAGACAATCTTCGGCGAGCTGAACGATTGGGCCGCCAGTTTTGGCGCCGATGGTTTGTTCGCACAAACCGGACTGTTCAGCCAGTACACGATCGGCACCGCCGAATTGCTTGCGTCTGCTTTGCTCCTCATCGGCATTCACCCGGCTCTGCGCCGTCTGCAAGCGATAGGCGCGGTGATCGCGTTCGCCGTCATGAGCGGCGCGGTAAACTTCCACCTGTGGACGCCGCTCGGAATCGACCCGAACAATGATGGCGGCGGTCTGTTCTTCATGGCCGTGATCGTCTGGCTGACCTCGTTCGGCCTGATCATATTGCGCCGCAAGGAGCTCGCCGCGATCGCAAACGGACTCAAGTCCACCCTGTTCCCGCCGCGTTCATAAACACCTCGCTATTCTCCCAGAAACTTCCTCACGCAGAAGGATGAAATCCATGAAACTCCGTACCCTTATCGCCGCCGCCATTGTCGCTGCCGGTCCTGTGGCAATCACCGCCCCAGCAGCCTTCGCTGAGAAGGACCCGATCTATACAGCCAAACGCTCCAATCTCGCCCTCCAGGGGTATGACACCGTCGCCTATTTCACCGTCGGGGAGCCAACCAAAGGCAGCGCTGAATACGCAACCACTTACAATGGCGCTGAATTCCGCTTTGCCAGCGAAGAGAACCTCAACCTGTTTCTCGGCAATCCCGAGCAGTACGCCCCACAATATGGCGGTTACTGTGCCTGGGCCGTGGCGCAAGGCAAGACCGCCAAAGGCGATGCCCGACGCTGGGCAGTTGTCGATGGCAAGCTTTATCTGAACTACAATAAAGGCATTCAGAGAAAGTGGGACAAGGACCGCGCCGGGTTCATCACCAGAGCCGACACCAATTGGCCGACCGTGCTGGAGGACTAGGGCGCTCTCCCCTCTGTGATGCCCTCATTCTCTGCCTAAGGGCGGCCAATAAACCCCGCATGGATCCCCTCCCATGCGGGGTTTTGTGTTTGGTGAGTCTGACTCGATCTCTCTTCCGCTTCTCTCGCGTTCGATCCAGCGCCAGCGGGTGAGATTGAAGCACAAGATGAGATTGTCATCCCGCATTGCCAACGCAAGTTGGCATCCATGGCGGCTGGCTGATCATGTTCCCGGCCGCCAAGGATCCTGACTTTCGTCAGGAAAACGGGGATTGAGACGGTCAGGCGCGTGCTTCGGAAACTCGCCCCAACGCACATCCTTTGGTTAATCCCAATTCCCAATTCATGACCAAGACTTCACACTCATGAAAGCCGAAACCTGCCACATAGCTGTCTCTCCCTGAAAAGGGCGAGCAAGAGGAGTAGACTATGAACAAGACTGCAATTGCAGCGGTGCTGGCGGGCGCGTGTTTAGGGCCCTCAGCCATGGCGGAATCCGATCTTTACGTGACCGGTGGGTACGCCGCCTATGATGGCGGCGGGGCGACGCTGAACACGGTCACGCTGCGCGGCGGCATGGCGTTTCACGAGATCTTTGGGGGCGAGTTCGAAGCATCCTTCGGGCTTGGCGCGGAGGATATTGGCAATTCCGCAGGCACCCAGGTTGAGCTGGAGAACCAGTTCGGCGCTTATCTGGTGGGCCGTTATCCGGTCGCGCAACAATTCGATATCATGGCGCGTCTTGGCTATGTGACAGGCGAATATCAATCCTCCACAAGCGGTGTCACAGGCGATGCTGAAGTCGACGGTCTCGCCTTCGGGATTGGCGGCGAATACATGCTAAACGAGCAGTTCGGCGTGCGCGCAGACTATACAAGGATCGAAGCCGAGGATGACAGCTTCGATGGTGGCATAGACGTGTTCGCGCTGAGCGGCGTGTTCAAGTTCGGTGACACCCGCTAGCGTCTAACGGATCTGCCCAGAAACCCCGGACCGGACGGTTCGGGGTCTTTTTTTGTCCAGATATTTGTCGGCGCGTCTCATACTGATTGTTGTGACTGAAACGTAATCCCGCGCGCGAACCAAACATGCTTCCTGCGCGGACTATGAGTGCTCGGGGACACGAGTCTTGTAAATGTAGGAAATCTTCATGCAGAAACATATTTTGCCCTTGCTGTGTGCAGGGGTGATCGCGAGCCCGATTGCGGCCGCGGAATCCGAACTCTATGTGACAGGCGGGGTCTCATCTTTCGATCTCGGGTCGGTCACGCCCAGTGGCGGAACGATCCGCGGCGGATGGCGCTGGGACGAGCATTTTGGCGCAGAGATTGAAGGGTCGTTTGGACTCGAATCTGACGCCACAGACTTCTTGAACAGCAATATCAACATTGAGGGCCAGGTCGGGGCCTTCCTGGTCGGGCGACTTCCAATAAACGACAAGGTCAGCGTTTTTGGGCGCATCGGCTATGCCCGAACCGAAGTCGAATACGACTTTTCCAACAATCAGTACATCAGGACCGCCGATGGGATCGCTTCTGGCATTGGCGCGGAATATTCGTTCACGGATCGGTTTGGTATCCGCGGAGACCTAACGCATACAGATGGCGGAGGAGGTATAGGCGTGGACGCAATCGACGCACTCAGCGTCTCCGCCGTGTTCAAGTTTGGTGGTCCGGAATAGGCCCAGCCAGAACCCCATCTGAGACTCCCGAGCCATCCTGGCTCGGGTGTTTCCTAGTCCCGCTCCGCCCAGGTTTTAAGGATGTGATGGGCAACTGCCATGGGCGGCGGCGCGTAAATGTCGGGATGGGTTCCGGCGAGCACCTGCCGTGCTTCCTCCCGCGTGATCCAGATCGCGGCTTCCAGTTCATCCTGTTCGACGGAAGTCTCAGTCGTATCAGCCTCAATAATGATCCCGATCATCAGTGAAGACGGGAACGGCCAGGGCTGACAGAACAGGTATTCTGCATTGGCCGGGTCCGCCTTGATCCCGGCTTCTTCCTCAAGCTCGCGCGCCGCGGCCTGCTCGACCGTTTCGCCAGGCTCGACAAAGCCCGCCAGCGCCGACCAGAATCCGGCGGGCCAGGAGACTTGTCGTCCGAGCAGGCATTTGTCGTCCTTCACGGCGAGCATGATGGCCACTGGGTCGGTGCGCGGGAAATGCTCGGCATTGCAGGACGGGCAAACCCGTTTCCATCCCGCTTCTGCAAGTTCGCTTTCCGCCCCGCATTTTGAGCAGAAACGGTGCGAGCGATGCCATTCCAGAATGCTGCGGGCGGTGGAGGCGAGATTGGCCTGCATCAGGTTCAGGCTGCTGGCCGCTGCGCGCATGTCTGTGAATTCGCCCGTGCCCTCGATCAGTGACCCTTCAAGCTTGAACCCGCTGCCCATATTGACTGCGAAGATCGGCGCACCAGCTTTGTCGACTCCGAGAAAGACCCGCTCTTCCTGCGGCGCGAGGCGTGCGACTTCCGGCCCGAGCCAGACGAGGCTCTGACCGCTGAACTCGACGAGCGGCAGGCCTTTTTGCATGAGAAAGACCAGGACATCCTCACGTTTGAAGGCGGCATCGAGCCAGGCTGGATCTGTGCGGTGGTGCGCTGCGCGGTCGATCTGGTGGCTGGCGAGCGGTATGTCATTTGAAGTGGTCAAAACAGGATTCCTAGGGGCAGAACCCGAAGCAGATAAGGTAACCATCCGGGTCCGTCACTACTATTTCTGTGCAACCATGCGGCTGCTCTGTCGGACCGGAATAAGGTGTTTTTCGCGAATCCAGATCTGCCTGTAGGCTCTGAAGGTTTCTCACCCAGATATAAGCGTCCCAAATGCCCGTGATTTGCCTGGCGTTCGGCGTTGGCTGGGCGGGATGCGCCGCGTCAATGCCCTGCTTGAGCATAATCGAGGCGCGCGGCGTATCGGCAATCGCGAAGCTTGGCGGAGCGCCCCAAATCTCGGAAACCTCAAAGCCGAGCTGCTGCTGGTAAAACTTCACAGATCGATGAATGTCGGTGACGATAAAAACCGCGGCGCTGGAGATTAGATTTGACGCAGGCTCGGTTTCGGTCATTTCCGCACCCTATTTGCGGTTCCCGGCTTGTCAAATGGGGACACAGTCGCGATATAAGCCACGGAGGCTGGCGGCGGACGAGCTCCTCGCCAACCGGGTCAGGTCGGGAACGAAGCAGCCCTAACGAGTTTTTCAGTTCGGGTCGCTGTCCAGTCTCCACTTCACGAAAAAAAATCAGTGGGCCGCGCCGATTTTTGTTTCGGCGATGATCTCGCCTTTGCAGCGGACGGCCACGCGCGTCGCGTCATTGTTCAGGATCCGATAGGAGACACGGCGCCCACTCGTCGTTGACCGCCCCGGAACAGGTTTGACCGGCGCCAAAGACCTTGCCGGCGGTTTGACGTGCGTCGACGCGGGAAACAGAGACAGCAGGATCGTATCACCCTCAATTGAGGTCTCATGATTGGCGGCCCAGCCTTTTCCATCCTTCACATAAAGGCTGATCCCGACAGGAACGCCAGATGGGTTGTAGCCCGGCCCGGGCATGAAATTCCGATACGCTGAAAGGTGAACACCTTCCGGGCATGGGCGTGTATTGAACGGGGTTTTCGGCTGCTTTGAAGGTCGAGGTTCTATCTCGGTGAGGCGCGGTACATCCGCTGCCTCCAACGGGGCAGAAACAGGAATGGCCGCCGGGGCCGCACTGGCGCAGGCGGCGATAGCACCGGACAACAAGAGTAAGGATATGGCTGATGTCTTCATTCGGCCACTGTAGCGCAGCGTCTCAGTGTAGAAATGGGGGCGAATACCCAAACGGCGTGTTTCGAGCGCCGTTAGATCTACGCATCCAACCCTGAGAGATATTTTTCTGCGTTGTCCAAATGCGTTTGGCGTTTCTGCTCATCCATTTTTCGCACCATAGCGACCATCATCGCCCAGCGTGGATTCTTCTCAAGCGCCTTGGCGTTCTTCCAGATCCACCGCCAGTAGAGACCGTCCCAGGTCTCGCACCAGTCGCCCTTGCCGTAGTGGCTCATCTTCCGGATATAGGCTGAACCGGAAAAATAGGGTTTGGTCGTGATCGCGCCGCCATCGGCATGCTGGCTCATCGCATAGACATTCGGGACCATGACCCAGTCATAGGCATCGACAAACAGTTCAGAGAACCAGCGATAGATATCACCGGGATCAAATTCACACACGAACATGAAACCGCCCAGCACCATCAGGCGCTCAATGTGGTGGCAGTATCCGGTCTTCAGGATGCGCTGGATCGTATCATCGATCGGTGGGATGCCTGTATGGCCGGTCCAGAACGTTTCCGGAATGGACCGGGTATGACCCCAATGATTGGTCGTGCGCATCGCCACGCCGAGATCGACATAGGTCGCGCGCATGAACTCGCGCCATCCGATAATCTGGCGAATGAAGCCTTCGGCGGAATTGATCGGTACGTCATGTGCGTCCAGATGGTCTTGAACCGCCTGTAGGATCTGGTGAGGGGTTAGCAGTCCAATATTCAACATGGGCGTCAGCGCCGAATGCCAGAGCAGGGCCTCGCCTTCGACGATGGCATCCTCATAGGCGCCAAATTGCTCAAATCGTTCGCGCAGAAAGCATTCGAGCCATTCAGCGGCCGCATAATGTGAGCTTGGCCAGATGATGTCGTCGAGGCTGCCATAATTGTCTGCGAAGTCCTCCAGCACAGAGTTTCGCGCCTCAACCTCGATCGCATCGGGTGTGCGGATCGGAAGGTGGGGTATCTCTTCCAGCAGTTTCTTCGGGACTTTCTTGCGATTGTCCTCGTCGAAACTCCACTTTCCTCCGCGCGGCTCATCACCCTCCATCAGCACGTTCAGGCGCCGCCGCTGAGCCTTGTAGAATTCCGCCATGAACCAGCGCTTCTGCCCGTCTCGCCAGTCCTGATTTTCGGCCATTGTGTTCAGGAACATCGGCGAATCCAGTACAGCCAGGGTGAGGTCAAGCTCGTCTGCATATTCTCGCAAGCGCTTTTCGAGAATGAAATCGACCGGATCGGCGCAGATCAGCGTCTCAATGCCAGAGCTTGCGAGTTCCGTCACCGCCTCGCGCGTGACCGGCCGGCCGGCGCGATAGGCAATATAGTCGACACGTTCACCTTCCTCGCGCAGGCGCTCCGCATAGCGGTGCATACTGGCCCGGTGCAGCCAGAGCTTCTGCTTGTGGAATCGCAGCGGATACTGCCGGTCGCCGAAGAATAGTGGGTCTTCGATCAGCACAACCCGGTCCGGCTTTGATACCAGGCCCGGGTGTTCGGCAAAGAGCTGGTGCGGAAAGATGAGCAAAGCTGTGGTCATTTACGCGACTTAGAGCGGTCATCGCTTGCCGCCACCCCCGAGTCCCTGCCATAAGCGTTGGCGATGACTGATACGCCCGAAACACCAGAGGAAAACGAACGCGACGATGCGACCTTTTCCATGTTCGGAGACGCCGAAATGGGCGCACCGAAGGACGAGGGTTATCAGGTCCTGGCGCGAAAATACCGGCCACGCCTGTTTTCCGATCTCATCGGTCAGGAAGCGATGGTGCGAACGCTGAAAAACGCGTTCGAGACCGGCCGCGTCGCGCATGCTTTCATGCTGACCGGCGTGCGCGGGGTGGGCAAGACGACGACGGCCCGCTTGCTGGCCCGCGCATTGAATTACACGCGGGATGGCCACGATGCGCCGAGCATGGTGCTTGATCCACCTGGTGATTTCTGCAGCGCCATCATGGCGGGCAATCATCCCGACGTCCTGGAGCTGGATGCGGCGTCCCGCACAGGCGTGGCGGACATGCGTGAGCTGCTGGACGGTGTGCGATATTCGCCGGTCTCTGCCCGCCATAAAGTCTACATTATCGACGAAGTGCACATGCTCTCGACCGCATCCTTCAACGCGTTGCTGAAGACGCTGGAAGAACCGCCCGCGCATGTGAAGTTCATTTTCGCCACAACTGAAATCCGCAAAGTCCCGATCACGGTTCTGTCACGCTGTCAGCGGTTTGATCTGAAGCGGCTTGAGAGCGACGCCTTGTCCACGCATCTCGCGAAGATCGCGCAGCGAGAGAAGGCCAATGTTTCTGAGGAAGGGCTGGCGCTTATTGCTCGCGCGGCCGAAGGGTCGGTCCGAGACGGGCTGTCCATTCTCGATCAGGCCATCGTGCAGGCGCTGGACGGTGACGAGGTGACCGGCGAGCGGGTGCGCGACATGCTCGGCCTCGGAGACCGGCTCCGCCTGCTGGATGCGTTCGAATACGCAATTCAGGGCGAAGCGCAAAAAGCGGTGGACGAAGTGGCCGAACAGGTTCGCGCTGGCGCCGACCCGCTGGTCATTCTGAAGGACATGCTGGAAATCGCTGCCGATATCGCGACGGTGCAGGCGGCGGGCAACAATTATCAATTGCCGGGTCCAGCTGACTGGACACAGCGCACGCATGAGATTGCCGCATCGCTCTCGCCCGCGCAGGCGCAGCGCAACTGGCAGATCCTGTTATCCGGCTATCGCGATACACAGACTGCGCCAGAGGCCGATACGGCGCTGCGCATGGTCGTCTTGCGCCTGGTCTCCGCAGCCCGTCTGCCGAGCCCGGAAGAAGCCGCGCGCCTGCTCAATGGGGGAGGGGCTTCGGGCGGTGCGGGAAAGCCTGATGCCGCAGGTGCTTCGCCGTCCGGCGGCGCGCAGGCCGTCGTGCAACTGGTGCAGCCGAACGAACAGGCCCTCTCTAATTTTCGCGATGTTCTTGATCGGCTGGACACACGCAAGGAAGCGCGGCTTTGGGGCGAAGCCCGAAAATATATCCGGGCTGAAAATTTCCGGCCCGGTCGGCTCGTTTGCGCAGTGGACGAGGGCGCGCCGGACGATCTGTTGCGCCGCCTGACTGATTTTCTCCAGTACGAAACGGATATGGACTGGGACGTGGCGCAGTCGGAAACTTCTGTTGAAACCCTGCTCGAGACGGAGCTGCGCGAGCGCGGCGAACTGCTCGCCGATGCGGCCCGTCATCCGGCGGTCGCTGCCGCGTTGGAGGCGCTTCCCGGTGCAGAGATTGTAGACGTTGAACTCAGTGCCCCTCTTGATCCAGCGATGCTCACTGACAATGTCGTTCCCCTGAAACGAAGCTCAAAAGGTTAGACCAGACCGCCCATGACCGACCTCACCAAGATCATGCAACAAGCCCAGGAAATGCAGTCCAAAATGCAGGAGGCGCAGGCCAAGATCGAACAGACCGAGGCCGAAGGCATCGCCGGCGCAGGGCTCGTCTCTGTCACGCTGAAAGGCAAAGGCGAGCTTGTGTCGATCCGGATCGACTCATCCCTGATGTCGGACGAAGCGGAAATCCTAGAAGATCTTGTCAAAGCGGCGCATCGCGAGGCGCGCAAGAATCTTGACCAGGCCATGGAAGCGGCAATGAAAGAAGCGACGGCGGGCTTTGGCGGCATGATGCCAGGCTTCAAGATGCCGTTCTAGTCGGCTTTCTTGGTCACAATATTCTCGTCAGCCATCTGGTATTCTGTCTCGCGTTCCGAGGCGATGAGCGCCCGGACGGTTTCGGTTTCATAGCCCATCTCCTCCAGCGCGCGGGCTGACATTTGCAAGCCAGCTTCAATCGCGTCCGGGATCACGAACGTCGCGCCTGCCGTATAGAGCAGTCGGGCATGGTCGGCGTCGCGCGCGCGGGCGAGGATCGGAACGTCGGGCCGTACGCGGCGCGCGAGGCGGACCATGCTTTCGGCGCGTGACGCATTGTCCAGCGTCACCACGACCAGTCCGGCATGGGCGAGCCCGGCTCTGTGCAGCACTTCTTCGCGGCCGCCGTCGCCGAAATAGACGTGCCAGCCTTCGCGGCGATGTTTGGCGACGGTGTTGGGATTGGTCTCCAGTCCGACAATCTGCGCCTTTTCACGATCGAGAATATGCGCCACCGCCCGTCCAACGCGGCCAAACCCGGCGACGATGACGTGTCCTTCGGCGTCGCTGAAATCATTAGGCAGGGGATGGCTCTCGCCTTCTGGTGTAATCCGCTCCGCCAGCCAGATCCCGCCGCGCCAGCTGATCGTGACGATCAGCATGGACAATGCGACGATCGCAGACACGACCGTCGTTGTCTCCGCCAGCAGGGTCCCCGCCGCCAGGCCAGCCCCGAGAATAACAAAGGCGAACTCACCAGCCGGTGCCAGCAAAGACGCTGCTTCGACGGCAACCGGCCAGGTTCCAGAGAACATGCGAATGGCGACGACCGCGATCACTGCCTTGACCACCAGCAAGGCGATCAGGCCGCCAAATACAGTCGGCCAGTTGTCCACAACCACACTGATATCGATAGCCAGTCCGACGGTCAGGAAGAACAGACCAAGCAGCAATCCCTTGAACGGTTCAAGGTCGATTTCGGTCTGGTGCTTGAATTCGGTTTCGCCGAGCAGCAGCCCGGCAAGGAATGCTCCGAGGGCCAGCGACAGACCAGCATTGGCCGTAATCACGGAGGCGCCGACGACTGTCAGCAAGGTGATCGCCATGAGGAAATCCCGTCCGCCGGCATGTGCGGCCAGCCGGAACAGATGGCGCAGGAGATAACGCCCGATGACAAAGATGACGGCGAGCGCGATCAGGCCGTTCAGCAGCGCCTGGCCCAGCGCCGCGACAAGGCCCGCGCCGCTCTGGCTGGCAGTGAACCCGACAAAGATCAGGATTGGCGCAACCATGATGTCCTGGAACAGGAGCACGCCGAGGGACGAGCGCCCGACCGGCCCCGCCGCGAGCTTTTTCTCGATCAGGACCTGCATGACGATGGCGGTCGACGACAAGGCCAGAGCAAGGCCGATAATCATCGCGGCCGCCGGCGGTTGCCCAAGCAGGTAGGCGACATATCCAATGACAATGGCGCTGAGCACGGCCTGGAGGCTACCCGCGCCAAACACAGTTCGCTTGAGCGCCCAGAGCTTTTCGAAGGATAGCTCAAGCCCGAGCAGGAAGAGCAGGAACAGGACGCCGAGTTCTGCGAAGGGTGCAGCGGCGGCAGGATCCGAGATGGTCAGATATTCAAGCACGGGTAATCGATCGCTGAAGGCGCTGAACCCGCTCGGTCCAAGCGCGATGCCAGCGAGAATGAACGCCACCACCGCCGGAAGTTTGAGTGCGCGCAGTATAGGCACGACCAGGCCCGCCGCCACCAGGAAGACGAGAGCGTCCTTGATCATGATTTCCTGACCTTCATGCCCGACGGCCATGGCGCACCTTATCTTATTCGAATGGGTTCTTTTAACGCGTTCGGGGCGTTGAGTAAGGCGATATCTTTTCTCGCGCGGCAGTTTTATGCGTTTGCGAGCAGATCACTCAGTGCGTGGTCGAGTTTTGACGCCGCCTCTGATGTAAGGCCATGCCTGAACAGGGTCAGGTGTTGTTGCGCTGCATTTGCGACGGCGCCGGACCCGATATCACTATCGGCCCCGCTCTCGCGCAGAAACTCGAGATGATAGCGCAGAACGATGACAATATTCGTTGCCAGTTCGGGCAAGCGGTCGCGCGGCATGTCCAGGTGGCCCGCCTTCACCATCGCATGCAGATAGGTGCGAAACTGCGCCAGCGTATCGCGATAAATCCCGGGCAGGCGTTTCAGCAGGCCCTCTGTATGTTCGCCATAATCTGCCTGATCGCGGTATAGAAAGCGATAGTGTCGAATTTCTGAGACCAGCGCGGTAATCATGTCGGCATAATCTTGGAGAACATTTTCTTCATCGCACGGAAGCATGGCGAGGCGGTGCTCGACATCCTCCAGAAAGCGTTCGGACAGAGCTTCAAGCAAGGCGCGCTTATTCTTGAAATGATACCAGAGATTGCCTTCGGCGATGCCGCACTCGGTTGCGAGATCCGCGGTTGTGACATTGCCGAAGCGGCGCGCGTTGAATAGCGCGCGCGCCGTTTCGAGAATGCGGTCGCGTGTCTTCATCCGGCTTTCGGGCGAACGATGACGGGCACATTTGTGTATCCCATCACGAAGTTAGAGAGCACGCGCTCCGGTTCGCCGACCAGTTCGATCTTGTCGAACCGTTTCAGGATCTCTTCCCACAGAATACGCAGCTGCATCTCGCCGACGCGATTGCCCATGCAGCGATGGACGCCAAAGCCAAAGGACAGGTGTCGGCGTGCATTCGGGCGATCGATCCAGAACCGGTCCGGATCTTCGATCACGGTTTCATCCCGGTTGCCCGAGATGTACCACATGATCACTTTGTCGCCTTTCTTGATCTGCTTGCCGCCGAGTTCGATGTCCTCGAGGGCGTTGCGGCGCATATGGCCGAGCGGGGTCTGAAAGCGAATGATCTCCGACACCATGTTCGGGATGATCGATGGATCGGCTTTCAGTTTCTCATACTCGTCCGGATTGCGGTTCAGTTCGACCACACCGGCGCTGATCGAGTTACGGGTCGTGTCATTGCCGCCAACGATGAGCAGGATCAGGTTGCCCAGGAATTCCTGTGGATCATTGACCATGTCCGCGGTTTCCGGATTGTGCGCGAGCAGGGAGATGAAGTCGAATTTCTTCGGCTGCGCCGCGCGTTCGTGCCAGAGCTGCGCGAAATAGGCATAGCATTCCTCCAGCGTCTTCATGCGCTGGTCCATGTCCACTTCGATGCCGACGGTCTCAGACGTGGTCGCGACATCTGACCAATAGGGCAGGAGGTGGCGATCCTCGAACGGGAAGTCGAACAAGGTCGCCAGCATCTGTGTCGTCAGCTCTTTCGAGACGTGCTCAACCCAGTTGATCTCTTCATTGACCGGCAGATCGTCTAGGATCTTGCAGACACGCTGGCGGATCAACGCTTCGATCTCCGACAATTGAGACGGGGCCACGGCAGGGCTGACAGTCTTGCGCTGGACGACATGCTTCGGCCCATCCATCGCGATGAACATCGGCGTTTCCATGCCTTCGGGTGCGTCGCCGATGACGATATTGTCCTGCGAAGAGAAGACTTTGTGATTGGAATCGACAGCGATGATGTCGTCATATCGGGTGATCGACCAGTACGGGCCAAAGGGACTGTCCGGGCAATAATGGACGGGATCCTCATTCCGCAGGCGGCGAAAATACTCGCCTTGCGCATTGGCTTCGAAGATCTCGGCTTTCGAAACGTCCAGCGTTTCCAGCGGCAAGCTATAGGGGTCAGGTACGCCGGAATCGTCTATTGTATGCTGCGTGTCGGCCAAGGTTTCCTCCCAATTTGTTTTTTAGGGTGATAACCCTAAAATCTGAGGCTGCCAAGGAAAACCGCTTGAGATGAAAGCTTGTACTTGCTTCGCGGCTCGAGTCCCGCACATTAGCCGCCATGAGCAAATCGTCCGCAGGTCCTGAAATTCAGCGCATGATCGACCTGATCGCGCGCCTGCCTGGGCTTGGGCCCCGGTCGGCCCGGCGCGCGGCCCTATTCCTGCTGAAGCGCCAGGATGCTTTGCTGCGCCCGATGGCTGAGGCCCTGGCCGATGCCGCAGACAAGATCGAGCAATGCCAGACCTGCGGAAATTATGACACGCTCCAGCCTTGTGCCGTGTGCCAGGCGACGGGCCGAGATGACGGCCTGATCTGTGTGGTCGAAGATGTCCCGGACCTGTGGGCGCTGGAACGCGCTGGCGTCTTCCGCGGCCGCTACCATGTCCTTGGCGGGGTAATGAGCGCGCTCGACGGAGTCGGACCAGAAGATCTCACCATCGGTTTGCTCATTGACCGCATCAAGGCGGGGGACGTGCGCGAAATTATTCTCGCGCTGAATGCCACGGTCGATGGTCAGACGACCGCACATTATATCGCCGAACGCCTCGAAGGCCTGGGCACAGAGGTCACCCGCCTCGCGCACGGTGTTCCGGTGGGTGGCGAGCTCGACCACCTGGACGATGGCACGCTGGCCACAGCCCTGCGTTCTCGCCGCGGTGTTTAGGGCTTACTCAGCCTTTTCGACCCGGTAGATGGTGGCATCCAGTTCATTGCTCGCAATATAGATGGCGTCCGGTGTAGAGATCACGTCCCGGTAGCCGATCTGCATATCACTCAACAGATCCTGCGTGTCGCCGACAGTGCCGTCAGCATCAACATCAACGCGTACGAGTTTCTGACCCGCCGGACCGTTCATCGCGCCGATGAGCAGATCGCCGGACCAATCTTCGAATCCCTCCGTGACAACCACTGCCATGCCGGACGGCGCGATGGACGGAACCCATTTCACCGCGGGCTGTTCCAGTCCCGGCGCTTCGGTTTCATCGGTGATGATGCTGCCATCATAATTGATGCCATAGGTGATTTCGGGCCAGCCATAATTATTGCCGGGTTCGATGACATTGAGCTCATCGCCGCCCTTTGGCCCATGCTCATGCGCGAACAGGGTGCCGCTTGCTTGGTGATAGACGAGGCCCTGGACATTGCGATGCCCGTAAGACCAGACGGCAGGGTTACCGCCACCCCCGGCAAAAGGGTTGTCGCTCGGCAGGGAACCGTCGGGCATGATCCGGGCAATCTTGCCGTGTAGCAGGTCCGGGTCCTGCGCATCGTCCATATACCGATAGCCGTCGCCGAGCGTGATGATCAAGGACCCATCCGGAAGGAAGGCCAAACGCGAACCAAAGTGGAAAGCTGTTTCACGCGGCTCTCCGAGAAAGATCTCTGTCACGTCCGTAAGGCCGCTTGCGTCAGCCGCCAGCGTCGCTGAGATAACCGCTGTGGTGTTGGTCTCTCCCATATCCTTCGAATAGCTCAGATACAGCTTGCGATTGGTCTCAAAATCGGGATCGAGCTGGATGCCCAGCAGGCCGCCCTGGCGCTCGACCAGAATGTCGTCGGGGAGGCCAGTCAATGGTGCCTCGACCAGGGTGCCGTCAGCGACAAGGCGCAGGCGGCCTTCGCGTTCAGTGACGAGCAAATCACCATTTGGCAGCGCCGCCATGCCCCATGGAAATTCGAGGCCGTCCGCGACTGGAATCAGTTTTAGCCCGTCGCTGGTGGTGATGGATCCGTCAGCGGCCGCGTCCGGCGCAGCGGCTTGTCCGCCGCAAGCTGCCAGCAGGGTGATGGTGGCGGCGGTAAAACTGGTTCGGATCATGGTGAAGCTCCTGAATCTTTAATTGCGGTCAACATAGGAGGTTTGCCTGTAAAGGAAAGAAGGACGACCCGGTCGGATCGTCCTTCCCCTCTCTCCCCCGCGCGTCGCGGGGCCCCTTGAGATGTGTTGGCCGAAGTCACCCTCTCGCGCACACACCCTTGGCGTTTATGTCAGGATCAGCACTGATGCGACGTTTACTGGCGCGAAACGCGAGACTTGCCTTGGATTTTGGCAGTCCGCCTTGTTGCCGTCCCTGACGACCCACCCATCTTGCACGAGCAGGCCTTTGCAGACATGACACGTGAAGACACAGGTCTTTGTCAACCAAACGGTGTCAGATCAGATCGATTGTGATGTCTGAGTGTGACATTTGGTGCACAAGCCTGATAAGATATAAAGGGTCCGAAAGGGACGGGCCCGTTGAGAGTGACACAGAGATATGACCGACACTTCAGCGCTCGTTCTGTTTTCCGGTGGGCAGGATTCAACCATCTGTCTCGCCCACGCTCTGTCGCGATATGACCGGGTTGAAACCGTTGGTTTCGATTATGGGCAACGCCATTCAGTGGAACTCGAATGTCGTCCGAGGATTATTTCGGCCCTGAAGACGCGCTTCCCTAAATGGGCGGGCAAGATCGGCGAAGACCACACATGCGATGTCTCGGTTCTGAGCAAAATCAGCGATACCGCGATGACGTCTGAAACCGAGATTGAGATTGCCGAAAACGGATTGCCCAACACATTTGTTCCCGGGCGCAATCTCCTGTTTCTGACACTCGCAGGCGCAATTGCGTGGCGGCGCGGGATTACCACCCTGGTCGGCGGCATGTGTGAGACAGATTATTCAGGCTATCCCGATTGCCGGCGCGAAACCATGGACGCGCAGGAATTGACGCTCGCCCGCGGTATGGACCGCCCCTACAATATCGAGACGCCTCTGATGTGGCTCGACAAGGCGGAAACCTGGGAAATGGCCGAGACGCTTGGCGGCAAAGACCTCATCGATCTGGTGATTGAGGAGACCCATACCTGCTATGTCGGTGACCGCACGCATCGGCATGACTGGGGCTATGGCTGCGGAGCCTGCCCGGCCTGTGATCTGCGCGCGAAAGGCTTTGAAAAGTGGCGCGCCCGGGTGACGGTATGAAAGTCTATTCGGTCAAGGAAGCCTATGTCACGCTGCAAGGTGAAGGCGCGCAAACTGGCCGCGCCGCCGTCTTCCTGCGGTTCGCTGGCTGCAATCTCTGGTCAGGGCTCGAACGCGATCGCGCCAAGGCGGTGTGCAATTTCTGCGACACGGATTTTGTCGGGACCGATGGCGAGAATGGCGGGAAGTTTGAAGGCCCCGAGGCACTCGCCCAGCATGTGCGCCGCGTCTGGAATGAGGGCGCGCCATCCGGCGGCCAGCCTTATGTTATCTGCACCGGTGGCGAACCGCTTCTTCAGCTTGATCCAGAGGTGATTTCAGCATTGAAGGCTGCCGGTTTCGAGATCGGGGTAGAGACCAATGGTACGATCGAAGCGCCGGACGGCCTCGACTGGATCTGTGTCAGCCCGAAAGCCAGTGCACCGCTCAGGCAGACAAACGGAAACGAGCTCAAACTGGTCTTTCCGCAGGACGAGCCCGAGGCGCAACCGCAGCGCTTTGAAAGCTTGCAGTTTCAACACTTTTTTCTCCAACCCAAAGATGATAGGGCGCAGGCCCAGAACATCGCGGCTGCGGCCGCATATTGTATGAAGCACCCAAAATGGCGACTGAGCTTACAGACACACAAACTGATCGGACTGCCCTGAAGGTAGAAGGACAGGAATTCGAGATCACCAAGGCGGTGAATTTTGAAGCGGCTCATTTCATGGGCGGCAAGCCTGAGGGGCATCCTTATCGGAACATGCACGGCCACTCCTTCCGCCTTGAAGCGACGGTTGCCGGTACGGTGCAGCCGGGCGCTGAATGGGTGCAGGATTTTTCCGACCTGACGGCAATCCTCGCTGAAACCGCGGCAAAGCTCGACCATCGCCTGCTGAACGAAGTTGAGGGTTTGAGCGTTCCGACGCTGGAACGTATCGCGCTGTGGGCGGCGAATGATCTCAAGCCGAGGCTTCCTGGTCTCAAGCGCGTGACACTTGCGCGGCCGAGCCTCGATGAAAGATGTGTTCTGGTGCTTTAAGAAAAATAAAAAGCCCCGGCAAAATATGCCGAGGCCTTTTCCGCCCTACGCTCGCGTCCCCACGCTCACGTATCCATTTTTGCCCCACTTTTGTGCCCCACTTATGTGCCCCGTCCCGGTAACCCGGGTTTGCTCAAGGCCGCGTCTTTAAGCGGCGTTGCTCCGCCATCTTGAAGATCCAGGCAACGTCGAGGTCCTGAATGGCCTCTGGAAGGGCATTCACCCGCGCGGCTATACGCTGCACGCGCTGCGCTTCACGGGCTGGCCCCGTTTGTTCGACAGGAAATCGGATGACTCGGCTACGTCTGCTCATGCCGAAAAAGGGAGCAAGAGCTGTGCCAGTTTCGCCTGTAACGGGAAATTCGAGCATCTCGCGCTGCTATTATTGGGCTTTCGGCAATTGTGAATTGAGTTCCCGGGGTAAAGACGGCGCGGCGTTCTGATGCGATAAAGGGACTTTCAAATGCGCCTCTCGCGCCCGCGCGAGCCAAGAGAAGGATCAAGCTGATGGTGTTGACAATACTCAAATGGATTGTGGGTGTGGTGATCGTCTTGCTGGTGATCGCAATCCTTGCCGTGTTTGCACTTCAGGCGCCGACCAGTTGGAAAACCGCCGATGCCATTCAGACGCCGGATGAACGGTTTGCTGATCTGCCTGACTATCCTTTCGCACCCAACTATCTCGAAGTGGAAGGCTATCGCATCCACTATGTCGATGAAGGACCACGTGATGGGCAGACGATTCTGCTCCTGCACGGCCAGCCATCCTGGAGCTATCTCTACCGCCACATGATCCCGCCGCTGGTCGAACAGGGCTACCGCGTCATCGCGCCGGATCTGGTGGGTTTTGGCAAGTCGGACAAACCGCTCCGGCAGAAAGATCATAATTACCAGATGCATGTCGACCTGATGACCACGTTCGTTCAGGAGCTGGGTTTGCAGGATACGACCTTGTTTGCGCAGGACTGGGGCGGGCTGATCGGTCTGCGCGTGGTCGCGAACGATCCTGACAGATTTGCGCGGATCATGATCTCCAATACCGGCCTCCCCGCCGCGGGCGGGCTGCGCGGTCTGATCGGCTATCCGATGATCAAGTTCGCCGTCTGGCGGGAAGGCAAGCCGGATCAGGTGGCCGACAACGGAGAATTCCGGTTCACCCGCTGGATCGCCTGGGCCATGCATTCAGAGAATTTCGATCTGCCAGCTTTGTTCCAGTCAGCAACGAACCGAACCCTCTCGGAGGCTGAACTCGCAGGTTACGCCGCACCTTTCCCGGATGAACAGTACAAGGCCGCGATCCGGGTGTTTCCGTATCTGGTGCCGTCGCAGCTCCGCCAGAACCAGAAAGTCATGGACGAGTTTTACGCCAAATGGGACAAGCCGTTTCTCACCGCCTTTGGCGATAGCGATCCGGTAACCGCAGGCGGCGACAAGATCTGGCAGGAAACCGTGCCCGGCGCCCAGGGCCAGCCGCACACCACGATCGAGGGCGGAAATCACTTCATCCAGGAGGACAAGCCCGAAGAACTGGTGGCGCAGCTGGTCGCGTTTATCGAAGCGAATTAGCGTCGCGCACCAGAAGCGTCAGAGGCACCAGACGCATCAGGACGAGAGCTCAGTTCAGCTCACCCTCATCGCGCGGTTTCGCGGGAGTGAAGGCTGGGTGCAGGGGCTCGGCGGGCACGCCCTCTTCTTTGAGCGCCTCGCGTTCCTCGGCGGTCGTCTCACCCCAGATCGGTTTGTGGTCAATCTCGCCATAGTGCATGGCCCGCGCCTCGGTGGCGAAGCCGTCGCCGACATAGTCGAAATTCTCCGCCACATGCTGGCGGGCCTTGGCGGCGAGTTTGCCGAACACTTTCTGCGGATCTGGCGGTGCGGATTTCTTGGTACCCGAGACCGCTGGCGCCATGATCGCCTTGCCGACATGCGTGCCATGACATTCCACACATTCGACCAGTCCACGCTCTGACTGTTTGTCATAGGCATCAGACGAGGCAAACCAGGCCTCGAACTCTGCCTCGCAATCCGAACAGATGAGCGCGTATTTGATCATCAGGCCGCCAGTAATGCGTCCAGCTTGCCGGCTCGTTCGAGCGCCATCATCTCGTCGCATCCGCCAATATGGATGTCGCCGACAAAGATTTGCGGAAATGTGCGGGCGCCGCCAGATTTCTGGATCATTTCGGCTTTTTTCTTCGAATCCATGCCCGCATCAATGTGATTGATGTCCGCATTCTTCTGCTGCAGCAGGCTCATCGCGCGTGAGCAGAAGGGACAGAACGCGCGGGTGTAAATGGTCACTTTGGCCATATTGAGGGCGATCCTTCGTTTCGGTTCGCCTATTATATGGTGACGTCTGTGTCCCTGACAACGCGGGCCAGCACCAGCACGTTGACGCGGGTCGCGCCGGCTTTCTTGAGCGTCTTTGTGCAGGCTGCGAGTGTGGCGCCAGTTGTCAGCACATCATCGACCAGGGTGACGGTGCTGCCCTTGATGCGGGCCTGGCGCGACTTGCGCACTTCAAACGCCCCAGCGACGTTGCGCCGTCTTTGGCGTGCGGTCAGTCCGCCCTGGCTCGGCGTATTGCGTTTGCGCGACAGCGCATCCACCAGCGCCAGGGTTCCTGTCTGTCTTGAAACAGCCTGTGCCAGCCAGGCAGATTGATTGAAGCCGCGCGACGCCAGGCGTTGATAATGGAGCGGGACCGGCACCAGCCAGTCCGTTTCCGGAAGGATTTCACGCCCGGCCAGCGCCATCCAGTTCGCCATCGTGTTGAGGCCGTCGCGGCGCCCGGCATGTTTAAGTTCAAGAATGGCCTGGCGAGAGATATCGTCATAGGCAATTGCCGCGCGCGCCTGGTCCCATTTCGGGGTTTTTGCCGCGCAGGCGCCGCACAGGGTTTCAGCGCCGATGTCCAGCTCCAACGGCATGGCACAAGACCGGCATCCTGCGCCATTCAGGAAATTCACCTGCGCGAATTCTTCCGGCGTCAATGCGCCATCGCCGCTATGTTGGTTTCCGGAGATGATGGAGCGCTGAGGCCAGACGAAATTCGCGAGGGAACGGAGTCCCGCTCTTGCAGATCGCGTTGTCCAGTGCATATCGGAGCTCATGACGCCCGTACCACCTCCCATCATGTTCGATCGAGCGCGTGTTACCCGCAATCGGGACCGCGCTTCCTCTCGTTTCAGAGAGTATGCCTTCCTTAAGGGCAGGGAGTCGAATCAATTATTGGAAAGATTGAGCGATACATCCCGGGAATTCGGGCGCGCGCTCGATATCGGAGCGCATGATGGGCAGGCGAGCGAAGCGCTGCGGGAGAGCGGAAAAGTCAAGGAAATCATCGCCTTGGAATCTGCGTCTGGTATGCTCGCCGCCTTGCGCTCGGCCGGTTTTGAGACAGCGTCCTGGGAGAACGAAAATCTGGATTTTCCCGAGGCGAATTTTGATCTCGTCACCAGCGTCCTGACGCTTCACTGGATCAATGACCTGCCGGGCCTGCTGAGTCAGGTGCGGCGGGTGCTGGCGCCGGACGGCCTGTTCCTCGCGTGCTTGTTTGGTGGCGGTACGCTTGCCGAATTGCGCGCGGCGCTGATCGAGGCTGAAAGCGACATCACGGGCGGCATCAGCCCGCGCCTGTCCCCGCTGCCTGGATTGCAGGACATGGCAGGCTTGCTCCAACGTGCCGGGTTCGCGCTACCTGTCGCTGATGTCGAGCGCGTCACCGTACGCTACAGCCATCCGATGAAGCTGCTTGCGGACCTGAAAGGGATGGGCGAGCAAGCGGCCTTTGCACCGCGCGAAGGCCAGGCGCGCCGCCCGCTGTCGCGCCGAATGCTCGCGCGAATGAGCGAGATCTATACCGCTCGTTTCAGCGAGCCTGACGGCAAAGTGCGCGCGACCTTCGAAATTATCTGGCTCTCCGGTTGGGCCCCGCATGAAAGCCAGCCCAAGCCACTCAGACCCGGCAGCGGCAAGTTCAGCCTTGCCGACGCGGTCAAACGCGTGCGCGATCAAGATTCGGACTAGTGCGCTTTTGCGACGCTTGGAGAAACATGCCATCTTTCGGCAGTGCCGCAAATCAGCGTATGAGGATCCGGCATTGTGGGGAGTGGGTCTATGGCAGCGAAATCTGGGGCAGTCGGAATTTGGGTGATCGCCACAGGCGTGATCATCGCCTTGCTTTATCTCGGGCGGGACATTCTCGCGCCCTTCGCACTCGCTGTTTTCCTGTTTCTGATTATCGAAGGATTTGCACGGATTATTGATGAACGATCCGAGCTTTTGAAGCGTGGCTGGTCGCGGGCGCTTGCGATCCTCGTCGTGATTGGCGGATTTGTTGGATTTCTCGCGATGATGGCGCGCGGCGTGGCCGAGTTTGGCAGCCAGGGCGATGCCTATCTGACGCGGATCAATGGCTTGATCGAAGACGCCTATAGCTGGCTCCACCTCGGAGATGCGCCGACTTTGACGCAGCTGGTCTTCAACGAAACGGGGCAGGCCTTTCTCGGGACAATTGCCAGTGCGACCAGCGGACTGACCGGCGATCTGGTGCTGATCCTGATCTATGTAGCCTTCCTGTTTCTCGCCCAGTCAGCCTGGCCGGTAAAGCTCGACCGGATCTTTCCAAACGTGCAGCAACGTCAACAGGTGAAGGAAGTCGGCGAAGCGGCGCGCCGCGGGATCGAAACCTATCTCTGGACCCAGACGGTGATCAGCGCGCTGATCACGGCCCTCACATATGCAACGCTCTTAATGCTGGGCGTGGACAATGCCCTGTTCCTGTCGACGCTGATATTTGTGCTCAATTACATTCCGACGATTGGCTCGATTGTGGCTGCGCTCGTGCCGCCGCTCTTTGCGCTTGTACAACCTGAAATTGCCGCATGGATACCTGGAGAAGCGCCGAATGATAGCTATGTGTTCGCGGCCTTGGTTTTTCTCAGTGTGAGCTTTTGGCAGTTCTCGATTGGCAACTTTGTGCAACCCCGGATCATGGGGGACACACTCAACCTGTCGGCACTAGTCGTGCTGCTGGCGCTCGCCATCTGGGGGGCGATCTGGGGCATCCCCGGCATGTTCCTGTCCGCGCCTCTGACGGTCTTGATGATGATCCTTTTTGCGCAATCTGATTCGACACGGTGGCTGGCGATTTTGCTCTCCGCAAATGGTGAACCCTTGTCACACAATAGCGCTACAATTGCAGAAAGTGATCAGGCCCAGTCCGTTGAATCTCAATGATTGTTACAGATGCAGCTGATTTTTCGCTTGGCTTTGCGCGAACAAGGCTACATATACTTAACTGTTGGGACAAAATCAGACGAATTAACGATATCTGGCCTCCGCGTGCGTCCCCCCACCCAGCCTGCGGATGAGGCCAGTAGGACCCACCGGACAAGTCCCCGTTCGGTGGGTCCGCTTGTTTTGGGGAACGCGTGGTTTCTAAGCCACGGTTTGCATGAATTTGCGTACCGCATCTGCGGCGAGTGCAAACTGCGCAAAGCTCGGTTTGGAACCGGTATAGGTCTTTATTTCCGACAATAGTGTCGAGCGCGCCGCGCTGTGCGTATTGACCCAGGATTTCGTATCACCAGATACAAGCGCCAGTTGTGCCGCGTCGGCTTGCAATTGTTCCAGCTCCCGGATCAGCCCGCGGGTGGCCAGCCGGTCCCAGTGAGGCATGTCGGAAATTGCCGTCGTCGCCGCAGCGCGCAGGCGATCCAGAGAAAGCGCGTCCCCGATATGCAAATATGCAGCGGTCGCAGCGTCTGGCGTTTCTTCACTATTGGCGGCGAGTCGTGTGACCAGCGGCGCATCTGCCAGCAAGCGCGTCGACACAACGGCTTCGGCGACCTCTGCTGGAACTCCCTCGCGCGCAAGATGATTTGTCCGGCGCTGGATGACAGCCTTCTCATAGGCAGGCAGGTTGGCCGCAGAAAGCTGTGACAGTGCGGTTCGCGCATCAGTCAGGTTTTCGATTTTTGCGGCGATGGGGCCATCGACATTCGCGGTGAGAACACTGTGGGTCAGCCGGCGTAGTGAAGCTGCAAGCGCGGCATGAAGATTGTGCTGGCGCTGCGATGGAACTTTATTGTCCAGGGCCTCAATCTGCGATGTCAGATTGGAGATATCGAGCACGGCGCGCGCAACTTCGAAAGCTGCTACAATGTCGGCATTTGCCGCGCCTGATTGTTCGCGCAGCCGAAGCAGGAAGACCGGTCCGGCAATGTCCACGATCCGGTTCGCGAGAACGGTGCAAATAATCTCTCGCTTCAGGCGATGAGCTTCCATGACGTCCTGGTATTTGAGCAGCGCCTCCGGGAAGTAGCCGCGCAGGGTCGTCTGGAAATAGGGGTCATCGGGTACGTCAGAGGCGACCAGATCATCAAACAGGACGATTTTCGTCCAGGCCATCAAGACTGCGATTTCAGGACGCGTGAGGGCGCGGCCGTCGGCTTCGAACTGAGTCATCTCGGCCGTGCTGGGCAGGCCTTCGACACGGCGATCCAGAACTCCGCGCTCTTCCAGGCGTACCATCAGGCGCTCAAACGCGAGGTGATCCCGCTTCGCCCGTTCTTCTGCGAGGCTCAGGGCACCGGTCTGGGAATAATTGTGCGCCAGAACGTGCTCGGCCACATCATCTGTCATCGAGGCGAGCAGGGTGTTGCGCTCACCGCTGGGCAATGCGCCGCGGCGCATCGCTTCGGTGCAGAGGATCTTGATATTGACCTCATGGTCGGAACTGTCGACGCCCGCAGAATTATCGATCGCGTCCGTGTTGAGGCGAACGCCGTTCAGCGCGGCTTCGATGCGACCCGCCTGGGTCAGGCCAAGGTTCGCGCCTTCGCCAATGACTTTGGCTTTCAGGTCTACGCCATTGATTCGCATGGCATCATTAGCGCGGTCACCTGCATCCGCATTCGTTTCGTTCGATGCTTTGATATAGGTCCCGATACCCCCGAACCAGAGCAGCTCGCAGTCCGATTTCAACAGCCCGTGGATCAGTTCGTCCGGCGTGACGGCGTCAGATGACAGGCCTGTAAGCGCTTTGATTTGTGGGGTCAGCTCTACAGATTTGGCGGAGCGATCAAAGATGCCGCCACCCTCACTGATCAGGCTTTGATCATAGTCCATCCAGCTCGAGCGCGGCAGATCGAACATGCGCTTGCGTTCTTCCCATAGCCGTTCGGGATCCTGAGGATCCGGGTCGATGAAAATGTGCATGTGATTGAAAGCGGCCTGCAGTCGAATTTGTTTGGAGAGCAGCATGCCATTTCCAAAGACATCGCCGCTCATATCGCCGCAACCAATCACGGTAAACGGCTCCGACTGGATATCCTTGCCCATCTCCCGGAAGTGGCGCTTCACCGCCTCCCAGGCACCGCGGGCTGTAATCCCCATCTTCTTGTGGTCATAGCCAGCTGATCCACCTGAGGCGAATGCGTCTCCCAGCCAGAAGCCATGCGCGACGCTGATTTCATTGGCGATATCAGAGAAGGTCGCTGTGCCTTTGTCGGCCGCGACGACAAGATAGGGGTCATCGCCATCATGAATGACGGTGCGCGCCGGCGCTTGCACCGCGCCGTCAATCAGATTGTCGGTGAGGCCCAGAAGGCTCGTGATGAAGGTCTTGTAGGCGGCAATGCCGGCATCGCGAACCGCCTCCCGACTCCCGCCATTGGGCAAACGTTTGGGGAAGAAGCCGCCCTTCGAGCCGACCGGAACGATGACCGCATTCTTGACCTGCTGCGCTTTGACGAGGCCGAGCACTTCGGTGCGGAAATCATCGCGACGGTCGGACCATCTCAGGCCTCCGCGCGCAACCGGTCCGAACCGGCAATGTACGCCTTCAACCATGGGCGAGTCGACAAAGATCTCGCGATAAGGCTTCGGCGCAGGCAAGTCTTCGAGCTGGCGGCTGGCAATCTTGAAGCTGATATAGGGCAGCGCCTGTCCATCCGATCCGGTCTGGTAGAAATTCGTCCTCTGTATCGCCATGATCAGATCCGCGAGGCGGCGTATGACACGGTCATGGTCGAGGGAGGCCACTGCCTTGAGGGCGTCTTCAATCTCGTCGCCGAGGGTGACCATGGCTGCGTCGCGACTCTCCTCAAAGTCCGGATCGAATCGCGCCCCAAACAGGGCAACAAGACGCTTGGTCAGTCCCGGATTGTTGTTCAGAGCGGCAATCTGGGTCTGGCGCGCCGGATCGAGACCGGTCTGGTGGCGATACGCACACAGGGCACGGCAAAGCGCGGACTGGCGCCAGGTGAGACCGGCATTGAAGACGAGGGCATTGAAACCGTCATTCTCCGCCCGGTCGCTCCAGACAGCGACGAACGCATCCTCGAACACGCTGCCAATCTCTTCGAGATCGATGTCCTTACCGTCAACGCGGCGCATCGAGAGCGAGTGGACCCAATATTCATCGGGCGCATCTTCGACAGGCTTTGAATCGGGCGTAACCGGGTAACCGGTCTCAAAGGCCACAAACAGGCCCATCCGCTCAAACACCGGAACGCAATCCGACAAAGCGATGGCCCCACTGCGGGAGTAAATCTTCGCGCGCACTTTATCGGTCTGATCGGAGTCTCTTCGATAGGCCCGAAGTGCGATTGGATTGTGTTGATTCAGCTTTGCCAGCATGGCGACGTCCGCCATGGCTTCTTCGGGGTAAAACGCTTCGCGATAGGCTGCATTGAAAGCGCCGGTAAACAGTGTTGCCAGCGAGCGCTCCTCGGCGCTGAGATCGCTTGCCATGACAGCATCGTGGAAGCGGTCGCTCCAGCCGCGGGACAGTTCAGCAATGGTCCGTTCCAGAGCGACAAGGTCTGGCTTCGGTCCGGATGCCGGCAGTGCGGTTTCGAACAGGACCCGCACCATTGTGGCGCCGTCAAAGCTGGGCTGGAAGCTGCTCATGCGACCGCCCCATGCCGCTTCTATCGCGTCGGCGATGTGTCGGCGCAAATCCGTGTCGTAGGCTTCTCTCGGAATGAACACGACGGTTGACACGAAGCGGTTGAAGCGGTCGGCTCGGGTGAAGACGCGCACGCGTGGCCGCGCCACCAGGTCGAGCACGCCCTGCATGATCGGCGCAAGCTCTTCCGACTTGGTCTGGATCAATTCATCACGCGGCCAGCCCTCGATAATGTTGGACAGCGTCTTCTCATTGTGACTGCCAGGCAGAACGTTCAGGATGTCGAGCACGCGCTGCATGCGACGTCGCAAGAGCGGGATATTGCGCACAGATTCATTATAGGCTTCGGCTGTATAAAGACCCAGAAACCGGGTTTCGCCAATCACCTGACCTTTTTCGCCGAAATGCTTCACACCGACATAATCACAGGCGACGCGCCGGTGCACGCGACTCTGCAGTGTCGCTTTTGCCATGATCAGAGATTCGGGTTCGGCGAGGAACGCGCCGATTTCTTCGGTCAGTAATAGCGGTTCAGCGCCGCGATTGAGGACGTTGCGTGTATCGTCGCGCAGGAGGCCCAGATTGGAGCCTTCTACCGTATCAGGTTCTTCCGGCAGGACATTCCCGTCAGGCCCGGTTTGAAATGTATAGCTGCGCGCACCAAGAAACACGAACCGCTCATTGCCGAGCCATTTGAGGAACTCTACGGCCTCGTCCTTGTATCGCTCCGAGACATGCTCATTGTTTTCCAGCCGCTCGATTTCCGACGCCATGCGCGCGCGCATTTCCTGGTAGTCGGCAGTGGCGGAATGAACGTCCGCAAGCGTCGCTTTGGCTTCAGCGAGGAGCCGGGCTTGCTCGCCATCGCTGAGATCGGGCAGGTGGATCTGGATCAGCGAGCAGCGCCCCCTGTCGGTTTCAACGATGGGGTGGAATAGCGTCAGGACTTCAAAGCCGAGATCGCTGCAGGCGCCCAGCAATGAGTCCACCAGGAAAGGGCGATCCGGCCCAACCGCTTCCAGGAGGTGATGTCCGAGCAGGTCATTATGGACCCCTTCGGCAGGACGAATACGCACCGATGCTGATTCTGTCGTTTCAAACCATTCCCATAGGGATTTTCCCAATGTCTCAATGTTCCCGTTAGGGATAGAATTTCGAGAATCGGCGGGAACTTCGGCAAGCATTTGCGCAATGCACGATTCCAGGGGGTCAGAATATCTTGAATCTTGAGTTGATTGAGAATGATCAGCCATAGAGGATTGCCCTTGAGAGGATGCTCTTCCTTAAGGGAAATCGCACATGGCCTCAATCGATGCCGCATTGATTTTTTTGCTAGAACTGTTGACTGCGGTGTCAGTCCGGTTGGTGTCTACCGGGCGTCCAGAGCGGCTGCCAGTTCATTGCCTTTCTCAGCCCGAAACGCTGCGCAAAGCCGCGCCGATTCGGTTGCCTGCGCCAGTCGACGTTCGTACCCTGGAATCAAACCGGCATTCGCCTCGAGAAAAGCGATCGCATCATCAATTTCGTCCGCGGTGCAGAAATATGCGACCAGCCTCGCTGTTTGGGGTTTCCGAATATCGGGTGTTCTCTCGATCACGCGTTCAAAATCAGTCTTGAACTTCTCCCAGGCGGCAGCGCCGGCGGTTTCGTTCTGCAGCGCCGATAGGTAAACGCTCCAGGTCAGTTGACCCTGATAAGCATCGGTCAGGACCAGGTCCATCAGCGCAATCATGTCGGCTTCGCTGCCCACGCGTGCGAGCGTCGAGAAGATCTGGCGCTGTTCGCGTTGGTTGGTAGTCGTCTCAGCATAGTCCAGAGCGGCCTGGAAGAATGCGCCATCATCGTTTTCGGCGGCAATCCTGATCGCGGTCTGAACGAGATCTGGCGTGAGCGCTGCCGGGTCGGGCGCGTTGATCACGCCAACATAGGCGGCGGCGCCTGCGGTCAGTCGCGCGCGCTCGTCCGGGAGTCGGTCCATGTTAAGCAGCGTGCTGCTCAGCGACGTTTTGAGTAGCTGCTCGCCCTCGCTGAGCGCTCGTGCAGGGCGCGCGGCGAGGCGAGTCCATCTCTCGTCATAGGCGGCGCTGACAAAGTCGCGGAACGCATCCTTGGACACCTCGTCCGGCAGAGCCTCCAGATAGCGCTCAAATGTCGACAAAGGATCGAGCGCCGCACTCCACGAACCATTGGCATTCACGGCGATCGCCTGCAGAAGCATGTCGGCAGACAGATCACCCGCAGCGAAAGCGGCGGTCACGCTGTCGATGAAGCTCAGCTGCTCGGCGGCGGCCAATTGGTCATAATTCGCGATCAGGGCTTGCCAGGCGCTGTCATTCAGTTTGAAGCGCCAATATCCCGCGCCATCGGCATTGGGAAGCACCCAGTCTGGGCAGCCGCCGTCCAGTGGGACATCCATCGTGGGGCCAGTGAACATTTCCCGCACGGTACGCTCGCCATTTGCGCCGTTCATCTTGATCGCCAGCGGAATCACCCAGGACTGAGCGCCCGGATCAATGGTCGACCCAAGCGGCGCGTAGCGGCTTTGCGTGATGCGGATCAGCCCTGCATCAGGCGCGGGGCAGGTGAACGCGACGTCCAGATACGGAATCCCCGGCTGCATGATGAAGGAGGTGAAACTGTCGACCACATCCGGTGTCTTGCTGCCATCGGCGATGGAGCTCATGAAATCATCGACGTCGGCAACTCCGTCTTCGAACCGGCGCATATGCAGGCGGATACCGTCTCTGAAGGCGTCTTCGCCGAGATAGTTCTCAAACATGGAGAGCACACCGCCGCCTTTGCGATAGGTGATCGAGTCAAACGCGTCGAGAATGTCGGCATTGCGTTCAATCGGATTGCGAATCTGTCGCGCCGAAGCCAGACTGTCATTATCCATGGCCCCGATCGCAGCGCGCTGCGCCGCGAGATCGAATCCCGTATTTGGATAAACCGCATCCATCGTCTTGTAGCTGATCCAGGTCGCGAAAGCCTCGTTGAGCCAGATGTCGTTCCACCAGCGCGGCGTGACCAGGTTGCCGAACCATTGGTGCCCAAGCTCGTGTGCGTGAGTGGTCATCGCCCCGCGTCGGCGCGCGAGGCTGGTGCGATCATCCATCAACAGCAGGCTCTCGCGATAGATAATCGCACCGGCATTTTCCATCGCGCCATAGGCGAAATCCGGAACCGCGATCAGGTCGAGCTTCCCATATGGATAAGGATAATCGAAATAGGCTTCCTGCCAGGTCACCATTTCGTCAGTGATCGCCATTGCCTTTTCCAGCTGATCGCCCTTTCCAGCGGGTGAAAAACCACGGAACGGAACGGCCCGCGGGCGGATTTCATTCGGTGGCAGGACGCCGCCATCTCTGAGATCGTAGGGGCCCACTGCGAGCGCGACCAGGTAGGACTGAATTTCGCGCGTTGTGGCAAACTGGAACTCGATATTACCATCGTCGCGAACGGTCTGGGCTTTCAGCGCGCCATTGGTCACAACCTGGTTCCCGGCAGGCGTGGCAATCGTCAGCGTCCACGGCGTCTTGAAGCGTGGCTCGTCAAAGCTCGGAACCAAACGACGGGCGTCAATTGGCTCCATCTGTGTCGCCAGATAGGGGCGTCCGTTTTGCTCTGCCTTGTACAGTCCCGACAGGCCGAAATTGTACGGCGCGGAATATGTGATGATCAGGGTCGAATTGCCCTGTGGGACCGGCGTCGCAAAGTCGAGGCGCGATACACCGCCATCGGCTTTGGACCTCGAAAATTCCGCGTCGAGACGCGTCCCGTCGCTGAGCCGCGCAAAGGCGGAGGACACCTCGTGATCAACACTGTGCAACCAGATGCGCGCGTGTGGCTCTGTCAGCGTGATATCAATCTCAACTGTGCCGGAAAACTCATCCAGTGCCGGATCGGTGAACAGGTTCAGCCTGTAGGCAGTGGGCGTGATGCCTTCAGGCAGCTGACCGGCGGGCGGGACGTCCTGCAGAATCGGTGGGACCTGATCGAACGTCACATCGTCGCCGCCGCGCGAGCAGCCGGTCAGAACCAGCGTTCCGGCAATTGCAGCGAACAGGCCGGATCGAAAGGTTTTCGTCAGCATTTTGCAGTCCTATAGCCACCATGAGGCACGGCTTGAAGCATAGGAAGAGAATGGGCGCAAAGGTTTCTATGTGTTCATCTTTGCGTCTGCGCCAAATAGCAGTAGGGCAGGGGTCATGAAACGGCTGTGGCACTGGCCTATCGACCCGTTGGGACGCACGGTTCGCTTGATGATGAGCGAAAAAGGATGGGCATTCGAATCGATCGAGATTCGCCCATGGGTGTCTGATCTGGAGCTCGCAGCCCTGGCCCCCGGCGCCGCCGCTCCGGCGCTGCTGGATACCGATGCTGAGGTCAAGACATCCGCTGTCGGCTCGCTCGCGATTTGCGAATACATCGAAGAAGCATTGCCGACACCACGCCTCTTGCCGTTTACGCCGATGGAGAAGGCTGAGGCGCGACGCCTGTGGCAATGGGCGGAAGAGAGTTTTGCGGGGATCAATAACACCCTCCTGGCCGAGCGCGTGACACAATGGGTCAAGCGCGACCGCTCACCGGACAGCCTTGCACTTCGGCAAGGTGCGCATGCGCTTAAAAACCGGATGACCTTCCTTGATGCCCTTGCCGGAGAGCGGGCCTATATTGCCGGGCGAAACCTCTCGATTGCCGATCTCAGCGTCGCAGCGCATCTATCGTCCTATGATTATTTCGGCGATGTGCCCTGGGACCTGACTCCTGACCTGAAAGCCTGGTATGCCCGGATGAAATCGCGGCCGAGCTTCCGATCTTTGCTAGAAGACCGGGTTGGCAATGCGAAACCTGTGAAGCACTATACCGACCTGGACTTTTAGTGTCCGTATCGGGTCGCCCGTCATGTCCAATGAAGCTTTTCTCAAGACGACAGCCCATGCGCTTGGCTTTGACGCGTGCCAGATTTGCCGCGCCGATGAGCCATGGCCGGCGAGCGAACGGCTGGAGGCATTTGTCGAGGCTGGCCATCACGGTTCGATGGAATGGATGGAGACGACGCTCGACCGGCGGAAAGCCCCGACATCGATGTGGGATGGGGCAAAATCAGCGGTCGTCGTTGCCCTCAATTACGGGCCTGACCATGATCCGATGCGATCGCTGGCGCGCAAGGGAGCAGGCAATATTTCCGTTTATGCGCGTGGCAAGGACTACCACGATGTTCTCAAGAAGCGCCTGAAACAGCTGGCGCGGGCCTTCGTTGCGGAGACCGGCGCAGATGTGAAAGTCTTTGTCGACACAGCGCCGCTTATGGAAAAGCCGCTCGCGCATAAAGCCGGGCTGGGCTGGCAGGGCAAACATACCAATTTGGTGTCGCGCCAGCATGGGTCCTGGCTATTTCTGGGGGTCATGCTCACCGATGCTGCGCTGGCCCCGGACGCGCCCGAGATAGACCATTGCGGATCGTGCCGCGCCTGCCTCGACATTTGCCCCACAGCGGCCTTTCCGGCGCCCTACAAGCTCGATGCACGTCGCTGCATTTCTTACCTGACAATAGAGCACAGGGGTCCGATCGCGCATGAGTTTCGGGCCGCGATGGGCAATCGCATTTATGGCTGCGACGATTGTCTCGCCGTCTGCCCCTGGAACAAGTTTGCAGAGACGGCGCGGGAAGGCGCGTTCTGGGCGCGGGCGGAACTCAAGGGGCCAGGTCTTGATGAATTGTCCGCGCTGGATGACGCGCAGTTCCGGGACGTGTTCTCCGGCTCGCCGATCAAGCGGATCGGGCGTTATCGCTTCATTCGCAACGTGCTGATCGCGATCGGAAACTCGGGCGATGCAGGATTGATCGAACGAAGCGTCCTGCCGCACCTGGATGATGCTGATCCGGTGGTTCGCGGCGCGGCAGTCTGGGCCTTGGCGCGCCTTGATTTCGCCCGCTTCCAGACCGAAAAGGCCGCGCGCGTCGCGCACGAGATGGATGCGCATGTGCAAGCTGAATGGCAGCGTCCTCAACAGGGTGAGACATGAATATCGGGACCTGGATCTGGCGGATCGTAAAGTTCGTGATGGCGTGCATTGTCGCGGTGCATGCCTATGCGCTGGTTTTGGTGATCATGCCGGTCCCCGGGACGCTGAACATGTCTGGGCGCGTGACTCAGGGAACCGATGTCTACTATAGCTGGACCCGGATCGAAGAGATCTCACCCCACCTGGTCCGTGCCGTGATCGCCGCAGAGGACACGCGCTTCTGCCAGCATACCGGCGTCGACGTCGAGGCGATCAAGACCGCTTTGGACGAGCGCCAGCAAAGCGGACGTGTGCGGGGCGCTTCAACGCTGACCCAGCAGGCGGCCAAGAATGTCTTCCTCTGGAACGGGGGCGGTTATGCCCGCAAAGGGGCAGAAGCGTGGATGGCAGTATTCATTGACGGCATCTGGGGCAAACGCCGCGTGATGGAGGCCTATCTCAACGTGGCTGAGTGGGGCGACGGACTATATGGCGCAGAAGCGGCCGCCTATGGGCGGTTTGGAAAACCCGCGCGCGATTTGACAAAGTTCGAAGCGGCGCGCCTGGCGGCCGTCCTGCCCAGCCCGAATAAATGGCGGGTGAACCCTGCGGGACCGTATGTTCGTCAGCGCACGCAGACCATTCTCGCGCGCATGGATGTGGTGGCGCGCGACGGGCTTGATGATTGCGTCCTGGATTAGTTGAGCTCTGAAATCCGGATGGCCTCTCGGATGTCGCCGCGCAAGACGAGAATATCGATATTTTCCGGCTCAATCGTCAGCGCTTCTTCCATGTCAGCGCGGGCTGCAGGCAAGTTTTCTGTGGCGAGATGCGCGCGCGCTCTCAGCGACAGCGCTTCGGCATCATCGGGTCGCAGCTCCAATGCCGCGTTGAGGTCATCCACGCCTTCCATCCAGCGCTCGACTGCGAGATAGGCCGCCGCTCGATCCTTGTAGATATCCGGATCATCCTGTTCCAGTTTGAGCGCTTCGCTGAGCGCGACAATGGCCGCATCCGGATAGTTTCCCGCGAGCCAGGCATTCCCCGCCTGTGCGAGGTAGAGGATGCGATCTTCCAGTGCGATCGGGTCCGGGGCCGTCGCCAGGGCTTCCAGCCGTGACGCACCTTCTTCCAGCCGGTCCAGCGCCAATAGCGAAATTGCGTTGCAATAGCGTGCTTTCGGGCGGTTGCCATTGGACAACCAGGCGAGAGAATCCTCGAATGCTTCCTCTGGCGCTGTTTCGACTTTCTCGACGCAGGTTTGCAAACGCTGCATCTCGGCACGGGCAATATCTTCTGACGCGGATTGCGCGATGGGCAGAAGCCCGGACAACAACATAGATACAAGCATGGACAATCCCTCAGATGCGCCAATATCTATTGCAGTAAGGACACGGAGATACGAGCGCAAATGACAGATCCGTCACAAGCCCTGTTTTTATTTGGCCCCGGATATAGCGCCCGAGCGCTCGCGGCGCTTTGGCAAGGTCCCGTGTCTGGAACCTATCGCTCAGACGAGCGACGTCGCGAGCTTGAGCAAGCAGGCATACAGCCAGTTTCTGTGAACGATACGGCGGATTTGCGCCGCGCCACAGACGGCGCACATGTTCTGATCAGTGCGCCGCCGAACGAAAACGGCTGCCCGGGTATCGCCGCTCTCGCAGAATTCGCCAGTTCTGCCGCGAGTGTGACCTACCTCTCGACGACCGGTGTGTACGGCGACCTCCAGGGCGGATGGGCGACGGAATGGTCGGTGCCAAACCCTCAGTCCGATCGCGCCAGACGTCGTCTTGAGGCCGAGCGTGCCTGGTGGGGCGTAACAGACGATCTCTGCATCGTGCGGTTGCCTGGAATATACGGCCCGGGCCGCTCTGTGTTCGACCGGCTGGCGCGCGGCCACGCGCGCAGGATCATCAAGCCGGGGCAGGTCTTTTCTCGCGCACATGTGGACGATATTGCCAGTGGACTAAACGCGCTGATCAGGGCGCGCGCGCGCGGTGTGTTCAATCTGTGTGATGACCTGGCCGCCCCGCCCGAAGATGTCATCAGCTTCGCCGCTGAAATTTCCGGAATCGATCCGCCGCCGGAAGTCAGCTTTGAAGACGCGGATCTCTCCGTTATGGCGCGCAGCTTCTATTCCGAGTGCAAGCGCGTGTCCAATGCGCGGCTGAAAGCCTCCACGGGATGGCGACCGACCCACCCGACCTATCGTGACGGCTTGCGCGCGATCTTCGCCTCAGATGGCTAAACCCTTGGTCAGTTGATGAAGCCAAGATCAGGCGTGTTGAAGTTCGACAGGTTGGGCAATGCGGTGCTCAGCTCAGAACTGTTCAGGCCGAACCAGGACCCCATCGTGGCCGCATACTGTTCCACCGAGGTGGTGGGAATCAGACGACCCCGCGTTCGTGTATACTGACCATTGTTCAGTTCCGGCGTCGGCATGTCGCCATAGATGTTCTTCCCGCGGACATCGCCGCCAGTGACAATGTGGTGGCCACCCCAGCCATGGTCTGTCCCATTGCCATTATCAATGAGCGTGCGGCCAAAATCAGAGGCGGTGAAGACCAGAACATTGTTCCATTCGCCGATCTCGATCATCGCATCCCTGAACGTCGAAATAGAGTTTGCGAGATCCGTGTGCAGAGCGCCCATCCGGGTCGATTGCCCCGAATGCGTATCATACCCGCCCATGGAGACATAATACATCTGGCGAGAAACGTTCAGGAACTGACGAATCTTGATCGTCTCGGCGACCGCTTCCATTTGTTGCAACAGACTTGAATTGCCATTGAAGGGCGTACTGAACGGTGTGGCATTGGCGCGCGCATCTGAATATTGCTCAGAGTTTTGGACAGCAGCAGCCAACGCGATTGCGGAGTCCTGCTCAAATACATTGCGGCTGCCGAGATCGGTCTTGGTGAGAAAGGCGCGAATCTTGGCGCGCGCGGCGTCGTCGCCATTGTCGAAACCGAGGAGATTGCGATTGTCATAAAGCTCAGGTCGAGGCGCGTCTCCGCGAGTGACCGTAAACTGTGAGACGTCATTCCCGGCGAGGAAGACATCATTGGCGCTCGTCGCAATCGCAGAGAAGACGCTATTTTCGTTGGGCGAAGACGCCACGACACGGTCCATGAACCGTCCGCCCCATCCAAGCCTGGACCCTTCGGTGTCGAATGACATCCAGGTGGATTGTTGATCATTGTGCGAGAACAAGCGCTTGGGAAGGATCGCCGTATCCGCATCCAGTTGCGCACGCGTCGTCGGTTGTATCAGCGGGCCGACATTGCCAACGACGGCGAGTTCGCCCGCTTCGAACAAAGTATGTAGTGGGGCGAGTTCCGGCGGCATGGCGAATTGCCGCCCGCCAAAGCTCCCGGCATTGTCGGGGTTCAATGGCAGAAGATTGGCGCGGTTGCGGGACGATGCGCTGGATCCGGCATTGTAGGATCCGAACAGCCCGCTGCGCAGACCCTGCAATTGATTGTAGGAGGTCTGATCGTAAGGGATGATCGTGTCGGCGCCATCCATTCCCCCTTTGAGGAAGATGCAGATGATCGCTTTATAGCCGCTCGTATCGGCGGCCCACGCCTTGTTCATGCCAAGGCTGATAAGCCCGCCGAAGCTGCTCGCAAATCCGGCTGTGCCAAGGCCTGCCAGAAGGTGACGTCGTGAAATATAGGCCATGCGTGAGACTCCTTCTGAGCTTACCAGGTGACCGCGTAAGAGGGTGAATTGAGGACGAGGGCGACGGCGGCCTGAACGGCGTCTTCCCGGTCGGCTGCTGTGTTCGCGGCGGAATCGGTCCGAAATTCGAGTGTGCCGATAATGTCAGCGATATCCGCTTTCTCGATATCGGTCATGCGTCCGCCCGTCAGCAAGACATCAAGATGGTCGACCAGGGCGGTGGGCGTGTCGAGCAGTGCGAGTTCCTCGCTATAATCGGGTGCGTAAGTATCAATTGTTGAGTCAACCTGCGACCCGCGCTCAAAAGCAAAGTCTGTGAGGAAGTTCATGATTCCGACGGCACTGCTTGCATTGACCGTCTGAAACTCAGGAACCGTGATCCCTTGGTCGCCTGCAATCGTACCCGGCGCGATGTATCCCGGCCGGTAAAAATTGAAGACCGATGGCGCACGAAAGGCTTGCTGCCCGAGTGACACCGCATTGCTGCGCGTATCCCGCAACATGTTTTCATTCCGCGCATCCAGTCCCTGCACGTTGAAAGCGCGGGCCCAATGCGTGAAACGCAAAATCGGTTCGCGCACCTTGCCGAGGGCAAAGTCAGTATTGCTGGACGGGTCGCTGAACAGCGTGGGCTCCAGCAAAATAGCTGCGAGTGTGGCTTGAAGATCGCCGCGTTGGCCGGTGCCGAACTGCTGGCCGCCAACTGCGGTGAACCGTCCTGCCTCAAACGCGGTTGCCACACGTTCGATATATTCAGGCGAAGGATTTGATTGCGTGAAACGCTGGATCAGCTGGCGTGAGAGAAATGGCGCGACATTTGGATGATTGAATATCGTGTCCAGCGCGCGGCGGATGGTTTCATCGCCCAAGGTTCCCGCGGGGATTGTCGTTCCGAGGAATTGCTTCTCCAGCTGCGAATGGCGATCCTCCAGCATCTGCATGGGGCGGATCTGAGCATCGGAAGTGATGTTTCCGCCGCTCGTCCGGGCAAGGTCCAGGCCGGTAAATACCCGGGCCAGACCAACAACGTCATCATTGGAATAGGTCTCGATTTGCTGGCCTTGCCCGTCCAGCTTTGGTGACCCGTCCATGTTGAGTTCCACGACGCCAATCGAGAACAGTTGCAGGATTTCGCGGGCATAGTTCTCGTCCGGCATACGTCCTGTATTCGGATCCCCTTTTCGATTCCCACGATAGGTGAGATAGTTTCCCATCGCAGGCGAATAGGTCACCGCCTCCAGCACATCGCGATAGTTTCCAAACGCGTTATCGATCAGCAGGTCCTGATAGTATGACCGCACCAATTGATCGGGATCGTTGACGTCCGAGTAAACCAGGATTTGCGACAGGGCGAACGCCATGCGCTGCCGGAGCTGATCGTTTGAGCCAATCATGTGATCCCAGTATAGGGCATTGATCACCTTGCCTTGCAGGTCGCCGCTGGCTGTTCGCGGCTGGGCAAGCAAAACCGGCATCGACAAGGAGGCTGGTTTGGCGAATTCGTTGGCGACCCAGTCTGCAGCATCTCCGCCAGTCAATGCCGCAATCTGTGTTTTCGACCCTCCGAAAGTGGCGCGTGCCAGGAAACGTGAAGCGTCGCTTTCTGTGTTCAGAACCGTGCTGGTCGCCGCGGGAGGGGAGCCATTTCCGGTCGTCGTGCCGCCGCCCCCGCTTCCACCGGAGCCGCCGCCTCCGCTGCCCCCTGAGCCTCCGCCACCGCCAACCGGAGCGACGGGCGCAACACTGGAGCCGCCTCCACCGCCACCGCACGCGGCGATCATGAGCCCTGCTGCGAGTATTGTACTGACTAGATAGCTCGGCGACTTACGCATGTCGTCGTCCCTCTTGTTGAACTGTCCCGGCCCGTATGTCGTTTTTTTTGCGCCTCAAACACCTAAGTCTTCGTAAGACAATGCCCGATGATTTGCGCGATCCGTTAAGGCTTTGTTAAGCATAGGATTTTCGTGCAATAGTTGAATGATAATTAATGTTGGACTCGGCTCGAAACGGCCCGGATTCCCAATGATTACGGGCAGATAATCATTTTTCCGACGACTTTGCGGTTGAGGAGTTCACGGAAGCCATCGACGGTTTCAGCCAAAGGGAGGCTGTCGTGAATGTGGGGACGGGTCTTTCCCTCACGCGCCCAGGCCCAGATTTGCGCGACATTCTCGCGGCCTTTTTCCGGGAACTGACGTCCATATTCACCGGCCCGCACGCCGACCACAGAGAAGCCCTTGATCAGCGGCATATTCGTCGCGACAGATGCGATCCTGCCGGATGTAAACCCAATCACCAGCAGGCGGCCATCAAATGCGATGCTGCGGACGCTCTCATCGAAGACATCCCCGCCAACCGGATCATAGATAACATCCGCGCCGCGACCGCCTGTGAGGTCCTTAACGCGCTCGCGAAACCCATTCGCTGTGTTTATGACGTGATCGGCGCCATAGGCTCTGACTTTGGCGAGTTTCTCGTCAGAGCCCCCTGTGGCGATCACAGTCGCGCCAAGCAGCTTGCCAACATCAACCGCCGCCATACCGACGCCGCCGCTCGCGCCATGCACGAGCAGCGTCTCTCCGGCTTGCAAGCGGCCCCGCCGAATCAGCGCAACATAGGCGGTCAGATACGCAGCTGAATAAGCTGCGGCCTGCTCGAAAGAGAAATTTTCGGGTTTGTGCTGAAGTCCATCGGCTTTGACCACTGCGTATTCGGCGAATCCTCCAAAGCGTGCGCCGCCACAAACGGCGTCGCCGACGTTGAAGCCCTCGACACCCTCTCCCAGCGCAGCAATCGTGCCCGCAATATCCATTCCGGGCGTAAAGGGGGGATCCAGTTTAAGCTGGTATTTGCCCTGGCAAAGCAGGATGTCCGGAAAATTGATGCTGGTCGCCTCGACCTTGATCAGCACCTCGCCGGGCCCGGGGACGGGCGTGTCGACCTCGCGAATGTCAATACCGGACAGGTCGTCCGTTATCTTGTGGCAGACCAGCGCCCGCATCAGATCTTGCTATAGGCGTCGCGGACCATCCCGGCGATCTCCAGACACGCGGCGCGCGCTGCTGGGACAACGGCGGTGAAGGCGGTAAAGCCATGCGCCAGGCTGTCATAGCATTTGAAAGTGACGTCGACGCCTGCAGCTTCAAGCTTCTGCGCATAAGCGGCGCCGTCATCGACCAGAGGATCAAATCCAGCCGTCGCGATGATCGCGGGCGGGAGGCCTTCCAGTCGCGTTTCCTGCGCCGGAGACAGCAGCACATTGGCGCGATCAAAATCTTCCGGCAGATATTGTTGCATGAACCATTGCATCGTGTCGGTTGAGAGCGGATAGGTCTCGCCATAGGTGGTGGCTGATGGAAATACCGTCACCAGGTCCGTTGCGGGATAAATCAGCAATTGGAGATCTGGCTTCGGCAATCCACGGCGCGTCGATTCCTGCGCAATAATGGCGGTGAAATTGCCGCCCATACTGTCGCCGCCAATCGCTGCGCGACCGGCCGGAGCGCCATACTTTTCAGCATTGGCCAGCGTCCACTCATAGGCCGAAATGCAATCCTCGAGACCGGTCGGAAACTTGTGCTGCGGGGCAAGTCTGTAATCGACGGACACCACCGGGCATTTAGCGATCTTGGCGATCATCGAACAGAAGGCATGACAGGCTTCGACATTCAGGATGACGCCGCCGCCCATATGCCAATAGGCCATCATCGGGGCCGACGGATCCTGATCAACAGGCTGGTAGAGTCGGATAGGGATCTGATGCCCATCCTTGCCGGGTATGGTCATGTCCTCGAACCGCACACCGGGCTCCGGCTTTGCAGCGAACATTCCCAGCCCTTCAATCGCGGCGGCCTGCGCAATTTCAGGTTCCAGCGATGACATGGGCGGCTGGTTTGCAGCGCCATGAGCGAGGAATTGCAAATTTGGATCCAGCGTGCGTCCGCCAATCGTCACGGGCTCGCCGCCAGCCATTTTGATTTTCCAGCTGGCGGGCAGCTTTAATAGCAGCTTCGCAATCGTTGCCTGCAGACTCATCCACCGGCCCTCCCAATCTCATGTTTTATTGGGAACTAATCTGACCTAGCGGTCGGATTTGGCAAGCGCTTGAATGCCTGCAAGCATCAGTTTTGTGGCGAATTCCGTGGCTCCCGCCGCGTCAACGGGGCGGCGTTGCAGCATATGATCGCCCATCTCGCGCGCAATCCCGATCGCAGCCGCGGTGAGATATTCCAGATCCAGGTGCGCGAGCCCGATCTTGTCCATGACAATCTCGAGATCGGCTCTGATCTCATCTGATACCGTTTGCATTTCGGGCGTATCGATGCGCACCCCGATCAGGCTCATATGCGGCGTTCCGGCTTCGATTGCCGGGTCGTTTTCTTCAGCCAGGAAATTGAAATAGGCTCCATAGGCCGCGCGCAGATAGGTTTCGAGATCTCGCGCTTCTTCGCGAACCTTTTGCAGGAGCGGACGAAAGCGCTTTACGCTATCATTTGCGATCGCTTCGAAGACGTCTTCTTTGGACTTGAAATAATTGTAGAACGTGCCGCTGGCGAGGTCAGTTTCGCGGATGATGTCGCGAATGTTTGCGGCATCATAGCCGATGCGCGCGAAGACGGTTCGTGCGGCCTCCAGAATGGCGGTCCGGTTGGCTTCTTTTGCGCGGGCGCGTTTGCCCATTCGTGCAGCAGGTTCAGCTATGACCGTCATTTAATTCCACATCCCTTTGGGGGACACCTTGCTCAGATTGGTGACGGTCCGTCAACTTTTAAGTTGCGCTGCACCGTCAATTTGCAGCCGGCGGCGCACGGTCAGGAATACGCCCCAGGCAGCGCGCAAAAGGATGAGCGCGAGCACGCCCCAAAGCGGTTCGCCCAGCGCCACCATGGCGAACGCCCCTGCGAAGATGGCGATGTGCAGAACAATCACGCGTCCATACGGTTTCATCATCTCCTGATCGATTGAGCTCTGGCGATATTCTCCGCGCAGGATGAAGTCTTGTATGAACAGGAAGATCTGCACGGCGATGATGGCCAGAACGAAGGTCGGCATGCTGGCCCCGGATTGCAGCGCTTCCTGTACCAGACCCAAAGGCGTCGGGAAGCCCGGCCCGCCGGAGGAATTCATATTCGCGAATGTGCTGACGAAGACGCCGTGCACGAAGCAGAACATGCCATAGTGGAAAACGAAGAACGGTCCGATGAAGAGCATACCGGTGAGGCCGATCACGTGCTCGCGGACACTCGCTGCGACCATTTTCGCGAGCGCCACAGCGCCAATGATCAGGTTCTCGAGCCAGTAGAGAAACACCAGCGGCGCTGCGCCCCAGCCAAGTGTGAGCACGGCCCAGATCGGAAACAGGTCAACCGCCAGGATCACCCAGGCGACCGGGTCGCGATAGGTGCGCGCAAGCGTGTTCGGATCGAGAAAGCTCAGCAATGAACGGGGTCCCGTGATCAGCTCGTACTATCCAAGCCACTCCATCGCGGAAAGTCCAGCGGGTTGTTTGCGGTCAGGCCCCAGGACTTTTTCGGGGTGTTATAGTTTCCGGTGAGAATTTCATAGTGAACATGGATCGCGGTGGCGTTGCCGGTGCGGCCCATCATGCCGAGCGGTTGGCCAAAGCCGATTTTCTGGCCGGGGCTGAGCCCCTCGGCGAAATAGGCGAGGTGGGCATAGCGCGTATACACGCCATTGCCGTGCCCGATCAGGACCTGATACCCGAACCCGGACTGTTGGCTGACTTCGAGTACGCGGCCAGGGCCTGCGGAATAGACCGGCACGGCAGGTTTTGCCTGCAGGTCGATCCCCTTGTGCATCGAGCTGAAGCGCGGGCCAAAGCCTGACGTCATGCAAGCGCCGTTGACGGGCGAAGCCGCCAGGATGACGCCTTTGGCGACAACCAGGGCGTTGTAACTGAGGATGCGACCACGCGAGTCTGTCGCCGGGCGGTTCGAAAAGGATGAGGTGCAAGCGTACAGATTATAGTCTGGCTGAAATGGCCCTTGCTGCGCGCGCGGCGATGCGGGTGTCGGCGACGGGGTCTCAATCGGGCCTTGCGGATACTGAACCGGCGGCGGAGGCGAAGAGCATGCGAACAGGCTCGCAGCTGCCAGCCCCGCAACGATGGTTCGCATTGTCCTGCTCCTGATACTCTACACAGACACGCGGGCGCGCTTTCGTCCCTTCTCTATCTCTTGCATGAGGTCTCTTACATAAGTGTTGAAATCGAGCTGCATTGTGTGGCGAACGGCCTGATAGAAGTGCCCCATATGGGTCTTTTCGTCCGCCGCAGTGATCCGGTGCATCTCTTCAGCGCTCGGCAAGACATACTCGCCGGTAATCAGAGCCGCGAGCAGTTTGGATTGCTGTTCGGCAAAATTTACGAGCGTCGGCAGTGGCTGCGCCAGGGCCAGGAAAAACAGGTTTTCATAGCCAGGCTTCACCATGCGCTTGAACAGGGGGAACCGGTTCTCTTTTGGGGTTAGCTCGGGATCCTCGAAGAAGGGGAACGAGACCTTGTAGCCGGTCGCCCAGACAATCGCATCGATCTCCTCCCGGCTGCCATCGGTGAAGATAACAGCGTTTGGTTCGAAGCGTTCGATGGCGCCTTTCGCCGTGATGTCGCCGCAGCCGACGCGCGTCAGGAACTCGCCGGAGACCGATGGATGCGCGTCCAGCGGCTCGTGATCCGGCTTGGGCAGACCATAGTCTTCCGGGTTGCCAATCTCTTTCTTGATCTTGGAGCGGGCCAGCGCACGGCCGATATTTGCCGGTAGCCAGCCTGGTAACACCGCTTTGTCTGCGGGTTGACCGCCAAGATATTTGGGCAAGACCCAGACGCCGCGCCGCATCGAGATGATCAGCCTGTCTGCGATTGGCCGCTGCGACAGCTCGGACGAAATATCCATGGCAGAATTACCCGCGCCCACGACCAGAACCTTTTTACCCCGGAAGTCATAAGGCTCGAACGGATCTTCATAATTGTGGCTGTGGATCTGATACCCGGCAAATGTGTCCTGACCGGGATAATCGTCCGGCGTCCGCGGGTCCCAATGATGGCCATTGCCGACGAACAGCCATTGATAGGTGCGGGTCTCGCCAGTTGAAAGCGTGACGTCCCAGTCGCCATCCTTACGCCGAACGGCCTTGTCGACGCTGGTATTGAACGTGATCGTTTCGCGCAGGCCAAAATGATCGACATAGTCATGGAAGTATTGCAGCAGCTGGCTGTGATGCGGGAAGTCGGGCCAGTCCTCGGGGACGGGGTAGTCCTCAAAGGCAAGACGCCATTTGGACGTGTCGATATGCAGGCTCTGATAGCAGGACGACATCCCATTTGGGTTCTTGTAGTACCAGTTGCCGCCAATATCGTCAGACGCCTCGAAGCAGTCATAGGCGATGCCATAGTCTTTCAGTCGCTTGGCCATGGTGAAGCCGCTGCAACCTGCGCCGATAATGCAGGCCTTGCCAGCTGTTGCAGCATCAAATGCCATCTTGGATCCTCCCCTAAGGTGATCGGTTTTATGCTTGAAGCAGATCGTATATCCGCTTACGCCAACGTCAATTTGCGACGGCGCGTCAACTTGCGAGGAGATGATGGACGAGAGCATTGCCAGTCTGGACAAGCGGATCGAAATGATGCGCCAGCATATGGATGGCATGACCCAGGTTGTGCCCTGGGCGCGCGAGACCGGCTTCAAGGTCACCCGCGTCGAGCAGGGACAGGTCTGGGGCGTGCAGCCATTTGCTCAGCATCTGGTTGGCGATGTCGACGCGCAGGTCATTCATGGCGGCGTGATCACGACGCTGCTGGATAATCTGAGCGGCATGGCCTGCGCCGCGTCATTGGAAGAATTCCGGTTCGTGGCAACGCTGGACCTGCGCATCGATTATATGCGTCCTGCCGATAGTGGCCGCGACATCATTGGTGAGGCGGAGTGTTATCACGTGACCAAGTCGGTCGCCTTCACGCGCGCCTGGGCCTATCATGAGAGCCGGGACAAAGTGATCGCCACCGCGCAGGGCGCCTTCGCGATCAACAAGCCGCGCCCGAAAGCCAGCCTCGGAGTGCCAGAATGAGCGAGATCCTCTCCCGCGGCCAGCTGCTTGAATCGTTTCTCGAACGCGTGCCCATCGTTCAGACGCTCGGCATGCGCTGCGACATCAAGGGCGATGATATGACAGCCGTCTTGCCCTTCCAGGACAAACTGATTGGCAATTTTACCATCAAGGCGTTGCATGGCGGGGCAATCGGGACCTTCCTGGAAATGACCGCGATGGCGCAGCTATTCCTGGTTTCAGATACGGATCGCCCGGCGCGCACGATCAACATCACGGTCGATTATTTGCGTCAGGGGCGCGCTGAGGATCTCTATGCCCGCGCCCGCGTCATCAAGCTCGGCCGCCGCATGGCCTCCGTGACCGCTGAAGCCTGGCAAAGCGAACGCGACAAACCGGTCGCGGCGCTGAACGGCCATTTTCTGCTGAAGCGCACTGGCGAGCAAACAAGCTGACGCCATATTGCCGGTGATGCTGCCCATCATCCACCATCCTGACTATGACGCCGCCAGCGTCAGCGATGATCACCGCTTCCCGATGCGCAAATACTCGCTTGTGGCAGAGCTGCTGCGGGATCGGGGATTCCAGCTCGAAGCGCCGGATCATGCCTCGCAGGCGGCGCTCGAACGGGCGCATGACCCGTCTTATGTGCACGGCGTCCTGACCAGTTCGCTCGATGCAAAGACGGCGCGGCGCGTCGGGTTCGAGATGACACCTGCAATTGCGGCGCGGACCCGGGCATCGGTCGGCGGGACAGAATTGGCCGCGCGCCGGGCGCTCGACACAGGCGCCGCGGTCAATCTGGCCGGGGGAAGCCATCATGCCGACTATCAAGGCGGGGCAGGGTTCTGCGTGTTCAACGACGTCGCTGTCGCAGCCCTCAGCCTGCTCGACGAGGCCAGGGCGCAACGGATTGCGGTCATCGATTTCGATGTTCATCATGGCGACGGCACAGCTCTGACCTTCGCAGAGGATCCGCGCGTGTTCACCGCCTCGCTGCATTGCGAGGAAAACTGGCCGCGGACCAAGCCACCTTCAGACCTTGATCTCGGCCTTCCGAAAGGCACTGAAGATGCGACCTATCTCGCAGCCGCAGAGCAGGTTGTCCGTCAAACCATCTCCTCCGCGGTGCCAGAGCTGGTATTCTACAATGCCGGGGTCGATCCGCACATTGATGATCGCCTCGGCTTGCTCAGCCTCAGTGATGACGGACTGAAAGCGCGGGATCGCCTCGTCGCGCGGGCCTGCGCAGCAGCCGGCGTCCCTGTCGTAGGGGTGCTGGGCGGCGGTTATAGCAAGGATGCGCGCGCGGTTGCGATGCGCCACACCTACTTGGTCGACGCGCTGCAGGAAATTGTCTGATCACGCGTTCTGGTCGCTTGTTTCGCCGCGCGATTCCTTTGACAGTCTGATCATGACCCAGGCTGATAATCCCTCGCTTCAAAACGCCCGCGACTTGTTGCGGCGGATTTACGGCTATGAGGATTTTCGCGGCCTGCAGGCGGATGTGATTGCCGATGTGATGGCCGGTCGCGACGCGCTGGCCGTCCTGCCCACCGGCGGCGGGAAATCGCTCTGCTACCAGATCCCGTCAATGCTCCGCGACGGGGTTGGACTAATTGTGTCGCCATTGATCGCACTCATGGCTGATCAGGTGGATGCCTTGAAGGCGCTTGGCGTGCGGGCAGAGCGCCTCGATTCATCCATGTCACATGAAGAGCGTCTCGCGGCGCTACAAGCGGCAAGCGCGGGCGATATGCACATGCTCTACGTCTCGCCAGAGGGCTTGTCCGGCGGTTTGCTCGGCGCGCTCAGTCAGTTGAACATTTCGTTGATCGCCGTCGATGAAGCCCACTGCGTCAGCCAATGGGGGCATGATTTCCGGCCAGACTATCGCGCGCTGGGCCGGCTAAAGACTGTATTTCCGGATGTGCCGCGCCTCGCCGTCACCGCGACCGCGGACGACCGCACCCGCGCGGATATTCTTGAGCAGCTCGATCTGACTGATCCTGCGGTTCATGTCGCGAGCTTTGATCGTCCCAATCTCACGCTGGGCGCGGAACCGAAAGCGGGCAACAAGACAGACCGGCTGATTAGCCTTGTTCGCGCCCATAGAGGCGAGAGCGGGATCGTCTACGCGGCAACTCGCAAAGGGACCGAACAACTAGCCGAAGCGCTGGAGAAGAGTGGCATCGCCGCACTCGCCTATCATGCTGGCCTTGAGTCCGAGGAGCGAGCGGAGCGCCAGCGTAGGTTTCTGCTCGAGGACGGCCTCGTCATGTGCGCCACGGTGGCGTTCGGGATGGGTGTTGACAAGCCGGATGTGCGCTTCGTGATCCACGCTGATCCGCCCAAGACGATCGAGGCCTATTGGCAGGAAGTCGGGCGCGCTGGCCGGGACGGTGAACCGGCACAAGGCCATGCCCTGTTCGGCCCCGCGGATCTGCGACGGAGCCTGATGTGGAGCCATGACAGCGAGGCCGAAGAGGCCGTCAAACGGGTCCAGATCAACAAGACGCGCCAGCTATTTGCCTTTCTGAATGGCGATGCCTGCCGTCGTCAGACCGTGCGTCACTATTTTGGCGAACACGATGCGACCCCTTGCGGGGCGTGCGATAATTGCCAGGCCGAGGAGAGCGATCTTTATGATGCCACGCGCTGGGCGCAGATGGCGGTGTCAGCGGTGCTGCGCTGTGGTCAGAAGATTGGGCGGGGACGGCTGATCATCCACCTTCTGGGACAGGCCAAAGACGGCTTCGATGAGGATCTGTCCCAACAATCCACTTACGGGATTGGTGCAGACTTGCCGAAATCGGGCTGGAACGCTGTGTTCGACGAGCTTCTGTTCACCGGGCTTCTGGCCGAGGGCGGAGAGGTGACCCGCCCGTTCATTTTTGTGCCGGACCATGAGATCGCCAAAGCCCTGTTCAAGGGTGACCGTGAAGTGCTGCTGCGCAGCGATCCGACTGTCAGGCGGGTGCGGACGCGCGGCGGCAAAAGCGCAAGCGCGGCCTTTGCCGACCTGTCGAGCCGGGATCGTGAACTCTTCGATCTCCTGCGCAACTGGCGGGTCGAGCTTGCCAAGGCGAAGGGCGTGCCGCCTTATGTGATTTTCCACGACAAGACGCTGGCAACCATAGCCACAGAGCGACCGGCCGATATGGTCGAATTGTTGCAGATATCAGGTGTCGGGGAAAAGAAGGCGGGCCGCTATGGCGAGGATATTGCCCGCATCGTCCGCGACGCCGCCTGATCTCAAACCGGATACAAAAGAGGGACCGGATCGCTCCGGCCCTATTTGTTTGAGCGAAGACTTAGTGACCGAAGGCCGACTCGCCATGGCTCGCCGTATCCAGCCCGGTTTCCTCGTCTTCGGCGGACACCCGCAGCGGCGTCACCAGCTTGACCACGGACAGGATGATCGCGCTGAAGATCGCAGACCATGCGCATACGGCCGCGACTCCGGTCAGCTGCACCGTGAACTGACCGGCAATCGTCTGCTCGCCGAGACCGGGTGCCATTGGTCCAACTCCGGCGAGGAACGGAATGAGCAGGGTTCCGAGGATGCCGCCGACGCCGTGCACAGCGAAGACGTCGAGACTGTCATCAATCTTGAGCTTGTTCCGGATCAGGGTCACCGCAAAGTAACAGGCGAGTGCGGCGAGCGTTCCGATCAGGATTGCGGCAAGCGGGCCGACAGACCCTGCCGCAGGCGTGATCGTGGCAAGGCCGGCAATCGTTCCGGTTGCTGTGCCGACCAGGGTTGGCTTGCCGAACTTGAACCACTCAACCGCCATCCAGACGAGCGATGCCGTCGCTGCAGAGAGATGTGTGACCAGCATGGCCTGACCGGCACCCGCATTCGCCCCGACGGCAGATCCGGCATTGAATCCGAACCAGCCAACCCAGAGCATGGAGGCACCCAGCATCACGAAGGCGGGATTGTGCGGCGGTTTCATCTCCTGCGGAAAGCCGTTGCGCTTGCCCATCATGATGACAAAAACGAGGGAGCTGATCCCTGCCGTGGCGTGCACCACGAGACCGCCAGCAAAATCGGCGACGCCTTGATCCATGAGCCAGCCACCGCCCCAGACCCAGTGACAAACGGGGGCGTAGACCAGCACAAGCCAAAGTACGGAGAAGATGAGGACTGCGCCAAAATTCACGCGTTCTACGTAGGCCCCGACAATCAGGGCCGGCGTGATGATGGCGAAGGTCATCTGAAACATGACGAAGACAGATTCTGGAATCGTCCCGGACATGGCGTCGGTTGTGAGGCCGCCCAGGAAAGCATTCGACAAACCGCCCCAGAGTGCGCCAGCGCCTTCAGCGGCGCCATTGCCGTCACCAAAGGCGATGGAATAGCCCACCGCGACCCAGACAAGCGACATCAGGCAGGCCAGCACCAGGCATTGCATCAGCACTGACAGGACATTCTTGCCCTGGACCAGTCCGCCGTAAAACAGGGCCAGTCCGGGCAAGGTCATGAACAGGACCAAAGCGGTTGAGGTCAGCATCCAGGCGGTGTCGCCTGTATCCGCGAACGCCGGTGCTGCAAAAAGTGACAAAAGTGCAAGAACGGAAATCGAGCGAGCGGCGAGCGCTCCTCGGCTTTTTATTGATTTCATTTTTTCGCCCTCCCGAAGCGATGCGGCAGGCAATGAGGATTCATCGTCGTACGGCAAGAGACCTCGCGCTCGCCGCAGCGCGGTTTTCTGGGGATTGTTCAAAAATTGTGCGGCGATGCCCAGAGTTTGGGCGGCGACGTGCAGAAGCTTTCTGGCTGACAGGGCTGGAAGTTCAGTCTAAGCGGCGCGCATGGCCGAACTTGCCCTCTCCCGTGGACGCGTCATGCGGCTGGCTGTGCCGGTCATGCTGGCGCAAGCCGCCATCGCTGCCACCGGCGTTGTCGATACGGCTGTGATGGGGCTCTATGGCGACAAGTCGGATCTTGCGGCGGTCGCCATTGCCAGCGTTGCCTTCAGTTTCATCTATTGGGGGTTTGGATTCCTGCGCATGTCGACCACCGGCCTGGTGGCGCAGGCGCTTGGCCGCGATGATCAGTCGGAGGCGCGCGCGACGCTGCAGCGGGGTTTGTTCCTGGGCGCGGCGTTTGGGCTGACAATATTTGTCCTGTCCCCAATCCTCCGTCTTGGGGTTTTTGCACCATTCGGCGCTGCGCCGGATGTGGTCGCGCTCGCCGACGGATATTTCGCTGCCCGGGTGTGGGGAGCGCCCGCGCTGCTCACCCAGTACGCCATTACGGGATGGCTGCTCGGCACCGGGCGAACCGGCGCTCTGCTCGCCATGCAAGTGGTGATGAATGGCGTGAATATCGTATTGGACATCTGGTTCGTCGCCGGGCTCGGATGGGGCCCCGCCGGGATTGGCGCGGGCACCGCGATTGCTGAATGGGTGGCGCTTTGCTTTGGCCTGGGGTTGATCTGGCGCAGTCTGAAGCCGGAACAGAACCTGCTCGATCGGTCGGCCCTTATGGCGCTCTTCAACGCCAATCGAGACATACTGATCCGGACCCTGGCATTGCTGTTCGCTTTTGCCTGGTTTGTGCGCTCGGGCGCACAGATGGGCACAGCACAGCTCGCCGGCAACGAAGTTCTCCTGCAATTCATCACCGTCGCGGCCTTCGTGCTGGATGGGTTTGCATTCGTCGCCGAGAAAGAAGTCGGCGAAGCTTATGGTGCCCGCAGCGTGTCCAGGTTGCGCCGGGCCATGCGCCTGACCACAGAGCTTGCACTGCTCTTTGGTGTCCTGATCAGTCTTGCCTACCTGTTTGCCGGGTCGGCCTTGATTGAGCGATTTGTCAGTGACCTCGAGGCGCGAGAGGCCGCGCTCGCCTATCTGCCATATTGTGCTGCCGTCCCGCTTATCGGGGTCGCGGCGTTTCAGCTCGATGGCTTCTTTCTGGGCGCCACGCAGGGCAAAGCAATGCGGAACGCTGCGATCTTTGTCACGCTGGCTTATGTCGGACTTGATCTGATTTTGCGCCCGGCGTTCGGAAACACAGGCGTCTGGCTCGCTTTCCTCGGGATGTACGTCCTGCGGGCCGGGGCGCTCGGATATTATGTGCCAAGTCTTATGCGCGCGACGGCAAATCCGCTCCAACAGCCTCAGACACAGAGCTGAACCCGTCTGCCTGCAGCAGGCCCGCCAGGTCAGAATTGATCTTCGCGACAAGTCCCGGGCCATGATAAACGAGCGCAGAATAGAGCTGGACAGCATGCGCGCCGGCTCTGATCTTGGCATAAGCGTCCGCGCCGCTGCTGATCCCGCCGCAGCCGATCAAATCAAACTCGCCGCGGAGTTCTGCTGCGACCTCTTTCAGGACGCGCGTCGACTTCTCGAACAAGGGCGCACCGGACAGGCCGCCGCTTTCGGATGCGTGCCTGCTTTTCAGATGGCTCGGCCGGTCGAGCGTCGTGTTGGAGATGATCAGGCCAGACAACCAGCGGCCTGCACCGCGCACGGTATCGACAATGTCGCTCAGTTCACGCGCATCCAGATCCGGGGCGATCTTGAGGAAGAAGGGTTTTGGCGCGACCGTATGCGTCTCGGCGGTGGCGCGGGCCTGATCAGACCGCTCCAGCAAAGCCTGCAGCGCGTCCTTGCCCTGCAGGCCGCGCAGGCCTGGTGTGTTCGGGCTCGAAATGTTGATCGTTATGTATGAACAGTGTGGATAAACGGCCGCGATCCCGGTCTCATAGTCGGCAATGAAGTCCTGGCTATTCTTGTTTGCACCGACATTCGCGCCCACCGGGCAACCCGGTTGCGGCGGCGCGCGGCGCAAGCGCCTGACAAAATAGTCGAGCCCGTGATTGTTAAAGCCCATACGGTTGATGACGCCGTCATCTTCAGCGAGCCGAAACAGGCGGGGTTTCGGGTTTCCTGGCTGGGGTTTCGGCGTCACCGTGCCGCATTCGAGGAAGCCGAAACCAAATCTCGCCATCGGGCGGTGCACGTCCGCATTTTTGTCAAACCCCGCCGCGAGCCCGACCGGGTTCTCCAAGCGTAGACCGGACTTGGGCAGCTCGACAGGGGTCTGCCATTGATCCGGAGCGATTTTTGGCAAGCCGATCCCGAGTTTCAGGCCATTCACTGTCGCGATATGAGCGGCCTCGGGCGACAATTTCTTGACGAAAGGCAGGGCGAGATCGGGAAGGCTCATCGGTCTATGTCTGCGGGGAGTTCAGGAACGCCATCAGCATCGAGGCCCAATATCCAGGTGCGTTTGGCCCCGTTTATGTACAATGTCGAATACAAATGCGGGAAAAGCTCGCCGCCGCGGCTTTCTTCCCAGCGGATGGGCTGTCCCATCTCCTCGACAATATATTCCAGGAGGCGCACCTGATCCTGTCCGGCATAGTGCAGGCGGAGCGTTTCATGCACCTGTTCGCGCGTCGAAAGGTGGACATAGCCATCGCCTTCGTCCAGCGCCGTTTGCGAATGACCCAATTGCTCAGCGACCGCCCAATCCTGTGCGCTGAGGATTTTATAGACACGCGTACTTTGCAGCATCACCATGCCCGCGTGTTCACCTCTTTTTGCGCGCGAATGCAAGCGTCTTGCTCGGCGAATTTGATGAGACATAATTCCTATGGTAGGCATTTCGGGGTCGTGCACCACCGTTATTGAGACCAACGACCATGCAACACGGGGACATTTGGCGCGGAATAGATTTACTGGCCAAGCATCACGGATTGTCGACATCCGGGTTGGCGAAGCTGGCAGGTCTGGACGCGACCGCATTCAACAAGTCGAAGCGATTGCCCAAGGACGGCCGACCGCGCTGGCCTTCAACTGAAAGTATATCTCGCATTCTGAACGCCGTCGGTACGGACTTCGAGGCCTTTGCAAAACTCGTTTCCGGGCAGGATTCCGACGCCATACCATTACTCACGCAAGCTGAATTGGAGACGATGTCGTCGCACGCGTCCGCGCCGGCAGCGATCGGGCAGGCCGTCCAGACCTTTGTCCCGCCAAGGCTCGCCGCGATTGAGCATTGTTTCGCGGTTGAGATTGAAGATGATGAACTGTCGCCGACTTACGCGACAGGCGACCGCCTGATCGTTTCCCTCGATTCCGAACTGGCAGAGGGAGACCGCGTGATCATCAAACCGCAAGGGCACCGTGTCCGGATTGGAACGGTTTGTTCGATCTCAGGCGATCACCTGGAGATTGACTCCCGTTCGAGCCGGCAGGCTTTCGACCGCAGCGCGATTGAATGGACTGCGCGCATTGTATTGATCAGCCCGTAAGCAAATCAGGCAGGGGATTGAAAATCCGAATTTCTTTTGGATCGCGGGCTTGCGCCGTAGGTCAGTCTTGTGGAAGGACTGCGCGTCATGGATTGGGATAAGCTGAAGTCTTTTCACGCGGCGGCAGAAGCCGGTAGCCTCACCGCGGCGGGGGAGCGCCTGGGGATTTCGCAATCGGCTGTTTCGCGTCAGATCGCCGCTTTGGAAGAGCAGCTGGGCGTCTCCCTGTTCCAGCGCCATGCCCGCGGTCTGGTGCTGACGGATGCGGGTCACACATTGCATCGCTCAACCGTCGATATGGCGACGGCGGCGCAAGGCGCGAGCGCGGCGCTGAAAGACCAGCAAGATGTCGCCCAAGGCGAACTCATCGTAACCGCACCGGTTGCGTTCGGATCGACCTGGCTGGTGCCCCGCCTCGGCGCATTTGTCGTCCAGAATCCGGAAATGCGGATCGATCTGCGCCTGGATGATGGCGAGAGCTATGATCTGTTGAAGCTGGAAGCCGAGTGCGCCATTCGATTGTGGGCCGCCGACAAGGCGGATCTCATACAGCGCAAGCTCGCGACCGTAGCGACCAATCTTTACGCGTCGCCGGAATATATCAAACAGCATGGCATGCCGCGCACACCGCAGGATTTGGACAATCACCGGATCATTGCATACGGCGCGGCGGACAGCCCGATTACTGCAATGAGTTTTGCTGAAAGGGTCGGACGAGATGATGCCGGACCGCGAAAAGCGGCGCTGACGGTCAACAATGTCTCGGCCATGCTGAGGGCAGTTGAGGCGGGGCTCGGGATTGCCGACTTGCCAGACTATATGGTCAGCGCGGTTCCGCGGCTGGTACGGGTTCTGGAAGACTTTACCGGCCCGAGCTTTGATCTCTATTTTATCTATCCGAGCGATCTGAAGCGATCGAAGCGGATTGGGGCGTTTCGCGATTTCCTCACCGGCCAGGTCGAAGCATTCCGATCCTCACCCTTGCGTTAGTGTGTATTGTCGCTGCGTAATCCATGCAAAATTGCATGCAACTTTTGCGGAGATGCATGTTGCAATTACAACTAAACAGCCCATATAGCCTCGGTGTTGAGGTTCCGGACACGACCCAATCATTCCTCCGATTGGGTGTTTCCTCCCCCAGACGGAACCAAACTTTAAGGCCTGGCTGCGTATCGCGCCGGGCCTTTTTTCTTTTCGGTCGACGGGCGCAGTGCTGCGATTATGCCTGAGGGAGCGGGATCTTGACCGCCACGTTCCGGTCGAGATCAAATGCGGGCAGGAAAAAGGTCTCGATTTCGAAACTGTAGGACGCCGTCACGGTTCCGGTCGGAACTGTTGTCGAACCATCTACGCTATAAGCGATCGTCACAGAGAGTGACGGGTCGATCTCGTGCAGGCGGGCGGTCACGGTCGACTGAATCTCAGATTGCGTCGTCGCGCCAGACAGAAACGCCTTGCGGGTCGCTTGTTCGATTGCCCGTTCCACTGTGTTGGATTTGTGCAGGCCCAGGCTGAGCTGCATGCCATAAAACACCATGACCAGAAACACCGGCGCCAGGAAGGCAAACTCGATCGAGGCGACCCCGGCATTGGCCCGCGACCAGGCCTTGCGAGCAGTTGATCTAACGTATGCGGACATCGTCATCGATCTGGTGCGTTCGGTTGAGGAAGAAGCCATTGTAGTCAGCGTTCAGCGTCATCTTGAAATAAGCGTTCGGGGCGTTCCCATCGCTGCAATTGGCGTTGCAGACATACGTCGCGGCACCGCACTGGCAATATTGCGTGACGGTGACCTGCGAAACATACCGGTCCCCAAATGCGCTCGATAGATTTGTCTGAATAATCGACTTGGCTGCATCGACATCGCCGCCGCCGACCATGAAATAATGACCTCCGGCCTTCACCGCCCGGGTCATTTTTCCGCGGTCCGACACATAGCGACCGATATCGAACAATCCAATCAGCAGAATGATCAGGACTGGCGCGACCAGGGCGGTTTCGACCGAGGCCATCCCTGAGATGGCCTTCATTTTGCGCCAGAAGATGGAGATCCTTCGAGCCATGCTGTTACTCCACTACCTGCACTGGACCGGGCACGCCGGCCCATTCCAGACCGAAGCCTGAGCAATCGGTGCTTATGGCTGCATTGCCGGCAAAATCGATCAATCGCGCGACCAGCTGCATGCACCCGCCAATTCCAGAGAAATTGCCGTTGAATGAGACAATTGAACCAGGGGCGTAAATGGCTCCGGTGATGCTGGAGGCCGAGGTGCCATTGATTGTGTGCGTGGTGACAGTATTCGACGCATCGCCCCAAAAGGCGATTCCGGCGAAATTGCCGGTCGTCGGCGCCGACAATTCAACTGTCGCGTTTCCGTTCATCTGCACGCGGGCGCCGTCGGTCATATAGAACGTCACGCCTGAGCCGGTCACGTTTGCCCCTGAATTGATCGACAGGTCGGCACCATCCAGAATGTAGACGCCAGGCTCAAAGTGATGGTCGCGTTTCAAGCCGACGGCGCTGCAGATCCGGCGGACGCCGCTTGGGCCTGCATTGTAGGTGTAGGACGTGCCCGGACCGCCTGTGACGGGCGGCAGGTCATCGCAAGGACCGCTCGTGTCAGGCGGTATGCGATCAGCATATGGATCCTTGGCACGCTGAAGATTTGTCCGCGGCGCCGCGCATTCGGTCAGCGTCAGATTGGAGTTGTTTGATATGGAAATGTCGCCGACTGTGTTGATACAGGGAGTGGTGACACTCGGACCACCGGTCAGGATGGCGGCATCATTTGCAACCGAATTGGACATGATCTCGCACTTCGATACGGAGACAAGCGATCCGCCGCGAAAGGTGACAGCGCCGCTCGCGGCTGAATCAAGCGCGAGCAGACAGGCATCGGTTGGCTCTTCATAAGTTGCCACTGCTCTCGCATTCACAATGACCGGGTCAGACGAGAAGACAGCTGAGAAGAAACGCCGCGCTGGAAATGAAATCGATACCTCGACCGAACGGATGTTCTGATGCGACCCTGACGTGGGCGGCGTGTTGACGGTAATTGTCGCGTTGCTGGCCGAGTAACCGAACTTATTGATTTCGGCCGTCGCTGCACCGGTCACGGTACCTGACGAGTCTCGCAGTACCGTTGCGCCCGCAAATGCACCCGCATCGGCGGCTTGCTGCAGCTGTCTTTCCTTCTGATACCAGTAACCGGATTCCACGCTGATTCCGGTCACGCCGATGACAGCCGGCAGCGCGATCGCGAAAATCACCGCGATATTACCGTCACTCCTCGACAGTCGTTGCAGACTTCGCCACCTCTTCATCGAGAAACTATAGCGAACTCGCCCTCAACGGAGCTCTAAATCGAGGTTTTCAATTTGATCGAATGTCTGAACGGGTCATCGACCATAGTCTAGAAGGGCACACCGTCATCGGGGTCACCTTCGCCGCCGGGGGCGAGGCCTGCAAAATCGAATACGCGCTCATCGTGCAAGTGACTGGGGCGCACCGTTGCGAGGGCGTGGGCCATGACCTGCCGGACGCCGGGTTTTCGGACCTCCCACGCGTCCAGCATCTGCTTCATCGCCACACGCTGCAAGCCGTCCTGTGAGCCGCAGAGATTGCAGGGAATGATTGGAAATTCCATCGCCTGCGAGAATTTTTCGAGGTCCGACTCAGCGCAGGTGATCAGCGGCCGCAGGACCATCACATCCCCCTCATCATTGAGCAGCTTTGGCGGCATGGCGGCGAGGCGCCCACCATGGACAAAGTTCATCATGAAGGTTTCCAGCGCATCGTCGCGGTGGTGGCCGAGCACGATTGCATCGCAGCCCTCCTCACGCGCGATCCGGTAAAGAATCCCCCGGCGCAGCCGCGAGCATAAAGCGCAGAATGTCTGGGTTTCCGGGATCTTGTCGGTGACAATTGAGTAGGTGTCCTCGGTCTCGATGCGGAAATCGACGCCCGTCCTGGCGAGCCATTCGGGCAGGACATGTTTGGGGAAACCCGGCTGTCCCTGATCGAGATTGCAGGCCAGCAGGTCGACCGGCAGCGCCCCTTGCCATTGCAGGTCAAGCAGGACGGTCAGCAAGCCGTAACTGTCCTTTCCACCGGAGAGGCAGACCAGCCATTTCGGGCGTTTCTCGGTTGAGCGATCGACAAACCCGTATTTGTCGATGACCTGCAGCGCGCTCCGCGCCAGGCGTTTGCGCAGCTTCTTGAAGCTGACACTCTTCGGCACGTCCGCGAAGATGGGCGGTATGGTTGAAAAGGATGCTGTATCGGCCATGACGCCGCCTATGCCACGCCCGCGCAAAGCCGACTAGAGCGCGATGGCGGTTCGTGAAGGTTCGGCGCTTTAAGCGGCCTTGCGGCCTAACCCAAAAAAGCCCTTCGACTTCTTCCGCGCTTTGTGATCGAGGCTCTTCACAGATGCCGACGAGGTTCGCTCGTTCAGGCCATAATACTGCTTTGCGCTCATCCATCCGCTGCGCAGCGAGGCATGATTGGGCGCATCCTCTGAATCGCGCGGTTTCAGCATATTATTCAGCTTGGGATTGTATTTGCGGATCAGATCTTCCTCGATCTTCTGCCGCTTATTCTCTGATCGGATACACAGATAGTGACGCTCGGACGCGCCTTTCTTGCGCGCATCGTCCCAACGCTCATGCCCATCCAGACGCCCCTGAAGGTTTGAGGCTTTGCCGATATAAACAGGCTTCAGAAAGAAAAACGCGGTGCGGCGGACCATCACATAGATCCCGCCTGCATCCGGAAGGGCGTCGAGGGTCTTGGTGATCTTGAAGCGATAGCGACGGCTGCTTTCGCCGCGCCAGACATGCCAGCCATAAGGGATCATGGAGGGTCTCCAACCTGCAAAGGTTAATAAAAACGCCTAATTGGTTAAGGTTTCGCTAAGCATAACTTTGCGGACCGGCGCGAAGCTGGTGCGATGTATGGGGCAGGGGCCGAGTGTGCGTAGCGCGTCGGCGTGGGCAGCGGTGCCATAGCCTTTGTGTCCCCCGAATCCATAGCCGGGATAGCGCGCGCAATATTGCTGCATCAGCCGGTCTCGTTCTGTCTTGGCGAGGATCGAGGCGGCGGAAATGGCAGGTTCTTTCAGATCGCCCTTGATAATGGCTTCCGCGGGCGCGGGCAGATCGCTTGGCAAGGCGTTGCCATCGATCAGAATATGGGAGGGCCGTGTGCCCAGCCCCTCTATTGCGCGCTGCATTGCCAGAAAGGTCGCCTCGCGAATATTCAGCCGATCTATCTCGTCCGGCTCAGCATGGGCCACACACCAGAAATCGGCCTTGGACTTGATCTCAGGTTCGAGCGCAAATCGCTTCTTTTCACTGATTTTTTTGGAGTCTGTGAGCCCTGTAATCGGCCGTGCCGGGTCAAGAATGACGGCCGCCGCGGTGACAGGGCCCGCCCAGGGGCCACGTCCGGCCTCGTCTACGCCGCAGATCAGGTCTATGTGTGTCATCAGACAAGACAACAATGATTCTAGAGGGCTGGGCCATGAGCGAACCATATGTAATCGAGATGACTGAAACCGGCGGGGTCGAGGTGCTGGTCAAAACCGCGCGTGCGCCGCGTCAGCCCGGGCCGGGGCAGGCACTTGTTCGCCAAACCGTGTCGGGTCTCAATTTCATCGACACGTATCACCGCACCGGCCTTTATCCGGTCAAGCTGCCTTTTGTCCCGGGATCAGAAGGCGCCGGGATTATCGAGGCGGTGGGCGAAGGCGTCACGCATCTCGCACCAGGCGATCGCGTCGCCTATCTCGGCTCCGGAACCTATTCCACCCACTATACCGGCGCGGCAGCGACAATGGTGAAATTGCCAGATGGGGTCAGTGAGGAGACCGCCGCGGCGGTCCTGCTCAAGGGGCTTACGGCGTGGATGCTGCTCTTTGAAGTCCGCCGCGCCTCGCCGGGCGAAACCGCTCTGGTCTGGGCCCCTGTCGGCGGTGTCGGGTCATTGCTTGTGCCCTGGGCGACATCGCTCGGCGTGCGGGTGATCGCGGTCACCTCCAGCGATGCCAAGGCCAGTCGCGCGCGCGAGCTTGGCGCAGACAGTGTGGTTCTGTCCTCCGGCGATGTCGCTTCTGAAGTTCGCGCGCTGACGGGCGGCGCAGGTGTGGATGTGTCCTATGACAGTGTCGGGAAATCGTCTGCCCAGGCGACGCTGGATAGTTTGAAACCGCGTGGCTGGTGGGTCAGCTACGGCAACGCCTCAGGCCCTGCCGACCCGGTCGCGCCGGGCGTGCTGGGCGGCAAGGGCTCGCTCGTTCTGACGCGTCCCGGCCTGTTCCATTTTATCTCGGACGCCGAAAGCCTGCGCCGCGGTGCGGCCGCCTTGTTCGGAGCGCTCAGGACCGGAACGATCGAGGCGCATGTCGGTCAAACCTTCGCGCTCAGCGAGATCGCAAAAGCGCATGAAGCGCTGGAAGCCGGGAACACCGTGGGGGCGACGCTGCTGGTGCCTTAGCTATTGAATGGCATCAAATTCCAATAACAGGGCCGGATCGATATAAAAGTCGCCGCTGCGATCATCTGTGCCGGGATTGCGCCATTTGACGGCCCAGTGCAGGTGGGGTCCGGTTGTGCGCCCCGTATTGCCGCTTGCGCCGAGCCGTTCGCCCGCCGCCACCGCCTGACCGGCTGTCACGTCAACTTCAGACATGTGCATGAACACGGAAACCAGTCCGTCGCCATGGTCTAGGAACACAGTACCGCCTTCATAATAAAGGTCGGGATCGCCGAGTGTCACCGTGCCGGCTGCTGGCGCGACAATTTCCGTTCCGGTGGGAATGGCAATGTCATAGCCGCGATGAATTGAGGTCTTTTCGCAGACTTCGCCGTCCTTGCCGACGCCGATATATTTGCGCGCCGGGCCGAACGGCGATGAGGCGGGGCCTTCGGACGGTCGCAGGAATCCGGTGGTCGCGCCCGGGCCGTCATTAAATGCGTTGAAGGCGTCCTGCTTCTTCACCCAGCTGCGAGACGCATGGGCCTTTTGTTCCTCGGTCCGCGCATCGACCTTGTCGCAGTCGAGGCCCTCAATGGTGCGGAACGGATCGTCTCGTGCAGTCAGGGCGACCGTGTGGTCCGGCAGGTCGTGTTCGACCGAGGCGACGATCAGGGTCAGAGATTCTGCGCGCTTCAAGCCAATTGTCGCGATGCCATCTTTATTGACCGGGACATCGCGGCGGGAGTCGCCATCGGATCCTGACACGCGTAGTGTGCTGCCAGCAGGGGCTTCGCAGAGCAGCAACCCGCCCTGAACAGCTTGCCCCATGCAGGAAATCGCCTGTGCCTCTGCGGCGCCAGTTCCTGGCAATCCCATCCACACAAAAAAGGCGAGCAGCCCGTCTCTCAGAAACATCTATGCCTGGCCGCCCATGCGTGTCGCGGCTGCGGCGGCATCGATATAGGCTTCCTGATGGTCGACGCTCCAATAGCGCAGGGCAGCGATCGGAATCTTGCGGGCGGTAACCGCGCAGATCACGTAATCCCCAGGACTTAGCAGTTCGAGATCGGCATCGAGATAGCGGATCTTGGCTTCGCCGGGCTGTCGGTCGGTTTTCTTTAGCATGGCCCCATATTGCCTGATCCGCAGGCGAAAGGGAAGATGAGAATTCATACAGAAGTTTTTGCTTTGTTCTCGTGAACAAATGTGGTACATAAGTCACAGCTGGCGGCTCGGGGCCATTCTTCGCCGAGTATGTTATAGACGAAAAGGAACGACTCATGTCCAAACCCAACCTGCAACTCGTGGATAAGGATTCCGGCGTGGATAAGCAGAAAGCTCTCGAAACGGCACTCGCCAATATTGATCGTGCCTTTGGCAAAGGCTCAGTGATGCGTCTTGGCGAACAAACATCAATGGACATTGAGTCGATTCCAACAGGGTCCCTGGGCCTGGATATCGCGCTCGGCATTGGCGGCCTGCCCAAAGGCCGTGTGATTGAAATTTATGGACCGGAAAGTTCCGGTAAGACGACGCTGTCGCTGCATATCGTGGCAGAAGCGCAGAAGAATGGCGGGGTTTGCGCCTTTGTCGACGCCGAACACGCGCTCGACCCGGTCTATGCCGGCAAGCTCGGCGTCGATCTTGATGACCTTCTGGTCTCGCAGCCTGATACCGGTGAGCAGGCCCTGGAAATTGCCGATACGCTGGTGCGCTCCGGGGCGATTGATGTGCTCGTTATCGACTCTGTGGCGGCGCTGACACCGCGGGCGGAAATTGAAGGCGAGATGGGTGATAGCCTGCCAGGCCTTCAGGCCCGTCTGATGAGCCAGGCCCTGCGCAAACTGACCGGGTCGATTTCCAAGTCGAACTGTATGGTCATCTTCATCAACCAGATCCGGATGAAGATTGGCGTTATGTTTGGCAGCCCGGAAACCACGACGGGCGGCAATGCGCTGAAATTCTACTCCTCTGTCCGACTCGACATTCGCCGCATCGGTGCGCTCAAGGACAAGGATGAAGTGATCGGCAACCAGACCCGCGTGAAAGTGGTGAAGAATAAAGTCGCGCCGCCTTTCCGTCAGGTTGAGTTTGATATCATCTATGGGGAAGGCATCTCCAAGACCGGTGAGATCATCGACCTTGGGGTCAAATGTGAAGTCATCGAGAAATCCGGATCCTGGTATTCCTACGGGCCGGAGCGGATTGGCCAGGGGCGCGAGAAAACGCGTCAATTCCTGAAGGAAAATCCTGATATCTGTGACGAGATTGAGCTTGAGATTCGCAAGCGCTCCGGGCTCCTGTCAGACGTCTTGCTGACCGAAGGTGGCGGCCCGGCTGAGGAAGCAGAAGCCGGTTAAGCGCGGGGGCAAAACCCGCCCTGACAACAAGCCATATGTAACGCGCCAGCGGAATCGCTTGGCGCGTTGCTTTTATGGACATATATCCACCGCGAGAACGCACCCGTGAGCGGTGCAGCGGCAAAAGGAAGTTCAATGACGAGTGTCAACGATCTGCGCGAAGCATTTCTGTCCTATTTCGAAGGCAAGGGACATGTCCGCCAGCCTTCAGCGCCCCTGGTGCCAGAGAATGATCCGACTTTGCTCTTCGTCAATGCCGGCATGGTGCCGTTCAAGAACATCTTTACCGGCGTGGAAACGCCGCCTGCGCCGCGTGCCGTGACGTCGCAAAAATGTGTTCGTGCGGGCGGCAAGCACAATGATCTCGACAATGTTGGCTATACGGCCCGCCACCACACATTCTTCGAAATGCTCGGCAATTTTTCCTTTGGCGATTATTTCAAGGATGAGGCGATCGCCTTCGGATGGGAACTGGCCACGAAAGAGCTAGGGCTCGCGGCCGATAAACTCCTGGTCACGGTCTTTGCCGAGGATGATGAAGCTGCGGCGATCTGGAAGAAAGTCGCTGGCCTTTCCGATGACCGGATCATTCGCATCGCGACATCTGACAATTTCTGGTCCATGGGCGACACGGGACCGTGCGGTCCGTGCTCAGAAATATTCTATGACCATGGACCCGACGTATGGGGCGGACCGCCCGGGACCCCTGAGGAAGATGGCGACCGCTTCATCGAGATCTGGAACCTCGTCTTCATGCAATTCGACCAACGCCAAGGCGGTGACCGGGTCAACCTGCCCAAGCCGTCAATTGATACCGGCATGGGGCTGGAGCGCATCGCCGCGGTATTGCAAGGCGTTCACAACAATTACGAAATCGACCTGTTCCGGAACCTGATCGCGGCGGAAGAAGACGTCTACGCGCAAAAGGCGGCGGGCGACCATCTGGGTTCCTTCCGGGTCATCGCGGACCATTTGCGCACCTCCGCCTTTCTCGTCGCAGATGGCGTGACGCCGTCGAATGAAGGCCGCGGATATGTCCTGCGCCGGATCATGCGCCGCGCTATGCGCCACGCGCATATTCTTGGCGCGCGCGAACCCGGTATGCACAAGCTGGTTCCGGCCCTGATCACCGAAATGGGCGCGGCCTATCCGGAACTCGGACGCGCGCAAGCGGCGATTGAAAGCGCGCTTGAGCAGGAGGAGAGCCGGTTCCAGCGCACGCTCGGACGCGGTCTGGCCCTGCTGGAGGATGCCAGCGCCGGCCTGAACGAGGGCGATACGCTGCCAGGTGAAACCGCGTTCAAACTATACGATACGTACGGATTCCCGCTCGATCTCACGCAGGATATTCTCCGCGGGCGCGGCATGCGTGTCGATGAGACCGGCTTTGATGCGGCCATGGCCAAACAGAAAGAAGGCTCCAAGGCTGCGGGCTTCACGTCCGGTGACGCGGCTTCAGGTGAAGTCTGGTTCCGTGTTCACGACGCTGTCGGCGCAACCGAGTTTCTCGGCTATTCCGAACTGACCGCTGACGCAGACGTCAAAGCCATTCTGGCGGACGGCGCGCAGGTCAGCGCAATCAAAGCCGGTGACCAGGCTGAACTCGTTCTCGACCGCACGCCATTTTACGCAGAAAGCGGCGGCCAGGCGGGCGATCACGGCGTGATCGAAACCGGCACGGCGCGCTTTATCGTGCGTGATGTCCAAAAGCGCGCAGGCGATCTTCACGTCCATATTGGCGAGCTCGTCGATGGCGAACTGAAAGTCGGCGACACCGTCTCGGCGAAGGTCAATGGCAAGCGCCGGACGCGGATCATGGCGAACCATTCTGCGACACACCTCATGCACGCGGCGCTGCGCGATGTGCTTGGCGAGCATGTGACGCAAAAGGGCTCGCTGGTCGAAGAAGACCGGATGCGGTTTGATTTCTCGCATGGCGCGCCAGTGACGGCGGCAGAAATCGAGGCGATTGAAAATCAGGTCAACGCCGTCATCCGCCAGAACAATCCGGTCGGTGTCGCTGTGACATCGCCAGAAAAAGCCATCGAGGCCGGCGCCCTTGCGCTGTTTGGTGAAAAATATGGTGACGAGGTTCGTGTGCTCAGCATGGGCGCGGATCTGAAAGACCGCGAGAAAGCCTATTCGGTCGAACTATGCGGCGGCACGCATGTCGAGCGCACTGGCGATATCGGCACCTTTGTCATCCTGTCGGAAAGCGGTGTGTCTGCGGGCGTGCGGCGGATTGAAGTGGCAACCGGCGCGGAGGCGATTGCCTTCCTGCGCAGCCGCGCTCAGGTGGCCGTGGATCTATCTGATCAGCTGAAAGTTCCGCTCAAAGATGTCGGCAAGAAAGTCTCCGGACTGGTCGAGGAGCGCAAATCCCTCGAACGCCAGCTCGCCGATGCCAAGCGTGCCCTCGCCATGGCAGGTGAAAGCGGCGCGCCATCGGGCCCTGAAGAGATCAATGGCGTCAATCTGATCGCGCGCGTGGCTGAAGGCGTAGGCGGTAAGGATTTACGTGCCCTGATCGATGAGGCAAAGGCGCAGATGAAGTCTGGCATCGCAGTCTTCATTGGCGTGAATGAGGGGAAGGCGGCTGTGGCGGTCGGCGTGACCGATGATCTGACCGGCACGCATTCTGCGGTTGATCTGGTGAGGGTGGCGTCTGCAGAAGTCGGCGGCAAAGGCGGCGGCGGTCGCCCTGACATGGCGCAAGCCGGCGGCCCGGATGGCTCAAAGGCCGAAGCAGCGCTCGAGGCTGTCCGCGCGGCGCTCAAAGGCTGATGCGGATCGCTAAAAAACGACGTCGCCGAGGACTTTCACGACGTCGAGAGCGATTTTCGTCTCGGTATCGACCAGGATGATCTCACCGTCGATTTCGGTATAGGCTTTTCCGGGAGGGGGAACCGGCAGCTCATAGCGCTGATAGTCGCGCAGGAAGCCATAATCGTCCGGGATTGGTGCGCCAATCTGGTATTTCTTGGCCTGGCCGGGCGGGATGCAGCCTTTGTCGCGCAATCCGGGTGGGCAGTCCTTGACTTTATTCTTCCCAGGCGGGTCGGCGAAAGCGATGGTTGGCAGGCTTGCGCTTAGCAGCGCGGCGCAAATAATCGTGCGGATCATGAATGTCTCCCTGGTATCTGAATGAGACTATAAAGCGATTTGTCGCTTTGTGTTCCGGAACGGTGCAGAAAATCAACTGGCGGGCGTGGGCGCCCTTCATTGATCGCTGGAAGGAAACACAGGTTCCGCGTCGCCGGTTTTCCATTGAGGATTTTTTGGCATGATCTGTTTGAACAGGTCGCTGTCCAGATGCCGGGCGAGCCAGGCTTGCAGATGCGGCAGGTTCAACGCATCGAACCAGGCCCGGTCGGTATTCGCAAACTGGCGGACAAAGGGAAAGATCGCGATGTCTGCATAGGAAACCCGGTCGCCGAACAGGTGCTGGCGGTCCTGCAGCTGCGCGTTTAGCTTTTCCAGGAAGGCAAGCCCCAAAGCGCGTTGGTCTTCGCGCACGATGCCTTCGTCTTCATAGCGGTTCGGGTATTTGTAGCGATCGAGCGCTCGTTTGAACGGGCCGTCGCATTCGGCCACCAGGGCATCCATTTCGGCGCGGCTCCCCGCTTCTGGAGAGAGCCAACCGCCTGCATCATTCTGCGATAGTGCCCAGGCCATGACATCGAGGCTTTCCTCGATCACGGTGCCATCGGGCTCGACAATCACAGGCACGGTTCCTTTTGGCGAGGCGTCGAGCATCTCGGCAGGTTTATCGCGCAGCACCACTTCACGCAGGCGGCACTCCACCCCTGCACGCGCGATCGCCATGCGGGCGCGCATCGCATAGGGGCAGCGCCGGAAGGAATACAGGATTGGCCGGGTTTGGCTCACACAGGGGCTTTCTGTCTTGGGGTCATGACAACATCATCCCCAATATGGGTTTCTCCCCGGGCTTTGGCCAGCCGCACTTGCTTCTGACGCTCTCTCAGGGCGGACATTTTGGCCTCGGTGAAAGTGCCATGGCAGCGCGGACAGGAGACGCCGGTTTCGAATTTTTCGCTCGCGCGGTCCTCAGCGCTGACAGGATGACGGCAGGCATGGCAAAGCTGGTAGTCACCGACTTCCAGCCCGTGACCGACACTGACGCGCTCATCAAATACGAAGCACTCGCCCTCCCAGAGGCTGTCTTCCTTCGGCACGGTCTCGAGATATTTCAGGATTCCGCCTTGCAGGTGGAAGACATCTTCGATGCCGAGCGATTTGACATAAGACGTCGACTTCTCGCAGCGAATGCCGCCTGTGCAGAACATCGCTATCTTTGGCTTGCGGCCCTGCGCGGCGAGTTCGGCGCGGAATTTTTCGAACCATTCCGGAAATTCGCGAAAGGTCTCAGTCTGCGGATCGATGGCGCCCTGGAAGGTGCCGAGAGCAACTTCATAATCGTTGCGGGTGTCGATCACCACAGTGTCCGGGTCGGTGATCAAGTCGTTCCAGTCTTCTGGTCTGACATAGGCGCCGACCAGACAAGTCGGGTCGGTTCCCGGTACGCCCATCGTGACGATCTCATTCTTCAGACGCACTTTCAGGCGCAGGAATGGCATTGCTTCGGCGTGGCTGTCTTTCCATTCCAGGCTTTCGCATCCTGGCAAGGCGCGGATCGCATTGAGCGCTTCATCCATAGCCTCCGGCGTGCCGGCAATGGTCCCGTTTACGCCCTCTGTGGCGAGCAGGATGGTTCCCTTGATCCCGAGCGCCGAGAGTAGCTCAAACAGCGGCTCGCGCAGGGCTTCGGGATCGTCAAACCGGACGAACTTGTACAGGGCGGTCACACGAATATTCGACATGCGCGGGCTTATGCCAGAAGAGCGGCGCGGAGAAAAGTCAGGGCAATCACGTGGTTTGCAGTGATGGTGTTTCATGTCCTGATGAGACGCCGACACCTGCGCAGGCAGGTGTCCAAGGCGTGTCAATTGCCTCACCACTCCAGGGTTCCTTCGGTCCATGGGTTCCTGCCTGCGCAGGAACCTGCGGGACCCTGGTGCGCGCGAAGATGAACGAACGCGCCTTGCCTTCGCCAAATTCCACCTCTATAGCCACCGCCTCTGCCAACCTGATCAACAAGAGGAGGGGTGCATGCAGACCATGATCGCAAACACAGTTCACCCCGTTTCTAACACCTAGGATCAGGACCCTTTTCGATGGGCAATTCCAGACTGGGCTGCACAAGCGGCCCTTCGCGCGCGGCTATTCGCGCCCCATTCATTTCAATTCAGCCGGAAAGGCTGGCAGGAGATCACCATGCGTGAGGACATGTTTAAAGTTATCGTCGAGCGTCCGCGCTGGGGCAGTCGGCACGCGCCGAAAGCCAAGTTGCGCCACGACAAGGCGCCTGGCCGCAAGCACGCCACCGGTCGCCGCATGGCGCTGGAGCAGGTCGGCTACACCAAGTGCCTGAATGAGAATCTGGCGCCGCTGAAGCGCTATCTCATGAAGCAGGAGGGTCGGCCATGGCGCAAGGTCTATAGCGAGATCAGTGAACACCTGGATGCGAGCAGCACGGTGAAACAACACGTGCGTGACCATCTGAGCGACTTCATCCTGATCAAGGTCACCCGAGATCGCGATGGTGGCTTCATGGCTGCCAACCACTGGGGGCGTCCAATGGCGCCGGATCAGTGGTGGGCGAAGCTCTATGTCGATCCGAATGATGGGTTGATCAAGCGGACCGACAAGCTGTGCCGCAAGCTCGGACTGAAACACTATCGCGACGGCCTGCGGGAAGACCGCAAGCGCCGTGTGCATGGCTGGCGGTACGATCACAATCTGCGTGTGCTGTCCGAAACCCGGTTTCTGGTGAAGCTAAGCGGCTGCTGGTTTCAGGTCGATACGGACGAGGTGCCGATCAGCAAATATGGACAGCGTCTGCACGGGCGAGAGCTTGTTGAAGCGTTGGCCAAAGGCAGCTCAGACGATGGTCTGGCCTGGCGCACGATTGCCAAGCATCAGCTGAACAAGAAAGCGCTGAAAGCGCACAAGCTGGGAAATGACTAATGGGTTGGCGAGCGGACGCCCTTACAAGCCGAGGCTCGCCAATACCGTCTCTGTATCCGCGCCAAGTCGCGGCGGATCGATCGCGATATCCGCAGGTGTCGCGCTGAACTCAACCGGGTGCTTCATGGCGCGATATTCGCCTGCGTCCGGGTGATTTCGCGTCTGGAAGAAATCGACTGCGGCAAGGTGCGGATCGGCTAGAACATCGCCCATCTCATTGTACCGCATCGCCGGGATGTTTGCCTCGTCGAGCAGGGTGAGCCATTCATCCGTGGTTTTCAGCAAAGCCACTTCGCCGATAATGGCATAGAGTTCGGTCGTGTTTTCCGTCCGCGCGGCATAGGTCGAGAAACGCGGGTCCTCGAACACACCTGACTTGCCGCCCATTTCGAAGAATTGCTCCCATTGCTGATCCGAATAGGGCACCAGGCCGATATAGCCATCCTTGGTCTTGTAGGGCTTGCGATTGATATTGATCGACCGCGTATAGGCCAGCTTGCCATTGCCCGGCAGGAAGGTCTCGCCATAGAGATTTTCGACCAGGTTGAAAAATGTGAAGCTTTCCAGCATCGGCACGGACACGAACTGACCCTCGCCGGTCCTTTCCTTGTGATACAGCGCCGCCAGGGTGGCATAGGTGGCAAACAGGCCGACTGTCTTGTCCGCGACCAGGCTCGGCGCATATTCCGGGTCACCGCCAGACCGCATGGCGTTGAGTGCGGCAAAGCCGGATGCGCCTTGAATGAGGTCGTCATAGGCCTGTCGTTTTTCATACGGCCCGCCTGCACCAAAGCCTGCGCAATGGACATAGACGATGCCGGGATTGATCGCTTTGACGCTCTCATAATCGAGGCCGAGGCGACCCATGCCGGCCAGACGGACATTGTGGAAGAACACATCGGCGTCTTTCAGAAGCGCGACAATGGCCGCTTTTCCATCCTCGGTCTTGGCGTCGAGCTGAACAGATTTTTTGTTGCGATTAAGGCTCGTATAAATGGGGCCAAGATCGCCCGTTGGCGACGCGCCCGCATAGCGCATCAAGTCGCCCGCTTTTCCCTTTTGACCCGATTCGATCTTGATCACGTCGGCACCGAGGTCACCAAAGATGAGGGTCGCAAACGGTCCCAGCACGACAGACGACATGTCGACAATCTTGACGCCCGCCAGCGGACCGGTGCGTTTCTGGGGTGTACTCATCTCAGTCTCCGATCTGTTTCGACCGGATTTCAAAAGCCTCCCGGGACGACAAGCAAGCGGTTTTTAGGCTTATCCGTAAGCGCCATAAGCCTGACACACGGCCAGGGTCAGCATGTGCATGAGCTGATCAATCTCGTCGAGAGGCTTGATCACCTCCTCATGCAACTGATCATAGCCATTGGCGGGGCTGCCAGTCATATGGCCGGCCTCTGAAATGGCGGCGAGCCGCGCCTCTTCTTCACGCGAAGCGGGGAAGATTTCGCAGAGCAGTTTGACAGCGTCGCCGATCTGCATGGTGCGGATCAGGTTCATGATATCAACGACCGTCGACTCGTGGCGGCGCGAGACGGTCGGCAATTGTCCCGCCAGCGCGAGTGCTTTCATCATCAGCGCCTGACGGATCGAGTGCAGGACATGGACGTCGAGGCGCGCTTCATGGCGCTCCGCCTTGCTCGGCACCTTTTCCATCTTGTGCAGCATCGGATCGAATTTGCTGAAGTCTATGCTCAACATATTGGCGATCTTCTCGATCGATGCGAGCGTCTGGCGGTCCTGCAGCAAATAGTAGATCCGGCGATAAGACAGCGCCTTGTCGCCATCTTCGGTGGCGGTGGACAGCGCCACCCAGAAGCTTGGGTCATACAGGCTGGCATACGATCTCAAGACCGGAACGCTGGTTGCTGACCGGGCCATGGATGCGAGGCGCATCAGCCCGCGCATGCGCGGTGAGTCCTTGATCAGATCATTGACCTGGTCGCGCTCACGGCGGAGCGCTGACCCGATCCCGGCGGCGGTGTTCAATGGCACGCCGAGCTGTTGCAGCGTCGCATTGTGAGAAATGGCGCGCAGGGATCTCGGCCCCGCAGGACCAGAACTACGACGCCGCTGCCGCGACCCGGCCTTGATCAGGAAATTGGTGGCAAAATCATTCAACAGATGGCCATATTCCGGGTTCGCGAACAGCCGCTCATGCCATCTGCGCAGCGCGCGATAGAAGTCCCAGACGAGGTCTGTGCGATCATAGAACGGGTCTTTCGCGGCATCGCTCGGATCCGACAGCAAGTGGTCTGCGAAGGCGTTATAGGTCGCGATGGCCAGCTCATCATTGGCGAAGTGCAAGTACCCGTCGCCGCCCTGGAAGCTGACTTCGTGGCGAAGCGGCACGCCTCGGTCGCGCGATTGCTGACGCGTCCAATGGCTGAGCAAATGATCAAAGCGCTGATCGAAACTCCCCGGCCAGGCGCCGCGCCCCATCGACTCGCCATGCGTATTGAAGATGAGCAGTGACAGGCCTGCATCGGCGTCCGCGACTGCACGGCTGATCAGATTATGGATCCGCTCAATCGCCATGTCGGCCGAAACCTGTCCGATAAAGCGGCCGGCATCAGAGAAACCGAGCTGGACCGACAGGTATCCACGCCCTTTGAGATAGGTCAGATATTCCGGTTCTTGCAGCAGCTGGGCGATGAACCGGCCGCCGGTTTCGAGTGCTTCCGGTGTTTCAAACAGCGGCGAAATGTCGAGCTGGTGATCCACGCCATATTGGCGCGCCAGATAGAGCGCCCCCATGACAGTCGCCGGGTTTTCGCTTTCAGCGATCAGGAAGCGAATGGTCGAGTCAGCATCGATATGTTTCAGGAATTGCGCGCACATCATGAATTGCCGCCGCGCCGTCGACTGCTCTAGGAACAAGTCGGCGAAATTCACATCGAGGGGATCCTTGACCGCCGCGAGCGATGACAGCTTGTTTAACGCGCTGCGTCCGAGATCCCGGTTTTCGGTTTCCAGACCAAGGTCACGGCTGATAACGGTTCTGATCTGCTCGGCATTGAGACGCAAATGGATTCGCGCTGTCCCCAGCTTCAACGCATCCATTTTCGCGGCTAGGACGAGCATGGCCTTGGCGATATCACTGTCGCCTTCAGCCTGCGCCAGCGTCTGCAGATCTGCGACGAACGGGGCGATGCTGACAATGCGGTCCTGATTGTCGGCGGTCAGCGTGTTTGCCGCGGCAACCAGATTGTCGGCGTCGGTCAGGTCCGCGCTGAAAATCGTGGCTTCTGTCGCGGTGAGTTCTGCGGCGCGCGCGAACTGTTCCTTGAGGGCATGCAGGCGATCAGACGTTTTGGCATCCGCCGCACCCGCCAGCGATGCAAGCGCCTCGGCATAGCGCGCGAGTTGGACTGCTTTCTCCTGCAAGCGGAGCGCAAAGGATTGCGACCAGTGAATGTCTGTCCGGCCATCCAGGTCATATCCAACCCAGCTTGCAAGCGTTGGAACGCTGATCTTGAGGGTGCGCCACTGGTCCGGAAAATGATCTTTCGCCGCGGTCAGGATCTGGTCGGCATAGCGCGAAAGTGCCGTCTGGGCATGGGTAATCGTCTCCTGAACCTCATCATGCTCACCGAGTAGCGAGATTGAAGCAGACCAGGCGCGGCCGTCTTCCCGGATGCTTTTTGTCAGGGCTTGAGCGCTCGCCTCGGAGTTCTCAGACACATGCGCGGCAAAGGCGGCGCGCGTGGCGCGAGACATCGCGAAGGTCGGGTGCGCGGTGAAGACAACCCCGCCCAGTGGAGTCTCTACGGCTGCTTTGAACGTCGTCCATCCCGACGCGGCCAGAGCCTCGATACGTTTTCCAACCTGCGTTGCTTCTGTGTGCTGACGCCGGAACCGTTCCGCGCGCGCCAGCACGCGGTCGCCATAGACGGCGAGGGCGGTTTCGCGCAGATCGCTCAGCGCGATCGTGCCGGCTTCCAGCTGCTGAAACAATTCCTGCGCATAAGCGAAGACAGAATTGGTTCGTGGATCGGTTTCGATACGCTTCGCGTGTTCGCGGAGGCGGGTTTTGGCGGCGGGGATGGTCGGTGCAGTTCTGTCGAGCGCTGTCATAAGCGCTCGTTTAGCGACAATGTTCTGGAAAGACCAGTCCGGACCGATCAGGAATCGACGGCGATGACCGTCAGCAGCTCCACCCATTCAAGAACGTCTTCGCCGACACCTTCGTCGCGCAGGAATTGCGTCAGCGCCGGCGCAAGGGCCTGAAGGCTGCCGCATTCATCCACCGCATCGTTAAGCGCGGGTAGCACGTCGGCTTCAAAATCTCGAGCTAGAGCCTTGAAATCCTGTATCATTCCTGGGATTTGCAGGGCCGTCAGCGGGCCAATATCGTCAGCTTGCAATTTCTCGGAGAAGTCGCGCAGGCGGTTCACTTCGCTGTAATTGGCGTACGCAAATCGCTTCAGAATCTTCTCGCTTTTCCACTCGACCCATTCCGGTGTGCATGGCTCCGGTGTCGTTGCGCATGCCCCGAGCAGGGCTAATCCGATCAAACCTGATGCAAGTCTCATTCGCTGGCCTCCTCATGGCGGGCAATCTGACAGAGCCTGCGCACAGAGGGAAGAGCGCCGCCGCACGCCGTCTGCGCCCTACCAGAGCTCATGTTTTTGCAATTCCGCGCGGCCGACGACCATATGGTGCACTTCGTCCGGACCATCGGCATAGCGAAGATGGCGCATGTCGGCATACATGCTGGCGAGCGGGAACCATTGCGACATGCCCGCCGCGCCGTGCATCTGCATGGCCTGATCAATGATCGTGCAGACTTTTTCCGGCACCATCGCCTTGACCGCGCTGACATAGACGCGCGCTTCCTTATTGCCGAGCACATCCATCGCTTTGGCGGCCTGCAGCACTGCCAGGCGCATGGCATTGATCTCGATCCGCGCGCGCGAGATGACTTCGAGATTCTTGCCAAGCTTGGCGATTTTCTGTCCGAACGCTGTTCGTGTGCCAGCGCGTTGAACCATCATTTCCAGCGCCTTTTCGGCTTTTCCGATTGAGCGCATGCAATGGTGGATTCGGCCGGGACCGAGGCGCACCTGAGAGATTTCAAACCCACGGCCTTCACCAAGCAGGATATTCTCTTTCGGCACCCGCACATCGGTAAACCGCAAATGCATGTGACCGTAAGGGGCATGATCTTCGCCCATCACTTCCATCGCGCCGAGGATCTCTACGCCCGGCGTATCCATAGGAACGAGGATTTGCGATTGTTGCTTGTGGGTCGGGGCGTCAGGATTGGTTTTAACCATTACGATCATGACTTTACAGCGCGGATTGCCGGCGCCGGAGATATAGAATTTCTCGCCATTGATGACCCAGTCATCCCCATCCAGAACCGCGCGCGTGCTGATATTCTTGGCATCCGACGAGGCGACATTCGGCTCTGTCATCGCATAGGCAGAGCGGATCTCTCCATTCAGCAGCGGCTTCAGCCATTTTTCTTTCTGTTCGGGCGTCCCGACGCGTTCCAGCACTTCCATATTGCCGGTGTCCGGAGCGTTGCAGTTCATCGTTTCCGAACCCATCGGATACTTGCCAAGCTCGGCGGCAATGTAGGCATAATCCAGGTTGGACAGCCCTTCGCCGGTTTCGGCATCCGGCAGGAAGAAGTTCCACAGGCCGGCTTCTCGGGCCTTGGTCTTGGCTTCTTCGAGAAGCTCGAGCTGCCGCGGGTGCCAGGACCAGCGATCTTCCTTTTCCTCATTCAGCGCTTCGAACTCGTCACGCCAGGGCGCGACATTTTCTTCGAGGTGTTTGATCACGCGGGCGAGGAGGGGTTTGGCTTCCTCCGACATGCTGAGTTCAAACAAGGCGGGATTGGGTTCGGTCATGTCGGGCTCCTCGGTTACGCATCCGGATGTGAGATTTGCCCAAAGTGTCCGCTCGCTTTGATGCGAACACAACCCCGTACGCGAGGTGAGGGGCTTAAAACAAACCAGGGAATGTCGAGCGGCGAGGAACCCGCTCCAGGCGGCTAAGCGAACACAAACGTGTTTCGCTCATCCTCGGTCGTGACTCGCACGCGCAGACCAACCGGGGTTTCTTCTTCGAGCAGGCGCGGCATGGCCTCTTGTGCCGCAGCGGCGATGAAGCGATCACCCGCATCCGTGCGGCCGAAAATGATGCCGCTCATTGGGCCGTCCTTGCCATAGGTAACCGTGTAAGTTTCGACCGTGCCTGCGCCAGGTGCGTGGTCGAGCGCCACTTTCGTCTCAGGCTTGGCCATGGCGTCGACCGGCGAGAAGGTCTCCGGCCGCGTCGTTGACCAGATGCCGACAGCTTCCTTGGTCATCCAGCCGCCATTGGCCAGGACCAGGCCTTTTTCTTCCGCGTGCTCGCGCAACCACTCGGTCATCGAAACAATGCCATGCATGGAATAATTGTTTCCGGGGCCGCCAAAAAACGGCAGTCCGCCGGTCAGGGTCAGCGGCCGCGTTTCCGTCTTGTGGTCGATCCCCAGCACCGACATCGAGCTGAAGACCGCGCATGGGAAGCAGGAGTAAAGATCAAACGCGCCGATCTGCGCCGCCGTCGTTCCGGCCTGTTCAAGGGCGCGATTGATTGCCGTCTGCATCGCCCAGGATCCATCAAGCATCGGGCGCTCGGAGATGAAATCATCGCTCGCTTCCCCGCTGCCATGCAGATAGATGCGCTTGTCGCTGGCAATTCCGAGGGCGTCGGCTTTGTCTTCAGACATAATGAGGAACGCGCCCGCCTGGTTCACTGCGTCCTGCGCGATATGCCATTTCAGGAATGGATCCGCGAAGGGGTAATTCGCCTTGCTGGGCGTGGCGAGAAAGTCTGCATCAAAGTTCGATGTATCAAACTGCGCATGCGGATTGGCGGCAGCGACGGCGGCGAATTTGGCGAATAGGTCTGACATCTCGGCGCGGCGCTCGGACCGCGTCTGGCCGTCGCGCGCGGCCATGGCGTTCTCGAACAGGGCGTAGAAGTAAGCGGGTGCGATAATGCCGTGCTTGATCTCGGGTCGCGAGAGCAACATCTCGCCCATGCCGCGATCTTCGACATCGAGCGCATCACCGTCTGACCAATCCAGGTCCACGCCGTGCTTGCGCGCGGCCTTGGAGGCTTTGTTCGCTTCCGATCCGGTGACCAGCGCGCATTCGATTTCACCCGCGTGAATACGCTTCGCCATTTCATTGGCGAGTTGTTGTGGGCTCTGCCCGCCGACCGCGGCATAGATCGCGCGCTCGGGTTTCGCGCCAATGTCGCGGGCAATGGTGCCCGGCAGATTGGTATTGTGCCCATGCGGATGCCGGTCGCCCGGGACGCTGTCCTCGAAGATCCGCACGACGGCAAGCGTGTCAATTTCTGAGGCGGAGACGCCCGCATCGCTGAGCGCGATCTGGCTTGCCTCAACGCAGAGGCTTTTGGGAGACGGCGCGCCCGCGGCGCCCGACGTACCATCCCAGTGATTTGTGACCTGGCCGACCCCGACCAGAACAGGCATGGCACCTTTAGGCATTGCGCGCGCTCCCTCTTAGCTTGGCATTGGGATAGAGACTTTGGCGCACGCTTCAATCCGTCACGTGGGGGGAAGCGGATCAGGCTTTTTTGACAAACTGCGTCTTGAGTTGCATCGGGCCGATCCCTGGGATCTTGCAATCAATGTCATGGTCGCCGTCGATGAGGCGGATATTGGTGACTTTCGTTCCAACCTTGACGACCAATGATGAGCCTTTGACTTTCAGGTCCTTGATCACGGTCACGCTATCACCGTCGTTTAGCGTATTGCCGTTCGCGTCTTTGAACACTTTGGCGTTTGGGTCGAGATCTGGATCGGCTGACCATTCATGCGCACATTCCGGGCAGACGAGCAGCGCACCATCTTCATACGTGTATTCAGACTGGCAAATCGGGCAGGGCGGAAGCGTCATTCGACCAGAGCAGCTTCTGTGCGTTCGCGGACCATATCCATGGTGACCTCTGGCGCGAGCTCGACCACTTTCAGGCCGCCGTCGACGACATCAAACACACCGAGATCGGTAATGATCCGATCGACCACATTCTTGCCGGTGAGCGGTAGCGTACACGCCTTGAGCAGCTTGGCGTCGCCTTTCTTATTGTTGTGATCCGTGATGACGACGACGCGGCCAACGCCAGCCACGAGGTCCATCGCCCCGCCCATGCCTTTGACCAGCTTGCCGGGGATCATCCAGTTGGCCAGGTCGCCATTCTCCGCCACTTCCATCGCGCCAAGGATGGCCATGGCGATCTTGCCGCCGCGGATCATGCCGAAGCTGGTTGCGCTGTCGAAATAAGCCGTGTGGGGCAGCTCTGTAATCGTCTGCTTACCCGCATTGATCAGGTCCGGGTCTTCCTCGCCCGCATAGGGGAACGGCCCCATGCCGAGCATGCCATTCTCGCTCTGCAACGTCACCGTCATACCATCCGGAATGTGGTTCGCGACCAGGGTCGGAATACCAATGCCAAGATTGACATACATGCCGTCTTCAAGCTCTTGCGCCGCGCGCGCGGCCATTTGATTTCGATCCCAGGGCATCAGGCGGCTCCTTCGTCATTCGTTTGGTGAGCCCTACCTCGTCCTTCGACTTCGCTCAGGATGAGGTGTTCGAGGGTTTCGTGCCCGGTGGAGCGCTCATGCTGAGCGAAGTCGAAGCATTCGCGCGGGCTATGTAGACACAGACGTTGCATCATACCCGCTCCCTTACAGTCCGTTGTTCGATCCGCTTCTCGAATTCGCCTTGCACCAGGCGGTGCACATAGATTCCCGGAATGTGGATGGAGTCTGGATCGAGCGCTCCCGGCTCCACGATCTCTTCAACCTCCATGACGCAGACCTTGCCGCACGTCGCCGCGGGCTGGTTGAAATTGCGGGCGGTCTTGCGGAAGATGGCGTTGCCGGTCGTGTCGGCTTTCCAGGCTTTGACAATGGCGAGATCGGCAAAGATGCCTTCTTCGAGAATATAGTCCTCGCCGTTCCAGGATTTCACTTCCTTGCCCTCGGCGATCACCGTGCCGACGCCGGTCTTGGTGTAGAAGCCCGGAATACCCGCCCCGCCCGCACGCATCCGCTCGGCGAGCGTGCCTTGTGGGTTAAATTCCAGCTCCAGCTCGCCGGAGAGGTATTGCTGCATGAACAGATCATTCTCGCCGACATAGGACGAGCACATTTTCTTGATCTGCCGGGTCTGCAGCAGCAGGCCGAGGCCGAAATCGTCGACGCCGGCATTATTGGAAAAGATGGTCAGATCCTTCGTCCCCGCATCGCGGATCGCCTGGATCGAGAGTTCCGGAATGCCGCACAGGCCAAACCCGCCAGCGGCAATTGTCATGCCGTCAAACAGGACTCCATCGAGGGCTGCTGCGGCGCTTTCATAGACTTTGCTCATGGGCTCTCGTTACGCAGGGAGAGTTGCAAATGCAAGAGACCATTCGGTCCAATTTTCCTGATCAGTTTCGCTCACGCCGCGCACGCGCTCACGCTGCGGGTTCAGAACGCTCCAGACGATCCAGATATTCCCGCAACATGGCAACACGCCGCGGTCTGAAGGACCGGTTGGTGACAATCATATGGCGTATACGATCAATTCGAAACGAGCGATAATCCTGGCGCAGCTCGCACCAGGCCAGCGCCACGAGTGACCGGTCGAAAAAGACGATCGCGAGCGGCTGTATCGCCCGGACCGTCGGGTTCTCTTCGGCGTCCAGATAGTTGATTTCCACGATCTGCTCATTGCGCGTCGCCTCACGGAAGGCCGCGATATCAATGGCGATCTCTGGCCGGCAATAGAAGCGCTTGGCATACAGTACGGCGTGCTCGAATTCGGAGCGCATCCGTTCAGGCAGCGAGGCTTTCAGTTTCGACAGGGCGTTCTCCGCCGCCTTGGCGAGTACGGGATCTGCGACCTGCACCACTTCGCGCAAGCCGAGGACAAGCGCCTCCATCTCGTCGCGGCTGAACATCATGGGCGGCAAGGCAGGGTCTTCTTGCAAAGTGTATCCGTAGCCTGCTTCGCCATCAATCAGCGCACCCGAACGGCGCAGGGTGTCAATGTCCCGATAGATCGTGCGGAGCGAGACCCCTAATTCGTCGCTAAGCGCCTGTGCTTTCACCGGCGGCGCGAACGTGCGAAGGCATTGCATCATCTGCAGGAGGCGGTCACTCTTGGCCATGCGGGACCCTTAGCAAATGTTACTGACAAAAAATGACAGGAGCAGCGTGCTAGCGCCCTGTCAACAAAAAGGACCGCCCAGAATGATCAAGCTCACGATTTTCCCTGACGCCTTTGGCGAACCAAGTGCCAGCCCGTTCTGCATGAAGGCGTGGTGCATGTTGCAAGCATCCGGATTGCCGTTCGAACTGAACGTCACACCTGATCCTCGAAAAGCGCCGAAAGGCAAGTTGCCCGTCATCGAGATGGATGGTGTTCCCATCGCGGACAGCGAGCAGATACGCATTCACGTCGAGGCGATCAGTGGACGTGATTTCGATGACGGCCTGACCACTCACGAACGCGCTGTTTCCCAATCGGTGATCAGGATGGTCGAGGAACATGTCTATTTCGCTATCCTGATGGATCGCTGGGGGGAGGACGACAATTGGGAGCATGTGCGCAAAGTGTTTTTCAGCGATTTTCCCTGGCTCTTGCGCGGCCTCATCACGCGGGTTGCCCGCAAGCAGGCTCTGCAGGGATTGCAGGGGCAGGGCATGGGCCGGTTTACGGCTGACGAGCGCTTTGATCGCGTTCGCCGGGATATTGTCGCAATCCGGGAATTACTTGGTGACACGCCATTCCTGTTCGGTGAAACACCGACAGCGGCGGACTATAGCCTTGTGCCAATGCTGCGCGCTTCCATCGTGACGCCGGTCACCAAACCCTTGGGCGCATTCATAAAAAGCGATCCAATGTTGATGGCTTATGTGACCCGCGGCACAGACACGCTTTATCCTGCGGGTGTTTAATCTGAATGGGTGGGCCTTCTTTCCTTTCCTCCCGGAACTCTCCATAGAAGGCCGGAATTTTGCCCAGTCTTTCAAAGGGCGGCTTTCGCAGAGGCCGCCCTTTTTTGGTCAACTGACCGCACTCAGCGGGCACCAATGACCTCCAGGCGATAGGCTTTACCTCTACGTGAAGGCTTTCGCAGGGGCGCGAAGGCCGTATGTCTTACCGAAACGAATATCGGGGTAGGACATGTACTATAAAGAGCTTGCAGCCGCGCGCGAGAAGCTGACCGGGCCGGGCGGGGATTTCGAAATTATCGAAACTGAAATTCTCGGCAATCACATTCGCGACTTCAAGAACCGTCCGAACAGTATTCGCGAAATCTGGCTGGCGACGGCGCAATTCGCGGACAGAACCTATATCGTCTACGAGCAGGAGCGGATCAGCTATGGCGAAGCTCATCGCCAGACCGCCAGCGTCGCTGGCTGGCTGTTCGAGCAGGGGGTCCGGCCCGGCGACCGGATTGCCATTGCCATGCGCAATTATCCGGAATGGATGCTGATCTACTGGGCCTGCGCGTCCGTTGGTGTTGCAGTTGTCGGCATGAATGCCTGGTGGACCGAGCCGGAAATGGCCTACGGGATCAATGACGCAGCGCCTAAGTTCATTTTCGCAGACCAGGAGCGCCTGGCGCGCATAGTCGATAATCCAGACATTCCGACACCGCCCGGCCTGATCGCCGTTCGCACGGACCAAGAATATCCGGGCGCGGTGGATTGGGCGGACATTATCAGCCAGGATCGGGACCTGCCGGATGTCCAAGTCGATCCCGATAGTGATGCCTGTATCTTCTACACGTCCGGCACCACCGGATTCCCAAAAGGCGCGCAGTTAACCCATCGCGGCTGTGTCGCGAACCTGCTCAACATGCAATACGCCGCGGCCTCATCCATGCTTGCGGTTCAGGCTGCGACCGGGGAAGCGCCTCCGGCGACCATGCCGGTTCCTGTAACGCTGATCACCACGCCTTTGTTTCATGTCACGGCAAACAATTGCGCGGTCTATCGTGCGACCGCCGTGGGCGGCACGCTTGTCTTGATGTACCGCTGGGATGCGGGCGAGGCCCTGCGTCTGATTGAGCAGGAGCGTATCACCTCTGCAGGCGGCGTGCCCGTCATGGGGCGCGAACTGATCAATCATCCTGATTTCGACAAACGCGATACGTCGAGCCTGCTCGCCATATCCTGCGGCGGCGCCCAGGTGCCCCCCGATCAGGTGCGAAAAATTGATGACCGGATCGCGACAGCGCGGCCGGGCACCGGCTATGGCATGACGGAAACGTGCGGGATCATCACTTCGGTCGCAGGCGACTTTTTTGTCGACAAACCCGACTCGGCTGGACCGGCCATGCCCAATTTCGAAGTCAAATGCGTTGACGATGGCGGCAACGAAGTTCCGATCGGTGAACTGGGCGAGATCTGGGTGCGCGGGTCATCCGTGATCAAGGGCTATATCAACCGGCCCGAGGCGACGGCTGAATCTATCACCGATGGCTGGCTGCATACCGGCGACATTGGCCGGGTGGATGAGCATGGCTTTATCTATCTGGTGGATCGCAAGAAGGACATGGTGCTTCGCGGCGGCGAGAACATTTACTGTGTTGAAGTGGAAGCGGCGATCTACCACCACCCGGCAATTGCCGAATGCTGCGTGTTTGGCGTTCCGGATGAGCGGCTGGGCGAAGAAGTCGGGACGGCGGTGTACCTGAAACCAGGTGAAAGCATCACTGCGGACGAATTGCGGGCGCATTGCGCAGAGCGCCTGGCAAAGTTCAAGATCCCGACACATGTCTGGATCTCTCCTGAACCCTTCCCGCGCAATGCCAGCGGCAAGTTTCTCAAACGCGAGGTGCGGGAGAAACTGATTTCCGCGTGATGCGATACTGAGCGATATGACATGAAAAAGGGCGGCTCGCTGGGAGCCGCCCTTTCTTGTTCTGTCGGGCTTTGGTGATGCCGCTGCCGCGGCCTTCTAGCCCTAAAATCGATCCACTGGATCGATTTTTCGCCTTTGGCGATTGGGCTAGAAGCCCATTCCGCCCATGTCTGGCATGCCGCCAGCAGGCATTGCAGGTGCGTCAGCTTTTGGCGCTTCGGCGATGCCGGCTTCGGTCGTGATCAGCAGGCCAGCCACAGATGCCGCATTTTGCAGCGCAGAGCGAACAACCTTGGCTGGGTCGATAACGCCCATTTCGATCAGGTTGCCATACTCTTCGGTCTGAGCGTTGAAGCCGTAGCCTTTGCCCTTGCCGTTGCGGATCGTGTTGACGACAACAGAGCCTTCAACACCCGCATTTTCAGCAATCTGGCGAACAGGCGCTTCCAGCGCCTTGCGGACGATATCGATACCGGCTTGCTCGTCATCATTTTCGCCTTTGATGTCGATATTGCCAGCTGCCGCCAGAAGTGCCGTACCGCCGCCTGCGAGGATACCTTCCTCAACCGCTGCGCGGGTCGCGTTCAGGGCGTCGTCGACGCGGTCCTTACGCTCTTTCACTTCGATCTCGGTTGCACCACCGACTTTGATCACGGCAACACCGCCAGCGAGTTTCGCCAGGCGCTCTTGCAGTTTCTCACGGTCATAATCGGAAGACGTGTCTTCGATTTGCTTGCGGATCTGACCCACACGCGCCTCGATGTCTTTCTTGGTGCCCGCGCCGTCAACGACAGTTGTGTCGTCTTTGGTGATGTTCACACGCTTGGCTGTGCCGAGCATGTCGAGCGAGACGTTTTCGAGCTTGATGCCGAGGTCTTCAGAGATGACCTGGCCACCGGTCAGGATCGCAATGTCCTGCAGCATGGCTTTACGACGATCGCCAAAGCCTGGTGCTTTGACCGCTGCGATTTTCAGGCCGCCGCGCAGCTTGTTGACAACCAGGGTTGCCAGCGCTTCGCCGTCGACGTCTTCGGCAATGATCAGCAATGGGCGCTGAGACTGAACAACAGACTCAAGGATTGGCAGCATTGGCTGGAGCGAAGACAGCTTCTTCTCGTGCAGCAGGATGTATGGATCATCCAGCTCAGCCGTCATCTTGTCAGCATTGGTGACGAAGTAAGGCGACAGGTAACCGCGGTCGAACTGCATACCTTCAACAACGTCGAGCTCAGTCTCGAGAGACTTGGCTTCTTCAACCGTGATGACGCCTTCATTGCCGACTTTTTCCATCGCCTTGGCGATCATGTCGCCAATTTCTGTGTCGCCATTGGCAGAGATGGAGCCGACCATGGCGATCTCTGAATTGTCTTTCACTTTGCGCGAGTGGTGCGCGAGGTCTTTGACAACTTCCGCTGAAGCTTTGTCGATACCGCGCTTCAGGTCCATTGGGTTCATGCCGGCAGCAACGCGCTTCATGCCTTCGCGAACGATCGCTTGGGCAAGCACAGTTGCGGTCGTGGTGCCGTCACCGGCAACATCGTTGGCTTTCGATGCCACTTCGCGCAGCATCTGAGCGCCCATATTCTCGAACTTGTCTTCAAGCTCAATTTCTTTGGCAACGGTGACACCGTCTTTCGTGGTGCGCGGCGCGCCGAAAGACTTTTCGATGACCACGTTACGGCCTTTAGGACCGAGCGTGACTTTTACCGCGTCTGCAAGTGTATCAACACCTTTGAGCATACGCTCGCGCGCAGAGGCTCCGAATTTTACATGTTTGGCAGCCATGATTGGGTACCTTTCATTTTACGGGATTAAACAAAAAAGAGCGCGAGAGGGGTTATGCCTCGATCACGCCCATCACATCGCTTTCTTTCATGATCAGCAGGTCTTCACCGTCGATCTTGACCTCGGTGCCACCCCATTTGCCAAACAGGATTTTGTCGCCTGCTTTGACATCGAGTGCACGCACGGAACCATCAGTATTGATGGAGCCGGTGCCAACAGCCAGGACTTCGCCTTCCTGCGGCTTTTCGGTTGCGGTATCTGGAATAATGATTCCACCAGCTGTTTTGGTGGCTTCTTCAACACGGCGGACCAGAACGCGGTCGCCTAGTGGACGGAACTTCATGGGAAACCCTCTTGTTCGTCAGTTGCAATTGTTTGTTTCGTTAGCACCATACGAGTTTTAGCACTCGCACCCTCTGAGTGCTAACGATGGCCTGCAGGTAGGTTCTCAAACGCGTGCCGTCAACAATTTGGCAATGAAATTTCTGAAAAAAATCATGTCCCCGCACAGAGGACGGTCCTGCGGTTGGCAGCACTTATGAAGAATGGCTGCTATACCATTGATTTTGTTTGTTAATTGACAGTTCACACCCAGTTGGCATCGTTGGCTCACGAATCAAGAACGGAGCAGAAAAAAATGCGCATCGACGATGACTTTGCAGCGCAACTGGGCGGAAAGGGGATGCTGACCACTGAGATACTCTATTACCGTCCGGATTACCGGTCCTGGCTGCAGAGTTTCGTCTGGCAAACCATGGATGAAGCCCCGCGATTCCCGCGCCTCGCGCAATTTCTAGATCATTGGCGCCGGGAAATCGATGCCGTGATCCATTCCATCCGGATTGCCCATGCCGATTGGGTGGGCCCGGCCGAGATTCGCCCAATCGATGGCGAGTTCAAGCTGCACTAGCGTTTCAGTTCTTGCTTCAAGGATGCGTTTTCCTGGCGCAAGGTCTGAACCTCTTCAACCAGCGGCGCGAGGCTTGATGCGAGCTCCTCTTCAGTGAAGCGCGGCGTAATGAATTGCGGGCAGTTCCAGTCGAATGCTTCGATGTCGATCGTAAACAGACGCTCTACTTTGCCCTGGCCCTCAATATCAAGTTGACGGGCGAGATCCGGATTGTCGGCGGCCTCCTGCACGGACGCCCGTCCAAGCAGCTTCAAGCGCGCGCGATTGGGATAGTCCATCAGGAAGAGCGAGACGCGCGTCTCATTCTGCAGATTGCCCACAGAGACATATTGCCGGTTGCCCCGATAGTCTGCGAACCCGAGCCTGGTCGGGGAAAGCACTTTCAGAAAACCACGCGGCCCGCCGCGATGTTGGATATAGGGCCAGCCATCCTCTGACACTGTCGCCATATAGAAACTGTCGCGCATCGAAATGAATGCTGTTTCGCGCTCGGAAAAACCATCCGGAGCGGGGCGGGCGAGCATCCCTTTATAAAGATCCAGCGATCCGCGGGCTTCCTGCTGCGCCTTGACCTGAGGTGTAAACGCGATGTCGCCGAAATGTTTCATGCTGAGCTCCTGTTCGGAACTTAGCTAGCGTGTCCCCTGCAGAGATGAAGGCGCGAACCCGAAATAGGACCTATTCCAATTCGCGACAGCGCGGCTTCAATCTTGCGATTTCGGCTTGAACGCTTCGTTCTTGAGATTCCAGATTGGCGTTCTGAGCGCCATCCACAAGATCAGTACGGTCATGCCAGCGGCGGGAACAATCGCAATCTTGTAGGGCCCGAATGCATCGACGAGCCAGCCCATAATTGCCGCACCAAAAGGGGCGCCTGCCATGAAGCCCAATTGGTAGATCGAGAGGACCCGTGCCAGCTGATCCTTCGGCGCTGCGTCCTGAACAATCGAGCGGCTCATGGCGATCGAAACGCCCGCCGAGAGGCCCCAGGTAAAGACGATGAGCAGGAAGGCTTCGTGCGGGATCTTCGTCATCATGGGCAGGATGGCCAGCGAGCCAAGAAGCTGCGCAACCAGCAGCAGGCGTCCTTGGCGCTTGATGTTCTTGAACAGCGAAAGCGCCACCGAAGACACAAACGCGCCTAGCCAGAAGGTGACGAACATGTCCCGTATGCCGTCTCCGGAAAGGCCATATACGTCCCGGTTAATGATCGGCAGAACGACAAGAAATGCGCCGATCACAAAGATGCCGACGCCGAACATCAGCATGGTCATCGCCCAGAGTTTCGGCTCCGCGGCGACGACTTTGAAGCCTTCTCCGATATCGCCAAAGGCCGCTCCAATGCCCGATCGGCCAGTATTCACTTTACGCCCTTTTGCCAGGAAGAAAGCGAGCAGGGCTCCAGCTGCGACCACACCTCCCTGAAGGGCCATCAGGAACCAGCTATCGATCGGCCCCACGCCGAATCCGCCAAGCCAGTCGGGCATCTTGGTCATCTTGTCGGCATAACCGCCGAGGATCAGTCCTGTAATCTGGGCGGCAAATTGGGCCAGCGTCGCGAACGCCACGCCTTGTTGCAGCGTCACGCCTGAGCCCACCCGGCCGCGGCGCTCCACCACTTCATTGAGGATCGAATCCCGCGCCGGCATCATGAATGCGCCGACCGTGCCGAGCGCCAGGCCATAGGCAATCATGTACGGATAGGTCAGGTTGTTCGTCGCCAGCGCGAAGGCGAGGCCGAACGCAGGCACCGCTGCGAACAGGTGCAGGATCATCAACAGGGGCTTGCCAGAGGCACGCTCGGCGACGACGCCGCCAAGCAGCAGGAAAATCACTGAAGGCCCTGACAAAGCGAGGTTGGCGAAGCCGAGTTCGGTTCCGCCCAGGCCCAGCTTGTTGGTGATGAGATAGGGAAACAGCACCATCTGGAGCCCGAACGCGACGAACCATGTGGCTTGCACAGATAAATAGGCCGGGAGCTCAATTTTGACGCCGCGGCGGGCTTTACGGGCCATCATGGATTGCGCCGTTTCCAGCAGCGAGGCCCCGGCGCTCATGGCAGAGCCCATGCCGCTCAGGGGCGAGCGGGCCTCTTCCAGAATATCCGGGTCTTCCAGATTTTCAGCCGGTTCCGGCGTTTCGCTCATAGCTCGTCTGCCCTAATTCCCAGCCCTTCAAACTGTCGTGGGATTTGCGATCGTGCAACAGGAAATGTCGGGACTCTGAACAGCTGCGTCTTGGAGCTGCCACATCGCCATGCTAGGCGTGTCATCTTAGTGCGTAAGGAGACACCAATATGCGAGCCATGCGTCTTGTGGGGAGTTGGGGGCTGGCTCTTTTTCTGATTTTCATGTTCCTGCAGGCAACCATTCATCCGTTGCCGAATCCGCCGGAAGGCTCAGTGAAGCTGTTTGACCCTCCGGGGCAGAACATTGTCTTCGCGACGATCGCTGCAAATACTGGGATTGCGCTGTTCGAACCGACCGGACGGGTGGTTGTTGCCATAGCTGAATTGCTGGCGGCCCTGCTATTGCTAATTCCGATGACGCGCCGCAAGGGCGCCGGATTGTCGTTCCTGGTTCTGGCCGGCGCGGTCGCGTTTCATTTAATGCCCGATTTCCTTGGCCGCGAGGTGCCGACTTCGCTTGCACCAGGTGCCGGAACAGATGGCGGACAATTGTTTGCCCTGGCCATCGCAATGCTGGCTGCGAGCATGCTCTTATTTGTGGTACATCCCCGAAAACGCTGACCCAATTCTCATTAGAATATTAACGGTTTTCAGCGACTTTCGCGAAGTTTAGTTTTGGCGAAAGTGCATGAGCGATCCAGTTTCACTTGAAGATCACGCCGCCAAAGGCGGGCTTGCACGGCGCACGCTGCTGCGCCGATTGATCGATTTTATTGCGATGCCAGCCTCGCAGGTGGCGCCGCAGGACCGATCTATGGGTGGAGACATCCTGCTGGATATGCTGTTTCACGCAACGGATTCAGACCGGCTGCTCTGTGCCCGGCGGATTGCATCCCTCAGCGATGCGCCGCGCCGCCTGCTGCGATACCTTGCACAATGCAATATCGATATTGCCCGACCGCTGCTGGAGGAGAGCAATTCCTTCGACAGTTCCGATCTGCTGGAAATTGTTGATCAGGTGACGCCGGACCACCGCATGCTGATCGCGAAGCGCAAACGTGTGCCCACGGTCGTTTCTGATCAACTTGCAAGACGCGGAGAGCCCAGTGTGGTGAAGGCGCTGGTGCAGAATAAGGGCGCTGAATTGTCGGAAACGGCGATCGATATTCTCGTCGAACGGTCACGGAGCGAAGGGGATCTCAGCAGCCTCCTGATTGCGCGGCTCGAGCTCAAGCCGGCCCAGGCCATGGCCATGTTCTGGTGGTCCAATCGCGACACTCGCCGGATCATTCTGCAGCGCCACGCGGCTGATCGCGCCGAAATGGTGGGAATGTGCGCCGATGTTTTTGCGATCGCCGCCAATGAAGGCTGGTCTGACCCTGTTGCGCGCAAGACACTACAACTGATCGAGCGCCGACAGCGCAATCGTCAGGCCATCGAACGCAGCGAGTTTGAAAGTCTGGAAGCGGCGATTGAAACCGCTGCGGCCATGGGAATGACGCCTGAAATGGTCGAGGAAATCGGCTATCTCGCCGGGATAAAGCCTGTCACCAGTGCCAAGATCCTCAGCGATACTGGCGGAGAGGGCATTGCAGTCCTGTGCAAGGCCACGGGCCTGAAAAAGCCGTCTCTGAAGAATATCTGGATCGCCCTCAAGCGTCCGCTCGAAACCGATGAGGGAGAGCCGCACATGTTGTACGCTCACCTCGTGGAAACGTATGATTTGTTGAGTGTCGCCAAGGCACAGACCACTCTGAGATACTGGAACTGGTCTCTGTCATCCTCCTACTCACCCCGCCAGGAAGAGTCAGCGAGCGATGAGTCGGCACCTGCCAATGATGAATCGACATTCTCCGCCGCGCGCCGAACTGCCATCCTCGTATTTGGCAACTAGCTGAGTTTTTCACACCTGAGTGTTCGGTTTAGGGTGGTCAAACCCCGATTCCAGCTCTAATTCCCGGTCTGAGCAAGATGTTCGAAACCGGAGCGACTGGGCGCGTGGGCTATTTTTTTGGATTGATCACTGTTCTGATTGCTCTGTGGCTCGGACTGTCCTGGGACTATTCCCTGAAGCCGATCATTGCATCGCTGGGGGCGGTCTCCATCATTCTTTCTGCCGTTCTCGCCTATCGGTTTGATATTCTCGATCGCGAAGGATCACCCTACGCGCGGCTATTGCACCTGATGGTCTACTGGGTCTGGCTTATGGTGGAGATCTTCAAAGCGAACTGGGTTGTCATCAAGGCGTGTCTTCGCTCGACCCTCGACATCAACCCGACTTTGGTGAAGGTCAAAACCGGCTGCGAGAGCGATCTCGCGCGGACAGTGTTTGCGAACTCGATCACGCTGACCCCCGGCACAGTGAGCGTCGAGATAGAAGGCGACAAGATCCTCGTTCACGCCCTCTATGAAGAGGAAGCCGGCCCAGGCGCCTTCGACGAAATGGATCGCCGCGCGCGCGAAGCTTCTGACGGGAGACGCAAGTCATGATCGGTGCTGCCGCGCTCGCCCTCATCGTTGCGATTGCCCTGATGCTCGTGCGGGCATTGAGCGGGCCGACCCTGTACGACCGGGTGCTCGCGGTGAACTCGCTGGGGACGAAAATCATCCTCTTGCTGGGCGTGATCGGATTTCTCACAGGACGCCCGGACTTCCTTGATATCTCTATACTTTATGCCTTGATCAATTTCGTTTCGACGATCGCGATCCTGAAATTCTTCCGCTATCGTTCCTTCCAGGTCTCGTTGACCCGGCGGGGACGGGGAGGTCCGCAATGACCGAACTGCTTGAGCTATGGAATGCATTCCGGCCGGCGCTTGGTTCGGCGCTACTTCTGGTGGGCGCCATCCTCGCCGTCGTCGGAACCGTTGGCGTGCTCCGGTTTCCCGACTTCTACACAAGGTTGCACGCGGCGAGCGTCACCGACACGGCTGCCGCAACGCTGGCAATAGTCGGAATGGCCTTGCTCGCACCAAGCCTGGCCGTTGTGGTCAAGCTGGCAGTCGTCTGGCTGTTCCTGTTCCTGACGGGACCGACCTCGTCGCACGCGCTCGCCAATGCGGCGCATACGGCGGGATTGCAGCCAATGATCGGCCGCCTGGGTGAAGATGAAGGAGGCGGCGAATGACCGGATTCGAAGGCGCAAACCTCGCCATCGACTTGCTGAACATCACTTTGCTGACCATCCTTTTCGTGGTGGCGATTGCCATCGCGCGGCTGCGAAGCCTGTTTGCGATTGTCATGCTATCGGGAATTTATTCCCTGGTTTCAGCGACCTGGTTTGTTGCGCTCGACGCGGTGGACGTGGCGTTTACCGAAGCCGCTGTCGGGGCTGGTATTTCGACCGCGCTCTTCCTGGGCGCCATGGTCCTGACCTCGCGCACAGCGAAAGCAGAAAACGGAGCGAAGCGGATCGTGCCACTTCTGGTCGTCATCGCGACTGGCGCGGTCCTGATTTATGCGACGATTGACCTACCCGGATTTGGCGATGCGACGTCTCCTGCGAACACAGGTGTCGGCGTGGACTTCCTTGAACGTACCTATCCCGAGATCGCGATCCCGAACGTCGTCACCGCGGTGCTCGCCAGCTATCGGGGCTTCGATACGCTGGGCGAGGTCGGCGTGGTCTTTGCCGCCGGGCTCGCGGTCACATTGCTGCTCGGATTTGGTGAGCGGTCCCTCGGCGCCACGGTTCGCCGCGAAGACCGCGAAAGCTCGAACAAGAACGATGAGGAGGCGTCATGAAGGGCGACCATCACGTCATTCTCCGCGTTGTCGCCAAGGTGCTGATTCCGATCATCGCCCTGTACGGCTTTTATGTGCAGTTTCATGGCGAATACAGTCCGGGCGGCGGCTTCCAGGCGGGGGTCATTCTGGCCGTGACTGTCATCCTCTATTCGCTGATTTTCGGCATCGCACCGGCGATGCGCGCGATCACGCCCGGCTTTGCCCGCTTCATCGCAGGCCTCGGCTTCGTCATCTATGCTGGCGTCGGCATCTGGGCGCTCGCGATGGGCGGAAATTTCCTCGATTATGATGCCCTGTTCCGCGAGCCTGCTGGCGGTCACAATGGCCAGCATGTCGGCATTATCGTCATCGAGATTGGCGTTTTGTTCGCTGTTGCCGGCTCGATGGTTTCGATCTTCTATGCCTTTGCAGGCCGCGTCAGCGAAATTCGGGACGAGGACTGGTAGAGATGCTGGAATTCATCCTCGAGCGCGGAAACTATTGGGCGATCATCGGTTTGATGATGATCGGGCTCTATATCTCTTTTGCTGCGACAAACCTGATCAAGCGCCTGATTGGCCTCGGCCTGTTCCAGACGTCAATTATTCTGTTCTACGTTTCACTGTCGCGGATCGATGGCGGTACCGCGCCAATCCTGTTCGGCAAGGATTACGGCAAGAGTAAAAGTCACGACAAGGCGGGCGACTATGGCGCTGAAGCCGCCGAGCATGGCGCGGACGCCGCCCACGGCACTTATGACGCGGCGCATGGTTATGGCGGTGAAGGACTGGAGAATGTCTATTCCAATCCATTGCCGCACGTTCTGATGCTGACCGCGATTGTGGTGGGCGTGGCAACGCTTGCCGTCGGGCTCGCCGTCATCGTTCGGATCCGCGAAGCTTATGGCACGGTCGAAACAGACGAAATTCGGGAAATGGATCTGGAGGTTGCGATCTCTGAAGCTGCATCTGAAGCAGAGGAAAGCAGGGCAGGGGCGGCATGATCGAGTTTATTTCTTCCTTCGTGCCTGCGGACATCGCGGCGCATGCGCCAGCGCTGCTTGTGGTTGTGCCAATGTTTCTGGCGCCGATTACGGCTTTCATGCCGAATGGGCGATTGGCCTGGGTGCTCTCGATTCTAGCGACCGGGGTGTCGCTGATCATGGCTATGGTGCTGCTGAGCCAGGTACGTTCGGTCGATGGCGGCGGCGTGCTGTCATATGCGATGGGCGGATGGGCGCCCGATGCGGGGATCGAATTTCGCATCGACTCGCTTAACGCGATGGTTCTGCTTCTGGTCAGCACGATCGGGTTCCTGGCCGCGATTTTCAGCTGGCCGAGCGTCGTTGCCGAAGTTCGCGATGCCAAGCGCGCCATGTTCTACGCCGCCTATCTGGTCTGCTTCACAGGCCTGTGCGGTGTGGCGTCGACAGGTGATGCGTTCAACCTGTTTGTCTTCCTGGAGATCAGCTCGATTGCGACCTATGTCCTGGTCGCACTTGGCGCATCGCGTGATCGCCGCGCGCTCCCCGCCGCCGCGAACTATCTGCTGATGGGCACGATTGGGGCATCATTCTTCGTTGTCGGTGTTGGCTTCCTTTACGCCGCAACGGGCACGCTCAACATGGCCGAACTCGCTATCCGCCTGCAGGACATGCAGGGCAACAAAGCCGTGCTGGCGGGGTATGCGTTCATCTTTGTCGGGCTCGGCATCAAGGCGGCGATGTTCCCGCTGCACCAGTGGCTGCCGAATGCCTACGCCTACAGCCCAAGCTTCGTGACTATGTTCCTTGCGGCCACAGCGACGAAAGTGGCCATCTATGCGCTGGTCCGTTTCCTGTTCACCGTGTTCGGACTGGAATTCACGTTTGAAGGGTCAACGCTCATCTGGATCCTGATGCCGATGGGGATTGCTGCGATGATTGCCTGCTCTTTCCAGGCCGTGTTCCAGACCGATGTGCGCCGCACCCTTGCTTATTCATCGGTCGCGCAAGTCGGCTACATGTTGCTGGGGATCTCAATCGCCACGACGGCAGGCGTCTCCGCCGGCCTGTTCCATCTGGTCAATCACGCCTTGATCAAAGGCGCGCTATTCATGGCGCTGGCCGGTATGGTTCTGTCCTATCAGGGCACGAGCCTGAATGATCTGAAGGGCCTCGGCCGCTCTGCGCCGTGGACGATGACAGCCTTTGCGATTGGCGCGGTTTCCCTGATCGGCGTGCCATTGACGGCGGGCTTCCAGTCCAAGTTTGCACTGGTCAGCGCGCTGTTCGACCATGGCTGGTGGTGGGCCGTGGCGGTGGTCATGTCCTCCAGCCTGCTCGCAGTCGTCTATATGGGCCGGATACTTGAAGCAGTCTTCTTCCGCGCGCCGAGCAATCCAAACAAGCGCCGCAAAGAAGCGCCGCTGCTCATTCTCATTCCGCTCTGGATCCTCGCAATCGCGAATATCTGGGTCGGTGTGCAGGGCGGGTTCGTCGCTGGCCTGGCAGAAGACGCGGCAGGATCGCTGTTTATCGGAGATGTGTCATGAGTGGTGAAATGGCCATCGCAGCGGCTCTGATCTTGCCGCTTCTGATCTGCGCCGGGATCTGGCTCGCAGGCCGGGTGCCGGATTTGCGCGAAGGCATTACGCTACTGGGCGCCGCCGCTCTATTCGTCATCGCGATCATCATTGCCGGGCATGTATCAGCGGGGTCGCCTGCAGAACTGAGTCTCGGTGAGGCGGTGCCGGGACTGGAGTTCGCGTTCCGGGCGGAGCCGCTTGGGGCGCTATTTGCGCTGGTGGCGAGCGGTCTATGGATCGTCAACAGTTTCTACTCAATCGGCTATATGCGCGGCAATCGGGAACGCAACCAGACCCGGTTCTATATGTGCTTTGCGATTGCGCTTTTCGGCGCCATGGGCGTGGCGCTGTCGGCAAACCTGTTCACGCTGTTTGTGTTCTACGAGATCCTCACCCTGTCGACCTATCCGCTGGTCGCGCACAAGGGCGACGCCAATGCACAGCGCGGGGCGCGGATTTACCTGATGACCCTGCTCGGGACGTCGATCGGCTTCCTGCTCGTTGCCGTGATCTGGACGGGCGCACTGGCCGGTAGTCTCGATTTTGTCCCCGGCGGTTTGCTGCAGCAGGCTGAAGGCCTGACGCCGGTGGTCGCGAGCGCCCTTTTGCTGCTGTTCGCGTTCGGGGTCGGTAAGGCGGCGCTGATGCCATTCCATTTCTGGCTACCCAATGCGATGGTGGCACCAACACCCGTGTCGGCCTTGCTGCACGCTGTGGCCGTCGTGAAGGCGGGTGTCTTCACCATCCTGAAAGTCGCCATCTATGTGTTTGGCGAAGAGATACTGAACGCGACGGCATCGCGGGAATTCATCCTTGCGGTCGCCTGTTTCACCATCATCGTCGCTTCGCTTGTGGCGATGACCAAAGACAATCTGAAAGCGCGGCTGGCCTATTCGACGGTTGCCCAGCTTGCCTATGTGACTTGCGGCGCCATGCTCGCGGACCCGGCCGGCTTTATGGGCGGCTCGCTGCAGATCGCAGCGCACGCGGTCGGCAAGATCACACTTTTCATGTGTGCCGGGGCAATCTATGTCGCGACGGGCCTCACAAATATTTCGGACATGAAAGGCCTCGGACGGCGAATGCCGCTGGTCTTCATTGCCTTCTTCATAGCATCACTTTCCATTATCGGCATTCCTCCACTGGCCGGAGATTGGCCGAAATATGAGCTGATGCAAGGCGCCGCGGATGCGAACCTGGATTATGTGCCGATTGTGCTGATCGTGTCGTCCCTGTTGAACATTGCCTATCTGCTGCCGATTCCGATCCTGGCGCTGATGCCGCCGCCCGGTACACCGGAGCCTGCGCCCTATAAGCGCCCAGGCGGCGCGCCCATTCTGACCGTCGCGGCGCCATGCTTCACGGCTATTCTCTGTATTCTCATGTTCTTCACGGTGGGACCGATTTCAGAATTCCTGGAGCCCGCCACGGGAGAACGCATTCCGACGGCCTATATGACCGGGGGTAATCCATGACTCAACCGACAGAACGCGATGCCAGCGGCCGTTTTGTAAAGCCGGAACAGGAGGCACCGAAGCCTTCGGATGAGCACACACACCCTGTGTCGAAGCTTCTCTTCGGTTGGGTCGAGTCGCCGCGCACGCCGTTCCTGCTGCTGCTGATTGTGGTTTTGATTTGCGCAGGTCTGATTGTGGCTGATGTCTTTATCCATCGCCATGAGTACAAGTACACAGCGTTCGCTGAATCCACGGGCTTCTATGCGTTCTGGGGATTTGCGGCCTTTGCCATTGCAGTGCTCTCTGGCTGGCCTCTGGGCAAGCTGCTGCGCCGGGATGAAGACTATTACGGCGAAGCCGACACCAAGCCGCAAGATGTGGAGTCAGACTCATGAGCGGGCTCCTCGGTCAGATCAATCCCGGCCTGCTTCTTGTGGCGGTAGGCTTCATCGGGTGCCTGATCCCGATCCAGCGTGTCCGTCAGGCCCTGATGGTCGCGACCCCGGTTGTCGCCGTCCTGATGCTGGCCATGGCAGAGCGCAGTACGGATCTCGCCACCGCGTCGGTGCTGGGGATCGAGCTTGTTCTGTACCGCGTTGACAGCCTTTCATTCATCTTCGGCCTGGCCTTCCTGATCGCGTCCTTCCTGAACGCGATCTATGCCTTGCATACAGATGACAGGCTGCAGGACGGTATGGCGCTCGCCTATGCGGGGGCGGCGGTTTCGGCGACTTTTGCCGGTGACCTGATGACGCTTTTCATTTTCTGGGAGATCACGGCGGTCAGTTCGGTCTTCCTGATCCTGCGGGCGGGCACCAAAGCGGCCTACCAGGCAGCGATGCGGTATCTGGGCGTGCAGATCTTTTCAGGCGTGCTGCTGCTGGATGGTCTTGCCTATGTCTACAAATCGACGGGCAGCCTGTCGCTTGATGCATTTACCAGTTTCGATCAGCCGGGGGCGAAGTTCATTTTCATCGCGTTCGCGATCAAGGCCGCCTTCCCATTCCTGCACAATTGGCTGCAGGACGCCTACCCAAAAGCCACCGTCGTCGGGGCTGTCGTACTGTCGGCGTTTACGACCAAGCTCGCCGTCTATGCCTTTGCGCGTATGTTCCCGGGCTTCGAAGTCCTGATCTGGATCGGCGCGATCATGACCGTCTTCCCGGTCTTCTTCGCGGTGATCGAAAATGATTTGCGCAAAGTGCTGTCCTACTCGCTGAACAACCAGCTGGGCTTCATGATCTGTGCAATCGGCATCGGCACCCCGTTGGCGCTCAATGGCGCCGCCGCACATGCCTTTGCCCATATTATCTATAAGGGCCTGCTGTTCATGAGCATGGGCGCGGTCCTCTATCGCGTCGGCACAGCGAAGGCGAGCGAGCTTGGCGGGCTCTACAAGTCGATGCCGTGGACCACCATCTTCTGTATTATCGGGGCGGTCTCAATCTCCGCCTTTCCGCTCTTCTCGGGCTTTGTTGCCAAGGCGATGACGATGAGCGCGGTCGCGACCGAAGGCTATGTCATTGTCTGGCTGATGCTGCTCTTCGCCTCTGCAGGTGTGCTGGAGCATTCCGGCATCAAGATTCCGTATTTCACCTTCTTCAGTCACGATAGCGGCATCCGGGTGAAGGAAGCGCCGTTCAATATGCTGCTGGCCATGGGTATGGCGGCGTTCATCTGTATCGCGATCGGACTGCCAGCGATTGGCGGGTTCGGCTATGGCTGGCTGTACGGCATGCTGCCATGCACAGTCACCGCGCCGGCCGATGTCTGCATGATTTCCGGAGCCGAGATAAAGGCCTATAAGCCTTACACCGTCGATCACGTTTTGACCCAAATGCAGCTACTGATGCTCGCCATTCTCGCGTTCATGCTGCTCAAGCGGTTCGGGCTCTATCCGCCGGAGAAACCGGGCACGATTCTCGATACCGACTGGGTTCTGCGCAAACCAGGTTACGGCCTGTTCAAGTGGGCCGGTACAGTCTGGGGCAAAGCTGGGCCTGCGATGACCGCCTTTGCGGGCCGCATCGGCTCGCGCACGTTTGATCAGATCGAGGCGACCTTCAGTCCGCGCGGCGCGCTGGCGCGGGGCGGGCTCACCAATTCCATGGCGATGTGGTCGGCCGTGCTTCTTGGCGTGGTCATGCTGATCGTGCTCCTGGCGAGCTAAATCCGGCATATCGAGTTCTTGATTAGATCAGGTTTGTCGCTTTCGAGTTCTGTCTCTGTTTAAGAGAAGCACATAGCAAACAGCGCTGGCGCTAGAGAAGTGCAGGTAAAGGCTCTGCAATTTTCTGTTTACTCGCCACCGGCGCCCGCCATATATCCGGACTTGTACTAAGGGGAAATAGTATGAGTGACGAGATAGAACATGAGGTCGCCTCAAACGGGGCGATCCTGGAATTCGCATCCGATATTGTGTCGGCCTATGTCAGCAACAATGCCATCCAGAGCGGCGAGCTGCCGGATCTGATCCGAGACGTCCATGCGACGTTGGCCAAGCTGGGAAATGGTCGAGACACCACGCCGACGAAGAAGCCAGCTGTATCGGTCAAAAACTCGATCACCGACGAGTTCCTGATCTGTCTGGAAGACGGCAAAAAGTTCAAATCCCTCAAGCGCCATTTGCGTTCCAAATACGGCCTCAGCCCGGAAGAATATCGCGAGAAGTGGGGCCTGCCTTATGACTATCCGATGGTTGCTCCAAGCTATGCGCGCAAGCGTTCCAAGCTGGCCAAAGAAATGGGCCTGGGAAAAGTCGATAAATAGTTTTGCATTCAAAACGAAATCTATCGTTTCGGAAAAGAAACAAAATAAATCAGTAATATAGGTTAATGAATTACTGATTTTCCCCTTGCGCCGCGAATCAAACTGATTCACTAGTGGTGAGTCGAATCACCGCGGGGGTGGCTATGGTTTCGTTGTCAACAGAATTCGCTGGCTTTACGCCGTCGCAGATTGAACTCTTGAAACATTGGGAATCGTGTCGCCACGGGCTCTGTTTGCCGAAGCGCGAAGACCTTGATCCGGGCGCCATCCGGGCGCACCTCGCCTCAATTTCCATTGTTGAAGTTGAGCCGCAGGGACAAGTTCGGTTTCGCCTTGCAGGCTCCGGCCTTCGCGAAATCCTCGGCCGTGAGATGCGAGGCCGGTGTGTATCGGAACTCGATCAGACGGTGAGCGAAATGTGGTCGCTTGGATTGGCCGGCGCGCTGGAGCAATTGCGGCCGGTTGGCGGATTGATCGAACGCGACATGGATTGCCACGCCTGGTTGCGCATGCCGCTTCACGCCTCCCACAGCCGCGCACTGGTTTTATGCCATGATACGCTCGTCCCCAAGGAACGGTCGCGTCAACGCCATCGCGGCGAGTCCCACAGCACTCTGCCCCCTCGGCAGACGCTAGCAGCTTGATTTTGCTCAGAAAGTCGCGCGGAAATTAGGAAAATAATCACAATTATATACTTGACAAAGCAGTGATAATCCCTACGCTGTTGGAAGGGGGATTTCTAATGGCTACCGACCCACAATTCTTCAAAGGCGTTTTGGCTGAGTTCGTTGTTCTGAACACTGCTCTGGGGCAAGTTCTATCTCGCCTAGCGAGAGAGTCTGGCGAGCCGGACCAATACTGTAAGGCCTTGCTCGAAGAAGGCTTGGCAGCGGTTGCCGCCCAGAGTCTTTGGGGAGCCCCGCCTGAGGTTCTTGATCAAGTTCGGATGGAGGCAGAGGCCCGTTACTCCGACCTGATCTCCAACGCCGCAAAAAATGCGAAAAAATAGACATGACTGTTTCTCTCACAAACCCAATTTTCACCGACTCGGACAAAGCGCGCGAGCATCTTGAAGCGCAGCGCTGGCCCGATGGTCCTGTATGCCCTCATTGCGGTGTCGTTGGTCATGATCATGTGACCAAGCTGGAAGGTGTTTTCTCGAAGCCCTCAAAGAAGAACCCAGAAGGCGTAGAGCGCAAAGGCCTCTATCAGTGCAATGAGTGCCGCAAGCAGTTCACTGTGACCGTGGGCACTGTCTTTGAACGCTCCAAAGTGCCGCTCAACAAGTGGCTGCTGGCCACCTACCTGATGACCTCTTCAAAGAAGGGCATGTCAGCCCATCAGCTACACCGCATGATTGGCGTTACCTACAAGACCGCGTGGTTCATGTTCCACCGTATCCGCGAAGCCATGGGCGAAAACCATGATGGCGATCCGCTGGGCGGTGAGGGCAAAGTCGTCGAAGCTGACGAAACCTATCACGGCAAGCGTGATGTGCCCTACGTCTCTCCACGCCGAAAAGCTTCCGGCGATCCCTATACCAAGTCAGGCAAGTCTGGCGGCGCCCAGAAGCGTGTCATTGTCGGCCTTGTTGAACGCGGTGGCCGTGCCCGTACCTTCCATGTGAACATGGCAACCAAAAAGACCGTTCGCGAGATCCTGGTACGCAACGCAGATCGCCGCTCGAAGCTCTATACAGACGAGTCTCGCCTCTACACGAAGACCGGTGAAGAGTTTGCGCGCCACAAGACAACGCACCATGCCTCCGGTGAGTATGTCCGCGGTGAGGTTCACTCGAATACGATTGAGAACGTGTTCTCAGTCTTCAAGCGCGGGATGCGCGGCGTCTACCAGCACTGCGGTGAGGCTCACCTGTTCCGCTACCTGCGCGAGTTCGACTTCCGCTACAACCGACGCTCAGCACTCGGTATCGAAGACGAGGAACGTCACAATCAGTTGCTCAAGATGATAGGGGGCAAACGCCTCACATATCGTCAGGCTAGTCCAGCCTAGATCACCGAAGCAGCTTGCGAGAAAGCTTCGTCGCATTCGAAGATTGAGACGTGGTGACAATTGACTGATACGGCCCGTGAACAAAACACGAAAACAGCAAGACGTTCTTAACCATAAACCTTAGAATCCGAACCAGCGACTGATTCGTTTTCGCAATGAAAGCAATTGGCCGCCGAGTGGAATGGAGCCTGAGGCTGCGATTTCGCCTCTGTACTGTGACCAAGGTAAGGCCGCTAACCGCGCCTTGGCATCGTCCAGATCGCGAGCGCGAACCTCAAGCGCCCATTCTGCTCCTTCGTGGCGGTACTCGAAGAGATACCGCTTAAATTGATCCGACTCAGGAGCATTAAACATGTACTATCTCGTTTATCTCGACGCCAGCCGTCAATGGCGCTGGACCCTTTATGCGGCGAATGGGCGCAAGATCGCCAATTCCGGTGAAGGATACTTTAACAAGCAGGATTGCGTGCATGGCATCAATCTGGTCGCTGGCTCGTCCGGCGCCCCGATTCGCTATCGCAATTAGGCTTGCCTGACTTGGGCGCGGGCTTCGGCTTGCGCCCCTTCTTCATGTCTTTGTGTTCCTTTGGCGGGGCTTCCATCATCCGCCGAAGGGTTTCGTTGAAATCAGAACTATCAGGATCAGCCATGGTATCAATTAGTGAGGATTTGCGAACTGGTCGAGTCATCCTCTCACCCGACCTTGATGAGAAGGAACTCTACGCCATCGGCCTTGTGACCGCACAGTGGGCGCTATTGGAGGATATTATTCTTGGTCATTCGCGCGCGATTTGTAATTCAGCCCGTGTACCACCTCCGGAAGACTGCACCCACCTCTCGTTCCGACGAAGACGTAAAGCGTGGCGACTATTGATTAAAGAGTATATCACTGAGCCTGAACAAACGCGGATACTGAAAATCGCTGAGGATGTTGCCACACTTGAAAAGGATCGTCACAAAATTACTCATGGCGTATGGGATTGGGACTACGAAGACCCCGATAGCGTAACCGCTTCTAGCGCCAGAGAGCCACACGTATTTCAAAAAAAATTTGACGCTCAGACCTTGCACGAGCTGGCGGACAAAATCGGCGCCGCGAGCGCTGCTATAGTATACCCCGAGGGTGTAGAGAGTTTTTTTAAAGCTCAGATCGACGATGATGGTAATTTTTCATTCTTTGGAATATCAAGGAGGCTAGCTCGGAGCTTGAAAGCCGAGCAACCTCATGATCTTCAGGATGATCCGAAGCCCAAGCCTCAAGGATAGACGCAACTTCTACGCGCATCCCCCCATCTATCTGAACATGTAGTACCGGCCTGTCAGGCGAATCTGTAGGTTTCATAATCACGCTTTGTCAAGTATACAATGCGGAAAATAATCCTACACCAATAACCACGTGATAATGTTTCTTCTCCGATACTCGGAAGGAGAAAGTAGAGTGGGCAGCCAGCAAAGAATTGATCGAAACAACGCATATCTTGCGGCCAGCCTGGTCGGATATGCGCTGGAATTGAAGGCGGAAAACATCCTCATGCGGGATCGCGGACCGCGGGATATGGTCCAGGCCAGACAGGTGGCGATGTACCTGACTCATGTCGGTTTGGAGATGAGCCTGTCGCGCGTCGCACACGCGTTTGAGCGAGATCGATCAACTGTCGCACATGCCTGTCACAAGATCGAAGAGATGCGCGACGAAGCCGAATTTGATGCCTGGATTGAGACTCTGGAGAAAGGGTTGATGACCGTCGCTCCTTTGATTGAACCCGGCGTATGAAACAGCGCCTTATTCGCGCGCTGCAACGCGGCGGAGTCGTCGCGCAGATTGAACCTGATCGATGGGGCGTGTGGCGCGGACGGGATCGGCGCGGGCGCGTGATTGGCGTGCTGACAGGCGCAGAAATCGACGTTTTGCGCGTGCGGGAATCGCTGAAACCGCTCGGGGATGGCGCGCCGCCTATATTTGTCTGGTCAGGATCTGTACTTGAAACGCCCTTCGCTGCACCGCGTGCGGATCGCCTTGAGACTGCTCATGGCACTGCCGCCAGACCACTGATTGAGCTGTTGATCGCGCGCGCCCACGATGTGGAATGGCGAGAGCTGATCCGGGATACTGCGCGTCGTTATCGTGCCGATGCAAAACGGGGCGTCGGTGCTGCAACTGTGCGCGGGATGAATTGGGATGGTCTTGCGCTCGGAGGCAAAGTCGATGGCGGCGCGGGCTATGCTGAACACGGTACGCACCGTGGCGGACGTTCGGGCGACATGGTGCAGCAAACCCTCAGAGAATTTCTCGACGGCGAGACCCTGGAAATGCTCGACCGTTTAATCCTCAGCGGCGAGACCCGCGCCCAATTGGTGAAGCGGTTCGGGGGCAGGCCCGCATTGATGGAGCGACGGGCAATGGCAGCCATTCGCGACTTGTACCAGACCTACCGCACGAAGCTTCGGACACTTGATTAAGCTGCCGCCTGTTTGATGCGAACGAGCATTGAGGCCAGCCCGTTGGATCGCTGCGCACTCAGCGCCCCCTTCACGCCGATCTTGTCCAGGAAAGCATCGGCATCAAACGCGGAGATTTCCGATTTCCGAGCGCCAGAGAAAAGCCGAATGAGAAGTGAAATCAGGCCTGATACGATCATCGCATCGCTCTCGGCGCGGATCTCGAGACGGTCTTCGTCCTGCGGCGTGATCACCATCCAGACTTGAGAGGCGCAGCCGCGGACCTTGCTGTCTTCGGTGCGCTCGTGAGGTTCAAGCGGTGGATTGGCTTTGCCCAGATCAATGATGTGCGCATAGCGAACTTCCCAGTCATCCAGGAAAGCAAACTCGTCTTCGATGTCGGCGGCGCGTTCGGTAATCGTCATGCGCCGCATTTGGGTGATAATCGCGCAAAAGAAAACCCCTGGAACTGCGGCCAGGGGTTTTGAAAGAGTGGAGATGGGTGTCTTAGTTGGTGACCTTTCCGATACACTTGCCGACATCTGACAGGGCATGCTCGCCAATGCAGAACGGAACTTCATAATGCTTGTGAGCCGCGGCTACACATTGCTGAAGGTTGAGGTTCGCCATGTTCAGGCAGCCTTGAGTCTCGCGCTCGCTCATCGCCTGGCGCATGGAGCCAGCCTTGACCGGGTCAGCATTCAGGATGCGATAAGCTGCCAGAGTGGTAATCCGGTCGGCGATGGGCTCCTTGCCGCGTGCAATGCGGTTTGACTGACCAAGGCTCGCGACGACCGAAGGTACACGAATGGTGCTTGCAGCACCGGAGACGCTTTCCCAGACCGATGGCGCGCCGGACTGACCCGCCTGCTGGAAGACCGTGTTGATCTCAGGAGAATGCATGGCCTGAACCATCGCATTGCGCGCCGGGATACCCGTTTGCGTGGAGGCGAACAGGCTGGAAGCTTTCGCACCAGAGTTTCCGACCCGGCCTTTTGCCCAACCTGCGGCTTGCAGGCTGTAGGCTTGTTCTTTTACAAACGCCGCTGCGCCGATCAAACGGTCTTTGTCTGCGTTGACCGCGGTGAGCGCCTGATTCACGGCAGCATCGCCGCCGCTCAGTGTGCGGGCATAGCGAATGTCATTCTGCATGCCGGTCATCAGCATGTCGCGGCCATAATAGCCTTCAATGTCGAGAACTGCAGCGCGGAATTCGGGGTTTTGCGCCGCAACCAGAGCCGAATAGGCCATCCAGCCCTGCGTCAGTTGCTCCGGATTGTGACCCCCGAGATTAGTCAGGGATTTGTCGATGTCCCGAGCCGATGCAAAGCCCTTGGTTTTCACGTCAGTGACTTCGCCCTGATAGGTCGCATAGAGCGCCGCTGCCCGCGCCAGGGGATCGGTTTCGGCACCCGCCGCAGAGACTTGCTGGGGAGCCGGCGTGACCATTTGAGCAGTCGCCTGAAGGGTCAGGCCTGCAATGGCTGCGATGGCAGTCATTATCGTTCGTTTGGTCATGAATAGCTCCTCACTCTACGACCGAGACACTGGCCTATCTTTTGCGTCCCGCAAAGGCTAGCATCTGCTTAAAATTGGATTCCGCCGCAAATTTAATGAATCCGCGATAAAGAAAATGCCTAACAGACCTGACCAATCCGTTAAGATGAGCCGTCGAGAACGCGGCAACTCGGTTAAGAGTTACTGGCTTCTGGGCGGAATTTGTCTCGCTGGAATCGGCGCGCTTGCTGTAACACTGGCTGGCGGGCAGACAGGCTTGTGGCTTGGGGTAGCGATATTTACCCTACTGATCATATTGCAAATTTATGCGCTCGTGAGCCGTTCTGAGCGGTCAAAGGAACGGCCGGACAAGCTGTCCCAAACTGGATCGAACGCCGCGCAACTGCCCGCCCCAAATCAGGACCAGATTTTAATTATCAATGTTTCAGACCTTGGACGCGTGCGATCTGTCTGGGGTAATATTGATTATCTGCAAGGTTTGCGGGTCGGCATGGTGCTCGACAAACTGATCGCGCCAGAAGCGACGAATTTGCAATCGGCGCGCGAGATGCTGGTGATTCGCAGGTTCAAAACCGACACAGGCATGATTGTCGTCCTTGCACCGTCGAAGTCCGGCGAAGCGGAACCTTCGAATGAAGTCCTCGAGCGGACAAATTTCTTCGCCGGGCTTGGGCATGATCTGAAAAGCCCGCTCAATGCGGTGATTGGATTCGCCGATGTGATGGATGCCGAGATCCGTGGCCCCATGCCGGATGCGTACAAGGACTATCCCGGGCTCATCCGCGAAAGCGGGCAGGCGCTGCTGCGTCTGGTCGAAGATATGCTCGGCTATGCCAAGTCGGAATCCGGGACTTATGAGCTCGATCTCGCGCCAATGGATATCGCGGCGAGCGGCGAGAGCGTCATGCGACAGTCTCAACCGGTCGCTGACAAAGCCGGTATCACGCTGCGGATGAAATGCGATGGCGAAGTCCTCGCCCTCGCCGATGCCGGCGCCATTCGCAGGATCTGGGACAATCTGGTCTCGAATGCGATTAAATATTCTGCCGCCGGGGACACGGTGACGCTTTTGTCAGGCATACGAAACGGAGACGCCGTTCTGCAAGTGCGCGATACTGGTACGGGTATGGATGCAGATGATCTCGCCCGGATCGCATCGCCATTTTCACAAGGCCGCAACGCGAAAGGACGCCCGGGAACCGGGTTGGGCCTCGCGCTCGTGCATCGCCTTGCAGAGATGCAGGGCGGCAAGGTCAGGATTGAAACAGCACTCGGGGCCGGCACGACGGTGACGGTGACGCTTCCAGCTTTGCGTGACGACCAGAAGCGGGCGGCTGAGTGAACGCACGATACTTAAATCCGATGAGTCCGAGCCGACATGTTTGACGACCGCTTGCCGATATGGATCTGGGTGGATGCCCTGATGCGCCGCGCGCAAGTCGCAGGCGCCTTTGCCTTTGTCGTCCAACGCGGTGAGGAAACCCGCGGCGATGTCCTGGTCAAAGTCGCCGACCTGTCCGGCGGAGCGCGCGCCTATGTGCCTCGAACATCGATGGACGGTGACCGGGTCTTCGTCGATCTGGAAGTGCAGGGCATTGGCCCGGATGAGGGCAGCGTCGACGACTATGTTACCCGCGCCCGTGAGCGTGATCGCGACCTTTGGATCATCGAGATTGAAGATCGCGAAGCGCGCCATTTTCTGACAGAGCCGGTGGAATAGGCGCTTCAATCAGGCGTTGTAACGATTCATTAACCGCACATCCGCGACATGGAGCTGAGATGAGGGGCGAACCATGTTGTTTTTGCTGAATGACACGGTCATTGAGATCGAAGCGCCGGAGGCGAGAGTGCTGGCGCGTTGGCGATTGATGGGCTGCGGCGATCCACGCAAGCTGCGGGCTTCCGATGCGGTTGAGTTCGCCAAGACCAAGCTTCACCCCTGGATGGGGCAAACGGCAGCAGCCGACGCGGACCTGTTGATGGACATTGCCGCGCTGATCGTTTCCAAGACAGGCGCCAACAGTCTCATCCTCAAACCGATTGCTGGCGGCCTCTATGAAGCCCGCCTTCAGGACGTGCGGCCATTAGTGCTCGAAACGTTCAGAGCGGGCGCGGCGAATGATCGGGGCGAGCGCAGCAGCGCGTCCGCCTGACAGATCGCACTGACAGATCGCAGGCGGGTCAATTGAAGCCGCTCGCGTTTTCGTTTAACCGCACGGCCTGATCATATTCGAGAACTCAAATGTCTTTGACCGAAGAGGCGGGTCGCCGCCGAACCTTTGCGATCATTTCACACCCGGATGCGGGGAAGACCACGCTGACAGAGAACCTGCTCCTGGCCGGCGGCGCGATCCGGGCGGCGGGCGAAGTCGCGGCGCGCGGTGAACGCCGCCGCACAACCTCTGACTGGATGAAGATCGAGCGCGATCGCGGTATCTCGGTCAGCGCGTCAGTGATGACGTTCGAGCATCGCGGCAATGTCTACAATCTGCTCGACACGCCGGGTCACGAGGATTTCTCGGAAGATACATATCGCACGCTGACCGCCGCTGATTGTGCGATCATGGTGCTGGACGCTGCCAAAGGGATTGAGCCGCAGACCCTGAAACTGTTCGAAGTCTGCCGCTTGCGTGACATTCCCATCGTGACCTTTATCAACAAGCTGGACCGCGAGGCGCTGGACCCGCTGGAACTACTCGACCAGATCCAGGATCAGCTGCAACTTGATTGCGCGCCGCTTTATTGGCCCGCCGCGTCCGGTCAACGCTTTGGCGGGATGACGGACCTGCGGACCGGCGAGTTCCTGCACTATTCCAAGAAGACCGCAAATGAAGGCCTGACCCCAGGCGAGTCGCCGCGCGTGTCGCTCGACGGTGTCAGAGACCAGGTCGACCCGAGCGCGCTGGAAGAATTAGAAGAGGGCGCTGAGATGGCGCGCGAAATGCTTCCGACGATCGACAAGCAGGCCTTTCTCGAAGGGCATATGACGCCGGTCGTGTTCGGAACGGCGCTTCGCCATTTCGGCGTGGGCGAGCTTTTGTCCGTGCTGGAAGAGTTCGCCCCCGCGCCGCGGCCGCAAACCTGTCATCGCAAAGATGCCGAGCATGTCCTGAAGCGGGATGATAAATCGGTGGCCGGGTTCGTGTTCAAGATTCAGGCAAACATGGACCCCAATCACCGGGACAGGGTTGCGTTCCTGCGCCTGTGTTCGGGTGAGTTTAAACGCGGCATGCGATTGAAGACGGCGGAAGGCAAGCAGATCAATATCCACAATCCGCTAATGTTCCTCGCGCAGGATCGCGAAATCGCGGAAACCGCTTATGCGGGTGATGTGATCGGCGTCCCGAACCATGGGCAGCTGCGGGTTGGCGACAGTCTCTCCGAAGGCGGCGATATCAAGTTCGCGGGCATTCCTAATTTCGCGCCAGAGATCCTGCGCCGGGCGCGCACCACCGATCCGATGAAAGCGAAACACTTGCGCAAAGCCCTGGAGGGCCTCGCCGAAGAGGGGGTCACGCAATTGTTCAAACCGAGCATCGGCTCGGACATGATTGTCGGCGCGGTCGGGGCGCTGCAAATCGATGTGATGGCAGAGCGCATGGTCAATGAGTATGGTCTCGATGTCGTGTTCGAAGCGGCACCTTATAATGTCGCGCGCTGGATCCACTGCGATGATGACGCGGTTCTCTCGGCCTTTCTGGACAAGAACAAGGCTGCTTCAGGCACGGATCTGGACGATGCGCCTGTCTATCTGGCGAAGAATGCCTGGGATGTCGGCTATGCGCAGGAAAAGAACCCGGGCATTCGCTTCACCGCGACCAAGGAACGCTCGGTTTAAGTGTTGCTGCGCCGACCCAACTGAAAGATGAACAGGCGCGCCTCAAAACGGACGGGTTTTTAACCAAGAATTTTGTGGTAGCTTCTTGTGGAGACCGGGGAGAATATCACGCCATGTTCCGTATCTTATCTTTTCTGCTGATCCTGATCGGTGCAGGAGCGCTCGCATTTGGTGGGTATCAATATCTGCAAAGCGAACAGCAATCGGAGACCGCCGCGTCCTCACCGGCACCGTCCGAAAGCTTCGGGTTTGATGCTTCCGGCAGCCAGGACTCCCCCATTGCGAGCAGCCCGAGAAGCCGGAGCCTGACGCTGCCGTCGAGCAGCGAGGATGAGGAGTTTTTCGGCGTGGCGTCGGTCGATAGCAGCGTGATGGCTTCTTTGAGAACTGTGCCGATTGCGCATGAGACACCCTCTGAAGCGCAGTTTGGCCGAGAGTTCACAGTGACGCTGGCCGTCGATGCCACGGGCGATGACAGCGCGATTGATGCGCTGTCTGGGAACGGTAATGTTGTTGAAGGCGAAGCTCAGATCTCAAATTCCATGACAGCTCTGGTGTCGGGAGAGACGTTTGAAGTCCGCGCGATCACGCCTGAAACGCAGCTGATCTCACCGATGACTGAAAATGTCTGGCGCTGGAAAGTCACGCCGACGGCCACGGGTAAACAGGAGCTGGTGATCGAACTGTTTGCGAATCTGGAGGGGCAAGCGCTCCCGCTGCAAACCTTCCGTGATGAAATCGAGGTCAATGTTTCCAGGATCGGTCAGGCCATTGCGATTGCGAAATCGGTCAGCCCGATCACGGTTGTCGCGGGCGGCATCGGATCACTACTGGCCGGATTGTTCGGATTTGTCGGATTTTTCCGCCGCCGCTAACCGGCCGAATGTGACAGGTGTGGCCTAGGCAAACGCGCTTTTGTCTGAAACATAGTTGATTGCAAACATAACTTTTTCTCCAGGAGAGCCTATATGCGCTTGAACCGCCTTTTTGCTGGAACCGCGATTGCCTTCGCGCTCGCTTTATCTGCTTGTGGAGGTGGCGGTGGTGGCGATGATACGCTCACGCTTCGTCGCGGAATCTCGGCCAAGGTGGATACGCTCGACCCGCACCGGTCTTCGGCGGCCTGGGAAAATATCATTATTGGCGACATGTTCCTTGGCCTGACGCAGCATACAGCTGACGGACAGGTCATTCCGGCCATGGCTGAAAGCTGGACGACATCAGAAGACGGTCTCATCTGGACGTTCAATCTGCGGGACACGACCTGGTCAGATGGTACGCCACTGACCGCGGAAGACTTCGTGTTCGCGCTGCGCCGTATCCAGGACCCGGCGATCGCGTCGCAATATTCCTCTCTGCTGTACATCATCAAGAACGCGCAGGCTCTGAACGAGGACCGCGTTGAGCCAGAGGAACTCGGCGTACGGGCGATTGATGACCGCACGCTGGAGATCACGCTCGAAGAGCCCGCGCCCTACCTGCTCGGACTGCTGACCCACTACACCACCTATCCCGTCCCGCGGCACATCGTAGAACAGTATGGTGAAGCCTGGGTGCAGCCGGATAATATTGAGGTCAACGGACCGTACAAACTGGTTTACTGGGTGACAGGCGACCAGCTCGTTGTCGAGAAAAACCCTGCATTTTACGAGGCCGACACACTTTGCTTTGAGCGCGTTAGCTATTTTGAGCTGGAAGATCTCGCCGCTGTTGAGCGCCGGATCGAAGCGGGCGAACTCGACATCAACAATGCTTTTGATGGCGGGCGCAAGGCTGAGCTGGACCGCCGCTTGCCCGGCTGGGCGCGCACAACGCCCGGCCTGCTGACCACCTATTGGAGCTTCAATTCCAGCGAGCCGCCCTTCGACGACATTCGCGTTCGCAAGGCCCTCGCTATGGCGCTCGACCGGGAATACCTGGTCGAGAACGTGCTGACGCCGGGATTCGTGCCTGCCTACAGTTTTGTCCCGCCGGGGATCAACAATTACGATACGGATCGCCCGGAAGTCTCGTGGAAGTCGCTCAGCCGTCCTGAGAGGCTGGCCGAAGCGCGCCGCTTGTTGGAAGAAGCGGGATATGGCCCCGACAATCCGTTCCGGTTTGAATACAAGCACCGCTCGACAGACGACAATCCAAAGGCCGCTCCGGTGGCTCAGGCGAACTGGAATGAGATCGCGCCCTGGGTCGACGCCCAGATCCTGCGCCAGGATACGAAAGTCCTGTATGCTGATTTGCGGCAAAGCAATTTCCAGGTTTCTGATGGCGCCTGGCTGGCGGACTATAATGATCCGCTGAACTTCCTGTATCTGCTCGACTCTGACACCGGGCAACAGAATTACGGCAATTATTCCAATCCGGAATATGATCGCTTATTGGAAGCCGCGAGCCAGGAGCGTGATCTCCAGGCGCGCGCTGACCTGTTTGCGCAAGCCGAGAAAATCATGCTGGAAGATCATCCCATCACGCCCATGTGGTTTCAGGTGACCAAGAACCTGGTCGACCCCGCTCTGGACGGCTGGGCTGAAAACGCGGAAGATAATCACCGCTCGCGCTGGCTTTGCCCGGCACCGGCAGCTACAGAATCGGAAGCTGAAACGACTGAATAGGACAGACTCGGGGGAGGATCATGTCCGTAGAACTCGAAATCGCGGGCGCCGCGTCAGCTGGCGCGCTCTCAACCCGGCAGTCAGCTGACCTTAGCGGTGAGCCCTGTCGCAATTGCGGCGCTCAGGTCGACGGCAAGTATTGTCCGAAATGCGGGCAACTCGCCGCGAGTTTCCACCGCCCGATCTGGGACCTGGTGGGAGAGACCATCTCGGATACGTTTACAGTGGATGGGCGATTGGCGCGTACCCTCCCGGTTTTGCTGTTCCGTCCCGGTCGGCTGACGCGGAACTATACGGAAGGCAAGCGCGCCCGCTATGTGCCGCCATTCCGCATGTTCCTGCTCGCCAGTCTGCTGTTCTACCTGATGCTGTTCACGCTGGTGACGCCTGGGCAGTGGATCAATACGATCGACACCGATACGCGCTCGGAAATTGAACGCGGGCTCAGCGAAGGCATGGACCGACCGGAAATCGACGAGGAGACGCGTGCGCGGATCGCAGAGGTAGATGTCGGGTCTCGAGGGTCGGAAGAGTTCCAGCATAGTGTCGAATTGCAAGTCGCCAATGTTCTGGATCATCCTGACCAGTTCGCGGCGCAAATCGAAAAATGGTTGCCGCGATTGAGCATCCTCATGGTTCCGCTCACCGTTATCGCCCTGGTTCTGCTGCACATCTGGCGGCGGAAGCTTTATGTTTACGACCACGCCGTTCACGCGCTGCACCTGCATTCCTGGATCTACCTGACGGGCGCATTCATGATGTTCGCAGGTCCGGTGCTGCCCGGATTTGTGTTCTGGCTCTACGGGATTGGCTTTTTTGTCTATCTCTGGCGCAGCCTTATGGTTGCAGGCAAATCCGGTTTCTTCATGTCCGGGCTCAGGACGTTCCTGATCTTTTTCTTCTGGACCAACGTGACCGTGGCAATCGTGCTCGCCACGATCATTATAAGCGGCATGTCCATTCAGGCATAAACCTGGTTCTATGCGCAACCGACCCATTCCGAAGATCCCAGAAGATCAGAAGGCTTTCGTGCGTGACCTCGTCGTCTACGAGGATGCGTTTCTTTTGGCTTTCAACAAACCATCCGGGCTGGCGGTGCAGACGCGCGGCAATCGCGGCACGTCGCTGGATCATCTCTTGTGGACCTTCGCGCGATCCAATGGCAAGCGCCCGCAGCTCATTCACCGCATCGATGCGGGAACCTCCGGCCTCATCCTGGCGGGAAAGACCAAACCGGCTATAGCGGCGCTGTCGACAGAATTCGCCGAGCGCCGGGTGACTAAACGGTATCTCGCGCTTGTCTCAGGCGACTTGCCTGCCGAAGACAAAGGTGTGTGCGAAATACCGCTAATGAAGACCGGGCGAAGCGTTGTGCCCGGCGAGATTGAGGCAGGCGCCGATGCAGCGCACACAGCCTGGAAAGTGTTGAGCCGGTCTGGAGACCATGCGCTCATCGAAGCGCGCCCGGAAACTGGACGCATGCACCAGATCCGCGCGCATCTCGCTGCGATGAGCTGTCCGATCCTCGGAGACCCGAACTATGGCGACCACAAAGACGAGGCTGATCGGCTGATGTTGCATGCGAGCGGGCTCGAAATTGTTCTTCCCGACAAAAAGAAACTGGCGCTCGAGGCGCCAGTTCCGGTTGAGTTTGAACAAAAACGGATCGAGCTTCAGCTCTAACCCGCACCCGGGATCGGGATCTGCGCCGGTGCACCGGGGCCGAGATCGATACCGAGGAAGATCCAGAGCATCATCAATATGACACCCGAGATCAGGAGCCAGATCGAATACGGGATCATCATCGCCGTCAGGCTGCCAAGTCCGAAATCCTTCTTCCAGCGCTGGGCGAAGACCAGGATGAGCGGGAAATAGACCATGAGCGGCGTGATGATATTTGTCGCGCCATCACCGACGCGGTAAGCCGCTGTTGCTCCATCCGGGCTGATGCCGAGCAACATCAGCATCGGGACGAGCACGGGGGCCATCAGCGCCCATTTGGCGCTGGCGGATCCGACAAAAAGGTTCAGCAGGGCTGAGAACAAGACGATCATCCCGAGGACAATCGGAAGGGGGAGCCCGCTCGACTGAATGGCATCCGCGCCATGGACCGCGGTGATCAGTCCAAGGTTCGACCAGCCAAACATCGCAACGAAATGCGCTGCGGCGAAGGCGAGGACGAGATAGTAGCCCATATCCTTCATCGCTTCCGACATCATGTTCACGAGGTCTTTGTGATTATTGATCGTGTTGGCTGCAGCGCCATAGGCCCAGCCCGCCGCGAGGAACAGGACCAGGAATCCGCCCACCAGGGAACGGAAGAACGGACCGTAATTCGATATCGGGCTACACGTACCTGCCGCGGCGGCCTCACCGGCACACGCGGTCTCATCGATCAGCGGTGTGCCTGGGCCAAATGTCATGAATGCCCACAGCGCACAGACGCCGAGGACAGCAATGCCTGCCCATTTCAATCCGTTCTTTTGTTCTGCGGTCAGCGGCTTGTTTTCATCGCCATAGCTTTGCGCATCGCTGCCGGCATCCGGTACCCATTTGCCGAGGCGCGGTTCGATAATCTTGTCCGTCACGAACCAGATAATCGGCATATAGATGAAGAGCAGCGCCATGATGAAATAGGTGTTACCGGCAATATTCATCGTCCAGCCTGCATCGATCGAACTCGCATCATAGGCGGTTTCGGTGATGCCATAGAGCAGGGCATCAAGCTGACCTGGCGCGATATTGGCAGAGAACCCGCCTGACACACCTGCAAATGCCGCAGCGATACCGGCCAGCGGGTGACGCCCCGCCGAGGCAAAGATGATGGCTGCGAGTGGTATCATGACCACGTAACCCGCGTCTGCAGCGTGGTTGGAGAGCATGGCGATCAGCGCAACAAGCGGTGTCAGCAAGGCTTTAGGCGCGTTACGTACAGCGCCTCTGATGGCACTGGCGAACAGGCCGGATCGCTCTGCCACGCCGGCGCCGAGCATCACCACCAGGACATAGCCGAGCGGGTGGAAGTGGGTGAACGTCTTTGGCATATCGACCCAAAGGCGCTGGATATTATCCGGCGAAAGGAGGCTGACCGCTTCTTCAACCCTGGCGCTGCCATCCGCGTTGAGCTGCGTCGGATGTTCGGCAGATACGCCAACCAGTTGCGCGACCACGGAAATGCCGATCAGCAAGATAATCAAATAGAAGAATATAAAGACCGGGTCGGGCAATTTGTTGCCCGTTTTCTCTACCCAGCCGAGAAAGCCTTTTGTCTCTGCCTGTGCGGCGGCCTCTGCCATGCCCATTTCTCCCAGTTATTTAGACAACGCATCCGATCTAGACCGGGGGGCTAAAGCTGGCAATCATGGCGGTGTAATGCCTGCGCAGACGGGGGCGGATTTGAATGCTCTTCACAATTCAGGGGAATGCCGTAAGCCTGAAGCTGCGCGCGAAAAGAGGGGCCCTTCCATCATGACACCTATCTATGTGGTTCTCGGCATTCTCGTCGTCCTGCTGGCTTTTGTGATCATCCTGTTCAATCAGCTGGTTGGAAAGCGGAACATGGTCAATAATGGATGGGCGGATATTGATGTGCAGCTCAAGCGCCGGGCCGATCTCATTCCGCAACTGGTGACGACGGTGCAGGCCTATGCCAGCCACGAGCGGCAATTGTTCGAGGACGTCATCATGAAGCGAAATGCGGCCCTGCAGGCGGGGGACCATCCCGGGGCGCGCGGATCCAGGGAAAGCGCGCTCGCCGCGCCGGTGGGAAAGCTCCTCGCCCTTGCAGAGGATTATCCCGATCTCAAGGCCAATGAGAATTTCAAAGAGCTCCAGACTGAACTCTCGGCGACTGAGAACAAGATCGAAATGGCGCGCCGATTCTACAATGGCGCTGTGCGCGAACTGAATGTTGCGGTCGAGAGTTTTCCGGGAAACCTGATTGCCGGCATGTTCGGGTTTGCGCGCAGGCATTTCTTCGAGATCGAGATGAGCGACCGCGCCAATCCAGAGATCGACCTGGGTGGGACGAGCTGATGCCAGGCCTGGTCCGACTGGTCATAATATGCTGCGCCGCGCTCTTCGTGAGCGGGCTTGCGCTTAGCCAGGAAGAGATTCGAAACTTCGATGTCGTCATCGATGTGCAGAAAAATGGCGATATCAATGTCACGGAAACGATCGGGGTGAACGTGGAGGGCCGGGACATAAGGCGTGGAATCTTTCGCGACCTCCCAGCCTTTTTCGAAGATTCCGATGGCACAGGCAAACTGCCTTATCGATACACGATCCTGAGCGTCCGAAAGGATGGTGAGCGCGAACCCTATACGCGCGAAACCATCGGCAACGCGGTTCGCGTTCAGATCGGCGACCCCGATATCTTCCTGGATTACCGCGCACACACTTACGAGATCCGATACCGCGTGAAGAACATGGTTCGGTATTCTGAAAGCTTCGACGAACTCTACTGGAATGCCACGGGGACGTATTGGCAGTTTCCGATCCTTTCAGCGAGCGCTGAGGTGCGATTTCCTGAAGGCGCACAACTGGTCGAAGCGAATGGCTATACAGGGTATCTGGGAAGCACCGGGCGGGACTATGATTACCGCGCAAATGGCACCTCTCATATATTTCGGACCAACCGAACCCTGGCCCCGCGTGAAGGGCTGACGGTCTCTGTCGCGATTGAGAAGGGCGTTATCGATCCCCCTTCATGGACAGATCAAGGCTGGTTGTGGTGGGCACGCAACGGAGCCCTGACGGCGCTCCTTGCGTCCTTCTTCGGATTGCTGATCTTCTATATGCGCAGCTTTAACCGGGTTGGCCGTGATCCCGCCAAGGGGCCCGTTTTCCCGCAATATGCGCCGCCCGACGGCTATTCCCCGGCGGCCGCGCACCATATCTATTATCGCGGGTTCCGCGGCCATGATGGCCTGATTGCCAGCTTGATGTTCCTGGCGGCGAAAGGGCACATGCACATTGATGTCGACAAAAGTGACAAAAAGAAAACAACCCTTTCGAGACAGACTCCCGAGACTTCATCGCGCCTGACAGGAGAGTTGGCCGCATTCTACGATCGCTTGTTTGCCGGGAAGGCCTCGGTCAAACTGGGGGAGAAGTATGATGCAGGCTTCACCAAGGCCTATACGAAGTTTCGCAAGAAGATTTCCGGCAAATATGGCGCGGCCTATTTCAAGTGGAACCTGGTCTATCTGATTATTGGAGGTGTCCTCAGCGTCGCGGCGGTTGCGTTTGCGATCGCTCAGGCCTCTTACTGGTCAGGATGGCATACACTCCTGGTGGTCGCGCTGGCCGGATTGAACGGTCTTTTCATGTACCTGATGCCTGCCCCTACGGAGAAGGGACAGGATGTCAGAACCCATTTGCAAGGCTTTCGATTGTACATGGAAAAAGCGGAGAAATTGCAGCTCAACTCGGTCGAAGTGGGGAGTGATGCCCCGCCGCCAATGACGGTAGAGCGGTATGAGACATTCCTGCCCTACGCGGTTGCACTTGGCGTCGAAAAACCCTGGACGCGGCATTTCGAACGCCTGATTCCCGAAGAGGCCGCAAACTATAATCCGGGATGGACGAATGTCAGTGCCCGCACGTTTGGCTCTATCGGCGGCATGACGGATGGAATGGTGTCGGGCATGACCTCCGGCGTCTCTTCGGCCCTGCCGCAAAGCTCCAGCTCCTCAGGCAGCGGGGGCGGAGGGTTTTCGGGCGGCGGCGGCGGTGGTGGCGGCGGCGGTGGCTGGTAGAGAAGGGCGGTCTATTGCAGGCACATTTGGTCTAGTTGAAAACGAGATGAAACAATCGGGTGATTATACACTAAAATTGAAACGATCTGCCGGATCGAGTGTATAAATCTGCAAACAAGTTAGTATTTCAGGCTGTTTATTAGACACACAGCAATCTTCCTCCCTATCCGGGAGGTATGTCTACTAATGCACCCGATTCCGTATCCAATCTAGATTTGTTGAGCCAGGCGACTGACATCGTATCGGCTTATGTGAGTAATAATGCGATCAGCCCGGCCGACTTGCCAGGTCTGTTGAAAGTCGTGCACGCCAAGCTCGGTGAGCTGGCAGAGGATAGCGCCAGTGCGCCCCGGCCCGACCCGGCGGTTCCGATCAATAAATCAGTGACCGACCATCATATCATTTGTCTGGAAGACGGCGCGAAGCTGAAAATGCTCAAGCGCTATTTGCGGACGCATTATGATATGTCGCCGGACGAGTATCGCGCACGCTGGGGCCTGCCGGCGGACTATCCGATGGTCGCACCGGAATATGCCCGGCGTCGCTCGGATTTTGCCAAGAAAATCGGGCTCGGTAAGAAGGGGCGATAGGCGACGTCCGTCACGCCAGAACTATTTGAAATAGCGATCGAGGACCGGTGTATGTTCGGGCTTGCGCAAGCGCTCGCCTGCATCAAGCGCGAGATCCAGAAAGATCTCGACTTCCTCAAATTCGGTGACCTCAAAATTGGCTTCTTCGAGATGGCTCTGAAGCAGCCGCATTGTTGCTAAAACGCGGTCCAGTTTCTCGGACTCGCTTACCCGTTTTCTCATTCATCCACCCACGATTCCATTGACGCGGGTGTGCCAGATGCGGGTGTGAAAAAGCTTAATGAGAAAGGTTCAAATTTATCTGTCTGGCTCAAAATGCAGTTTAGGTCTGGATTAAGCCTGCTCTCTGCGCAAAACTTCCGTTAACAGAACAGTATTTGGGGGAAGGTGTGTTATCTGAGCGTTTCAACTGGGACAGGTTGCGGGTGTTCCGCCTCGTCGCAGAAGCGCACAGTATGACGGCTGCCGCCCGCACGCTGGGCGAGTCCACCCCAACGGTCAGTCGCCGAATCAATGATCTTGAGCGTGAGCTCGGCACCAAACTGTTTCAACGATCAAAACGCGGGGTTGAGCTGACCGCGGCCGGTAAACGGCTTTTGGATCTCGTCCAAAAGATGCAGGGCCTCATTGAAACAGTTGGCGACCAGGTGGCTGAGAACGCCACGACAGTTGCCGGTGCAGTAAAGATCAAGGCCGGGGATGGCCTTGGCCCGTTCTGGATCGCCCGAAAGCTTCCCGAGTTTCACCGCCTGGCACCAAACGTCCAGGTGGATCTGGAGATTGGCCTGGCGGTCGATGAAGTCGTACACAGACAGGCCGATGTGGCGATCGTGTTCGAAAAGCCGACACATCCTGAGATCATTTCGCAGCGCGCGGGCACATTGCATTATATGTGTTTCGCGTCGCAGGCTTACATTGACGAGCACGGACATCCGCAGTCAATTTTCGAGTTTCAGAACCACAAATTACTGATGCACACCGCTTATGTTCATCAGGTCGAGCGATGGTCGAAAAACATCAAGCAGCTGAAGGATTTCATCGATTATTCGGTGATCACGAACTCAGGGACGGCCCTGATGCAGCTGGCGGGAAATGCGGGCGGCATCGCGATTCTACCGAGCTATATTGCTGAAGTTGAGCCTGATCTCGTTCCGCTGCACTTGCCTGCGCTGGCGCCCATCCAGTTCTGGTTGACCTATACCGAACGGGTTCGCCGCAATCCGGCCGGGATGGCAGCGATTGAGTGGCTGCTCTCCATTTTCAACGATCAGAAATATAGATGGTTCCAGCCCGATTTCATTCACCCGAACAAGATGCATTCGCCTGTACAAATTCTCGGGACCGATGATGAATTCGATTTGACGTCGAGCCTTCAGGTCTGAGCTTCGATCAGTTGATCGTATCGGCGATCATGCGAATGAGTGCTTCCGGCGTGGCAGGCTTTTCCAGTACCTCCGCAAAACCGGCGGACCGCGCCCGCGATAGCAGCGAGTCTGAAAAGTAGCCGGTGATCATGATCGCAGGCGTAGTATCATTTCCGGCCCGCAGCCGACGCATCACCTCGAGGCCGTCCAGGCGCGGCATCTTATAGTCGATGAGCAGGCAGTCCCCGCCATGACGGCCCTGAAGGGTGAGGAATTCTGTTCCACTGCGATAGGCATCAATGATGAAGCCGCGCGCCCGAAGCAGCATGGTCATGGAGCGACGTACATTCTCATCATCTTCGATCAGGACCAATCGAGATGATGGCGCGCGCATTTCACGCTTGGGAAGATCAGATCGCTCCAACATGGCATACGTGTAGATGAGAGCAGAAAGCCCGTCTCTAGGTAGTGTTCCTCACCTTATTCGGTTCCGAGTCCCGCGACAAAGGCCAGCCGCAACGCAGAAGACAGGCTGTCCGCTTCGAGTTTTTCCATCATATGGGCGCGGTGAATTTCGACCGTGCGCGGCGAGATGGAGAGCGCTTGTGCGATGCCCTTGTTTGTCAGTCCGGCCACCAGGCATTCCAGCACTTCGGTCTCTCGGGGCGTCAGCGCACTGAGACGCGCCTGGGCATCCTTGCTGCGGCGATCATCCGCGGTTTCGGCGTCAAGTTGCTCAAAGGCATTGCTGATGGCGCTGACGAGGGTGTGTTTCTCATAGGGTTTTTCGAGAAACTCGATCGCGCCATTCTTCATCGCTTCAACCGCGACCGGAACGTCGCCATGACCGGTCAGAACGATTACCGGCATTTTGATGCCGCGCTGGTTGAGCGCGCTTTGCACAGCCAGGCCATCCATACCCGGCATCCGTACATCCAGCAGGATGCAGCCATCCATCTCATTGCTCACCTGTTCCAGGAAAGCCATGCCATCCGGAAAGGTTTTCACGAGAAAGCCGGCATGGCGCAGCATGAAACTTGCGGAGTGCCGGATCGCTTCATCATCATCGACCAGATAGACGGTTCTTGTGTTCATTTCAGTCCTCTCCTTGTGCCAGGCGCAGGGTGAATTTGAAGGCGGCGCCACCTTTTTCTGATGACGCGTACTGGATATCCGTGCCGTGGGCATCGAGGATTGTCTGACAGATGGATAGCCCGAGCCCCATGCCGTGTGTCTTGGAGCTGTTAAACGCATCGAACGGCGACGCATCACCCTGTCCATGATAGCCCGGGCCATTGTCTTCGACCGTGATCAGCGCGAGACCATCTTCCAGCTCGGCCCGAATCCAGACCTGTGGATTAGCCGTTTCCGATAGCGCCTCGATTGCATTTCGCACCAGGTTCACGATGACCTGTCTCAGCTGCAACCGGTCGGCCAGCAATGCCGGGAAGTCCTCCGGAACGCGAGATATGACCCGTGCCAATTGTCCTTCTATGCCAACCTTGGCCAGAGAGATTGCGTCATCCACGACTTCCTGAAGATACACCGATCTCAGGTCGAGCTCTCCGCGAGAGACATAGTCACGCAAGCGGCGGACGATCTGGCCTGCACGGATCGACTGGGTCGCCGCTGCATCGAGGGCCTCCTGGATGAAGGACAGCGTTTCAGGGTCGGCCTGGTCGAGCAAATCGCGGGCAGCTTCCAGATAGTTCGCCACAGCGGTCAGCGGCTGATTCAGCTCATGCGCCATCGCGGAGGCCATCGTGCCGACGGCGCTTAATCGTGAAAAGTTTGCCAGTTCGACCTGCATTTCGTTCAGCCGCAGCGCATTCGCCTGCTGCTCAGACATGTCGCGAATGTATCCGGTAAACAGACGCCGGCCATGGATATCGGCCTCGCCGATTTTCAACTCGACAGGAATTGTGTCGCCATTTGCCAGCCTGGCTTCGACGATGCGGCCAATGCCGATAATCTGTTTCTCGCCAGTCGAGAGATAGTTGCGAATATACCGATCATGGTGCTTTTCGTCCGCGCCAGCCATGAGCTGCGACACATTGAGACCGGAAATCTCGCTCGCCGAGTATCCGAACAGGCGCTCGGCTGCTGCACTGAAGGCGAGGATCTTTCCGGTCTCGTCGATGACGATCATGGCATCCGGAACGGACGCCAGAATGGATTGCATCAACAGCTCAAGCGACTCCTTGCCTCCATAACCGTCGGAAGCGTCCTTGAGAATCGGGGGCAGTGGCTCTGACATCAGCCAACCTTTGTAGCGGGCGTCAGTCATGGATCAATCCAATCAAGAAGCGACAGAGCGCCGCTTGGCAATTCGCTCAAAGATTGCATATGCGGCGACGATCAGGCCCGCTGCCAACATGTAACAGCCCCAACAATGGGCGCGTTCGAACCAAGCCGCATTCGACAAGGCGAGGGTCAGCGTCTCACCATTGCACGTCGGCAGCGAGAGTACGGGGACAGAGCCCATATGCAGCCAGGTTTTGAGGCTGCCAATCACAATCATTGCTGCGCCAATCAGGGCTGTTCCGTAATTCGTCATATCGAGAGTCCGCTCTGGTCCGTGTGGTTCCGTATTTACCGAGTGCGGCGCGCACGCACATAGGGGATATCCCTTATTCAGGCCGTCAGCGGCGAAAGTTATGCATCGCCCGAGCTGAAACCGCCCCTTCCCGGGGGGATCAACGGAGGTGTATGTCGGCGATGACGGAACGAATTGGGGCCATACGGCGCGGAAACAATACCAGCATATTAGGGGTCGGTGCGCTGACAGGCGTGTTCCTGTTCCTGGCATTACTGATGGCGACTTTCTCGAAAGATGCCGGAATGGAGTATCAGGCTCTGACCTTCATGGTTCTGGGCGGGGTCTTCCTGATCGGCACAGCCATGTGGGCGGGCGGACTAGTTGACCGAGACCCGTTTGATGAGTCCGAATATGAGAACACGATCGTCAAGTTTGGCGTTGCGGCCTCCATGTTCTGGGGGATTGCGGGCCTTCTTGTCGGGGTTGTCATCGCGCTGCAGCTGACCTGGCCGAACCTGTTCTATTTTCCGGAATTGGGATGGACCAATTTCGGACGCCTGCGCCCCCTACACACCAGTGCGGTGATCTTTGCGTTTGGCGGCAACGTGCTCCTGGCGACGAGTTTCTATGTCGTGCAGCGCACCTGTCGGACGCGACTCGCCGGCGGCATGTGGCCCTGGTTTGTGTTCTGGGGCTACCAGATCTTCATCGTCCTGGCGGCGACCGGCTATCTGATGGGGATCACCCAGTCGAAGGAATATGCTGAGCCGGAATGGTATGTCGATTTGTGGCTGACTCTGGTCTGGGTCGTCTATCTGCTGGTCTTCCTCGGCACGCTGTGGAAGCGGAAAGAGCCGCATATCTATGTCGCGAACTGGTTCTACCTGTCCTTTATCGTGACGATTGCGATGCTTCACATCGTCAACAACCTGTCGATTCCGGTCAGCTTGACCGGTTCGAAATCCGTGCAGGTCTTTGCTGGTGTGCAGGATGCGATGACGCAGTGGTGGTACGGCCACAATGCGGTGGGCTTCTTCCTGACCACCGGCTTCCTCGCGATCATGTATTATTTCATTCCGAAGCGGGTGAACCGGCCGGTCTTTTCCTACCGCCTGTCAATCGTCCACTTCTGGTCGCTGATCTTCATTTATATCTGGGCCGGCCCGCACCACTTGCACTATACGGCGCTGCCGCAATGGGCGCAGACGCTCGGCATGACCTTCTCGGTGATGCTGTGGATGCCAAGCTGGGGCGGCATGATCAACGGCGTCATGACGCTCTCTGGGGCGTGGGACAAGCTGCGCACCGACCCTGTGGTGCGGATGATGGTCGTTTCACTCGCCTTTTACGGCATGTCGACCTTCGAAGGGCCGCTAATGTCGGTTCGTGCGGTCAATTCACTCAGCCACTATACAGAATGGGGCATTGGCCACGTGCATTCCGGCGCGCTCGGCTGGGTCGGCTATATCAGCTTCGGCGCGCTCTATTGCCTGGTGCCATGGCTCTACAAGAAGAAGGGCCTGTTCTCCAAGTCGCTGGTTGAATGGCACTTCTGGATCTCCACGATCGGGATCATTTTCTACATGGTGTCCATGTGGTTTGCCGGGATCATGGAAGGCCTGATGTGGCGTGCCTATAACGAATACGGTTTCCTCGAATACAGCTTCGTGGAGACGGTTGAGGCCAAGCATATCAGCTACATGATCCGCGCGCTGGGTGGCCTGCTCTATTTCAGCGGCGCTGCGATCATGGCCTATAACCTGATCAGAACCGCGCTCGGGCACGGCGAAGCCGAAGACCTCGAAACTGCGAATGATCCTTACGCACAACCTGAGCCGCGCGCTGCGCTGGCCCCTGCTGAATAGGAGGCCCGGAAAATTATGGGACTGATGAACAATCACGGTGTTCTTGAACGCCACTCGCTGCTCCTCACCATTGGTATTCTGATCGTGGTCTCGATTGGCGGGATCATTCAGATGGCGCCGCTGATGTACATGGACAACACAATCGAGAAGGTGGATGGCATGCGGCCCTACACGCCGCTCGAGTTGAAAGGCCGGGACATCTATGTCCGCGAAGGCTGCTATGTCTGCCACAGCCAGATGGTGCGGCCGCTGCGCGATGAGGTGGAACGCTATGGCCATTACTCGCTGGCGGCGGAGTCGATGTACGACCATCCCTTCCAGTGGGGCTCCAAGCGGACCGGCCCTGATCTTGCCCGTGTCGGCGGCAAATATTCCGCGCAATGGCAGGTGGACCACCTGATCGATCCACGCGCTCTGGTGCCGGAAAGCATTATGCCGCCCTACGCCTTCCTGATGGACAAGAAGCTCAAATATGACGGCATCGAAGACCGCCTGCGCACAGAGCGCCTAGTCGGTGTGCCTTATTCCGATGAAATGATCGAGAATGCCAAAGGTCATATCCTCGCGCAGGCCGACCCGAACGATAAAGGCTTCGATTATTATGACAGCCTGATGGCGCTGTACGAAGCTGAAGCGGGTCGCGATGGCACCGTCGAAGCGCGCGATTGGGACGGCAACCCGGACGAGATCACGGAAATGGATGCGCTTGTCGCTTACCTCCAGATGACCGGCACTCTGGTCGATTTCTCGACCTATGAAGCCGACGATCTCAGCAACCGCCGATAGGGGAGACCAGCTATGTATGAATTGCTCGCCAGCTTCGCGCAGACCGGGGGACTGATCTATTTCGTCCTGATGTTTGCAGGCGCGCTCGCCTATGCGCTGTGGCCACGGAACCAGGAAAAATTCGATGCCGCCGCGCGGCTTCCTTTAGAAGATGGAGGGCCATCAGATGGCCAATGAAATCAAAGACATTGACGATCATAGCGGCATTGAAACCACCGGTCATAGCTGGGACGGGATCAAGGAACTGAACAACCCGCTGCCGCGCTGGTGGCTGTATATCTGGTACGGCACGATCATCTGGGCTGTGGTCTATATGATCCTGATGCCAGCCATACCGGCGCTGCCAGGCATGGGGACGAACACGAAAGGCCTGCGCAATCACTCCGACCGTGATCTCGTCGCAGCCGCCATCGCCGATCTGAAAGACGCGCGTGTGGCGCAATCGGCGACCCTGCTTGAAGCCTCGCTCGAGGAAATCGAGACCGATCGCGGCTTGCAGCAATTCGCGCTGGCCATGGGAGAGAGCCTGTTCGGCGACAATTGTGCAACCTGTCATGGTGCTGGTGGCCGCGGCGCGGTTGGTTATCCGACCCTGGCCGACGATATCTGGCTCTGGGACGGTACGCTTGACGGGATTGAGTACACACTGCGTCATGGTATTCGCCACGAAGGCGATCTCGATACGCGTTTCTCACTGATGCCGTCTTTTGGACGCGACAATCTTCTATCCGGCGACCAGATCGATGATCTGACGGAATACGTTCTGCGTGTGTCCGGGCAGGAGCACGATGCCGCAGCGGCGGGTCGCGCAGCGGAGCTATTTCAGCAACAATGCGCTTCTTGTCATGGCGTCGATGGCACGGGCGACCGTAACCAGGGTGCACCGAACCTGACCGACCAGAATTGGCTGTTTGGCGGGTCGCGCGACGACATCTATAATACGATCTACAATGCCCGAAACTCGCATATGCCAGCCTGGCAGGATCGACTGGATGATGCTTCGATCAAGGCGCTGGCTGTGTATGTTCACACGCTGGGCGGGGGCGAGTAAGGTCCACTGTCATGGGACAGACAACACTGAATATCCATCCGGGGGCAGGCGCGGGCGGCCCGACGCCGCCCCCGCATAAGGACCTCTATGCCAAGCGTGAGCAGATCTATCCAAAGCTCGCGCATGGCAAGTTTCGTCTGGTCAAATGGGTCGTCATGGCGGCGACGCTGGCAGTGTATTATCTCTTGCCCTGGATTCGTTGGGACCGCGGCGAAGGCATCCCAAACCAGGCTGTCCTCGCAGATTTCGAGAGCGAGAAATTCTATTTCTTCTTCATCGAGATCTGGCCGCAGGACATCCACTTTCTTGCGGGACTGCTGATTTTAGCTGCACTGGGCCTGTTCCTGGTGACCTCCCTGCTGGGGCGGGTCTGGTGCGGTTATACCTGTCCGCAGACGGTGTGGACGGATCTCTATATCTGGGTTGAGCGGGCTTTTGAGGGGGACCGCGCGGCCCGGATGCGTCTGGACAAGGGCAAGTGGACCTTCAACAAGGCCTGGCGCAAGCTGGGCAAGCATACGGTCTGGCTGGTCATCGCCTTCTGGACCGGCGGCGCCTTCATTCTCTACTGGCATGACGCGCCGACAGTGGCGCGCGGATGGTTTACCGGTGAGGCCCCTCTGTCGGCCTATTGGTTTGCCGGACTCCTGACCGTAACGACCTATTTTCTCGCCGGCTGGATGCGCGAACAGGTCTGCACCTATATGTGCCCATGGCCGCGCATTCAGGCCGCGCTGACCGATGAGCATGCGCTCAATGTAACGTATCGATACGATCGCGGCGAACCGCGCGGGCCGAAACGAAAATCGGAAAGCTGGGACGAACGCGGCGACTGCATCGACTGTGATCAGTGCGTGCAGGTCTGTCCTGTCGGAATTGATATTCGCAACGGTTCGCAGCTGGAATGCATTCATTGTGCACTTTGCATCGATGCGTGCGATCAGATGATGACCAAGATTGGCCGTCCGACGGGCCTGATCGCCTATGACACAGATGTCGCTGTTGCGGCCCGCGCGGCGCACGAGACGCCGCCAAAGTATCGCATCCTGCGGACCCGGACGGTGCTATACGCGACCCTCATCGCAGCGATAGGCGTACTGATGGTCTGGGGTCTCGCGACCAAAGCGACGATCGAAGCCAATGTCCTGAAAGACCGCTCGCCGCCCTTCGTGCAGCTGTCTGACGGAACCATTCAGAACGGCTACACTTTGAAGCTGGTCAACAAGCTGGCTGAACCGCGCCAGATGGAAATCAGCATAACCGGGATCGACGGGCTGGCCTTTAGCGTGATTGGCTTCGATCATGAGGGCGCAGAGCCCCTGACGGTCCCGGTTGAGCCCTATGGCGTGGACCGCTACCGCGTCCTGGTCAGTGCGCCCGCCGGCGCGCCGCAACGCCAGATCGTCTTATCCGTGCGCGATACCGAGAGTGAAGAGACGGACACGAATCGCGCCTCCTTCAGAGGACCAAATCGATGATTGAAGCTCAAATGTCTCCCACTCAGGATGGCTCAGGCAGAGAACTCAAAGGCTGGCATGTCCTGTTGATTATGCTCGGCTTTTTCGGGGTCATGTTCGCGGTCAATGGCGTATTTCTCTATCACGCCATTACCAGTTTTCCTGGCGAGGATGTGAAGAAATCCTACGTTCAGGGGCTGAACTATAATAACACGCTGGCGACGCGCGCGGCGCAGGCCGAGCTTGGCTGGACCGCTGAGGCAGGCCTGCAGGATGATCAGCTCGTGTTCCGCCTGCGTGACCGCGACGGGGCGCCGCTGTCCAACTATGCTGTCATCGGTGAGCTTCGCCGCCTGGCGACGCAGGATGCGGATCAGGCGATTGTCTACAGCGCGCGGACGAATGGCGAATATGTCGCTGATGCAGGCGCACTTGCACCGGGCCAATGGGCGCTGCGCATCAGTGTTCTGGACAAGGACGCAGAAACCGTCCTGTTCAATGTGACGAAAACAATCCTGGTGTCATGAGCGATACAGTCCTCTCCGGATCGATCGGTTGCCCGTCCGGGCTTGAGCCTCCCAGCCGTTCCGTCGGCGGGGACTATCGCGCGTTCGTGCAGTCAAAGGATGGCAAATCCATTCTGAACCTTTCCGTACGCGGCGCCAAATGCGGCGGCTGCCTGTCGAAAATTGAAGGCGCCGTGCGGGCGCTCCCGGGCGTCGAGCAGGTCCGGATGAACCTCTCGAACGGAAAACTGAAAGTTGTCTGGCACGGGGACGTCGGCGCCAATGCGATCGTCGAGCGCGTCACCGGGCTCGGCTATGGCGTCTCCGCCTTCTCCGAGGACGGCTCTGAACAGGCGGCGAAACGCGAAGAACGCTCTTTGCTCATTTCGATGGGCGTCGCGGCATTCGCGCTGGCCAATATCATGCTCCTGTCTGTTTCTGTCTGGGGCGGGCATGGCGAAATGGGCAGCGATACGCGCACCGCGTTGCACGCCATTTCTGGCCTGATTGCCTTGCCGGTCCTGATCTATAGCGGCCGCCATTTCTTCCAGTCGGCCTGGTCGGTGCTGAAGCATGGCCGCGCCAACATGGATGTACCGATCTCTCTGGCGCTGACGCTGGCATTCGGTGTCAGTGTCTGGGAGACCGCGGCCAAGGGCGACCATGCCTATTTCGATGCCAGCGTGATGTTGCTCTTCTTCCTGCTCATCGGGCGCTTCCTTGATGCGCGTCTGAGACGGCAGGCGCATGCCGCTGCGCACGATCTGGCGGCCTTGCAGAACCGCTCCGTCAATCGTTTGGGGGCCGACCATTCCGTTGAGAGCGTTCGCGCAGAAGATGTGCGGCGCGGCGACACGATCCTTCTGGCGGCCGGTGAGCGGGCGGTGATCGACATCAAGATCTCCGGCGGTACCAGCACCGTCGATGAGAGCCTGGTCACCGGCGAATCCCTGCCGCGCCAGATTCAGGCGGGTGAGACCCTCTATGCCGGGACGGTCAACCTCGATCATCCGATCACCGGCGAGGCGCTGGGCAGCACGTCAGATTCCCTGCTCGCCGACATTGCACAGATGCTCGAAGCTGGCGAACAGAAGCGGGCCCGGTATCGGCAAATCGCTGACAAGGCTGTGTCGCTCTATGTGCCATTCGTGCATACGACCGCGGCGATCACGCTGATCGCCTGGTTGCTGCTCGGCGCCGGGGTGCGCGATGCGATCATGATCGCCGTGGCGACGCTGATCATTACCTGCCCCTGCGCGCTGGCGCTGGCGGCGCCGGTGGCGCAAGTCGTGGCGTCCGGGCGATTGTTCCGCAAAGGCGTTTATTTGAGATCTGGTGATGCGCTGGAACGGTTTGCCGACGTGGATCACCTCGTCTTCGACAAGACGGGGACACTGACGCTCGGGACGCCCAGCCTGACTTCGGCGCATGGCACTGAGCTGGAGCTTGCTGCCCAGCTTGCCCGCGCAAGCCGTCATCCGCTTTCGCGCGCGATTGTCGCTGCTGCGGGAGCAGGCTCCCTGGCGGACGAGGTTCAGGAAAGGCCGGGGCTCGGCGTTGAAGGCGTGATCGATGGTCGCAAATACCGCCTCGGATCTGCTGAATGGGTCGGGGTTCAGACCAGCGCGGCGGCGAGCGGACCAGCGCTGTGGTTCGCTGGTGATGATGTCGCGCCGGTCCAGTTTCTGTTCCAGGATCAGCTGCAATCAGATGCGCGCATGGTGTTTGACGAGCTCCGCGCTCGCCAGTTGGAGATTGAGATCCTGTCCGGCGACACGGCAGCGTCAGTGCGCGAGGTTGCCGAACGCACCGGCATATCCACCTGGCACGCAAAGGTCTCACCGCAGGACAAAGTTGATCGCCTCACCACGCTGACCGAGCGTGGCCGGAAAGTCCTTATGGTTGGTGACGGCCTGAACGATGCGGGCGCGCTCGCCATGGCGCACGCGTCGCTTGCGCCGGGCGGCGCGATGGATGTCTCGCAATCGGCGTCAGATGCGGTTTATGCTGGCGGATTGTCGTCCATCCTCACTGTCCTCACCGTCGCCAAACGGACCAAACAGGTGATGCTACAGAATTTCGGCCTCGCGGCGGCCTATAATATGATCGCCGTCCCGATTGCCGTCACCGGTCACGTCACGCCCCTGATCGCGGCGATTGCGATGTCTGCATCCTCCCTCATCGTGACGCTGAACGCGTTGCGGATGAATTGGGGACAGGCCTAGATGGATATCATCGTCTATCTCATCCCTGTAGCGCTTGGGCTCGGCGCGCTTGGCCTGGCGGCGTTTCTCTGGTCGGTGAATTCGGATCAATACGAGGACCTGGACGGGGCGGCGCACCGAATTCTCGAGGATGATGATAAGCCGCTTTAGATCAGCTTGCCCTGTTCTGGCGCAAGGTCAGACTTTACCTCGTCAGACAAATCCGCATTGTGATTGAAGTAATTCGATCCAGCTCAACGGAGCCTATGTATGACCGACAATCCTGTTTATCCCGTTCCCTCTGACTTCGCGGCCAAGGCCAATCTCAGCCCGGAAAAGTATCGCGAAATGTATGCGGCCTCGATCGCCGATCCGGAAGGCTTCTGGGGCGAGCAGGGCAAGCGTTTGGACTGGTCGAAGCCTTACACGATTGTGAAGGATGTCTCCTGGGACAAGTCCGATCTTCACGTTCGCTGGTTCAGCGATGGCGAGCTCAACGTCGCCTATAATTGCATTGATCGCCACCTTGAGACACGCGGGGACAAGGTCGCGCTGATCTGGGAAGGCGATGACCCGGCTGATGATGCGACGGTGACCTATAAGCAATTGCACGGCGCGGTTTGCCGGTTCGCCAATGTCCTCAAGGACATGGGCGTCAAGAAAGGCGACCGGGTGACGATCTACATGCCGATGATCCTGGAAGCGGCCTATGCGATGCTGGCCTGCGCGCGGATTGGCGCGGTTCACTCAATCGTATTTGGCGGGTTCAGCCCGGAGGCCCTCGCAGGCCGGATCACCGATTGCGACAGCCAGTTCATGATCACCGCCGATGAAGGCATTCGCGGCGGCCGGATCGTGCCGCTGAAGAAAAATGCCGACGCCGCCTGCGAACTGGCCGGCGGTATGGTCGAGAAGGTTCTGGTCGTGCGCCGCACGGGCAATCCGGTGAATATGCAGGATGGCCGCGACATCTGGCTGCATGAAGCGGGCGCAAATGTCAGCACAGACTGCCCGCCAGAGCCGATGAACGCCGAAGACCCGCTCTTCATCCTCTATACGTCAGGTTCGACCGGCAAACCGAAAGGCGTGCTGCACACGACTGGCGGCTATCTGGTCTGGGCCTCAATGACCCATGAATATGTCTTCGACCTGAAAGAAGACGACGTCTACTGGTGCAGCGCCGACGTCGGCTGGGTCACCGGCCATTCCTATATTGTCTATGGTCCGCTCGCGAATGGCGCGACCTCGATGATGTTCGAGGGCGTGCCGACTTATCCCGATGCCAGCCGGTTTTGGCAGGCCTGCGACAAGCATGGCGTGACCATTTTCTACACCGCCCCGACTGCCATTCGCGCGCTGATGCGCGAAGGTGAAGGCCCGGTCAATGCCACCTCGCGCAAGAGCCTGCGCCTGCTGGGATCGGTCGGGGAGCCGATCAACCCTGAAGCCTGGGAATGGTATTATCATGTGGTCGGCGAGGCACGCTGCCCGATCGTCGACACTTACTGGCAGACAGAGACCGGGGCCTGCATGATGGTGCCGCTACCGGGCGCAACCGACATGAAGCCGGGTGCCGCCTCTCATCCTTTCTTCGGCATTGAACCGAAACTCGTCGATGCCGAAGGGGCCGAGCTGACCGGGGCGACCGAGGGCAATCTGATCATCACCAATAGCTGGCCGGGTCAGATGCGGACTGTCTATGGCGACCATCAGCGCTTTATCGATACCTATTTCTCAGCCTATCCAGGCAACTATTTTACCGGCGATGGCTGCCGCCGCGATGAAGACGGGTTCTACTGGATTACCGGCCGCGTCGATGATGTGATCAATGTCTCCGGCCACCGCATGGGGACGGCCGAAGTAGAGAGTTCATTGGTCGCGCATGACGCTGTCGCTGAGGCCGCTGTGGTTGGTTATCCGCACGACATCAAGGGCCAGGGCATCTATGCCTATGTCACCCCCCGCGCCGGCGTCGTGGCTGATGATGATCTGAAAGCCGACCTTGTGCGCCATGTCCGTGCGGAGATCGGCCCGATTGCCAGCCCCGACCTGATCCAGTTTGCGACAGGTCTGCCCAAGACCCGCTCGGGCAAGATCATGCGCCGCATCCTGCGCAAGATTGCTGAGAACAGTTTCGACAATCTCGGCGACACCTCGACACTCGCCGAACCCGAAGTCGTCCAGGACCTGATCGACAACCGGCAGAACAGGTAGAACGAAATGGGCGAGACGGTTGGGGTCGAGACGCAAGGATCCGCGCAAATTATCACGATCAACCGGCCACACGCCCGCAATGCCGTCGATCCGGAGACAGCGGCGGCGCTGAAGGCCGCATTCCTGGACGGTGAAGCAGACCCTGATGTGGCCGTGCATATCCTGACGGGTGCTGAGGGGCATTTCTGCGCGGGCGCCGACCTGAAAGCCGTTTCAGAAGGCCAGCGATACGAACGCACAGGCCCAATGGGGCCAAGCTGGCTCAGTCTCAGCAAGCCATCCATAGCTGCGGTCGAAGGACATGCCGTTGCAGGCGGCCTCGAACTCGCCATCATGTGTGACTTGCGCATCGCAGCGCAGAGCGCGGTATTTGGGGTCTATTGTCGGCGTTGGGGTGTGCCGTTAATCGATGGTGGAACCGTTCGCCTGCCGCGCCTCATCGGCCACTCGCGCGCCATGGACATGATCCTGACGGGGCGACCGGTCGACGCGGAAGAAGCGCTCTCTTTCGGATTGGCCAACAGAGTCGTGCGGGACGGTACAGCGCTTCAGGCGGCGATCGAACTGGCCGGTCAGCTTGCGGCATTCCCGCAGGTCTGCATGCGGATGGACCGTGCGAGCGCGATCGAGCAATGGGGACTGCCTATCGATCAGGCGCTGGAACGGGAAGCCGAATGTGGCCGCGATTCATTGCGCGCAGGCGCGGCTGAGGGCGCCGGACGGTTCGCGGGCGGCAAGGGCCGCGGCGGCGATTTCGGCGATATCTAGGATTTGGAGATCTCTAGATCAGATCAGCGACTTGCAGGATTTCCAATGCGGGATCCAGAGCAGGGCGGTAGGACTTCCAGCGCCCCATCGAGCTAGAATAAAGCGGCTGCCGGACCTGGGTCGCGCTCGCCGTCGCCACTGGCGCCGCGTTTTCGTGAAAACTGAGGCAGGCGGGGTGGAAGGTCAGGCCGCAAAAAGCCAGCAGCTGCCTTGTCTGCCCTTCCTGGTCTGCAATGAGCGATTCATAGTCGAGGATTTTGAACCGGCTGGGCGGCAGGGCTGTTTCATACTCGTCAATCAGATTGAAGAATTTCACCACATAGCGCGCCGTCGCCTTCAAATCGTAGGCGTAGGAATAATAGGAAAACGCGGTCGCAAAAAGCTGGCGATAATTACTGAGCACCGTATCGGCCGCATGCCGGCGCAGGCAGACGACCCGCGCGTTTGGGATCGCGGCCAGAATTATTGGCGCAAAAAACGCGTTGAGCGGCATCTTGTCGACGAATCGGCCCTTGAGACCAAGCGTGGACGCAACCTTGTCCATGTAGGTTTGTCCAAGCGCAGGCAGGTCGACCCGCTGCGCCGCCTCGAGGGTTTCTGCATCCAGAACATAAGGCCCCGGCGTTTTTGTCTGACGCTTCAAAGCTACGCTGAAATCACTGAGTTCGCCGGCAGAGGTGACTTCAGGATGACTGGACAGAATGCGATCCGTCAGCGTCGTGCCCGTTCGCGGCATCCCAACAATGAAGATCGGGCCGCCCTGGCCTGGCGCGGCGTTGATCGGCAGGTGCGAGGCAAGGCTCACCGCAGCCGCGAAACAGGCTTTGTCCTCTTCTTCACGGTTGCGAACGGTTGCGCGCTTGTGTTGTTTGCCGCGTTCGAGCCAACGCATCGCGGTGTCTGGATCCTGCTGATCCTCAAACGACCGGGCCAGAGCATGCGCCAGTTGTAGCGCCTGGTCGGCGTCAGCTTGGTCGCGCGCGTCCCACGCGGCTTCCAGCGCCGGAATGAGAGAGGGTTCATCGCCGCTCCCGCTCATTGAGGCAAGGGCGACCAGGGCGCGACTTTCTTCCGGATTCAGCTCGAGGCACGTATGAAAGGCTTTTTTAGCGGCTTCGAAGCGACCAAGAAACTGAAGCGCGGCACCGAGATTGTATTGATAGCTGGCTTCTTTCGGATCAGCATCGACCGCCCGCTGATAGTAGGGAAGTGCGTTTTCGTGATGCCCGGCCCGGCTGAGGACGACGCCAATCGTATCCAGGATCAGCGCATCCGTCGGCGCGCGATTCGCGGCTGCTTGAGCCATAGAGACAGCTTCGTCCCGGCGATTGAGCGCGATCAGGCACCGGGCGGCATGCGCTTCGGCCTCGCCGGTCTGATCGCCCGCATGAATCGCGCGCTGGAACAGTTCCAGCGCCTTGGCGAAGTTCTGGTGCTGCGCCGTCAACAGGCCCAAAATGGTAAATGCTTCCACATTTTTTGGCTGTGCTTTCAAGACATTGAGACAAATCGCATGACACTCACGATAAGCTTTGCGCTGCAACAGCCGGCGCGCTTCTGAAAGATTTCGGCTCAACTCATCCATACTGGCATTTAATCAGGCAAACGTTGCCCAATTACAACGCATTTATGTCAATGGCTGCTACGAAGTACGGATAAGTTTGACGTGCGGCGGAACGCGCGTGTTCTTCACACTGTGGAGAGAGGCCTGGAGGTACAAAATGAAAACCAAACTACTCACCAGCGCGAGTGTTCTGCTTGCGCTTTCGATCGCGCCTCATGCGATTGCACAAGAGACAGCGGATGTCGAAGAAGCGGAAGCGCGTCAGCAAACCGTTATCGTTACGGCCACGCGCCGCGCAGAAGGCGTACAGGACATTCCATTGAACATTGCCGCCGTTGGCGCCGACCAGATCGAGAAGCAAGGCTTCACCGAATTGGCCGACACCTTGGCTTATGTTCCCGGCATCAACGTGGTGGACCGCGGCGGACGCCAGGGTAACCCGATCGTTGTCCGTGGACTGAACGCCAACCCGATCGGATCGGGCGACGGAAATAATGATGGTGGCGGCACGGTTGCGACCTATCTCGGCGAAATTCCATTGTTTATCGACCTGAAGCTGAACGATATGGAACGCGTTGAGGTTCTGCTTGGGCCACAAGGCACCCTGTATGGCGCGGGCACCCTCGCCGGTGCTATTCGCTACATTCCCAAGCGCCCCGATTTCTCTACGGACACATTCGAGGTTCGCGCTGAAGCGTACCAGTATTCTGAAGCCGACGATATTTCGACTGAGTTCGGGTTCACTTTCAATAAGCAGTTTGGCGACAATTTCGCTATTCGCGGATCGCTTGATGTCCTGGATGATAGCGGTTTCGTCGATCAGCCATTCCTGCTAGTTCAGCCGGGTGTATCCAATCCTGACCCTGACTTCACCGACTCGGCGGCAGTCGCGGCTAATTTGTTCAGCGAAAATGATGTCGACAGTGAAGAGGCCGTTTCTGGCCGTATCGCGGCGCGTTGGACCCCGACCGATTGGCTCGATGGCACGCTGACCTATTACTATCAGCAAGTCGACATTGGTGGCCGCCGGATTTCGTCACAGCGCTCTTCCTACATCGGCGCAGGCCCCGAAATCTTCAGTGCCGGCAAATATGACAATGCCAAGCGCGTTCCTGAGCCGAATGAAATCACCAATGACCTGCTCGCTCTTGAAGTGACTGCGGATCTCGGTTTTGCAGAACTAACGTCTGCGACCGGTTTCTCCACCTTCGAAGACGATGGACAACGTGATCAGAATGATCTTCTCATTTCGCTTGAATACTCTTACGAGCTGTTCCCGGCATTTGCTTCGCTGACACGAGAAGTTGGAGAAGAAGAGACGTTCACTCAAGAAGTTCGACTGGTTTCGACCCATGATGGCCCATTCAACTGGATTGTTGGCGGGTTCTATTCTCAGAATGAATCCGTCGGATCGTCTTCTGAATTCACACCAGGATATGACACCTATGCGATCAATACGCTGGGCTTCACTTTCCTCGTCGATCGCCCAGATGATCTGGAGTATTTCTCGCAATCCTACAGCGAGCTCACTGAGTCGGCATTGTTCGGTGAATTTGGATATGACGTCACAGATCGCCTCACGGTAACGTTGGGTGCGCGCTGGTATGACTATGAGTTGAAAGAATTCAGCGCGGTAGACTTCCCGCTGTTTGATCTCGGCTTTGTGCCCAGCACGCTTAGCGAAATCAAGGCGCAACCATTCGATCCAGACCTTGGACAGGCTGATGACGGCCTTCTGTACAAGTTCAATGCGTCTTATGACGTGACTGATGATTTCCTGGCTTACTTTACTGTCAGCGAAGGATATCGGATCGGTAACTCGAATGGACTTGGTCCTTGCCCTGCGTTCGATCCGAACGCTACGCAGGGCTCCTGTGCACTTGCGCCAGGTCAGCAGTTTGGTCCCAATCCTGGCGATATCGCCCAGTTCGATGAACGCCAGTTCGGACCTGACCAGACCACCAATTATGAGATTGGTGCGAAAACGACCTGGCTGGACGGCGCTCTAACGTTGAATGGTGCCTTCTACTTGGTTGAGTGGACTGATCCGCAAGTGGACTCGGCGACGGTGAACGCAAATATTCCAATCACGATCAATGCTGCTGGCGCAGAATCAACCGGAATGGAATTGCAGGGTGCGTGGGCAGTCAATGATCAGTTCAACATCCGTGGTTCGTATTCGCAGACGAATACGGAGCTGACCGAGGATGTGCCGTTCCTGGTGCGTACAATAACCCCGCCCGGGTTTGGAACCGCGTTCGAAGACGGCCGCGCAGGCGACCGCCTTCCCGGCTCTCCGGAGAGACAATACTCGGTGTTTGCGGATTACACGATGCCGCTTAGCAACGGCAATGACGTGATCTTCAATGGCGGTTTTGCGTGGCAGAGCACGATCTTGACCCGCACCGGTGCTCGCGGATCATCTGTTTCGCTTGATGGGTTTGGTGTCGCAAATGTTTCTGCCACCTATGACGCTGACAAATGGACCGCGTCGCTCTACGTCAACAACCTGTTTGATGAGTATTACGAGACAGGCATTGTCGGCACGCCGCTGAGCAATCAGATTGTCAGCGACAATAACGGTGATCCAGTTACCGTTCGGACGCATTACGCCTCCATCGGCGCGCCGCGCGCGATTGGTGTGCGCTTCAACTACAAGTTCGAAAAGTAGGGCGCAGTAGCCAAATTTCAGACCAAAACGGAACGGGCAGTCGAATGACTGCCCGTTTTCATTTGATCGACTGACGGATTCCTGCGCCCGCTCAGTCGCCCAGCTCGTTCTTGTAGACTTCGCCATTCTTCATCACGAAATCGACATGCTCCAGCACGGCGACATTGCTGAGCGGGTTTTCCGGGACGGCGATCAGGTCTGCGTACTTACCGACGCTGATCGAGCCGATCTCGTCTGACATGCCAAACAGATCAGCATTACCGATGGTTGCGGCCTGAATGGCCTGCAGCGGCGTCATCCCCCACTCGACCATCTTCGCGAACTGGCGGGCATTGGTGCCGTGCGGATAGACGCCGGCATCCGTACCAAAAGCGATATTAGCGCCGGCTTCCACGGCAGCTTTGAAGCGTTCGCGCTGAAAGCGGCCGACCTGGCGTTCCTTGGCGAGCGACTCTTCCAGTATGCCCGCAGCTTCGCCCTCGGACAGGATATAGTCCGAAACATAGACATCCATTGACAGATAGGTCCCCTGACTCACCGCCTGGGCGATGCTCGCATCGGTGATCATGCTGGCATGCTCGACGGAATCGACGCCCGCATCGAGGGCTGATTGAATGCCGCGGGGCCCGTGCGCGTGCACGGCGACTTTCAGATCCAGGGCCTGCGCTTCGTCCGTGATCGCTTTCATTTCGTCCAGGGTGAATTGCTGGGCATTGATCGTGGTGTTTGGCGACAGGACGCCGCCCGTGGCGCAAAACTTGATCACGTCGGCGCCGTATTTCTTGTTCTCGCGAACTTTCTGCCGGGCAGCCCAGGGGCCGTCGGCGGCGCGGCCTTCAACCTTGTCTTCAAAGGGCAGGGAAGTCGCGTCACCGCAATGGCCGCCCGTGATGCTGATCGCCATGCCGGCGCCAAGAATGCGCGGACCGATAATCTCTCCCTCATCGATGGCTTTGCGCAGGTCGATGTCGGCATAGCCCGGCGCGCCAAGATTGCGCACCGTCGTGAAACCGGCCTCCAGCGTCGTTCTGGCATTGGCGACGCCGCTGATCGCCGCGCGCGGGGTCGAAATGGTCAGCCGTCGCAGGCCATGCTTATCAGCGCGGCTGGTGAGATGGACATGACTGTCGGTGAGGCCAGGCAGCAGATATGCGCCGTCCAGATCGATCCGGGTGGCAGAACGATTGGCACCTACACGCGCGCCAATCGCCTTGATCTTACCGTCTTCGATCAGCACGTTCTGGTCTTCGCTGATGGCGCCGGTTTCTACATCGATGACCGACGCATTCTCCAGCAGGGTTTGATGACCATCTGCAAAGGCGGGCGCTTGCGTGACAAGGGCGAGTGCGGCCAGGGCGCCAAGGGTTCGTTTCATATATGGCTCCGTTAGTTGTTCAGGCAGGCGTGTCGAAACGCGAAATGCCCTCCGGCTCTTTTTAGGGTTGGATGCAGCTTACAGAGTTCACGCGCTGAAAATCAAGCGATCCCGCGCCGGTCATACCAGAATTGCGTCACAGCGCGGATATCGCGCACAGTAAAGCGCCGGAACAATACTGTGCCTCAAGCGATCAGAAGTCTGCAATAAATTGAAATGGAGCGGGCGATGAGATTCGAACTCACGACCCCAACCTTGGCAAGGGTAATATGCCGAATTCCCTGGTATTCCTGCGCATAGATGCGCGTTCCTAAAACACTGATTTTATGAATATTTACTTGATCTTCTTGGTCATACGTAGTCACCCTGAATCCATCTTGGTGCTTACATGGGGGTTTCTTGGATGCCCGAACGACTGACAAGCAGAGTGTGTTTGGAAGCGGAGGTTCGACCGCGAACATACTTTCTTTGGGACTCAATGTTACGAGGATTTGGACTTCGCGTTACCGATAAAGGCACTAAGTCTTTTATCGTGCAGTATCGTGCGGGATATGGTCGGAAAGCGCCGTCGCGTAGAATGACGATCGGCAAGTTTGGCACATCGCATTGGACTGTCGACACCGCCAGAAAGCGCGCTAAAGAAATTTTAGGACAAGCGGCCCTTGGGAAAGACCCGCTTAAAGAGACCCAAGCGCACTCTTCTTCGCATACAATTGAACAGCTCGCGGACATATATTTCAAAGAAGGCTGCGAGCACAAAAAACCGCTCACGATTCAATATGACCGGTCGCGTTTTTCTGGTCATATCGGGCCAATGATTGGAAGAATCCGGGTTGATGAATTGACCCGCCAAGATGTTGAGCGACTGATGCATGCGATCGCGGAAGGAACGACAGCAAAGTTACCCAGAGCGAGCGTTACCAAATGCACTGGCGGAAAGACCGCGGCGACTAGGACAATCGGATTGCTGCAGGGGATGCTGTCATTTGCAGTCGATCGCGGTTTGGTGACCGTCAATGTTGCCAAAGGCATAAAGCGTTACCCGGATAACAAACGCGAGCGGTTTCTGCGCACCGATGAAATTCGGCGCCTTGGTGACAGTCTCAGACAGCACCGCGAGATCGGTACAAACGAAATGGCGCTGGACATCATTGAATTGCTCTTGCTGACGGGCGCGCGACGGTCAGAGATCGCTTGTCTGAAATGGCAAATGGTCGACTTCGAGCGATCGATGATCAACCTGCCCGATAGCAAATCCGGTAAGCGGTCTTTCCCATTGAACGCTGATGCCTTGGCAATCCTCGAAAGGCAGAAAAGATACTCAGAGTGGGTGTTTCCCGCCACTCATGGAAATCGTCATTACCAAGGGCTTGGAAAAATCTGGGAAAAGGTCCGCAAGACCGCTGGCATTGAAGATGTTCGTTTACATGACCTTCGGCACACCTTTGCAAGCTTTGGTGCGTCGATGGGGCATAACTTGCCGATCGTGGGGTCACTTCTCGGGCATTCGCAGCCAGCCACGACTGCTCGATATGCACACCTTTTCGACGATCCAGTCCGAAATGCGTCAGGCATTATTGGCGGACGGCTTGCGTCGCTTTTGAGTGACAAGGATGATTGCGAGACGGATGAAGCAGCTTGATGACCCATAACCATTGGCCGGTTGGAGCGACCTTAGTTGCGGATGTGTTCAATGCCTGTTTGGTTGCATCCTTTCCAGAGATCGAAAATTTTCTTGAATGGACTGATTGGTCTCAAGCCGTCGACGAGCGATACAGCGAGCGCATACCGCCATTTTCGGTTATAGAGTCTTGGGAAACCAGGTTGGAGTATCCAGCCGCGAAGCAGGTATTTCACCAAGGTATTCCGGTTGCCGGCGTTCTCAGCGAAGTTCAATGGCGGCTGTATGACGTCGTCAGCTCAGAAAAGATATACCCACAAGTTTTAGACCTTAATTCAAATCAGCTCATCAAGCTGTCTGGCTCCGTGCTGCGCCCTTCGCAGCGACCACAGCTTGGACGCGGCGTTTGGTTCGACAATATCTTGCCTCGGTCCGTCGATGACTTGGGCGGCCGGGTTGCAATTGGTGCGATCCATTTCGATCGCGCGGATGCTGATCAGCTCAAAATCGCTTTGGATAAGCGATGGCAGTTTGTTGCACCCACTGAACTATCGAGTGGTAATTTTGGCAAAGCTCAAGAACGCGCGCGGTATGCCTTACGATGCCTCTTCGGGCGAACCGACCGGCCTGCGGGTGCATCTCAAGAGGCGACCCATGCTCAGGTCAACGAGTTTCTTAGCAAGCGCCATTTACCGACCGTATCTGAATCAACGGTTCGTCGTGCGCTTGGAGAGCGTACTTAAAAGAAGCGTTTGCCAGATTTGCCAGTTTTGCCAGGTTCAATTCTATCCGCGTAGATGACTATTCCTACGCCCGCATCAACACCGATGCGGGTACACGAGGATAGACAATGGAAGATTCCAAACAGCAATTGATGTCGACGGTGGCTGCAGCGAAATTACTAGGCCTGTCGGCATCCACTTTGTCAAAATGGCGTATGAACGGAACAGGTCCGAAATACATCAAAGTCGGCACCCGGGTGTTGTACGAACGAGCTGATATCACAGACTGGTTGGCTGCCAATAAGCGCATGCACACAAATCAAATGAAGTTGATTTAACAGTGCCTGGGAAGACGAAATCGCTCGGGACGCGACCGCACGTACGGATTTATACCGAATGGTTTCTTCTTAGTGCTTGGCGGTGTTTGAGCTCGCTTGAAAAAGCGATCTTTGTCGAGGCATCTGCGACTTATGACAGACGTACCGGAAATGCCTTTCGTCTAACCGCAGTCGGTATTTCAAAACAGCACAAATGCTCGCCAGCGACCGCAAGAAAGGCGTTGAAGTCATTGGACGATAAGGGCTGGATCGAAAGAATTGGATCGCGACCTGGGCCGACTGGGCAGGTTGGTGGTGTCTATCGGATCACATCGCTTACGGAGTTCGGTCGTCCGGCACGTGGACCGTTCGAGCAATGGGAGCCCGAGTAGGCGATTTAGGGCGCCTTAAGCGTAGAATTAGGGGGAAGATTTGATCGAGTCTGGGGGCACAAATAGGTGAATTTCCCTGGCCATTCTTCTTAGTGCAGCCGATCTGATCTCCAATGGCAGCCGGGGGTTTCACACTTTGCGTGAATTGGACATCGGGTCGCGAGACTAATGATACATAAAAAAATACATTTACCCCGCTGACCGGAACAAACTGTCGTAGGGCGATCAGCGCTGTAGCAACCCAAACAGCGCAGGCGATGATCGCCCTTGAACCGTTTTCATGCTGCCTGAAACAACCGCGGTAGCGGCTATGTCGGGACGAAATCTGTATGAAATAGGCCTTAACTCCAGGACCATGTTCGGAGCAGGCTAGAGGTTTTCGGACCAGTACGCGCGCACGCGCGCGCGAGAAAACATTAAACGTGACGGTAAAGTCTGACCATCTCTTTCCAGGTTGAACGATTTGGTGGATGCTTGAAATTGGTATGGATGGGGACTGCAAATTGAATTTTGCGTACTATCAAGCGTCGCTTGGATCATTTTTGCGTGCTGACGAAAGTCAGATTTTGGGCGAGCTGAGTAAGGCACACACTTTCGATCTTAACGAAAATCAGCGTGATGCGTGGCTGACGCAAATCCATGTGCTGAAAGATCAACTCGCGGCGCTTGATCGGGGACAGGTCTTTTTCGAGTTTGCGATCCCTAGAATGGGCAAAAGGGCGGACGTGGTACTTTTGATCGACGGCGTTGTGTTCGTGGTCGAATTCAAAGTTGGCGCCGCGGCATTCGACAGAAGCTCGATTGACCAGGTCCACGACTATGCGCTCGATTTGAAAAACTTCCACCGCGGGTCGCATGATAGACAGATCGTTCCTGTCCTGGTGTCGACAAATGCACCGGTGCAAGCGGCGCTTCGAATGGAATGGGCAGAAGATTGGGTGGCTGCTCCGCTACTTTCTTCACCAAAGCAACTTTTCGAGGTCGTACGATCGGTAAATGCCGATGGCGGCCGTCATAGCGCATCAGATCACGCATGGGCGGCTTCTGGTTATCTTCCGACCCCTACCATTATCGAGGCTGCGCAGGCGCTATATCAGAAGCATGACGTGCAAGAGATTGCGCGGTCAGACGCCAGCGCGCAGAATTTGAACGCCACCACTGTTTGTATAAACAAGATTGTAGAAGATGCGCGTCGAGACAAAGCCAAGGCGATCTGTTTTGTGACTGGCGTACCTGGATCGGGGAAAACACTGGCAGGTCTGAACATAGCGACGCAAAGTGCCAGTGAAGACAGTGATCAGAAAGCGGTCTTCCTATCCGGCAATGGACCGCTCGTAACGGTCTTGCGGGAAGCCTTAGCAAGAGACCAGACAGCGCGCACAGGATGCCGAAAAAAAGATGCGGCGAGAGAAGTGGCGAGCTTTGTCCAGAACATTCACCATTTCAGAGACGAAGCGCTGCGGGACCTAAACGCGCCGCCTGAAAAAGTGGTGATTTTTGATGAGGCGCAGCGCGCGTGGAATCGTGACCAGGCTTCGAAGTTCATGCAGACAAAAAGGGGACAAAAAGACTTCGATCAGTCTGAGCCTGAATTCTTGATCAGCGTGATGGACCGTCATGAAGATTGGTGCGTTATCATTTGCTTGGTCGGTGGTGGACAAGAAATCAACTCCGGTGAAGCTGGGCTTGCCGAATGGATGCACGCGTTGACCGCTACGTTTGTCGATTGGAAAGTCTATTTGTCGAACCGTCTATCCGATCCTCAGTATGCGCTGTCCGAGCAGGCTGAAACGATCCAAAACCGAGACAATGTGTTTTGGAAGACCGACCTGCATCTGAGCGTTTCGCTACGGTCCTTTCGCGCAGAGTCGCTTTCGACCTTTGTTGGCCATCTATTGAACAATCGATCTGACGAGGCGGCCAGTGCTCTCGGACGAATCCTGGATCGATATCCGATCGTTATGACCCGAGATATAGAAGGGGCACGTCAATGGCTGAAAGAACAGGCTCGAGGCACCGAGCGTTTTGGAATGATTGCATCATCCGGTGCCTATCGACTGCGTGCCGAGGGCATTAACGTTCGCGCTAAGATTGATCCTGCCAATTGGTTTTTGAATGGCGCCGATGACGTTCGGTCAGCTTACTATTTGGAAGAGACTGCAACCGAATTCGACATTCAGGGATTGGAAATTGATTGGGCATGCGTTTGTTGGGATGCTGACTTGAGATTTTCGAACGGCGCGTGGAGCCATAACAGTTTCAAAGGGACCCGTTGGCAGCAAGTAAATTCAGATATCCGAAAAAGGTACCTGGAAAATGCTTATCGCGTGATACTAACTCGAGCTAGACAAGGGATGGTCTTGTTTGTGCCTAGGGGAAACCATGAGGACCCGACCAGAATTCCGTCTTTCTATGATGAAACATTTGCCTTCTTTTCTTTATGTGGAATACAGCAAATCTAACAGAAAAATTGTTTGCGCTATTTAAAATCAAGCGAGCAAAAATTTTGCGGTACTCATGAAGAAGCTGAATAGTTTACAAAAACTGAGACACGTTAAGCACATTCGCAGAAGAGCTCGGCGCAAAAAGCTTCGCGCTATGTCGCCAGAAACACGCATCCATAGCGACCCTCGTTTGCTGAAAGCCGTGACTCAGTTTCAGGCAAGAGCTGCACAATTGCCCAAGCCTAAAAGATACGTAAGCCGAGAAGAAAACAGGCTTGTGATCGAATGTCCCGATCGGCTTAGTTTTTTCCATAATCGTGAAGAGACGTTAGGCTTCTTTGAGCACTTTCTTCATTTCATGCACATCGACCCGAGACGCAGACACAAAGTCCGTTACATCGATTTTGATAAGTTAGAAACAGTGTCGCTGGGGGCGATGCTTGTATTGGCAGCGGAGCTCGATTGTACGTTTGGGCCCGCAAGTGGGCGTAGAAAACCCGGCGCTTACAATACTGCCGAAACGGATAGGTGGTTTCCGCATGTCGCCAAGTTATTCTCGAAATTCGGTATTCTTGAGCTCTTGAAGTATCGGCCTGCAAATGAGCTGTCCGCTGATGTTGTTCCGCAATTATTAGCCACCAAGTTCGAGCGTGCTTTCGCGGCAGACGGGCAAAGGGCAGATAAGATGATCGAAGAGGTGATCTCACATGCAAGCGGTCCAATGCCCGAGGAATTGAGAACGAGCTTGTATGAGGCTTTGGCAGAAGCGATGGATAACGTGTGCGAGCACGCATATCCGGACGAGTATCGTGTTTATCCGGGTAAAACCCGTAAGCTATGGTGGGGGTCTGGGGCTTACGACACTGAAAATAAACGAGCTGTTTTTGTAGTCTATGATAGAGGGGTAGGGATACACAAAACCATACCTCGAAAAAATTGGTTCGGCAGATTTTTGCCCCAAATCGAGGGTAAAAGTGATGGCGAGGCAATTAAGATTGCTCTCGAAGAAGGTAAGACTCAAACGGGTGCCCCACACCGCGGGCGCGGACTGCCTCAGATGTACCGGGCAGTGAGTAGCAAGCCTGGTTCAAAATCACTTTTGCGTATACACAGCGGAAACTCTGTTGTAATTTGTGAAAGCGATAACAACATTCGAGTAGAAAGTTACGGTTCGTCTATCCGAGGGACCTTGATCGAGTGGTTCATTTCCGACGAATAGAGATGGCAAAATTGATACAAGTTGCAGAACAGTTTTCGAGGTTTCCAGCTGGACGTACGACAGGTCCAGCAAATGGTGCGAGCTTTCGTGAAAAATTGTTGGTACCTGCACTCGATGAAAACGAGCAGGTCATTGTAGATTTTAACGGTGTTGTTGGTTTGCCTTCATCATTTTTGGAAGAAGCCTTTGGCGGTTTAGTTCGCAACGGCGCAATCAAAAGCTTAAATGGTTTCTCAGAAAAGCTGAAAATCGTCGCTGATAAACCAAACATACATCGCGCTGCCGAACTTATTAAGCGCTACGTTTCAGAAGCACTTAAGAACGTAAAGTAGTGCTATTCGACTCCGCGCTGCAAATCCTAACGTCTGGTATAATTTCAGCGTTAGTAACTATGTGGATCAACTACGGCATTGAGCACCATAGACGTCAACAAGATGCTCTCATGGATGCTTTTCGAACAGCGTTGAATGAACTTGACACATTGCAAGATGTTTCATCTCAGTACTGGCTTGCTGGCGCCGATGCAGATCAAACACAAATTATGAGAGTGATTTCTGCATCTTCAAATTTTAATTCAGCTATCAGTGTCTTCGAAGAGCAGATCGATGATGAGCTTTTCTTCGAGCTTTCAGACGCAGTGACGGGTGGCAGTTTCGCCGAACCGCAAACTGAACCTAACGAAGATAAATGCCTTGCTGTGATCGAAGTGTGTGGAAGAGTAAGAACACTTTTCCATAATCGGCAAATTGAATTGGTGCGGGAAAAATACTGGCTATTTCGATACGTAGACCAGGCTAGAGTCGTAGCAGGGCGCTTTCTGTTTCCGAAATAGTCGCCACGAGCCGCGATTTTCGGTGTTTTGTGTTTGTCGCCAGCCCCAGATTTGGGATTGGCATGGTTCGTGGTCCTCGAGATTACTTATTGCCGAGTGGTTACATCGTGCTTACTTTGGAGGATCGGCCACGGAGCGGCCAAAACGATTCCTCGTCATGTATTTGATTTTATTGTTTTTATTGGAGCGGGCGATGAGATTCGAACTCACGACCCCAACCTTGGCAAGGTTGTGCTCTACCCCTGAGCTACGCCCGCGTCCTATGGGTAAGTCAGCCGCTGTGTCGCGACCGAAGCCGCCATAAACCGCAAATCAGGCGCCCGTGCAAGGGGAAAAAGCGGGCGGGCGCCGGGTTTTTGCATCACCCGTGTTGCAGTCGGCTGAACAGCGTTTGCATGCGCTTCGAGACAAGATCAAGGACGTGCTCGAACCCATCCGGGCCGCCATAATAGGGGTCGGGCACGTCGCCATGTTCGAGAAAAAGACTGAGGCTTGCTTTCGCTTCATCCGGCTGGATCTGTTCGAGATCGGCGAGATTACTCTCATCCATCGCGAAGATGTGGTCGAAGCGCAGAAAATCGTGCGGCTCGGCCTGGCGCGCCCGCAGCGGAGACAAGTCGATACCCCTGGAAGCTGCAGCCGCCATCATGCGTTCATCCGGCGTCTTGCCGATATGCCAGGCCCCGGTTCCGGCACTGTCGATGCGCCAGTCCAGGCCGCGCTCTGCAGCGAGTGACCGCGCGATGCCATCTGCCGCCGGAGAGCGACAAATATTGCCGAGACAGACAAAAAGCAGGCTGGGCATCGAGGCGCAGCCCTATGCCGGAACAGCTTCAGGCCTGAGCACGCCGCGCTTGATCAGTTCTTCGCCGATTTGCACCGCGTTGAGGGCGGCGCCTTTGCGTAGATTATCAGATACGTTCCAGAAAATGATACCATTCTCGACGGTCGGATCCTTGCGCACGCGGCTGACATAGCTGGCCCATTCGCCGACGCAATCGACCGGCGTGATGAACTGGTCTTCCTCGATATTGTCGACCAGCTGGACACCGTCTGCATTGCGGAACAGCTCGCGCGCTTCGTCGACGGTCAGCGGATCTTCCAGTTCCACATTGACCGCTTCGGAGTGGCCGACAAAGACCGGGACGCGCACGCAAGTGGCGACAAGTTCGATCGACTCGTCGACGATCTTCTTGGTCTCCATCCGCATCTTCCACTCTTCCTTGAACGAGCCGTCTTCCATTGGCACGTCGATTTGTGGGATGACGTTGAAGGCGATCTGCTTGGAGAAGACGTCTGGCGTCGGTTTGTCATTCACAAACATGCCCTTGGTCTGGGTCCAGAGCTCATCCATGCCAGCCTTGCCGGCGCCTGAGGCTGATTGATAGGTCGAGACCACAACGCGCTTGATGCCCGCGGCCTGATGCAGCGGCTTGAGCGCGACCACGAGCTGCGCGGTGGAGCAGTTCGGATTGGCGATGATGTTCTTCTTGCCGTAGCCGAGCACCGCTTCGCCATTCACTTCTGGAACCACCAGCGGCACATCCGGGTCCATGCGCCAGGCGCTGGAATTGTCGACCACAATCGCACCCGCTGCGGCGATTTTCGGGGACCATTCTTTCGAGATGGCACCGCCCGCAGACATCAGGACAAGGTCAACTTTGCTGAAGTCAAAATCGTCCAGCGCTTCGCACAGGACGGTTCTGTCGCCATAGGAACATTTGCGGCCTATCGAACGGCGCGAAGCCACGGCGTGAACCTTGTCCGCCGGGAAATTGCGTTCATCCATAATGTTGAACAATTCCCGTCCAACATTACCGGTTGCTCCTACAATTGCGACGCGCAAAGCCATTGGCCTGCCTCCTTAGAAAATTCAGTCCCGCCCTATGTCACGGCTTTTGCTGCAGCGCAACTGAACGGACGTGTTGAAAAGAATCGGTTAAACCCAATCTAAATGGCAAGGAGATGGCGGCCATGCACGAAGACATCATCAATCGTTATATCCAGAGCTACAATGATCGTGACATTGAAGGCATGCTCGATTGCGTGACGGAGGATGTCATCTTCGAGAATATCTCAAATGCCAGCCAATCCATGCGTCTGGAGGGCCGCGATCAGATGGGCGAAGTGGCGCGTCTGTCCGGCAACGCCTTTTCCTATCGCCGTCAGCGCTTGATCAATCTCATCATCGGTGAAGGCAAAGCCTCTGCCGAGATCGAGTTTGAGGGCAAGGCCGCCGTCGATCTGCCGAATGGCGTGCGCGCGGGTGAAACCGTCAAGATTCGCGGCGCGAGCTTCTTCGAGTTTCGCGGGCGTCTGCTCAGCCGGATCGCTGACTATTCCTAGTTTGACCCTCGCAATCAAAGACTGCAAACACCTGTTTTCCCACCAATATTGGTGAATTCTCACACCGTTTTCGTGATTATTGAGACGCTGCGAGAATACTCGTTTGGATCGGGACTTGATACATTCTGACTAGAGTTGAGCCGTTGGGGACCGGCGCGGTGCGTTGACCGGATGAATCTCGATCGGAGCTTGCAGTGCAGAATGTTGATACAGTAAACGATGACGCGCAGATCCACTTCCTTTCAGAATATCGTCATGGCCCTTTCGATTTCTGGTTCGAGGAAACGTCTCCCCTTTTTGATATTGTCCCGATTGCCACGGAAAAAAATACCGGCCGATTTGAGGTGCGCAGTCATGTGTCGACTGCGGGCATCATTCTGAACGCGCGGTATGATGCGCAGTCTCTAAGGCTCACCAAGCGCCACTCCAGCCACGCGAGTGACCTGATATTTGTCCAGCGATTCGCGAAAGGTGGATCAATTGGGCGGGCCGGGGACATAGCTTTCGCGCATCGCCCCGGAGATATCGCCATTGTCGATCACGGACACCAGTTCGAAGGGCTGCACGAGGCCTCATATCTTTGCGGCGTCTACCTGAAAAAGGAATCGCTTGGGCTGGCGCCCGAACAGCCGCTTCCGGCGCTCCACTTTCCGAAAGGCAGTCTGGCGGCCAGGCTGATCGGCAGAGAACTGGATCGCTTGAACGTCCCGTTTTATCTTGGTCAGTCGCAATTGAATTCAGCCGATTTTACCCGGTTTATCAGCTGCGTCAGACTCGCGATCACTGGACCATCCCGCGAAGGCGATGTGCGGACAAGGGCCCGGCGCGCATTGCGCGATCTGATCTGCGAATATGTCGAGCGCAACCTGCTCAACCCCGATTTTTCAATGACGGATATATTGAGCGAGTTCGGCGTTTCTCGAGCGACGCTGTACCGCATGTTTGAATCAGAAAACGGCGTGCGCAATTATATCAGCAACCGGCGCCTGTTCGGGGCGGTTTTTGAGATCTCTGAACAGCCTGCACGGCGCGGTCTGATCCATGAAACGGCGGAGCGATGGGGTTTCAGCTCCACCGCCAATTTCTCTCGCTCAGTGCGCGGTGCGTTCGGGACGAGCCCCGGGCAATTGTGCAGGTACGGCTTGTCGGAACTCGAACCGACCCCATTCCATTCTGACAATTCGCGCACAGTTCGATACCTTGAGCACATGGCGCGGTTCGAGCCCATCGCAGCGTAGCAATGAAATAGAGCCGCAACCGGTCGGCGCACCGCTGAATCCGTGCGATTTTGATATCGAAACAGCATGTTTGAGACTCAGTGACAATGCCCATCCCCCAGACGCCCAGCTAGACTCTGCTTCAGTTCGCGTCGGTTTGCTTTGCAGTCGAAGTGGCGATCAAGAGGGATATTTTAACATGAATGACAATAGCCAGGACCGTGCTGCGCCGGTCCCCGTTCTGGGCGAGTATCGTGCATCTGTCTCAAGACACGCCTGGGAGCGATGCGAGAATCTGTTCGACTTGAGGGCGCTGCACACGACTCGGTGCAAAGGCGTTTATGTGAATCAGTCCTGGCATTCCGGGTGTTTCAGGTTCGATCAAAGGATTATGGACGGCAATTCGCATGTGCATGACCAGAAGCACATCCGGCAAACCGGCAATATGCTTTTCATTTACAGGTATCTGGAAGGACACGGCATGGGGCGGACGGGCGAGGAACCGTTCACCATGCGACGCGGCCTGATTTCTCTGCGAGATGCATCCCGGCCATTTGAGGCCATTCAGACGCCGGCCGTGTATCAACTCATCTATTTTGACCGACAAAGTGTTGGATTTGATCCCTCTATGGGGGCGCCCCTGCTTCAGTTGAACAGTCGCTCATCTACGGGACGGCTATTCGAATCGGAGTTCGATTACTTCTTCTCGCATTTGATGGACGACGTCCCGGCGTTCGAGTCGAAGCGTCTCGATCGCTTGAAGGCTCTTTTGCAGGTTGCATTGTTGGGTGAGCACGCGCCAGACGATGTGCGAACCCAGGCTCGAGACGCGTTGGGCGATGTGATCCGCCTGCATATTGAGCGCAGCCTCAAATGTCCGACGCTATCGACGACGGCGTTGCTCAAGGAATTTGGCGTCTCCCGGGCCTCGCTATATCGGATATTTGAAAACGATGGCGGGGTCAGAAAATATATCAATGACAGGCGGTTATACCGAGCGGTTTCTCAAATTTCTCAGACGCCAACCCAGCGCGGCGCGATCAGTCGGGCGGCGGAAGAGTGGGGGTTTTCATCAGGCGCGAACTTCAACCGCGCGGTTAGAAATGCGTTCGGCGTAACGCCGAAATCCCTGTTTGAAAGACCTGTTCCAGTGACGTCTGAACGGCTCCAATCATTTGCTGCATCGCGAGCACGCACCGTGCGTGAGTTGAGGGAAGCGCAAAAACAAACGCTACTAGTAATGGCGTGAGGATCGATGGGTGAGCTGATTGGACCGCGCATCGAACCAGCGGTTGCCATGGCTCGCTCACGTGCTTTGCGACAACGAAAACCCAAAATCAGACTTTGAGCGGCATGCGCTCGGGATCCTGAATCACATGTGCTTTCACCCTAAAACACATGCGTGCTCAAAACATTCGCGCAAAAAATTGCGCCTTGGCCGACTGCGTAAACGGCCAAGGCGCATCTTTTGATCACGTGAGTACTAGGGGACGTTAGTTACCGCAACCAAAAGAAAGTTAAGAGCTATTCACGTGTGCAATGAGGTATATCCCCGCTGCACAAAACCTGATTATGGGATCTACTGGCAATCGTCATTATCCAAATGTCTCAATATTGAAATTGAGAGAGAAAAACCGGTTTAGTTGTTTACGAATAGTTTCCATGACTGCGGGAGTTCTTGAAAGTTTGAGACGTGATGAGAATTTCACGCGTATGGAATTCCGATATTCCTGTCGGCATGCAACTCGTTCTCAAAACTCCCGACGACATCACGTCAACGTCGCCATCCGAAACCAGGCCGGAATCCAAATGGGATCTGCGCGCAGTGTCTCTGCAGGAATGGATTGCGCTTTGGGCGCCCGTTCAGACACTTATATTGCTTCACGCCTGGCGGAAGGACGGCACTAATGCTTTCCGTAGCCGGGTCGATGGAGAGATTGCAGGCGCGCGATTCGCCACGGGGTGCGAACTCTTCCAGCATGCGCAACCTCATATTGAGCGCTCCGGCGGTATGATCTCGGTTCAACGCCTGCATTCTGGCTTTGCGGCGGTCGAGTATCCGGACTGCAACTATGTGCACCGGCCTGAAATGATTACGATTAATGATTACAATCAGAGTTTCCGCGGCAGTCATCACAATGCTGAAATCGAGCAGGTGCTGATACCGAGATCTGCGCTTGGTCTCTCCGATGCAGATCCGATTTCTCCTGTCTTGTTGGATCTCGAATCGCGTAGTGGGCGTCAGCTGGCGGTGCAGCTTGAACAATTTTTTGCATCCGATCCCGGGCGGGCGTTTGATCCTGAGCTGTTGAAGGAGCTGGTCGCGTCGGAGATTCGCGAATCCTGGCGCCCCGCGTCTGACCGAGAAGAATGGTGGATTGGTCGTCGCAATCTGATCCGCAAATATATCGATACGCATCTGGAAGACCCGAATCTCGGCCCGCACCAGATTTGCGAGTTGTTCAATATGTCGCGTGCCACGCTTTACCGGATGTTTGAGCCGGATGGGGGTGTCCGTCGTCGTATCCAGGACCGGCGTCTGTTCTCCGCCATTTGGGATCTCGCAATATCGGGCATCCGACGCGGACGCTTGAGCCAGGTGGCTGAGCGATGGGGATTCTCATCGGATGCGAATTTCAATCGCGCGGTCAAGCTGGCGTTCGGACGACCGCCTGGCACTTTGTTCAAGACCGGATACAGAGGAAATCTGGATCGCGGCGGGCAGATGCATGTCGAGGATGCGCTGCTCGATTGGCTTTCCGAACAGGAAAGCGAGACGTTTTCGGCATTCATTCGCAGTGCATAGGCCGTGCGGCTTGAGACACTTGACGTAAGGCATGCGCCGCCTGCACTGCGCGCAATCGCATCATAAATATATAAAATACAATGGTTTATGAGCAAATCGGGTGATTCTCTTGAGACGCCCGGACTAATATCTTGAGATACACGGACAATGACTTGTCGGTGCTTCGCCCCTCATTCTCGTACGTCTAATCTTGGGACTGGCTCGTAGCAATCCTGCACGCGGGCGGGGCGGCGCTCTCAATACTCGATCGGAGTATTGTATTGACCCGCTCTCTCTTTTCTCTCGGTGCATTTGGATTCATAGCCGCGCTCGTGACCTCTCCACTCGCGACGGCTGATGATTGCATTCTCGACACGACCGGAAACGGAAAGTCCGGAGGCGGCGGTAGCGCCGACGAAGATCTCGGCGCTGATTCCGCAAATGATGACTCGGCGGTCGCTTGCGGCCAATCCGCGAAAGCAGGGGCCGGCTCCATCGCGCTTGGCGCTTTCTCGAGCGCGGCGTGGCAGAGCGATGCACCTTCGAGAAGCGCGAATAATGCGGTTGCAATTGGGTCTTATGCGAGCGCTGATGCAACAGGATCCGTCGCGCTCGGTTACGGTGCCAAATCCACGGCATCGGCATCCGTCGCTCTGGGACTGGGATCGGTTGCGAATGAGATTAATACTGTCTCGATCGGCTCGTCCTCCGTTCAGCGCCGCCTGACAAATCTCGCGGCGGGGACAAATGCGACAGACGCGGTCAATCTGGGGCAGCTCGCGGCGGTGCAGTCGGATGCGAACGACAATGCGACGGCAATCTCCTCGCTGAACGCGACCGCTTCAAGTCTGCAGAATGCCATGCTCGGGAACACGCTTGGTATTTCTGAAGTTCAGTCAGACGCGGATGACAACGCAACAGCGATCTCATCTCTGAATTCGACGGCTTCTAATCTCCAGAACGCTATGCTTGGGAATGCGAGCAGTATAACAAACAATTCGGCAGCGATCAGCGCCCTGAACGCGACGATTTCTGGCGACCTCACCGTTGTGGCCGACTACATCGATATCAATAGCGACGATACTGCAGCGCGGGCGGACTTTGATGAGTCCCTGGCGATTGGTGGCAATTCGGTCGCGTCGGCCGAATATGCGATGGCGATCGGGCACAATAGCCGCGCGGAGGTGGAAGGCGGGCTCGCGATCGGAACAAATGCCGATGCCGGGACCTTTCGTTCTGTCGCGCTCGGATATGGCGCCGCCACGCAGGAAGCGTACCAGTTCATGTTCGGGACGAGCGCGCACACCTACACGATGCCGGGCCTCGTCAGCGACACATCCAGAACGCGCCAATCCGGCACGACGGAACTGGTGACAACCGATTCGCAAGGAAATCTCGCCACGGATGGCGGCAGCACGGTCTCGGGACTGCAATCGCAAATTGATCGGAATGCAACTTCGCTGACGGGCGCGCTGAACAATATCGGTTCACTCGCTTCAGGCATCAGCGAGCTGGAGCTGGGCCTTGGCGAGGTCCAGTCAGTCGCGGGCGTCAACACGGCGGCTATTGGCAGCAATACCGCGCAAATCGCTTCGAACAGAACCGCAATCAGTGAGGCTTCGACCGCTTTGACGGCGCTGGATCAGGATGTGAGCACATTGGAATCGGGCGTGGAGGCGAATGCGCAAGACATTGAAAGCGTCGAAAACCGGTTGGGCGAGGGAATCGGTAAGATTCGCGACGCAGTCAGCACGAATTCTACCGCCATTGAGGCGAATACGCAGCAAATTGCCGCGAACAAGAACGCGATCGACGATACAGCAACCGCTGTGTCAGATCTGGAGGGCGAGGTTGGGGTGCTTGAATCGGAAGTCGATGCCAACACGCAGGCGGTCGGCGAGGTCTCGGATCGCGTTGACCAGGTCAACGCACGCGCAAACTCTAACACGGACCTGATTGCGCGGAATGAGGCCGACATCGCCGACAATACGGATCGCATTGACGCCACCAATAGCCGGGTCAGTCAGGCCGAGGCGGCAATCGGTCAGAACGAGGCCGCACTCTCAGACGTCGAGGACCAACTCAACGATTTGACGCAAGATGTCGGCGATATCGGCGCGGGCGTGTCGCAAAATCGAGATGCGATAGACCGCAATACCGGAGACATCGCGGCGATGAATTCCGAGGTCACTGATATCCGCCAGAGCGTCGGCGACAACGCGAACGCGATCGATTCAAACAGGGCGGCGATTGATGACAATGCCGCCGCGATTGAGGAAACTGCGCAACGTGCTGCGGACAATACCACTGCGATTGACGACAACCGCGCGGGGATTGGCGAGAACAGCCAACGCATCTCCGAAAATACGGCGGCCATTCAGGATAGTCGCGCTGACATGGATTCCACCAATCGCCAGGTCTCCGAAAATACCACCGCGATCCAGAATAATGGAACGCAGATAGATGCGAACCGCCTTGGCGTGTCAGACAATGCGGACGCTATTCAGGACAATCGCTCTGAGATTGACAATAATAGGCACAGGGTCTCTGAAAACACCGCTGCGATTGCGGACAATCGGGTTGATATTGATGACAACAGCCGCCGCGTTTCAGAGAATACCGCAGCGATTGAGGATAATTTCGAAGCGATCGAGGCAACCGATCAGCGTGTTTCGGACAATGCGAACGCCATTGATGACAATCGTGCGAGCATTGGCGAAAACAGCCGGGGTGTCTCCGAAAACGCGTCGGCTATTCAGGATAATCGATCCGCGATTGATGCGACCAGCCGCCTTGTGTCGGACAACATGGCGGCCATTCAGGACAATAGATCTGACATAGACGCGAACAGCCGAGGCGTCACCGACAATGCGTCAGCGATCCGGGACAACCGCGCCGAGATTGATGAAACCCGCCAACGGACCTTGGAAAACACCGCCAGTATTCAGGACAATCAAACTCAGATTTCGAACAATTCAGGTGCGATCTCTCAGAACACGCAGCGCTCGCAATCAAACGCCGCGCAATTGGCCGCGACGCGGAGCGTGATTGGCGAAACCAATAAGAAAGTCGACATCAATACCGGCGCGATTGCCTCAAATTCCAACGCGATTGATCAGAACAGCGCGGACATCGCCGCCAACACGGCGCAGATTGCGAACCAGCAGACCGATGTCCAACGCAACACGGAAAACGTGGCGAGCGCGCTCTCCGGTGTGCAATCAAATCAGGCAGCGATTGCGGAGACGTCGACGCGACTCGACGCGGCGCAGACTGCGATTGAACAAACCAACACGCGGGTCGATTTCAACGAAAGCGCCATCGCGTCAGCCCAAACCTTGATCGATCAGAACAGCTCAGACATTGCCGCCAACACGGCACAGATTGAGCGCCAGCAGACCGATGTTCAGCGCAATACCGAAAATGTCGCGAGCGCGCTGTCTGGTGTGCGGTCAAATGAAGCGGCGATCGCGGAAACGTCGACGCGGCTATCGGCGACCCAGGCAGACCTCAGCGAACAAGGAGAGGTTCTGGAAGCGCATGGCGCAGCGCTCGATGAGCATGCGGACAAGCTGGGCCGGATGGATGACGATCTCAGCCAGCATGCCGGGCGATTGAGCAAAGCTGAAACTGAGATGGCGACACATGCCTCGCGCCTCGAAACGACGGAGACGCGCACAGCGTCCAACAGCGCCGCCATTTCCGAGAATGCGAAATCAGTCTCCGCGAACGCGACACAAATTGCCAGCGTGAGCTCCGTGGTCAGCACTAATCAGGTCCGGATTGCCCATACCGAGGCCGCGATCTCAGACAATGCTGCCGCAATCGAGCAAGTCCAGATGCAATTCGAGCAGCTGGATCTCAACGTGGCGGCTCTATCCTCGCATATGGTGCACGCGCAAAAAAAAATTGAAGGCAACGCGGCGGGAATAGCGATTGCAAACGCACTTGCTGGCAGTTCCTGGCTGCAGTCCAATGAGCGCGTCGCCTTCACCGCCAATTGGGGGCATTTTGACGGGCAGAGCGCGGTGGCATTTTCCGGCGCGGCGCGGCTTGGCCGGAATGTCTCAGCCAATGCGGCTTTGGGCGCTGTCCCCGATCGCGGCGAAGTCGGTGCCCGCGCAGGTATCCGCTTTGGGTGGTAGGATCTCTAGAACGAGATTTCCGTGCCCGCGAGTTCCGGGATTTGCAGAATGATCACCAGATCCCGGAGTTCCTGGCGAGCAGCAACATGGCTCATCGTGAAAGAAACGTTGGAGCCGCTCTCGGTGAGGTCGAGCAGCGTCAGCCCGGCCGGGAACAGTTCGCGATAGATCACACGCTCGGACAGGCCAGGTGCCAGGCGAAAGCCGATCCGCTTAGATAGATTCGAAAGTGCTTCACCGACTTTCTGTTTGTTGCGGGCTTCCAGAGGCGAGACGCGGTTGCGCATCACGATCCAGTCAATGGGCTGGCGAGAGGTTCGCGCCTTATTCTTTCGGCACTGCCAGACCATTTCTGAGTAAAAGCTGGGGCGCAGGACTTCCAAAGTCTGCGGGTTCACGTCGCCGAGCAGATCAAAGTCCACAAATGAGTCGTTTAGCGGCGTGACCAGCGTATCGGCGGCCATATGGGCGATGCGGGACAAATATGTGTCCCCGCCCGGCGCATCGACGATGACAATCTCGCAGACTTCCTTCAAGCGTTCGAGCGACGTCTGGAACCGCTCGGTTTCTTCCTTTTCAGCCACATCCAGGTCGCGTTCAGCGCTTGCATCAACGCGAATGATCTCCGGCATTGGGAGCTGCGCGCCGGTCGATTGCATCCACCGCATACGATTTTCGAGGTATCGCGTCAGCGTGCGTTGGCGCACATCGAGGTCAATGACGCCGACTTTCAATCCCATCCGCATCAGAGCGATGGCGAGGTGTACAGAGACGGTCGATTTCCCGGCGCCGCCTTTCTCATTGCCTACAACAACAACCCGGCACTGTTTTTGTGCCGGGATTGAAAGTGTAAGCGTGTCGGCGGAATCGCCTATGTGTCCTTGTCCATCGGGCATTGCCGGGGCGCCTCTTTTCTAGGTCATCAGGCCGCTTGCTGTTGAGCAGGTGCCTCGTCCTGGAAGGTTGGTGCATCTCCGAAAAGGAATACGCCTTCGCCGCCGCTGACTTCTTCCTGCGCCGGAATGTAGGGGGCTTCGACTTCGCCTTCGAAAAGCATGTCATCATGGTGCACGACAGCGCATGGCTTGAGCGTCGTGGCTTCCACGGGGAACGGCGTTTCACCATGGATCAGCGCTAGCGCCTCGCGAAGGTCTGAAAGGTCATCCGCCAGCGCGTTCATGTCTTTGGAAAGCTCAAGGCGTGTAGCTTCATAGGCCGCATCGGACTCGAACAACCAGGCTGCATCATCCGGCTCAAGGTCCGGCGTGGCCGGGTCGTATTTGAGTTCAGACGGAGCAGGCTTCACCTGGCGAGTGTAAAGCGCGGCACATGCTGCACTGAGCAGCGACTTGAAGCGGGGAAGGATGGGCTTTCTCATGCGTTAAAAATTCGCCCCAAACGGTTAATGGGGCGTTAACCACACGAATTTGTAACAATTCAATTTACCGGGGCGGTGGGCGGATCGAAGAAAGATGCGCGAAATAAACCGTGGATCGCTTCCGGCTTCTGTTTTAAAGGCGGGGCGCGATGACGAATATGCCTCTTAGAATTCATACGCTGGCCGACCTCCGCGCGGCGCTTGGTGACCACCGGCGTGCAGGCCGGCGCATCGGCTTTGTACCGACCATGGGCGCACTGCATGATGGTCATATCTCTTTGGTCAAACGGGCGCGTGAATCCTGCGACATCACTGTGGTGAGCATTTTCGTGAACCCGACCCAGTTTGCACCCGGCGAAGACCTCGACACCTATCCGCGCACGGAAGAGACAGATATTGCGCGCCTGACGAAAGTCGGAACCGATATTGTCTATCTACCGAGCGTCGAGGAAATGTATCCCGGCGGATGGGTTACCAATGTCCGCGTCGAGGAAATGTCTGACTTGCTCGACGGCGTGCACAGACCTCACTTCTTCTATGGCGTCGCGACAGTGGTCGCGCGTTTGTTTGTCCATGTTCAGCCGGACGTGTCTGTTTTTGGGGAAAAAGACTATCAGCAGCTCCAGATCATCCGGCGCATGGTGCTTGATCTCGGCTTCCCGATTGAGGTGATCGGAGGTGAGACCGTGCGCGATGCCGATGGGCTCGCCCAGTCTTCGCGCAATCTCTATCTCTCTGCCGCTGAGCGCGCCAAGGCCAATGTGATGAGCGCCGCATTGCACCGCGCTGCGTGTCGTTTATCTGCCGGAGTTCCCGTCGCCGCGGTGCTTGCTGAAGCGCGTCAGCGAATCGAAGCGGCCGGATTTGCGAAGCTGGATTATGTCAGCGCAGTGGACCCGATGAATCTGCATGACTTACCGGACGACGCGGTCGCACCCGGATTTGAAGGACGCGTGCTCGCCGCGGCCTGGATGGGCAAGACGCGGCTGATCGACAATATGGGTTTCAAGCGCAACTGATCACAAATTGATTAGGGCGCGACGGCAGGGCTTGCCGGTTCTGCCCGCGTGCCGCATCTCTTCCGGACAACTAGGAGGATATCGCCCGTGATGATGAAACCCGTTCGTTCATTCTTGTTGGCCAGCTTGTCGCTGAGCGCACTGGCAGCCTGCGTTACAAGTGAAGCTGTGACCGATCCCGTCATCGTTGATGCCCCGCCGGTTATTGAGGAACCCATCGAAACCGCGGTTGAAACCACGGCCGCAACAGAACTCACCTTCGATGCCGCGCGGGTTGCCGCCATCGAAACCGCCATGGGCGACTATGTCAGAGATGGACGCTTGTACGGGATCCACACACGGCTTGCGCAGAAGGGGGAGATTGTCAGCGATTATTATGCCGGGTTGCGCGGTCTGGAGCAGGGCCTGCCGATCGAGGGCGACACGATTTATCGTATCTACTCGATGACCAAGCCGGTGACCGGGGTCGCCATGATGATGCTGTGGGAAGAGGGAAAATTTGAACTCGACGATCCGGTCACAAAATACGTGCCCGAATTTGAAAACCTGAAAGTGCTTGCGGGCGTCAACGAGGATGGCTCACCCATTCTGGCAGATATGGAACGCCCGCCAACCATGAGTGAATTGATGAGCCACTCGTCAGGGTTTGCCTATGGTCTGGGCGGGGACGACCCGGTGAACACGGCGTATCGAGATTTGAAAGTGCTGGCATCGCCAGACATGCAGACCTTCATCGACCGGACGGCATCGATCCCGCTCTTGTTCCAGCCCGGAGAGCGTTGGTTCTACAGCGTGGGCATGGATATCCAGGGACACATTATCGAAAAACTCTCCGGCCAGAGCTTCGGGGATTTCCTGCAAACGCGCCTGTTCGGACCGCTCGGCATGGTGGATACGGGCTTTTATGTGCCTGAAGAAGACTATGACCGCTTCAGCGAAGTCTACGGATTCGATCCGGAGACTGGCGCGATGGTTCCGGTTCCATATCCAAACGTGCAGTTCCGCAAAGACACAATTGGCTACGAATCAGGCGGTGGCGGCCTGGTCTCGACCATGGACGATTATAGCCGTTTCGCGCAGATGCTGGTCAATCGCGGTGAACTGGACGGCGCGCAAATTCTTAAGCCTGAAACAATCGATTTGATCACTACCAGCGTGATGCCGGACGGCGCAGCGATGACGTTTGGCGGCGATCCGCTTCCGGGGATCGGCATGGGGCTGACTTTTGGTACTGTGGAGGATGCCGATCTCGCGCAGGTGTACACGCCGAACGGATCCTATTTCTGGGGCGGCGCAGCCAGCACCTGGTTCTGGATCGACCCTGTCAACGAGCTCTACTTCATCGGCATGGTGCAGGTGTTCGACAATAATAATCCGGATGGACCGTTGCAGCTGCGCGAGGCGTCAACAGAGGCGATCTATGGCGACCTGGCTGCAGAATAGCGCCTGCCGCGATTAATCGAACTAGCTGTCCTCGTCCTGGCCTTCGGGCCAGGCTTCGACTGTGCCTTTGAGCTTGAGGGTCAGTGGATTGCCTTTGCGATCCACGGCCTTGCCCGCAGCGACTTTGATCCAGCCTTCCGAGATGCAGTACTCTTCGACATTGGTTTTCACTTCGCCATTGAAGCGAATGCCCACGCCGCGCAGCAACAGCTGTTCGTCATAGTAGGGGCTGCTGGGGTTCACGCTCAGGCGGTCAGGCATTTGATCAGTCATAGGCGCGCTTTACACCCAAGTGCGGAGACTATTCAAGCAGGTCGTGAAGTTTCGGCGGCGCTGCGTGACGCCAGGACATTTTCAGCGCCGAGAGCGCCGTCGTTTCGTCAGCCGCTTCAAGTGCGATAGTGGTGGCACCCTTGTCGCCCCATTTGTTCGGCACTTTCGAAAAGATCTGTGGTTCGACGCCGATAAGCATCTCTTGCTCTTCCACGGTCAGAAAGACATTCGCGGTCGCCGCTTCCTCGAGCAGCGTCGCGATGGTTTTTCCGCGCGGTGCATCGACGCGAAAGCTCGCGCGATTGAAATGCGGCTTCTCTATCGCGCGCGGGAGCGACAGGGCGAGCGCCCGAAATTCTTCTGTCGTCATTGATCAGCCGTTCGTCTGCGTGCCGACAACATACAGGAAGGATCCGCCTTTGATGAGGGGGATGACGCGTTCCGCCACGGCGCGCTCCAGTGCCGGACAGCCCCAGCTGCGCCCGAGAACGGCTCGGCCAGAATGCACATAGTCGGCGCCGTGAATGACAATGAGGCGCTCCTCGGCGAGATCATTCTGCGGGCTCAGCCCTTTCAGTTTCAGGGACAGGCCATGCGCACCATAATAGGTCTGGCCGGTCACAAAGGCGCCGAGCGAACTCATTTTCGAGCCTTCAATATTGGAAAACCGGTCCGCCATGCCGTCATAGTCTGGATCCGATCCGCGTCCGTGCGACACCAGAAAGGCTTCAGCCGTCATGTCGGATGTGTCGATCAGGAAGTACCGCGGAACATTGGACGGGGCACGATAATCGATCACGCTGATATAGCGGTCATTACCGATTTCGCTTTCGGCATCTGCGTGAGCGGCGAGGGCTTCCTGAAGTAGCGCATCGCCGATCAATTCGGCGGCGGGTCTGGCCCAGGCATTGTGCCCGAGACCGCTGATGCACAGCGCGGCACATATCGTTCTAAACGCAGAAAGCATGTCATTCATCATGACATGCTTTCCGGCAAAATTATGTTTTTTGAAGACCGCGGCCTAGAACACGCGTGGGCGTTCATTCTTGTCGATATGCAGACCACATTCAGACTTGTTCTGTCCCGCCCAGCGACCAGAGCGAATATCGTTCGGGTCTTCGGCGGGCTTGGTGCAAGGCCAGCAGCCTATGGAAGGATAGCCCTGAGCGACCAGCGGGTGACGCGGCAACTCCCGGTGCTTGAAATAGGCCTGAACGTCTTCCTGCGTCCAGCCTGCCATCGGGTTCACTTTGAAGCGTCCATTCGCATACTCAAACACGGGAAGAGACATGCGGGCACCGCCATGGAAGCGCTTGCGTCCGGTGATCCAGGCATCAAACCCTTCGAGCGCCGGCTCGAGCGGGCGCACCTTGCGCAAGGCGCAGCAAGCGTCAGGATCGGTCTTCCAGAGCGTGTTCTTGGGGTCTTCGATCAGTCGCTCGTCTTCGGCGGGCGGGATTTCGCGGACATTGGTCAGGCCCAGCCGCTCGATCAGCTCTTCCTTGTAGTCCAACGTTTGTGGAAAGTGCAGGCCGGTTTCCAGGAACACAATCGGCAGGTCCGGATCAACGTCGGCGATCAAGGCGAGCATCACTGCGCTCTCGGCACCGAAGCTCGAGACATAAGTCAGCTCATCACGCCACTCGCGCAGAATGGAAGCGCGCAGGATGGTCTGCGCAGACGCCTCGCGAAGTTCGCCGTTCAAACGGGCAAGGCGTTGATCTACGTCTTCGTCGATCCGCAGCTTGATATCCGAATAGGGCATATGCGCTAGCCTTTTGCGTGGCGCCTCGAAAAGACAGATGTCTGACCGTCCGCGGCAGGTTGATAGAACGCTGAATACTCTTCGAGCGCTTTCAACACATTAGCTAGGTCGGCCCTGGCGGTCTGATAAGCGTCAAACCCTGAACGGTTCATATAGAGAATCTGATCTCTAAGGACGTGGCCGACCGCGCGAAGCTCTCCGGCATAGCCCAAACGGCGCCGAAGCAGCTGAGCCTGGCTGTAGCCGCGACCATCGACATATTTAGGAAAATCTATTTCTATCAATGCGATACGGTCGAGAAATGGCTCAAGCTCGTGCGGATCATCGGCGGGTGATAGCCGCACGCCGATCTGCTGATTGCGGGCGAGAATCTGGTCCCCGTCACCGATTAGTTTAGCTAAAGGGACGGTTATGCATCCTGAAGATGGCAGGTCGGCGTCGCCCTCGATGAAGGTCCACGTGTCTTCGATTTCCGCACCGTCTTTGATCAGCGGCATGTTAGATTCCTATTTTTTCTGTCATCCCGGCCGGAGCGCAGCGCAGAGCCGGGACCCAGCATGGCTAAGATGTTTGGGCCCCGGATAAATGCTCCCGCATTTTCCGGGGTGACAGCTGAGATGATCAGCCGTCCTGATAAATCGCCTCCTGGAACGGCTCCACGCCCAGGCGTTCAACCGCATCAATGAATTTCTCGTCTGCGCTCGTGCGTAGACCGCGATACGTATCGACAATGGTCTTTACCGCGCCGGGGACTTCCTCATGGCGCAGCGCCTTGCCGATAATCTGGCCAACGGCAGCTTTTTCATCGGCCCGGCCGCCCAGCGAAATCTGGTAATATTCCTCGCCTTTCCGGTCGACGCCCAGGATCCCGATATGGCCGACATGGTGATGACCGCAGGCATTGATGCAGCCGGAAATATTGATGTGCAGCTTGCCGATATCCTGCTCATAGGCCGGGTCGGCGAAGACTTTCTGGATCTCCTGCCCAACCGGAATCGACCGGGCATTGGCGAGGTTGCAATAGTCGAGACCGGGGCAGACAATCATGTCCGTGATCAGGCTTTCATTCGCGGTTGCGAGACCTGCTGCGGCGAGTTCACGATAGACGTCATATAGGTCGTCGAGTGCGATATGCGGCAGCACGACATTCTGGGCGTGTGTGACGCGAATATCGTCGAAACCATAGCGCTCGGCGAGGTGGGCCATGACCATCATCTGGCTGTCAGTTGCATCCCCTGCGAGGCCGCCAACGGGCTTCAGACTGACCGTGACGGATGTGTATCCGGGCATTTTATGCGGATGCAGGTTGACGCCTGCCCAATTGGCGAAGGCCGGGTCAGCGATTTTGGCGCGTTCGAATGCCTCGCTGGTCTCAGGCTTTTCCTCAAACGCGGGCGGCGCGAAATAGGCATTGATGCGATCGATTTCGGCCTGGGGCAGGGCAATTTTCTCGCTCGTCTGCTGGGCGGCATATTCTTCCTCGACCAGACGCGTGAACTCTTCCGGGCCGGTTTCGGTGACGAGAATTTTGATGCGCGCCTTATACTTGTTATCGCGGCGTCCAAACCGGTTATAGACGCGCATGATCGCCTCGAGATAATCGAGGATCTCGGTTTCCGGGACAAACTCATTGACCAATGCAGCAATGATCGGCGTTCGCCCCTGGCCACCCCCGACATGAACTTCGAAGCCAACCACGCCGTCGCGCTCACGCATGTGCAAGCCGATATCGTGTACGCGGATCGCGGCGCGGTCATGCTCTGCAGCGGTGACGGCAATCTTGAACTTGCGCGGCAGGAAGGCGAATTCCGGATGGAAGGTGCTCCACTGGCGAATGATTTCGCACCAGGGACGCGGATCCATGATCTCGTCTTTGGTGGCGCCGGCAAAATGATCAGACGTCACATTACGGATACAGTTGCCGGAGGTCTGGATCGCATGCATCTCCACGTCTGCGAGCTCTTCCAGCACGTCGGGAATGTCCTTCAGCGCCACCCAATTGTACTGGATGTTCTGACGGGTCGTCATGTGGCCATAGCCGCGATCATAGTCGCGCGCGATCTTGGCGAGTTTGCGCATACGCGCGGCATTCAACTGGCCGTATGGGATGGCGACGCGCAGCATGTAGGCGTGCAGCTGCAGGTAGACACCGTTCTGGAGACGCAGCGGCTTGAACTCGTCTTCCAGAATTTCGCCGGACAGGCGGCGTTCGACCTGGCCACGAAACTGATCGACACGTTCCTTGACGATCTGCGCGTCAAATTCGTCATAGCGATACATTACAGTGTCACCCCTTCCTTGGGCATGGCGTGGCCGATCGAGAGCGCGCCTTCGACGCGGCTCACCCAGCGTTCGACATTGGGAAACTCGGCTACATCAAACCCGCCTTCATGCGCGACCCGCGTGTAGGCGACGAGGGCAATGTCGGCGCAGGTAAGGCCTTTGCCGACCAGCCAGTCACTCCAGGTCAGCTGCATGTTCATGACGCCGAGCGCCCGGCGGCCTTTGACCAGCAATTGGGGGTCGATCTCTTCATCCGGCAGTTTGAGATAGTGCTTCTTGAAGCGCCTCACGGCGATTGATGTTTCGTGTGAATATTGTTCCCAGAACAGCCAAGAATTCATCTGCGCGCGCTCAAAACCGTCGTCTGGGACGAGATTTGATCCCTCCGCCAGATACAGCATGATCGCGTTCGATTGCGGCAAGACCCGCCCATCCGGCCAGCGGGCGATCGGGACCTGGCCGACCGGGTTCAGCGAGAGAAATTCTTCCGACTGCGTGCCGCCATTGAGGATATCGACCTCGACCCAGTCATGGTCAATGTCGAGATAATCTGCGGTCCAGCGCGGCTTCTGGCAATTGCCGGAAATACTGTCGCCATAGAGCGTAAGTCGGGTGATTTCGCGATCAGGCATATCCTATCTCCCGTATTCCCGGCGAAGGCCGGGATCTCTGGCGGTAAAGCCCGATGGTCGTTTTGCGGCCAGCCGCCATGGACCCCGACTTGCGTCAGGGATGCGGGTGGCAGCGCTGTGCTGTAAGCAGCTCATCAGATGATCACCCCGTAAGGCACAGTCGGCCCGTTGGCGCGAATGCTTTCGCGCAACGTCTCGCGGCCCGCGACCTGGCCATCCTCAGTCACCTCCATGAAATACGGGTCGGTGATGTCACCTTCCTGCGCCTTCGCAGCTTCGAGGGCCGCTTCCGCAGCGTCGCCGGTGAAGACGCCGATTTCGCTCGGGTCTTGTGTCCAGGTCAGGTCCGCACGGATCCAGACGACTTTTCCCGAAGCGGTTTCCCACGCGGTGATGGTTTTCGGTGTGTCCGATTTCAGTTTTGGGCGCACAGACGTCATGCGGCAGCCTCCGAGGAAAGTTGAGCGAGCGCTTCGGCGGGGATGGCGCTGACCTCGCCGATAACCAGCAAGGCGGGGCCCTTGATGCCGGCGCGCGTGATCAGTTGCGGCAGCTCCGCGAGTGTGCCGAAAACGCGAATCTCGTTTGGGCGGGTGCCATTCTCGATGACCGCCACAGGCGTGGTTGTGGCCCGCCCGGCTTGGATAAGTTTTTCTGAAATCGTTGGGGCTGTGCCAACGCCCATGAACACGACCACGGTTTGCGCTGGTTTGGCGAGTGCCGCCCAATCCAGATCCGGCACCTGGCCAGATTTTGCATGACCCGTCACGAAAGTCAGGGTCTGCGCGTGATCGCGGTGAGTGAGCGGCAATCCGGCAGACGCGGCGCAGCCAAGCGCGGAGGAAATGCCCGGCACCACAGTCGCTTCGATCCCGGCTTCGCGCAAGGCTTCGACCTCTTCACCACCGCGGCCGAAAATGAACGGATCGCCGCCTTTCAAGCGCACGACACGCTGACCGGCTCGCGCCGCCTCGATCATCAGGTCATGAATCTCATGTTGCGGGACAGAATGGTTGGCCTTGGCTTTGCCCACGGACACACGCGTCGCATCCCGGCGGACCAGGTCCATGATTTCATCGCTGACCAGGCGGTCATGGAAGACGATGTCCGCGTTCTGGATCAGGCGAAACGCTTTCAGGGTGAGAAGCTCCGGATCACCCGGGCCAGCCCCGACAATATGAACCGGACCGATCTGATTGGCAGGTGCAGCGGTATCCTGCAACAGCGCCTCGAGCGCGTGCCTGGCTGCGTCGAATTTGCCTTCCAGCGCTAGATCTGCGGGGGCGCCGTTGAGGGCGGCTTCCCAGAACTGACGGCGCTTTTTGCCATCATCCAGCACTTCGTAGACTCGTGGACGGAAGTCGCGAGCGATCTCCGATAACGGTCCCAAATTCTGAGGCATCAGGGCCTCGAGGCTGGTGCGAACACGTTTGGCGAGGACCGGGGCTGCGCCGCCAGAACCGACGGCAGCAACAATCTCACCGCGTTCCAGAATGCTCGGCACCGTGAAGTCGCACGCATCTGGCTGATCTACGACATTTATCGGAATGCCGTACTCGCGTGCCCAGACAATTGACTGATCGGTATTCTCCTGCGTGCGGCAGGCAATGATCGCGAACTTAGAACGATCAAGCGCCTGGCCCGCCATGTCGCGAGGCGCGATGGTGATCCGACCCGCAAACTCTTCCGCGAAGCCGGGCTCTATCTCTGTGTCGATGATGACGGTGATGTTCAGCGTCGTCTTCGCCAATAGCCGCACCTTTCGGCGTGCCTCCTCGCCGCCGCCAAACACGGTCACGTGGGCGTTGTCAGTATAGAAAAACGCAGGGAAGAGGCGCATGGCTCGAAAAGGTCCGTTAGATCGATCTGTGCCGCAGAAATGAGTTGACGAGGCGGTTTCAGCAACCGAAAGAGCCTCATTCCATTGTTTAGAGAAACTACAATCAAAATCTGTTTATAGACATAAATCATGTCAGATACGAATGATCGCCTCCCACCGCTCAACGCATTGCGAGCTTTTGAAGCCGCAGCGCGCCGCCTGTCTTTCACCAAGGCTGCCGACGAACTTAGCGTGACGCCCGGCGCAATTTCTCAGCATATCCGCCAGCTTGAAGACTATGCCGGGACCCCCCTGTTCAAACGCACAGGGCGCAGTGTGCTGCTCACCGACGCGGCGCAGGCTGCGCTTCCGCTCGTGCGCGAAGCCTTTGACCAGATCGCCGAAGCCGGCCGGATCATGCAGGCCCCGGCGCGCAAAGGCCGGGTCATGGTCAGCTCCGCCCCGAGTTTCGCAGCCAAATGGCTGGCGCCGCGCCTTGACCGGTTCCACAGCGCCAATCCCGGTATCGAAGCCTGGGTCAGCGCCGATAGCGGCATCACTGATTTCACCACCGCGGATGCAGATTTCGCGATCCGCTATGGCGGCGGTGAATATGACGGTCTGAAATCAGAAAAACTTCTCGATGAAACCGTGCTTCCCATCTGTTCGCCAGACCTGCTCGAAGGTCCGGATGCGATCCGAAAGCCGTCTGATCTTGCCAAGCACACGCTGATCCATGATGTCAGCGCCGAGGTCGATCCATCCTGTCCGGACTGGACGAGCTGGCTGCAAGCGCGCGGGGCGGGCGCTGATGTCGACGGCACGCGCGGGCCGAGGTTCAACCAATCCGCGCTTGCCATCGAAGCAGCGGCCACCGGGCGCGGCGTTGTGCTCGCCAAACGAGCCATTGCCTCGGCAGACATCGCCGCAGGCCGCCTTATCGCGCCATTTGCAGACGGATCGATCAGCGTCGACTATGGCTATTGGCTGGTCTGGCCCAAGGGACGCCACCTGTCCGAAGACGTCCGTGCCTTCATCAAATGGGTCAAAGCCGAAGCCGCCGCGAGCGAGGTCGCTGGCGTTTAGGTCTGGTTCGGGGCGCGGCCAGTTAGCGTTTCATATGTTTCGAGAATATGCGCATGCACCGACTGCGGATCGAACCGCGCTTCGCCGCTGCGCTTGAGAGCGCCGCGGCCTTTTTCCTGGCGCAGGCCGGGCTGTTCGATGAACTCAAGCACCGCCTCAGTAAGCGCATCGATATCTTCGACCGCGCAGAGCCGTCCGACCTCGTCGTCGACCAGTTCTGAGACACCGCCGCAATCGGTCGCGATCACCGGGCGCTCGGCGCGAAATGCTTCGACAATCGAAATAGGCAGAGCTTCCCAGCGGGAGGTGAGCAGGACCATGTCGGCGGCCGCGAGATGTTCAGCGACGGTATCGATCGGCCCGAGAAAATGCATGTTGTCTCGCACGCCAGCTTTTTCGGCCCATCCTTCAACCCGATCGGCCCAGTCGCCGCCGCCAGCCACCACGAATGCGGTGTCGGGATGCTTCTCCGACACGCGTTTCGCCACTTGGATCATGATATCGATGCCTTTCTGGCGCTCGAGACGCGAAGGACTGAAAATTAAAGTCCCGGCGCCCTCATCGAGATAGGTATTTCGCAGGTTCGCTTTGATCTCACCCGATATTTCCGGGTGCGGTTTGATTCCGAGGCCAAAGACCTGCGTCTTATCGCGATCGACCCCATGTTCAATCAGTTCATCCAACACCAGCCGACTTGGCGATGCGACAAGATCAGCGCAGCGGCGTGCGGTCCGCGCCGCACTCGGAATACGGCTTGGCTCGGACCCGTGAAAGGTCATGACGATCGGGATTTTCATGCCGATCGTGGCGAGTTTCGCGACCAGTGCCGGCGCTGTCTCATGAACGTGGATCAGATCAAAATTGCGCCGGGAAATCTCGCGGCGTATTGCCGACGCATTCTTCAATAAAGCGAAGACGCGCGAAAATAGATTTCCGCCTGTGTCGGAGACGTCTTGCATGGATAGCGGGATGAACCCATCCGTCTCCGTGTCGATAAAGGCCCGCCGCGGCTCAGACGCAAATACCACCTCATGTCCCTGGCCAACCAGCCATTCGGAAAGTTCGAGGACGTGGATCTGGATCCCGCCTTTTCGAAAATCCGTGCAGAATTGAAGGATATTCACTGCGAAACGTCTCCTGCTGAACGCTATGTCGGCGCCGATGGGTAGGCGAGCGCGGGTTTGTTTCGTGTGCGTGGTTTTGGGGCACCATCCTCACGAATGCGCACATGCTCCATCAAGCGCGATACAGACATCTCATCCGCCTCGCCCTCCAGACACACACGGGTCCAGACATCGAGATGCAGTAGCCGAAGCTTAAGATCATCACTGGCCTCAGTTGCCAGCCGCTTCAATTGCGGGCGAGACAGAGTCAGCAAGTCGCCCAGACGCGACGTTTCGAAGAAACCATCGGCAATCTCCAAACGCTGAAATACCGTTGTCCAGAATCCGACCTTGATGCGCTGGCTCAGCTTTTTGGGCACATAGCGATCCGCGACCGCACGCACCACCCATTTGTCGCGGACAAACGGATGCGCCTTTTCGAAAACGAAAGGCGAGGTCTTGAGCTTGTGGCGACCCGGAAGATTGACGCCGAACCGTGTCAGTTCATTTCCGAGGAACGGAAACCGCGCTTCAATGCTGGCAGCCATGCCCATCGTATCATTGCGCAACAGAAGCGTGCGCAGGTGATAGTTCATATAGTCCAGCGTCCAGCGGATTTTCGGGTCTGATTTGGCATGCGGATGCTGTGCAATCGCCTCGCTGACATCAATCAGGTCATCGGTAATTTCGCGTCCGTTCATGATGTCGCGAACGGCATGGCTGTTCCCGACCAGGTCTGGATTGAGGATAGGTCCGATGCCGGGCAATTTGCGGATGCCGGAACCGATCATCCGCTTGAGGGAATCATAACCGTCCGTGATCTGGCGACGCCCAAGCCAGGGGTATCCCAGAAACAGCTCGTCAGATCCTTCACCTGACAACAGTCCTTTGACCCCTCGATCACGGGCCAGCTGCGCGATCATCATCAGCGGCGCACAATTCGGGTGATAGGTGAATGGATACTCGTAATGCCGCATGACTTTCGGGATTGAGGTCACGAAATCCTGTTCTTCGACATCGACCGCATGCAGTTCGAGCCCGAGATGATTGGCCAGGGCGCGCGCTGGTTCGGCCTCGCTCCAACGGCCTTTTACATTGGCGTGGAAAAGCTGGATGTCCGATTGCTGCCGCGCCGCCATGGAAACGATCAGGGAACTATCCACGCCGCCGCTGCAGAAAGCGCCGACCTTGGCGTCGGCAAACGCGTGATCGGCAACAGATTGCAGCATCAATTCTTCAAAACGATCCGCTGCCTGCTGTGCAGACAGCCCGCGCAGCTCCTCGTTCAGGTTGGGGTCGATGAGATCAGAGACTCGAAAGAAGGATTGAGTGCGCGCCCGCTCGCCGCGCTTGATCTGCAGCATGTCACCCGGCGCCAGGCTGACCACGTTGCGATAGAAGGTGCGGCCTTTGGTCGGGCCGCCAAACTTCATCAGGTAGGCATTGATCGAGGATTGATCCGGATGCAGTTCGCACCAGGGCTTGAACGCCTTGATCTCGGACGCGAACAGGAATTGCTGGTCGCTCTCAACATAGAATAGCGGTTTCATCCCGACCCGGTCGCGCGCCAGCGTCAGGATTTCCGTTTGCCGGTCATAGAATCCAAACGCGAACATGCCGTTGAGTTTCGGCAGCGCCTTTTCGGGTCCGACGGCGATCAGCAATTGCAAGAGGACTTCCGTGTCAGACGTGGTTTGGAACTTACGACCGGAGGCTTCAAGATCGGCCCTCAGGTCACGGAAATTGTAGATTTCACCATTGAAGACGATGCAATACCTTTTGCTTTCGTCCCAGAACGGTTGATTGGAGCGCGAATGCGTGTCGACCAGAGACAGGCGTGTATGGGCCAGTCCCAGACCGGGTTCGCTATGAGTTACACTGGCATCGGGGCCTCGATGCGACAGGCTTTCGGCGCTCAGCCGCAGCTTGTGCTCATCAGGAGCCCGCTTTGATGGATCCAGAACGCCAAATAAGCCACACATAACAATCCTTTGCCCATTCACGCTTGCTTGTGAACGGCATGCCGCCCGCGTGAGGGGAACCCCTTTGCCCTATGGAATGCACAAACCGTACCGAAAAAACTGCAACAAATACAATATAAATAATTAGACCCGGACTCGCTTTGACCAGTGTGTGTGCAGGTGAGGAGATTTGTCACTGATCCTGCAACGGAATCAGGCACACAAAAAAGCCCGCAGCGTTTGCCACGGGCTTTCGTGTTATCGAATATCCTGCGTTGAGCGCCTATTCTTCGTCTTCTTTCAGCAGCTCTTCCTTCGACACGGTTTCTTCCTTGACCTTGGCGGTTTCGAGGATGTGGTCGACGACTTTGTCTTCATAGATCGGGGCGCGTAGCTGGGCCATCGCGTTTGGATCTTTCTGGAAGAATTCGATCACCTGGCGTTCCTGACCAGGGAAGTTGCGGGCTTCACGGATCAGAGCCTGCTGGACTTCCTGCTCGTCGATCTGGATTTCTGCAATCCGGCCGATCTCGGCGAGCACCAGGCCGAGGCGCACGCGGCGCTCAGCGATCTTGCCATATTCCGCTTTCAGATCGTCTTCAGACTTGCCCTTGTCTTCTTCCGGTGTGCGGCCGGCATCCATTTCAGCCTGAACCTGTTGCCAGATCTGGTTGAATTCCTGCTCGACCATTTTCGGGGGGAGATCGAAATCGTGCTTCTCGTCGAGGACGTCGAGCAGATTGCGCTTGGCCTTCGCCCGTGAAGCGCCATCAAACTCGCTCTTGATCTGGTCAGAGACCAGCTCTTTCAGCTTGTCGAGGCTCTCGAGGCCAAGTCCTGTGGCGAATTCCTCGTCGAGGTCCGGCGTTTTCGGGGCGCGGACTTCGTGCACTTTCACTTCGAAGACCGCAGCTTTACCGGCGAGGTGTTCCGCCTGATACTGCTCCGGAAAGGTCACTTCGACATCTTTTTCATCGCCTGCTTTGACGCCGATCAGCTGATCCTCAAAGCCTGGAATGAAGGAGTTGGAACCGAGCACCAGCGTGTGCTCTTCAGCAGCGCCGCCTTCAAACGGCTCGCCATCCAGCTTGCCGAGGAAGTCGATCACGACGGCGTCGTCCTTGCGGGCTTTCGCCGTCTTGGCGCGCTTGTCATATTTCGGGTTCGCTTCAGCAATCTGCGTCAGGCGGGCTTCGATCTCGTCATCATTGATTTCAGCGACCGGCTTGGTCAGCGTCAGCTTCTTGATGTCGACAGGCTCGAAGTCCGGCATGATGTCGAGGTGCATGTGATAGGCGAGGTCTTCCTCACCGCCGAGCACCTTTTCCATGTCGCTTTCCATGTGCATTTCCGGCTGGCCGGCCGGGCGTACATCGGCGTCTTCGATCGCTTTCTGGCTGGTTTCCTGAACCAGGGCCTGGACCACTTCGCCCATAATGTCCTTGCCGAACATTTTCTTGACGTGAGAGGCAGGCACTTTGCCGGGGCGGAAGCCCTTGAGGTTCATCTGTGGGCGGATTTCCTCAATGCGCTCATCGAACCGTTTCTGCAGATCAGCTTTAGGGACGCTGACCTTATACATACGGCTGAGGCCTTCAGAGGTTTCGACGCATTCCATACTGGTCATTCCTTGTTGCGGGTCGGGCTGATGCTCGAAGAGCTGAAACCCGCGCCATTCATTGGCGTTTAGTCGACTGAAACGGCGCTCTATAGGGCAGGGGGAAGCTCCTGTCCACGCCGGGCGCATGACCTTTTGCAGAGAAAAGCATGAGCGGGGGTTGAGGCAGGTGAAATCCCCCGCTAAATGCCCGGTTCTACTGATGCGGATGTGGCGAAATTGGTAGACGCACCAGATTTAGGTTCTGGCGCCGCGAGGCGTGGGGGTTCAAGTCCCTCCATCCGCACCATTCGAAGCCGGTTTGCGCAGCAAAGTTTTTGATCCGGGGGATCAAAAACAGGCGTAGAATGCCCCGGCAGGGGCTTTGGTTTGCGCCTCGCCCCCATGGATCGCGCTCAAGGCTGTGGCGGCGTCATAGAAGTGTCCTTCTATCCACGGCATTCTCACCTGAAATTGCGCCATTTCTGATGAGTTCCGCTCAGGAATCATCTACACCACCCTGATGTCGAAGCTCTATTTCACCTATAGCGCCATGAATGCCGGGAAATCGGCGATCCTGTTGCAGGCGGCCTACAATTATCGCGAGCGGGGGATGGAGGTCATGCTCTGGACCTCTGGTCATTATGGCGCGGCGCAGGATGCCCATATGGGCGAGATTGAATCGCGGATTGGCCTGAATGCGGCGGCGCATCTCTATCGCGGCGACACCGATCTGTTCGAGGCGATACGCAATCAGCACGCGCAGACCCCGCTCAGCGCGATCTTCTTTGACGAGGCGCAATTCCTGACCAAGGTCCAAGTCTGGCAGCTCGCCCGGATCGGCGACCAGCTGACGCTTCCCGTGCTTTGCTACGGGCTGCGCACAGACTTCCAGGGGGAACTGTTCGAGGGCTCGGCGGCCTTGCTGGCGGTGGCCGACGATTTGCGCGAGGCGCGCACGATCTGCCATTGCGGCAAGAAAGCCACGATGACGGCGCGCATGGACGAGGCGGGGAGCGCTCTGACCGAGGGCGCGCAGGTAAGTGTCGGCAAGGAAGTCTATGTCTCGCTCTGTCGCCGCCACTGGGAAGAGGCTTTGGGGCGGGTTTGAGAACCCAAGCCGTTGTCCCCGGACTTGATCCGGGGCCTCAGCCAGATGCAGCACGAGGTCCCGGATCGGGTCCGGGACAGACGGATTGCCTAATTTGGCTACCCATTCCTGCCACAATGAGTCTTTACTCACTTCCGCATGGCAGCGAAGGGAGCTCTGTATGTTGTCCCGGAGAAACAGTGTTCGAAACAGTCTGATCTGTGGTCTGATCGCGATCGCAACCTTTGTCGGCATCGGCCTCGCGGCGAGCGCACAGGAGGCGCCTGGTTCGGCAGAGATTGATTATTCCGGCTTCATGGAGCTGACCGGCGAAGTGTTTGAGCTGCGCGAACAGCGATTGCTGTCGCTTGAAGATTTCAACGCCATGGCGGCTGAGTCGGACACGATCATCCTCGACGCGCGCAGCCGGTTCGCCTTTGAAATGGGGCATATCGAAGGGGCAGTGAACCTGCCATTTTCAGACTTCACGGATGAAAAACTCGCCGAACTGATCCCCAGCCCGGACACGCGGGTGCTGATCTATTGCAACAATAATTTCACTGATGATGCCGAGCCGATCCCGCTCAAGCGCATCTCGCTGGCGCTTAACATCCCGACATTCATCAATCTCTATGGCTACGGCTATGAGAATATCTATGAGCTCGGTGTCCTGACCGAGACCACCAACGCGAATGTGAACTGGGTCACAGGCGAAATGCCGCTCTAAGGGCTTTCCCGAATAGTTTTAGCTCTGCTAATGCGTTCATTCGGCCACTTGTGCTCAGCGGTGAGATACTACAAATGCGCCGCTGAAGACTTGTTCCAAGGAGGCTGCATTGACTGCCACTGCTGAAGCGCCTGTTAAGAAAGTGAACCCGAACGCTCCGACAGAGGAGACGGTTCTGTCCGTGCATCATTACACGGATCGCCTGTTCAAGTTCACAATCACGCGGCCAGCGAGCTTCCGCTTCCGTTCGGGAGAGTTCATCATGATCGGCCTGATGGGCGACAATGGAAAGCCGCTTCTGCGCGCCTATTCAGTCGCCAGCCCGAACTGGGACGACACACTGGAATTCTACTCGATCAAGGTGCCCGACGGCCCGCTAACCTCAAAGCTGCAGAAGATTGAAGTCGGCGACAAGGTGCTGCTCGGCAAGAAACCTGTCGGGACGCTGGTCCATGACGCGCTGGTGCCTGGTAAGAGACTCTATTGCTTCTCCACCGGAACCGGATTTGCGCCATTTGCGAGCATCCTGCGCGACCCGGAAACCTACGAAAAATTCGACGAAGTCATCATCACGCATACGTGCCGCGATGTTGCTGAGCTCGCCTATTCGCGCGAAACGGTCGAGGCCTTCCTGAACGATCCGGACATTGGTGAGATCGGCCAGGGCAAGCTGCGCCTGTATCAGACCTGCACCCGCGAAGACTTCGAAAAACAGGGCCGGGTGACCGACCTGATCCGCTCCGGCAAGCTGTTTGAAGACCTTGGTGTGCCGCGTCTCGATCCGGCCGTTGACCGCGCGATGATTTGCGGCTCGATCGAAATGACAAAAGAGCTCAAGGGCTTGATGGAAGAGCATGGTCTGAAAGAAGGCTCGAACGCCGAGCCTGCGGACTTCGTCATCGAGCGCGCCTTTGTCGGCTGACAATGAGCGCTGTTACGATCCGCGCCTATCGTCCTGATGACGCAGCCGCTTTTCGTGATCTAAACCTTGCCTGGGTGGAGGCCTTTTTCGCCGTGGAGGCGGAAGATCGCGCCCAGCTAGAAGATCCGCAAACCCACATCCTGGACAATGGCGGCGCCATCCTCATCGCCGAGCTCGCGGGTGAACCTGTCGGCACTGTCGGGCTGGTTCCCGGACATGGCGAAGACGTGCTTGAACTGATCAAGATGTCCGCCCGCAATGACGTGCAGGGCAAGGGCATTGGCCGCGCCTTGATGGACGCCGCGATTGAGCAAGCGAAACGTATGGGCGCGCGCAGGATCTGGCTTGAGACCAATACTGTGCTTGCCGCAGCGCTGGCGCTCTATCGCAGCTCGGGCTTTCGGGAACTGTCAGGCGATGAATTGACTGCGACGCCATACGATCGCTGCAACTGCCAGATGGAGCTGGAGCTTTAACAAAAAGCCCGGGTAGATACCCGGGCTTTTGCATTCAATTTGGGGCAAGTGCTACTTTCCGAACCCGTAAACCAGTGACACGCGGCTGATCGTGTCGGTGTCTTCAAATCCAGGCACCGGGTCGGTTTCGTGGCGGACTTCGAATGAGACGCGCGCCGACAGCGCATTGGTCAGCGTCGCGGTAAACGCCGAGACATTGCCGATCTGGGTCGACGTTTCGGCGTAGACCACCGTCGTATCATTGGTGAAGGCGACATTCTCGTTGAAGGCGTGCGCGAAATTCGATTGCGCGATCGCACTGAAGGATTCCTCGGTCATCGCCGGTGTCAGAACGGTCGCAGGCACCGTCGTCGTGTCGAGGACCGCTTCAATCTCGTCAATCTTCAGACCCGGACCGCCGCGAACGGTCCACTGGGTGGCGTCGCCGGTCAACACTTCATAGCCGAGACCACCGCCGATGAACGCGCGCGATTCAAAACCGGAAAACTCGTCGCGCTCATAGCTGAGCTGGCCGAAGCCGAAGAGGCGGTCATTGATCTGGCGATCAAGATTGGCGCCAAGGAAGATCCGGTTCTTGGTTTCGAGGCCATCGGTCTCGCCATAGTCGGCTGTGGCTTTCAGGCCGATTGTCCAGATATTTATTTCGCGCGCCACATCGACGCCGAGTCCAATGTCGGTGGTTTCCGTATTGCCGGTTGTCGTCCCGGCGCTGAGCGAGCCTTCACCGCTCCAGCCATTTGGCGCGGCTTCGTCCTGCGCGTGAGCAGGAAGGGCGAGGGTCATCGCCCCGGCAAATGCGGCAAATTTCAAATACTGGGAGAATTTCATTTTTTCATGCTCCTTTTGGAATTCGGGCGCGACATGCCCGCAGAAACATGAATCGGAAATGAATTGAGGCAGTCCTAGCTGCCGATCTGCGCTCGGTGTCGCAATTTTGCATCGGCGAGGACGCAGGCGAGCATGGCTTCGGCCACGGGGACGGCGCGGATGCCGACGCAAGGGTCATGGCGGCCTTTGGTGCGAACCTCCACCTCTTCACCATCGCGGGTCACAGAGCGTGTCTCGGTGAGGATTGAGGATGTTGGCTTGATTGCGACGCGGACGACAATGTCCTGACCGGTGGATAGCCCGCCCGCGACGCCGCCATTATTATTCGACAGGAAGCGAACGCCCTCATTGCCCATGCGCATTTCATCGGCGTTCTGCTCGCCGGAAAAGCTGGCCGCTTCAAACCCGGCGCCGATTTCAACGCCTTTGGCGGCATTGATGCTCATCATGGCGCTGCCGAGTTCGCTGTCGAGCTTGCCATAGATTGGCGCGCCCCAGCCCGCGGGTAGGCCGCTCGCCTGCACCTCAACCACTGCGCCGACGGAGGAGCCGGATTTGCGGACCTCGTCGAGATAGGACTCCCAGAATTCGGCCATTTTGGCATCGGGGCACCAGAATGGATTGTCGCCAGTAATGTCCCAGTTCATCGCGTCGCGGTCGATTTTATGCGGCCCGATCTGCACGACAGCGCCGCGGATCTGGATGTCAGCCCCCAGTACGCGGCGCGCAACAGCGCCAGCGGCAACCCGCATGGCGGTTTCTCGCGCAGAGCTACGTCCGCCGCCGCGATAGTCGCGCACGCCATATTTCTGATCGTAGGTATAATCCGCATGGCCCGGGCGATAACGGTCACGAATTTCAGAATAGTCTTTTGAGCGCTGGTCGACATTCTCAATCATCAGACTGATCGGTGTGCCCGTGGTGACGGGGCCGTCGGTACGATCGTCTTCGAAGACACCAGAGAGGATCTTGACCTGGTCCGGCTCCTGGCGCTGCGTCACGAACCGGCTGGTGCCAGGGCGGCGCTGATCCAGGAATTGCTGAATCCAGGGCTCATCCAGCGACAGGCCCGGCGGGCAGCCATCGACCACGCAGCCGATCGCAGGCCCGTGGCTTTCGCCCCAACTTGTCACGCGAAACAGATGACCAAATGTGTTATGCGACATGAGGGCCGACCCGTAGTTACTGTATGGCGGTCTCCTATATGCAATTACGAAGCCTGCCAAACCCCTAACCTAAGCAGTTGGACCCTTCAGATGACCGATGTGCCTGTTTCCATTCCGAAAAGCCCAAGCGTGGCCGACTATGCCGCCGAGGGGGACCGGCCGCTTATCCCTGACATTGAAGAGCCCTATGCCTTGTTGGCCGAGTGGCTGCGCGAGGCCAATGCGCATGAGCCGAATGACAGTTCTGCCATGTCGCTCGCGACCGTCGACGCCGAAGGTATGCCGGATGTCCGCATCGTCCTGTTGCGGGGATTATCGGTGGAAGAGGGCTTTCAGTTCTACACCAACTATGCCAGCGCCAAGGGTGAGCAATTGGCGCATCATCCCAAGGCAGCGCTATGTTTTCACTGGAAAAGTCTGCGCCGGCAGGTGCGCGTGCGTGGGACGATAGAGAAAAGCTCGGCGGCGCAGTCTGACGCCTATTTCCAACAGCGCGCGCCGCAATCGCGCATCGCTGCCATTGCCTCGGATCAGTCACGTCCCCTGACCGATCGAGAAGTGTTCAACCAGCGCGTTGCCGAAATCAGTTCGATCTATGGCGATGATGATGATATTCCGCGGCCCGAGCATTGGGGCGGCTACAGGCTGATCCCGACAGAAGTTGAGTTCTGGCAGGATCAGGCGTTTCGGATGCACGATCGGCTAAAATTGATACGCTCCGATAATGTCTGGCTTCGGTCCCGGCTTTATCCGTAGTGCGCGAAAAGCCGCTTGAATCGAGGAAAGTTGCATGAAGCTGGGTTTGCAAGTCGGATTGGCGCTTTTCTCGCTGATCCCTTTATTCTTCGGGATCACAGGCCTGGTGTTCGGATTGACAGGATCCGATCTCGGAGGTCCGTCGCTGCTCGCAGTCGACAATCAGTATCGCTATCTGGGAGCGATCTATCTGATTGTCCCGTTCACCTTGTGGTCGATCATACCAGACATAGAAAAGCACGGTCGCATGCTGGCCATGGTACTTGGCGTGGTCTTTCTCGGCGCGCTCGGACGGGCCTGGGCCGCTGTGGACATGGGCGACATTCCCGATATGCAGCGCACGGCCATGATCGTCGAGCTTTGCCTGCCCCTGTTTCTGATCTGGCAATGGCTGGTTGCACGAAAGGCCGCCGCCGCCTAAACGGCGGGCCATGACACTGAAGCTCGCAATTTGGGACATGGATGGCACAATCGTGGACAGCCGCGAGGTCATCCAGACGGCGATGGTTCGAAGCTTTGAAAAGCTCGGCCTGACGCCGCCCGCCTATGACGAAACACGCAAGACGATTGGCCTCGGATTGCTCGAAGCCTGTCAGATCCTGGCCCCCGAATATCACGATATCCAATCCCTCGCCGCGACCTATAAGGAATCGTTTGTCGAGCGCCGAACCGAGCCCGGTTTCAAGGAACCGCTCTATGAGGGCGCAGTCGAGACCCTCCAGAAGCTCAGCGATGATGGCTGGCTGATCGCGATGGCGACCGGCAAGTCGCACCAGGGCATTCGCGCGATTTTCGAGATGCATCCGCTATCGCACTATTTCGATACAATCTGGTGCGCCGATGACGGGCCCGGCAAACCGCATCCCTTCATGTGCGAAGAAGCAATGAAAGCGGTCGGCGCTGAACCGCATCAGAGCCTGATCATTGGCGACGCGGTGCATGACATCACCATGGGGCGCAATGCGGGCATCCATACAATCGGGGTCAGCTGGGGCTTCGGGACGGCTGAAGAGCTGGACGCGGTTGGCGCCCACGAAGTGCATCATGACTATGAGAGCCTCGGCGCCAGTCTGGACGCTTTCGCAGAAAGGCTTGCCTAGATGGACAAGGTCGACGAACCAAAACGCTTTTACAATCAGGCATCTGCGACGCCGGTCGAGGGTGGCTACGCGGTCGAGTTGGATGGCCGACCGATCAAGACCCCGGCTAAAGTCACGCTTACCCTTCCCAGCCAGGCGCTGGCTGACGCGATAGCTAATGAATGGGCGGCGCAGGGCGAAACGCTCGACCTGCAGGCCATGACGCTGACCCGGCTCGCTAATGTCGCAATCGACCGCACGCCGGAGACACGTACAGATCTGGCTGAGGAGTTGGCACGATATGCCGGTACGGACGTGACCTGCTATCTGGCCGATGCGCCGAGCGCATTGCGTGAAAGACAGGAAGCGGCCTGGAGCCCCTGGCGCGAATGGGCAGGGCGCGAGCTTGGCGTCGTGCTGGTTCCTGTTATCGGCCTGATGGCCAGCCCACAACCACAAGCCAGTCTCGATGCCGTGAAAGCCCACGCGCTCGGCCTCGACGATTTTCGCCTGACATCACTGACCTGGGCTTGCAGCCTGCTTGGATCGGCGGTGCTGGCGCTCGCAGTAGAGCAAGGCGCCCTGACCGCGCCGGACGCTCTGAAAGCCTCAATTGTGGATGAAGACTGGCAGATTGAGCAATGGGGCGAAGACGAAGAAGCCGAGATTGTTCGCACTGCACGCGCCAAGGATGCGGCAGCTTTGCAACTGTGGTTTGAAGCCTTGTCTTAGGACTCGCCTGTAAGGCGCTGTGCTGCTTGACGAAAACACGAAAGTAGCGTCCAGTCTGAGCTGGAGGACGCTTACATGCTTCGAACTGTATTGCTGACAGGGATCACGGTCGCGCTTTCAGCCTGCGCATCGGTTGGAAATCTTGCAGCCGTCAACAAGAAAGAAACGATCGGATCCGGTTTTAACGGAAAGTCGCCAGCAGGCGTATTTATCGATGCCGAACAACGCGCTGTCCTGTCTAATCGACGGATGGATTCCGATCTTCGCGTGGTCTGCGCGGAGCCTGCACCAGATGCGCTTTCCGCCATTGCCGCACAAGCTGGGGTCAGTGTCTCGGATATTTCTAACGCGATTTCTGCGGAAGGAGGCGTGTCGGAGGCCGCAGCGAATATCGGCCTGCGCACCCAGACCATCCAGACCCTGCGCGACGGTTTCTACCGGGTCTGCGAAGCCTATATGAACGGCCTGTCTCAGGAGCAGTATTCAATCATGCTGCGCCGGTTCCAGACCAATATGATTGCCTTGCTCGCGATTGAGCAGCTGACCGGCGCGGTCAAAGGCGGTGACGCCGTTGTCAGCGCATCTGCCGGAAGCGGTATGGATTTTCGCGAGCAATATTTGCAGCGCGCGGCAATGGCCTCGTCCGAACAGTCGCGCCTCGCCACCGATATCTCTCAGACCAATGAAGACATCGCGATCCTGGAAGATGTGAATTCGCAGTGCGAGATGGACCCGGGCAGCAGTGGCTGCTCCGCTTCCGATGTCGAACGACGCGGACGCGAAATCCGCGACTTACGGGCCCAGCGACGCGCTATGGAACGCGCGCAGGCCTCAGCCGAGGCGACCGAGCGGACCAATAATTTGCTGGCTGAATCCGCGCCTTCGGCGACCGATTCCAGTGCGGGTGGCATGACCGGGTCGTGGCCGTCGACACCGGCCTATCCGCCATCCTATGCGGTCGCAGAAGCTGTACGAGATATCACCATGGCGATCGTTCGCAACGATTATGGCGTGCAGCTCTGTTTTGAGCATTTGCGCTATGTCGAGGACGGCAAACGGACGGCCTTGTCGGAGCGGTGCGAGAAAGTCATGGATGCCTATGTCCAGCAACTGGTCGATGCCAATGCGATGCGGGTCGAGATACAGCGTGCTCAGGCCGCGCTGATGGAGAGCGTTGCAAGTGGCTATATTTCCGCTGATGAAGCGTCGACATTGGCGGCGTCATTGGCCGCAAATTCCTCAGCGTCGACGCCGACTACTGCGCGATCACTGACACCGTTTGACGATCCGGTGACGGCGGCGGGTGCCGGGACCGAGCTGGTCCCACCGCCTCCGACCCGGCAATAGGAGCGGGTTCGCTGCACCATCGGCTTGTTCGCCAAGGCAACTGACTTACGTCCTCGCTCAGGATCAATCAGGAGGGCGGCATGATCATTGTACACCATTTGGAAGACTCACGCTCTCAGCGTGTCCTCTGGTTGCTGGAAGAACTCGGCGTTCCATATGAGGTCAAGCGCTACAATCGCGATCCGGTCACCTCGCTCGCGCCGCCGGAGCTGTATGCGGTGCATCCGCTCGGAAAGTCACCGGTGATTTCGGATGGTGACATCTCTGTCGCGGAAACCGGGGCGATTTTTGAATATCTGATCGACACCTACGACACGGGCGGCAGTTTGAAACCCGCGGCGGGGACGCAGCATGGCCGGGACTATACCTATTGGCTGCATTATGCTGAGGGCTCCGCGATGACCAATCTGCTGCTCAAGCTCGTCTTCACCCGGTTGCCTGAACGGGCGCCCATGCTGATGCGGCCGATTGTGCGCCGGGTGGCTGCCAGCGCCGAAGAAGGCTTTATCGATCCACGCATCGCCGAGCACGCAAAATGGTGGAATACGTCTCTCGAACAGACCGGATACTTTGTTGGCGACACGCTGACCGGCGCCGACATCATGATGAGTTTTCCGCTCGAAGCGGCGGCGACGCGCGCCGACCTCTCGGAGCTGCCGCATATCAACGCTTTCCTGGAGCGGATCCACGCGCGTCCGGCCTATCAGGCGGCACTCGAAAAAGGCGGACCGTACGCCTACGCCTGAGATCTGCCTTACTTTCGTCTGGAATTTCCGCGAACCCTATGCTGATATTCGCGCCAAGGGGGCGTGAGTCCTGAAGAGGGGACATCTTCAGATGAGCGCAAGTGGAGTGGACGCGGAGATGATCAAACGCGCACTGATATCTGTTTTTCTAAGCCTGTTCTTACCTATTCTCGCCTGCGCTGAGCCGCGCATTGCTCTGGTCATAGGCAACAGCCGGTACGAGACGACCGGATGGGCGCTTCCCAATCCTGCCAATGATGCGCGACTGATGAAACAGTCGCTGGAAGCCGTTGGATTCCAGGTCAGCCTGCTTGTCGATGCGACTGAAGACGAGATGGAAGACGCGTTTGCGGCACATGGCGCGCGTCTGAGGGCAGGCGGGGCAAATGCGGTTGGGCTGATCTATTTTGCCGGGCATGGCATCCAGTCTGAAGGCTACAATTACCTGATCCCGGTCGATGCGAACGCGCGGACCGAGCAGGATGTCTGGGCCCAGGCGCCGCGCCTTGGGCAGGCCTTGCAGCATGTTCGCGCCGCCGGAAATGGTGTGAATTTTGTGGTCCTGGACGCGTGCCGGAACAATCCATTGCCCAGCTCTAGTCGTTCCGCGGGGTCTGGTGGCCTTGCACCGGTCGCACGTTCTCGTGGCTTGCTCGTATCCTATTCGACTGAGCCGGGCTTCACCGCGGCGGACGGGGCTGGCGCGAACAGCCCCTACACGGCAGCGCTGGCGCAAGTGATCCAGCAAGACGGCCTGATCGCCGAGCAAGTCTTCAAGCGCGTAGCTGACCAGGTCAATCAGGCGACCGGAGGCGCGCAGACTCCGTTCTACAATTCCGGGCTGATCGGCGAGGATTTCTGTTTTGGCGATTGCGCGAAACCTGCGCCGAGTGTCGTCAGTGCGGCGATCCGGTTTCCAGTCGGCAGCATCGGGCGTGAGCTGGATGAAAATGGCGAACCGATCCCGGTCGCGCCAGATGCCGGTACTGTTGCAGAACCGGCCGAAGTGAACACCGATTTCTCAACCTTCAAGGATTGTGAGACCTGTCCGGAAATGGTGGTGCTGCCGGCGGGCACATTCACCATGGGCTCACCCGGCAATGAGTATCGCCGCTTCGACAATGAAGGGCCGCAGCGCGAGGTTTCAATCTCCCGCTTTGCTGCCGGAAAGTACGAAGTCACGTTTGGCGAATACGCCGCCTGCCGCGCCGATGGCGGTTGCCAGGACCATGATCCCACCGCCGACTTCCGCAAGGATGTCCTCTGGATGAGCGACCGGCGACCCGTCATGCAAGTCAATGCGAATGACGCTGAGGCCTATGTCGACTGGCTCAACTCGAAAGTCGATGGAACGCCTTATCGCCTGCTCTCCGAAGCCGAGTGGGAATATGCCGCGCGCGCGGGCACGACGACGCCGTTCCACACAGGGGAAGAGATTACCAGTGAACAGGCCAATTATAATGGCCAGCGCTCATATGCGAATGAGCCGATAGGGGGCGGATATCTGCGTATGCCGGTTGATGTCGGATCTTATCCTCCCAATGCGTTTGGCCTGTACGACATGCATGGCAATATTGCCGAGTGGACAGCGGATTGCTTTCGCAATTCCTATGCGGGCCTGCCAAAGGATGGCAGCGCCGTGCCCGGCAGCGCGAATTGCTCTCGTCCGGTCCGCGGCGGCGATTATAACAAGGTGCCATCCTATGTCCGCTCCGCGATGCGCGGTGCAGAGCCCGCCAGTCGGCGCGATGAACGGATTGGCTTCCGGGTCGCAAAAACCCTCGACTAGATCAAAGAAAAGGCGATCCGCAGTGGATCGCCTTCTCAGTTGGGTCGGTAAGGCGTCATCCTTTCACGCATACGACCTGCTTCAGGGTGTGAACCACTTCAACAAGATCGGTTTGTGCGGCCATGACTTTGTCGATGTCCTTGTAGGCCATCGGCGTTTCGTCAACGACACCGCGGTCTTTCCGGCACTCGATGCCTTTGGTGGCTTCGATATGATCGGCGACCGTGTATCTGGCTTTCGCTGCGGTTCGGGACATTTTGCGTCCCGCCCCGTGCGAGCAGGAACAGAAGCTATCGGCATTTCCCTTCCCGCGGACAATGAAGGATTTCGCCCCCATTGAACCGGGAATGATGCCAAGCTCATCCTGACCGGCGCGAACCGCACCTTTCCGGGTGACCCAGACGTCTGCGCCAAAATGGTGTTCCTTCTCCACATAATTGTGGTGGCAGTTCACCGCAGACTTTTCGATGCTGAACCCCGGCAAGGTTTCCCGGCACGCCAGCAGCACACGATCCATCATCGACTCACGATTGAGCCGCGCGAAATCCTGTGCCCAGTCGACTGCTTCGATATAGTCGTCGAACAGGCGCTCGCCTTCGACAAAGAAGGCAAGGTCCCGATCCGGGACATGATATCCAAGCACCCGCTTTTCCAGCGCGGCGCGCGCCTCGCTGATAAAGTAGGTTCCGATCCGGTTGCCGGTGCCACGCGAACCCGAGTGCAGCATGATCCAGACACGGTCCGCTTCATCCAGGCAAAGCTCGATAAAGTGGTTGCCGCCGCCAAGCGTTCCCAATTGCGCGCCGAATTTTCCCGGCGTGATCTTGGGGTGCTTGTCGTGGATCACATCCAGCCGCTCGGCGAGCCGAGACTTGCGCAGTCGGGTGACGACGCTGGCCGGTGTATCGCGATGATTGCCGCGCGGTCCGTTGCCAACCGGCACTTTCCGCTCGATCTCGTCGCGCACTCGCTTCAGATTGTCCGGCAATTGCCGGGCCGTCAGACTGGTCCGCATTGCCATCATCCCGCAGCCAATGTCGACACCGACCGCAGCTGGGATGATTGCACCCTTGGTCGGGATGACCGAGCCGACAGTGGCGCCGCGTCCAAAATGGACGTCCGGCATTACCGCCAGATGCGAGTGAATGAACGGCAGTCCAGCGACATTCTCAAGCTGTTCACGGGCTTTCGGCTCCACCGGGACGCCTTTGACCCAGGCTTTGATCGATCCGCCTCTCGACGTTTCGATCACTTCAAAATTGCTCATTGTTCTAAGGTCTGATTTTGACCCCTCCTAAAGTTTGGTTATCCCTCCGCGCGGCCCCATTGAGCAATAAAAAACCCTCCGGGCGGTACGCGCGGAGGGGCGGAAAACCGGAATAGTCCCGGCCGGGTGGTTCATCCACCCATCATCCAACATCCTCCATAGCGACGCGATCCTGGCGCTCATTGAGCGCAGGTGTGCGGCTACCGAGATATAGATTCCGCGGTTTCATGGCGGCCTCTCTTCGTTGAATGGACGCGCCGTTTGACAGAATGTCGCAGGCGCGTCAACGCATTTCTTTGGGCTATTTTATGACCGCGCAGGCCACGCGAGGTCCGGCGCCGCCAATCGGCTGGGTGAGATGATCGTCGCGATTCTGGTGAATGATCAGGGCGGTGCCGTCTTCATCCGCGAGCTCCGCGCCCGTAATCAGCGCGGTGAAGGCCTCATACCCGGCAGAGCCATCTGCCGCTGCCCAGATGTTCGGAACATCGCCCGCTTCCGGGCCTTTGGGGTTTAGCAGACCATGTCCGTCCTCGATCTTGCCGACGTGGCCTCCGGACAGCTTGAACGTGCCCGTATCGCTGCAATCGCCAACCTGGTGGAGATGCAGTCCGTGCCAGCCGGGTGTCAGGCCGCCGGGTTCGATTGTTGCCTCGATCATCACGCCGTTCGGACCATCGAGCATGTTGAGCGCGCCAATCACGTCGCCATCTACACCGACAATATCGCCGCTGAGGCGAAGCATACTCGGAAACACGCCTGAGTCCGGCCCTGGTAATTCTTCGGCTGTGGGAAGGGCGGCTGGTTCATTCTGTGCAGGCGCGTGGGCGCAGGCGACCAGGGGGAGACTCGCGGCGAGCAGGGCTTTACGGATCATGTGAAGAACTCCAATTGCTGTTGCCCAGGAGTGTAGAGCGTTCGTCGGAGAAGTCAGCCGTGTCAGATAAACTTGATCGCGCAGATAAGGTCCTAGTGGCGCTCGGCCATTTTGAGAGCCGCGCGGCGGCGCAGGCTGCGATTGCTGCGGGCAAGGTCACGGTTTCGGACCGGGTTTTGCGTAAACCCTCCGAAAAAATCTCATCGACAGCGCGCATATCCGCCGAAGCAGAGCACCCCTGGGTTTCGCGGGCCGGTCTCAAGCTCGCCAGCGCGCTGGACGCGTTTGAAGTCGATCCGCGCGGGCTGCATTGCCTGGATATCGGCGCCTCAACGGGTGGTTTCACCGACGTATTGCTGGCGCGTGGGGCGGCGTCCGTCATTGCAGTGGATGTCGGCCGGGATCAGCTTCACACCCGCCTGAGGCAGGACCTTCGGGTCACGTCCCTGGAAGCAATGGACGCGCGGGCGCTGACGGCGGAACTTGTCCACTCGCCGCCCGCGCTTCTGGTCTGCGACGCGAGCTTCATCTCGCTGCACAAGCTTCTGAGCCAGCCGCTCTCGCTGGCGGCAGAGGATGCTCAGCTGATCGCCTTATTCAAACCCCAGTTCGAAGTCGGGCGCGAGCACATTGGTAAAGGCGGGATCGTCAATGACGCCGCCGCAACGGCGCGTGCGGAGCAGGGTTTCGTCGATTGGCTTGCTGGGCAGGGCTGGCACGTCAAAGCGCGCGCCGACAGCCCGATCAAAGGCGGAGACGGCAACGCCGAACGTCTGGTCTATGCAGTAAGGGCTTAGCCAGCCGGGCCGCGCGGGCTCGGGCCGGACTGACGACGGTTGAGGAAGGCGAGGCGTTCAAACAGCGCCACATCCTGCTCGTTTTTGAGCAGCGCCCCGTGCAGAGGCGGCGTCAGCTTTTCCGGATCCTGCTCGCGCAAGGTCTCCAGATCCACATCCTCGTTCATGAGCAGCTTCAGCCAGTCGAGGAGTTCAGACGTTGACGGCTTCTTCTTCATGCCCGGCACTTCGCGCATCGAGTAGAAGGTCGTCAGCGCGTCGGAGACGAGCTTTTCTTTGATGCCCGGATAGTGAACGTCGATGATTTCCTTCATCGTCTGCTCATCCGGGAATTTGATGAAGTGGAAGAAGCAGCGGCGCAGGAACGCGTCCGGCAATTCCTTTTCATTATTCGATGTGATGATCACGATCGGGCGCTGCTTGGCTTTCACGGTCTCATCGGTCTCGTAGACATAGAATTCCATGCGATCGAGTTCCTGCAAAAGGTCGTTCGGGAACTCGATATCAGCTTTATCGATTTCGTCGATCAGAAGGATGGGGCGCTTCTTGGCCGTGAAGGCTTCCCACAGCTTGCCCTTCTTGATGTAATTCTTGACGTCCTTGGCGCGCTCTTCGCCCATCTGGCCATCGCGCAGGCGGGACACCGCGTCGTATTCGTACAGTCCCTGTGCCGCTTTAGTGGTCGATTTGATGTGCCATTCGATCAGCTCGCAATCGAGCGCCTTGGCAACTTCGATGGCCAGCACGGTCTTGCCGGTGCCGGGCTCTCCTTTGATCAAAAGCGGACGCTCCAGTTCAATCGCGGCATTCACAGCCACCCGCAAATCATCGGTGGCGACATAGTTCTCGGTGCCTTCAAAGCGCATGGGAGGTCCTCAGGTTTTCTTGACGTTTACGCTAAGGATAAGGTGCATGGCCTCAGAAGCAAGCGCTAACGCGGCGAGAGGGCTGTGATTCGCTTGCGGGGGTGGACACGCGGTTTTTGATCAATCTCAAGTCTCTGATTTCCATGGATTTTCACTTGGAGGTTACCGTTATGAAAGCCTGCGTTAACCATTGCGCGCCTAAGTTGTTCCGTCTGTATGGGAGTGGTGTATGCCGCTGAAACTGTCGCTCAAGCCGAAGGAGGCGGTCGTCGTGAACGGCGCCGTGCTGCGCAATGGCGAGCGACGCGGAACCATTCTGCTGCAAAATCAGGCGCGTGTTCTGCGCCAGAAAGATGTGCTGGACCCGGATGCGACCGAGACGCCGGTCGAACACCTCTATTTCGCCGTCATGCAAATGTATCTGACCGGCGAAACCGAGGGCGCGCTTTATGATCAGGCTGTCACGTCGATCGCCGCGGCCATGGGGGAAACCAGCGATGAAGAGGTGCGGGGGCGCCTTGTAGAGATTTCGGCCGCCTGCGCGGCTGGTGAAACCTATCAGGCGCTAACCCGTTGCCGAAAGCTTATGAAGGCGGCGGAGGCAGAGAATGGCTGACGCGTCTGGCATGATTGAACTTCCGAACCCCGCTCCGACCGTCTCACTGGATGAAGGCATTGCGCTGATCGAATCCGATCAGGCCCCTGAGACGCTCTGCGTGGATATCGGACATGAGGTTCTGGTGCGGGCTGATGGGTCCAAGGGCTTGCAGGGTCTGTTGCAACGCCTGCGGGGACACCGCATGATTTTGGCGCTCTCGTCTGGGGAGACGGCGCCGAGTGTCGTGGCTATGCGTTCTGGCAAACCCGAATTGCATCCCGATGTGGCAGAGATCCTCGACGCCTTGAAAGATCAGGGATAGAGGGCGGCCTCATTTCCATTTGAGGGAGCCGCGGCCATGTCGGGCGAGTTCATTTCAATCTTTCTGGCGTCGTTCGTGACGTTCTTCGTGCTGATCGATGCCCCTGGCGTTGCGCCAGTCTTCGCGTCGCTGACTGTCCGCGGACCCGCCAGCTATCGCCGCGCCATGGCGTTCAGGTCGGTCCTGGTAGGAACCCTGATCATTTTCGGCTTCGCGTTTTTCGGCGCCTGGTTGCTCGACAAGTTGCATATCACGATCGATGCCTTCCGCGCCGCGGGCGGTATTCTGCTCTTCATTATCGCGCTCGACATGGTCTTCGAGAAACGCACGGAGCGCCGGGAACATCGCGCCGAGTCCGTTCTCGCCGACTCGCATGACACACCAGACCACCTGGACGACGTTTCGGTCTTTCCGCTCGGCATTCCTATGATTGCAGGACCAGGTTCAATCGCAACCGCGATGCTCTACATGTCCCAGCAAACGGACTGGATTGGGAAAAGCGCGGTCCTCAGTGCGATCCTGGTCAACATGCTCATCTGTCTGCTGGTCTTCCTGGCGGCGGGACCCCTGGTGAAGGCGATGGGCGAGGCCATTGCCGGGGCCATCACACGGATTTTCGGCGTGATCCTCGCAGCGCTTTCGGTTCAATTGCTGATCGATGGGATCAAGGGCGCGTTCGGTCTCTAGCGCAGGCGAATGGCTTCAACCTGGGTCAGCGCGGACAGTGTCGTCCAGATCAGTGCCATGCCAAGCGCCATCAGGCCCATGACCTGGAAGACCAGCGTGCGGCTCCATTTGACGCCAATCTGCGCGAGCGAGAGGACTTCTGGTCCCATTTCCCGCGCCAGTGCGACGGAGCGATGCCCGCCCGACTCTGACAGGAGCAAGGCGCGGCGCATATCCTCAGGCGTGGTCGCTTGCTCAACCAGCGTGATCGCGCCGGAGGAGCTGGTCAGTTCGGCAATACGGGCAATGATCACCATGTCTCTGACGAGTCGGTCCTGCGCTTCCGGTTGCAAGGCGCGGCGATAGGCGTCCAGCACGCCGACGGTACGCGCTTCCGTGGTCATCACGGCCTCGAACGCCGTCGTCAGCTCGGCGCGCAGGATCTCCTCCGGCAGGGCATCTTCCACGCGGCTCTTGAGATAACTCGCAAATCGCTCGTTCAGGCGTCCCGCCCGATGAGCGGCGCGCATGATCGAAGCGGCTTCGAACATAGCCTGCGCCTCGGGGTCCGGATTATCCTGCGTGAGCAGGCCGAGCGCTCGAAGTCGTAATTGCAGACTGTCGACTTGTTCGTCAGCCAACCAACGCTGGCTGCGACGTGTCAGGTCAGCAGGATCGCCAAGCAAAAAGAACGAGCTCTGGCCAGCAAATGGTTCGTTCAGCGGCGCTAGCTGCGCGGAATTGCGCGTGGTGCGCGCGGCGTCTTCCCCGTCTGTTTCAGCATCCGGCGTTTCTTCTGCCGCATTTTCTATGTCCGCTGCTGGCTCTGTATCCTCTGGCATTTTGGGAGGCGCAATCGACCGTTGATAGCTGGCGCGCAGCTCCTCGGGCAGGAAGAGCAGGGCGGCGCGCGCCAGCCGCTGATCCCGGCTACCAGAACTCTCGGCATCGGCAGCTGCGAGCACCGCGGCTGAGTCCTGCCGGTTGAGCATCAGGGGCGCGGCGAGCAGATAGCCGCGTGCGGCGGAGAAATCACGCTCCTGCAACGTCTGGTCAATGCGCGCGGCCCACATGCGGCGTTCTTCCCCGAGCGGCGCGGAGAGTCTACGAAATTCTGATTCGATTTCCTGCCGCGTTTCCGTGCGCGCTTCGAGGCTGAGCGGGTCGGTGGCGATGTCGGACGTATAGGCAGCAATCACAATACGGGCGGCAAAAATCGGGATTAACAGGATCAAACTATTGAATAAAAGCGATTGCCGCCATGTTGACGGGCGCTCAATTTCACGTTGTCGCCAGCGGGACGTCATTCTACTCGGCCGGTCCTGTCTTCTGTGCACGCAGATTGCCTCCCCCTTTAGCGCACAGAGCTATGGTTTAAATCAAGTCTTCGTTGCCATGCAGCTGCAAAAGTCCTGTGCTGGCCCCGCCAGCGCCACAATTCAGCGCCGGTTCAGGGCCTAATTGGTCTGATTATTGCGATTGCGTATCTAATCCGTCCGCAGTATAGGGCGCGCAAACTCGGTAGAGGAAATTTGATTCCATGGCTGACTTTGATCTCGAAGGTTATACACCGACCGACAAGGAAGACTTCATGAATTCCAAGCAGAAAGCTTACTTCCGAAAGAAGCTTGAAGATTGGAAGAATGACATTCTCGATGGCGCCAAGGTGACCATCGGAAATCTTCGAGCTGAGTCGTCCAACCATCCTGACCTGGTCGACCGCGCCTCTGCCGAAAGCGACAAAGCACTTGAGCTGCGGACCCGGGATCGCCAGCGCAAATTGATCTCCAAGATCGATGCGGCCATCCGCCGGATCGATGATGGCACGTATGGCTATTGCGATGATACGGGCGAACCGATTGGCCTGCGTCGCCTGGAAGCGCGACCTACAGCGACCCTCAGCCTGGAAGCGCAAGAGCGTCATGAGCGCAATGAGCGCGTGGTTCGCGACGATTAATCCGACCGATTCTTAACCGGCGGACTCCAAAATCCTAACGATTCATTAACCGTGTTAACGCACTGATCATAATTCCCTTGGTGACAGGTGCAGAATGCGAGACGGTCCCAAATCAATCGCGAACGCTGACTGGTTGACGGAGACCGGAGCGAAGACGGCTACCCGGGCCACTGGAGATGAATACAAGTTTCCATCGGCGCGCGGCGTGCTCTCGGCCGAGGAAATCGAAGCGCTGCTGCGTCCCAAGCCGCAACAATCGTCGCTCGAGGACGCTCCGCTCTCTGCGAAAGTTGTTGAACCCAAGAAGACAGAGAATTTCGACCTGCAGATCGCGAAAGTATCGCCTGCGCAGGAACGACGCGCCCACAAGCTCGCGGCGCGGCTCGCCATCGCCCTCGGGGCTGGCTCAGGCGTCAAAGCGGCAATCTCCGTTTCAGAGTGCGCTGAGCTTCCACGCGCTGAGCTGCCGGGTCTGCTACAGGGCAAGTCAAGCGCGGTCGCCTGTATCGGACCGAGCGAAACGGATATTCGGGCGCTTGTTTGCCTGCCGCCCGTGCTGGCCGATGCAATCATCGCGCGCGCATGCGGCGCCCGCGGATCAGCGGGTCGCCTTGGCGATGGCTGGAACCTGAGCGCGATCGATTGTGCACTTTTGGAACAATTGCTGGTTCCGTTCGGCGCAGCGCTGCATGAGACGTACAAGCTCCAGGCCATCGAAACCGATGTTGCTTATGTCAGCAGCCTCATTCCTCTCGCGCAGGTCCAGGTCTCGGAATACACCGTCGAAGCGGCTGGCCTGCACAGCGAGCTGGCCGTGATCGAAGGTGAAGCGCCAAGCGAGACACCCCGCGCTTCAACGACCGGGCAGGCGCCGCTTACCAGCCCTGAAGTGACCGCAATCCTGACGGCGCGCCTCGCCTCGCTGACCGTGCCGCTCAGCCGCATCACCGAGTTAAAGGCCGGATCGACCTTGTTGCTCGGCTTGCCTGCAGATCAGCCGGTTGAATTGCTGTCTGGCGGGCGCGGCGGCCCTGTTGCGTTTGAAGGCCGCATGGGGCGCAAAGGAAATAAAGTCGCTCTGCAAGTCACCAAACGTATTGGTGGCTTCAAGGGCTGAGCGCTCCACGTTTCGCGCACGGTTATCCAACATTCCCATGCTTCGCGATGTGCGCGTCGACCGCCTTGATCGCGTCATCGGCCTTGTTGCCTGCGCTACGCAATTCCGCTTCGCGCTGCGCCCAGAGGCGCTTCTGGTAATTGGTCGAAATGATATCCGTGATCACCAGCACGCCGACAACCAGATAGAAGCTCGATTTGCTCATCGCATCGATCGGGAAGCCGAACAGTTTCAGGTGCGCCAGGTGCGCGCCTTCAGTCACCAGCAGCACCCCGACAAGGAACAGGATAAACAGGCCGAGGACCTCATACATGCGGTTGCGCTTGAGGAAGTCGGCCACATAGTCGGCCAGCAGGATCATCACGACACCGGAAGACAGGATCGCGATCGCCATGATCCAGACCTGATAGTCCTTGCCCGGCTCGCAGCCCACGGCTCCGGCAATGGGATTCGCGATCAGGTCTGCCTTGCACTGCACGACGGTGCCCGTGAACGTGTTCATCACCTCGCCAGATGCGCTGACGACGTTCGCGACTTCAACGTTCGCAATCGCCATCGCCGACAGGATGGAGTCGAAAGAGAAGACGAGATTCATCGCGACGATCATCACAATCGCCTGCATCACCGATTTTCCGGCCGACCCTTCTGTATGCTCGATATGATCGACCGCCAGCAGGTGATGGATCTCCTTGATCGCGGTGTAGATGATGAACCCGCCGCCAGCGAGCGTCACCATCGCTTGCAGCGTGAACTCGCCTTCTAAAAAGCCCTTCAGGCCGAGATTGAACAAGGGCTCGGCCAGGAGCGAGAACAGATTGACGATAATGACCAGAAGGACGATCCGCAGCACCACAGCGAGGCCGATGCCCCAGCGTCGCACCATTGGCGCTTTCTCAGGTCCCACGCGCTGCGACTCGATTGAAATATAGAGCAGGTTGTCGAACCCCAGAACCGCTTGCAGCAAGAGCAGCATTAGCAGCGTAAACAGGCCGCTGATCGAAAACACTTCGGCAATAAACTCGCCCATCGAAAACCCCTTCTGATGGTTGTCAGATGGGCGAGAGCTTAGACTGAGTCAGGTGAGATGAAAGACCCTGATGATCCAGACTTACTCTGGCTTGAGATACTTATCGAACCAACCAAGCCAGCGTTCGTAACGATCATCGATGAAACTCGGTCGTCCAATAGAATGATCCTCGCCAGGATAGACGACGAGTTCTGTGTCCAAGCCGAGCCGTTTCAGGGCGACATAAAGCTGCTCGGAATTCATGGCCGGGACATTCCAGTCATGTTCTCCGACGATGACGAGGGTTGGTGTGACCACTTGATCGAGCTTCCAGAATGGCGAAATGGCGTCCCATCCGGCCTGGTTCTCCCAAGGCAGGCCCATCTCGATCTCCCATTGCAGCTGATAGATGTCGTGGCCGTAATTGGCGGTGTAGTTGACTTCGCTGGCGCCGCTGACGGCGGCTTTGAATCGGTCGGAGCCAGTGATCACATAGTTTGTCATCATGCCACCGTAAGACCAGCCGCCTACGCCCAGCCGATCCGGATCCGCGAGGCCCATTTCGATCGCTTTGTCGACACTGGCGAGCACGTCTTGCAGGTCGCGCACACCCCAGGCGGCGAAAATGGCAGATTTGTAGTCTTCGCCGCGCCCCGTCGAGCCGCGCGGATTGGGCATGATTGTTGTGTAGCCATTTGACGCGAAGAGCTGCGCGAAAGGCTCGAAGCTATAATCATATTGCGCCACGGGGCCTCCATGGGGAAACAGGATTGCGGGGGGCGGGGTTTCCGCGTCGCTGGAGACGGGGGGATAAATAAAGGTCTGAACGCTCGCGCCTTCAGTGCTGTCAAAGGACACAAATTGCGGCGCTGAAAGCGCCATACCGGCGAGGGCTTCGGTGTTGACCTGCGAGACCTGAGCCGTGCGCCGACCGGATTTCACGAACACTTCTGACGGATGCGCGGGCGTTGACATCAAATAGGCGACGTCCCCGGATTTTGAGACCTCGAAGTCGTATATGGAAGAGTCTCCGCCAATATAGGATGTAATCTTGCCATTGCGGAGCGTTGCCTCCAGCACAGGTTGGCGTCCGCCATCCTCGACCATGAAATAAACTGACCGGCCATTCTTGCTGAACGCGGGCGACCAGACGTTGCGGTCCAGTGACTCAGTAAGGATGTTCGTCGACCCACCGGAGGCCGACACCGTCGCCAGGTGCTGTGTCGCGTACCAGAGCAGCTCCGGCTTGACTGAAGTCGTATAGGCGATCGTCTCGCCATCCGGGCTCCAGGCGGGGGCCCAGTCCGGACCTGGATTAGTCGTCAGCTGGATGGGTGCGGCTCGGTTCCCAGGCGCGGAAGAAATGACGAAGATATCACTGTTTTCATTGCTGTCCGGCTCGTCGGTCGCATTGGTTGAATAAGCGATCCGGTTACCATTCGGGCTCCAGACTGCATCGCTGTCATCGCGGTCACCAAAGGTCATCTGCACAGGTTCGGCGAGGCGTTCGCGTGCCACATAGATGTGCACGCGCGAGCGATCGAGATAGCCGGTGCCATCCTCTTTGAACTGAAGTCGATCTATGACCCAGGGCAATTCGGGTTCGTCTTCGCCGGCTTCGGCTGCGGCCGCTTTCAGTTTGGCATGTTCACTTTCGTCCTGGATCATGAGCAGCATGCGTGTGCTGTCGGGGGCCCATTCAAATACGGATACGCCCTGTTTCACATCGGTGAACGCAACCGCTTCGCCGCCCCGCATATCGAGCGTCCAGACTTGCGCTTTGGCATCTTCGTCGAGATCCGTGCGGGCGGCCGTAAAGGCGAGTTGTTTGCCATCCGGGCTCCATTGCGGGTTTGAGGCGGAATAGGACTCGCCGGTCATTGGCAGTGTGGTCTCGCCATCTGCAGAGCTCATGAATATTCGCGAGCGTGTCTCATCTTTACCGTCGACGCGGGCGCGGACGACGTAGGCGACCCATTCACCATCCGGACTGATCGCGGGCGATGACACGCGTTTGAGCTTGGCGAGGCTCTCGATCGTGACAGGCTGAAGACCATCCTCTGCCGAGGCCGACAGGATCAGCCCTGGCATGGAGGAAAGGGCGATCAGGCTGATACCTGTGACTATGGAAGAAGATGAACGCACGACGGGGCTCCCTTGAATGATAGTCGGGAGAGCTTACAGAAACCCCATGCGTCTGCAATCGCCTTTGCGACGGCAAGACCTGCCTAGGCCAGCATTCCGTTCATGCGGTCTCGGATGATGGTTTCGGCATCGGCGATGATGCGGTCGATCAATTCCTGAACCGTCGGAATATCGTCGATCAGGCCCTGGACCTGTCCGGCTGACCAAATGCCGCCATCCGGGTCGCCATCTTCCATGGCTTTGCGACCCCGAACCCCCGCCACCAGGTGCTGAATGTCTTCAAACTTCGCGCCGCCTTTGCGTTCGATATCAACGACTTCGGAGCTCACCGCATTTTTCATCACGCGGGCAGTATTATGCAATGTCCGGAAAATCAGCTTGGTGTCGCGTTCGTCATTCTCAACCATCTGCTGTTTGAAGTTTGGATGGATTGGCGCTTCCTGTGTGACGCAGAACCGTGTGCCCATATTGATTCCATCGGCACCAAGCGCGAGGGCTGCGGCGAGACCGCGACCGTCCGCGAAGCCGCCCGAGGCGAGCATTGGGACTTTGACTTTATTGGCCGCAGCCGGGATCAGGATCAGGCCCGGAATATCATCTTCGCCCGGGTGACCCGCGCATTCAAATCCATCGATTGAGATGGCATCTGCACCCATACGCTCTGCCGATAGCGCGTGGCGCACAGCCGTGCATTTATGGATGATCTTGATGCCGTGCTGTTTGAAGTGATCAATATGCTCTTGCGGCTTGTAGCCCGCGGTTTCGACGATTTTGATGCCGCCCTCGATAATTGCCTGGCGATACTCGGCATAGGGCGGAGGTTTGATCGCCGGAAGGATGGTTAGGTTCACGCCGAATGGCTTGTCCGTCATCTCCTTGGTTCGGGCGATCTCCTTCGCGAGGTCTTCTGGCGTGGGCTGCGTCAGCGCCGTCAGGAAGCCAAGGCCCCCGGCATTCGCCACCGGGGCGACCATTTCAGCATAGCCAACCCATTGCATGCCGCCTTGTACGATGGGATGTTCGATCCCGAACTCTTCGGTGAAACGTGTTTTGATCGCCATTCAAATCCTCCGGCGTTTTTTCTTTTTGTCTGGATCTGGCGGCGTCCCCGCCAAGGCGCCCTAGAGCGCCTTGACGATATCTTCCACCATCTTCTTGGCATCCGATAACAACATCATCGTATTGTCGCGGAAGAACAGCTCGTTCTGGATGCCCGCATAGCCGGAGCCCATGCTCCGCTTGATGAACAGGACGGTGCCCGCGTTTTCGACGTCGAGGACAGGCATGCCATAGATTGGTGATGTCGTATCCGTCTTCGCAGCCGGATTGGTGACGTCATTGGCCCCGATCACGAAGGCGACTTCCGAGTTGCGGAAATCAGAGTTGATATCCTCCAGCTCGAACACTTCGTCATACGGGACCTGCGCTTCTGCGAGCAGCACGTTCATGTGGCCCGGCATCCGGCCCGCGACCGGGTGGATGGCGTACTTCACATCGACGCCTTCTTCTTTCAGCTTGTCGGCCATTTCCTTCAGCGCATGCTGGGCCTGAGCGACGGCCATGCCGTAACCTGGCACAATGATGACCTTGGACGCATTCTTCATGATGAAGGCCGCATCATCGGCAGAACCCCGTTTGAAGGGGCGGTCTTCCTGACCGCCCGCAGCGGCTGCGGCATCCTCGCCGCCAAAGCCGCCCAGGATGACTGAGATGAAGCTCCGGTTCATGCCCTTACACATGATGTAGGACAGGATCGCACCAGAGGATCCAACCAGGGCCCCGGTAATGATCAGCGCGAAATTGCCGAGCGTGAAGCCGAGCGCCGCCGCTGCCCATCCGGAATAGGAGTTCAGCATTGAGACAACGACGGGCATATCTGCGCCGCCAATCGGGATGATCAGTGTAATCCCAAGGATCAAGGCGAGCATAGTCAGTCCCCAGAATGCCCAGGTCGCGCTGCCGCCGCTGGCCACCAACATCACGACCAGGACGATAATGCCGACCCCGATTGCGATATTCAGCAAATGGCGGGCCGGGAGCAGAATTGGGGCGCCGGACATGTTCCCGTTCAGCTTGGCAAAGGCGATCACTGAACCTGTAAAGGTCAAGGCACCAATGGCGGATCCGAGCGACAGCTCAATCAGCGAGGCGGTGGCGAGATTACCCACGGTGCCGATACCAAAACCGAGCGGTGCATAGAGAGCCGCTGCAGCCACCAGTACGGCGGCGAGGCCGACCAGTGAGTGGAATGCGGCAACCAGTTGCGGCATGTCCGTCATCGGAATCTTGCGGGCGATATAGGCGCCGATGCCGCCGCCGACGAGGACCCCTGCGGCGAGGATGCCCCAGGTGGTGGCGTCGAGCGCATTCCAGAAGAGGGCGAGCGTTGTGCCGACCGCAATGGTCATGCCGATCATGCCATTGCGGTTACCGGCGCGGCTGGTGGCCGGACTGGACAAGCCGCGAAGGGCAAGAATGAACAGGATCCCTGATACCAGATAGAGCAGGGGTGCCCAGGTCGTTTGGAACTGTTCCATCGGACTAGTCTCCCTTCTTCTTGTACATGGCCAGCATGCGCTGGGTGACGAGGAATCCGCCGAAAATGTTGACGCTGGCGAGCGCCACAGCGACGCCGCCAAGGGCTTTGGCGATCCAGCCGCCATTGATCGCGCCGGAGGCTGTTGCAGCGACAATCGCTCCGACAATGATCACAGACGAAATGGCGTTGGTCACAGCCATCAGAGGCGTGTGCAGGGCGGGGGTCACCGACCAGACGACATAATAGCCGACAAAGCAGGCCATGGCGAAAATCGCCGCCAGGAAGACGGTCGGGCTGATGGCGCTGGCTTCAGCGGCGTGGGCGGGCAGGGCGAGAGCGCCTGCCATCATTCCCAGGATCAGGGCTCTTCTCATGAGGAAATCCTCTCATTCACAGTGTCGCCGCCGCGGGTCAGCATCATCGCGGTGACGATTTCATCGTCAGTATCTAGGTTGAGGCTGCCATCCTCGGCTGTGATCAGCGGCAGAAAGGCAATCAGGTTCTTGGCGTAAAGCGCGCTAGCATCGGCCGGCAAATGGGCTGGAAGGTTGGTGTATCCAGCGACTTTGACACCGTCCGCATCGACCACTTCATCCGGCTTGGAGAGTGGGCAGTTGCCGCCTTGGCTAACCGCCATATCGACGATCACAGAGCCGGGACGCATCGTCTTGACCATGTCCTCGCTGACCAGCACAGGCGCGGGACGGCCTGGGATCAGCGCAGTGGTAACAACAATGTCCTGCTTGGCGATGTGGCTCGCGACGAGTTCAGCTTGCTTCTGCTGATACTCCTCCGACATCTGCTTGGCGTAACCGCCGGCCGTCTCAGCCGCTTTGAACTCTTCATCCTCGACCGCGATGAATTTTGCGCCAAGCGAGGCGACTTGTTCTTTCGCGGCAGGACGCACGTCCGTTGCGGTGACGACAGCGCCGAGGCGGCGGGCCGTGGCGATGGCCTGCAATCCGGCAACCCCGGCACCCATGACGAAGACTTTTGCCGGGGCTACCGTCCCCGCCGCGGTCATCATCATCGGCATGGCGCGGCCATACAGCGTCGCGCCTTCGATAACCGCGCGGTAGCCTGCGAGATTCGATTGCGACGACAGGGCATCCATGCTCTGGGCACGGGTGATCCGCGGCGTGAATTCCATCGCCAGCGTCGTCACTTTCTTGCCATTGAAGGCCGCTGCATCGAATTTGAACGGATCCAGCAGGCCGATAACGGTGATGCCGTCGGGAAGCGTAGATGCGTCTGGTGTCCGCACGGACAGGAGCACATCGGCGCCGTTCAATGCGCTCGCGGCGGTCTTCTCCACTTTGGCGCCAGCATCCGCGTAGGCAGCATCGGTATAGCCTGCATCAAGACCGGCACCGGCCTCGAGACTGACTTCATGACCGAGCCCGACATATTTCTTGACGGTCTCGGGTGTGGCGGCGACACGTCGATCGCCCGCGGCCACTTCTTTTAAGACGACTAGTTTCATAATGCTCCATTAGGGTATGGTTTTGCCGCAGTGCAACAAATAATCCTAAACGATAGAATCAGATTTCTAAATACCTGCCTCTACAGGAAGGATATTGCGCCAGGGTCATTGGGTTGTGATCCAGCTCTCAACATTTTCTTCTAGAATTTTTAAGGGAACCGGGCCGTCCCTCAGGACGACATCGTGAAAGTCGCGAATATCGAACGCGTCGCCAAGGCGCGCGCGGGCATCCTCGCGCAGCTCGAGGATCTTGATCATGCCGATCTTGTAGGCGGTCGCCTGGCCCGGCATCACGATATATCGCTCAATTGCCTTGCGCGCATCACCTTCCGGGTTTGGCGTATTCACAAGCAGATAGTCGATCGCCTCCTCTCGCGTCCATTGTTTTGCATGCAGGCCGGTGTCGACTACCAAGCGGGCGGCGCGCCACAATTCCATCGCCAGCCTGCCAAAGTCGGAATAGGGGTCTTCATAGAACCCCATCTCTTTGGGCAGGAACTCCGAGTAGAGACCCCAGCCTTCAGTATAGGCTGTGACGCTGCCATACTTGCGAAACTTTGGAACCCCGCTCAGCTCCTGCGAGATGGCCAGCTGCATGTGGTGGCCTGGAATCCCTTCATGATAGGCCAGCGCCTCCATTTGGTAGAGTGGCATATCCTGCATGCGATAGAGGTTGGCGTAGTAGACGCCAGGGCGAGACCCATCGGGCGCCGGACGCTGATAGAAAGCCTTGCCTGCCGCCCGCTCCCGGAAGGCCTCCACAGCTTTGACCTCGAGCTCAGCCTTGGGGAAAGTGTTGAAAACGGTTGGCAGCGCTTCGCGCATTGTATCGATCATGGCCGTCGCCTCGGCGAGATATTCAGCTTTGCCTTCGTCTGTGTTTGGCTTGAAGAATTGCGCATCGGTGCGGGTGAATTCGAAGAAATCCTGCAGGGTGCCTTCATACCCGACCTGCTGCATGATCGCGCGCATTTCCTCATGGATGCGCGCCACTTCCGAAAGCCCGAGTTCGTGGATTTCATCCGCGGTCATGTCGGTTGTCGTCATCCGCGCCAGGCGATCGCGATAATAGGCTTCGCCATCCGGCAATTTCCATGCGCCGTCATCGGTCGTTGCATTGGCCTGATCCTCGCTGACCCAGGTGATCAGTTCGGAATAGGCAGGATAGACATGATCGAGCAGCGCGCCGCGGGCCTCTAATTTCAGGTCTTCGGCTTCTTCTTCGGTAATCGTCGTATTGGTGACCAGCGCGTCGACCTTGCCAACAAAGTCAGCATAGAGCGGCGATGGGCTTTCCGGGCCGACGCCCTCAAACGGATATCCATCGATGACATTGGCGGCACCGTTGATCACGAAGTCATACACAAAGAGTGGCGGTCGAATGCCCATCTCGGCGGAGGTTTGAGCGTTAGCAAGATTTTGTCCGAGATAGGTCTCGATGCCGCGGAGTCGCGCGATATAGGCCTCAGCATCCGACTTGCTCGTAACCTTGTGCTGGCCAATCAGGAAAGACGCGATCGCGGCATGAGCCCCGCGCATCTGGCTGAATGTGTAATTATGCCAGCGCCGTGCAAATGCTTTCTCGGCCAGTTCCAGTTGATATTCGGCCAGGCGGAAGGACAGTCGACCCTGGTCGGTCAGGGCTTCCGGATCGAACAGCTCGCGCATTTCGGCGACGTTTGCCCGCTGGATCTCCATTTCCGCCAGCCGATTGGCGTCCGATACATCACTCCACTTGTCATAATTCTCACGGCTGCCGAGGAATGTCGCAGTCATCGGATTGCGCGACAGGCTTTCATTGAACTTGGTTTCAAAGAAGGCGTTGAGACGTTCGGTTTCAGCCTCCCGATCTGCATCGGATGCCTCGATCTGACCAGGGGCGGTTTCCGAAGGCGAGGGCGCCGTGGTCTGACCGCCACATGCGGCCACGCCGCTGAACAAAATGAGCGCGAGGGCGGAGGATGCAAGACGCATGGAGAACCTTTCGTAACCTGTAATGAAACCTCTATAATTTGTCAGGCGAGATTAACCAGCCTTCTCGTTTGATTAACCATTCCGGGTGCAAAAGGATATACTGGAGCAGGACCAGTGCGACATGGCGCGAAGTCCTGCTATAAGTGTGTACGAATCATCGAGCCGATCAGAGCTCGAGCCGGAGTAACCAGAATGGCCGCAGAAATGCCTGAAGCCCAGGAAACATCACAGCAAGTCCCAACGCGTCCGCTGGACTGGCTGCAAATGGGGTTTTGGGCGTGCCTCCTTCTCGCGGTGGGCGCGGCGAGTGCGACGCTGGCCTGGCCAAATGCGGGTGGTCCGACGGGCCTGATCCTGCTGATTTCGATGGCGGCAGGCGGAATGGTATTCCTGCTCTGGATCTTGCGCGGCGCCGGTCGCCGCATGGGGTTGTTCCCGGAACGCGGTGCCATGGCCGATGCCATGCAACCAGTTACCCCGCGCTACTCCTGGGTCGATGCACTCGATGAAGCGGTACTGATTAGTGACCGCGGCGGCGCACCGCTGACGGCCAATGAAGCCTATTCCGAACTGACCCAGATGGCCCTGATGGGGCAGTCTGACGTTATGGGACCGGTCTCTGTCGACCGGATCTTCAGCGCGGCGCCTGGCCTCGCAGCCCCGATTTTCAGACTGTCGAAAGCCGCCAAGGCCGGCCACAAGCGCCGCGAAACACTACCGGCGATGACCCTCGGTACGGAATCGCTGCCGGTTCAGTATGAAGCGTCTGTTTCGCCCTTGAAAGGCGACCGGGTGATCTGGCGTTTACGCCGGATTGCCGGAACCGACCAGGTCACCGGCGCGGCAGATATGCGTGCGCTCTATGTCGAAGACGCGCCGATGGGATTCTTCTCGTCCGGACCGGACGGCACGATCACCTATGCCAACGCCTGGCTGCGCGAAATGCTCGGCCTTCCGGAAAGCGCCAAGAGCATCCGCCTCGACGACATTATGCGGCCGGAATTCGTCAAGATGCTGCGCCGTGATCGCAAGTCTGGCGTACCAGGGCGCGCCGAGGTGATGATCCGATCGCGCGATGGTGTTGAGATTCCGGTGCAGACGATCACGACCTGGAACGGCAAAGGCGCAGATGCAACAGGCCGGACCATTGTGCTGGCCAATGCGCAAAACCTGCCCGACGGCGAAAGCCGCATGCTGGCGGCCTCTGCCAGCCGTCCGCCGCGCCCGGATGGCGACCCGATGTTCGACGATGCCCCGTTCGGCGCGGTGCGTCTTGAGGGACATTCCCTGGAAGGTGCGATCATTACCGACAGCAACCGGGCCTTGATGGGCCTCGCAGGCGGTGCCGGTTCACCGGGCACGCGCTTCATCGATCTGTTTGTCGCTGAAGAAGGCGAGAACAAGCTGCGCGAAAAGCTCCTCGACTCCATCGACAAGCCTGTGGGACTGCGACTTGCCGATGAAGATCAGAAACACGTCAACGTGTTCGTAACGCTGGATGGCCGCGGACAACCCGCGGTGGCCTATGTCATCGACATGTCGGAACAGAAAGAGCTGGAGCTGCGGCTTGCCCAGGGCGAGAAGATGCAGGCTATCGGCAAGCTGGCCGGCGGCGTCGCACACGATTTCAACAATGTGCTGACCGGCATCATGCTGAACAATGACGAATTGCTCTCCAAGCACCCGGTCGGGGATCCGTCCTTTGATCACCTGAAGAAAATTCATGAATTCTCGGTGCGCGCCAAGGACCTGGTGCAAATGCTGCTCGCCTATGCGCGCCAGCAAACCTTCCGCCGTGAAGTCTTCGAGCCGGGCGATTTCCTGTCCGAATTTGCCATCCTGCTCGGCCAGTTGCTGGATGAGCGGATCGATTTCAATGTCGTCCATGGCCGCGACCTGCCTATGGTCAAAGCGGACAAGAACCAGCTGGAAACCGCCATTATCAACCTCGCCACCAATGCCCGTGATGCGCTGCTCATGGATGGCGGTACAGGTGGCAAGCTTACGATCAAGACCTCGCGCGCGACTGAAAAGGACGCGCACAAGCATGGCTTCCGCTTTGTGGAGCAGGGCGAGTATCTGCTCATCGAAGTGGAAGATACGGGTCACGGTATCGCGCCGGAGAACCTCAAGAATATTTTCAATCCCTTCTTCACGACAAAGCCAAAAGGGCTTGGCACCGGGCTCGGGCTTTCGACGGTCTACGGGATTATCAAACAGTCGGAAGGCTATATCTGCCCGATCAGCACAGTTGGTAAGGGAACCACGTTCCAGATCTACCTGCCGGCGCTGAAAGCGGATGAGATTCCAGTCGCCGAGGTGCTCGAATCCCAGCCTGTGAATGCCGTATCGGCGCCTGTGGATATTTCCGGGCGTGGACGCATTCTTCTGGTCGAAGACGAGGATGGCGTGCGCTCGATTGCAGCCTCACAGCTCAAGTCCCGCGGCTATGATGTCGAGGAAGCCTGCGATGGCGAAGAGGCGCTCGAGATCCTCGAAGAGAATCCTGGTGCGTTTGATCTGGTCGTCTCAGATGTTGTCATGCCCGGCATGGACGGACCCACTCTCATCAAGGAAGCCAAGGATCTGCTCGGCACCGCGAAAGTCTTGTTCATGTCCGGCTATGCCGAGCGCGACGTCGCCGCAAAACTCGGTGATGATCGCGACGTTGGCTTCATGTCGAAGCCGTTTACAGTCAAACAACTGGCCGAGCGCGTAAAAGCTGAACTGATCGCGCGCGCCCAGGAAGCGGCCTAGTCGTTACTGGCCACCAGGCGCAGGCCGGCTGGTTGGCGGTCGACTTTCGGTGGGAAGACAGCGGTGATCCGATGACGCCAGACCGGGCGTCCTTTCAGGATCGGCTGCGGCTCAATGATCTGATACAGGCCGAGCAGTCGTGATTGCGCGCGATCCGGACGCGGCGTCGGCAGGGGCGCGAAGGTCAGCTCAATATTGACGTGCGTCCCAGTCAGGGTCTCACCAGTCGCCTGCAATATGCCGGGCCTACGGCTTTCTCTGACCGAGTCGATCAGGGATGTGACCATTGCCCGGTCATGGCCGGTCCAGAAATCCAGACAGTCATGCGCGCTTAACTCGCGGCCGAGCAGAGCGCTCAGACGGTGGCCGGCATTGCGGAACAACCAGCGACCTTCCTCTGCACGCTCGATGACGAAAAGGCATTCCAGCAGGTCGGGATGATCAGCTGCCTTGCTTGTGGCTGGTTCGGCGTCCGGAGATTCTGTCATGCGCGCCCAGGCAGACAGCAAGGTCTCCGTATTTGGATGATGAGTCGTCGACTTCATTATATTTTTTCACTCTCGATTTGGCCGTATTCTGTTTTCGGCTCGCCAAATGTGGTGAAGCCACTGCCGCAATGTTTGCGCCAGTTTGCTGGTTTCGCGTCCTGCGCGAATGTCGACCCATTTTGACCCTCTGTTCTACCACGAGGGGAAACAAAGCAGGCGTTCAGTTGCCTTCTAGGCGAGTTTGCGCCCCCCAATTGATCCGGCGTTTCAACGCGACACACTTGCTCGCGAAACACAAGTTTTCCGAGGGTCTCAAAATCGACGACGAGACGTTCGGGTGAGTGCGGCTGTTGCGGAATTGCCGCAACAGGTTTCCTCACGACCAGATCATGCGATTGTGAGCTTGCCATCTGGAATGTGCGCACTACTCATCTCCCAAAGTCGCGAAAAGAACGACCCCCCCCAGAACCTATTTTTCAAAAGCTATTCCCGGGAGACGTGAGATGAGCTCATCCACTAAATCTATTTTTGGTCTGAAAGCAGCGCTATCGTTTAGCGTTGGTCTGACTGCGCTGGCTGCGGGTGTTGCACCCATCGCTGTTGCGCAAGACGAAGCTGATGACAGCGCCCGCCGCCTCAACACGGTGACAATCACCGCGACCAAGCGCGAGCAAACACTTCAAGACGTTCCTGTCGCGGTTTCAGTGGTTGATGATTCGACCATCGAGAAAGCCGAAATTCAGGACCTCAACGATCTTCAGTCTGTTGTACCCTCGCTGCGCGTTGGGCAGCTCCAGTCTTCGGCAAACACCAATTTCATTATTCGCGGCTTTGGCAATGGCGCCAACAATGTCGGCATCGAACCTTCTGTAGGTGTGTTCGTTGACGGTGTGTACCGGTCGCGCTCCGCCGCTCAGATTTCTGACCTTCCAAACCTGCAGCGCGTCGAAGTCCTTCGTGGCCCGCAATCAACTCTATTTGGTAAGAACGCATCAGCAGGTGTGATTTCAATCGTCACGCGCAAGCCGCAATTTGATACGCAAGGTTCTATTGAGGCCACCGCTGGTAACTACAATGCGTTCCGTCTGAAAGGCGACGTCACTGGTCCGCTTTCTGATACGGTCGCGTACAGCCTCGCCGGAAACATCAATACGCGCGACGGTTACGCCGATGACCTCGCGATCAATGCAGAGACCAATGAGCGCAATCGCTGGGGCCTTCGTGGTGAGCTTCTGTTCACGCCAAGCGAAACCCTTGAACTCCGATTCATCGGTGATTTTGATAAGATTGACGAAGTTTGCTGTGTCGCAGCCAATCTGGTCAATGGCCCAACTGGCGCCCTCGTCCAAGCGATTGGCGGGAACATCAACGCACAAGACCCATTCTCTTACGAGGTCTTTGGCAACTTCCCATCTGAAAACGAGATCGAGAACTCCGGTATCTCGATGCAAGTCGACAAAGAGTTTACGGGTTTCGATGTGACGTCGATCACCGCGTTCCGAAAAGTCGATTCCTACACCAACCAGGATTCAGACTTCACCTCAGCTGATCTGATTGGCTTGAACGAAGCCGATACCGGGATCGACACATTCACCCAGGAGCTTCGGTTCACGTCGAATAATCCAGATTCCAGCTTCGACTGGATGATTGGCGGCTTCTACTTTGATGAAAGCGTGGAAGTGACTTCGGACTTTGAATATGGCGCGGATTACCGGAATTACGCTGACGGATTGCTCGTGGGCCTTGGTGCTCCGGGCGCGCTGGCTGGCGTTGAAGCGGCGCTTGGATTGCCCGTCGGGCAAACATTCGGCCAGAATGGCCAGGGACCAGAAGCCGAATTTGGTCAGGACAACAAAGCATGGTCGCTGTTCGGTACACTGGACTTCTATTTGACCGACCGCCTGACCGCGACGGTAGGGCTGAACTACACCGAAGATGAGAAAGACGCGTTCTATCGCCAAACCAATTCGGATGTGTTCTCGGCGATTGATCTTGTCGAACTCGGTTTCGGTCAGGCGCTGGCAGGTCTCGGCGTAGATCCAACTGATCCAGCTGCCGTCGCCGCATTTGCACAAGGAAATCCCGCGACGTTTGCGGCAATTCAGGCCGCAGCTGCAGATCCAGCCCAAAACCCGCTTCTGGGACTTCAGGCGCTGCAATTCCTGCCGCCATTCCTGGACTTCCCGAACTCTGTTGAAGACGGATCGAGCTCAGATACGTCGACAACGCACACTTTGCGCGTTGCCTACGACCTGACGGACAATATCAACGTTTATGGTTCCTGGGCGACCGGCTTTAAAGCAACATCATGGAACCTGTCGCGCGATAGCCGTCCGTTCGCATCTGACTTTATCGCAGGTTCACCGGTAACCAGCCCGCCGTCTTCGCCGATTCGCGATGCCGGGCTTGCGGTGCCTAATCTGACCTCTGGTACGCGTTATGCGGGGCCTGAAGATTCAGAGGTGTTCGAAATCGGCGTGAAAGGCGCGTTCTCTACATTCGCGTTCAACCTCGCTATCTTCGATCAGACGATTGAAGGCTTCCAGTCGAACGCCTTTACCGGCACTGGCTTCGCCCTGGCGAATGCTGGTGAGCAATCCACAACCGGTGCGGAATTTGACCTGACCTGGAGCGCGACCGACGCGCTGACGCTGAACTTCGCCGGAACGTTCCTCGATCCCGTTTACGACAGCTTCGTCGGATCTGCATCGGGCGACCTCAGCGGTCAGACGCCTTCCGGTATTCCGGACGTCGCAACCAGCATGGGCTTCAACTATGATTTCGCGCTGGGTGACTGGGACAGCTATGTTCGTGCGGACTGGCAATACACTGCGGATACGGACTTCTTTGATGATCCAGTCAACGAAGCGCTGATCGATTCCGTTGGCTACTCTCGTGAGGTCAATGAAGTGAACGCATCGGCCGGGTTCGAGAAGGACAATGGCCTGAGCGTCGCAGTCTGGGCACGCAACCTGTTTGATGAGCAACGCATCACGACGGCCTTCCCGTCTGTCGCGCAGGCGGGGTCCATCTCGGGCTACCCAAGCCAGCCACGCACCTATGGTGTGACGCTGCGCAAGCGTTTTTAAGCGCAAACATGCCCAATCAATCAGAAAGCCCCGTCATTCTGGCGGGGCTTTTTTTACTTTGTGCGGGAGATCAGGAAAATCGCGATCAGGCACATCGCCGCTTCGAAACCGGCAAAGTACCAGTTGGAGGCGAGGGCCGTGTCACCCGCGATAACGGAGCCGACCCGCCCGATCACATATCCACCCATATAGGCAGCGATGAAACACAACGCCGGAAACTCAAATCGCTCCCGCAATGCCCCGAGTGCGCAGAGTGCCGCCGCCCCGAGACTGACACCGCCGAAAACGCCGCGCATTTCAAACACACCTGAAATGCCGCCTGGCTCGACGCCAAGGCGTGCCGTCATGCCCACAGGGTCGGTGATCGACCAGAGGCCGAACGCAAAAAACATCAGCGCCGTCAGCGCGAGGAAAATACGATTTGTCATGGGGACCGAATTAGAGCGCACGCCCCGATTGTCGAGCATGGCCGCTACTGCTTGCCAGCCTGCCTGAGACGCCGTCGCCCACCTTCCGAAGCGGAACCCGCGCATTGGCTCAATTGCCCCTTGCCTCCACGCAAGAGCTGGGGGACAAGGCGGTCCGAATGGAGCCCATCTCCGCGGAGATGATGTAGAGTCACAAGATAAGGATCCCCATGCCATTTGATCTGCCCCGTCATGATTGGACGAAAGACGAAATCCGGGACATTTACACACAACCTCTCGACACGCTGATTGGCCAGGCGCTGGACATCAAGCGCGTGAACTGGGCTGATGGCCAGCTACAGAAAAGCCAGCTCCTGTCGATCAAGACCGGCGGTTGCCCCGAGGATTGCGGCTATTGCAGCCAGTCCTCGCATTTCGATACGGGGCTTGGCGCGGAAAAGCTGATGCCGCTGGAAGAAGTGGTCGCGGCGGCCAAACGTGCCAAGGCAGGCGGGGCGGACAGATTCTGCATGGGCGCCGGATGGCGCTCGCTGAAAGATCGCGATGTGCCGAAAGTCGCGGCAATGATCTCGGCGGTGAAAGCCGAAGGCCTGGAGACTTGCGTGACGCTCGGCATGCTTGAAGACGGCCAGGCAGAAAAACTGCGCGAGGCTGGACTCGATTATTACAACCACAATCTCGATACTTCGCCGGAATATTACACCACGGTCGTGACCACCCGGACCTATGATGACCGGCTCGACACGCTCGCCAAGGCGCGCGAGGCGGGCGTAAAGCTTTGCGTCGGCGGCATTCTCGGCATGGGCGAGGGGCGTGAGGACCGGATCGGCCTGATCCACGAGCTCTCCAAGCTGACGCCGCACCCGGAAAGCGTGCCGATCAATATGCTGGTCCCGATCAAGGGCACACCGCTTGGCGAAAGTCCGGCGGTGAGCGTCACGGAGATGGCGCGCGCGATCGCGACCTGTCGGATCGTGTTTCCGAAAAGCTGGGTCCGTCTGTCGGCGGGCCGCGAAGGCATGAGTGAGGGCGAGCAGGCCTTGCTGCTCCTGGCCGGGGCCAATTCGATCTTTGTCGGCGACCGATTGCTGACGACCGACAATCCGGGTGAGGACCGCGACCAGGCGCTGCTTGATGCTGTCGGGTTTGAGGCGGCCAGTCATAATGTCATGACCTCGTCCGGCAAGAAAACGCTGATCGACGCGAGATAGGGGACAAAGCAATGGCGACGGATTTGCAGGCGGTTATCTGGGATTTTGGCGGGGTGCTCACCTCGTCGCCCTTCGAAGCGTTTACGCGTTATGAGGTCGAGAAGGGACTGCCAAAAGACTTCGTGCGGTCAGTCAACGCGCGCAACATTCACGAGAATGCCTGGGCGAAGCTTGAGCGCTCCGAGGTGACGGCGGATGAGTTTGATGCCTTGTTTCGGGCTGAGAGCAAGGCACTCGGACACGAAGTCCCGGGGAAGGATATCCTTGGGCTTCTTTCAGGCGATATCCGTCCTGCCGTGGTGGAGGCGCTCAAGACCTGCAAGTCAAATGTCAAAGTCGGATGTATCACCAATAATGCTCCGGTCGGCAAAGGCGCGGGCATGAGCTCGGACTCGTGTAAGGCCGAGAAAGTCGCTGAAATCATGACGGTTTTTGATCATGTGATCGAAAGTTCCAAGCTCGGTATCCGCAAACCCGATCCACGCATCTATGCGCTCATGTGTGAGGCGCTGGATGTCGATCCTTCGCGCTGCATCTATCTTGATGATCTCGGAATTAATTTGAAACCCGCGCGTGCTATGGGCATGCATACGATCAAAGTCTTGAATGAGGCCCAGCTTTTGCAGGATTTGCGCGAAGCGACGGGTTTTGAGGGAATATGAGAAAAGCCGCACTGGGTGTGTCTCTTGCGTGTTTGCTGGCCGCGTGCGGCGGAAGCGACGGGTCACCAAAGGTACGCCTCGAAGTTGAGGCCGCGCCAGCGGTCACCGCACCTGCAGAGATTGAAGCCGCGTCGGTCCCTTTGACGGAGCCGGTTGAATCCAAGATCGCTGCGATCAGGGAAGTTCTGGCGCGGGATTCACTGTCGCGCCTGGTCCGCCTGGCCGATGCCGAACCAAGCTTTGTTTCCAATTTTGCCGGAGAGTCGCACCGCGTTCACTGGGACCTGCTCCGCCGCACCGGGTTCGACCCTCTGGCGAAACTCGGCGGATTGCTGGATGGCCCTTATGGCACGCGCCAGGTCGGTGATCAGACCTGGTACATCTGGCCAGACTTCGCCGCGCTTGAGGCCGATCAGTTGCTGCCTGAGAAACTTTCTTTTACCGATCGCGCCCGCCTGCGTGAGCTGGTCGGCGAGCCGGGCTTGGCGCGCATTCGCAGGGGGGAGGCCTATCCCGGCGTACGCACTGCCATTGCCGGGGATGGCGACTGGCTCTACTTCGTGCACGAGACGCAACAAGATACGCAAGAGGTTGAGTGATGGCAGAAAAAATCGGCGCGGTGGCAGCGACGGACAAACTGGAAGGCTGGACGGTCAAGGCGGGCGACCGCGATGCAATTGAAAAGACCTTCAAGTTTGCCGACTTCAAATCGGCGTTCGCGTTCATGTCGGCGAGCGCCTTGAAGGCCGAGCAGATGGACCATCATCCTGAATGGTTCAATGTCTATAACCGGGTAGAGGTCACGCTGACCACGCATGATGCCGACGGGGTGACGGCGCTGGATGTGGCGCTCGCCGAATACATGGATCAGCTGGCAACCGGCCTGAGATAAAAGATACAGCGCCCGGGGGCGGCGATCGGCTCAGCGGTCGGTAATATTGAACGTGATCTTCCACTTGCCGGCGCTGGTAAAATCCCGATCGCAACTGATCTTGTATGGGTTAGAGTCGATCTGATTATAGGTTTTATAGTCCATGTTCTCTTCTTTGCCCTGGTACCGTGTCGTCCCGGAGGTGAAGCCAGCATCATTCTGAATGCGGAACATGTTGTAAGTGCTCATCATGTGCACCGCGTAGACCTTGTTCGAATTGGCGGCGGTTTCGTCCTTGATCATGTAGGATTCGCCGGGTCCGAGCGAATTTCGATCCAGCTCTTTGTAGCTGTCATTCTCGTCGAGAATGTCGGACGTGTTCTTCGCCCGGCTTACAACCGCGAGGAATGACGAGCTCGCCTTGTTATTGATGTAAATAAAGACTTTGGACGACGGCCCGTCATAAGAAACGCTGCTGATGCACGAGCCCGCGCTCGCGGTGCCCGCCAGGCCTGATGCCAGCGCTGCAACGCCAAGGATTTGGGTCACGATTTTCCGAAATTTGATTGCCATGCGAGGATACTCCGAAATGATCCCTTCGATCATTTCACAGCGCCTTGCGGGCCAACACTGTCACATACGACAGCGTGCCCCCGCTCCGCCGCGTCAGGGCTTGCTTAGACCGCGGCTGCATGTGATCTGAAGCTCAAGATCAACAGACGAATTGGAGGGCAGCCATGGGCCGCGTATCAGGGAAGAAAGCCATCATTACCGGCGGCGCGCAGGGGCTAGGCGAAGCGACTGCGAAAATGCTTGCGCGCGAAGGTGCGAAAGTTGCGGTCACCGACATCAATGGCGACGGCGCAGAAGCGATTGCGGCCGAGATCAATGCCGAGCTCGGCGATGGTACTGCCTTTGCCTGGCAGCATGACGTCACCGATGGAGACCGCTGGAAGACGGTTGTCCAGGAAGCGCACGATGCGATGGGCGGGCTGAATGTGCTCGTCAACAATGCCGGTATAGGTTCACTCGGCAGTGTCGAGGACGAAGACTATGAAATGTTCCAGAAAGTCATGACCGTCGATGTCGACTCGATCTTTCTGGGTTGCAAATACGCGATCCCGCTGATGCGCGATCATGGCCTGGGCTCAATCATCAATATCAGCTCGATTGCCGGGATTATCGCCAGCGGGAATTATGTTTCCTACAATACAGCCAAGGCGGCGGTTAGGCACATGTCGAAGTCGATCGCCCTGCACTGCGCCAAGACAGGCGGCCAGATCCGGTCGAATTCAGTCCACCCGGTGTTTATCAACACGCCGATCCTGGACCGCACGAAGGAGATGTTCGGAGAGGAAGAAGCGCTCGCCAAACTGGGTCGACAGATTCCATTGGGCAAGGTCGGCGAGCCGGATGATATCGCCTATGCCGTACTGTATCTGGCCAGTGATGAGAGCAAGCTGGTCACCGGGATAGAACTTAAAGTAGATGGCGGCATCAGCGCGATGTAGCGCTTGCAAGTCTTGCATGTTCGCGATATGTTCCTGCCCTCAACATGGAGGGCACTATGATTGGTTACGTCACTTTAGGAACTGCGGACCTGCAGAAAAACGCGGCGTTCTATGACGCGATCGCCAAGGAAATGGGCGTCGGCCGGATGATGGACGAGGATACGTTTATCGCCTGGGGAAATATGGATGGCGCACCAGGCGTCGCACTCACCAAGCCGTTCGATGGCAAAGCGCCGAGTGTCGGCAACGGCACCATGGTGGCGCTGCAGGCCACGAGCCCGGAGCAGGTGGATCGTCTGCACGCCATTGCGCTGGAGCAAGGCGGCACCTGCGAAGGCAAACCCGGCGATCGCGGCGGCGGTTTCTACGCGGTATATTTCCGCGACCTGGACGGCAACAAGCTGAATGCGTTCTGCATGGTAGCGCCCGAATAGGCGTGCCTAGCCGAGGGGGCGGCGGGCGACGACCAGGACGGCATAAAGGCCCAGAGCAGCCATCACGCCCGCCGAGGCGTAGAGCGGCAACGGGGCGGCAATCTGGTAAAGCCCGGCGCCCAGCAGCGGACCGAATATAAACCCGGACGGCGGCGCGGCGGCCAGAAGCGCTGCCGCCGAAGCTTGCTCGTGGCGCTCAACCGAGAGGCTGCCCAGGGCATTTGCGGCCGGTACAGCGAGGGCGGCACCCGTGCCGACGATGAGGAAGGCGACGCAAACCGCCCAGAACGGCGTCAGCAGGTTGGCGAGCACATATCCAAACGCGACCAGGAACAGTCCTGTTGGCAGCATCCCGCGCGGGTCCGGCTTGCGCGGCTGGACATAGCCGAACTGAACGACCACCATCATCACCGCCAGGCAGGCGAATGCGATTCCTCCAAAAAAGACGGTGCGTTCCTCGCCGAGATTGTACCGGTCTTCGAGAAACCAGGTCAGGGTCTGCTGGATCATCCCGACGGCGACAAAATAGGTGAACAGAAAGAGCAGGTGCGGAAACACCCGCGGGTCGCGCATGGCCAGCGGCGACGGGCGGTCATGGCTCTCGCGCGCGCTGCGACTCTTGGGCAGGGCGAAAGCGATCAACACGCCGCACGTGATGCAGAATATGATCGAGCCCCAGAGCGGCACCAGTGCCCCAAAAGGGGCCAGCACAGCCGCCCCGGCCGGGCCAAGGATTGAGCCGATGCTCATCGCTGCCCCGAGCATGCCGAGGCCCGCGGCGCGCGTCGTTGGCGTGGTCGCGTCTGTCATCGCCGCCATACTGGCAGGTTGCAGACCGGGAGATAGAAGCCCGAACCATATCCGCACAAAGACGAGGGTGAAAAACATGGTCAGTCCGGTGATCATTCCCGCCAGCGCCGCCTCGAGCGCAAACAGGAATGCCATATTGGCGAAGCCCATGGCCATCAGGGAGAATACCATCACACGCTTGCGCCCGAACCGGTCGGCCCAGCGCCCCCATTGCGGGATCATCAGAGCATAAATCAGGGCCGACAGGGTGAGGATCCCGGCGACCTGCGTCTCGGTCAGGCCAGCTTTTCGGGCGAGCGGCGCGACGACGACAAAATTGATCGTCATGCCGGCGCCCATTGCGACGCTGGCAAATGCGATCATCCCTTGCTGAAACGGCGTAAGCGGCCGCAGCGGAACGTCAGGATCGATGCTCGAATCGGCCATGTCCACCCTCTCTGAAAATCAGAGTTACGGGCTTTGTCGTCGCCCGCAAGCCAGACCTTGCGGAAAGAGGCTACTCGTCTCGGGGGCGGGCCAGGCTCTTGAGGGCCTCGCTTTTCACATATTGCACAGCCGGTGCAATCGCATCCAGACCGCTCGCCGAACTACCATTGGTGACGTGATCGAATGTGATCTTGGTGCCGCCACTCTCTTGTGCGTCGAGCGAGATCGTCCAGACGGACGTGACCGCCATGTCCTGCAAGGGACCGAACGGGGCGTTGAGGACCAGAATTTTGCCAGGCTCTGCGCGCAGCACGGAGCCATGCCAGACTGTCCCGCCATCCCAGTTTTCCTGCCACAGGCCGCCAGCGACCGGATCGATCGAAAGATTGGCGGAATTACCGGAATAGGTGTGGTCTGACAGCCACCAGGATTGCGGGTCGATCAGGCGCGCCCAGACTTCATCCGGCGGAAGCTCCGTTTCGGCTTCCAGCTTCAGCGTGAAATGATCTGATGCGGCGCTGACCACCTCCGCGCTTGCACACCCGATCAGACCCAGACTGCCCCCAAGGGCGGCGAGAAGAGCGCTTCGTTTCATTTGCCTCTCCGATCAGGCAGGTTTGAAGGTTGGCAACCGGTCGATCCAGGGCTGCGCATTCTCCAATTCATAGGCCAGCGCCAACAGAAGTCCATCATCGCCGCGTTTGCCAGAGAACATCGACCCGATTGGCAGCCCGTCATCGCTCCACTGTATCGGAACGCTCATCGACGCAGCGCCCGAGACATTCATGGGCGAGGTGAACGCGGCGAAATTCAGAACATTTTCCATCACGGTCTCGAAGTCACCATCCGGGGCCTGCGTACCGATTTTAGGGGCAACGGTTGAGACGGTCGGGGTCAGGATCACGTCAAACGCGTCAAACCAGGAATGATAGAGGCCTTCAAACGCTTGCAGATAGGCGATGACGTCGCCCATTTCGTCCTGACGGGCCGCAAACTGCGCTGCCAGTCCCAGTGTCCAGGGCTCCAATATCTCAGGACTGATTGGCTTGCCGGAGAATTGGCTGGCGCTCTGGGCAAAGGCGGCGGCTCCAGCGGCCCAATACATCAGGAACCGATCGCCAAACTCGACGCCATTGACGGGCATCACGTAGTCAATCACTTCATGTCCGAGATCTTTGCAGAGCTGTGCCGTGCGCTCGATCCCCGCGCGCGTCGCGCTATCCAGCGTAGCCCCGTTCACTGGGTCAGGCGCAAATGCGATTTTCAGGCGGCGCGAAGACGCTTCGGTGATGTTTCCAGTTTTGGGAAGGTCTGAACTGACATCAGCTTCGGCCGCCGCGAACAGCGCGGCGCTATCGCGCACGCTCAGGGTCACGGCGTGGTTGACGGATATTTCGACGGCGCCCGAGTCACGGCTGATCGGCAGGGCGCCGCGGCTGGGTTTCAGCCCGAACAGGCCGCAGCAGGCTGCCGGGATCCGGATCGAGCCGCCGCCATCGCTGGCATGGGCAAAAGGCACCACACGCGCCGCGACCAAAGCCGCCGCACCGCCGGACGAACCGCCGGGAATACGGCTGAGATCATATGGATTGCGCGTAGCACCCGTCACCAAAGGCTCGGTTGACGAGATCAAGCCCATTTCCGGCGTGGTCGATTTGCCGAGGCTGATCACGCCCGCCTTGCGCCAGGCGGACGCAAAGGCCGCGTCTGCAGGTGCGACATAGCCCTGAAAGGCGCGCGAGCCGTACAGGGTCGGATCGCCTTTCCAGTCGAGCAGGTCTTTGATGAAGGTCGGAAGACCGCCCATAGCGCCCTCAGGCGGGTTTTGCGCCGCCTCCAAAGCATTGTCATAAGTCTCAGTCGCAACAGCATTGATAAGCAGATTGGCCGCCTTGGACCGTTCAATCGCAGCTTCGGTCAGTGCCAGAGACGTGGTTTCGCCCGAACGGAGCATGGCGAGTTGGGCCAGACCGTCAGGAATCGATGCCGCGGCATAGGCGTCCACCTGCGGCGCTTCACTTGGTCCGGTTTCAACCGGTGCTTCGGAAGTCGCGGGGCTGGTGTCTTCAGATTCAGTGCCACCCGCGCAGGCGGCGATGGGCGTCAGAGCGGCGAGGGCGGCGCCAGATTTGAGCAAGTTTCTTCGATTAAGGTGTGACATGCGATCCTCCGTCCATTTTTTACTCAGCGTCTCGCGGGCTTGCTCGGAATGCAAGAGCGACGTAGGGGTAAGGCTCGTCTGGCGGGCACCGGTGTAGAATGCTTTCAGTCCTGGATTTGTTTCGCGTCGGCCTGGGGCCTTCCTCGTCGCACACGGTCGGCCCCATGCGGATCGCCAGGCGGTTTCTGCGCGAAGCCAGGAAGATGGGATTTCTGTCTCAGGCCGTTCGGATTGAGGTTGAACTGCAAGGCTCGCTGGCGCTCACGGGCGTCGGTCATGGCACTGACAAAGCGGTGATTCTGGGACTTCTCGGTTTCGATCCGGGAACAGCTGACCCGGATCAGGCGGAGGCTGCGTTTCGCCGGACCTTGCGCGATAAATCACTGCAATTGCAGGACGGAGACGTCCTTAGTTTTAACTCGCTCAAGGACATTCTCTATCGGGGCGAGGTGGTCCCCGAACTGCATCCAAACGGAATGGCGCTGAGACTGTTTTCAGCCGATGCTCCAGATCAGCCGGCCTTCGAACGCGTCTACTATTCCACAGGTGGCGGATTCATTGCGTCCGCGCGCCGGCTCGCGCGTCCGGCAAAGGATGATGTGGTGCCGGACCAGACGCGATCCCCGCACGCCTTCGGGTCTGCTTCAGAACTCCTTTCTCTTTGCAATCAGACCGGTCTCTCAATCCGTAGCCTTGTACTGGCGAATGAAGATCAGAGACGCCCGCGCGAGGCGACATTGGCGCAGCTCGATCTGATCACCGATACAATGCTCGCCTGTATTGATCGCGGTCTGGCAACAGACGGTATTTTACCCGGCGGTCTGGACGTGAAACGCCGCGCGCCGGATCTTTATCGCAAGCTCAAGACCGGAGCAGGCGTGAATGAACGCGAGGCTTTGTTTGACTGGCTGAACGTCTACGCCATGGCTGTGAATGAAGAAAACGCTGCCGGAGGGCGCGTCGTGACAGCGCCCACTAATGGCGCGGCGGGAATTCTTCCGGCGGTCCTGCGTCACTATTGCTGCGATGATGACGGCGCGCCGATCCGGTCCAAGACGCAGCGATTTCTCCTCGTCGCGGGCGGGATAGGCCTGCTCTACAAGCAACGCGCGTCAATCTCGGGCGCGGAAATGGGATGCCAGGGCGAGGTCGGGGTTGCCTGTTCAATGGCAGCCGGCGGGCTCGCAGCCGTGTGGGGCGCGACCCCGGTTCAGTGCCTGGCGGCCGCGGAAATCGGGATGGAGCACAATCTCGGCCTGACCTGCGACCCGGTGGGCGGGCTCGTTCAAGTGCCGTGTATCGAGCGAAACGCGATCGGGACTGTGAAAGCCGTTAATGCCGCGCGCCTGGCCTTGCATCAGGACGGGCTCGGCAAAGTCTCTCTGGACCAGGTCATCGAAACCATGCGCCAAACCGGGCTCGATATGTCGTCCAAGTATAAAGAAACCAGCCAGGGCGGCTTAGCTGTGAATGTGGTCGCCTGCTAAAGGTTACAAATAAGAAACCTTGTCCCGGTTCGAATTTCCGGGGCATAAGGGCGACCTCAGAACAGAGACAGGAGCTGCGTATGGGACTGTTTAAAAAAGCTTTTGCTGCAACCGCCGTGATCGGAATGGTCACGTTGGGAGGCTGCTCAACCACGGCCACATCGTCGGCCTCACGTGCGGATATTACCAGTTCGAGCTCGCAAGCGCTCAACAGGCTGGTTCGAGAGAATCCGGCAGCGGCTGCGATTTCGAGACAATCGCGCGCCGTGTTGATCTTCCCTTCCATCGTCAAGGCCGGACTGGTTTTTGGCGGCGCTTATGGTGAAGGCGAGCTCCGGCAAGGCGGCGCAACGACTGGCTACTACACATCATTCACCGGGTCGTGGGGGCTTCAGGCTGGCGCGCAGTCCTATGGTTATGCTGTGTTTCTGATGAACGACCGGGCCGTGCAATATCTCGAAGAATCTGATGGCTGGGAGATTGGCGTTGGCCCGACCGTGGTGGTCGTTAATGCCGGTGTCGCCGAGAATCTGTCTTCGTCGACGCTGCAGGATGATGCTTATGCCTTCATTTTCGATCAGAAAGGCCTCATGGCCGGGGTCAGTATCGAGGGCACCAAAGTCAGCCGCGTGCAGACCCGCTAGGCATTGTCGCTTCGTCATGCCGTTAGGTCATGGATTGGTAGCGGCTGAACGGCATGTCACACTGAGCGCATGGATGGATTTGACGGAAAAACCTCAGGCCGCGCGCCGCTGACCTATCCGTTCGGCGACACCACGCCGGAGGTCGGATCGACAATGGAAGTTGCGCCGGGTGTGCACTGGGTGCGCATGCCGCTGCCATTTTCGCTGCAATGGATCAATCTCTGGCTGATCGATGATGGCGAGAAGGGCTGGACCATAGTCGATACAGGCATGCCGATGGATGACACCAAGGCGGCCTGGCGCAAGATCTTTGACGAGAAACTGGGCGGCCGCCCGGTCTGGCGGGTGATTGTCACCCACATGCATCCAGATCATATCGGCAATGCCGGATGGCTTAGCCGGAAATTCCCGGACTCGCAGCTCTGGATCAGCCGTCTGGAATACGTCACGTGTCGGATGCTGGTCGCAGACACAGGCCGCAAAGCGCCGGAAGCAGGCACGGTCTTCTATCGCCAGGCCGGTTGGAACGAGGACAATATCGAAACCTATCGTGCCCGGTTCGGGGGGTTCGGACGCGGTGTCTCACAGCTGCCGGATGCCTATCACCGGCTCGAGGATGGCGACACGTTCGAGATGGCGGGTGAGACTTGGCAGGTGATTACCGGGCACGGGCACTCACCTGAGCATTCCTGCCTGTTCTGCCCGAAACTGAACGTGTTAATTTCCGGCGATCAGCTGCTGCCGAAAATCTCCTCCAACGTCTCCGTGTTCCCGACCGAACCGGATGCAGACCCGCTCTCTGACTGGCTGGAGAGTTGCGAAAAGCTGAAATCAGAGCTCCCCGCCGACGTGCTGGTGCTGCCGGCCCATAATGAACCCTTCACGGGCGCGCATGACCGGCTCGATCACCTGATCAAGGGGCACGGCGTGGCTTTGAAGCGCCTGAAGCAGCGCCTTAGCCAGGAACCGCGCCGCGTCATCGATGTGTTTCCTGCCATTTTCGGACGCAAGATCGGTGATGACGTCCTGTCCATGGCGACAGGCGAGGCGCTGGCGCATCTGAACTATCTGGTCCGGCGTGACCAGGCTGTGCGCCGGATCGATGCGGAAGGTGTGGCCTGGTACGAAGCAGCAGATTGAGACAGATGGCCATGTTCTCGACAAGAAGCACGGGATAAGTCAAAGATCGCCCGAGCATCCGGTCGCAGGAGTCGCATATGCAGGAAACTGGGAAAACCCGGGGATGGTTCACCGTTGGGATCGCGCTGATTGTGGCGGGCGTCGTCATCTATGGCTTGCTGATTTTACTTGGCGTCAGCTTCGCGATCCGGGAGGCGAGTGCGGAGGCCGGTGCGCCGATCTGGCTGGTGCTACTGATACCGGGGCTTGTCGCACTCGGCTTTCTCGTGCTTCTGGCAAAAGTCATTGTGGATCGTCTGAACAATGCCGAAGATGATCACTATTCCAAAACCGTCGACAAATAGGGAAGGCGCGAAATGATTGTTACCATGGGCGAAACCGTGCCCGGTCGTCAGGTCTCCGAGATTGTTGGAACCGTGAGAGGCAACACGGTGCGCACGCGCTTTTTCGGGCGCGATATCATGGCGGCTTTGCGCAATCTGGTCGGCGGCGAAGTCCCTGAATACACCAAGCTGATGGCCGAAGCGCGTGAACAGGCGATCGATCGCATGGTTGCAGACGCAGCAGCGAAAGGCGCCGATGCAGTTATTTGTCTGCGGGTGACGACCAGCATGATCATGGGCGGATCTGCGGAACTTCTGGCCTACGGAACGGCGGTGCGACTATCATGAGCGAAACATTGACCCGGGACACAGCAGACGTCGAAGGACCGCTCAGCCTGAAAGACAAGATCATCAAGGAATTGCGCGAGTGGGGCGTTACGCTGTCCATCTTCATTCCGATTTTTCTGGTCTTTTCAGGTCTGTTCTACGAGCTGCGCGTGATTCCCTCCGAAAGCATGGTGCCAAACCTGCAGGTCGGAGACCGGGTCGCTGTCAACAAGTTTGCCTATGGCTACTCGCGCCATTCCCTGCCATTCAGCCTCGGACGCTACGTGCCGCTGCCGGAGGGCCGCGTCTTTGCCAGCATGCCGAAACGCGGTGATGTGGCTGTGTTTGAACACACGCACACACCGCGCGTGATGATCAAGCGTATTATCGGTCTGCCGGGCGATACGGTGAGCGTCCGTGACGGGCAGCCGGTTGCGATCAATGGCGTTCCGATCGAACGCACATTCGTGCGGCGGGTGAGATATCGACAGCATGATAGCGGCTCGATGGTTACCGCTGCGGAGTTTTCCGAATCCTATGATGGCGAGACCTGGCTGACCCATGACATTGATGGTGAGACGGGCAGCAATATTTCCGTCGACTATATTGTTCCGGAAAAGCATTTCCTGTTCATGGGCGACAATCGCGACAATTCCATGGATGGCCGCAATCCGACCGGGCATTGCCTGCCGCGTTCGGAAGGCGTTATTGATGAAGCCGGATGCCCGCCGCGATCAGGATGGGCGCCAGATCAGGCCTCTGTGGGATTTGTGCCGTTCCAGAACCTGATTGGGCGGGCCGACACGGTCTTGTTCACATTCTATCGTTGTTCACGCGCGCAAGCCGAACCGTGCATGAAAAAACGCCTCTGGCGCGGGCTATAAGACCGCCCAACACCGCTGGAATTCATCACAATCAGGCTTGAAGCCACATCCCAACCTGTCTAATCGGCGAGGGTGGCTGGTTAACTCGAGGGGCAGGTACGGACTCTATGAGCGATCCGAAAGATCATAAGCCCGTGCGTGGTCCGATTATTGTCTCCCGGCATGGCCGACCGGCCCTGAATCGGTCCGCCGGTCCCAAGCTCGATTGGAAAGAGTATTGCGATTGGTGGGATCGCTATGAGGAGGGGAGCCTGGCTGAAGATCAGTCGCCGCCAGAAAAGCTGAAACATGCTGTCGCGGAAATCGATCTGGTCCTGTCATCGGCGCGCCCACGGGCGGTTGAAACGGCGAAATGGGCCACAGATGGTCGCGATCCGGAGCAGAACGCTGTGTTCAACGAAGCGCCGTTGCCCCCGCCGCGCTTCAAGACCCGGCGCTACTTGCCAAAAACCTGGAATATCCTCGCCCGGACGGCCTGGCTTCGCGGGCACAGCCTGGATGGGGAGAGCGTGCATGATGCGCGGGCCCGCGCCGTCCAGGCGGCGAACGAGCTGCATGAGCGCGCCAAAGGGCAATCGGTTTATCTCGCGGCGCATGGCTGGTTCAACCGGATGCTCCGGCGGCCACTGAAAAAGCTCGGCTGGGTCTGCGTCTATGATGGCGGCGACAAATATTGGAGCTACCGCATCTATGAATATCGCGGAAAATCCTGAAATCGCCATTGAGGCGAGTTGAAACCGGTTCTAGGGTGAAGCCGTCCATACAAATCGCGGGGCTGACCAGATGGCAACCAAGGCAACACCTGTCAAAGATATGAGCTTCGAAGAAGCGCTCGCTGAGCTCGAAACGATTGTGCGACAGCTGGAGCAAGGCGATGTCGAGCTGGAAAAGTCGATCGCGATCTATGAGCGCGGTGCGGAACTGAAGAAGCATTGTGAATCGCGCCTCAAGGCGGCAGAGCTGAAAGTCGAGCAGATTGTCCAGGGCGGCGACGGGACACCCAAGACCGAGCCTGCGAGCTTTGACTGATGGCGGCCGACGGCGATCCTGCCTTTGGTCAAAGACTGACTGAGATTGCCGATCGGGTCACGGTGGCGCTGGACCAGCTGATCCCGCCTGCTCAAGGCCCGGAAGCGGATCTGATGCGCGCCATGCGCCATGCCGCCCTCGCCAATGGCAAGCGGATGCGGCCCTTCTATGTGATTGAGACCGGGGCGATGTTTGAAGCGCCGGAAAAGAGCCTTTTGAGAACTGCAGCGGCGCTCGAATGCGTGCATTGCTACTCCCTGATCCATGACGATTTGCCGTGCATGGATGATGATGATTTTCGCCGCGGCCAGCCGACAGTGCACAAGGCTTTCGATGAGGCGACGGCGGTTCTGGCAGGTGACGCTTTGCTGACGCATGCGTTCAAGATCCTCGCCAATCGAGAAACACATCAGGATGCGCATGTCCGTCTCAGCCTGATTGAGCGCCTGGCGGATTCGTCCGGAGCCCTCGGCATGGTTGGCGGACAAATGATCGATATGCTGGAGGATGAAAGTCCGCGCGATCTGAACACGATTACGCGCATGCAGCGCCTCAAGACGGGAGCGCTGATCTCCTACTCGGTTGAGGCCGGTGCGATCATTGGCGGGGCGAGTGATATTGAGAAACAGGCGCTGCACGGGTTCGCGCATGATCTTGGTCTCGCCTATCAGATCTCCGACGATCTGCTTGATGCGACCGGAAATGAAGTGGATGCTGGCAAACCCCTGCGCACAGATGAAACCGCCGGAAAGGCCAATTTTGTTACGATTCTCGGCATAGATCAGGCGCGCGAGCGGGTGCGGCTCCTCGCCGCGCAGGCCAAGGAACACCTCGCTATTTTTCGCAATCGCGCCAATATCCTGCTGCAATCGGTTGATTTTGTTCTGGATAGAAAACACTAATTACCAAAACAACGGATCAATCGGCTGGAAGGAGGCTGATCGGTGACAGATCTGAAAAACACGCGTCTGCTGGACGATGTGCACACTCCCGCGGACTTGAAAGACAAGTCGCGAGAGGAACTGAAACAAATTGCGGACGAGGTCCGACAGGAAGTCATTGATGCGGTTTCAGTCACCGGTGGTCACCTCGGTGCAGGCCTCGGCGTCGTCGAACTCACGGTCGCGTTGCACGCCGTGTTCGATACGCCGGTCGACAAACTGATCTGGGATGTCGGCCACCAATGTTACCCGCACAAGATCCTGACCGGGCGTCGCGACCGTATTCGCACCTTGCGGCAGGGCGGTGGCTTGTCCGGTTTTACCAAGCGCGCCGAAAGCGAGTTTGACCCGTTTGGCGCCGCGCATGCCTCGACCTCGATCTCCGCTGCCCATGGATTCGCCACATCGCGAGATTTACAGGGGAACGATAATCACGTCGTCTCGGTCATCGGCGATGGTTCGATGACGGCAGGCATGGCGTATGAGGCCATGAACAATGTCGGCGGCGATCAAAAACGCCAGGTTGTCATCCTGAACGATAATGACATGTCGATCGCACCACCAGTGGGTGCGATGAGCCACTACTTTAGCCGACTGGTTTCCAGTCGTTCATATCGCGGCCTGCGTCGGTTCGCCAAATCGGTGGTCAAACCAATCGGCCTCGAAAACCCAGCCCGGAAGGCCGAAGAGTATCTGCGTGGCTTCGCTATGGGCGGGACCATGTTCGAAGAGCTCGGCTTCTATTATGTCGGACCGATTGACGGCCACGATCTGGATGTGCTGATCCCGGTGCTGGAAAATGTCAAACAGATGCAGCGACCAGTTCTGGTCCACATTGTCACCCATAAGGGGCATGGCTATGCGCCTGCTGAAAACAGCGCCGACAAGTATCACGGTGTCTCCAAATACAATGTCGTGACGGGCGAGCAGCACAAGTCCGCGCCTGGTGCCCCGAAATACCAGGATGTGTTCGGCAAGACGCTGATCCGCCTCGCCGAAACCGACGAGAAGATCTGCGCCATAACCGCCGCAATGCCGTCCGGGACGGGCGTCAATCTATTTGCCAAAGCCTTCCCTGATCGGGCTTTCGATGTCGGTATTGCCGAACAGCACGCCGTGACCATGGCCGCTGGCATGGCTGCGGATGGCATGAAGCCGTACGCCGCGATCTACTCTACGTTCCTTCAGCGCGGATACGATCAGGTGGTTCACGATGTGGCGATCCAGAGCCTGCCTGTCCGATTTGCCATCGACCGGGCGGGCCTGGTCGGCGCAGACGGCGCAACCCATGCTGGCAGTTTCGATATTGGTTATCTCGGTGCCTTGCCGGGAATGATCTGCATGGCCGCTTCCGATGAGGCCGAGCTCGCCCATATGGTGGCAACCGCGAACGAGATTGATGACCGGCCGAGCGCGTTTCGATATCCGCGCGGCGAAGGCATTGGCGTCGGTTTGCCGGAAACCCTCGCGCCGCTGGAAATTGGCAAGGGGCGCATTGTCCGCGAGGGCACGTCTATCGCCATCCTTTCCTATGGCACGCGTCTGCAGGAATCGCTCAAGGCGGCCGAGATGCTGACCGCGCAGGGCCTGTCCTGCACCGTCGCCGACGCGCGATTTGCCAAACCGCTCGACACCGAACTGACCGAACGCCTGGCTCGCGACCATGAAGTGCTGATCACGATCGAGGAAGGCGCTCGGGGTGGATTTGGCGCGTTCGTGCTGCAGCATCTGGCCGAGGCTGGGGCACTTGATCGGGGTGTCAAAATCCGCACGATGCATCTGCCGGATATATTCCAGAATCAGGACAAGCCGGAATTGATGTATGACGAAGCGGGTCTCAATGCCCGCCACATAGCCGCCTGCGCCATCGAGGCGCTTGGCCGCGGTGATGTCGCTGAAATCGACGCTTTTGCGCGCGCCTGACGCGGTTAAATCCCTGTAAGCAGTCCTGCCGTTTTGCTGCCTTAGTCGGCTGCGACATCGAGCCTGTAGATTCGGTTCGGGCAAGGAACACTATGCGCACGTTTTTGACTGGTTTGATTTTGGCTCTTGGTCTCGCGGCCTGTGCAACGGTTCCGGCGACAATGGATCCGGAGCTATTTGAAGCTGAACGGAGCCGGATTGAATCCAATCCGAGCATTGCGGCTTCGGAAGCGGATCTGGCAACAATCCTGGCGCGAACAGATCTGACCGAGGATCAACGCGTCGATATGCTTTATCTCCGCGCCGACAAACGCTGGGACGCGAGATATGATCTGCCCGGTGCGATTGTCGATCTCGATCAGGTCGTGTTGCTTCGCCCGGAGGATGCGCGTGTGAGCAGTGCTGAACGGCGCAAGATCTTCGCCGCAACAGAGGTCGAAAACGCTCAACGCCGTCTTGCGCAACTCCAGAACCTGCCTGACTGGTTCGACGACAAGGTGCTTATGGGAGATCTGGCGGCGACGGTCGAACGCTATCGAGCGTCACAGATCACGCCAACCGACGCGCATCTCTATCTGCTGCGTGAAGCGGGCTATGTCTGTGACGCGGATGGGGAGGGTGATGAAGACGCTGACGGGAAGGGCGAGCCGGTTCATCATCACGGTCCCGAACCGGACTATGCCGTCGGCGCTGTGTGGTGCAACGATCCCAGCGTCTCCTGATTTCTGCCTTAGTCTTGCCATCGCGGGTGGCGACGACAGTTCTGAACCAAAGAGAGGGATTCTCCATGCGTACACTGATTGCCGCCTCCGTGCTCGTTCTGGCCTCGGCCTGTGCGTCTACTGATGTTGATGTGCCGCCGGTTGAGGTCGATACACCGCCCGTGACAACCCAGCCCAGCACGTTCGATCTGGCCATGAACACCGTCGATGAGCTGGTCGAAGCCGGCAATGAACAGGCGGCGATCCTGCGCCTGGAGCAACTCATCGGGAAGCAGGACGCGACCGAAGATGAAAAGGCCGAAGCGCTTTATAAGATGGCCGAGCTGAAAATGGGCGATGGCAACCAGGTCTGGGGCGCGATCGAAGCCCTGGACGAATTCCTCGAGACCTACCCTGAGCACGCAAAAGCGAACGCGGCGACTGAACTGCGTGACTATGCGCGCGGGGAGGCGACCAGTTTGAATTTCGCGTTGGAGCAAGGCAATCTCTCTCCGACTGAGGCCTTCGAGGCACGCTTCCGCCTCGGTGAGCATCAGGAGGCAGCCGACATTATGCTGGCAAACGCTCTGACGCCAAGCAACGACTATATCCTCGACATGTTCCAGATTGGCTATCTGTGCGAAGATGCAGAACTGACGGGCCCGAGCTACAAGCTGGTCGAGCCGGATGGCACCGACCGCGTTGTACGCTTCTGTGATTTCGGGAAATAGAGTTTCTCAGCCTCTGCTGTAGAAGACAGCAACATCTCCGAGACTGAGAGCCAGTGCTGGTGTTTTCACCAGCACTGGTTTTTTGTGCACCCGGCAGAAGAAAAATGTGAATCCAGGTCCAAGCTCTGCGAAAAGTAACTCGCATTAACCCAAAAGCTGGCATACAAATTGCGATGGGACGGGGCGTGTAGAGTATTTGGGAGACGCCTTCAATGCAGTCCTTTGCGACCGTGTTCCTGGCCGGATGTATGGCCTGTCTGGCAATGATCATGATGAACCCCGAGCCGGGTCAGCATAGTCAGAGCTACGCCCTGGAAATTACGCTTGAAGAGAATGGCGAACGGTTCAGCGCCGAGAAAGTCGTTGTGCAGCCGGGCAAGTCCTACGTGATCTCGCTGGCAGCTGGCGCCGAATATGATTTCTCTATCGATATTCCCGGAGACACGCGTGCCGTTCAGGACCCATTTGCCAGCGATATGGCCGAACGCACGGGTAAGTATCTCGAATTACAGACCGCACTCAAGATTGACGATCCCGTCGTCGCGGAGAAGCGTCCTGACTACGGTCAGTTGATCGCCGCCAATCTGTTGCTCAGTATGGCTGAACCGGCGCGCGAAATCCGGTCAATTATTCCCGTGGCCGATCTTGGCTTGCTCACTCAGGCCGGGATCCCGGTGGAGAGCCTCGCGATCACCATTAAAGGGACGCCTTTTCGAGGCTAGCGCCCCCGTAAATACAAACAAATACAGACCTGCCGCTGCGTCGCCCCTTCCGTAGGGGCGGTGCTTGCCGCATATCCGGTTTCAATAAGAATAATTTATCCCGGAGGATGCCCATGGCTGTCGCTGCCCTGCCAGACGGTTGGCCCGTTATCACTATTGCTGAAGCGAATGCCGCTATCGCCGCGTCGGATTCACCACTGAAGCTTACCGATGGCGTAGTTGGCGGTGTGCCGATGAAAATCTATGCCGAAGCGCCGCCGACGATCCGAACCATTTTTGAGCTCGCCGAGCCACAATTCGGGACCCGCGATTATCTTGTCTATGAAGACGAGCGCGTCACCTATTCGGCCTTCGCGCGCGCCGTCGAACATTTCGCCAAGGCGCTTGTCGAACAGTATGGCGTCGAAAAAGGGGACCGTGTTGCCGTCATCATGCGCAACTACCCGCAATGGCCAGTGCCATTCTTTGCCGCGCTCTCCATTGGTGCAATCGCAACGCCGATGAACTCCTGGTGGACAGGAGACGAGCTCGAATATGGCCTGAAAGACAGCGGCGCCAAAGTGGCGGTCATTGATCCGCAAATTCTTGATCGCATTCGCGATAGCCTCGGCAATCTTCCAGATCTGGAAACGATCATCATTGCCCGCGGCGGCGAGGGGGAGAGCGATCCCCGCATGTCCTCGATGGAAAGCCTGATCGGTCCTGCCAATTCCTGGAAAGACCTGGCGCAGATCGGGCTACCCGCCGTTGATCTTGGACCAGACGATGACGCGACCATTATGTATACGTCAGGAACGACCGGCCGCCCGAAGGGGGCGCTGGCGACCCACCGCGCAATCATTTCCAACATGCTCAACTCTCTGACCTGTCAGATGCGGATGCTTCTGCGCCGCGGCGAAGAACCACCAGAACCCGATCCGAACGAGCAGAATGCAACGCTGCTGGCGATCCCGTTCTTCCACGCCACAGGGGCGTTTGCGATCCTGATCCCCAGCATGTTGCAAGGGTCCAAGATTGTCGCGCAATACAAATGGGATGCCGGTAAGGCGCTTCCGATCATCGAGAAGGAAGGCATCACAAATGTTGGCGGCGTGCCGGCCATTGCCTGGCAGCTGCTGGAGCATCCTGAACGTGAGAATTATGACCTGTCCAGCATCAAGGCGGTCTCCTATGGCGGTGCCCCATCCGCGCCTGAGCTCGTGTCGACCATCAAGAAGCGCTTCCCGGAAGCGGCGCCTGGCAATGGCTGGGGCATGACGGAGACTTGCGCCACCTCGACATTGAACATTGGCGAGGACTATGTGAACCGCCCGGACAGTGCCGGCGCGCCCCCCGGAGCGGTCGAGCTTAAAATCGTTGGCGGTGACGGAAAAGAAGTGCCGACGGGTGAAGTCGGTGAGCTCTGGTGCAAAGGCCCGATGAACTGCAAGGCCTATTGGAACAAGCCGGAAGCCTCTGCGGAGACATTTGTCGATGGCTGGGTTGTGACGGGCGATCTCGCCAGGATCGACGAAGAAGGTTTCCTGTATCTTGTCGACCGCGCAAAAGACATGCTGATCCGCGGGGGCGAGAATATTTACTGTATCGAAGTCGAGAGCGCGCTCTACGATCATCCGGCTGTCATGGACGCGTCGGTTGTCGGGATCCCGCACAAGATCCTTGGTCAGGAAGTCGGAGCTGTGGTTCAACTGAAACCCGGTATGGAGGCGAGCGAGGACGAACTGCGCGCACATGTCCGCAATCAGATCGCCGCGTTCAAAGTGCCGGTTGAGATCCAGTTCCAGGACGAGCCACTGCCGCGCAATGCGAATGGCAAGATCCTGAAGCCGGAATTGAGGGATCGCTTCCAGCCGCGAGGCTAGTCCAGTCTCTCGCCGCGGCAATTAGGGCATTTCCCTTATTGGCCAGCTTTGTTTGCCGCGCGAGCCTCTGGAAAAAACAACTAGAGGAGCCGTCATGGCGCAAAATATTGATGGACATTTTGATGTTCTGATCGCTGGGGCTGGCATTTCCGGCATCGGTTCTGCCTATCATTTGAAGACGCAACGCCCGGGCAAGTCCTACCTCATCCTGGAAGCGATGGAGGATTTTGGTGGAACCTGGCGCACGCATACCTATCCCGGTATCCGATCGGACAGCGACCTCTACACGTTCGGCTATCGGTTCAAGCCGTGGATCGGACCTCCTATTGCGACCGCCGAGGAGATTCTCGCCTATATGGGCGAAGTGATCGACGAGAACGATATCGCGCCGCATATCCGGTACTCGCACAAAATCACCGGCGCATCTTATTCGTCGGAGCAGAAACTCTGGACCGTGCGCGCGACCAATACGCAAAGCGGCGAAGACAAAGTCTTCACATGTACGTTTCTCTGGATGTGCCAGGGATATTACAATCACGCCGAAGGCTATACGCCCGAATGGGAGGGCATGGCGGATTTCGTGGGCGAGATTGTCCACCCGCAAACCTGGCCTGAAAATATTGACCTCAAAGGCAAGAAAGTCGTCTGCATCGGCTCTGGCGCCACCGCTGCGACGCTGGTCCCGGCCATCGCTGGAGAATGCGAACATGTCACGCTGCTACAGCGTTCGCCGACCTATTTCTTTCCAGCTGAAAACCGCAACGAGTTCGCGGACGAGCTGCGCCGTATCGGGGTGTCTGACGAACTTGTGCATGAACTTGCGCGCAAGAAGGCGCTGTTCGACCAGGACGAGACCTGCCAGCGTTGCCTGACCGAGCCGGACGTGGTCAAGGCGGAGCTGCTGGAAGCTGCGCGCGGCTATCTCGGGCCAGACTTTGACATCGACACCCATTTCACGCCGAAATACCGTCCGTGGCAGCAGCGTCTTGCGTTCATTCCTGACGGCGACCTGTTCCAGGGAATCGCGAGCGGGGCAGCCAGCGTCGTCACCGACGAAATCGAGCGCTTCACGAGGAACGGCATCCAGCTCAAGTCCGGCGCGCATCTGGACGCCGACATTATCGTCACGGCGACTGGATTTGATCTGTCAGTGCTGGGCGGCATTCCGTTTGAAGTCGATGGTGAACCGGTCGATTTCAGCCAGACCGTGACTTATCGCGGGATGATGTTTACCGGCGTGCCGAATATGGCCTGGGTCTTTGGCTATTTCCGAGCCAGCTGGACCCTTCGCGTTGATCTCATGGGTGACTTCATTTGCCGCCTGCTCAATCACATGGAAGCGCAAGGCATGGACGAAGTTCGGGTCGAATTGCGCGCCGAAGACAAGGATATGCAGATCCTGCCCTGGATGGATGCGGACAATTTCAATCCTGGCTATCTGATGCGCGCCATGCACCTGATGCCAAAGCGTGGATCCAACCCGATCTGGGAGCATACACAGGACTATTGGAAAGAGCGCGATGAGCTGCCAGCGGTTGATCTGACCGCGGAAGAGTTTGTTTATTCGCGCCGCGCCGCTGCGCGCTCGACCGCCGCTTGAGGTGCCGCATCCGGGCTTTTACGTTCCTTGGAAACCGCGTAAGAGCCCGGCATGACGGATGAGAGCAAAGCCTATCAAAAAGACAAAACCGGACAGCCAATCGCGCTTGAGCGGCGCGAGGTCACCGAAGACGGCCGTCGCTACTCGCCCTCTACCGGACGCAATAAGGATGTCGTGCGGGAGACTTATCTGAACCATATGCCTGTCTCAGGCCGCGTTCTGGAAATCGCCTCCGGAACCGGCGAGCATGGTGCGCATGTCACGGCATTGGCACCGGATCTGACATGGATCTATTCAGACATCGATCCGGTGAGCCAGGCGAGCCAACAGGCCTGGTGCGCAGCGGCAGGGCATGATCGCTTGCGAGGTCCGCACAACATCGACACGACGCAACCCCTCTGGGGGGAGGCAGAGGCATTTGCGCCGCTGGATGCTTTCTTCTGCGCCAACATGATCCACATTGCCCCCTTTGCGGCGGCTGAAGGGTTGATCTCGGGCGCCGGGCGATTGCTGCGCCGGGGCGGGCGATTGATGCTCTATGGACCGTTCGCGCGAAATGGCGAGATCGCGCCATCCAATGCTCGGTTCAGCGAAGACCTCAAGCGCCGGGACCCGAACTGGGGCGTTCGAGATCTCGATCTTGAAATAGTTCCGCTTGCGATGCAGGCCGGGCTAGCCTTGCAAACAATTGTCGACATGCCAGCCAACAATCTCAGCGTCATTTTTGAGAAAGGCTGAGTTGTGTCGCCGACCTGATCAACTTGCTTTCTTCTCCGCCGCCTTGACGATGTCAGCACGCGCCTGGTTCAGGATCTCAACAATCTGCTCATAGCTCGATGTATCCGGCCAGGTTTCCGTCACGGTCTTGAACAGCGTGTGGCGCAGGCGACGGCTGGCGGACCTGATATCGCCCGGATGCAGCTCTGCTTCCGGATGCGCGAGGCGCTCCAGACGTTCCTCGATCTTAGCCAGCGTATCGGTATGTTCCGCAAGTTCTGCTTCACCTTCCTCGGTCAGGCTGAAGACGCGCTTGCCGTCCACTTTCTTGGCTTTGACGAAGCCCTGGTCTTCCAGAACCGAAAGCGCCGGATACATGACGCCGGGGCTCGGCTTATAGGTGCCACCGGTGCGTTGCTCGATCTCCATCATCAGGTCATAGCCGTGCCGGGGGTCTTCCTGGATGAGCGCTAGAATGAGCAACCTCAGATCGCCATGATCCAGCGGTCGTGGACGACGGGGGCCGCCGCGCCCGCTCTGGCCCTGCATCTTCATGTAAGCGGCCGCAGCTTTGCGCATGCGATGTTTGTGGTACATGGGGTGCCTCCTGTTTCGATATATCTAATTATATGTTTCGATATATCGAAATGCAAGAGATAGACGAACGAAGATTTCCGGATGCCTCGACGCGTCGGCGAACCCGCAGCTTTAGGCTGCGGCGCTTTCATTCGTGCCGAGCGCCTGGTGCAGGTCTTCGAGAATATCCTCGACCTGTTCCAGCCCGACTGAAATCCGAACCAGACCCTCACTGATCCCATGCGCTTCGCGCTCTTCACGCGAATAGGTGGAGTGGGTCATGCTGGCCGGATGCTGGATCAGGGTCTCAGCGTCACCGAGGCTGACCGCGCGCCGGATCAGGTTCAGCCGGTTCATCATCGCGATGCCAGAACTGTAGCCGCCTTTCAGCTCGAACGCGATCATACCACCAAATCCGCTCATTTGCCGCTTTGCGAGGTCGTGTTGCTCAAACGAGGCGAGGCCGGGATAATGCACGCGCGCAATCGCCGGATGGGACTCCAGCATGTTCGCCACCTGCATCGCGCTCCTGGCGTGTCGCTCGACGCGCAGTTCAAGCGTCTTCAAGCCGCGCAGGATCAGCATCGCATTGAACGGGGCGAGCACGGCGCCGGTCATGTCCTTTACGCCGACCATACGGATCTCGGCCATATCTTCAGCCGATCCGACCGCAATGCCGGCAATCAGGTCGCCATGGCCGCCCAGATACTTGGTCGCCGAATGCACGACCACGTCCGCCCCGTGCTCCAGCGGGCGGGTCTGGACCGGCGTGGCGTAGGTATTGTCGACGACCGTCTTCGCGCCGTGTCGCCTGGCAATCGCGCTGATGGCGGCGATATCGACGAGGCGCATGTTCGGATTTGCCGGTGTTTCGAAATAGACGATTTTGGTCTGGTCCGAGATCGCCGTCTCCAGCGCCAGCGGGTTGGTCAAATCGACATGCGTGACTGTGATCCCAAATCGACTGAGGCCATGCTGGAAGAAAGAGAACGTACAGCCATAGAGAGTCTTGTCGGTGATCAACTCATCCCCGGCGCGCAGGAAACTCCACAGCACGGACGTGATCGCGCCCATGCCCGAGGCCATGGCAACCGCCGCCTCTCCGCCTTCTAGCGACGCCATGCGCTGCTCAAGCAGGTCCGTGGTCGGGTTGGAGATCCTTGTATAGATATGCCCCGGCGCTTCGCCCGCGAACCGCGCGCCGCCTTGTTCGGCGGTTTCGAACGCGAAGGTCGAAGTCAGGTGAAGAGGCGGGGTGAGGGCGCCGTCCGCGCTCATCGGGTCATAGCCGTGATGGATAGCGCGGGTGGAAAACCCTTTGGTCGTGTCGTCGTGCATGCGAATCTCCGTCTGGGGAGAGTTTAGCCGATTTTGTGCCGCAGAAGTTTGCAAACTGGCAAGTAAAATGCTTCTATATTGGCAGAAACTGCCAAGGATAGAGCTATGGATAGCAAGGATCGCCAGATTTTGCGCGAATTACAGGGCGATGGCCGCCTGACCAATCAGGAGCTTTCAGAGCGCGTGAACCTCTCGCCGAGCCCCTGCCTCAGACGGGTACGACTGCTGGAAGAGCAGGGCGTGATCCGCGGCTATACGGCGCTGGTCGACCAGAAAGCCTGGGGCTTGCCGGTGACGGTCTTCATTCGCATCAAGCTCGAGCGGCACAGCGATGAGGCGGTAAACGCCTTCGAACAAGCCATTATCGCGATGCCGCAAGTCATGGATTGCTGGCTGATGACGGGCCGCTCCGACTATTTGCTGCGCGTGATTGCCTCAGATCTTGACGATTACGAGCATTTCGTCCGCCGCGAACTTCAGCGCGTCCCCGGCATTGCCAGCATCGACACCAGCTTCGCCTATGGCAGCGTAAAGCACGCGCAGGTCCTGCCGGACGCTTAAGGCGGAGAGGGGGAAGAGTGTGAAAGGTCTTGGCTGGGCGGGGGGAGAACTCATCCAATCAGGCCCTCATCCTGAGCGAAGTCGAAGGATCGTGGGCCGTGCTTTCGGAGTCCGCCAGTCCCTGCGCAGGTGTCGGCGAGTGTGTTGTGCATTGGATGCTTCCCGGACGCCCGCCTCGTCCTTCGACTTCGCTCGGAGTGCGGCTCTCTCGCTTAAGATGAGGCGCAATATTTCCGTAGTCCCGGATAAGCGCTCACGCGCTTTCCGGGATGACAAATCATTTTCCGCATTGCCAACGCAAGTTGGCAGCCATGGCGGCTGGCTGAAGCAGTTCCCAGCCGCCACAGGTCCTGACTTCCGTCAGGAATACGGGTGGTGGGTTTTGGGTGGTTAGATTGCGGATTCCCGCTCAAAGCCGGGCAGGAAGAGACAGAGACGGCATCTTTCCTCCCCCGCAATGCGAGGGAGGAAAGCACGCGATAGCCGGTATTAAATGTCCGCCGCCACGCCGAAGACAGACCTTACCCGTCCCGGCCCGCCTGCCACCTCGCTCGGATCTCCTCGGTGCGATTGTGCGCGCCGTCCGGGCTCCAGCCGGGGGCGTTGGCGGCCCGTTTTAGCCAGGTAAGCGGCCGGAAACCATCAGAGGCGCAGTCTCGCAGCAGCGCGCCAAATTCGTGGAACGCGACCACGAGCGGGTTGTAGGAATTCAGGGGTTTGACGATGCCATAATCCGGCCTGTCATCCGCGCGCTCGGGAATGAAGGATCCGAACAGCTTGTCCCAGGTGATAAATACGCCGGCATAATTGGCATCGAGATATCTCGGATTGGTCGCATGATGCACGCGGTGATGGCTCGGCGTATTGAAGATCGCTTCGAACCAGCGCGGGCATTTGTCGATGGCTTCGGTGTGGATCCAGAACTGGTAGACGAGGTTGATACCGCCCGCGATGCCGATAAACGCCGGGTGAAAGCCAAGCAGGACCAGAGACCAGCCGACGACGATCAGCCCCGTGAATGGTCCATACCAGGGCTGCCTCAGCGCGGTGGTGAGGTTGTAATGTTTGCTCGAATGATGCGTGACATGCTCCATCCAGAACCAGCGAATGCGGTGCGCGAAGCGATGCTTCCAGTAATACACGAAGTCATACAGCACGAACACGATCAGGAAGCTCCACCAGGTCGACGGTATCGTCATGATCCGATAGGGCCAGACCAGCATCATGATCCACAGCGCCGCGACGCCGGTGAGCGTGCCGATGATTGCATTGCCGGTGCCCATGACCAGGCTCGTCACGGCGTCCGCCGTTTCGTAGCGACCCTTGGCCCGCCCGGACTTCACGGCCCACCACTCGATAATCACCGAGAGCACGAAGACAGGCGCGAATAGCGCTTCGATAGGAATGTCGGCAGGCATGAGATCAGGCGCTTGCTCTCTGTTTCGCGTCAGCCCGGATCATATCGCACGCTTTTTCAGCGATGGCGATGGTCGGGGCGTTGGTGTTGCCGCTGACCAGGCGCGGCATGACCGAAGCGTCTACGACGCGCAGGTTTTCAACCCCGCGGACTCTTAGCCGGTCGTCGACAACGCCCATCGGGTCGCCGTCCGGGGCCATCTTGCAGGTGCCGACAGGGTGATAGATCGTGCCGCCCGTCTCGCGGGCAAACTCCAGCAGCTCCGCGTCACTTTGCAGGGCCTCGCCGGGTTCGAGTTCGTGTTCGATATAGTCCGCGAGGGGCGCTTGCTGTGCCAGGTCGCGCGCCCAGCGGATGCCAGCCACGGCGGTCTGCTGGTCGAGCGGGTCGGAAAGGTAATTCGGCCGGATCGCGGGATGCTGGTCGTGCGCGGCGGATTTGATATGCACACTGCCTCGGCTTTCCGGACGCAGCTGGCACGGCGCGATTGTGATGCCGGGTTCTTTTTCGAGCTCCATGTCGCCTGTCTCGGTCATCTTTTGCAGGTCCATTGTCGCGGGCAGGATGTGGTATTGGACATCCGGCGTGGCGAGTTCCGGCCGCGTCTTGATAAAGGCTGCGATATGCGCAGCTGAGAGCGTCAGCAGGCCCTTGCGCTGAGTCAGGTATTTGAACACTTCGCCAATCATGGCGAGACCGCGCGATTGCTGGTTCACCGACGGGCTGCCCGGTTTCATGCGGTAGCGGTTGCCGATGACGAAATGATCCTGAAGATTTTCGCCGACACCGGGCAGGGCGGAAACCGTTTCAATACCGAGCGCCTGGAGCCGCTGCGGGTCGCCAATGCCTGAGAGTTCCAGCAATTGAGGGCTGTTGATGGCCCCGCCGGCGAGAATGACTTCGGCGCGGGCTTTTGCCGTGTGAGACTGACCGTTCTGGGTGTATTCCACGCCAATCGCGCGCTTGCCCTCAAACAGGACGCGCGCAGCGAGCGCCTTGGTTTCGATGTGCAGGTTCGGGCGTTGCTTAGCTGGATTGAGATAGGCCACCGCCGCGCTCCAGCGCCGACCGTTTTTCACGGTCAGTTGATAATAGGCGATGCCTTCCTGATCCTCGCCATTCACATCGCGATGCGGCAGCCCCAGCGCCTTGCCCGCTTCGATCACCGCGTCCGAGACCGGATGCTTCTCGGTCACATCGGACACATTTAGCGGACCGCCTTTGGCATGCCCGTCCATCCCGTCGCGTTCCTGGTGCTGGCTGCGCAGGAAATAAGGGTGGAGATCATCATAGGACCAGCCGCGCAGCCCGAGCTGCGCCCAGCCATCATAGTCCTGACGCTGGCCACGAATGTACAGCAAGCCATTGATCGAGGACGAGCCGCCCAGCACCTTACCGCGCGGCCAGGTATGGACCCGGTCATGCGTGCCGGGATCGGGCTCGGTCTCATACAGCCAATTGACCTTCGGATCTTTCAGCGTCTGTGCGTATCCAACTGGAATGTGGATCATCAGCGAGGAATCTTTGCCGCCAGCCTCAAGCAGCAAGACGGAAGACTTTCCATCTTCCGTCAGGCGATTGGCGAGGACGCAACCGGCGCTGCCTGCGCCTACGATAATATAGTCGAATTCGGTCATGGCCGTGTCCTTTAAAATTTTGGCTTTGCGCCCGGATGGAGGTGAAAGATGACACAGGCGTCACGGTTTCAAAAGGGGCAACGCTGCGTCACGCTTGACGCGCCCGTGTCAAAGCCGCTTCCTGTGCTCAGACAAACACTTGGGAGACGGCCATGAGCAGCCTCGGCGAATATGACGAAATCAAACTTGAGCAGGAAGGTCCGATTGCGATTCTGACGCTCCATCGACCGGACAAGATGAACGCCTTTACCGGCAAGATGATGTACGAAATGATCGACGCGTTCGATAAGACCGATGCGAATGACGACATTCGCGCGGTCATCGTCACAGGGTCGGGCGATCGCGCCTTCTGTGCCGGAGCAGACCTCTCCCAAGGCGCAAAAACGTTTGACTATGAAAAGCGCGCCGACATGGGCGAGACGGGGCGGACCGACAAAGTCGACATCCAGCGCGATGGCGGTGGCCGCGTCACGCTGCGCATCTTTGACAGCTTGAAGCCTGTGATTGGTGCCATCAATGGAGCGTCAGTCGGCATCGGAGTGACGATGCAGCTGCCAATGGACATTCGAATGGCTGCGGATACAGCCCGCTTCGGCTTTGTATTCAATCGCAGAGGCATCAATCCGGAGGCCGCGTCGAGCTGGTTCCTGCCGCGCATTGTCGGGATCCAGCAGGCCCTGGAGTGGTGCTATTCCGGACGCGTCTTCCCGGCAGAAGAAGCCCTTAAAGGCGGGCTCGTTCACTCTGTCCATCCGCAGGCTGAGCTGCTCGACGCGGCGAAAGCCAAAGCCCTCGAAATCGCTCAGAACACGGCGGCGGTGTCGACCACGCTGACCCGGCACATGATGTGGCGCATGCTTGGGGCGAGCCATCCGATGCAAGCGCATATTGTTGACAGCGCAGCGATCTATTCCCGCGGCCAGACGGAGGATGCCCGCGAGGGTGTGATGAGCTTCCTGGAGAAGCGCGACCCGGTCTATCCTGTGAAAGTATCGGACGGAATGCCAAGCTTCTTCCCGTGGTGGGAAGATGAGGAATTTGAATGGATCGGCGACTAGTTGGCTGTTTCAGCGTCATTCTGGAGAGGATCAATTTGATATTCTCTCCAGCGGCGCTATTATAAGACCCATGAGTAAGACTAAAGAAAGATCCAAACGCGTTTTGGAGACCCGTACGAAGACAGGCGCAGCCGCCGTTTACGCCCTAAGAGACCGCCATTGCAAATGGCCCAAGGGCGAGCCTGGCAAAGCAGGATTTCATTTTTGCGGAAAGCAGAGCCTGGACGACTCTCCTTACTGCGAAGCGCATCAGGTGATTTCGCTGCGCGCCTGAACGATCAGGTAACAGCGGCATCCAGAAGTAGGTAGGTCGCCAGACGCGGGCTCGCATTCTTGTTTGAGGCATGCGTGTTCTCGAGCGCATTGAGGGCGTCTGATTCTTCCAGCGCGAGGAAATCCCGGGCGAGCGTCATCAGTTCCAGATTGCCGCGCAGGCGCTGGCGCACGCGTTCGACTTGACGACCGGCATGTTGCGAGATTGCCGAGCGACGCTGCTTGTCGCCTTTGCGGGCGGCAAATGCGATTTTCTTTTTGTCCTTGGGTCTGAAAATCTCGTTCAGGCGGATACCGGATTCCTGCAACTGCCCAAGGATGGTTTCCGCTGTTTGCTCGCGCGACAGGGTCGAGCGTTCGTCGCGTTCCATATCGGCGATGATTTCGCTCAATGAGTTGCCAGATGTTGGTCCGAGCACGGCCGTGGTTTCATCGTCGTCATTGTCCGCGTCATCGAAGACATCAGCATCATCAGACGAGAGCAGGATTTCGGCGCTGCCATTCTTGCCGTTCTTTTCGACTGCTTCCTCGCCATCCTCGTCGGCCATCATCGCACGGGCCATACGATCAGCGCTGGCTTCGAACAGGTCTTCTTCGACCGCCCGGGAAGGGGATTGCACGACTTTCTCAGCCGCAGGCACTTCTTCAGGATTCGGATCTGGAGCCGCTTCGGCGACTGGCTTTCGGCTCGGCCCGCCGCCCACCCGCTCTTCCATGGATTGCGTCTTGTTGAACAAGGCTTGGCTGGCCGTGCTGACACGGCGCTCGGAGATGTCCATCTCGGCGCGCGCCGCCATACCAGCGGCCCGAACGGCAGCGGCGGCTTGCTGGCCAGCTTCTTTCAGATCGGCAAGCGCGCGTGCTGCCGACTCCGATGCTTCGAATGTCTGTTTGTGAATCTGGCTGCTCGCATCCTTGGCGCCGTCCAGCGCGACTTTCACCGATTCCATCAGGCGGTCGCCCGTTGTTCCGGCGGCCGCTGCGGCGAGCTCGCCAGCGCGCGCTGCGGTTTCAACCGTTTTGCGAGACTGCTCGAGCTTTTCTTCCATACGCGCAATCGCGAAGAGAAGGGTTTCATTGCGTTCGCCAGCTTCTGCCGCGAGCGTGTCCATGGCGGTGATCTTCTGGGCGAGGCTGCGTCCGGTCTGGTCAAGGCTGCTCAGCCGGCCCTGCAGGGCATCTTCAGCTGCCGCGACTTCGCTGGCTGCCGCTTTCGCGGAGGCGACCATGAGCTCAGCCTGTTCCGGAATCGCTTCATTCAGGAGGTCCGTCTGCTCACGCAGGTCCTTGGCCAATTGCTCAAGGCCGGTACGTTCATTGCCGAGCCGCTCCGCAAGATCGCGAGCATTGTCGGCGCTTGCATAGGTTACCGATTCAAGTCTCTGGCGTTCGTCCCCGATTTCCGCCGCCATGGCTTTCATCGCAGACAGTGCATGCCCCATGGAGCGGTCGACTTCGGCGCTCGCCTTCGACATTTCGTCGGCGAATACTTTCGCGTCCTTGGCCATGGATTCAGCCGGCAGCAGCAGGCGCGCGGCCGCTTCCAGGACAACAGCATTGGCTGCCGTCGAGCGCGCTTGCTCGCGCGCCATCATGCCAGCGAGCACGAGCATCAGGCCGGGAAGAATGATCGCAATCAGACCCGCGATGATCAGCGCAGGCTGGGCCTGTGTGAGCGCTTCCGGCCCGACCAGCGCGATCGTTCCGACGATTGCCGCGACCCACCAGAGGAAGGCAAGGGCAAGACCGCCCCAGGCGAGATGACCGGATGTTTTCTGGGCGGCTTCCAAGCGTGCAATGGCTTCAGAAGGCTGCATGTTCGGGGACTCAGATACTTCACTCATGACCATCATTATTAACTTGACTGCGGCAAAATTGCGAGGGTTAGGCGCATTTCATCCTTGTCATACTTGCAAAGCCTGAACCACTGGTGAACTGAACCCTGTGAATCGCGATGTAAGTGTCGGTGTTTAAACGGGAAAAATGTACTTTCGCTACGCTAATTCTGGGCTTGTTTTTCCCGTGGTGCGTGCAGTTGTAAAGTCAAAATTCGCCTTACGGGCGAAACGGTTTATCCGTCTGTCGACTCAGCAAGCTTGGACTGGAAACTCATCTGGAGACCATCCGGCCCTTCCAGCATATAGATTCGCTCACCATGCGCATCCATCGGGCCCTTCGGCTCGAGACCGTTGCTGCGGGCGTGCTGGGCAAAAGCGTCTGCATCGTCGACGACGATCTGCAGCATAGTCATCGCGCTGAAACCCTCCATTTCCGGCCAGATCTCTACCCAGCTCGAGTCGCTCGCCGGGAAGACCGCGCCCTGAAACGGTTCGGATGGGCCCATGTCGCGTTCCACCAGGCCCAGCCCGTCGGCGCCGAGAAAGCTGGCAATCTCTTCCGCCTGTTTGGAGACGGTGCAGTAGCGAATTCCGAGGAGTTTCATTTTTCCATCCTTTTCTGGGGTAATTGCGGATGCAGGCTACATAGCGACCGCGCGGGAATCGATCACCCAAACGGGTGATTTTCGTGAACGACAAATTCCAGCGTCGAGAGTGCCTGCCAATTCAAAGACTGGTCAATAGTTTCCGATTTCGGCATGTAGGAGACATGAAACGGTCCATTGTGATTTATGCGGGCTTTCTCGCGGTCGCGGCCTTTGCGCTGCAATGGATCGAATACCAATACATGATCAGGGCCTTCACCACCGAGTTCTATATCGTATTGATCGGCATCGCGTTCACTGCGCTCGGCTTGTGGCTGGGGCGGACTTTGACGCCAGACCGCCGCGCATCCGATTTTGCCCTCAATGATGCGGCTTTAAGGTCACTCGGGATTACCAGGCGCGAGTACGCTGTGCTCGAACAGCTCGCGATTGGGCAATCCAACAAGGAAATCGCCAGCGTCCTGCACGTCTCGCCGAATACGGTCAAAACGCATATCTCAAAATTATACGAAAAGCTGGAGGTCAGTCAGCGCGTTCAGGCCGTGCAGAAGGCCAAGGATCTGCAACTCATCCCTTGAGGTGATTTTCTTGTCACTCACGAAAATCACCCGAACGGGCGATAGATTGCGAGGGGAGTTCACGACATGTCTCGCGGCACGATTTGAACGAAATGGAGGCAAACATGTTTCGAATTATGCTGGTCTATGGCGCCATCGCGGGCGTAGTGATTATTGGCGTGATGCTGGCGGGCATGGCGATGGGCAGCGGCGGTGGGTCCGCGGTGCAGGGCTATCTCACCATGCTGGTCGTGCTATCGCTAATCTTTGTTGGCGTTAAGCGTTACCGCGACAAGGATCTTGGCGGCGTGATCAAGTTCCTCCCGGCGCTGGGGCTCGGGGTCGGCATCGCGGCGGTCGCGGGCGTATTCTATGTTCTGTCCTGGGAAGCCAGTCTGCATCTGACAGACTTTGCCTGGATGGAAGATTACAAGCAGGGCGCGATTGCGGGATACGAAGCGAAGGGTCTGACGGGCGATGAGCTCGCCGAGAAAGTAGCCGAACTGGAAGCGATGATGGCGAACTATACCAATCCGGTATTTCGTATTCCGATCACGTTCCTCGAGATCTTTCCTGTCGGCCTGCTTGTTGCGCTGGTAAGCGCAGCCTTGTTGCGAAATCCGAAAGTGTTTCCCGCCAAGGCGTGAAAATCGATCACAATTCACAAAATTCGCAGGCCCGCTCGCAGGAGGGGGCTTGCATTGTTGCGGTTGCAATGGTTTCCCGGGGCCACCCAAGTACGTTACGTGACTGAAACGGGCATGGTTTGATTGACTCAAGCAGGAATCGACCCATGTTCAGGCCGTTTGCCCGCTCGGCTGCGCTGGTGAACACGGCAAAAAGAGAGGATCAACCATGGCTGCGCTGGACACTCACTCAAAAATCGACCTGATCGGGTTCAACCTGAAAATGCTGGCCAAGGGGCAGCAAAGGTCCCTTCTGATCAGCGCGGGGGCGATGGAAGACAAGGAATACCTTCTCGAAGCCTGTCAGAAAATGGCTGAAGTCGGCGTCGGGCTCTATGCGACACCCGGGACGCACAGATTTCTAGCCGAGAACGGTGTTGAGTCGATTGCCGCCCGCAAAATTTCGAGCAGCGAAGAGCCGAACATCAAAACCCTCATCCAGGGGGGAAAAGTCGACTTCGTCGTCAATATCCTCACTGGCGACTCCACCTATGACGAAGCTTCAGATGCAGCCAGCATTCGTTCCCTGTCCGTCAAGCATGGCATTCCGCTCTATACCGATCGCACTGTCGCCAAAGAAACGATTGAGCTGGTCCTCTCTGATCTCGAAAAAGGGACATATTCCTACGCCATTCGCAGCGATGACAGGCCGTGGGACCTGCGTCAGCGCTTCCTCGAACTCGTTCGCCAGCGCGGCGGGTGGTCGAACCATCACGGGCATTTTGACAAAGCCTATCTGATCTCTCCCGAAAACCTGGCGCTCGGCTTCGCCGATATGGAGAAGAAGTGGGAACTCTACCGCCACCTGAAAGAGAATTACACGCACGAGGATCTGGTCGAGCGCATTTCCCGCGCGTTGCAGACCGTTGTCGATCAGGGCGCTCAATATTGCCGCACCATGGTCGATGCGGACAGCATTATCGGCCTCAAGCCGATCCATGCCGCTGTCGAGGTGAAAGAGCGGTTCAAGGACAAGATCCGTTTCGAGATTGGCGTTCAGCCGCTTGAAGGCGTCCTCGATGAAAAGTCTCGTGAGCAATATATCGAAGCGTGTAAATTGGCCGACTTCTGCGGCGGCCTGCCATCGCGTGATCGTCCGCAGGAAGAGAAGCATCTCGATATCGTTTTGGAGACCGCCAAAGAGCTGAATAAAATGGTCGAGGTCCATGTCGACCAGGAGAATAATCCGTTCCAGCATGAAACCGAGCTGCTCTGCCTGAAAACCATCGAGCATGGCATGCAGGGCCGCGTCTACGGCATTCACTCCATCTCCGTCTCGGCCAAGGATGAAAGCGAGCAGGACCGTATCGTTGCGCTCTGCAAGGAAGCGGATGTTGGTATCGTGATCTGCCCATCGGCGGCGTTGTCTATGAAGCAGTTGCCGATGCAAGGCCCGCTGCACAATTCAATCGGACCGTTTGTGAAACTGAAAAATGCGGGCGTTCGGACCTATCTAGGCATAGACAATATCGCGGACCTGTTCATGCCCATCGTCGACGGCGACATGTGGACCGAAGTCCGGATGCTGATGGAAGCCTGTCGCCACTATGATCTTGAACAGATCGCCGACTGGGCCAGCGAACCGCCGCTGCACATTCTCAATGAGCAGGCCGAAAAAGTCGCTGCAGAATAGTACAGACCTGCGGCCAGACGAAGCATTGGTTTGCCGTGTCTGGTCTGACATATAGAGTTCAGAGAGGCGGACCGTGGTGGACCGCCTTTTTGTTCATGGACGATTATGCTCGCTGAGATCGGTCAAATTGCCCTTATCCTGGCGCTTTTCATCAGCGCGCTGCAGGCATGGATGGGCTTGCACGGCGCGCATATTGGTGACCGCCGCGCCATGATCTTTGCCGAGCGCGGCGCGATTGCGCAGGCGCTGTTGTGCGTTCTCGCGTTCGCCTTGCTAGCGCACGCCTTCATGATTTCCGATTTCAGCGTCCAGCTGGTCACAGCCAATTCGCACACCAGCAAGCCGCTGATCTACAAGTTCAGCGGAACCTGGGGCAATCATGAAGGGTCCATGTTGCTCTGGGTCATGATCATGGCGCTGTTTGGCGCGGCGATGGTCTGGTTCGGCAAGACGCTGCCAGCCGCGCTGCGGGCGCGAGCGGTGGGCGTGCAGGGGCTCACCACGACAGGCTTTCTGGCTTTCCTGATTTTCAGCTCCAACCCGTTCACGCGCATGACGCCCGTCCCTGAGAATGGGGTCGGGCTCAATCCGCTGCTGCAGGATCCCGGGCTCGCGATCCATCCACCATTCCTGTATCTCGGCTATGTCGGGTTTTCGGTCGCTTTTTCATTTGCGGTTGCGGCGCTGATCGAGGGTCGGGTCGACGCCATGTGGGCGCGCTGGGTGCGGCCATGGGTGTTGCTGGCCTGGAGTTTCCTGACCATCGGCATCGTGCTCGGCAGTGTCTGGGCCTATTATGAACTCGGCTGGGGCGGCTGGTGGTTCTGGGACCCGGTGGAAAATGTCAGCTTCATGCCCTGGCTTGCGGGGACAGCGCTGCTCCATTCGACACTCGTGGCGCAGGCCCGCGGCAGTTTTATCCGCTGGACGCTGCTGCTCGCCATCACCACATTTTCGCTCAGCCTGGTCGGGACATTCATTGTGCGCTCAGGCGTCCTGACCAGCGTGCACGCGTTTGCAGTCGATCCGGGGCGCGGTATCTTCATTCTGGCGCTTCTCTGTCTCGCGACCGGCGGGGCCTTGTTCCTCTATGCGCTCCGGTCCGGCCGGATTTCCCATGGCGCCGGGTTCGAGCTTGAGAGCCGTGAGAGTGGTCTCGTCCTCAACAATGTCCTGCTGGTGATATCCACGGCGACTGTCTTCCTCGGTACGTTCTATCCACTGGTGATCGACGCACTGACCGGAGACAAGATCACAGTTGGACCACCTTATTTTGAGCGGACGTTCGGTCCGATCATGGCGGTCCTTATCATCTTCATGGCGATTGCCCCTCTGCTGAAATGGCGGACCGATAGCTGGCACCGTATTCGGAAAGCGCTGCTGGTGATGCTGGCGCTCGCCATACCGACCTGGACTGGCGTGGCGATCTTTGGAAAGTCGGTCCTGGGCGGGCTCGGAATTGCTTTGGCGGTCTGGTTGCTCGCGGGATCCGCGCTCAACTATGCGCGCAAACTGCGGGTCGGCGAGGCGAAGAGCACGGCCGGTAACCTGCTGAAGCGATTTGCGCTTCTGCCAGGTGCGGCCCACGGCTTTGCACTCGCCCATATCGGCCTCGCCCTGACGACGATTGGCGTGGTCTCAATGGGCGTCTGGGCTGACGAAGAGGTCGACCGTCTCAAACTGGGCGAAAGCGTCTCGGTTGCGGGCTATGAGTTCCGTCTGGAAGACGTACAGCGCGCGCAAGGACCGAACTATATCTCGGAAATGGGACGTGTCGTCATTGAACGAGACGGACGCCGTGTCGGCGTCCTCAATCCTGAGCAGCGCATGTACCCCGTCGAACGCAACAATACGACCGAAGGTGCGATGGAAGTTGGCGCGTTCCGGATCCTTTATGCGGCCAAGGGTGATGGCAATCCGCAGGATGGCTGGGTGGTCAGCGTATACTACCATCCCATGGTTATCTGGATCTGGATTGGCGCGCTGATGATGGCTTTTGGCGGTTTGATTTCGGTCGCCGACCGGCGGCACGTCTTTGCAAGTCGACAAAACCCGCTGCCGCAAGCAGTCCCGGCAGAATAGACAATGGGCTGGTCGCGTTTCATTCCCGCAGGAGCCTTCGTCATCCTGGTCGTGTTTCTCGGCATCGGGTTGACCCGCGACCCGAGCCTCATCCCGACCGAGATGATCAATCGGGATATGCCCGCCTTCGAGCTGACAGAGCTGTATGATGCGGACGCGCCAGTGACGGATGCTGACCTGTTCGGCGAACCGGCGCTGGTCAATGTGTTCGGTTCCTGGTGCGTCGCGTGTCTGCAGGAACATCCGACGCTGATGCAGCTGAATCAGGACGACACAGTGCGGATCGTCGGCGTGAACTGGCGCGACGAACGCGAGGACGCGATCAACTGGCTGCAACGCCATGGCGACCCTTACGATACGATCATCTTCGACGGCGAGAGCGATCTCGCCATCGAGATGGGGGTGACCGGCGCGCCGGAGACATTCATTATCGATCGTACCGGACGAATCCGTTTCAAGCAGATTGGCCCGATCACGCCCGATGTCTGGCGCGACACGATCCGGCCGGTCCTCGACGCATTGGCAATCGAAGAGCTGACCACGCCCGCGCCGGTACGGGTCGAACCCGAGGCTCCCGAAAGCTCCGACACCGAAAATATCGTTCTCACGGATCTCGACCTGATTGCAGCCCGAACTGAAGCCGTGTCCAAGACGCTGCGCTGCGTGGTTTGCCAAAACCAGTCCATCTATGACTCAAACGCGCCGCTCGCCCAGGATATGCGCAAGCTTGTGCGTAAGCGCGTGGTGGCTGGCGACAGCGACGAGGCCGTTCGCGATTACCTGCGATACCGCTATGGCGATTATGTTCTGATGAGCCCGCCCTTGCAGCTGAACACGATCCTGCTCTGGCTCGCGCCGCTGCTGCTGATTCTGGCGGGGGGTGTCTGGTTTGTCAGACGCAATCGGAAAACAGCTCCGCCTGTTGAAGATACGCTCAGCGAGGACGACCGTAACCGGATCGCGGCAGCTTTGGCCAAGTCGGAGACAGAGGCATGATCTGGCTGATCCTGATCCTGCTGGCCGGGCTGGTCGCCGCTTACCTTCTCCAGCCCTTCTTTGCCGGCGTCGCGCCGCCACAAGACATACGTCTGGCAGAAGCACGAGCGCAACGCGCCGCTATTGATCTCGATGAAAGCGACGGCCGCCTGACCAAGGACGCAGCCATTCAGGCGCGCGACGCGCTTGATCGGCGGATCCTGGAGATTCTCAACGCTGCCGAGACCGGAAATCCGGTCCGGAACCTGCGGACCCTAGCCGTCTTTCTGGTTCCGGCGATTCTGGTTCTCGGCGCGGCGAGCGTCTACGTGCGGATAGGAAGTCCAGCCTTTGAACGCATTACGGTGGCTGAGTACCAAGCTGCACAAATGGCGGACCTGCCGCAATCTCTGGAAGGATTGGTCGGCGAGCTGCGAAACCGGTTGGAGGCGGATCCCAATCCGCCGGCGGAGGGGTACGTCCTGTTGGCGCGGTCCTATATTCGGCTCGGCAATGCAGACGGGGCGCTGGCGGCTTATCAGCGGGCTATTGAGCTCTCCGGCGGCAATGATGAGATCACTTCGGAACGTGACCAGTTGCTGGAGGCGCTACGGAATCGGGCGACGGCCCCTGCGATCGACCCTGAAGCGGCGGCGCGCATTCAGGCGATGACGCCAGACCAGCAGGCAGAAATGATTGAATCCATGGTTGCGGGGCTGGCGGCGCGGTTGGAAGCAAACCCGGAAGACGCTGAAGGCTGGACCCGCCTGATCCAGTCAAGAATTGTGCTGGGTCAACGCGACCAGGCGAGGCTGGACCTGCAACAAGTGCAGGAGATTTTCGCAGAAGATCCTGAAACGCTCGCGCTGTTCGAACCCTTCCAATCTGAGCTCTCCGGAGCGGAGTAATCTGCGCATCCTCAAGGCCTTGATGCGTTTCGCGTAAGACAAGCGTTGACTGCGCTGTCATGGTTCGCCTAATCCAGACTCAAGGACAAAACAAACCCGTCCGGGGAGGACAACATATCATGTCATTGGACACCATCGATCTGGTGATCGTGGGGCTTTATGCCGTCGCACTTTTCGCCATTGCCATTTTAGTATCGCGCGAGCCCGCGGGCGAGCACAAGGACACGAAAGACTATTTCCTGGCCGGCAAAGCGCTGCCCTGGTGGGCCATCGGCGCCTCATTGATTGCCGCCAACATCTCGGCGGAACAGATAATTGGCCAGTCGGGCCAGGGTTTTGTCGTCGGGCTCGCGATCGCCGCTTATGAATGGCAGGCGGCGCTGGTGCTGATCATAACAGCGGCGTTCTTCCTGCCCATCTTCCTGAAACGCCAGATCTACACGATGCCGCAATTCCTCGAAACACGGTTTGGCGACAGTGTGAAAGCCACAATGGCGGTGTTCTGGATCTTCCTGTTTACAGCAGTGAACCTGACCACCGTCCTGTATGGCGGAGCGCTTGCGATCAATGCTGTGACCGGGCTGGGCGTCTTTACCGGCATGGCCATGCTGGCAGGGTTCGCGCTGCTTTATTCGCTCTATGGCGGACTGAAAGCCGTGGCGATGACCGACATTATCCAGGTCGTGATTCTGATCCTGGGCGGCTTTGCCATCACGATTATTGTGCTTGGTATGGTTGGCGGCGACAGTGGCGCTCTTGGCGGTCTGTCAACGCTGATGAACGAACTGCCCGGCCATTTCGAAATGATCCTCGACCGCGACCACCCGAATTTCGGAGACCTGCCCGGCATCTGGACGCTTCTGGGTGGGCTCTGGGTGCTCCACTTCTCCTATTGGGGGTTTAACCAGTACATCATCCAGCGGGCGCTCGGAGCTGAAAGCCTGGCCGAGGCGCAGAAAGGCCTTGCCTTCGCTGCGCTGCTGAAATTCCTCATTCCCTTGATTGTCGTTATTCCCGGTATTGCCGCGCTCTGGCTCGCACAGAACGGCCTTCAGGGGCTCAGTGAGCAGGCCTTGTCGACCAAACCGGACAGCACTTACGGCGCCTTGATGGCGCTGATGCCGGTCGGGATTCGCGGCCTCATCTTCGCCGCGCTGATTGCCGCGATCGTGTCGTCACTGGCCTCGATGATCAATTCGATCTCGACCATCTTCACGATGGACATCTATCGCGACTATTTCGTCAAAGGGAAGGATGAGGGCCATTATGTCTGGGTGGGGCGCGGCACTGCGGCCACCGCGATGCTGATCGCTCTGTTCCTGGCCATTCCGCTGCTTGGTGGTGGGACGAGTATCTTCCAGACGATTCAGGAATATACCGGCTTCGTTGCGCCTGGAATTGTTGCGGTCTTCGTGCTCGGCTTTTTCTGGAAGCGGACGAACACGGCAGGCGCCTTCGCGCTGCTGATCTCGTCCGTCGCCCTGTCGCTGCTCTTCTTTACCGCTTCAGGGTCGGATGGCGGCGGCGTGGCAGCCATTTTGGGACCGATCTTCAACCCGATCCTCGGGCTGGCAGATTTCGATGTCACCAATATGCCCTTCGTGGTCCGGATCTGGTTCATCTTCCTGATCTGCGTGCTGGTGGGCGTCATCGTCTCGCTGCTGACAGCGCCGCCGCGAGAAGACCAGCCGGTCGATCTCAGCGATATCAGCTTTGCGACGACCACCACGTTCAAGATCACCGCAGCGGTTGCGATTGCGATCCTGGTCTTGCTCTACGTGGCCTTCTGGTAGCGATTGAAGCCCAAAAGATCTGTTATCGAATGAAAGTGGAAGCCGGGCCCGAAAGCCCGGCTTCTTGCTTAGAAGGCTTTCTGCCATCCCAGAGTGACGGTCAGGTCTGTTTCCATTTGCGGACCATTCAGATCCCGCATCACGGGGACACCGATCTCCGCTGCGATACGGTGCCCGCGTTGCCAACCCGTTTGTCCGGCAAGGTTGATCCCGAACAAGGCCTCGACCGTCTCACCGCCATGATTGGCCGGGTCGGCGGTCTGTACCGGGGCGCGGATGAGCGGATCGTCGCCGTCGATTTGCCCTGCGCTCCGCGCCTTCAGACGGCCAGAGAGTGAAATCCAGGGCTGAGGTTCATAGGCGAGCCATCCCGTGATTTCCGCGACATCGCCGAGCGTGTATCCCTCGTCGTTTTCATCTAGCCGGATGATCGCGGAGGCTTGTGCGCCATAGCTCCATTTCCCAGTCCGGGACCGCGCGGTCAGGGACGGCTTGAGATCAAAGCTTCCGGACCCAAATTGCATGGGATAGGGCAGGCGAGGGCTGGGCGTGGTGCCCATAGGTGTCAGGATCTGATCGCTTTCTTCGATTGAGCCCGTGGGAAGGGACACAGCGAGTCCAAGATTGATCTGGCGATGCGCGTAGGATCCATCGTCCAGACCGATAATGGCGCCAATCGTGGTGTCGCCAATTCCGGCGGTCTCGGTTATGAATTCGCCGAGCCGTGTGGTTCCCATTGGGCCCTGAAAGGTGATGTGATCCATCTCTTTCGACACATACATGCCCATCGCTATCAACGTGATGCGATCAGTCAGACCGTACATGCCGCCAAGCATATGCATCTGCATCGGCATATCGGTGGGAACCACCCGCAGGGTAGGCGGCATCATTGGCGGGTTGGCAAATGGATTCTCGACGGTCGTCACAATCTCTTCCGGAGACAGGCTATTCGTGCCGTCCCGGTTTCCGGACATGTCCATAAACATGTAGCGATAGGAGGTCATCCACTCGCCCTTCTTGTGTCGATGGTCGGCCATGACACCAATGGGAGCATGGTCTGAGGCATAGGTGACTTTGCCACCGTCACCTTCATGCGCGGTTGCGGGCAGGGCGGCGCACAGCAGGACGGCGCTCGCAAGGAGTTTGATTTTCATAAATTATCTCACAAACAAGTTGGCGCCGAAGCGCCGAAAATAGGTTCAGACTGAATGCGTGTGAGAATTTGGTGGGCCTTGTGGCGGCGCCCCCGGCCACAGAGGCGATCTGGGCGAGATCGCCAACTGAAGACGATGGGACATGGGCTGGCTGTAGAATCTTGAGGGGGCCAGTTGCACCGCACCTGGAGGTGCGATCGCAGCAGGCGGCGTGCAATCGCCGCAGCACGCGTCGGTTTTTTCCTGGGCGGGCTCAACTGGAAGGTCCAGCTGAATCGTTCTCGGCGAGTCCGTGCTGCACAGCATGAGATTGAGCGATTCACCGCCCGAGATTTTCAAGTGCGCCTGTGCTCCGTTCGCGGCATAGCCGAGGGCGGCAATCGCGAGCAGTTGTATTCGGAGGGCAGCGAGCGGTTTCATCGCGAGCCGATTAGGCCGCGCCCACACAGATGTCGCTGCGCCACAATGTCCTGTGCGCTGTTGAGACGCTGGATTTGCTGATTCTCGCTCGTGTTTTTCAGACACTCTATGGCAAATGGCGCGCTGGCGTCAGCGATTTCAATCTGTCGATCAGGGACTTGTAAACCCGGTCATCGTCGCTGACCGACCCGACTTTCGAGACATCTGACGCGAAGGAAGATTTGCCAATCCCGTATTCCCGTCCCACCTAGGAGCGTAGAAGAATACTAGGGGTGTACAGGAACAGGAGAATATCATGGCAACGGGTCGCGAATTTGATGTCATCGTCTACGGATCAACTGGCTATACAGGTCGGCTGGTCGCTGAATATCTGGCAAAAACTTATGGCGTTGGGGGCGAGGTCAAATGGGCCATGGCGGGCCGTAGCGAGGAAAAGCTCGCCGCTGTGCGCGATGAAATTGGTGCCCCGGCCGACACGCCTTTCGTCGTCGCCGACGCAAACGATCCAGCGAGTTTGAAAGCCATGGCCAAGCGCGCAGGCTGTATTTGCACTACTGTCGGCCCCTATCAGCTCTATGGAGAAGCGCTCGTCTCGGCCTGCGCGGATGCGGGCACGGACTATGTCGATCTGTGCGGCGAGCCTGGCTGGATGTATCAGATGATCGAGAAGTATGAGAGCGCGGCCCAGGCAAGCGGTGCCCGGATCGTGTTCTCTTGCGGCTTCGACTCAATCCCGTTCGATCTTGGTGTCTGGTTCACCCAGGAAGCGGCGAAAGAGCGCTTCGGCGCGCCGGTCCCACGCATCAAAGGCCGCGTCCGCAAGATGCAGGGCACGTTCTCAGGCGGCACGGCAGCGAGCTTGAAGGCCACGCTCGCCTCGGTGAAGGAGGACCCATCCCTGCTCGGTGTCCTGCAAAATCCGTTCAGCCTGACCATGGGCTTCCAGGGACCGGATCAGCCGCACGGCATGGCCCCGATCGAAGATGAGGATATTGGCAGCTGGTCCGCGCCCTTCATTATGGCCTCGATCAACACGAAAAATGTCCACCGCTCAAATGCCCTGATGGGACACGGCTATGGCAAAGACTTCGTCTATGATGAGATGATGCTCACAGGCCCTGGCGATCAGGGCAAAGCCGCTGCGGAGGCGGTTGCAAGCATGGACATGATGGGCGGCGATGATGGCCCGAAACCCGGCGAAGGCCCGACCAAGGAAGAACGCGAGAGCGGCTTCTATGATGTGATGTTTTACGGCACCGCAGCCGACGGACAGGTCATCATTGGCGGGGTGACCGGCGACAAGGATCCGGGCTATGGATCGACGTCCAAAATGATCGCAGAGAGCGCGATCTGTCTGGTCAAGGACAATACTGGCACGCCCGGTGGCATCTGGACGCCAGCGCCTGCCATGGGCGGCCACCTGGTCAAGCGCCTGACCGAAAAAGCGGGCCTGACATTCGAGATCGAGAACTAGACGCGGAATCTGTTTTCCCGGGTGTCCGTGCTCCTGACGCAAGTCAGGACCCATGGCGGCCGGGGACATGATCAGACAGCTGCCATGGATGCGAACTTGCGTTGGCAGAACGGCGTGGGTGCTAGTTGACCTTCACACGCACAGTTTGGGCTGCGCCGGTCGCCTTGGCGCGGGCGGCCTCGATTGTGTCGGCATGCGCGATGGCGACGCCCATGCGGCGTTTCTCATATGAGACCGGTTTTCCGAACAGGCGCAGCTGGGTGCCTGGTTCGGCGAGGGCTTCGGCCACGTTTTCGAACGTGACGCCTTCAGCCTCGACGCCGCCATAGATCACGGCGCTAGCACCCGGGCGGATGAGGCTGGTATCGACCGGAAGACCAAGGATGGCGCGGGCATGCAGGGCGAACTCGCTCTGGTCCTGCGTGGCGAGGGTGACGAGGCCGGTATCATGAGGGCGCGGGCTCACTTCAGAGAACCAGACCAGATCGCCTTTGACGAACAGTTCGACCCCGAAAACGCCGAGGCCGCCAATATTGTCAGTGACCTTTTGGGCCATGTCCTGGGCCATGCTCAGAGCTGCGTCCGACATGGGTTGAGGTTGCCAGCTTTCGACATAGTCGCCGCTTTCCTGGCGGTGACCTACCGGCGCACAGAAATCCGTGCCGCCTGCATGTCTCACCGTGAGCAGGGTGATCTCATAGTCAAAATCGACCGCGCCCTCCACAATCACGCGAACCTGGTTGCCGCGGCCCGCAGTGAGCGCATGATCCCACGCCGCGGCGATATCGGCGGCGCTGTCGACCTTGGATTGCCCTTTACCGGATGAGGACATGACCGGTTTGACAAAGACCGGATAACCGATGCGTTCGGCTTCTCGCGCCAGCGTTTCAGCATCGCTTGCAAATGCATAGGGGCTGGTCTTGAGCCCGAGCGTTTCGGCGGCGAGGCGGCGAATGCCTTCCCGGTCCATGGTGAGCTGTGTGGCGCGCGCAGTCGGGATGACAGTGGCGAGACCTTCGCTTTCGATCGCGGCGAGTTCATCCGTCGCGATCGCCTCGATTTCCGGAACGATCAGATCCGGTTTCTCGGTTTCGATCACGGCGCGCAGGGCGGCCGCATCGGTCATGTCGAACACGTGTGATCGATGGGCGACCTGCATGCCGGGCGCGTTTTCGTAGCGGTCGCAGGCGATCACTTCGACGCCAAACCGCTGTAGCTCGATGACAACTTCCTTGCCGAGCTCGCCCGCGCCGAGGAACAGGACTTTTGTCGTCGAAGGAGAGAGCGGCGTACCAATGCGGGTCATGCCGTCGTCGCTTTCTTGTGGCGCTTCTTGATTGTGCCTGAAAAATTGAGCACCGGACGCCCGTCACCGGTGATCACGCCGCGAACGAAGGTGATCGACTTGCCGCCGCCCATGACTTCACCGCGGGCCTCGATCAGCTCGCCTTCAAGCGCGCCGGACAGGAATTCCGAGGTGAAGGCGACGGTTACGCCATAGCCGTCATCTTCGCCGGTATGTGCGAGTGCGAACAAGGCGAAATCTGCAAATGTCATCAGCGCCCCGCCATGAACCACGCCGCCAGCATTCATATGCTTTCGCTCCGCCCGGAACGCGGCAATCATGTTCCCGTCTTCGTCCTCGCGAAGATAGAATGGCCCGGCCGCATCATGTTCAAACGGCTCGTTCGGCCAGGTCTGCCAGCCCGCAAATTCGCCTTCAGTGATTTTGATTGATTGCATTCGCCTTGCTCCTTGAGGCTACTGATAGCGCGGTGCAGAAGTTTCGCCAGCGTGACGATGCGTCAGGGTTCGACTTGGCGCGCTTGTATGCGTATTGTGCGGGGAAGGAGGAAGATACGCATGGCTTTTGATCCCGAGATTCGTGACGCGCTGATCGACCAGGTCCGGCGGTTTGTGCGCGAGCGCTGTGTTCCGGCGGAGGCACAAGTGGCCGAAGAGGATCTTGTACCCGCCGATCTTGTGCAGGAGATGAAAGATCTCGGCCTGTTTGGTCTCGCGGTGCCTGACACATATGGCGGGCTCGGTCTCGACATGGAGACTGAATGTCTGGTCGGGTTCGAGCTGGGGTGGACATCGCCCGCTTTCCGGTCAGTCGCGGGCACCAATATCGGAATTGGCTCGCAAGCGTTGGTCCTGTTCGGAACGGAGGAACAAAAGGAAAAGTATCTCCCGGGAATTGCGAGCGGCGACATCGTGACCAGCTTCGCGCTGACTGAACCTGAGGCGGGGTCCGACGCGGCAGGCCTCCGCACCAAAGCGACCAAGGATGGCGATGCGTATGTGCTGAATGGCGGTAAACGCTATATCACCAATGCGAATGTCGCCGACTTGTTTACGGTGATGGCCCGCACCAATCCGGACGAGCCAGGCGGCAAGGGCGTGTCTGCCTTCATCGTCCCGCGCGATACGCCAGGGCTCAGCGTCGGCAAGCCTGAGAAGAAAATGGGCCAGCAGGGCGCGCATATTTGCGACGTCAATTTCGACAATGCGCGAGTTCCAGCGGAAATGATGATTGCTGGCGAAGGCGAAGGTTTCAAAGTCGCGATGAGCGTGCTAGACAAAGGGCGTCTGCATATCTCCTCGGTCTGTACCGGGATGATGGATCGCCTGATCAGCGAGATGGTGACCTATGCGATGGAGCGAGAGCAGTTCGGCAAGCCGATCATGCAGCACCAGCTCATTCAGGCGATGATTGCCGACAGCCAGGCCGAAGCTTATGCGGCGCGCTGCATGATCCTCGACGCGGCCCGAAAGCGCGATGCGGGCGAACCGGTGACCATGCTGGCTTCCTGCTGCAAGATGTTCGCGTCAGAAGCGGTGGGCCGGGTGGCCGACCGTGCGGTGCAGGTCTTCGGTGGTGCGGGTTATGTCGCCGACTATGGCGTTGAGCGATTCTTCCGTGACGCCCGGATTTTCCGGCTCTATGAAGGCACAACGCAAATCCAGCAGATTATTATCGCGCGCGAACTCAGCCGCGCAGCGAAACGGGGAGAGATTTAAATGGCCGACACAGAATACGATTTTGCACCGGAAGATGTCGGCCTCAATCGCGAGCGGCTGGACTTTATTCCGGACTATTTCGACAAGGCCTATCTCAGCACCGGCAAACTGCCCTGCATGGCAACCATGGTCTCGCGCAATGGCCAGATCGTGCATGAATCCTACCGCGGCAACACCGAGCTGGACGGCGGCTCTCCGATTGGGCCGGATACAATCTTCCGGATCTATTCGATGACGAAGCCGGTCACGTCGGTCGCAGCGATGATGCTGCATGATGAGGGCGTGCTTCGACTGGATCACGAGATTTCTCGCTACATCCCTGAATTCGCAGACGTTGAAGTCTGGGATGGAGGTGACCTGAAGGACTATAAGACCCGCAAACCGGACCGCGCGATGACGGTGCGCGATGCGTTCACCCACACCACTGGTGTAACCTATGGCTTCCTGTTCCAGCACGAAGTTGACGCGCTGTATCGCCGCGAGAAGATTGGCAATATCGGCGAGGGTGATGGCGAAACCCTGGGCGAGATGTGCGCGCGCATCGCGAAGCTGCCTTTGGTGTTCTCCCCGGGAGAGCGTTGGAACTATGGCCACTCAACCGATATTCTCGGGCGCGTAGTTGAAGTGGCGAGCGGAATGTCGCTGGACGTGTTCTTCCGGGAGCGCATCTTCGAACCGCTGGGCATGGTCGATACCGACTTTTTCGTGCCTGAGGACAAGCTTGATCGTCTCATGGCCTGCTACGCCAAAGACCCGATGACCGGCAAAGTGACCATGAGCGACGGTGCGGGAAGCGACAGCAAGTCGTACAAGACGCAGCCAAAACTCCTGAACGCAGGCGGCGGGCTTGTCTCGACGCTGAGAGACTATCACCGGTTCTGTCTCATGCTGCTGCAGGGCGGGAGCCTCGAGGGTGCGCGCCTGCTGAGTCCGAAAACGGTTGAATTCATGCGCATGAACCACCTTCCGGGCGGCAAGACGATCAAGGAAATGGGCGACCAGACTTTTTCTGAAGCGCGCATGGAGGGCAATGGATTTGGTCTTGGCGGATCGACCGTGGTCGATGTTGCTGAAACCCTGACGCCAGGATCTCACGGCACGTTCAGCTGGGGCGGTCTGGCCAACACATTTTTCTGGGTCGATCCGGTGGAAGAGCTGATCGCTATCCAGGCGACGCAGATGATCCCGACGGGGTGTTATCCGATCCGGCCGCAATTCCAGCAACTCGTCTATGCGGCGATCGATTGGTAGCGAACCAGGTGAATTTCTTGTAAGCTTGACCGCGCGAGAGGGGTATTTTGTACCCCAATTCCAAAAAATTCACTTTTTAGCGTGCGTGCCAGCGCTGTCAGGGTTGCCAAACTGAAATAAAAATCCATGTTCCCCCGCGTAAGTCCCCATTCGCTCGGACAGCCTGGCCCGAGTGGCAGAAACAGCGGGACATCGCCGGAGGAAGTAGATGACAAAACAGGACAACCCATTTCATACCTATGTTGAAGATCTGTTCGCCAATCTCGGACGGATTCGAATTCGAAAAATGTTTGGCGGCGCTGGCGTTTATTCCGGCGAAGACATGTTCGCCCTGATCGATCAGGATCGCATTTACGTCAAATCAGATGACGCCCTGAAAGCCGACCTGGTCGAAGAAGGCGGCGAGGCCTTTGAGTGGACCAATCCAAGCACCGGCAAGACCATCACCATGAGCTATGTCTCACTCCCGGTGAATGCGCTGGATGATCGCGACGAAGCTTCCAGTTGGGGCCGCAAGGCTCTGGATGTTGCTGTGCAGGCGCGCAGAGCGAAAGTGAAATCGCCCCGCCGCACCACATTCTAGGCGAAATCAGGCCTTTCTAAAATCTGCAGGGCGTTTCTCGAGGAACGCCTTCACGCCTTCTTTGAAATCCGGCTGACGGCCAGCTGTGCGCTGCGCAAATCGCTCGGCCTGAAGCTGGCTGTCAAAATCATTGTCCTCGGCCTGCCAGACCAGATCCCGGATCAGCGCGAGGGCCTGGGTTGGCCCATCTGCCAGGCGTTTGGCATAAGCGCGGGCCTCATCCATGAGCTGGTCATCAGGCACGACCCGGTTGATCATGCCCCATTCCAGCGCCTGCTCTGCGAAAACCTTGTCACCGAACAGGGTCATCTCCATGGCTTTTGCGCGACCTACAAGCCGCGGCAGCAGGAAGGTCGACCCGCCATCCGGAACCAGTCCAATGCGCCGGAAGGCTTGCAGGAAGTAGCCGCTCTCGCCCGCGATGATGAAATCACCCATCAGGGCGATGGAACAGCCGACACCCGCTGCCGCGCCGTTTATTGCGGTGATTATCGGGTGCGGATGCGTGCGCATTGCCTTGATGAAAGGATTATAGTGGGTGTCGAGCGCTTTACCGGCATCTGGCTTGCCCACAGGGCGCTCGCCAGGGTTTGATGACAGATTGGCGCCGGAGCAAAAGCCGCGGCCATTGCCGGTGATGATGGTGCAGCGCGCCTCGTCGCCCGCCTGTTCGATGGCCAGCGACAATTCCTCGATCGTATCCATGCCCGCAGCGTTCATGGTTTGTGGATCATCGAAGGCAATTGTCGCGATATCGTCGCTCACATCATAGGCGATCTTGGTGAAGCTCATGCGTATCTCCCTGTCATTACCCGTAATCTATTCGGCAGAGACGCTGTGGAAACCGTGACGTGGGGGCAGGATGGAATTGTTTTGTCATTGGGGCATTCTACGTTATCCTTTACGTCAACGATAAGAGCACTCCGGAGGGACCAAATGGCATTGGACGCAATCTCGGCAGATGGCATGGGCGCCATTCTCGCGAAACAGAAAGCCGCAAACATTCGCGATGGGATCCCGTCTGCGGAGCAGCGGGAAGCCTGGATTGATAAATCCATCGACTTGCTCGTGACACATGGCGATGCGCTGTCGCGCGCCATGGCCGAGGATTTTGGGCATCGGTCCATGGACCAGTCAAACCTGACAGATATTGCCGGTTCGATCGGGGCGTTGAAATTCTCCAGGAAACATCTGCGCAAATGGATGCGGCCTGAAAAGCGCAAAGTCGAATTCCCCCTCGGTTTGCTTGGCTCGAAGGCGCAGATCCAGTACCAGCCCAAGGGTGTGATCGGGATCATCAGTCCCTGGAATTTCCCGGTCAATCTGACTTTCGCGCCGTTGGCCAATGTCTTCGCGGCGGGTAATCGCGCCATGATCAAGCCGTCTGAATTTACCGAACGGACCAGCGAGCTGATGGCCGAGTTGATCAGCAAATACTATTCCGACGAGGAAGTCGTTGTGGTGACCGGCGGCCCGGATGTCGGGGCCAAGTTCACGCAGCTGCCTTTCGATCACATGATCTTTACTGGCGCGACATCGATCGCGCACCATGTGATGCGCGCCGCGGCAGACAACCTCGTGCCGTTGACGCTGGAGCTGGGCGGAAAGTCACCCGTGATCCTTGGCAAGTCAGCCGACCTGAACAAGGCGGCCAGCCGTATCATGGCTGGCAAGACGCTGAATGCCGGACAGATCTGTCTGGCGCCGGACTATGCCTTTGTGCCGGAAGACAAGACAGGGGACTTTGTTGGCGCCGCGCAGGCCGCAGTCGGCAAGATGTTCCCGGACGGGCTGAAGGACAATGATGACTACACATCGGTCGTCAATCAGCGACACTTTGATCGCTTGAACTCTTATCTCGACGATGCGCGCGAGAAGGGCGCGGAAGTGGTTGAAATCAACCCACAGAATGAGAATTTCAGCCAGCAGCCACACCACAAGATGGCGCCGCACATCGTGCTCAATCCAACCGATGATATGAAAGTCATGCAGGATGAGATTTTCGGCCCGATCCTGCCGCTCAAAACCTATTCGGAGACGAAAGACGCCGTTGCCTACATCAACGACCACCCGCGGCCCCTGGGGCTCTATTATTTTGGCGATGACGCAACAGAGCGCGACATGGTGCTGAATAATACCACGTCAGGCGGCGTCACGGTGAATGACGTGATCTTCCATGTAGCCCAGGAAGACCTGCCCTTCGGCGGTGTTGGCCCATCCGGCATGGGCGCCTATCACGGCCGCGACGGATTCTTCGAGTTCAGCCACAAGAAGGCGATTTACACTCAGACGGGGAACGAAATCCTCGCCATGATGCGCCCGCCATATGGCGAAAAGTTCCGCAAACAGGTCGCGGGGCGTGTGAAGAAATAAGCGCCTGGTCGAAAATCGAGGAAAGGCCGTTTCTGCCGAAGCGGCCTTTTTCTATTTCAAAAAGGCTGGGACATCGTCGCCGAAGCCGCGGATGTCGTCTGGGGCGGGGTCGAGGATGGGGTCGTCATCCTTGCGTTTGTAGTCGCGCTTGGGGCGTTCCTTGCGTGGTTTTTCAGACGGCTCGGCTGTTGCCTTTTCTGGCGCTTTGCGCGTGTCTTCGCGCGGCTCGCGGGCCGGTTTTTCTGTGCGCCCGTCGCCCTCGCCACGATCCTTTCGACCGCGGGTTTTGCCACGTCCTTCGCCGCGCTCGCGTCCGCGTCCGCCGCGCTCTTTGCGGCCCCGCCCCCGGCGGCCATCTGAGTCTGAGGGCAGCTCTTCCAGCTCCTCGATGAGACCGTCGGGCATATAGTCTGCGACATCGGTATTGATCAGCATCATCACGCCGCGCCAGGATTTCTCATCCATCGGGCCGACAATTGTGAAGCTTTCACCCTCGCGTCCGGCGCGGCCGGTTCGACCTATCCGGTGGACATAATCCTCATCCTTGGGCGGCGGCGCATAGTTGAACACGTGTCCGACATCTGGAATGTCGAGCCCGCGCGCGGCAACATCCGACGCGACGAGAAGCTGCAGCTCGCCATCGCGGAAGCTGTTCAACGTATCGGTGCGGGCGCTTTGCGGCAGGTCACCATGGATCGCGGCGGCGCTGAACCCGTGCTTTTGCAGGGACTTGGCAACAATGTCGACTTCGCGCTTGCGATTGCAGAACACGATGCCGTTCTTCACATCGCGGCTTTCAATGATCCGGCGCAGTGCGGTACGCTTGGCCTTGTCGTCGCCGCGGGGAAGTTTGACCACGTGCTGCGCGATGGTTTCAGCTGTCTTGGAGTCGCGCGCCACCTCGATCCGGATCGGATCCTTCTGGAACGTTTTGGCGAGGCGGGCGATCTCCTTCGGCATGGTCGCCGAGAACAGCAGGGTCTGGCGCCGCGGCGGGAGCAGATTGCAAATTTTCTCGATGTCCGGAATGAAGCCCATATCGAGCATGCGGTCGGCTTCGTCGATGGTGAAGACTTCCACGCCGGTGAGCAGGATCTTGCCACGTTCAAACTGGTCGATCAGGCGGCCAGGTGTGGCGATCAGCACGTCGACGCCGCGATTGAGCTTCTGTTCCTGTTCCTTGAAGCTGACGCCGCCAATCAGAAGCGCCATTTCAAGCTTGAGATCCTTGCCATAGGTCTCGAAATTCTCTGCGACCTGAGCAGCGAGTTCGCGCGTCGGGCAGAGGATCAGGCTGCGCGGCATCCGCGCCCGGGCGCGGCCCTTGGTCAGGCGGTGCATCATTGGCAGCGTGAAGGCGGCGGTTTTGCCCGTCCCGGTCTGCGCGATGCCGGTGACATCGCCGCCTTTCTTGATCACGGGAATGGCTTGTTCCTGGATCGGCGTCGGGTGGTCATAGCCCGCAGCATCAATTGCGCTCTGGATGCGGGGGTCGAGATTGAGCTCGGCGAAAGTAATCTTTGGGGTATCAGTCAAAATAAGGTCCAGCTGAGGATTGAAAGGTCGGTCACGTCAGGCTGTTCCGGATTGAACAGCGTGGCCGACTTCGAATCACTGCGCCGGCAAACATGTTGCGCTGCACATAGAGCAAAAAAGCCCACCGGCAAAGGTGGGCTTATCAGTACGTAAAAAAGTGTGGCTTTCCTGCCTGACCACTCGCATCCGTATTCCTGACGCAAGTCAGGACCCATGACGGCCGGGGACACCATCAGCCAGCCGCCATGGATGCCAGCTTTCGCTGGCAAGGCGGGGAATTGGAAATTTAGCCAGCGTCCGCCAGGTTCTGGTTGGCAAAGTCCCAGTTGACCAGATTGTCGAGGAAGCTCGCCATATAGTTCGGGCGCGAGTTCTGATAATCGAGATAGTAGGCGTGCTCCCAGACATCCATGGTCAGGAGCGGCGTAACGCCAGCCTCAGTCAATGGCGTTTCGGCGTTCGGAGTCTTGGTGATGGCAAGCTTGCCATCTTTCAGGACGAGCCAGGCCCAGCCTGAGCCGAACTGACCGCCGCCAGCCGCTTTGAATTCTGTTGCGAACGCGTCGTACGATCCGAAGTCGCGATCAATCAGCTCTGCAATTTTGCCATGCGGCGCACCGCCGCCGCCCGGTTTCATCGAGTGCCAGTAGAATGTGTGGTTCCAGACCTGAGCGGCATTGTTGAACAGCCCGGCCTTGGACGCATCGCCAGCCGCAGCTTTGACAATCTCCTCCAGAGAGGCGTTGGCAAGGTCGGTGCCCTCAATCATCTTGTTGAGATTGGTTACATACGCGTTGTGGTGCTTCCCATGGTGGAAATTCAGTGTTTCTTCTGAAATATGCGGGGCGAGGCCGTCGCGGCCATAAGGGAGTTCGGGTAGGTCAAAAGCCATATCAGGGGTCTCCTTCAAGATTGTTTCGCTGTTCTCACTCAGCGCTTGCCATAGATATGGGTTCGATGACCAGTCCTGCCAGTGACTCTTTGTCAGATATTTGGGATCGCCTCGATGAACGGGTGAGGCGTGTGGACGAAGAGCGCTGGCTGTCCAGCCGGTATGCGCCGACTGCAGAACGACGTGGTTTGATAACGCTTTACGCCTTTTACTACGAGCTGGCGCGCGTGCGCGTTTCTGTGAGCGATCCAACCCTGGGGCAGATTCGCTTTCAGTGGTGGCGTGAGGCGATCGATGAGCTGGCGCAAGGAAAGCAACGCCAGCATGATGTCGTGACCGCTCTCGCTGACGAAATCCACGCACGGCGACTGGATCCGGATCGGTTGCAGGCATTGGTGAACCAGTTTGAGGCGGCGTTCCTGGCCGCGGATCGCGCCATGGAACCGGAAAACGCACTCGCCCAAATCGCTGTCCAGCTCGTTTCCACGCTTAATAGCCCGCCCGCATTCGATGCGCGCATCGCCTCCGAATGGGCCAGTCTGCGACGCGGAGAACAGGTCGCAGAGCCGCGTCCGCGCATTCGGGTCGACGCGTCTGTCCGTCCCGCACTGGCGCATTTTCGATTGCGTCGCGCGTGGCGACGAAGCGGAGCGGCAGGGCGCCTGCGGACACGTCTCAGCATCATGATGGCGGTTTTGACGGGCTGGGTCTGAAGCAGCGACAAAATGGTGAACAGTGTTCACTTTTTGGTATGGATCGCTAAATATACCGGCAAATAGATAGCGACGAGGCCTCCCATGTTCCGCAAATCTGCACTGATATCACTCTCCGCGCTGCTCCTGGCTTTGCCCGGCCAGTCGGAAACGCTGCAGCAGGCGCTGGATCAGGCCTTTCAAACCAATCCGGCTCTTGCGGCGCAGCGGGCGGATATTGGCGTCGCGCGCGAACAGCTTAATCAGGCGCGCGGGGCAAGGGCGCCAACCGTCGATCTGTCCGGCTCGGCGACCTTTGAATCGCTCGACAGCAATCAACCAATCGCATTCAATACAGGCGAGAACACGCTGGCGTCGGCGCAATTGCGCGCGACCCTCCCGGTCTACACGGGCGGACAAATCAATGCTGGCATCGCGCAGGCCAAGGCGGGCATTCTGGCGGCAGACGCACAATATGACGGTGTCGCGCAGGATCTGATCCTGAACGTCGTCACCGCCTATGTCGACGTCATTCGCGACCGCGAAGCGATCCGTATCCGCGCCAATTCGGTTGCCTTGCTGGAAGAGCAATTGCGCGCCGCGACGGACCGGTTTGATGTCGGTTTTGCCACGCGCACGGATGTCAAACAGGCCGAAGCCCGCCTGCAAGGCGCGCGTGCATCTCTGGCAGGTGCTGAGGCGCAGCTGGAAGCCTCCCTGTCAATCTACGAGTTGTTCGTCGGACAACCAGCTGGCGACCTCGTGCCTGTGCCAGATGCACCAGCCTTGCCGGATAGTTTCGAGACGTCCCTGCAATCGGCACTGGTGGACAACCCTGACCTCAAAGCCCTGCGTGAGGCCGAGCGCGCCGCAGAGCAGGGCGTCAAGTCCGCGCAGGGTGCCTCGCGGCCGAGTCTGTCAATCGTCGGCTCAGCCAGCGTGCAGGAAACATTCGACCAGGAAGCGACCGCGATTTCGCCGACCATGGGGATCATCACGCTGCCGCCAGACAATTATCGCGACACGCAGCTTCGCCTGTTGGCGCAAGGCAGCGTCCCGCTCTTCCAGGGCGGAATCCTGCGCAGCCGCGTCCGGGCGGCGCGGCTTGAGCGCGAGCAGGCCCGCCTGCAGACGATCAATGCGGAGCGCCAGATCACGGCGAGCGTCGCGCAGGCCTGGTATGCGAATATCGCTGCAGAGCAGGCCATCACCGCGTCGCAGCGCCAGGTCGAAGCCGCCGAAATCGCCTATGAGGGCGCTCAGGAAGAACTCAGCGTCGGCACCCGCACGACGCTGGACGTTCTGGACCAGGAACAGCAATTGCTGGAAGCGCGCCTTGGCCTGATCAATGCCCGCCGCGATGCCTATGTCGCAACGCACCAATTGTTCCGGGCGATGGGGAAACTCAGCCTGTGAAGGCCGGGTTAGCCGTCACTCGCGGCTTGTGTTAACTTTGAGTCGTAATCGCTTGTTAACCGAGCTGCGATAGCCGGTTAATAGAAAACGAATCAATGGGAACGGCTATGGCGGAGCAAGCGCAAAAAGAACCGACCATGGAAGAGATCCTTTCTTCCATCCGAAAAATCATCGCGGACGATGATGCCCCGGCGCAGGAGGCACCAGAAGCCAATGCGATCACCGAGGAAGAACTCGACGTTTTTGAGGATATCGACGTTCAGGACTCCAGCTCTGAGGAGTCGGTCATCGAATCCGAGGAAGATGTTCTCGCCGCCATCAGCCAATCCATGGAAGACGTCGCGGATGATATAGATTCAGTCGTTGAAGACATTGTCGCGGAAGAAGAGCCATTCGAATTCGAAGTCGAGGAGGACAGTTTTGAGTCCTTCGCCTCGGATGATTTCGAGGGCGTTGAAGACTTCGCTGAAACGGAAGACACGTTTGAGCCTGTCGAAGAAGAAACACCTGTCCTGGAAGCTGAGCCGGAGCCTGTCTTCGAGCTGCAACAGGAGCCTGTCCTTGAAGAGGAGACACCCATGTCTGCAAAGCCCGCCCCGCTGACCAATACAGCGACTGTCACTGCAGCTGCCGGTGCGCTCGGGAAACTGCTGTCAAATGTTGAGTTTGGCGAGGAAGCCGGCGGCGCGACCACGATTGAGGGACTGGTCCGCGAAATGATGCGTCCGATGCTGAAAGAGTGGCTGGACGAGAACCTGCCGGGCATCGTTGAGAAGCATGTGGAAGCCGAAGTACAGCGTATCGCACGCATGGCTGGCTAGACCTCGTTTTTAACCCTGCTAAAGAGACGGGCGCGCCAGACACGGCGCGCCTTTTCTTTTATTTGACCGACCGGACCGCGAAGACATGATCGACCAGCGTTTTGACCCAAAGGCCCACGAGCAGCGTATCTATCAGCGCTGGGAAGAGGCGGGCTGTTTCAAGCCGAGCATGGACACAGCCGCTGAGCCCTATGCGATCATGATCCCGCCGCCCAATGTGACCGGCAGCCTGCATATGGGCCACGCGCTCAACAATACGATCCAGGACATTCTCTGCCGGTTCGAGCGGATGCGCGGCAAGAATGTCCGCTGGCAACCGGGCATGGACCATGCCGGCATCGCCACGCAAATGGTCGTCGAGCGCCAGCTGGCAGCCTCTGGTGGCAATCAGGATCGCCGCAGCATGGGCCGCGATGCCTTTGTCGAGAAAGTCTGGGAATGGAAAGAAGAGTCTGGCGGAACCATCCTGAACCAGCTCAAACGCCTGGGCGCATCATGCGACTGGGACAATACCAAATTCACGCTCGATGATGACATGAACAAGGCCGTCAACAAGGTCTTCGTCGACCTCTACAATGAAGGCCTGATCTATCGCGCCAAGCGGCTGGTCAACTGGGACCCGCATTTCCAGACCGCGATTTCCAATCTCGAAGTCGAGAATAAGGAAGTCGATGGCCATATGTGGCACTTCAAATACCCGCTCGCTGGCGGTGAGACCTACACTTATGTCGAGAAGGATGCGGACGGCAACGTCACGCTGGAGGAGACGCGCCACTACGTCTCGATCGCGACAACCCGGCCTGAAACCATGCTCGGTGATGGCGCCGTTGCGGTGCATCCGGATGATGAACGCTACGCCCCGATTGTCGGCAAGCTTTGCGAGGTCCCGGTCGGGCCGAAAGAACATCGCCGCCTGATCCCGATCATCACCGATGAATATCCAGACCCCGACTTTGGCTCCGGCGCGGTGAAGATTACCGGCGCGCATGACTTTAACGACTATCAGGTCGCCAAGCGCGGCAACATACCGATGTATGCTCTGATGGATGAGAAGGGCTATATGCGCGCGGATGGCGAGGAATATGCCGTCGTCGCCAAAGTCGCTCAGCGCATCGCCGAAGGCATAGAAGATTTTGACGAAGCCAAGATCGCCGCGATGAACCTGGTCCCGGATCAGTATCGCGGCATGGACCGGTTCGAGGCGCGTAAGGCGGTGGTCGCCGATATCACCGCCGAGGGGAATGCGGTGATGGTGCCGGACCCGAAATGGAAACCGGAAGCTGACGCCGGAGATCCCGGATCAAGTCCGGGACAGGCGGGGAAAAAAGACTCCGTATCCCCGGCCCCCGAGCCGGGGCCTCAGGCCTCCGCCCCCCTGATCCCGCTGGTCGAGAACAAGAAGATCATGCAGCCCTTCGGCGACCGCTCCGGCGTGGTCATCGAACCGATGCTGACCGACCAATGGTTCGTCGACGCCGAAACGCTGGCCAAGCCCGCCATCGAAGCGGTGCGCGAGGGACGCACGAAATTTGTGCCGGAGAATTGGGACCGGACTTACTATAACTGGATGGAGAATATCGAGCCCTGGTGCATCTCGCGCCAACTCTGGTGGGGTCATCGGATTCCGGTTTGGTATGGGCCGGATATGCAATATGTCAGAGATGGTCGCGAGTTGCTATCTCATCCGCTACAGGGTTCTAAGCGCTTGTTGGCAGTATGTGTCGAAGAAGACCTTTCCCAACACGTTGCTGACTACTATGCTCAAGAATACGAGATCTGCATCACGGAAGATGAGTATGCGGAAAAGCTCGAAGCGTTTGTGCTCTCCAAAGGAGCCAATAAAGTTCCGATCATACAAGACCCCGACGTCCTCGACACCTGGTTCAGCTCGGGTCTTTGGCCATTCTCGACGCAGGGGTGGCCGGAGCAAACAGAGGGGCTGAAAGCCTTCTATCCTGGCGCGACGCTGGTCACGGCATTCGACATTATCTTCTTCTGGGTCGCGCGGATGATGATGCTCGGCATCAAGTTCATGGACGTGGTGCCGTTCAAGGATGTCTATATCCACGCCATCGTTCGTGATGAGAACGGCAAGAAAATGTCCAAGTCCGAGGGTAATGTCATCGACCCGGTCGACCTGATTGACGGCATCGAGATCGACAAACTCGTCGCCAAACGCACGACAGGATTGAGACAGCCAGAAAAGGCGCCGCAAGTCGAGAAAGAGACACGCAAACGCTATCCTGAGGGTTTTGAAGCTTACGGCGCTGACGCTTTGCGCTTCACGCTGGCGGCCATGGCGACCAAGGGTCGGGACATCAATCTCTCGGTCGACCGCGTCGCCGGTTATCGTAATTTCGGCTCCAAATTGTGGAGTGCGACCAGGTTCGCACAAATGTACGAAGCCACGTTCGGTGTCTCGGTAAACCCGGAAACATTGCGGCTGGCGCTGAACCAATGGATCATTGGTGAGCTGTATAAATGCTGCGCTGAAGTCTCAGAGGCGATCGAGGATTATCGCTTCAACGATGCCGCCGATGCCGCCTATCATTTCGTCTGGGACGTGTTCTGCGACTGGTACCTGGAGCTGTCCAAACCGATCCTGCAAGGCGTGGATGGTGCCGACAAGGACGAGACCCGTCAGGTCCTGGCCTGGACACTGGAACAAGTTTTCGCCCTGCTGCATCCCTTCATGCCCTTCATCACCGAGACGTTGTGGGAGCAGACCGCAGACCGCTCGGAATTCCTCATGCAACAAGCCTGGCCGGGCCTCGCGGACACGTATGCGAACGAGGCTGCAGCAGACGAACTCGCCTGGGTTCTGAAAACCGTCTCGCAAATCCGATCCGCACGGGCGGACGTCAACGTGCCCGCCGGGGCGAAAGTCCCGGCCAGCCTCACCGGCGCGAACCCGGAAACCGCCCGTCGCCTTGATGCGCACCGCGATGTCATCATGCGCCTCGCGCGTCTCGAGAAGTTCGAGCTGGCCGAAGCGGCCGCGCCGGGCTCGGTCAAGACCGTGGTGGACGAGGCGACTGTCGTGCTCGAAATCGCTGACCTGATCGATGCGGGCGAAGAGATTGCCCGGCTCGACAAGCAGCTCGGCAAGCTCGGCGGTGAAATTACCGGGCTCGAGAAGCGCCTCGGCAATGAGGCTTTCGTGGCCAAGGCACCGCCAGAAGTTGTCGCCGAACAACGCGACCGGCTTGCCGAACTACAAGGGACGCGCGACAAGCTGAACACGGCGCGGGATCAGCTCGCCGCCTTGTAAGGAGACCACCATGTTCCGACGCTCGCTTGCCGCCCTGGTCATCGCCGTGGCTGGGTGCACAACACCGTTTGCAGACCCAGCAGAGGAGGTGGCCGTGCCGATTGAGAATGAACGTCCCGAGTGGCGGCTTGTCATCCATGGCGGCGCGGGCGTGATCCTGCGGGAGAATATGACCCCGGAGCGCGAAGCGGCTTACACGGCCGCGCTGGAAACTGCGCTTGAGGCCGGGGCGGCGGTGCTGCGCGAGGGTGGCTCGGCCGTCGACGCGGTCCAGGCAGCCGTCATTCCGATGGAAGATGATCCGCTGTTCAATGCAGGGCACGGCGCCGTGTTCACCGCAGCGGCGGAACATGAGCTCGACGCGTCGATCATGAGTGGTGCGGCCCGCGATGCTGGCGCGGTCGCAGGCGTAAAACGGGTCAAGAACCCGATCCTGGCCGCCCGCGCGGTGATGGACCAGTCCGAGCATGTCATGTTCGCTGGTTCTGGCGCAGATGCGTTTGCGGAATCTGTCGGACTGGAAATGGTCGAGAACAGTTACTTTGATACAGAGCGCCGCCGGCTATCGCTGGAGCGGGTCCTGCGCGAGCGCACGCGGACCGATGCGGACCGGCATGGCACGGTTGGTGCTGTCGCGATCGACCAGGATGGCAATCTCGCCGCAGCGACAACAACTGGCGGGATGACGGCCAAAGCCGCAGGCCGGATCGGTGACTCGCCCCTGATCGGCGCTGCGACCTATGCGCAGAACGGCGTCTGCGCCGTATCCGCCACCGGGCACGGCGAGTATTTTATCCGCGTGGCCGTCGCCAAAACCATTTGCGCGCGGGTCGAACTGGCGGGAGAAAGTGTTAGCGACGCTGCTACAAGCGCGCTCGATCAGGTGGCTGATCTTGGCGGTGATGGCGGTGTCGTCGTGATCGACGGAAATGGCCATTATGAGTACGTTTTCAACTCAAAAGGTATGTATCGCGGCATGATTGACCCGGAGAGTATGGAAACCGCGATATTCGAGCAAGAATAGCCCCTTTTTCGCAGTGACAGCTATGCACGGACCAGCTAAGGCTCCGCGCAATAGAGGAATATCGACATGAGCAAGACCTGGGATAAATCCAAACTTCCTTCCCGACACGTCACCGAAGGACCGGCCCGTGCGCCACATCGCAGCTATTACTATGCGATGGGCCTCTCGACCAAGGATATCCAGAAGCCGTTCGTGGGTGTGGCCAGCTGCTGGAATGAAGCTGCCCCGTGCAACACCGCTCTGATGCGCCAGGCGCATGCCGTGTCCGAAGGCGTGAAAGAAGCAGACGGTACGCCGCGCGAATTCTGTACGATCACGGTGACTGACGGCATCGCGATGGGTCATGAAGGCATGCGCTCGTCCCTGGTGAGCCGGGACTGGATTGCCGATACAGTTGAGCTGACCATGCGCGGGCATTCCTATGACGCGCTTGTCGGCGTGGCGGGATGCGACAAATCCCTGCCGGGCATGATGATGGCAATGCTTCGCCTCAATGTGCCGTCGGTCTTCCTGTATGGCGGTTCAATTCTGCCGGGCAGCTTCGAGGGGCGAGACGTCACTGTGCTTGACGTCTTCGAGGCTGTGGGTGCGCACGCCGCGGGCTCGAACGAGATGAGTGACGACAAGCTGCGCGCCTTGGAAAAAGTCGCCTGTCCCGGTGACGGCGCCTGTGGCGGGCAGTTTACCGCAAACACAATGGCCTGTGTCAGCGAGGCGATTGGCCTGGCGCTGCCGCTCTCATCGGCGATGCCTGCGCCCTGGACCGACCGCGACGGCTATGCCCGGGAATCCGGACGCGTGGTCATGGACCTGGTCGCAAACAATCTGCGACCACGCGAAATCTGTACGCGAGAAGCGTTTGAGAATGCCGCGATTGTGGTCGCCGCTACTGGCGGTTCGACCAATGCCGCGCTGCATTTGCCTGCTATGGCGCATGAATGCGGGGTCGAGTTCACGCTCCGCCACGTCGCCGAAGTGTTCGAGCGCACGCCCTATATTGCCGACCTGAAACCCGGCGGGAATTACGTCGCCAAGGATTTTGGCGAAGCGGGCGGTGTCCCGATGCTGATGCGGACCCTGATGGACGAAAAGATCGTCAATCCGGATTGCCTCACGGTCACCGGCAAAAGTTGGGGCGATTATCTCGAAGACTTGCGTTTCGACGAAACCCAGAAAGTTATCTATCCAGCTGGCAAGCCGATCACAAAGAATGGCGGCGTGGTCGGTCTGTGGGGCTCGCTCGCTCCGGATGGCGCGATTGTGAAAGTCGCCGGGCTGGAGAAGCTGCAATTTACTGGCAAGGCGCGCGTGTTCGACGGTGAAGAAGCCTGTTTCGAAGCGGTCTCTAACCGTGAATATGAAGAAGGCGATGTGCTCGTCATCCGCTATGAAGGTCCGAAAGGCGGCCCGGGCATGCGCGAAATGCTCTCCACGACCGCCGCCATCTATGGCCAGGGCATGGGCGACAAGGTCGCGCTGATCACAGATGGGCGTTTCTCCGGTGCGACACGCGGATTCTGCATCGGGCATGTTGGCCCGGAAGCCCAGGAAGGCGGCCCGATTGGCCTCATCGAAGATGGCGACATCATCATGATCGACGCCGAAAAAGGCACGATTGATGTGCGTCTGACCCCGGCGGATCTGGAAGATCGCAAGCGCAAATGGAAGCCGCGTGAAACCAAATATGGAAATGGTACGCTGGCGAAATTTGCGAAACTGGTTGGTCCAGCCCATCTTGGCGCGGTAACCCATGAAGGGTTTGCCGGAGAACGCCATGTCTATGCCGACATCTAGAGGGCCGTGGGAAGAAACAGACATCGATCCGCTCATCCTGGTCTCCATGCGGGGCCTGCCAAAGGATTTTGCTGACTTCCCACGCATCTATCAGGACGAACTTGCGCCGCAGCTGCAGGCGCAGGAAGCTGAACGCCTGGAGGCGGTGAAGTCTGCGCTTCGATGGACCTGGATCGGCGTTGGCGTCGCGGTCCTCGGCGCGCTGGTCGGTCTGCTGCTTTTTCGGGTCCCGCAACTGGTCATCGTTGCCGGCGTGATCGGGTTTGCCATTCATGGCGCAGGGCGCGGGCCACTCAATCGAATAGGGAAGCGAGCCAAACGGTTGATCGTCGAGCCGGTCGCGGCGCAATTCAATCTGGTCTTTGATGCAGAACCGGGCCCGCAGAGAAGCGTCGTCGATCTTCATGAAGCCGGACTGATCCCAAGCTGGGATCGGGCGAATTATGAGGATCGTCTCGACGGCACCAGAAACGGCGTCGATTTTGAGTTCTTCGAAACGCATCTTGAGGAGAGACGCCGCACCACGGATTCGCGCGGGCGGTCTCGCACGCGGTGGGTCACTGTGTTTCGAGGTCAGTGCCTGCGATTTGAGTTTCACAAGGTGTTTCAGGGGCGAACCCTCGTTCTGCGCGATGCGGGAATCCTGAACGCAATCCGAGGCGTGCGCGGTCTGGAACAGGTCAAGCTGGAATCAGACGTGTTCGAGAAAGCGTTTCAGGTGTTCTCTAACGATCAGGTCGAAGCCCGGTTTCTGCTGACGCCGGACCTGATGCAGAGGCTGATCGATCTGGAAAAGGTGTTTCATGGCGGCAAATTGCGCTGCGCCTTTCAGGACGGCGAGTTGCTGATCGCCGTTGAGGGTGGAGACCTGTTCGAGCCGGGCAGCATGTTTACGCCGCTCGACAATCCGGAGCGGGTGCGCGAATTGCTGGATGATTTCGCCGCCATCTTCAACTTGATTGACAGTTTCGCTGACCCGGAACAACTTCACCGCGATGGGCGGCAGGATGGCGGCGCTTAGGGATCCGCAGAAAGGTCACACTTTGGTCCAGATCGGGGCGTTTGTGTTCAGGAAGGCTTCAGGTCTGTCCGGATAGAGAAACTTGCATGAAACCAATGATTTCCTCCCTCAGCGCGCTCGGCGCTGTTTTCATCCTCACCGCGCCGACGGTGAGTGCGCAATCATGTTCTCAGCAAGCTGCTCAATTGCAGGAGCGCCAGGTCGCTGCGCAGGAGCTTGCCGATGCGCGGCTCACCCTCGTGGATGACGTTGAAGCGGCCGGAGATGCCTGGGAAAACGCCGAAGCTCTGCGTAATTTCAGCGCTGAGCAAGCAGCCGAAGCCGATGCCACCAAGGCGGCTTATGAAAGCCTCAAAGCCGATTTGCTCGAAAAGGAAGCCTCACTTCAGGGGCTGGTTATCTCTCTGAACGATCAGGTGACGGCCTACAATACGAAGTGCGTGCGGAACTAGCGACGTCAGCGACGAAAGCATCTGAAACTTATCCGCCGACACCTGCGAAGGCAGGCGTCTATAGGGCGCATCTTACCTCTCGATAAAAGCGTGCAGACCGGGTCCCTGGATACCTGCCTGCGCAGGGAGTGGCGGGTGAATTGCCCCGATCGGCTCAAATGTAGAGCGGTCGGCCTAATCGCGTAGCTCAATGATCACAGGCACATGGTCTGATGGCTTATCCAGGCCGCGCGCCTTGCGATATATTTCGACACTTTCCAGCCGGTCTGCCGCTTGCGGGCTGAGCAGGTGGTGGTCAATCCGGATCCCGTGATCCTTTTGCCAGGCGCCGCCCTGATAGTCCCAGAACGAATATTGATGGGCGCGATTGTCCGCGGCTTCGAAGGCTTCGGTCAGACCGAGATGTTTTAGTCGTCGGAACGCAGCGCGGCTCTGCGGCAGGGCCAGCGCATCGTCGGCCCAGACGGTTTCTTCCCAGCAATCTGCTGCGCGCGGAATGATATTATAGTCCCCGCAAAGAACCAGAGACTCTTCTTCGCGCATCAGGTTCTCGGCATGAATTTTCAGATGGCCCATCCAATCAAGCTTATAGTCATATTTCGGGCCGGGCGCGGGATTGCCATTTGGCAGGTAAAGACCGCCGACCCGTACAGGATTGTCCGATAGGACCAAAGCTTCGATATAGCGCGCCTGGTCATCCTCTTCATTGCCCGGCAGGCCTTTGACAACATCCTCGAGCGGGAAGCGCGACAGCATCGCGACGCCATTATAGCTCTTCTGACCATGCGCCTCGACATTGTAGCCCAGTTCTTCGATTTCCATGTAAGGAAACGCGTCGGTCTCACATTTGATTTCCTGCAGACAAACCACGTCACAATCGATGGCTTTCAGGACCTCGATCACAGTGGGCAGACGGGCTTTGATCGAGTTGACGTTCCAGGTGGCAATTTTCATAGGCCAAGCCTTAGCCGTGATTCCCGGCTCTGTCATCGGAGATCAGCTAGGCAGGAATCTGAACCTGCGTTGATCGCCATAGTTCCAGATGCGGCTGTCCTCCAGCGTACCGAGGCCAATATTGTGGATCGCTTTCCAACGTCCGCGGCGATCCTTCTGGCTTGAGAGGATACCGATATGCGGCAGGCTGCCGCCGACCCGACAGGTGATCAGGTCGCCGGGCTGCCAGTCTGATGCTGGCAGTTCGTGCCCATGCCGGCGCAGCCAGGTTTCGACATTCGGAACCCGTCTATGGTCTATGTTTCGGTCGGTGCGGGTGAGGCCCCAGCGCTTGGGATAGGCCGCGAAATTCGCCGCCATGTCCTCATGCACCTGTTTCTGGAAATCGAAGTCGAACGCCTCGCGATAAGCGCGAATAATAACGTCTATGCATACCCCGCGATCTCGCGGGACATCGCCCATGGGATAATCGAGCGAGACATAAGCGCCGTCATATAATGTGGTGACCCCGATCTGCGTGCGCGCGTGCACGATCAGGCTGGCCGCCCTGGTGTCCCCGCGGGCCGCCAGATGCGGCAGGATCGGCAGCGAGAACAGGCAAGCAAGCGTGGTGCGACGGGTCGGGTCCATGCATGAACTGTCCCTCGCTACTGTGGCGCGAATAGGGAAGAAAGGGGGCGATCAATTGCGTCCGCCGACACCTGTGAAGACAGGTGTCCGGGGACCATGCGTGATCCAGGTCACATGACGTACTGGCAATGGATACCTGCCTGCGCAGGTATCTGCGAAATTCTGTGCTGACAGCTAGAAGCCCCTCAGCTCCGCAAATTCATCAAGTTCGGCGCGTTCGGTGTAGAGCTGATTCACTGGATCATCCTTGTCCGGAATGCCGACGGCCATGCCGCACCAGACCATTTCATGTTCTTCCAGGCCGAAATGCTCCTTCAGGCTTGGACGCAGGATGCCCCAGCATTCCTGCATGCAGGTGCCCCAGCCGCGCTCCTCGGCGAGCAAAGCGAGGGTCTGCATCAGCATGCCTGTATGGCCCCACTGGCCATGGCCCACACGCTCGTCCAGGATGAAGAACAGAGCGACCGGTGCATTGAAGAAATTATAGTTGCGCATGAACCAGGTCATGCGGCCCGCTTTGTCCTCACGCGGGATATCGAGCTTTTCATACATCATCTCACCGACCCGGAACCGGCGCGCCTTCTGGGCGTCGGTGATATAGTCGGGATAGATCGGACGATCTGTTGGTTCACCGCGCGGATTACCGGAGAGCTTGGCAGCGGCCAGCTGGACGACTTTGTCGCGTTCCTCGCCCGCCACGGCGATCACGCGCCAGGGCTGCAAGTTGCCACCAGAAGGCGCGCGCTGCGCATCTTGCAGCCACTGCTCGACCTCTGCTTTGGGGAGCGGGGTGTCGAGAAATCCGCGGGTTGAAATACGTTGTTTGACAGCGGTGCTGACGTCCATGTGGTGCTCCCTGATCCTAATCTCGCTCGAAATTAGAGGATCAATCTGCCGCGGCTAGGGGTCTCGTGGCGAAAAGCGCGCAGGCGGAGCCCGGGATTGCCGGATCTGACAGGCGAAAACGAAGCGGCGAAATGGAAGACTGGATGCTGAAACGATAGAACCAAACGAGGTTGAGAAATGCGCGTACGAACAGACTCCGTGAAAAATCCAGTTCGCTTGGCCGTGATGAGCGGCTTCATGGCAGCGGCAGCGTCCCTGACCGCCAGCGCCGATACAGACCATCCCGTGCGCTATCTGCACCTGCAAAATGACGGCAATTACGTCATCAGCGATATCGAGCTGAAATGGATCACGCCTGAAGGCGATCACAAATCGAATAAATTCACCAAAGACCTCGAAAAAGCGCGTGGCTTTTGCCTCGATCTCGAAAAGTTTGGCGATGTTCCGGACGGCTCAGAAGTGTGGCTGAAAGCCTATATCGCGCTGGGTGACACTGAGAGCTGCCGCAAAGACAATCCGCGCATCTATCAAGAGGGTCTCCCGGACAAGAACGACAATTACCTCCAGCAATACAAGATGGGAGGTCAGACCCTCACCAACAATTTGTGCAAACTTTCCAGCGGCACAGAAGGCAAGGGCGAGTCGACGAATGATATCGGCAACTCCACCGATTGCTCGACTTACTGAGATGAGTTCTGGCGAACCGCGCGGGCGTTCCGCCGCCTTGATCAGCCGTCTGCAAACAGGGCGAGCGCTGTCGCCGTCATGCTCTTCACGCCTGTTTCGATGGTCGGCTCATAGTCCGGTGCGAAGAAGGGGGAGTGCAGCGAAGGCAGTCCGAGCGCGCTGTCCTGCGCCGCTTGCCACTTTTCCGGTTCGACGGCGCCGACCCAGAAAATCAGGCTCGGGATCTTGGCATCGGTACGTCCATACTGGCTGAAATCTTCGCCGCCCATGACGGGGTCTACCTGATCGATATTGTCTTCTCCGATCGCGCCCGCAATCGCGGCTGCGGCTGTCGCTGCCAAGGCCGGCTCGTTATAGGTTGATGGCGTATAATCCGGCTCGATGAAGATTTCAGGCTCTGGCGCGCCAAAGGCCAGCGCCTGCGCCTTGGCGATCCGCTCTATGCCTTCCAGCAACATGGACCGGGTCTCGTCATCATAGGAGCGCACGGTCAGAAGCAGCTTGGCTTCGTCTGAAATGATATTGTGCTTGGCGCCTGCCTGGAAAGAACCCACCGTGACGACGGCAGGGGTCTGCGGGTTCACATTGCGCGAGACCAGCGTCTGCACCGCCGTGACGATAGAGGCGCCGACGATGACCGGGTCCTTGGTCGTGTGCGGATAGGCGCCATGCCCGCCAACTCCTTTGACCGTGATATCGACGCTATCGACATTGGCGAGCGCGAATCCTGAGGAATAGGCGACTTTACCACTCGGAGCACTGGCCGAGACATGCAGGGCGAGATTGTAGTCGGGCAGTGGGAAACGCTCGAACAGGCCGTCTGCAATCATTGCCTGTGCACCATTACCGAGTTCTTCGGCGGGTTGGGCAATCATCACGAGGGTGCCGGACCAGTCATCTTTCGCGGCAATCAGGCTGCGCGCCGTGCCGACCCAGCTCGTCATGTGAATATCGTGACCGCAGGCATGCATCACGCCATTGGTGACGCCGGTCCAGGTTTCATCGATCACTTGAGACGCGTGCGGCACACCCGTCCGTTCCGCTACCGGCAGGGCGTCCATATCGGCGCGGATCAGAACGGTCGGGCCGTCGCCGTTGCGGTATACTCCGACGACGCCATAGCCGCCGACGCCATCTCTGACCACGCCATTGTCGCGCAGCGATTTCGCCTTGGTCCATTCATCACCAAGCCCGGTGGTCACTTCAAAGCCCAGACTGGCCAGCTCGTTTGCCAGAATGGCGGACGATTTGATTTCCTTGAATGACAGTTCCGGGTTCTCGTGAAAATACGTGTAGAGGTCGACCAGGTTCGTACCCGCGGTCGGCATATCCGCGGTGATTTCTATCTGTGCGGGGCTCGATTGGGCCGTTTGAGCGTGCGCGCATGCCCCCAGGATTGCGGAAAACGCGAACGAAGAAATTACTGGAACTGATCGAAACATGAGCCCTCACTTATCAGCATATTAAGGTAACTATGACATCGTTACGGCAATAAAACTGTGTGACAAGGGGTTCGCGAAAAGCGGGCCCGAAGGGTGACGATGATGTTTCGCGATACGCTCAAAGCAGCCTTTGTTGCTGCCAGCATGTTCGGTCTGACTGCGTGCGGCGGCAGTGAGCCGGTGGATCCGGCCATGTTTGATGCCGAGGTTCAACGCCTGGCCGATGATGGCGATATGTATGGCGAAATCTTCCTGGTTCTGAAGGAGCGTCGTCCCACAGTGTACGGGAAGTTTCGCAAGATCGCAGTTGACGAGTTCGGTCGCGGCCGCCCTGTGCGTGAGGCGAGCTATGTTGCCGGGCTGCAGATGCGTGAAGTTTTCCTGGACGAGATCCTGCAGCTGTCCCGCAGCGCCAGCGATGACAATGTCAAAGAGATGATAGACGTCATCGTTACGACCTATGAGCACCTGAACGCTGAAGACCCGGCCGACTGTGTGCGCAGCATTGATGGCCTGCCGCCCGAAAAAGTCGAGAAATTCCCGGCGGAGCTGCGCAAACGTGAGATGCAATTGGTCGTCGACCTTCTGAATTCCCCCAAAGAGATGGCCAATCGCCGTGCCGCCTCCGACAAGGAAGTAATTAACTGGATGGTGAATCTCGCAACCTCCGAGCCGGAAGTCGCGGAGATGTTCCAGCTGATGGAAAGCGACGCCAAGCGCCGCGCCAAGGACAATGAGAAAATCTGCAACGGCATGATCAAGGTTTATAAGCGGCTGAGCTATAAGAGCGCCGACGATCGCGGGACTCTGTTCCGGGGGATGGCGCTGATGGCATTGAAGCAGCGCCAACTGCTGAAAAATGCCGAGGGTGCTGAAGAAGCGGCCAGTTAATCGCTCCCAAAAATTGGATTTGTAATACCGGTCCGTCTTGCTAAGCTCCGCGGAGTGATGAAGGGACCGCGTCATGTCAGACACACCGACCGCAACACCTGCGCCTGCGAAAGCAGAACATGCTCATCCGCACGGGCTTGTACCTGAAGCGTTCAACCAGCTTGGAACGCTCAAGATCTATACGCATTCACCAATTCTCTATTGGTGGCCGATCTGGGTTCTGGGCTTTATTTTCGGGTTCGTATCCATGTTTGTCGGCGGTGAGGGTACCGAAGCGGCCGCGCGCGTGCAGGGGCAGACCTTTGTATTTGTCCTGATCTTCGTGATCTTTTCCACCACAGTGAAACTGCGCGGCGCAAATTCGGTGATTCTTGGCCTGATCCTTCTCATCGGCGGAATTCTGCTGGCGACGGCGAACCTGTCGGGTCCGATTGCTTCATTTATTGGTGGATTGGATATTCGGATGAGCCCCGCCTTCTATTGGTTCGTCGGCGCATCGGTTTTCCTGATGTGGGCGATCATGATCTTCGGCTTCGACAAGGTGAAGTTCTACGAGATCGCGCCCGGGCAAGTGCGAGAACGCGTGTTCTGGGGCAGCGGCGATCGTGCGGAAAGCGGCGCGAATGCGCGGTGCAAATATCTCAAAGATGACTTCCTGCGTCATCGCCTTCTCGGTTTGATCGTCACGGGGGACATCGAAATTACGCTCGGCGATGGCGAGGTCTGGTACCTGCACAATGTCCTGTTCGCCAAGGAAAAAGCCCACCGGATCAATGAGCTGATCGTGACACGGCCGGTAGACTAGGGCTTCCGACAGTAGAAAGTAGACGCCTCATCCTGAGCTTGTCGAAGGACGAGGCGGGTATTGTCAGCGCGTCCCTATCCTTCGACAGGCTGAGGATGAGGGCTTGGGCGACCTCATTGCAGACTCGCATGCAATTGCGGCTCATATCCGTGCGCCAGGGCCTGGCAGGTTATGTGCGGGGTCAGGCGGACCGCATATTCTGGAAGCGCTTGAGGCGGCCCGTAACCCGAAAACTGCCACGGATGGGCCTCGCCTCGCCACTTGAGGAATGCCGCCGCGCCAGTTGTGAACATGGCCCCGTCCGGCAATCGTTCGACAGCCACCTGTTCACGCTCTGACTTGCCTTTTAGGACGGTCTGGATTTCGCCAGCTATGGCGTCGCTGAGGTCGCTGGCCTTCGGGCGGTAGTGGAAGACGCCTGACCGCACCAGGGCTTCGCGAAATCGCTTGGCGTCCGCGTAGCGGCACTCATAACAAGGCCGGTGCCCGGCTGCGAGCGCCGTGGCCTCATCGAGGAAGAAGAGTTCTGTGTAGTTTTTCTGAGCCATCAGCTCACGCCGCCGGTCTTTGAACTCCAGCAGGCAGGTAATCCATTGCCGCGTTTTCCAGTGGGTCGGCTGCAGCGTCTTTTCTTTAGTGTGGAAGCAGCCGCCGCGATTGCCCATCAGGGTGCCGCGATCTGGAACCGCGTGGATCAAGCCAAAAGGGTCAACGCGGTTCTGCAGCGGCATGGGCTCAGCTTTCCTCGCCGCCGAAGCGCGCGGTCCATTCCTCAACCATTGCGTCTTCGATCTTCTGGAACAGGACCGGTGGCGCCTGGATCGGCAGACCGTGCGGCAGGGCGTCGAGCAGCCCGTCATCGTCCGGCGACGGCCAATTGCGATTGCCTTCAGGAACGCCCAGCGTATCGAGAATCGTCTTGGCCGTATTCGGGATCAGCGGCTGAGCGACAATTGCGAACAGTACTACGAGATTAACACCGGTGCGGACGCCAACTGATGCGGCGTCGACATCAGACTTGTATTTCACCCAGGGTTCGGCGCGGGTCAGGTATTCATTGCCGGCGGCCCAGAGGGCGCGGGTCTCTGCTGCCGCCTTGCGGAACTCCATCGCCTCATAATGCTCGGCGATGCGCGCGAGGCCCGCTTTCAGCTCGGCCTCCATCCAGGCTTCATCCTCGCCGGCCGTGCCTGCAGCGGGAAGGGCGCCGTCAAACTTGCTGACGGTGTATTTAGTGATCCGGTTCACAAAGTTGCCGAGCACGTTGGCGAGGTCTGAATTGATCGCGGCCTGGAAACCTTCCCAGGTGAAGGCTGCGTCAGATCCTTCTGGCGCGTTCGACATAAGGTACCAGCGCCAATAGTCGGCGGGCAGCAGCTCCAGCGCCTGGTCCATGAACACGCCGCGTTTCTGGCTGGTCGAGAACTTCCCGCCATACCAGGTGACCCAATTGAAGGCTTTCAGCTTGTCGACCGTCTTCCAGTCCTGCTGCGACCCGAAGATGGTCACCGGGAAGGACACAGTATGGAAAGCGACATTATCCTTGCCCATGAACTGGACGTATTCGACATCCGCTGCCCCATGTTCGGTGCGCCACCAGAGCTTGGCATCATTGCCCGTCGCGCTCGCCCATTCCTCGGTCGCGGCGATGTACTCAATCGGCGCGTCGAACCAGACATAGAAGACCTTGTCTTCAAACCCCGGGCGAATGGATCCGTCGGGCAGGGTAACCGGGACACCCCATTTCAGATCACGCGTTATGGCGCGATCTCGCAATCCTTCGTCCAGCCATTTCAGGGCAATGGAGCGCGCCAGTTGCGGCCAGTCGGTCGACGCTTCAACCCAGGCGCGGATCCTGTCCTGCATCTTCGACTGCAGCAGGAACAGATGCGCCGTGTCGCGGATCTCGATATTGGTGCCGCCGGACACCGCAGAACAGGGGTTCTTAAGATCCACCGGATCGAGCAGGCGACCGCAATTGTCGCACTGGTCACCGCGGGCCTTTTCATAGTCGCAATGCGGACACGTCCCCTCGACATAGCGATCCGGCAGAAAGCGGCCATCATCAACGCTGTAAACCTGTTGCGAGACACGCTCTTCAATCAGTCCGTTGGCTTCCAGCGCATAGGCAAAGCCTTGCGTCAGCGCCTTGTTCTCCTCGCTGGATGAGCGCCCGAACCAGTCATAGGACAGCGAAAACCCGTCGCCAGCGGCGCGCTGGATCTCGTGCTGCTCATCGCAATAGGCTTGTATGCTCATGTCTGCAGCCTGAGCCGCAAGCTCAGCAGGTGTGCCATGTTCGTCGGTGGCGCAGATATACAGCACATCATGCCCCTGCAGGCGCTGGAAGCGCGCGTACACGTCCGCGGGCAACATCGAACCGGCGAGATTCCCCAGGTGCTTGATGCCATTGATATAGGGCAGGGCGGAGGTGATCAGGATCCGGCGTTTACTCAAGATTAGTGTTCCCGTACAAAGGTTTACGCTGCGTTAGATGGATTCGGCCGCAGAAGCTGAGGGTTGTCTAATCGCGCGATGGGATAATTGAAACATCCTTAAGGAGGGAACAATGCCAAAAATTGCAGGCGTAAACAGTCTCGGGCTGGTGCTCGGGGCGCTCGCCATGTGGATTCTCGGATTCATTTGGTACGGGTTATTGCTGTCCGATGCCTGGATGGCAGCCAGCGGATACACAGAAGAAATGTTTGAAGGGCAAAGCCCACTTTGGATGCCAGCTGGCTTCGTTATTTCATTGTTGCTGACATTCGGCCTCGGATGGCACATGAAGCAGAAGAGTATCACCAAACTCGATACAGCCGTTCTGTTCGGCCTCTGGATGGCCCTGCTGATCGGCGTGCCGTTGATGATGTACGGCTATGTCTATTCGCCCGCGCATTCGTGGGAGCTGCTCCTGATCGATAGCGGCTACACGATTGTGACCTTCGTCGCTGCTTGCGCGGTCCTGTCATTCTTCGACTAGGCAGCGCGTTGACTGAACCCAGAAAGAAACCCCCGGGAGGCTGGCGCCGCTCGGGGGTTTTGAGTTGAGCCCTGCATAATCAGAGCTTCTGGGAGGAAACCATGTGTCAGCTGATTTCAGGCGACCAGGCCGCGACACGAATCTCGACTTTGCGATCCATCGGCGACCAGACCGAACGGGTCGCGTCACTGATTTCGGAGCCTGTCTGTACCTGCATGCCATCCAGTTGATACCTGGACAGTGCGGCGGAAACCGTTTCGATCCGCGCCGAAGTCAGCGATTGCAGCTCGGCCTCTGATCGCGCGTCGGCTGCCGATGCATTCAGCGAAACCTGCCCCAGAATGCAGCCATCGAGCCGCGCCTTGGCAGCTTTCAACGTCTCTTGCGAGGCCGGCGTCAACGCGCTGGTGCCGGCCGGGAAATAGACGTGAAGCGTTTCATTGGCGCAATTCGAAGCAGCCGGCGGCGTGTAAACCTCGGTCGGCGGGGCCGGCAGCGGCTGCGCAAAGGCGGCACCTGTGGCGGTCATCAGAGTTGCGGTGGAGATCAGCGTTTTGAACATTTTCAGCTCCCGTCTTGCTTGCGCTCAGGAAACTCGGACCGGAAGGCAAAAACATGCCGGATCGGGGATCAATTGTGGCAACTGCATGATCTTGTGATGACGTCTTGCGCTTTGGCGAGGCGCAAGATAAAGGAGCCGCCAGTGCCCCTATAGCTCAGCTGGTAGAGCAACTGATTTGTAATCAGTAGGTCCGCGGTTCGAGTCCGTGTGGGGGCACCACTTCTCCGTCAAACGGTAGTGTTTTGTGGTGATCTGCGTAAGCATCGCCGCGCATTTTGGGCATTCAGCGCTCAAATTGCGCTGTGGGGTTTGTCACACACTTGCGCGAACTTTTGTACCGGACGCAGCGTAAATCATTGACAAGCATGGGCTCTCCGTCGTGTCATCAATTTGAGGTTTGCGCAAAGCACGTAAATCCGAAGAACAAACATCATTTTTGGCGCCATCATCCGTCGCGCCATGGGAGGAGTTAATCTATGAAAGTCTCACGACGTTCGAATTACGTCTTGCTCGCTGGTGCATCCGCGCTGGCACTGACTCTGGCGGCGCCAACGGCCATCGCTCAGGACCAGGATCAGGACGAAGATGCCCGCACGCTCGGCACGGTGGTTGTGACCACGCAGAAAACCGAAGAATCAATCCAGGATGTTCCGATCGCGGTGTCAGCGTTTGATGAGGAAATGCTGGAGTCGATGCAACTGGCGGGCGGCCCGGACCTCGTCAAGGCCATCCCGAATGTGAACTTTACCAAAGGCAACTTTGGCGGATTTAACTTCCGGATTCGCGGCATCGGAGTTGATGCTGTGACGACCAGTGCCGATGCAGGCGTTGGTATCCACATGAATGATGTGCCGCTGTTTACGAACAGTTTTTTCGAAGCGGAGTTCTATGACGTAGAGCGGGTCGAATCACTGCGGGGTCCGCAAGGGACACTTTATGGTCGGAACGCGACCGGTGGTGTTGTGAACGTCATCACGGCCAAGCCCGTCCTGGAAGAGTTCCAGGCCGATGCGCAACTGACATATGGCAATCATAATACGGTCAAAGCCAAAGGCATGGTAAACCTGCCAATGGGTGAGAAAGCCGCGCTGCGTCTGGCCGGCTCTTACCTGTCGCGCGATGGTTATGTGACCAACCTGACCACCGGCGGCGATGTTGACAGCCGAGACTTGTACTCGCTGCGCGCCTCCTTCGCATTTGAGCCAACCGACCGGTTGCGCGGCCTTTTAACGGTCGAGCATTTCAACGAAGATGATTCGCGTCTGCGGTCGGGTAAGCAACTCTGTGATCAGGATCCATTGCTCACGAGTTTTGCTGGCATTCCGATCTCCGCATTCGATCAAACCATTACAAGCCAAGGGTGTGTGGACAATTATCTTGGAGCGCCCGCATCACTTGAAGGCTTGAACAATGCGGCGACGCTTGGTGCCCAGTATGGCTTCCTGTCTGGTTTGATCGGTAATATTGATCCGACCACCGGTAACCTGATTGACTTCAACGCCAATACGGATGGTATCCCTTCCGACCTGCGAACAATTGAATCCCTGTTCGACCCGACATTCGAAACTGAGCAAACGCTGTTTACCTGGAAGGCAGAGTTTGATCTCACAGATGACCTGTTGGTGACGTATCTTGGGAGCTACAATGAGCGGACTAATACGTCGCAGGAAGACTATAACGAACAGTCTTCTGATGTGCCTTTCAACACAGCCCCAGGACCACTGATCTTCCTCAATGGTGCGACCACAGGCGGAGCGTTTGCTGCACTTTACCCAACCCTGTTCCCGGGCGGTGTTGTGAGCGATCCTCAATTGGGTGCCAGCAATGTTTACGGGGCCAGCGATATCTCTGGTTCCGATACCGAGGCGACCACGCACGAGTTGCGCTTGCAGTCAGACTTTGATGGTCGGTTTAATTTCAATCTGGGCGCTATCAAAGTGGATGGCGAAACCAATCAGGGACCAGCATTGCAGGAAAGCTACTATGTGTTCTTCAACACATCTTCGGCCTTCAATCAGCTGAACAACGCTGCATCAGTCGCCGCGGGTGGCCCGATTGTGTTCCCGATCGAAGACTTCGCAAATGTTGGCTCGACACCGATCGAAAACCTGGATGGCGTGTCGCGTCAGTATTTCCGGTCGCTGACGCCATACAAACTCGATAGTTTCGCGCTGTTTGGTGAAGGTTACTTCGATGCGACTGACGATCTGACGTTTACGTTGGGCCTTCGGTACACCGATGACCAAAAGGAAGTAAAACGAATCCCAACCTTCCTGTCGACACCTGTGCAGGTTATCGCCGATCCGCTTGCTGGAACCGGAATCGCGGAAGCTCAGTTCGAAGAAACCACGGGCCGTTTCGGCTTCGATTGGTCTCCGGATCTGGCCTGGTCTGAGGACAGCTTGTTCTACGCCTTCTACTCTCGTGGCTATAAGGGCGGCGGTATCAACCCACCACAGCCAGCTGGGGCAAACCTGTTCCCGGAAACGTTCGATCCTGAGTTCGTGGACTCGTACGAAATCGGTACGAAAAATACGGTTGCGGGTGGAGCGATGCAGCTGAACGGTACGGCGTTCTTCTACAATTATGAAGGATACCAGATCTCTGCGATTGTGAACCGGACCTCAGCAAACTTCAACGTGGACGCGGAAATCAAAGGGCTCGAGCTTGAGACCATTTGGAACCCTGCTTCCACGTTCGTGATCAATGCCAATTTTGGTCTGTTGGACGCCCAAGTGGTCGACACGTTTGGCGTTGATACACTGGATAGAACCAATGGCCGAAGCGATTTGGTCGTGCTGAAATTGTTCCCAGGCGCCTCAAACTGCGTTGTATCTGCAGCCGGTTATGCGACTATTCTTGGAGCCATTCAGGCCGGAACCGTTCCTGGTGTCGGACCTGGCGCGACCCTAGGCATTTGTACAGGCGCGTTCGCTGGCGCAGAAGCCGCTTTTGGGGTGCCGGATATTACCTATGTTGATGGTAATGGTGTGACGCAAACCATTGGTGGTCTGACACCATTTGATGGTGAAGCGAAAAACTTGGATGGAAACAGTCTTCCAGGTACACCCGAAACAACTCTGAATGTTGGTGCGGAGTATACGTGGGAAGGTGCCTTCAATGACGCCTGGGATATTCGTCTGCGTGGTGACTACTACTATCAGGCCGAAGCATTCAGCCGCGTCTTCAACACCAATCGTGATGTTCTTGAAAGCTGGGACAATGTGAACGTGTCCCTGGAGCTCATGAACACTGAAAATGATTGGTCCATCGAAGTGTTCGGTAAAAACCTCGCCGATGAGGAAGTCATCACCGGTGCATATCTGACCGATGACAGCTCTGGTCTGTTCACTAATGTGTTCCTGACGGAGCCGCGCACTTATGGTGTAACGGTCTCCAAGCGCTGGTAACGCGTTTGCATCCCGGCGAGGGCCGGGGGGACGTAAGATGGAGGGCGACCCGACCAGGGTCGCCCTTTTCCTTTTCCAGCGTTTTCTCAATCAGCGTTTCAATTCGCGGATCAGGGTGTTGGCGGGCCATGAAAGCGCGCTATAGAGGTGCCAAAACAAGATCACAGGAGAGGCGCAATGCGCGAAGTCAGCCATTTCATTGGTGGAAAACAGGTGGCGGGTACATCCGGTCGGTTTGGTGATATCTATAATCCAAACACGGGAGAAGTTCAGGCTCGCGTCGCGCTGGCCACAGAAGGCGAAGTCGCCGCCGCTGTTGAGAACGCCCAGGCCGCGCTCCCCGGCTGGGCGAATACTAATCCACAGCGCCGTGCGCGGGTGATGTTTGAGTTCAAACGCCTGCTCGAAGCAAATATGGATGAGCTTGCCGAGCTGCTGTCTTCAGAACACGGCAAGGTCATCGCCGATTCCAGAGGCGACGTGCAGCGCGGAATCGACGTAGTCGAGTTTGCTTGCGGCATCCCGCACCTGCAAAAAGGCGAATACACCGAAGGGGCTGGCCCAGGCATTGATGTCTATTCGATGCGCCAACCCCTGGGCGTTGTCGCAGGCATCACACCCTTCAACTTCCCGGCTATGATCCCGTGCTGGATGTTTGCCGTCGCGATCGCGTGTGGGAATACATTCATCCTGAAGCCATCCGAAAAAGATCCGAGCGTACCGCTGCGCCTGGCAGAGCTCTTCCTCGAAGCCGGTGCCCCGGAAGGTGTGCTCAATATGGTGAATGGCGACAAGACCGCCGTCGACGCCATCCTGACGCATCCGGATATCAAGGCGGTGAGCTTTGTCGGCTCCTCGGACATTGCCCAATATGTCTACGCCACCGGGACCGCGCACGGCAAACGCGTGCAGGCCATGGGCGGGGCGAAGAACCATGGCATCATTCTGCCGGACTGCAACATGGAACAGGCGGTGAAGGACATTGTCGGGGCTGCCTATGGGTCTGCTGGCGAGCGCTGCATGGCGCTGCCGGTTGCGGTGACAGTCGGTCAGAAGACCGGTGACGAATTTGTCGAGCGGATGCTGGACGCCGCGCGCGGACTCAAGGTCGGCGTCTCGACCGATGCCGAGGCGCATTACGGTCCTGTCGTGTCAGCCGCGCACAAGGCCAAAGTCGAGTCCTATATCCAGATGGGCGTTGATGAAGGCGCTGAGCTGAAGCTTGATGGCCGCGGCCACACGCTGCAAGGCCACGAAAACGGCTATTTCATCGGGCCAAGTCTGTTCGACCATGTGAAGCCAGGCATGCAATCCTACAAAGAAGAGATTTTCGGCCCGGTCCTGCAAGTTGTCCGCGCCGAGACGCTCGAAGAAGCTGCAGCGCTGCCGAGCAATCACCAGTATGGCAATGGCGTTGCCATCTTCACCCAGAACGGCCGCGCCGCGCGTGAATTTGCTGCCCAAGTGAATGTCGGCATGGTCGGCGTAAATGTGCCGATCCCGGTGCCGGTCTCCTATCACACGTTCGGGGGCTGGAAGCGCTCCGCCTTTGGCGACACCAACCAGCACGGCCCGGAAGGCGTACGCTTCTGGACCAAGATCAAGACCGTTACCTCCCGCTGGCCGGAAGGTGACATTGGCGACCAGGCCTTTATCATCCCGACGATGCAATAAAAGCGGGCGTGGCGGCGAGGTTTAACAAAGCCTCCACGTCGACTGCTTCGGAAACGCCGTCAGCAAGTTCGTCCAGCGCAGCCTCTATCCTGGCATGGAAATCCATCTCCTGATCAGGCTGCGCGCCCATCTCCGATAGCCAGGACCGGCGAAATTCGTCGGCTCCGAAAATGCCGTGCAAATAGGTTCCCTGGATTCGATTGTCGGCAGTCCTCGCGCCATCCGGTTGCCCGCGGACGATCGCGAACGGACGCGCAGTGTCCAGGCCCGTTGTTTTCCCGACATGGATCTCATAGCCCGTTATTGCCAGGCCTGTGCGGGCGCATTGCCCGGTCGCCGGCGTCACCTGTTTGTTGGCCGACATGACCGTGTTCACGTCCAGCAGACCAAGACCCTGTTTGTGACCGGCGGGGCCATCACAACCGTCTGGATCGCTGATCATCTGACCCAGCATCTGGTACCCGCCGCATATTCCGAGCACCCGGCCGCCACTGCGCGCGTGAGCGATAATATCGTGATCCCAACCTTGTTCGCGCAGGAAACGTAAGTCCCCAAGCGTAGATTTTGTCCCGAACAGGATGATGAGATCAGCGTCCCGTGGCAGCACGCGTCCGGGCGGAATCCATTGGAAATTTATCCCCGGTTCCAGACGCAGCGGGTCGGCATCGTCGAAATTGGCAATGCGGGAGAGCATCGGGGCGACGATTTTTAATGTGCCCGAGCTCGTCGGCGGCAGATCCTGCAGAACCACCGCATCTTCTGCCGGCAGGAGCGCCGGTGCGCGCAGCCATGGCACCACGCCAAAGCACGGCCAGCCGGTGCGCGCCTCAATCGCGCGTACTCCATCTTCGAAAAGCGCAGGATCCCCTCGAAACTTGTTGATCAGGAAGCCGTCAATCATCTGCGCATCTTCGGGGGCGAGCACCTCCTGGGTGCCGACCAGACTGGCGATGACGCCGCCTTTGTCGATATCACCGATCAGGCAAACCGGGACACCGGCCCGTCTTGCAAAGCCCATATTCGCTATGTCGCGATCGCGCAGGTTGATCTCCGCGGGGCTTCCGGCGCCTTCGACAATGACGAGGTCGTTTGCCTCAATCAGTTGCCGGAAACTATCCAGCACCGCGTCCAGCAGCTGATCGCGCGAAGCCATATAGTCGGCGGCTTCCATCGCGCTGAGCGCCTTGCCGTGTACGACCACTTGCGCGGTCCGATCGGTTTGCGGCTTCAGCAGGACTGGGTTCATGTGGACGCTCGGTTCAATTCCTGCGGCGCGCGCTTGCAGGGCCTGGGCGCGGCCGATTTCGCCGCCGCCGGGACAGGCCATTGCATTATTTGACATGTTCTGCGGCTTGAACGGCGCAACGCGCAGACCACGTTGTCTGGCGATCCTGCAGAGGGCTGCGACTAGAACGGATTTGCCAACGTCCGACCCTGTTCCCTGCAACATAAGCGCTTTTCCGGTCATAATGCGCCATCCATAATGATCCGGCCCGCCTCGATCCTGGCAGAGATGCGATAGACATCGGACAGACGTTGCGGTGTCAGCGTATCTGCGGGCGAGCCATCGGCGATGATTTCCCCCTCTTTCATCCAAAGCAGCCGCGTCGCATATCGCGCCGCCAGATCAATATCATGCAGCACGAGCAGGGCGCCGCCGCCCTCACGGACATAAGTCTGTATCAGATCCAGAATGCGAAACTGGTGGCGCGGGTCGAGCGCGGCTGTCGGCTCATCGGCGACAAGCAAAGGCGCTTCGGATGCAAAGGCGCGGGCGCAATGCACGCGTGCTAACTCACCCCCTGAGAGCGAATCCGTAGCCCGATGCGCCAGGTGGGTGAGGTCGCAGGCGACAATCGCGCGGTCGACGGCAGCGGCATCGGTTACCGACAATTTTCCAAGCGCCGCGCCATGGCTGAACCGCCCAAGCGAAACCACATCTTGTACGCGATTGGGCCATGCGAGGGGTCGGATTTGCGGCAGGTAGGCGATTTGTCGGGCCCGCTCGATCGGTGAGAGTTTGACCGTGTCGCGGTCGCCCAGCGCCGCGGTGCCTGATGTCGGCATCTGCAAGCCGAGCGCGCTCCGTATGAGGCTGGTCTTTCCCGCGCCATTCGGACCCAGAAGGATCACCAGTTCACCGGGGGAGAGGCTAAAACTCGCGCGCTCCACCAGTGTCGCATCGCCCGCTTTCAGCGTCAGATCTTTGGCCAAGAGCTTAGTCATGACTGGCGCGCCTCTGCATTGCGATCCAGATAAAGGCAGGTGCCCCGATCAGCGCCGCGAGGACGCCGAGCTTAAGCTCATTCGTACTTGGCAGGACGCGGACGAATATGTCTGCGACGACCAGGATCAATCCGGCGAGCAGGGCTGAAGGGATGAGAGACCTGGCGGGGTCATGCCTGACGAAAGGACGGACGACATGCGGTGCAACGATACCCACAAAGCCGATGGCGCCGGCCAAAGCAACCGAACCACCGGTCGCAAGACCCGCGCCGAGCACCGTCCATATCCGCTGGTGCTGCAGGTTCAAGCCAATCCCTGAGGCGGCTTCTTCGCCCAGTGTCAAAGCTGACAGGCCGCGCCGCGTGACGAGCAGCAAAGCTGCGCCGCCTCCGATGAAGGGCAGGGCGAGGACGATCTCATCAAAGCTGCGATTGGCAACGGAGCCGAGCATCCAGTTGATCATGTCCGCCAGCGAAAATGGATTGGGGGCTAGATTCATGAGCAGGCTCATCAAAGCGCCTGAAAAACTCGACAGCCCGACCCCGATCAGAATGAGCGTGACCACCGATTGCGCGCGTGTCGCGGCGAAAGCCAACAAGGCTGTTGCGATCAAAGCGCCGCTAATCGCCGCCAAGGGCAGGATCCATGGATTGAAGGCGACGAGACCGAAATAGAGCGCAGACGTCGCCGTTAGGGACGCCGATGCCGAAACGCCAAGAACGCCAGGCTCGGCCAATGGATTTCGCAACAAACCTTGCAGCGCCGCACCGCTAATCCCCAGAGCTGCACCGGTCAGGAACGCGGCCAGGGCGCGAGGGAGACGGATTGTCCAGACGACCAGGCGATCAGCTTCGTCCGCGCCGCCCAGGAAGGCCTGAAAGACGCGATCGACAGGCATCGCCGTCGAACCGAGCAAGCAGGCTGCAAAAATCGCGACGGCGCTCAAGACGCAGAGGCCAGGTGTCAGCCAGCGCTCAATCATCGAGCTGGGCTCCTTCGGCCAGGGCTTCGACGGCCTCAAGAATGAACCAGCCGCCACATGAGAGCCACGCGCCCTGCAAGTCGATGCGCTGAGTTTCAGACAATTCTCGCTTCGCGATGGGATGGCGGGAGGGACTCCAGAAGTTTCTGTAGTTGCCTTTTGGGTCGAAATAGGCCGCCACGACGATTTCCGGGCCTTCATGGGCGAGGCGTTCCAGCGGCAGGCTATGCCAGCCGGGCTGATCCATGAAGTTATTCAGACCCGCCGCCTGCATCATCTTGTGTGCCATTGTCTCGCCGCCCGTGGTAACCCCGGCAGGGGTCATGTAGAGCGCCGATTTTCCGGTTGCCCGCGCCTGGATCCGCGTCAGTCGCTTTGTGTAGTCATCGGCGAGGGCAGCGCCGCGCTCTGCCTGTCCCAATCCTTCGGCGACGCCTGCGATCACACTCGGAATGCTTCCATCGCCTCCGCCGTGAATGGAGGTTGCCCACCCGACCTGCAGAACGGGAATTCCCGCGCGCTCAAACATAGCAGCGGCGTTCGGGCCACCTCCATACGACCGCACAACAAGGTCAGGTTTCAGGATCAGAACATCCTCGGCGAGTGGACGCACCGTCGCGTGCCCCGCCGCTTCGGCTCTCATGAACGAGAAGTCGCGCTCCGCATCCGGAGACAGGGCGAGGATCTGTTCGCGATCTGCCAATTTGAGCACGTATTGATCCGCGCAAAAATCCAGGCTGACGATTCGCATCGGTCGTTCGGATAAGGGGGAACTTACCGAAACCGGTCTGGCGCAAGCGGCCAGACCCAAGCAAGCGATGAGAAAAGTCAGCCTGAACATCCGATCAGTACCGTAGCCTGATACCGATGGAGCCCGATAGATCCGGCGTGCCGTAGCCGAGGATTTGCTGATACTCCTCGTCGAACAGGTTCTCGATCCGTCCAAAAATCTCGACACTGTCATTCAGGTCATAGCTGCCTGTCACGTCGACGCGGGTCCAGGCATCGAGCATGGTGCCATTCGTGTTTGGCTCTTCGCCATTGTAGCGAACAAGCAGCGCGCCGGAGAATGGTCCATCCGGATCGACGCTCAATCGAACGTCCCCCGTATGCTCCGGAACTCTGAACGACGGCGACCCGTCCGTTCGTTTTGAGTCAATATTCGCGTAATTGCCCGAAACGCTGAGCCATTCGGTCAGCTCGACCTGCCCGGTAAGTTCAATGCCTGTCGAATCCACTTCGGATTCGTTGAAATAGCCGGTTGAGGAATAGGTGATCTGATCCCGAATATTCACATCAAAGACAGTTGCGCCCAACGCTACGCGACCCGATTGAGAGCGCCATTCAATGCCGGCATCGAAGGCGTCGGATGTCTCAGGCTGCAGGTCTGGATTGGGCAGCGTGAATCCTGCGCCAGAAAGCTGCAGCAGTGTCGGTGCCTTGAAACCCTGTCCCCAGCTTGCACGAAACGTCCATTGCGGTGTCGGATTGTACGCCGCGGCGACGCGGGCGGTCGTCTCCGTTCCAAAACTGCTATGATCATCGACTCGCACACCGCCGCTCAAGGTGAGCGTTTCGGTCGCCCGCCATTCGTGCAACGCAAACAGGCTGTTGATCGCGGTGTCTTCGGCTTGCGTGGCCGTTTCTTCTCGCTCGGCGCCAAAAGCGAGCGTGTTGGATGGGTTGATGGAAAGGGTTCCCTGATAGCGGAAAATGGTCCGGTCGCCGTCGAAACTGTTGCTCGGAGCGCCGTTGCTGAAATTCTCGCGCGTAGTGTCTGAATATCCCGCGACGAGAAGATTTTCCAAGCGCCCGTCAAAAAGCGGGGCGGTCAGCGAAAGATTTGCAGCCAGCGATTCCGTCTGATTGAGTTGATCGCCATCGCCAACATTGCCCTGCGCCCCAAATACGAAACTGTCGAATTCGGAATCGGCATCGACCCAAAGGACATCTGCGGCCAACCGGGCGTCACCAAAGTTCAGACCCCCTTTGGCGGATACCGTTGTGGACTCATAAGGATCGTCTTCGTCATTGCCATTGTTTTCGTCGGCTTTGGATATGCCGTCCGACGAAACGCCTGTCACGGCGATTCGGAAATCGCCGACCTCGCTCGCATTCTCAAGCGATGCGCCGCCGCGGACCGTATTGAATGAGCCGAGTTCCACGAAGGCGCTTGCAAGGCGGCCAGGTTCCGGATCCTTGGTCGAAATGGATACGACACCGCCAATCGCATCGGTTCCCCAAAGCGTACTTTGGGGCCCTTTGAGGATTTCGATGCGCTCAATGTTTTCCGTATCCAGCCGGGCGAAATCGTATCCGCCGCCAATTGAGCTTGTATCATTCACGGGGATGCCATCGATCAGGACTAGCGTTTGTGTGGTGCCGGCTCCGCGAATGCTGACCGTCGTCAGGCCACCCAGTGATCCATTCTGGTTGACGGTGACGCCGGGCGCGCTGGCAATCGCGTCCAGCGCAAAATCAAAGCCGAGTTCATCAATATCATCGGCAGTGATGATGCTCACCGATGACCCGATTTCGGTTTGGGTTTGGTTCAGCCGCGATCCCTCGACGATCACTGTGTCGAGCTTGGTTGGTTCGGAATCCGTGGCCTGCGCCAGCGCGGGCAAACTGGTTGAAAGTGAAACAGCGCCGATCAGCGCGGTTCTAATATACATGAGGAAAACCCTCTCAGCGCCATGCCGCCCGCAAATGGCGCACTGAAAACGACACATGGCCACACAGACAGACTGCGCGAGCGGCCAGACCAGATTTCTGCCGTTTCAAAGGAGAGGTGTTCGATACCTTCCCGACCGCTGAGACTCTTCCCGGTCTCCGGACGAACGACGCGATGGCAGGTCTCCTGGCTCGCCAATCGTCGCTTCCGGCCGCCTTCCCGAGGAAATCCTCAGTGGCTGTGTGGCCTGTCGCTCCTGGCTGACAGTTGCGGGTACAGCGCCGGATTTTCACCGGCTTCCCTCTTAGCCGCTCTTTCGAACGGCACCATCTGAGGCGCTAAATGCTACAGGCGTGTGCGCTTGTCAATTTCCGCTCGCGCCGCGGGCGAAGATTTAAAAATCAATCCCGCGCTGGGCTTTGATGCCGGCTTTGAAAGGGTGTTTCACTTCGCGCATTTCGCTGACCAGATCGGCATAGTCACAAAGCTCTGGCTTGGCGTTTCGTCCGGTCAGGATCACACTGGTCCGGACTGCGCGTTGATCGAGGCCCTCAAGCACGGTCTTCACTGGCAGATAGTCATAGCTTACGGCAATATTGATCTCGTCGAGCACAATCAGGTCATAGTCGCCGCTGGACATCATTTCGCAGGCTTTTGCGAAGGCGGCCTCGGCTTTTTCTATGTCTTTTTCCTTGTCCTGTGTGTTCCAGGTGAAACCATCTCCCATTGTGTGCCAGTCGACACTGCCGAGTTTCTCGAAGAATTGCCGCTCACCCGAGACCCATTTGCCTTTGATAAATTGCACCACACCGACAGACTTCCCCCAGCCGAGCGCGCGTACGACGACGCCAAAGGCTGAGCTCGATTTGCCCTTTCCGTCGCCGGTGTGAACAAGAACGAGACCTCGGTCTGGATCGCGTGCTTCATCGATTTTGCGCTTCTGCTCAGCCTGCAGCTTTTGCATTTTGGCTTTGTGGGTGTTGGCGTCGGTCATGGAGGATCCTGATGAGGTTCGGTGAACACACGCGTTCGGCACTGCCTCGCGCGATATTCGAATTACTGTCCCCGATCGCCCTTATTCAAATCAGCGATGTGCGTCCAGAGCAGGCAGTGGCGTGACTAGACCCGCCAAAGCCGCCGCCGGTCAGGCGCGCGCCTCTGGCGCCGCTGTGAACGGCATCGCTGACAAGCGCATCTATTTCGGGTGTCGAGGCTTCGAAATCCGCGGAATTTGAGCGGCGTCTTTCGGCGCGGCGCTGGCGCATGTGGAGCTGCAAGTGCCGCTACTGCATCCAGAGACTTGTTTGATTTACCATTTTGAGGCGATCTGATCTCCAATTCGGTGTTTGAGGCGAGATTTGCAGGTGCGCCACGTGAACACAGAGCCGAAGAAAGAAGGCGGAAATGAGCGAAGCTGACATATCCAATCTTCCGGGACGGCAAAAGGAAATCCTCGAGCTGATCCGCTCGCAGGGATATGTCGCGACAGAGCAGCTCGTGCGCCATTTCGGGGTGACCCCGCAAACCATTCGCCGGGACATCAACCTGCTTTGTGAACTGGACCTGATTGAGCGCTTCCATGGCGGTGCCGGGCGCATCGGCAATGCCTATAACCAGCCCTATCAAGACCGTCTGCAAGAGGGCATGGACGGCAAGCGGAAGATTGCCCGCATGGTCGCCAAACGTATCCCGGACGGGGCGTCCCTGTTCCTGAATATTGGCACCACGACAGAGGCAATCGCCGCAGAATTGGTCGGCCGCAAGGATCTGCGCATCGTTACCAATAATATCAACATCGCCAACATGATGCGCGAAACGGACGGCTCGGATGTGATGATTGCGGGTGGATTTGTTCGCCAGTCAGACGGCGGGATTGTCGGTGAAGCGACGACTGAGTTCCTCAAACAGTTCCGGCTCGATATCGGGGTGATCGGGATTAGCGGGATCGACGAGGATGGCTCGTTGCTGGACTTCGACTATCAGGAAATCCGCTCGGCCCAGGCCATTATTCAAAATTCCAGGACAGTGTTCCTGGTCGCCGATGCCGCCAAGTTTGGTCGCCGCGCCATGGTGCGACTTGGCGACTATTCCGACATCGATCACCTGTTCACCGACGCCGCGCCTCCCGAGGCCTTCATGCAAGCGATCCGGGACGCGGATATGGAACTCCACGTTGCTGGCGACAGCTGAGATCGGTCGGGACACCGATCGCCGCCGTGATGAAAAAGAATATGCCGACTTGGAGAATGTTCATTTAGGCTGGCGCTTTCTGGAGGTTCGGTCGTTGCTGCTCGGTTTAAGAAGGCGTCAGGCCGTGCTGTCGAAAATCTTGTTCAGTTCACTGATCTCCGCAGTCGTCATGTGCAAGCCAAGTTTGGTTCGCCGCTTGAGGATATCTTCAGCGGTTTTGGCGAATTCGTGTGCACTCAGATAGTCGATTTCGGCTTGATAAAGTCCGCCGCCGAAATGCTGTCCAAGATCACTCACGGATCGAGCGCCATCCAGGACTGTGTGAATTCGGGTGCCATACGTGCGCGCCAGGCGATGCAATATGGCATGATCCAGCCACGGATAGGTCTCAGCGCAGTCGCGCTCGAACGCAGCGAAATCAGCATCGGTGATATCACCTCCCGGAAGCGGCGCGTGCTCGGTCCAGACGCCGGTATGGTCAGGAAGGTCCGGCTTCAGTATCTTCAGCGCGTCTTCAGCAAGTTTGCGATAGGTGGTGATCTTGCCGCCGATAACTGAAAGAAACGGTGCGTCGTATTCTCCTTGCCGCTTGAGGACATAATCACGCGTCACAGATGACGCATTCTCTGCTTCGTCTTCGAACAATGGCCGGACCCCGGAATAGGTGGAAACGACGTCTTCAGCGCTGATTTGTCGCGTGAAATATTCGTTTGCCAGCGCGCACAAATAGTCGATCTCGTGCGGCGACGCTTCGACATGGTTGAGGTCGCCTTCGAAAGCCAGGTCCGTTGTGCCGACCAGGGTGAAGCGATTGTTCTCATAAGGAATGGCGAAGACAATCCGGCCATCACCGGACTGGAAGATGAAGCAGCGCTCATCCTCGAACAGTTTGGGAACGATGATATGACTGCCTTTGACGAGACGTACTTGTGGCGCATTGCTCGACTTCACGCCCGCCGCGCCGGCAATATGGTCGACCCAGGGGCCGGCGGCATTGATCACGGTCCTGGCTTCGACAGTCAGCTCGGATGCGCCGTCAGTGCGCAAAGTCGCGGTCCAGCGATCTCCCTGCGATTGCAGGGCGAGACATTCCGTCCGGGTCATGATCGTGGCGCCCCTTTCGGCCGCGTCCATTGCGTTAAGGACCACCAGGCGCGCATCTTCAACCCAGCAATCTGAATATTCGAAACCTCTGGAAAACTCGCTTTTCAACGGCACGAACACATCGCTGTTCGATCGGTTGAGCGTTTTCGTCGCCGGAAGGATTTTCCGGCCACCCAGATGGTCATAGAGGAACAGTCCGAGGCGAATCAGCCAGGAGGGGCGAAGGTCCTTATGGTGCGGCAGCACAAATCGAAGCGGCCAGATAATGTGCGGCGCGGCTTTCAGCAGGACCTCACGCTCCGTCAGCGCCTTGCGCACCAGGGCAAAGTCATAGTGCTCCAGATAGCGCAACCCGCCATGGATGAGTTTTGTGCTGGCTGAAGACGTGTGCGAAGCTAGGTCGTCCTTTTCGCACAGCAGCACTTTGAGCCCACGACCTGCCGCATCTCGGGCTATGCCGGCGCCGTTAATGCCTCCGCCAATGATCAGGATATCATACAAAGTCTCGGATCCTTTATCCTGCAGCGCATTCTAAGTGCGCGACCTATGTTCGTAAACGATAAATGTGTGCGCGAATTAGAATATTGTGGATGGATCTTTCGTCGTATCCTTAGCGAAGGTTGACACCCAGATGAGGTTTGTTCGAAAACGAACATGATGAGTCCGGGTGACTCAAAAACCAGCTTTCGAGGGGGGCCAGCATGGCGCCGACCGGACAGCGGCGGGAGGATGAAATGGCCGATCCTGATCTCATTCTGGTGATCGATGAGGGCACCAGCTCGACCCGCGCGATCGCGTTTGATCGTGCGTTCGAACCGGTGAGCCTGGCGCAAGCCGAAGTGCCTCTGACCTATCCAAATGACGGTTGGGTTGAGCAGGACGGCGGGGATATCTGGGAGAAGACGCTTCAGGTCTGCCGGGATGTGATCTCTGATGTCGGCGGTGTCGACCGCATCGCTGCGATCGGCATTACCAATCAACGCGAAACAACCCTGATCTGGGACCGCCAGACGTCTGATCCGATTGCGCCGGCGATTGTCTGGCAGGACCGCCGGACGGCGGATCAGTGCGATACGTTAAAAGCACAAGGGCTGGAGCCTCAGGTGCAGCAGGAAACAGGATTGCTGATCGACCCCTATTTCTCGGGAACCAAGGCCGCCTGGTTGCTCGATAGTGTTGACGGTGCGCGGTCGCGCGCCGAAGCTGGTGAGCTCGCTTTTGGAACTGTGGATTCCTATCTCATCTGGCGACTGACGGGCGGGCGCGTCCACGCGACGGACCTGACAAACGCCTCCCGTACGCTGCTCTATCCGCTCAATCTGGAGGCAAACAGCACGTGGTCGCGCGAGATGATGAGTCTATTCAACGTGCCGGAACCGCTCCTGCCGGATGTGAAGCCCAGCGGTGCTCATTTTGGCGAAACCGATCCGTCCCTGTTTGGGCGGGCCATTCCCATTCTGTCAGCGATTGGCGACCAGCAGGCCGCCTTGGTGGGGCAGGGGTGTCTGGCAGCCGGAACTGCGAAAATCACCTATGGGACGGGGGCGTTTCTTGTCGCGAATACGGGGCAGGACGTGCCAGCGTCGCAGCACCGCCTTCTCGGAACGCTTGGCTATGGCAACGAAGGGGGCAGCTCTGCTTATGCGCTCGAGGGCGCAATCTTCAATGCGGGTACAGTGATCCAGTGGCTGCGCGACGATCTGGGACTGATCGCAGATTCGGCTGACAGTGAGCGTCTGGCCGCGGATCTGCCCGACAATGCGGGCGTCTATATCGTACCGGCCTTTACCGGGCTCGGCGCGCCGCATTGGGATGCAAATGCGCGGGGAACGATCAGTGGTCTAACGCGAGCCGCGAGCGCTGCGCATCTTGTGCGGGCGGGGCTGGAATCGGCGGCGTATCAGACGAATGATCTGCTGACGGCTTTTTCAGCCGATGGCGCGGATGTGTCTCTGCTGCGTGTCGATGGCGGCATGGCGGCGAATGACTGGTTGATGCAGTTCATCGCGGATATTTGCGATCGCCCGGTTGAGCGACCGGACTTCATGGAGATGACAGCGCTGGGCGCTGCGGCGCTCGCAGGCATGCAGCTCGGCTGGGTCAGCGAAGCAGACTGGAGCAGTCGCGCGACGCCGGGGCGGCGATTTGAACCAGGCATGGCGTCTGACGTGCGTCAGCGCTTGATTTCCGGCTGGCATCGCGCGCTCGGTCAGACACTGTCTGGATAAAATTTTCGGTGAGTGGCTCCGCGAGTAGGACTCGAACCTACGACCGGGCGATTAACAGTCGCCTGCTCTACCAACTGAGCTATCGCGGAACAGCGAAGCGCCTCATTACCAAAACGGATTTTCCTGTCAAACGGGGAAACTCATCTGACTGAAAAAAAATGGCGGAACATAAAAATGTTCCGCCGAGGCATTGGGTGATGGTGGGTGTCTCCAATAGAAGACATTAACCTTCTCCTATAGATTGGTTAACAAGCCTTAAACAAATTCGAAAAGATTTAAGCGAACCCGCAAATATCTTCAGGAAACGTCTGGTTTTGGTGGGGAATTGGTAAGGGTGGAGGCTCCGGCCGGAATCGAACCGGCGTACACGGATTTGCAATCCGCTGCGTCACCACTCCGCCACAGAGCCTCGCTGGTGAGCTGGGGTGCATAGCAGCGACATGGGTCGCTTGCAATCGGGTAAAGTGCAATCTGCGAAATCGCCATATTGCGGCGTGGGAATCCTGTGCTATTGCCGCGTTTGACAGAGAGTTTCTTAAAGGGCTGCCAGATGGACTTTGCAAACCTTCGCCGGGTCATGGTCGATTCACAGGTGCGCGTTAATGATGTCACCTCGCCTGAAGTTGTAAGCGCCTTTGCCAACGTGCCGCGCGAGGTCTTTGTGCCTAAGGGCATGCGGTCGTGCGCTTATGCAGAACTGGAGATCGAAACCAGCGAAGGCCGCGCCATGTGGCTGCCGCGCGATCTCGGCAAGATCTTGCGCGCGTTGGAGCCTGAGGCGAGCGATGTCAGTCTCGTGGTCGGGGCAGGCGCCGGATATAGCACAGCGCTGCTGGGCTATGTCACCGATGCGGCCATCGCGCTGGAGGATGATGAAGAGCTCGTCGACGCGATGACTGAGCGCTTTGCCGAGATCGGTATGGATGAGGCCGTGGCGGTGCAGGGGGACCTGAGCGCAGGCCTTCCGGATCAGGGGCCGTTTGACGTGATCCTGGTGGCGGGAATGGTCGAGACGGTGCCGCAAGCATGGCTGGACCAGCTCTCCGAAGGCGGTCGTCTCGGCGTGGTCGTCGCAACCGGGCGCAGTGTCGGCGCGGCCCGCATTTACAAGCGCGCTGGCGATACATTCTCCTATCGCGAAGCGTTCGAATGCTGCCCGCCTGTTCTTCCAGGTTTCGAAAAGAAGTCCGCGTTTGTTTTTTAGGCACTGAACGGGATGGCCATGGCTGTTCAACGGTGCGCCAGGTCAAATGATGGCATTTCTTCTAGAGCTTGACTGGCCTGCCTTCCTGTTCGCGATGTTCGTGATCGAGATGACGCCCGGCCCGAATATGGGATGGCTCGCCATGCTTTCAGCGCAGCATGGCGCGCGCGTGGGCTTCATGGCCGTGATTGGCATCACCTTGGGATTGGCTATCCAGGTCATAGCGGCCGCCACGGGAGTCGCAGCTTTGATTTCCAGCGTTCCGGCGGTGTATGATGGCCTGCGCTGGGCGGGCGTCCTGTTCATGCTTTGGCTGGCATGGCTGGCCTACATCGAGTCCGGTTCGGCCGCCCCGGCTGTCGGCCTTGCCGGAAAAGGATTTCAAAGAGGCCTGATCGCCAACCTCCTCAATCCGAAAGCGCTGGTGTTCTATGTTCTCGTCATCGGTCAATTCACGAACCCGGCAGCTGGTGCGCTCTGGCTGCAAATTCTGATCCTTGGAGGCCTCCATCTGGCGATCGCCGCGCTGGTGCATATCGGCATTGTCGGTTTCGGGGCGAGCGCCGGAGAGCGACTTGAGCGCTGGCGCAAATCGCTCCCGGCCCGTTTGGTCTTTTCGCTTTGCCTGGTCGCAATTGCCGGATGGATCGCATTTTCGACGCGATAGATTCGCCTTGTTCTGTCATTCGCGGCTGTATCCTGAACAGACCCGAGGTCTGGTCTCGGTGTCGGAGCGACCCGCGCTGAATGTCCGAGTTCCTGACGCACGTCGAGATCCATGGCGGTTGAGAGATGAATCAGCCAGCCGCCATGGGTGCCAACTTGCGTTGGCAATGCGGGATTTGAGCTGTCATCCCGGAAAGCGCGTGAGCGCTTATCCGGGAGCCAGAGAAAGGGTCACCAAGACTGGGTCCCGGCTCTCCGTTGCGCTCCGGCCGGGATGACAATTCAAGCCTTGCCCTCCAACCCCACCCGTATTCCCGGGCTCGACCCGGGACCTGCCTCGGGGGCTTGAGGTCCTGATGCCACGAGGTCACGGATCAAGTCCGGGCCTACGGAAATTTTTGCGCCTCACTTCAAGCGAAAGTGCCTCATCTCGAGCAAAAGCGCCTCATCTTAAGCGAATGAGCCTCATCCTGAGCGAAGTCGAAGGACGAGGCGGGCTTCCAAACGCACATAAGGCACCCACTCGCCGACACCTGCGCGGGCAGGTGTCCAGGAACGAGTGGCGGGAGATGATCCCTAGGTCCCTGCCTGCGCAGGGACTGGCGGACTGTGGGGCGCACGGCCCCCGATCCTTCGACTTCGCTCAGGATGAGGGCCTGAAGAGGGGAAGCTTACTCCAGACCCAAAGCAGACGAAACGGCCAAGACATATTAAGCCGTTTTCGCCGCCTTGGCATCGGGTGCGGCGAGTGTGCCTTTGTCCGGGTCGGGCAGGAGCTTTGTTGGAACGACGTCGCCGCCTGTGGCTTCGGCGATGAGTTCGGCCGACCGCGTTTCGATTGCCAGCGTCAGGCGTTTCAGCGTTTCGTCTTTCGAGAGCCCGGCAGGGATCGGTTCCAGAAACTCGATCACTGCGGTGCCGGGGGTCTTTTCAATCTCTTCCTGGTTCCAGAAGCAGTTGAGATTCGTCGCCACCGGGACAATCGGGACATTCATGGCCTGCTGCATGTGCCAGACGCCCGGTTTGTAGCGGAAATGGTAGCCGACAGGCGCCAGATGACCTTCCGGGTATATCAGGATACGGCGGCCGTCTTCGCGGGCACGCGCCATGCCCTCGGCCAGCGAGGCTGCCTTGCGCTCACCGCCGCCGCACGTGTCGATGACAATGGCGCCAAGCTTGCGCAGAATACCGCCAACCAGCGGGAATTGTTCAAGGTGATCACCGGTGACAAAGGCGAGGTTCTTCACTTCCGGATAGACCATGAAGCCGTCGCCCCAGCTTGCGTGTTTGGGGGCCAGGATGAAGGCGCCCTTGGGCAGGTTCTCGCGTCCGCGCACCTCCTTTTTGATGCCGGTGATCCAACGCAGGGCTTGATTCACCGCACGCGTGTAGGAGCGGATGATGGCCGTCACTGGCCCGCGCCCTGGCAGGGCCAGAAAGGGCAGGGAGGCAACAACGTAGACAAAAGACAGGGCGTAGTAGACGCCCGTGAAGAGCAGACCGCGGATCATTGTGTATTCTCCTGAAGACTTACTTCTGGTGCAGGATCGCCATGATCGTTCGGGTGAACGTTTCAATATGCTGACTGAACGGGCCGGGGAGGCGCGAATAGATCTTGTTGAGACCGGCCTGCATGACGACGCCGAGCGACATGGCGGCGGCAATGGCTGGATCACCTTTCGGGATCTCGCCTGCCTCCATCAACCCTTCGATCAGGGTTTCGACCACGGTCACCGGATCATCGGACCTTCGCGTATCGTGCGGAATGAATTTATTCAACGAGACGAGGTGGAAGCTGAATAGCAACCAGTCCTCATCGGCGAGCTGGCAATAGGCGGTGACGGCGCGGCGCACCCGGTCTTCGATCGTGCCGGGCTGCGAAAACGCAACCTGCATCATTTCGGCAAGGCGATTGTGCGTTTCCATGAACAAGGCCAGCGCCAGTTCATCCTTGCCTTTGTAATGGCGGTACAACGCGCCTTCGGAGACACCGGCCACGTCAGCGATTTCGCGCGTCGTCGCGGCATCCACGCCTTCACTGATAAACAATTTGAGCGCGGCGCGTTCAATTTTCGGACGCGCATTTCGCGCGCGCGGGCGTTTCTGATCAGCAGTAACCATAGGGCATTAGCTCCATTTTGTGAGCGTTTGATAACATATCGATTCAGAGTCTGCAAGTGATTATTTGCTCACAATAAATGTTTGACCCTCCTTCGCGTCAATGAGCATTCATGTTCCCAGAAAAATAACGGGAGTGACCAATGGCCGACGGACATGCGCCAGTGCAGGCAAAATTTCGCGAAATGCTGGAAGGCACCAAGGAAGACTGGGACATCATTGCGGAGCATTCGAAAGGTTTCAATAAAGGCCTCGCGAAACGTGTTCTCGATCATTTGAGACTTCTGGATGGTGACTTTGGCGGGTTCCCCGTCGACCGCCTGACGCATTCGCTGCAAACTGCGACACGCGCACATCGCGATGGCCGGGACGAGGAATATGTCGTCTGCGCGCTGCTGCACGATATTGGCGATACGCTTGGCAGCTACAACCATCCTGATGTCGCAGCGGCGATCCTGAAACCGTTCGTGTCAGAGAAGAACCACTGGATGGTCGCCAATCACGGCATGTTCCAGGGTTATTATTTCTTCCACCATCTGGGTCTCGATCGAAACATGCGGGACCAGTTCAAGGATCACCCATATTACGAATACACAGCGCAATTCTGTCATCTGTACGATCAGGCGGCGTTTGATCCTGAGTATGAGAGCGAGTCGCTCGAATTCTTCGAGCCGATGGTCGAGCGCCTGTTTTCGCGTCCCAAGAACTCGATGTATCTGAAGGCGCTGGAAGAAAACTAGCACCTGTCGGGACAATATTTTGGGTCATCGCCCTTGAAGCGGGGCGTCTTTCACGTGATCTGAGGCGTGAGTGAACGCATTCGCCCAATTGCTAAAGGGCGGGGGCGTGGATATACGAGCGCAATTGAATTGTTGAAGGTGACTCTTTCATGCGGAAAATTGCTTCCCTGACCCTCGCGGCATTGGCGCTCTCGCCAGCCGCACTCGCGCAAGAAGCTTCAGGCGGTGGCGGGCTTATGCAGAGCCTGATCATGTTCGTGCCGCTGATCCTGATCTTCTATTTCCTGCTTATCCGGCCGCAGCAGCAGCGTCAGAAAAAGCACCGGCAAATGATCGAGGCGGTGAAAAAAGGCGACACAATCGTGACCGCGGGTGGTCTGATCGGCAAAGTCACACGCGTGGCTGATACCGAAGTGACAGTCGAGCTTGCGGACGGCGTTCGCGTTCGGTCCTTGAAGGGCATGATCGCAGATGTGCGGGACAAGAATACACCTGTCGCTGCCAACGACTAAGATAAGGGCCTTGTTGCCATGTTGAATTTCCCGCTCTGGAAAGTCGGAATAATTGTTGTCGCCTTGTTGTGGGGAACCGTGCTGGCATTGCCCAACCTGTTCTCAGACGGCTTTCTTGGCATTGAGCCAAAGGAAGTCTCCGACCCGACCAACACCGCAGCGGTTGCCGCCTATGAGCAGCAAATGGCTGAGGCAGAGCAATCCTGGTGGTTCCTGCCAAGCGGAAAACTCAACCTTGGCCTCGATTTGCAGGGCGGGGTCTATCTGCTCATGGAAATCGATCCGGCCGAGATCGCCGCGAACCGACTGGAAACGGTGCAGGCCGATATTCGCTCTGCCTTCAATCGCAATCCCCTGATTGAGCGTAATCCGCCGGTTCAGAATGAGGATCGCCTGACAATCGAAATCCTCAACCCGGGAGAGGACCTGGATGAAGCCATCCGTCGCCTCAACCGCCTCAATCCGACGATCGGCACGACCCAGACAAAGCTGTTCGATGTCGAGCAGACGGGCGACCGGTTCATCCAGCTCACTGTTCCCGGCAATGCCCGAACAGCGCTTGCGGCAGATGCTCAGAGCAAGATGATGGAGATCATTCGCCGCCGGATTGACCCGGATGGCGTGGCCGAGATCTCGATCACACCGCAAGGCGACAATCGGATCATTCTGGAAGCGCCGGGTGAAGCCGATCCAAAACGGATCAAGGATATTCTCGGGCAGGCGGGCCGTCTGACCTTCAACATGGCCAATCTGGACAGTTCCGCGATCCAGGCCGCGATCAATTCCGGACGAACGCTGCCGCGCCAGCAGCTGGTCGATTCGATTGATTATGGACAGATCTTGATCAATCGCATTCCGGAGCTGACCGGCGCCGATATCGCGACCGCGAATCGATGCTTTGACGAGGCGAACTTCCCGGCAGTGTGTTTCCGCCTGAACAGCTCAGCCGCGACGAAATTCTATAACCTGACGCGGAACAATACGGGCAAGAACTTCGCAATCGTCCTGGATGGCACGTCTATGTCGTCTCCGACGATCCGTACGCCGATCCCTGGCGGAAACGTCATTATTGAGGGGCGTTTCACAATTGAAGAGGCGGAAGACCTCGCGGCGATTATCGAAGCCGGGGAACTGCCTGCGAAACTGAACTTCCTGGACGAACGTACGGTCGGGCCGACCCTGGGCGCTGAGTCGATTGCAGCCGGGTCACGCGCCAGCCTGATTGGGCTGGCCTTTGTCGGGGTGTTCATGATCCTCGCTTACGGCCTGGTTGGCGGGTTTGCGGTCGGCTCTCTCCTGTCGAATATCGTGCTGATCATTGGTGCCCTGTCAGGGTTTGGTGCAACCCTCACGCTTCCAGGGATTGCTGGCATCATTCTGACCATTGGTATGGCGGTGGATGCGAACGTGATCGTGTTTGAGCGGATCCGGGAAGAGCAGGCCTCCGGGCGATCACCCGCAACTGCCATTCAGGCGGGATATGAACGCGCGCTTTCGGCCATTCTCGACGCGAACATTACGACCTTTATTGCGGCCTCCATTCTCTACATGGTTGGGTCTGGTCCAGTGAAAGGATTTGCCGTGACGCTCGCCATCGGCATCCTGACCTCGGTGTTCACGGCCTTTGTCGTGACGCGCTGGCTCACGGTCATGTATCTTCGCACCATGCGCCCCAAGCGGCTGGCCATGTAAGGAAAGACACAGATTATGCTTTTACGACTCTGGCCTGAAAAAACCGCTGTCTCATTCATGAGCCTGCGCTTCATTGCGTTGGTAATTTCTGTTGTCGCCCTGGTTGCGTCCGCCGCATTGCTGACGACGCGGGGGCTCAACCTGGGCATCGATTTTGCCGGCGGCGCAGTGATCGAGATCACCGAACCAGACGACATCTCGGCAGATGATATTCGCGGCGCTGTTGCGCCATTGATTGTTGGCGAAGTCCAGGTGAATTCTGCGCGCGGCACCGGACCCGATGCGCCGGACATCGCGGTGATCCGGTTCAAGCCGCAGCCACCGGTCGGCGACGAAACACCGGATGAAGCCCAAAACCGTGCAGGCGATGAGGTCAATGCGGCCTTGCAAGCCCTCGTCGATGCGGGACTACCCGAAGGCGAGAGCCGGTTCGAAATTCGCTCTGAAGCCTCCGTCGGTCCAAAAGTGTCTGGAGAGCTGTTCCGGTCCGGGATCATCGCCCTGACGGTCGCGCTGGCGCTTATGATGGTCTATATCTCGTTCCGCTTCCAATGGCAGTATGCCCTGGGTGCGGTTGCAGCGCTGTTTCACGATGTCATCCTGACCATGGGTATGTTCGCCTTGACCGGGTTCGAGTTTAACCTCGCCACGATCGCGGCCTTGCTGACAATTGTCGGTTATTCGATGAACGATACGGTGATTGTGTTTGACCGCGTCCGGGAAGAAACACGTAAATACAAGAAGCTTGAATTGTCCAAGGTCGTGGACCTCGCAATCAATGCGACCATGTCGCGGACCTTGCTGACTTCGAGCACGACCTTGCTGGCGCTGCTCTCGATCTTCCTGTTTGGCGGTCCGGTCCTGCGCGGCATGAGCTTTGCGCTGATTTTTGGTGTGATTGTCGGGACCTATTCCTCGATCTTCGTGGCCTCAGCCGTCGTGCTGCTGCTCGGCATTGATCGCGGCGACAAGCCGAAGCGCGAAGTCGAAGGGTTTCAGGGCGTCGGTTAAAACGACGCCCTAGACAGCATTTCAGCCAGATTAGCCGTGGAGACGTCCGCGGACCTGGTCCTCGAGGGCCTGGCAAACCGCATCCGCAACCTCGTCTGCTGAAGATCCGTCGCCCAGTGCAGCCGCGCGGCACGCCTGAACATGCAGATTCACCAGAGCCGCTTCGCTCTGCAGATCATCGACGCTGGTCACGAGCTCGTGCAGAGAGCCGGACAAGCGTGTCAGAGCTCCGCCGCCATAGGCACCAGAGGCGCCATGCAGATTGTGCAGAGCACGGCGAAACGCGTCAGCAGACTCGATATCAGCCGGTTCGGCGCAGCAGGCCTGCCAGGTGGTTTGCAACAGGTCGAGATCATTCTGTTTCCAGGATTCGACAGCTTCGGAGGACTCGAGGTCAGCCTCGTGGGTGGCAGGCACCTCAGATGCAGTGTCAGCGGTACCCACCACGCGCGTGATATCGAGCTCGGTCAGGAGTTCTGAGCCTGATTTCGGCTTCTTGAACATTTTGAATAGCGACTTAACCATGCTGCCATCTATAGCAAACGCGGCTTAACAAACGACTGATTAAATGGCGGAAAAAGGTTAAGCCTAGAAGGCGAATTGTTCACGCAATATGCGCTCATCCAGGGCGTGTCCGGGGTCGAAAAGCATGGTCAGATGCTGCGTGCGATCGGCGCGGATAGAGACCCGGGTAACGTCCCTGACTTCCTGATTATCGGCGGACGCGGCAACCGGACGACGCCGCGGCGCGATGACGTCAATGTCGACCTGCGCATCATGACGGAGCAGGGCACCGCGCCAGCGGCGAGGCCGAAACGCGCTTACCGGCGTGAGTGCGAGCAGATTGGCACCAATCGGCAGGATCGGGCCATGTGCGGAGAGATTATACGCGGTCGACCCCGCGGGGGTCGCGACCATAACCCCGTCGCAGGACAATTCGGCCATGCGCTCCTTGCCATCGACTATGATTCGAAGCTTCGCCGTTTGCGCGGTCTGGCGCAGGATCGACACTTCATTGATCGCCAGGCTCTGATGCGTCTGATCGTGGACATCTGTGACATCCATGCGCAGCGGCGTGACAGTGGCGCGCTCTGCACTGTCGATGCGCGCGATCAGATCGTCTTCCTCATATTCGTTCATGAGGAAGCCCACTGTGCCCCTGTTCATGCCGTAGACCGGCTTGTGGTCTTCAAATCGGCGCCGCATCGCCTCGAGCATCGCGCCGTCTCCGCCAAGCGCGACGATGACGTCTGCCTTGTCCTCATCATACTGCCCATATTTCTTGGTCAGGCGGCTCAGGGCTTCCTGAGCTTCCGGGCGATTCGACGCGACAAAGGCGATACACGTGGTCATGCGCCCCTATGTCGGGGGCATCGGACGCGGGGTCAAGCACCCCCTTCAATTGCCCAAACGGAAGCTTGTCGGTACAATGCCGACAACAGATACACCGGAGGATAGTCCATGGCAGACGGAATGCAGATCACCAGCTTGAAAGGCCAGGTCAGTGAAGAAGAGTGGAAGGTCCGCGTCGATCTTGCCGCAATGTACCGCCTGACAGCCCTTTATGGCTGGACGGACATGATCTTTACGCACATCTCCCACCGCGTGCCGGGGCCGGATCATCACTTCCTGATCAACCCATATGGCATGTTCTTCGAAGAGATCACGGCCTCGTCTCTAGTCAAGGTCGATCTGGAAGGAAATGTGGTTCAGGAAACGCCATACTTCATCAATCCCGCCGGCTTCACCATCCACTCTGCCATTCACGCGGCGCGCGATGATGCTCACGTTGTCATGCACTTGCACACCGATGACGGCGTGGCTGTGTCCTGCAACAAGGAAGGCCTCCTGCCGCTGAGCCAGACCGGAATGCTGGTGCGGCATGATCTGGCGTATCATGTCTATGAAGGTGTTGCGCTGGATCACGGCGAACGTGAGCGCCTGGTGGCGGATATGGGCACCAAGAACAACATGCTGCTCTACAATCACGGGACACTGACCGTTGGTGGAACAGCCGCGGAGTGCTTCCTGCGCATGTTCTTGCTGGAGCGCGCCTGCTCCATGCAGGTGCGGGCTCTGACGGCCGGGCGCGAGAACATGGTCATTCCGTCGCAAGACGTCCAAGACGTCGTCAAAGGACAGTCCAATCCAGAAGGCACCAAAACCTTGGCAAATATGCTGGCATGGCCCGGCTTGCTACGGAAGCTGGATCGTGAAGCACCGGGCTATGACGCCTAGAGAAGATTCTTATACGGGTATTCGCGTATAGGTTTTCGCAGTACTGCGTCCATTGATACCGTTTCAAAATTACGGGCTATCCCTTACATCCCGGTTCGCACGCAACGGAACAGTCTTGCCATGAAACACTTGAAAGCCTTCGAAAGCGCGTTGGATACCATCCATGAGGAAGGTCGCTACCGCGTTTTTGTTGATCTGCATCGCCACAAGGGCGAATTCCCGAAAGCGACCGCGCGGTTCGAACATGGCGAGCGCGAGATCATCGTCTGGTGTTCGAATGACTATCTCGGCATGGGCCAGGATGATGATGTCATCAACGCGATGCACGATGCGATAGACAGTTTCGGGGCAGGTTCCGGCGGGACCCGTAACATCTCTGGAACGACGCGCTATCACGTGGACCTTGAGCGGGAGCTCGCGGATCTCCACGGCAAGTCGGGCGCGTTATTGTTTACCTCGGGCTATGTTTCCAATGATGCGACCCTGTCGACGCTTGGAAAGATCCTGCCCAATCTGATCATCTATTCTGATGCGCTCAATCATGCCTCGATGATTGAAGGGATCCGCCGTTCAGGCGCCGACTATCGCGTGTTTCGTCACAATGATGTCGAACATCTTCGGGCCTTGATGGAGAATGACGATCCGGAGCGTCCGAAAGTCATCGCCTTCGAAAGCGTCTATTCGATGGATGGCGACATCGGGCCGATTGAAGCGATTTGCGATCTCGCAGATGAGTTTGACGCTCTCACCTATCTTGATGAAGTTCATGCCGTGGGCATGTACGGCGAAGAGGGCGCAGGCGTTGCGCAGCGCGACAATGTCATGCACCGCCTTGATATCGTCGAAGGCACACTCGGCAAGGCGTTTGGCGTGATGGGCGGCTATATTGCTGCTCACGAGACGATCATTGACGCGATCCGCTCGACAGCGTCCGGATTTATCTTCACCACGTCGACCTGTCCGGTCATGGCGGCTGGCGCGTTGGCGAGCATTCGCAAACTCCGCTCTGATGAAGGGCGCAAGTTGCGCAAGTCACACCAGGCACAGGCCGCCCTGTTGAAACAGAAGTTCCGCGACGCAGGGTTACCGCTTATGGAGAGCGAAACTCACATTGTTCCGCTCCTGGTCGGGGATCCGGAAAAGTGCAAGGCCTTGTCGGATACGCTGCTGTTCGACCTTGGTATTTACGTTCAGCCGATCAACTATCCGACTGTTCCAAAAGGCACAGAGCGGCTGCGCTTCACGCCGGGACCGGTGCACACAGAAGCGATGATGGATGATCTGGTGGCCGCCATCCTGGCCGTCTGGAAACAGCTCGGATTGGACGAGCGCGCCGCCTAGTCAGCGCGCTTTCGTCCGAGACCAATCTCCTTGGCGAAGGCTGAACGCCGTTTCGCGTAATTTGGGGCCACCATTGGATAGTCACTCGGCAGTCCCCAGCGCGCCCGATATTCTTCGGGGGTCAGATTAAAGCGCGTTCGCAAATAGCGTTTGAGCATTTTCAGCTTGCGACCATCTTCGAGACAGATGATGTGATCCGGCGTGATCGATTTGGAGATCGCTACCGCCGGGTCGGGGCGTGGCGGCTCTGGTGGTTCATCTGAGGACAGTTCCAGGACGGTTTGATGAACGGTCTGGATCAGATCGGACAGTCCACTTGCGGGGACAGGATTGTTGGCTACGAACGATGCGACAATATCCGTCGTCATCTCGAGCAACTCGGCATTTGATTGCTGGGGCATGTGTCGGCTCTTAAATATTTATCTAGAAACCCGCTCTGCGTCGGGCTCGGAGACTATAAAAGCATCAAATCGAGCAAGAATTCAACCTTGCGCGGCCAATAGAGCGTAAAAATATGTCGCGAAAACTTTTCAGTAATCAGCGGCGAAAAAGACTCCTTGCAGGGCGCGGCGTGTCGCCGTACATGGTCGGGCAGAATTAGGAATTGCGCCATGCCAGACACCAGTCATCCAACCCGTTTCGACACAGCGACCTTCTTTTCTCAATCCTTGCAAGAGCGAGATAAGGACGTCTTTGCCGCGATCGCGAAGGAACAGACGCGGCAGCAGCACCAGATCGAACTGATTGCCTCTGAAAATATTGCGTCTCAGGCGGTGCTTGACGCGCAAGGCACTGTCCTGACCAATAAATATGCCGAAGGTTATCCAGGGCGTCGCTACTATGGTGGCTGCGAGTATGTTGATATCGTTGAGGACATTGCCCGCGACCGTGCCAAGCAGATGTTTGAATGCGGGTTCGCGAACGTTCAGCCAAATTCCGGGTCACAGGCCAATCAGGCTGTGTTCCAGGCCCTGATCCAGCCTGGCGACACGATCCTCGGGATGAGCCTTGATGCCGGTGGACACCTGACGCATGGCGCGCGGCCCAATCAATCGGGAAAATGGTTCAACGCGATCCAGTACGGTGTGCGCGAGGACGATCATCTGATCGATTTTGATCAGGTTGAAGCTCTGGCGAAAGAGCATAAGCCGAAGCTCATCATTGCTGGTGGTTCAGCCTATCCACGCCAGATCGATTTTGCCCGATTCCGGGCGATTGCCGATGAGATTGGCGCTTTCTTCATGGTTGATATGGCGCACTTTGCCGGGCTCGTTGCGGGCAAGGCGCACCCCAATCCGCTTGATCACTGCCATGTTGCAACGACGACCACGCACAAAACCCTGCGCGGACCTCGCGGCGGCATGGTGCTGACCAATGACGCCGACATCTCCAAGAAGGTCAATTCGGCCGTCTTCCCTGGAATTCAGGGTGGGCCGTTAATGCATGTGATCGCGGGAAAGGCTGTGGCGTTTGGCGAGGCGCTCACACCCGAATTCAAGCAATATGCAGCAGACGTCGTCGAGAATGCAAAAGCGATGGCAGCTGCCGCCAAAGCATCCGGAATGGATCTTGTGTCCGGCGGCACCGACACGCATGTGGCATTGATTGACCTGCGCCCGAAAGGCGTCACCGGTCGAGATGCGGAGCAGGCGCTCGAGCGGGCTTACATCACCTGCAACAAGAACGGCGTTCCGTTTGATCCGGAAAAACCGATGGTCACCAGCGGGATCCGCGTCGGATCGCCAGCCGGTACCACGCGCGGATTTGGTGTTGAAGAGTTCACCCAGATCGGAAAATGGATTGGGGAAGTCGTCGATGCAGTCGCAACGGGCGAAAGTTCGGCCACGGAAGCCAAAGTTCGCGCAGAAGTAGAGAAAATGACGGCTAAGTTCCCGATTTATAACGGGTTGGGAGCCTAACCGATTGCGCTGCCCATTCTGCGGATCTGAAAATACGGCGGTCAAGGACAGCCGCCCCGCAGAAGACAATACGGCTGTGCGCCGCCGCCGCGGCTGTGACAGTTGCGGGGCGCGATTCACGACTTTTGAGCGGGTTCAACTGCGTGAAATCACGGTCATCAAGCGCGATGGAAAGCGCGTTCCGTTCCAGCGCGAAAAGCTCGCCCGGGTGATTGCGATCGCCCTGCGCAAACGCCCCGTTTCGGCAGAGCAGATTGATCAGATAGTCTCCGGGATTGCGCGAAAGCTGGAGAGCAGCGGAGAGATCGAAGTCGCCTCTCAGGATATTGGAGAGCTGGCCATGGAGAGCCTGCGCGTTGTCGATCCGGTTGGCTATGTGCGCTATGCCAGCGTCTATCGCGACTTTGATGCGCCATCTGATTTCGCGGCCTTCATAAAGCAATCCGAGCTGGATGAGGACTAGCAACCCATGTCCCGCCCACAGGTAACGCTGAAAATTGCCACCAGCATGGACGGACGCATCGCGCTCGCCAATGGCGTCAGCCAATGGATCACGAATAGCGAAAGCCGGGCGCGGGTGCACAGGATGCGGGGTGACCATGATGCTGTCCTGGTGGGGGTCGGAACGGTCCTGGCCGATGATCCCTTGCTAACCGCCCGCACGGTGCCGCCGCCGGAAAAACAGCCGGTACGGATCGTTGCCGACAGTCGGCTGCGGACGCCGGATCATGCCCGATTGCTGACCTCTCAGGGCTTGGGAAAAGTCGTCCTCGCGAGCGCGCAAACACCGACCGGCTATCCGGAAGGTGTCGCTCAGAATGGTCCGGAAATCTGGACTTTGCCGGGCGAGGATGGGCGGGTCTCACCTCGACGCTTGCTGGATCGATGCGCCGTCGAAGGGCTGTCACGGATCTTTCTCGAGGGGGGTGGCAAGCTCGCCGCGAGTTTCATCAAGCTCGGTCTCGTCGACACGATCCAGTGGTTTCGCGCGCCAATTTTGATCGGCGGCGACGGCTTGCCTGCCGTCGGGGCGCTTGGGCTTTCGGACATGCCGGATGCGCCGCGTTGGCGCACTGCCGCCACGGAACGGATTGGGGATGACACCCTGGAGACTTATGTTACCGCCTAAGCTCGACAGGAGGGCTGCATGTTTACAGGTCTGGTGACCGATGTCGGTACGATCCGAAAGGCGGATGATCGCAACGGTCTGCGCCGGTTTGAAGTGGAGTGTTCCTATCCCGTTGCCAGCATCGAGATGGGCGCGTCGATCATGCATGCGGGCGTGTGTCTGACCGTCGTCGATTTCGGTGAGGCGGGAGACGGCAGCTGGTTTGCGGTTGAAGCCGTGCCGGAAACCCTGTCGCTGACGATCCTTGGCGAATGGGAAGCAGGAAGTGCGGTCAATCTGGAGCAAAGCCTGAAACTCGGTCAGGAGCTCGGCGGCCATTTCGTGTTCGGGCACGTTGACGGCGTCGGCGAAGTCGTCGCCATAGAGCCAGAAGGCCAAAGCTACCGCATCACGATTCGGCCACCTGCCGAGATCGCGAAATATTTCGCAAAGAAAGGGTCGGCCGCCATCAATGGCGTTTCGCTCACCGTCGCGGATGCGCTTCCCAATGGCGATTTCCAGGTCGCGATCATTCCGCATACCTGGGATGTCACCACGCTGAGAGAATTGCAGCCCGGATCCCGGGTTAATCTTGAGATCGATATGCTGGCGCGCTACGTGGCCCGCATGATTGGCGTCGATGCGCCGACACCGCATGACGCCGAAGGAGCCAAAGATGGCTGAAGACTTTTCTGCTGCAATTTCAAGCGTTGACGAGATCATCGAGGATGCCCGCAACGGCAAGATGTATATCCTTGTCGATGCAGAGGATCGCGAGAATGAAGGCGATCTGATTATCCCGGCAAATTTTGCGACGCCGGAAGCCATCAACTTCATGGCGAGATTCGGGCGCGGCCTGATCTGTCTGGCGATGACCGGCGAGCGCGGCCGTGCGCTCAATCTGGACATGATGGCGCGCGAAAATCGCGAAAGCATGGGTACGGCGTTCACCGTGTCGATTGAAGCGGCAGAGGGTGTGACGACGGGTATCTCTGCGCATGATCGCAGCCATACGGTGCAGGTCGCGATCGATCCCATGTGCGACGCGGCGGATATTGTATCGCCCGGACATGTCTTTCCTTTGATCGCCAAAGATGGCGGCACGCTGGTCCGCGCTGGCCATACAGAGGCGGCGGTCGATATTTCGCGCATGGCGGGACTCTACCCGGCCGGCGTGATTTGCGAGGTTATGAATGATGACGGTTCCATGGCGCGCTTGCCTGAGCTGGTCTCTTTCGCACAGCTTCACGGTCTGAAGATCGGCACAATCGCTGACCTGATCGAGTACAGACGCAAGAATGATCGCTATCTTGAGCGTCGCGTCGAAGCGCCCCTGGAGAGCGCTTATGGCGATGGGTTCAAAACCGTCATTTTCCGCAATGCGCTGGATGGCAGCGAGCACATCGCGATTGTTCATGGCGTGGTTGAGCCTGACAGCACGACCATCGTGCGGGTGCATCGCACAGATGTGCTGGCGGACATTCTCGGTGAAAAAGGACCGCGCGAAGGTCTGGTCGAGCGGGCGATGAAGATCATCGCCGACGCGGACGAGCCGGGTATCGTGGTCTTCGTCAATACGATGCGCCCGAATGCATTGGCGGAACGCCTGGGCATGAAATCATCCGAGCCAGCTGACACCCATGCACCGCTGCGCGAATATGGCGTCGGTGCACAAATCCTGCGCGAACTCGGCGTCCGCAAAATGATATATCTCTCAGACACGGAACCGACACGGGTGGCCGGACTGGATGGTTATGGGCTGTCAATCGAAGGCTGGCGTCCTCTCTCAGACCGTCGCCGCTCAGACCGCCCCCGTTCAGAAAAGGAAACCAAGTAATGGCCCGTCATCGAATCTTGATCGTAAACTCACCGTACTACGCGCACATTTCTGAGGAGCTGGAAAAAGGCGCGCGCGAGGCGTTGGAAGCGTCTGAGGACGATTGTGAGGTCGAAACCATCATGGTCCCAGGCGCGTTTGAGGTCCCCGGTGCAATCGCCATGGCTGCCGACAGCGCGAGATATGACGGCTATATAGCGCTCGGCTGCGTGATCCGCGGTGAGACCACGCACTATGACTATGTCTGTGGTGAGAGCGCGCGCGGGCTGATGTTCCTGTCGACGGATCGCCGCCTCGCCATTGGCTACGGGATTCTCACCGTCGAAAACGAAGCACAGGCGCTGGCCCGTGCGGAGCGTGCTCAGAAAAACAAGGGTAAGGATGCCGCGATTGCCTGTCTTGAGATGCTGAAGCTGCGCAAGAAGTTTGTGCGTTAGGCGCAACACCGACGAATCGCAGTTGGCCTGCACAAAAGAGCATGGCTTTTTCGGGCCACCAGTGGCAAGGACGCGCGATGAGTGAACAGAAACTCCCATTTGAGATCATTCGCGCCCGGCGGGCGGGTGCGCGGCTGGCGGCTGTGCAGGCGCTATATCAGATGGAACAAACGGGTCAGAGCGGCAAAGCAGCGATCCGTGATCTGATGGATGATCGCCTGGGGCTTGGACCGGATGAAGATCCGGTGGAAGAGGCCGATCCGGACCTGTTCAAATCCATCGTCAACGCCACCATTGAGCACCAGACTGTGGTCGACAAAGCCATTCTCGCGCGCTTGTCGAAGGGGTGGAAACTGTCGCGTCTCGACTCCACGACACGCTCGATCCTGCGTGCGGCGGCGGCGGAGCTTGTGGCGCATCAGGAATTATCGCGGCGGATCCTGCTCGATGAATATGTCTCGCTCGCCCACGACTTCTTCGACACAACCGAAGCAAATTTCGTCAATGCGGTTCTCGACAATGTTTCAAAAGACTTGCGACCGGAAGAGGCATAGGTCTTAGTCTCTCGCGGAGGCCGTGATGGACGAAACTGCCTGGATCAGACGCTATATTACCCCGCTTGTGACATCGGCAGGGGCTGAAGATCTGCGCGATGATGTGGCTCTGCTGACGGCGCTTGGTCCCACCATCGCGACTATGGATACGCTGGTCGAAGGAGTTCATTTCCTGTCGACAGATCCAATCTCGACGGTGGGTCAGAAGCTTGTTCGGGTCAATGTCTCGGACATTCATGCCAAAGCGGCAGAACCACTCGAGGCGCTTTTGTCGATTGCCTGGTCAGACGGTCGATCGGAGGCGGAGTTTGCCAGCCTGCTTTCGGGGATCGGGCGGGATCTGGATGAGTTTTCGGTTTCGCTGATCGGTGGTGACCTGGTGCGCCATTCCGGCCCGCTGACGCTGACATTGGCGCTGACAGGACGCTGTATCGGCAAGGGACCTGTGCGACGCAGCGGCGGGCGAGCCGGCGATGCCTTGTACATCAACGGAGAGATTGGCTGGGGGCATGCGGGGTTGGCGGCGGCGCGCACTAGCGGTGACCCGGAGACGGCCTTGCGCTATCAGGTGCCGCGCGTGAGCCCCGCATTCTCAGCGCAAACCGTCGCCGACGTCGCTTCTGCGAGCATGGATGTCTCTGACGGCCTCCTGATCGATGCGCTGAGACTGGCTGAGGCTTCCGGATGCGGGGTCCGTGTCGAACTGGACCGGGTGCCGCTGGCGATTCCGACAGAAGACATCACGGAAATTTTGGCCCAATGCACGGGCGGAGATGACTATCGAATTCTGATCAGCGCGCGACCAGATCTGGAACTCCCTGGCTTTGTCTGCATCGGGGAATTTACCGAATCACCGGGGCTCACGCTGCGCCATGGAGGGCAGCAGATTAACGCTCCATCAACCCTTGGGTTTGAGCATTAGGCCGAATTGTAGAGTTCGGACTCGCGCCTAGCGCGATTATCCTTGCGATTGCGCCGTGGCTGTTGCAGTCATGGTCCCACAAACACTTAAGGCAGGGCTGAGAGAGATCTGTCTGATCAAACAGGGAGGAAGGGCTAAATGACCCTCTGGTTTTGGATAGCCTTAGTCGCGGCTGTGCTCGCGATTGGCTTTGGATGGCTGCAGAGCCAATCCATTATGAAAGCGGATTCAGGCAATGACCGCATGAAAGAGATCGCGTCCGCGATCCAGGAAGGCGCGAATGCTTATTTGAAGCGCCAGTACACAACAATTGCTTATGTCGGTGTCGGTGTCGTGATCGTGCTGGCCATCTTGTTCCGCAACTGGGAAGTGCCGCTTGGCTTTGTGATTGGTGCGGTTCTGTCCGGTGCGGCGGGCTTTATCGGCATGAAAGTCTCGGTTCAGGCGAATGTTCGCACCACGCAAGCCGCCAGCACGTCCTTGCAGGACGGGTTGTCCATGGCATTCAAGTCTGGCGCTGTGACGGGCCTGCTCGTAGTCGGTCTCGCTCTGCTGGGCGTTGTTGCCTATTACGGCCTTCTGGTCGGCGTTGTTGGCTATGAAGAAAGCAGCCGCAAGGTTGTTGATGGCCTCGTCGCGCTTGGATTTGGCGCGTCTCTGATCTCGATTTTCGCCCGTCTCGGCGGCGGTATCTTCACCAAAGGTGCTGACGTTGGCGGCGACATGGTCGGAAAAGTCGAAGCCGGTATTCCGGAAGACGACCCGCGAAATGCGGCAACGATTGCTGATAATGTGGGCGACAATGTCGGTGACTGCGCCGGTATGGCTGCTGACCTGTTCGAAACCTACGCGGTGACGATTGTGGCAACCATGGTTCTGAGCGCGATCTATTTTGGTGGCACAAGCTATCTCGGTGCGATCCTGCTATTCCCGCTGGCGATTTGCGCTGTCTGTATCATCGCCTCGGTGATCGGAACCTTCTTCGTCAAGCTCGGTAAAGGCTCCACCAATATCATGGGTGCGCTTTACAAGGGCCTCATCGTGACAGGCCTTTTGACCGTTGTTGGCCTTGCTGTGGCCGTGAATTACGCGCTGCCGAATGGCTTTGGTGAGCTCACGGGTGCTGCAGCAGCGCTTGGTCTGACTGGTGCCGTGACGGGGATGGATCTGTTCCTGTGCGGTGTTGCTGGTCTCGTCGTGACGGCGCTCATCGTGGTGATCACAGAATACTATACGGGTGTCGAATATCGCCCCGTGAAGTCTGTGGCTGAAGCCTCCGCCTCCGGTCACGGGACAAACGTGATTCAGGGCCTGGCTGTGTCGCTTGAATCAACAGCGCTTCCAGCCATTACCATTATGGCAGGGATTATCCTGACCTTTAATCTGGCCGGTCTGTTCGGGATTGCGATTGCAACCACGACCATGCTGGCGCTGGCAGGCATGATCGTCGCGCTCGACGCCTTTGGCCCAGTGACTGACAATGCTGGCGGGATCGCCGAAATGGCAGAGCTGCCAAGCTCGGTTCGAGACACCACGGATGCGCTCGACGCGGTCGGGAACACAACCAAGGCTGTGACCAAAGGGTACGCGATTGGCTCTGCGGGTCTCGGCGCGCTGGTGCTGTTCGCGGCTTATAATGAAGACTTGAAATACTTCGCTCTGAACGCGGCGGAGAGCTCCATCCTGCACGGTGTTTCGGTCGATTTCTCGATCGCCAACCCATATGTTGTGGTCGGATTGCTCTTCGGCGGTCTTCTGCCATTCCTGTTCGGCGGAATGTCGATGATGGCAGTGGGACGCGCGGCGCAGGCCGTGGTCGAAGAAGTCCGCAGCCAGTTCAAGAATGATCCGGGCATCATGGCCGGCACATCCAAGCCGAATTACGGTAAGGCGGTGGACATTCTGACGTCGGCGGCGATCAAGGAAATGATCGTTCCATCCTTGCTTCCGGTTCTGTCTCCGGTCTTGTTGTTCCTGCTGATCTGGTGGATTGCGGGTGTCCCTGCAGCGCTCGCCGCGGTCGGTGCCATGCTGCTCGGTGTTATCGTGACGGGTCTGTTCGTGGCCATTTCGATGACGTCTGGCGGCGGTGCCTGGGACAATGCCAAAAAGTATATCGAAGACGGCAATCATGGCGGCAAGGGCTCCGAGGCTCACAAAGCCGCCGTTACAGGTGATACGGTTGGTGATCCTTACAAGGATACGGCCGGTCCTGCGGTCAATCCGATGATCAAGATCACCAATATTGTCGCGCTCTTGATGCTTGCTGTTCTGGCAGGCGGTCACTAGTCCGAGCGGATCATCCAATGGTTAAAACCCGCGTCTTCGGATGCGGGTTTTTTCATGGCGGGTCGTTAACGATGATTGGTCCGCTTTTTGCTGTGTATACGGGGGCTAGCTTTAGATGAACCCGAATGGCGTTAACGAGTCTGATAAATTTTGCGCGCTGCGAGCAAACAAATGGTCGCTATGTCCTGGTGCCGTTTGTCTGGGTATTTGCGTTCATGTTTTCGCTCAGCCAGTGGGCATCAATTGATTCGCGGCCTGCCAGCATGATCCTGGTCACGACGCCGGAACCGTCCTCAGATACTGTCGCGACTGACGAGTCTACAGACATGAGTTCATCTCTGGATACGACGCGTGATGTTGAAGAAATCATCCCGGTGCGTCCAGAACCAACCGTTCGACCGCGCCCGATCCGGCGGGGTTCGTTCTTCGCCGACCTTCGACGGCCGCTCGATTTCAATCAGTGGCGGGTTTCCACGCACAAGAATGACGGTCAGAAGGACTATTATGGCGGACCCTGGAAAATCGAGAACATCGTCCAGGAGACTGATCGACTGGTGCTGAAAGTGATTGCCGCCAAAGATGGCGAACGCGCGAGCATGGCCGAGATGCAAACGCGCGAGAAATACCATTATGGTCGCTATGAAGTCATCATGCGTCCATCCGCAGAGAGCGGAGTGGTCTCGACTTTTTTTACCTATACAGGCCCCTGGGCCGGAGATCCGAAAGACGAAATCGACATCGAGTTTGTCGGCAAAAGGTCGAGAACAGTTGAATACAATTACTGGAAGAACGCCCGCAAGGGGGCTTACAGTCGAGAGACCCTGGACTTTGATTTTTCGTCAGGGCTGAACCTGTATGCATTCGAATGGCACCCGGACGAGATTATCTGGTTTGTAAACGGTGAGGAACATTACCGATCCCCGCGGGATGCATCGCAGATCCCCTCGCATCCGGGTAATATCTTCATCAGCGCATGGACAGGCGTTGAGGGCATGTATGACTGGACGGGGCCAGCGCAATTTGAAGAGAGCGCACAGGCTGAGTATGCCTGTGTGTCGTTCACGCCGTTCGGCGGTGATTCCTATTCCTGCTCGGACCTGTGGTCAGAAGACCCGCAGTTTCAGCCCGATGATGTGGTACTGACCAGCAACTAGCGACGCCCGGTCGGGTTGCCCGGGGTGCGTTCATCCGTTTGCGGCAGAGCGACCGCGCCAACCGTGCCGAAGATCTGTTCAAGCAGTCCCAGTTCGCGGCCGCGCGTAGGGGTTTCTCTCGAGGCGTATCGAATGACCGATCCGTCAGTTTCATCATAGGTCAGTAGCTCTTCGACGATATCATCTTCGCCAAACCGGATGGCTGTGATCGAACGTGCTTTTGTGCGCGGCGTCAGAAAAGCAACGCGTTCGCGCTGCGTGGTTATGTAAAACCAGGTGTTTTCGTCGAAAACGCTTTCGGTCGACGCCGATCCCAATTGTGCGAGGACGCTCGCCCGCGAATCTTCGCCGACTTTGATATTCTGTGGCAAAACCTCATCAGCGGTGTATCCGTGATAGTCCTCGATCGGGCTGATACAGGCCGCTGTAAGGCTTGCCAGTGCAATAGATGCGAGAATGACACGTCGCGCCATGAGTAAACTCCTGATAACTGAGCTGGAGATAAGGCCTAATACCTGCAATTGGCAAGCGTCAGGAAACACTAGAGACAGGACGAAAATAGGGCGGTTCATGTTTGGTTGGTTCGGGAAAACGAAGACCGACGCGCGGGCGGTCAAGAGGTGGCGGGATCTCGTCACGGGCATGGCGCGGGAGCCGGAGCCTTATCTGCGCGGCTGGATCCCTGACACAATCTATGGACGCTTCCATATGGTCGCCCTCGTTGCGACCCTGGCCATGCGCCGGTTCAGGGAGCATGGGCGCGAAGGTCAGGCTTTGTCGAAAGCGTTCTCAGAGATGCTGTTCTCCGACTTTGACCACTCCCTGCGCGAACATGGTGTCGGGGACTCATCGATCGCGCGCCGGATTCGCAAGATGGGCGAGGAGTTTTATGGCCTCGCAACCGCAGTAGATGAGGCCGTGGAGCAGGGCGGCCCGGACAAACATCTGGCTGAGGTCATTCGGCGCAATATTCAGCCAGACGCGGAAAAAGCCCTTCCGCTTGCAAACTATGTCCTGGATCTGAATGAGCGGGTGGAGCGTGTTTCGGACGAACGTGTCCTCACCGGGCCGGAAGAACTGTGACTTAGCGTAAACTTCGTGCGAACACAGTTCACTCTATCCGTTGCCTTTCGCGGCGGTCGCGAATAGGTTGCCCGACTTTCAGGGCATTGTGGAGTTCCGCCGAATGGCCAGCCTTATTCTGTCAATCGACGCCATGGGCGGCGATGCGGCCCCAACGGTCGTACTTGATGGACTGAAACTTTTTGCCGCACAACGTAAGAATGTCCTGTTCGAAGTACACGGCCGGGCAGAAGAGGTCACAGCCGGTATCGAAGCGCGCGGACTTACGGACCGTTGCACCATTTTCCATCACGACGATGTGGTTGATATGAGCGAGAAGCCTTCGTCGGCCTTGCGCCGGGCGAAGACGACCAGCATGTGGGGGGCTGTCCAGGCGGTCAAAGCCGGACGGGCTGGCGCCGCAGTCTCTGCTGGCAATACCGGCGCGCTGATGGCTTTCGCGATGATGTCTCTGAGGAAGATGGAGGGCGTTCACCGCCCCGCCATGACGGCGATCTGGCCAACAATGGAAGGTCGCTCCGTCGTCCTTGATGTGGGCGCCAATCTGGACGCTGATTCTGATCAGCTGGTCACATTCGCGATCATGGGCGAAGCCTATGCGCGCGCGGTCACTGGCAAGGCGAAGCCGACAATCGGCTTGCTCAATATCGGCGCGGAGGATGGCAAAGGCCGGGATACGCTGAAGCTCGCCGCAGAGCGACTGCGCGAATCTGAACTCGGGCTCGATTTTCGGGGCTATGTTGAGGGCAATGATATTGCCCTGGGTGCAGTCGATGTTGTGGTCACGGACGGATTTACCGGAAACGTCGCGCTCAAAACCGCAGAAGGTACAGCGCGTCTGGTTGCCTCATACGTGCGCGAAGCACTGACATCCGGCGTGATTTCCAAAGTCGGCGCCGCGCTCGCAAGTTCCGGATTGAAGCGTCTGAAGGAAAAAATGGACCCGTCAAATGTCAATGGCGGGGTGCTTCTCGGGCTCAATGGAGTCGTGGTGAAAAGCCATGGAGGCACGGACGCCGAAGGCTATGCGACGGCGGTAAGACTGGCTGCGGATCTCGCCGCCAGTCGCTATATGGAAGAAGTCGCTGCGGGCCTTAGCCGGGACCGTGTCGAAGTGAGTTTGAGTGAGGCCTCAGAATGAGTGCGATCAGAAGTGTCATTCGCGGAACCGGCGGCTACCTGCCTGAGCGCGTGATGACCAATGCCGAAATGTCGGCCATCGTCGAGACATCCGATCAGTGGATCCAGGAGCGGACGGGAATAAAGCAGCGCCATATCGCGGCGGATGGGGAGCTGACCTCCGACCTCGCGACGAAGGCGGCTCAGTCGATCCTCGCAAATGCGGGTGTTGCAGCAGAGAAAGTTGACCTCATCGTCCTCGCGACGACGACGCCGGACAAGACATTCCCGGCGACGGCGACGGCGGTGCAAGCCAATCTTGGCACCGGGCCAGGCGCAGCCTTTGACCTGCAGGCGGTGTGTTCCGGTTTCTTGTTCGCCCTCGCGACAGCTGACTCCATGCTGAAGACCGGTCTGTTCAAAACAGCTCTGGTGATCGGCGCTGAAACATTCACGCGCATTCTCGACTGGTCTGATCGCGGCACCTGCGTTCTGTTCGGCGACGGTGCTGGCGGCGTTTTGATTACCGCAGAAAACGAAAGCGATGCGGGTGATCGCGGGATCCTGACGCATCATATTCGCACCGATGGCACGAAGAGCGAGCTGTTGCATGTCGATGGCGGTGTATCGTCGACCGGCACGATCGGGCATGTCCGGATGCTTGGAAACCAGGTGTTCAAACATGCGGTGACAAATATTTCGAGCGCGATCAACGCTGTGTACGAAGAAACCGGGATCAGTTCGGATGAAGTCGACTGGTTCGTTCCGCACCAGGCCAATCAGCGCATTCTCAACGGTGTGGCCAAGAAAATGAATCTCGATGAGGGCAAAGTCATCTCGACGGTGAGCCAGCACGGCAACACGTCTGCGGCTTCGATTCCCCTTGCTTTACACACGGCAGTCAGCGATGGTCGCATCCAACCGGGCCATTTGGTGCTCAGCGAAGCCATGGGCGGCGGATTTTCCTGGGGCGCGAGCCTCTTCCGCATCTGATCTTTTGGACTTCGTTAAGAACTCGGTCGCTATTGTTAACGAAGAGGAGCTGATAACGTGACGATTGCAACGCTCACCCGTGTGGAACTAACTGACGCGATTGTGCGTGAGGTCGGTCTGACACGGCAGGAATCCTCGCACTTGCTCGACCGAATGCTGGAAATGATCAGCGAGAGCCTGGAACAGGACGGGACCGTGAAACTGTCCCGCTTTGGCAATTTCAATGTTCGCAAGAAAGCGGCCCGCGAGGGGCGCAATCCGAAAACAGGAATTCAGGCAACAATATCGGCGCGCAAGGTTGTGACCTTCAAACCTTCTCCGATGCTCAAAGATCGCGTCGGAGGCTAAACGCGAGACCCATTTAGACATGCCGAGTTCTGCTGCCCGCAAGATTGAAAAATCCGCTGACGCCTATCGTTCAATCGGGGAAGCTGCTGAAGAGCTCGGCCTGCAACCGCATGTGTTGCGGTATTGGGAAACCAAGTTCTCGAAAGTTGTGAAACCGCTGAAACGCCGGGATGGACGCCGCATGTTCCGCCCGGAAGACATGGCGGCGCTGCGCGCCATCCAGTCTCTCGTGCACGATCAGGGAATGACGCTGAAGGGCGCTGCCAAGCTGCTCAGCGAGCAGGGCGTTCAATCTGTGCTCGGCGGCGAGGCCCGTATTGTCGCGCCAGCAGACTCAGGCGATGCAGGGGCTCCCACCAGCCCCGCCAGAGAAATGCAGGAAACCGTGCGCAAGGCCTTTGAAGCAAGCCGGACAGACATGCCCGCCAGCGGCACGCAGGAGCGTCTGGAAACGATCCTGTCGGACCTGACTGACATCAAGGCGCGCCTCGACGCTGTGCGCTTGAAGAATGCAGCCTGAAGAAACAATCAGCGCCGCCATTTCCCATTGCCAATTTCGAAGATCCGCCTATACCACCGGGCCTGGGTCGGAGCGTAGCGCAGCCAGGTAGCGCACTTGACTGGGGGTCAAGGGGTCGCAGGTTCGAATCCTGCCGTTCCGACCAGATTTCATTAGAGTTTTTCATTTTGCAATAGGTCCGGTTTGTCTACAT
>JBHIYI010000002.1:0-720323 GCA_041984335.1 Henriciella sp. | reverse complement strand
CGAACCTCAACCTCCCGCAACTTCGCGATAATCTCTTCAGGCTTCAGTCTCTTGCCCATAGTTCAGCTCCATATCTGGAGCCGGAACTAACTCAAATAATGGACCACTTTTCGGGGAGCAGACCAATGGGAGTAGGTGTCGACCCTGTCCATTTCGGAATTATCATGATGCTCAACCTTGGCATCGGATTGGTCACGCCACCCGTTGGATCCGTTCTGTTTGTCGGCTCGGCCGTCGGCAAGGTTCCAGTCGAGGAATCGGTGAAAACGATCTGGCCGTTTTATCTCGCCCTGATCGCTGCACTGTTGTGCATCACTTTCTTCCCGGCGCTGTCGTTGTCCTTGCCCCAATTGTTCTGAGACCAGAACCATGCGCCTCCGGGATCTGTTCTACGCCTTGCCGCTCTGTCTGCTTGCGGCCTGTGTGAGCCCGCCCGAAGACACGCCATCGGGTGGCCGATACATCGTCGACCTGGAGCGCGCACCTGACGAGGTTATACAACTCTGGCCGGACGACGCTGACGGCGCCGCTCAGGTCAGTTTTTCCGAACAAATCATTGAGCGCGAGAATTCATATGGCCTGCGTGACCGCGCGGCGCTAACGGTGACCAACCCGACCTTGTCCGTGTTTCGGGCTGAAAAACCCAATGGTCACTCAATCCTGATCATCCCGGGCGGTGGATATGCCCGCGTGGTGATCGATAAGGAAGGTTATGAGGGGGCGCGATATTTCAGTCGGCGCGGCTTCGACGTGTTCGTACTGAAATATCGTTTGCCGCATCCGGACTGGCCTCTCGGCGCAGACACACCCCTTCAGGATGCACAGCGGGCAATGATCCTGGTACGCGACCACTCGGCGCCCGGTGCATCAGTGACGGCAATGGGATTTTCCGCCGGCGGGCACCTGGCCGGATCGCTGGCCCAACGCTTTGATGACCCTCTATCTCCGTCCGGCTCAGTGAACGGGTCAGAGTCCATTCGTCCCGATTTGGCAATTCTCGTCTATCCCGTGGCTCTGACAAGCGGACCTTTTGCGCATGCCGGTTCGGTTTTGCGACTGTCAGACGCTCAGGGCGAGACCGATCTGGCGCCTCATTTTGATCTCACGCAGCGACCTAATCCCGACGGACCGCCCGTATTTCTTCTGCACACGCTCGACGATAGCTCGGTTCCGGTCGAGAACACGCTGCGACTGGCAGAAGCCTATCGATCGGTTAGCACCCTCGCATCTTTGCACATATTCAAGACCGGGGCTCACGGCTTCGGATTCCGAGGCATAGACGATTTGCCGGTCGGGCAATGGCCCATTTTGGTGGAAGCCTGGATCATGGGTTTCGTCGCAGAGCGTTGATGCGATAACGCTCAACGATAAACCCGCCATATATTAGACATGTGGGATTCACCCAATATGTGAATTCGGAGTTCGCACAGACAAGGTGTTTTCGAGACAGATCCTTGGTGCGACAACGGTGGTGTCACTTATTGATCAAGTTTTTTTTCTCATAAAAACTGTCGGTTATACAAATTTCACGGCGGACTCTCCTGAGTATGCTCCTCAACCGCCGTGGATCCTGACTTGCGTCAGGACTACGGACGGTTTGATGGGGCGTTAGCCAATCGGTCCATCCTCGTCGTGCATCGGTTTCAGCGGTTGATGCGGGATTGCGTGAAAATGCCGATAAGCCCGAGTACAGTGATCAGTGCCCACGGATATGGGGCGGGCGTGGTCCATAAAACAGGATTGCTGAATAGCGCCAAGCTGATGGCAATCGCGGCATAGCCTGCGCTCATGCTTGTCGCGATGACGGCGAATGTTTGTCCGGATTTTCCTCTACCGGCCAAGATAAACAGGACCGCCATTGCAAGGACAGAAACCGTCCCGACATGCCATGAAAAATGATGCAACCAAACAATATCAGCCGGCAAATTGCTGTTCGCCAGAGGCGCCAGAGCCTTTGGTGCCCCCAGCACTTCGTGTGCGACCGCACCCAGCACACTCAAAACTGCGGCGATCAAATAGATTATCGATGCCATTCGCATTCACATCCATAGAATTTTTGCCCGTCAAAACTCATTAGCAGCGGCGCCTCAAACGATCAAAACCATTGCTCACGCGTCCCCCCTGGCGCTCGGGCATGTCATGACCGAGCTTTTCAGCTGGACAGCGTTCGCTGGGCGCCTACTTATTTGTTTGGGCAACTCAATTGCTCGCCAGGCATCAGGCGCTCTCGATTGATTGTCGCCGGTGCGTTCATACTCTAATTCTGATCCTCGCAATTCATCGAAGGGATAAAGGTGAACCAAGAGCAACCAATTGATGATCGACTTTTGAGTGAGAAAAGCGATGGCCCCTTATTGTTTGGTTGCCTCCTTGATGGGAGCGGCGGCGCCGACCGAAAGTCCTGGGCCGAGGCCCAGACCTTGATGGACAATGTCCCAGCGGGGCAAACTTTATGGCTGCATATTGACCGGCGGCACGCGGATATTGAAGGCTGGCTGTCTCGGCGCGAAGAAATTCCAGAACAAACCGCCGAGCTGTTGCTGTCTGACGAAACCCGTCCGCGCGCCTTTGTCGAAGACGGCAGACTGGTAACCATCATGCGCGGCCTGAATCTCAATCCGGGTGCCGAGCTGGACGATATGATCGCTTTACAGATCTGGGGTTCACAAAACGTGGTATTGTCGTTCCGGCGACGACGATTGCAGACGCCGAGAGATGTGCTCGAGGAGCTCGAATCCGGAAAAGGACCTTGCAATGCGGGCGAACTGATTGTCAGGCTCGCCGATATCCTGGTCTCAAAAATGCAATTAGCCGTGATCAGCACCAATGATCAGATTGATGAAATCGAGGCGCTACCCAAGGAAAAACAGGACGAAAAGGCGCTCGACCGGATTTCACAGATTCGACGCAACTGCCTGTCATTACAGCGTTTCATGTCGCCCCAGCACGAGGCGCTGGGCGATCTGCTGAGAACGCCTCCGGACTGGTTCTCCAATGGTGATATTCGCGACGTTCGGGAAATTGTTGATCGATTGCGGCGCTACCTTGATGACCTCAATGTTTCCAAAGAAAGCGCCATCGTGTTGCAGGACGAATTTGATAGCCGCGCGGCTGCAAACTCCAATCACACGATGTACATTCTCTCTATCGTCGCGGCGATTTTTCTTCCTCTGGGTTTCCTGACCGGGCTGCTCGGAATAAATGTTGGCGGCATGCCCGGTGTGGAATCGCCGATCGCTTTCTGGTTGACGGTCGTTCTGCTTGTTGCAGTGTCGGGACTACAACTCTTCATCTTTCGCAGGCTGAAATGGCTCTAAACAATATCCAGGACAATACAGACGACCTCGAAGTCGGGGTGACCGGGCTCGAGATTGATCTCAATCAAATCGCTGCGAACACGGTGTCATGGTTCAAACAATTGGCGGATCAGCTGTGGTCGCTCGGAACGCTCTGGCAGGTCTGCGCCGTGCTCGCCAGCGCCGTGCTCGGCTATTTTCTCAGCCGTCCCGTAGCTGGACGCCTCAAGAAAGCGGCGCAGGGACGTGAACAAAAGGATATCCTGTTCCGGCTTTATGCATCGCTCGCACGCATCATCTGGCCAGCCTTCACCGTCGCGCTGATCTGGACTTCAATGGCCGGATTTGCGGCTTATGGGCTTGAGCATACCGGATTGAGAGTCGTCGCGAGCCTGCTCAATGCCTGGATTGTCGTCCGTGTTGTGACCTCGAACATGAAGCAAGGCGCGCTGGCCAGCGGGATTGCCTTTGTCGCCTGGACGATCGCTGCGCTGCACATATTCCAATTGCTCGAACCCGTGACGGAATCGCTGGATGCGGCGGCGATTACGGTCGGCAATAGCCGCTTCTCGCTGTTACGGATCATCACGAGTTTCGTGGTTGCTGGTTTCGCGCTTTGGCTTGGCCGCGTCATGGGCGATGCGGTCCAGACGCAGCTTAAAGGCAACGCCAAAATAAACCCGTCTATGGCGGGTATTCTGGGGCAGGTTGCAAAAATCACGTTCATGGTGATCGCGGTGATGATCGCCCTGTCCGTTGTCGGTGTGAACCTGACCGCACTGACCGTCTTCTCCGGCGCTTTGGGCGTCGGTATCGGCTTCGGGCTTCAGACGATTTTCTCGAACTTTATATCCGGCATCATCATTCTGTTTGAGCGTTCGATCAAAGTTGGCGATTTCATTGAGCTGCAATCCGGGGTCACCGGCCAGGTCCAGGAGATCAGCATTCGCTCAACCCTGGTCACCACCAATGACAATGTCGATATCCTCGTTCCGAACGAGGAATTTATCAAAGCGCAGGTCGTCAACTGGACCTTGAAAGAAACGCAGCGGCGTTTGCGCGTGCCGTTCGGGGTGGCTTATGGCAGCGACAAGGAAACTGTCCGCAAGGCCGGCCTGGAAGCTGCCGCAGCGGTGCAATGGACTGAAAAGGGCCGCGACGCTCGCGCGCCGCAAGTCTGGCTAGTCGAGTTTGGCGATTCCAGCCTGAATTTCGAGCTTGTGGTCTGGCTCACAGACGAAGCAGTGAGCCGACCGGCAAAGGTTCAGGCGGATTACAATTGGGCGCTGCATACGGCGCTTGAGAAATACGATCTCGAAATTCCGTTCCCGCAGCGCGATGTCAATTTCCGCAATTCCGAACCCGTAAAGGTTCAACTTCTCGCCGAGAAAAAGTCTTCTGAGTAGAACCGTTCACGTCCTGATCACAGCACCGAAACACTCAACTGCATTTTGAGGGCGCTCATATCTGCCATGGCGGACTGGCGCCAACGCGCACCCGACTGCACTAGGCGCCAGGCGCGCAAGATCAGGCGCAACCTTGGCGCGGACCTTGGTCTGGAAGCTTGGAGCGGACCCAATCCTAAAGGGATGCACCAAAAGACGTTCGAGCGCCCATCGAACAAGATCCATCAAATGGAAGCGACAACGCATCCTCCTCGCCGAACAATCCTTGCAACTCTCCAGCTTGCGCTTTTCGTTGATCGTTCATTTGGATCAGAGGATTGCAAGAGCGGCGCTCGCTTCGAAAGATGAGGAACGAGCGCTAGCGTTGCTTGTTTCAACTTGGCGCCTCGTCAATCGATTGACGCTCGTCTTTGGCGTTAGCTTCTCCAACCCCGCCGTATATCGCGGCTTAAGGCGATTGCGTGTGAACAGCAGTGAATTATGATTATGCGGACTCTCTCCGCCAGAAGTGACCCGGAATCAGGGCGGTATCAGCGGCTCGCGGAGGCGAAGTCGGGTTTTGCAGCTTCGTCTGTGCTGGTTTCCGGTTCCAGGCGTTTGATGCGATCAAGCTCTTCATCAGCTTCCGCATCGCGGCCAAGCTCTGTCAGGGTTTCGACCCGCATACGCCGCACCTTGATGTTGGCCGGATCCCGCTCGAGCAGGTTATCGGCGTTTGAAAGCGCCTCGGTGTACTTCTCGAGCGCGATCTGGACCGCCACGAGCTGGGCAACCGTTTCCGGCTCAGCTGCTTCGCTCATCGACATCAATTCCTGCAAGGTTTCTTCGGCCTTTTCCGGCTTGCCTGCAGCCGCATAATTGCGGGCCAGAGCCGTCAGGACCGACGCATCATTCGGGCGCATCGCCATATAGGTGAGCAAGGTCGCTTCAGCTTCTGCGAAGTCTTCCATCGCCATCAGGTGATCCGCGAGCTCGAAGGAGATCTTGCGGCTTTCAGGATTGAGCGCGAGCGCCACCTGAAAGGCCGGCAATGCGCCTTCGAGGTCGCCAAGGTCGGCCTGGGCGCGACCCTTGTAGAGCCAGAACAGCGAGCTTTGCGGATTCGCCTCGATCAGACTGTCCAAGCGTGCCAACGCCGAATCCGAGGCATCATTGCGGTACTCATATCGTGCAAGCGCAAAGGTGACAGGCTGCGCGTAAATCGATGTCGGCGGCAGATCCGAGGCCGTCTCCATCGCCATCAGGGGTGACTCGGTTGCCAGCTGAAGCAGCGCGCACAGGTACACGAATCGCTCATCTTCGCCCCGCGCGGCGCAGGTTGTGTTCCGCGTCTCAATGGTCGGCGGGCGGATAATACCGCTGACTTCCTGCAGCGCCTGAAGCAGGGTTTCCTGATCCTTGGACATTTCCACATTCGAAATCTTGCGAACAACTCTGCGCGCGGCGCGGGGGCGTTCGGATGCAAGAAGGTTCACAGCGCGGGAGAACAGAATATCAAAATCATTTGAGGCTTCATCGCTCGCTTTGCGGAACAAGGGGAGCGCTGACTCGAACCGTCCAAACGCGAAATTGTACTCGGCCCATTCCTTCATCGTCGTCGCGCTGTCTGGCGCCAGCGCCAGAGCTCGGGAATAATCAGCATCAACTTCAGCGCTTGGGTAGGTGCCGGCGCGGGCCTTTGTGGTCGCAAGGCGGCGCCAGGTCGGGCCGCTATCAGGGCGATACTCGATTGATTTGTTGAACGACCCGATCGCATCCTCATAGGCCCCGATCGCGGCCTGGGATTGTCCGAGAAGGGAGTAGGACTTGCCCTTGCGCGAGCTGCTGGTGATATCGACAGAGCGCTCAAACACCCGGATCGCTTCTTCGTGCTGACCGGTTTCAGCAAGCAGAATGCCGTAATTCACATAGCCAGGATTGTGGCTGGGGCGCGCCGCGATGTGCATCGCATAGGCCGCAATCGCGGCTTCGGTATTTCCGGTGCCACGATAAGCCAGCGCGTAGGAGAATGATGCTCCGTGCTCGATCCGCTGTTCGGGTTGCAGGCCGGACAAAACGTCGATCGCCTCGCGGAAGCGCTTCCGGCTGGTCAGGCGCTCACCAATCTTCGCCGCCAAACCCGGCTTGTCCGCAGGATCGGCCCGGCGAAAGAGTGTCGTCGCCATGAGCTTGTCATAAGACAAGGGTGCAAGCGAAGAATCCTGAACGATTTTTGCCAGATCGGCCTGGAAACTCTCGGACAGGTCACTCTCGTCGACAAGTTCGATCTCCTGTTGATCATCAGATGTGATGACCCGAGCGATACTTGTGTTCTCGCCATCCGTTCGGACGATGTACTCTGCGATCAATGTGACGCATGCCAGCGCGACTGCGAGCGCGCTCAGGACAGGGGCCGTCAGGAAGGGTGATTGATTATGCATTGGCAAGCTCGTTTTGGGTCAGGCTTTGCACCAGGCCCTTTTTTTGAACGTTCTGAATTTCGATGCCGGGGCGTCCGTTCACCTCAAGGATCAACGGACCGCGATCCTGATCGACGCAGATATCTACGCCGATATAGCCGAGCGGAATCGCTTTCGAGGCTTTCTCGGCGATCTCGACAATGTGCCGCCATTTCGGAATTTGGAAGCCGATCAGACTTGCGCCTGTGTCAGGGTGTTTATCGATGGCGTTTCCGCGCTGCGCTGCGTTCACAATCTTGCCCGTTTCGACATCGATTGCGAGCCCGACCGCGCCCTGATGCAGGTTGGCTTTGCCGCCAGATTTTTCGGTGGGTAGGCGCAGCATCGCAGAGACAGGCTTTTGATGATGCAGGATGACCCGAATATCGGACAAGCCGAAATCAGAGAGGCCGTTTAGCCCTTGATGCTGCTTCAGAAGCGGTTCGACATAGGCGGTATCCTCTTCGCCGCCTTGAGAGTAGGCGCCGTTCAATATTTCTCCGACGTGTCGGGAGACTTGCTCAGGCGTCAGCTTCTTCCCGCCCGCGGCAACAAAATTATCGCCGTCTCGCCCGCGAATGATGAGGATACCATTGCCCTGTGACCCGCGATTAGGTTTCAGCGCGAACGCACCAAAATCGCCCAGCGCTTTCATGAATTCGGGCAGATCGCGGAAGGATTCGCAGGTGGCATAAGTCTTGGCCACAGGAACATTCGCCGCTTGAAGGACCTCTTTGGTGCGCAATTTATCCGACGCCAGATCCAACATCTCTTTCGAGTTCAACGCGTTGATAAACAAGCGGTTCCGGGCATTCATACCGAGCACGGGACCGTTCTCGAGAATATTTCGGAATCGGAAGAATTCCTGCAGTCGCATGCCAGACCACTGGCCGATCGCCAGCTGCACGCCCAGAACGGCCAGCAGCAATTCCGGCATCAGCGCAAACAGGCCTTTGAGCAAAACGGAAGAAAAGACGAGATAACACGCGATAATCGTGACAACCGTGCCGGCCCCGGCAATGGCCAGGCCCTTCCAGTCCTCATCATCGAGCATGTTGTGAATCCGCTCAGCAACAAAGGCGATGATGACGACGGGGAACAAGGCAAGAAAGCCGAATTGCAGACTGGTGCGATTGCCCAGCCACAGCAGCACACCGATGAACAAGACCGTACAAATCGTAATCACCGCGGCGAGGCGCGGGATCTTCAGGACGTTGAACCGGTTGAAATAGGAGAGCGTGAAAATAGCAAATGCCATGATGCCGGAAAACGTCGCTATCCCGAGCCAAAGCCCTGTGTTCACGCAGGCTGCAGCGATCAGCATTGGCATGAAAGTGCCGAAGGTTTTGATACCAATCACACTGCGCAAAAACACGATGACAAGCGCCGCAAGCGGGAAAAGGAGAAACACCCCGATCATTTGCTCGGGCAGGCCGGTCAGGCGCATGAGTTGCGCCGCATTAAAGCGGTTTAGCGTCGGCTCATTCTCGTCAAACTCGAACAGGGCGGGCGACTGACTCACCGGGTCAATCGAGAATCGGTAGTCAAAGTTGATATTACGCGTATGCCGGAACAGGGCATGGTCGCCGGTATAGAGCCGCAAATAGTTCTCCGGCAGGCTGGCAAAATAGCCATTGGTCGGATCGAACGGAACCCAGCGGCCCTCAATCAGGACTTCGACCCATTGGTGCGATGTCTTTTTCGAGCCTTCATTCATGATGACGCCGCCGACCAGACGCGCAGGAATGCCATTTGAGCGCGCGAGCGCCACGAACAGGCGCCCCTTTCCGTTGCAGCTGGCGCGTCCAAGCCGCAGCGCCGTCAGCGCATCGGTGAAGCCCTTAAACGGCGCCCCCTCAATGTCCTCATAGGTGTAGCCGTATATGGCCTCCAGGACCGGTACGAGCTCACGGCTGTCGGCGGGCTGGATGTCTGACCAGAGGTCCATGATTTCGGGATGGCCGACCTGGACGCCTTCTTCCTCGATCAGAAACTGGGAATACTGTTCCGGCAGGAATTGCGGAACCTGAAGGGACTCATCGAGGGCGTAGCTTAGCTGTTTCGACGTAATCATCGCATGGTAGCGAATCTCGCGGCCGCGATCCCCCGACCACATGCCGCGGCGACCTGAAGCATCGGTCTGGTCGTCAAATTGCAGCTGACCCGACAGGATCGTCTCTCGAACGATCTCCTGACGCTCATCACCCGCGGGCAGGAATGTCGTGACATCGACCTCCCGGTCATCGCCGACAAAGCTCATTGAAAGGGAGTAATCATAAAGGGTGACCGCACGCAGCTGGCTCAGCAAAGTCGGCGAGCTGCGCAGGTGCAGGACCGCCAGAACAAGGCATATTGCGATCAACCATCCGCTCGGATGCCGCGCAAATTTTGCGAGACGTGCTAGCCAGTTCATGTTGAGATCTAACCCCACCTTGGTGCGCTGAACGCGCCCGGTCTGTGTTCGCACGGTTTATAGAGTACCGCTGTCTGCCCCGGTCGTCTGTTTACAATTCAGCAATATTAACCATCAATGCCCCGCGCCTTACTCCAATAAGAGACGCTTGGCGAGACCCGCTATGTGGTGCGAAAACAAGGAGAAAATGCGGCTGGTTGCTGCCTCAAAAACTGCACATTTGGGCGCTGCAAACGTCAAAAGCGCGTCCATCACCACAAGCTTCCTGCAGGCGAAACCGATAAGGCACTGTTCCTGTTGGTCTTTCTTGTTTCGCTATCCCGAGGCTGCGAAAACTCAATCAAGTTGCAATTGCAACGAAAATCTCGCGCAAACCGGGACCGAGAAGGCCTAGAGCGTCAAACCGCCATCGACAAAGATGGTCTGGCCGCACACATATGACGCAAGCGGAGACGCCAGAAACAGGACACCACCCGCGATTTCCTCGGGCTCGCCGGTGCGCCGTAGCGGAATCGCGCGAAGGGCGCCTTTCAAGCGGTCCGGATGCTCGGTGGTCACTTTGGTGAGCTTGGTATCCACCAGTCCGGGCGCGACGCCGTTCACGCGAATGCCATCGCGGGCATAGGCCTGTCCGAGCGTCTTGGTGAGACTGATCGCGCCAGCTTTCGAAGCGGCATAGGCGGGATTGCCGATATTCGCCTGCGTACCGGAGACGGAACTGATAATGATGATCGAACCCTGCGCATCGCTCAGTGCTCCACGGAACTTCTCGCTGCAATGGATCAGACTGTCCAGATTGACCGCCATGACACGGTCCCACCCTTCGCGCTCGAACTCCGCTTTCTTGTAGGCGACAATGCCCTGCGACAGGACGAGGACGTCCAGCCCGTCAAATGGCGCCGGAGCGGCAAAGATCGCGTCTGGAGATCCAACGTCAACTTGCGCATAGGCAAGGCCGGTGAGGTCAGAGCCTTCGTCTGGCGAATAGTCGCTGGCCGAGGCCCGCGTGCCCCAGACCGCAACCTCTGCGCCACGCGCCAGGAAGGATCGGGCGATCCCATTGCCAATACCGCTGGATCCGCCGACCACCAGCACGCGTTTTCCGGTAAAATCTGTATCTGACATGCGCGGCGGCCCTCGGTTTGATCAATGCGATCATAGTCCCGGCCAGCATCGCGGCGTCAATGCTGACCACGCGTCGACCATCAGATTTGCATCAGGCGCATGCGGCTCCTTAAACCGGCTCAACCTCTTTCGGGACGGAGGCTTTTTTTCGCACTGTCTCTGCGCGCGGTTTGGGCAAGAGGCGAAAACGGGTCTGGCACCAGGCGAAATCGACCCCGACATCCAGTAACGCATCTCCGCGCCCACACGGACACATGAAGGGAAGCACGCCCCAGACGCGATAGGTCTCGCCCTGCACCAGCGGCACAGGTTCCCCGGTCACATGGTTTGGCGCGGCGTTCACGCAGAGGACAAGATCACCAGATCCAACATCGTAGCTCATCGCGCCTGTGTAACATAAATCCGGCCGCTTGCATAAAAAAAGCCGCCCCGTCTGGAGCGGCTTTTCTAAAATTTTTGGCGGCGAGGGAAGCTTAGCCTTCACCTGCCTCATTGGTCTCGAACCCGCGAATACGCAGGAGAGGTTCGATGGTCGGATCCGAACCGCGGAAGTTGCGGTAAAGCTCATCGGCCGGACGCAGGCCGCCGCTCTCATAGACCCACTTTTTCAGGCGCGCCGCCAGTTCCGGATCCCAGATATCGCCTGCTTCGCGGAAAGCGGTGAAGCCATCTGCATCAAGAATCTCAGACCACAGATAGGCGTAATAGCCGGAGCTATATCCGCCTGCGAAAATGTGGCTGAAATACTGGCTGCGATAGCGCGGCTCGATTTCCTCGATCAGGCCATAGCTCTCCAGAACCTCTTGTTCGAAGGCGCGGGCATCGGTGATCGCCATAGCCTCGTCGTGGCTGAGATTGTGCCAGGCGAGATCAAGTAGTGATGCCGCGATGAACTCGGTCGTGCGGAACCCCTGATTGTGGTTGGACGCTTCACGCATCTTGGTGATCAGCTCCAGCGGGATCGCCTCTCCGGTTTCATGGTGCAGCGCGTATTCGGCCAGCATTTCAGGCGCACCAGCCCAATGCTCAAGGATCTGCGCCGGGAATTCGGTATAATCCCGCGGACCATCGACGCCGGAAAAGTTCGAATACTTGATCTGCGTCAGCAGGCCGTGCAGGCCATGCCCAAATTCATGGAAGAAGGTCTCGACCTCATCGAACCGCATCAGGGTCGGCGCGTCACCGGCCGGCGTGATCAGGTTGAGATTATTGGTGATGATCGGACGGACCTCTTCGGCATCATCATAATTGGTCGAGTTGCGATAGGAACTCATCCAGGCACCGCCGCGCTTGCTGTCGCGGGCATACATGTCCATCATGAACAGGCCGAGATGTTCGCCGGTTTCGGCGTCCTTCACGTCATAGGCCGTCACTACCGGGTTCCAGCCTTCGACATCAACGTCTTCCAGTGTGACGTTGAACAGGCGCTCGGCCATGGTCCAGGCCCCTTCACGCACGGCGCTGAGCTCGAAATAAGGCTTCAGAACATTGTCGTCGAACGCGTATTTTTCCTGGCGAACCTTCTCGCTGTAATGCCACCAGTCATGGCCGGCGAAGGTAAACTCGTCGCCAATCATGGCCTGCATTTCATCACGCTCAGCCTTGGCCTGCGCAAGACCCGGCTCCCAGACCCGGACGAGGAAATTCTCAACTGTTTCAGGCGTGCGGGCCATATTGTATTCAAGCGTGTAGGCGGCGTGCGACGGATAGCCGAGCAATTCGGCGCGTTCAGCCCGCAGCTGCGCAAGCTTGATCGCAATCGGCCCATTGTCGAAATCGCCGCTATTGGCGCGCAGGCGATAGCCGTCGAACATTTGCGCGCGCAGATCGCGGTTTTCCGATTGCGTCATGAAGGTCTCATAGACCGACCGGTCGACGGTCAGCACCCATTTGTCGCCATCCTTCAGCGCCGCCTTGAAGTCTTCCGACAGGCCTGCCAGCTCGGTTTCATCGGTGATTTCAAGCTTGAACGCCTTGGTCGAAGCCAGCAGATTCTGGGCGAACTTTGTCGTCAAGCTGGAGACCTCTTCATTGATCGCGGCGATCTTTTCCTTGACCTCGGCGCTTTGCGTCGCGCCGGCGCGCTCGAAGCCACGATACGTCAGCTCGATCAGGCGCAGGTCCTGCTCGTCCAGGTCCAGCGTTGGCGCCGCGTCGTGCACCGCTTTCACGCGCTCGAACAAGGCTTCGTTGAAGTTGATCTGGTTCTGCACCGCTGTGACTTTTGGCCAGATCTGGGTTTCGAGATCGGCCAGCGTGTCATTGGTGTCGGTATTGGTGATGTTGGAGAACACCAAAGCCACCTGGCTCAACATGCCGCCCGCTTTGTCGAGCGCCACAATCGTATTCTCGAAAGTCGGTGCCTCTTCATTATTGGCAATCGCTTCGATCTCCCCCTGCAGCTCGGCAATCGCGAAATCGATCGCTGGCAGGTAATCCTCGTCCTCGATTTCAGAGAATGGCGGGGCACCATAGGGCGTGTCCCAGTCCTGGAGCAGCGGATTTTCAGCCAGTGCAGCTTCATCGAAGGCTGGCGCGTCAGTGCTGGCAGCGTCGCCGTCAGCCGTCGTCGTATCCGTGGGTGTGCGAACGGCGTCGCAGCCCGCCAGGATCAGTGCCAGTGCCGCGGCACCGCCAAATAGGTAATTTTTTGCAGTCATGGGGTCACCTTTGAGTGGAACATTGCGGTCTTTAATCAGATTTTAGATCATGCGCCTAGGGTAAGGCTGTCACACTTGTAGCTGGTTCAGGCGCGCGACCGTGGCTTCATACTGTGCCATCGTCTCGTTGAGGATATCAGCGACCGGCCTTACACCCTTGATTCGACCCGCAACTTGCCCCGTCAGCGCAATACCCGCTTCAAGGTCGCCGCCGAAATAGACCTGCTGCGTCCCGGCAAATTCGCCGAAAATATTTTCGACGCCTTCCTGCTCGATCCGGGTCGTGCGATCCGTCCGCAGCGCACGCAGGGCCGGGCCCGGGCCATCGCGGTTAAGGAAGACCGTATCGGTGGCATCGGCGTCGACAATGGCCTGTTTCCAGTTTTCGTGGACCGGGCTTTCCGCGCTGGACAAGATTCGCGTGCCCATCAGAACGCCTTCTGCGCCGAGTGCGAAAGCTGCCGCCATGCTGGCACCGTCCATAATCCCGCCCGCGGCGACCACTGGCACATCCACCGCTTCACAGACTTGCGGGATGAGCACCATTGAGGCGACATCTTTCGGATTCTTGAAGCCGCCGCCTTCACCGCCTTCGACGATCAGGCCATCGACTCCGGCCTCTATCGCGCCGAGCGCGGCTTTCAGGCTGGGCACAACGTGGAACACCGTGAGCCCCGCTTCCTTCAGCTGGCTGGTATATTTCTTCGGATTCCCGGCAGAGGTGGTGACAAACTTGATCCCCTGGTCGATCACGAACTGAACGATATCCGGATCGCGCACGAAGGCCTGGGCGACGTTCACACCGAAGGGTTTATCCGTGAGATCGCGCATTTTCAGGATTTCGTCACGCACCGCATCAAGCTCGCCCGAGCTGGTTTCGATAATCCCCATGCCGCCCGCATTGGAAAACGCAGAGGACAATTGCGAGCGGGCAATCCATCCCATCGCCGCCTGAATGATGGGTTTTTCGATCTCGAGCATCTCGGTGATGCGGGTCTTGAGGGCCATGGGACGTCCTGTTCTGACTTCTATTTCGGCGGAGATAAAGGCGCTATCGCCGCGGAAGCGCAAGGGGTTAGCGCGTTTGGAACAGTCGGCCGCCCTCGGTGATGAAGATAATCGTCAGCGAGCTGACCCCAAGCGCCACAAATCCCCACATGAAGGGCGCGATCGTGCCGTCAAACTGACCCGCCACGAGAAAGCCGATAAAGCTGGACACGGTTGTCGATGCAAATCCGTATGCTGCGCTTGCTGTGCCCGCAATCTTGCCCTGTGGCTCCATGGCGAGCGCTGTGAAGTTCGCGCCGAGCATGCCAAAGCATCCAAATGTCAGGCAGAATAGCGGATAGAACAGCCAGAGTTTCTCGCCGACTGTGTAGAGGGTGAAGACGTTGACCAATGCCAGGGTGATGAACAGGATCAAGACCGAATGGCTGATCCGGCGCATGCCATAGCGCTCGACAATCCTGGCATTGAGGAAATTCGCCGCCGCCAGCGATGCCGCAACGCCTGCAAACCAGAGGGCAAAAGTCTGATGCTGCGCGAACACGTCTGTGAAAATCTGCTCGGAGGCCGCCACGAAAGCAAACAGAGCGCCGAAGATGACACCGCTCGCGCACATATATCCCAGAGTGATCCGCGTCGTCAGAACCTGCCAATAGGCTTTGCCGGTCTGGCGAGGATTGAGCGGCTGGCGGTCTTCTTCGGGCAGTGTTTCTGGCAATCTGATCTGGATCCAGGCCAGGTTGAGCAAGGCCGCGATGCTGAGCAGACCAAACGTCCACTGCCAGGGCGCGACCAGCATCACACCCGCCCCGATCGTCGGCGCGAGAATTGGCACCACCATGAACACTGTCATGACCAGCGACATGATCCGCGCCATCGCGCGCCCAGCCAGCAAGTCTCTGACAATCGAGACGGCAATCACCCGTACGCCGCTCGCGAAAATGCCCTGGATGAATCTCGCGATCAGCAAAGTCGCAAATGACGTCGTTGCGATGCAGGCGACCCCTGCGATGGCGTAGCCGATCAGACACAGGCTGAGCAGGCCCTTGCGCCCAAATCGGTCCGAAATCGGCCCGAATACCAGTTGCGGCGCCCCAAAACCGGCAATGTAGGCAAATATCACGAGCTGCTGGTCATTCTGTCGTGTCAGACTGTAATGCTCGGAAATGCTGCTGAGCCCGGGCAGCATGATGTCTATCGCGAGGGCATTGAGCGACATCAGCGCTGCGACCATGATCACAAGCTCCCATTGCGGCATCGGGAGGAAAGGTGTTTGCACCTCTTCCGCAGCGGCTGCATCAGGACGGTTCACGGGATCAACTCTCTCTATCAATCAAGGCGCGGGTTGTGCTCCCCTCACCTTTCACGTGCAAGCTTTTTCTGAGACATTTTTTTGATCACAGCACCGATTGATTGAGTCCTCTCCGGTTTTCAGGCATGTCGCCGATCTGACCGCCCAAAGTCTTCAGAGAAGGAGTGTGATCGACATGGCAGACTCGAAGTCTCGATTCGCTGGCGGACCGCTGAAAACCTTCGGGCGACGTGGTGGACGGCCTTTGTCCGGCCGGCAACGCGTCCTGATGGAAGAGCTTCTGCCGAGACTGCGCGTGCCGATTTCAGAACCGCACGCACTCGATCCGCGCACGCTTTTTGAGAACGCGTCCGAAATCTGGCTGGAAATCGGCTTTGGCGGCGGCGAGCATGTCAGCGGGCAAGCAGCCACGAACCCCTCTGCCGGAATCCTCGCCAGCGAAGTCTTTTTCGAAGGAATCGCCAAACTTCTGGGGCAGATTGAAGAGTCCGAGCTGGAAAATGTCAGGATCTGGCCCGAAGATGCCCGCGAGATGGTCGATGGGCTGGCCGAGAACAGCGTCGACCGCGCCTTCATCCTGTTTCCAGATCCCTGGCCGAAGGCGCGCCATCAGAAACGCAGGATTATCCAGCCTGATTTTCTGGATGCGTTGGCAAATATCATGAAGCCAGGTGGACGCGTGCGCTTCGCGACAGACGTGCGCTCCTATGCGGATGAGGCCCTGGAACGCTTTCTCGCGCATCCTGCCTATGCATGGACGGCCGAGACGGCAGATGACTGGCGGATCGCACCAGCGGACCATATCGAGACCCGCTACCAGATGAAGCGCCTGGGCGATATCGCGCCGGTTTATTACGACTTCAACATCTCTCGCTAGTCCCGATTGACGATCAAGCAGAGGGGCTTAACCTCGCGGTTTGAAGGAGAAATTGATGCGATTGTTTCTCGCCTATTGTCTGCTTGTCTTTGGGATTGGCGCGAGCCTGGACAGCCACGCCCAGGCCCCCGATATTGAAGCTGCGAATGCCGCTTTCATCGCGACGCCGACCGACGCCACCCGCTCAGCACTGGTCGCAGCATTGGCAGATTTTGATGGCGCGCCGACCGTGCAATCGGTCAGTGCTTATGTCGGCCTGCTGGCACATGACCGCCGCGTCGGTAATCGCGCAGCCCTGTATGAGAGCGCCAGCGCTGCCGCCGTGCATCTTGCGTCCGTCGCCGACATCGCGCCCAAACCCTATCTCGAGGCGCGTTTCCTTGCGGCGAGCGCCCAGTTTGACATCGCGCCCTCGGCGAACGCGCGGATCGAAATGGCCCACATTGAAGGGCACGCCCGTTCCTATACCGACCAAATCGGCGAGCAACCCGACTGGGCCGTCACCCTCAAGTGGAAGGCGGATGCATGGGGGATGGCCATGGACGCCTATTTCGAGGGCGAACGCGAGCCCCACCCGTCAGCGCAGGAGATTCAGGGCATCCTGGCCAGCTATGGCGTGGACATTGCCAGCAGGAATGCCCTGGCGGCACGATCGCTGGATCGACGCGGTCTGCCTTTTTGCGCAGGAAAGATGATACAGCGACCGTCTATGAAATTTCCCTCAGACCGCGATTCCCGCGGCCAGTATGGCGCGATCATCCTCGAATTTGACCTCAATCGTGACGGGGAAGTCGAAAACCAGAGGGTGCTGGCCTCAGTGCCAGAAGGCATATTCGATGACAGAGCCCTTCAGACGCTGGCGCAATGGAAATTTAGACCCGAAGATCGAAACGCCGTCGGATCTACCTGCCGTGTCGAGCGTTCAAACATGGTTCAGCCGCTCGCATTCGAACTTCGCTAATCCGGTTTTGCTTGACCGTTGGGTCAGAATATGCGCCTTCTCTCACCATCGAATACGGCCGGTCTGAATTGAGAAGACCCCGCCAGACCGGCGGATAATTAACGTCCCTACCTCTCCGTAATCGACCTCGCGACCGGCTGCACAGGGCAGACCCGGCGCGGATCAACGGAAAGGGCTGACATGGCCACCGGAAAAGTAAAATGGTTCAACGCCACAAAAGGTTTTGGATTTATCGTGCCTGATGAAGGCGGAAATGATGTTTTTGTGCACATCTCAGCAGTTGAAAAATCCGGTCTGCAAGGGCTTCAGGACGATCAGCCGATTGAGTATGAACTCTATCATGATGAGCGCCGCGGCAAGACCTCTGCGGTCGATCTGAAACTGATCTAGACATTTATGAGATTTGCGCCTATCTAGGCGCCAAGTCGAAACATATCGGCGGCGGTTCCGGGAACGGGGCCGCCGCTTTTCTTTGTCCGAAAGCCTGCCACTTGATCACGATCAGCCCTCAGGAAGAGCGCATTCTTGCCATGGCCGAGCCGCTTGCCAGCGAACTCGGACTCGAGATCGTGCGCGTCCGGATCATGGGCGGAAAGCGACCGCTGCTGCAGATCATGATCGAAAAAGCCGGCGGTGCCCCGACAGATGTTGAGGACTGCGCGACGCTCTCGCGAAACCTTTCTCCGGTCCTCGAGGCCGAAGACCCGATTAGCGAGGCCTATCGCCTGGAAGTTTCCACACCCGGCATTGATCGCCCTTTGACCCGGGTTGGCGATTTCGGGCGCTGGGTCGGTCATCTTGCCAAGATCGAGCTGACCATGCCGCTGCAAGGCCGACGCCGGTTTCAGGGCATCATCCAGCGGGAAGACGAGAACGGCGTCGCTATCCTGCTCGACGATGACAGCGAACTGGTGGCGCAGGTGCATGAGATGAGCAAAGCGAGTCTGGTCCTGACCGACGAGCTGATCGATGCCGCCACGGCGGACGGCACTTTGCCACCGCAACCGGGCGATGAAGATTTTGACGGCTTCGAGACGGAAGAAGCCGAAACTGATACAATTGAAGATAACCTAGAGAGTGGAGCCTGAAGCCATGTCGAATGTTGGCGTTTCCGCAAACCGGCTTGAAATCATGCAGATCGCGAAAGCGGTCGCGGAAGAGAAAGCGATTGATCGCGCTATCGTCATCGAAGCGATGCAGGAAGCGATCGAGAAAGCTGCGAAGTCTCGCTATGGCCAGGAGCATGATATCCGCGCCATCATTGATCATGAGACGGGCGAACAGAGCCTGTGGCGTGTCCAGACTGTCGTTGCCGACGATGAAATCGAAGACGCAGCGCAGCAAATCACCCTGAAAGACGCCAAAAAGCTGGATGCGAGCCTCGAACTTGGGGACGAGATCAAGGAAGAACTTCCACCATTTGATTTCGGCCGCGTCGCAGCGCAAACCGCGAAACAGGTCATCATGCAGAAAGTGCGCGATGCCGAGCGGCAGCGCCAGTATGATGAATACAAGGATCGCGAAGGCGAGATCATCAACGGCATCGTCAAGCGCGTTGAATATGGCCACGTGATTGTCGATCTGGGTCGCGCTGAAGGTATCATCCGCCGAAATGACGGCATTCCGCGCGAGAATTTCCAGCCGAATGACCGCGTGCGGGCATACCTCTATAAGGTCAGCCGCGAGATCAAAGGCCCGCAAATCTTCCTGTCGCGCGCCCACCCTGACTTCATGGTCAAGCTGTTCGCCGCCGAAGTACCCGAGGTTTATGAGGGCGTCATCGAAATCCGCTCCTGCGCTCGTGATGCCGGATCGCGCGCCAAGATTGGCGTGATCTCGAATGACAGCTCGATCGATCCTGTTGGGGCCTGTGTCGGTATGCGCGGGGCGCGGGTACAGGCGGTTGTCGGCGAGCTGTCCGGCGAAAAGATCGATATTATTCCGTGGAACTATGACGACGCGACCTTCATCGTGAACGCACTCCAGCCGGCAGAAGTCTCGAAAGTGGTTCTCGACGAAGATGAGCACCGTGTTGAAGTTGTCGTCGCCGACGATCAGTTCCCACTGGCTATTGGCCGCCGCGGTCAGAACGTGCGTCTGGCATCTCAGCTGACGGGTTGGCAGATCGACCTCGTCACCGAGAGCGACGATTCAGAGCGCTACCAGATCGACTTCCAGCGCCGGACAGACCTGTTCATGCAGGCGCTTGATGCCGACGAAACCCTGGCCCAGTTGCTGGCGTCCGAAGGCTTCAGCGAAGTTGAGGACATCGCCTATATCGCGCCTGAAGAGTTCATGCAGGTTGAAGGCTTCGATGAAGAAGTCGCTGCCGAAATTCAGGAACGCGCCCGTGAATACCTCGAGAAACTGGCGGCTGAGCAAGATGCCCGGCGCCTGGAGCTCGGTGTTGAAGATGCTGTGATGGAACTCGATGGCATGTCGCCCGGCTTCGCTGTCAAGCTCGGCGAGAATGACGTGAAAACCGTTGAAGATGTTGCTGGCCTCGTCCCCGACGACCTGACCGGCTGGCGCGAGAACAATAAGGAAGGCAAGCCGGTCTGGCAGGAAGGCATCCTGAAAAAAGGTGAAATGCGCAAAGACGATGCGCAGCTCTTCATCATGAAAGCCCGCGTCATCGCTGGCTGGGTTGAGCCGGAAGCCCTGGAACAACTTGAAGCAGAAATGGCGGCAGAAGCTGCAGGCGAAGAGCCACAGGATCTGACCGAAGAAGAACGCGCGCTTCTGGCACTCGGCGAGCTCGGCAAGTCCGGTACCAGCGATGCGGCCGAAGTCGAAGAAACTCTGGATGTCAGCGATGAAGACATCCTGGCTGAACTGGAAGGCCTCGATCTGGATGAGGACCTTCTCATGGAGGGCGGCGATGAAGCCGCTGACAAAGAATGATACCGGCCAGCGCCTAGAGGCGCAGACGGCAGATCGCGCTGGCGGCAAGGTTCGCCAGTGTGCGGTCACGCGCGAGCGCCTGGCGCCCGACGCGCTGATTCGCTTTGTCAGAAGCCCGGATGGCACAGTTGTTCCAGATGGATTTGGCAAGCTTCCAGGCCGCGGGGTCTGGATCACAGCCGATCAGGAGACGCTGAAGTGCGGCTTACAGTCGGGCGTGTTCTCCAAGGCCTTTAAGGCCAAATCTGTCCCCATGGACGGTCTGGTCGAAGAGGTGGAACGCCAGCTATTGCAGCGCTGTACAGGCCTGCTCGGCATGGCCAAAAAGAGCGGTGTCGCGGTGCTTGGATTCGATCAGGTGCGCGACTATATTCGCAAACAGGAGCCTGGCTTGCTGCTTGAAGCAAGCGATGGTGCAGAAGATGGCCGCAACAAGGTTCATTTTCTCGCCAAGGCGATATATGAAGACGTCAAAGTCGCGGGCGCATTGTCGTCTGCTGAATTGGGCATGGCCTTTGGGCGGCAGCATGTGGTACATGCGCTGCTTGAATACGGTTCTCTTGCGGATGCCTTCTCAGTCGCCTATCGGCGGCTGACAGGATTCCGCGTTGCGCCCGAGACAGGCTGGTTCTCCGGCGGGCAGGAAAAATAATAGGAGGGGCGAGTTTTTCGCCTCGAATGAAAGGTTAAACACCAGGGTACGCATGAGCGATACGAAAGACAAAGGCACTACCGGCGGACGCAAGCCACTGACTGTTTCACGCGGATCGGGATCCGGCACTGTGAAGCAGACCTTCAGCCATGGCCGCTCCAAGCAGGTGGTTGTCGAAACCAAAAAGCGCCGCACGGTCGGGGCGCAAACCAAGCCTGGTGCGGCGAAGCCCGGTGCCGGCGCGAAAAAAGAGGCACCCGCCGGCAAGCCGAAATCCAAGCTCGCAGCAGCCGCAGCGAAACTCGGAATCACGGAAGAAGAGCTGATTCAGCGCCAGAAAGTCCTGTTGCAGCGCAAGAAGGCTGAAGAATCACGCAAGGCCGAGCAGGAAAAGCAAAACGCCCGCACCAAGGCCCTGGAAGAAAAACAGCACGCTCAGAAGCAAAAAGAAAAAGAGCGCGAAGAAGCTGAAGCTCGCCGTAAAACCGAAGAGGCTGAGCGCAAGAAAGCGGACGCCGAAGCCAAGAAGAAAGCGGACGCTGAAACCAAAACCTCACGCGGAGATCGCGGCGGCAAGCGTGATGACGCGCCGAGCCAGGCTGACCTGGAAGCCGCGGCAAGCTCTTCCGGTGGCCGTCGCAAGGGCGGACGCAATGAACGTGACGACCGCAATCGCCGCGATCAGGGCGGCGGACGCGGAGGCCGCGGCGACACCAAGAGACGACGCGGCAAACTTACAATTGCCTCAGCCCTCGGTGACGATGGTGATCGTCAGCGCTCGCTGGCATCGGTCAAACGGGCGCGGGAACGCGAGCGGGAACGCCGCATGGGCAATGAGCAGGTCGAAAAGGCCTCTGTCGAAGTCACGTTGCCGGAAACGATTACGCTGCAGGATCTGGCTGGCCGAATGAAAGAGCGCGTCGCCGATGTCGTGAAATTCATGATGCAACAAGGCGAGATGCTGCGCGGCAACGATATTATCGATGCAGACACCGCCGAATTGATCGCCGAAGAGTTCGGACACACAGTTAAACGTGTCTCGGAAGCCGACGTGGAAATTGGCCTGGAAGGCGCTGAAGATGATCCGAAGGATCTCGTCGGACGTCCGCCGATCGTGACCATTATGGGTCATGTCGACCATGGTAAGACATCCCTGCTTGATGCGCTGCGCTCGACTGATGTTGTGTCTGGCGAAGCTGGCGGGATTACCCAGCATATCGGGGCCTATCAGGTTCAGCTGAAATCCGGCGACAAGATCAGCTTCCTCGATACGCCCGGCCACGCGGCCTTCTCGGCCATGAGGGCGCGCGGCGCGAATGTGACCGATATCGTCATCCTCGTCGTGGCAGCGAATGACTCCGTAATGCCGCAAACGATTGAGGCCATCAAACACGCCAAAGCGGCAGAAGTTCCGATCATCGTCGCCGTCAACAAGGTCGACCTGCAGGACGCAGATCCGAGCCGAGTCCTGACCGACTTGCTGCAGCACGACATTCAAGTCGAAGCCATGGGCGGTGAAGTTCAGTCCATCGAGGTTTCGGCCCTGAAGAAAACAGGCCTCGACGAACTCACCGAAGCCATCACGCTGCAGGCCGAACTGCTCGAGCTCAAGGCGAACCCGAAACGCGAAGCTGACGGCATCGTGGTGGAATCGCAACTTGATAAAGGCCGCGGCCCTGTCGCCACTGTCCTCGTCAAGCGCGGAACCCTGAAGCGCGGCGACATTGTCGTTGCCGGGGCCCAATGGGGTAAAGTCCGCGCCCTCGTGAACGAGCGTGATCAGCAGATGAAGGAAGCTCTACCCTCCATGCCTGCTGAGATCCTTGGTCTCGATGGAACGCCTGAGCCCGGCGACGCGTTCAACGTTGTCGCTTCGGAAGCCAGGGCGCGCGAGATCACAGAGTATCGACAGCGCATGAAGCGCCAGATGCAGGGTGTGGCGACACAGCGGGCCTCGCTTGAGCAGTTCATGACCAGCCTGACGGACGGATCGGCCGATATCAAGGACCTTCCAATTGTCCTGAAAGGTGACGTACAGGGGTCCGTCGAGGCGATCTCGCAATCACTGGAGAACATCTCCACCGAAGAGGTCCGCGCAAACGTCATCTATGGCGCGGCGGGCGGTATTTCCGAAAGCGATATCCTGCTGGCCCAGTCATCGGGTGCGCCGGTCTTTGCATTCAATGTCCGCGCCAACAAGCAGGCGCGGGAGCTGGCTGAAAAGGAAGGTGTCGAAATTCGCTACTATTCGATCATCTATGAGCTGATCGATGATGTGAAAGCCTCGCTGTCCGGCATGCTCGAGCCAGAGAAGAAAGAAACCTTCATCGGCTATGCGGATATTCTGGAAGTCTTCAACATTACCAAAGTCGGTAAAGTGGCAGGCTGTAAGGTCACCGAAGGCGTGGTGAAACGCGGCTGCGGTGTGCGCCTGCTCCGCGACGATGTGGTGATTCACGAAGGCATGCTGAAAACCCTGAAACGCTTCAAGGACGAAGTCCCTGAAGTGACGAACGGCATGGAATGCGGCATGGCCTTTGAGAAATATGAAGACATTCGCGAAGGCGACCGGATCGAGTGTTTCGAAGTTGAGATGATTGCCCGCTCTCTGGAGTAGCGATCAGACCAATCTGATTTGAGAGACCGCGTCGAAAGGCGCGGTCTTTTCATTTTTATCGTTTGGGTTTTCGAAATTCAAAACTCTTTGCCTTAGCGGTGAGAGAAATGGGACATACGTATTCGATCCAGGGCTCGCTCAGCAAACGCGATGCGCGGCGCATGACCAATGCGATCCGAAGTGGCACGGTCGGCCCGACGACATTATACTATGCGGGCGTCACCGCGCCGGTCATCGGCGCGAGTATGGCGCTCGTCGCGCAAGGCGCGCTGACACAGATCGACGTGTCGCCCTATTGGGTCACGATGTTGTCAGCGATTGTGGCGGCTATGGCGGGTATCGCCTGGTATCTGATTTTCATGCGCTGGGCCTATCGCCACCGGCACGGGCGCGCCGCCGAGATGAGCCAGAAAACAGAAGTCCTTCTGGAGGACGATCATCTTATCATCCGCCGTGATCTCGTCGAAACCCGCGTTGACTGGGAAGCGATTCGCGAGATCATGAGCAAACGCAGCTACACGCTGGTTTTATTCGATGGCGCAGACCCGCTAATGCTGCCGCATGACTGGTTTGGCGAAAAAACTGCGTGTGAGATCTTTATGCGACGCCTCGGGCAGGGCAGTAAGGGGGCATGGCCCGAAACCGAAAAGCAAACCTGAGCGCCCACGCCCCAACCCAGCGCCAATTGCGTGCTGGCGAACTTGTGCGGCACGCCCTGGTGGAAATCCTAGCCCGCGAAGAATTTCGAGACCCGGACCTTCAGGGCGTTGCGATTACGATCGGCGAAGTTCGTTCCTCGCCGGATCTGCGTCATGCAAACGTGTTTTGTTCCGCGCTCGGCAAGTCGGGCAAGGCTGAAATCGATGCCATTGCTGCCGCGCTCAATCGCGCGTCTGGATTTCTACGCGGTCGACTTGGCCGCGAAATCGATATGAAATTCACGCCGCAACTGCATTTCATCGCTGACCTGTCTTATGACGATGCTGCGGAAATGAATGCCGTCTTTCGCCGCGCAGACGTCGCCCGCGACCTTGATAATGACGACGATTAGACCAGCTACGCTTTAGTCGGCCGCCGCACGGGGAGGTGTTTCTTACCCCAATCCCGGAACGCGATGAGCGCTGGCGCGAACTCCTGACCACGTTCTGTCAGAACATATTCATAGCGTTTGGGACGTTCCGAATAAGCTGACTTTTCAAGGATTCCCGCTTCGACCAATCGCTTAAGCCGATCGGAGATGATGTGCCGCGTCGCGCCCGTGCTCTCGGCAAACTGGTCAAAGCGCGACTTTCCCAGAAAGCAATCGCGCAGGATGAGCAGGGTCCAGCGGTCACCGACAAGCGAGAGCGTTCGGGCAACCGGGCACCAATTATCGTCTAGATCTGTCCACTTCATACTTGCCAGCCTAGACTGATTTGCACTAAGTTCCAAATAAGAACTTTAGTGGCTCTATTTGCGGGCCGCAGACGCTGGAGCACACCAATGGCCAAGACGCTGGAATTCTTCTTCGACTATATGAGCCCGACTTCATTCCTCGGATGGGCCGTCGTGCCCGGTGTCATAGAGCGCACCGGCGCGGCGCTGAAGATCAAGCCGATGTTTCTGGGCGGTGTCATGAAGGCGACCGGCAATCGCCCGCCCGGCATGGTCGCGGCAAAAGGCGCATATATGCAGCGGGACATGGCCCGCTGCTGTAAACGTCACGGCATCGAAATCTTCTCCAACCAACATTTTCCAATGATGAATACGCGCCCGCTGACCGGCGCCACGATCCGTCTCGGCGATGACCCGCGGCAACAATACAAATTGATCGATGCCGGTTTCAAACATGTCTGGGGACGAACCGATGGCGGCGTGAATACCGGCGACGAAGCCGAGTTCAAGACCGCTTTTGCCTCAGAAGGCTTTGACGCAGACAAGCTCTGGGAGCTCGGAAATGACCCCGAGACCAAGGCTATGCTGCGCGCCAATACCGAGGAAGCCGTCGCGCGCGGGGCGTTCGGCGCGCCAACGTTCTTCGTCGGCGATGAAATGTTTTTCGGGCATGACCGGCTCGACTATGCCGAAGAAGCGCTGAACGCCTAGGCGTCGATCCCAGCCTGTTTGGCGAGGTCGGCCAGCGACACCTCAGGCCGCGGCCCATAATGCGCAATCACTTCGGCCGCCGCGATGTGACCGAGATGCGCGCATGTCGCGAGCGGCAGACCTCTCGAAACTCCAAACAGGAAGCCCGCGGCATACTGGTCGCCAGCGCCGGTCGTATCGACCACCTGACCGACCGGTTCAGCCGGAACGGCAATCGGAACTCCGTCTCCGATCACGACGGAGCCCTTTTCGCTGCGCGTGACAGCCGCGACCGCCGTGTCCTCGCGCAATTGTTCGACCGCGACATCAAAATCGCGGGTCTCGTAGAGGCTGAGCAGCTCTTCCTCGTTCGCAAAGAGGATATCCACCTGGGTGCGGATCAACTGACGGAAACTGTCTCGGTGCCGGTCGACACAGAAACTATCTGACAGGGTGAGCGAGACTTTGCGACCCGCGGCGTGAGCAATCTCTGCAGCGTGAACGAAAGCTGCCTTCGCCGCTTCCTTGTCAAACAGATAGCCCTCCAAGTAGAGAATACCGCCAGCCTCAACCGTGCCGCGATCCACGTCGCTCGGTGAAAATTCCACCGACGCGCCGAGGAAAGTATTCATGCTGCGCTTGCCGTCGGGGGTCACGAAAATGATCGAACGCGCGGTGGCCGGTCCATCAACCAGCGGGTCGGTCGGAAACGGAACGCCGACGCTTTCCATGTCCGCCTTGAACACTTTGCCGAGCCGGTCATCTGCGACTTTGCCGATATAGGCCGCTTTTCCGCCAAGGCTTGCAATCCCGGCAATCGTATTGGCCCCGGAGCCACCGGACGTTTCCAGCGCATCGACGGAAGCTTCCGTCAAGAGGTCGGCCCGATCTTCCTCGATCAGGTTCATCGCATCCTTGTTAATGCCCCATTTGGCCAGAAAGGCGTCATCCTGTTTCGAGATCACATCGACAATCGCATTGCCAAGGCCGACGACGTCGTAAAGTGCTGCTGCCATTGCGGATTATCCCTGTGAAATTCCTCGTGCGCTGTGCCAGATCTGGGTGCTGGACGCAACCATTATGGCCAGCTATGGCGGGGCGATGAAGAAGATTGCCTATCTCGCGTCCAAAGTGACTCTACCTGGCTCACCTGTTCGCCGATCGGACGCCTTCGAGCATGACCGGATGATGGACGCCTTGCGCGGACCATTCGCGGATGTCGGCATGGAGATCGTTGATGTTGATTGGGCCGACACTTCGCAAAACTGGGCCGACTACGGGGCCGCGATTATTGGAACAACCTGGGATTATTGGGATCATTCCGAGCGTTTCCTGCAGACCCTCGACTCCATCGAGCAGGTCATTCCGCTCTATAATTCAGCCGCACTCGTGCGCTGGAACAGCCACAAGGGCTACCTCAAGGACCTCGAAGAGGGCGGCGCACGGCTGATCCCGACCTTGTGGATTGATCAGGTCGATGATGCCGCATTTGCTGCCGCGTTCGAGACCCTGGGCAGCGATGACCTGGTCTTCAAGCGCCAGGTCGGTGCAGGTGCAGACGGACAATACCGCCTGTCCAGAACCGATCCGCGCCCGGATATGCCGCACCCAATGATGGTGCAGCCTTTCCTGCCCATGATCCAGCAGGAAGGGGAGTATAGTTTCATCTTCATCAATGGCGCTTTTTCCCATGCGCTCCTGAAACAAGCCAAAGCCGGGGACTATCGCATTCAATCGACCTATGGCGGCATTGAAACCGCGATCACGCCCGACAAGCAGGACTTGCGCGACGCGGCAGACATTCTCGAGATTCTGAGGGATGTCCCGCTTTATGCCCGGGTCGATATGTTGCGCGGGGAAGACGGCAGGCTTTTGCTGATGGAGCTCGAACTGATCGAGCCGTATCTTTATCCGCTGGAAGGCAAGCGCCTCGGCCTGTTAATGGCGATGGCGGTCAACGCGAAGCTCGCCGGGCGGCGGCGATAGGGGCGACCCGCAGCGCCAGATTTTGCAGCGCCAGGCCTTATCGACGCGCCGCCTCATAGAAAGCAATCGCAGCCGCGTTCGATACGTTGAGACTTTCCATCTCGGCGGCAATCGGAATGCGGGCTAGTTCAGCGCAGGCCTTAGCGACACCTGGCCGCAGGCCCGGCCCTTCCGCGCCGAGCACAATCGCAAGCTTGTCTGCCCCCGAGACCGCGGCCTCGATCGACGCCTCTCCACCTCCCGCGAGTCCGACTGTGTGATAGCCAGCCGCGTTCAAAGCTTCGAGCGCACGAGAAATATTAACCACCCTGCACTCTTGTACGGTTTCTATCGCGCCAACTGCGGATTTCGCCGCGATACCCGTGATTGCTGGGGCGTTGCGGGTTTGAAGCACGAGCGCACCAAAGCCAAAGGCCGCCGCGGAGCGAAAAATCGCCCCGAGATTGTGCGGATCGCTCACCTGATCGAGCACTGCAACGCGCCGGATTCCGCTCTCAATTATGTCGTCTATTTGTACGGTTGGCAGCGGTTCAAATTGCGCCGCAAGGCCCTGGTGAACGGCGTCGCGCGGTAGCAATCTATCGATCGCTGACGGCTCAACCACCTCACCACGTGCCGCGATCTGCCCCAGGCGGTCGAGCCCATTCCGGGTCCCGATCAGGCGCTTCAATTTGCGCTTTGGATTGGCCAGCGCCGCGGCCACGGCATGCGCGCCCCAGAGCCAGTTTTCGCCGCTACCATGCTGGCGCCCAGACATTTTTCGTCTGTGTGAATTAGGACGGTTGCGTGGGCGGGGCTTGCTCATTATAAGGCCGGTTTCCGGTTGAAAGGCGGTGGGGTTCAGCCCCCCTTCTGACGGGCGGAATCAGCGACGTCAAATGGCGTTGTGCAAGACCCTTCGGAGGGGTGGGAGAGTGGTTAAATCCACCAGACTGTAAATCTGGCCGCTTTGCGTACACTGGTTCGAATCCAGTCCCCTCCACCACTTGCACAATTCCTGAGACACGCCCATGTTAGGGCATCGCGCCCGTGAGCGGGTATAGCATAGTGGTAATGCGGCAGCCTTCCAAGCTGTTGAGCTCGGTTCGATTCCGTGTACCCGCTCCAACTTTTTCCTGACATGAAACTAAGATCGCACCGCGAAGGGCGCGCGACGCATTGATGGTGAGCGTCTTTTTTGGGGCGAGTATCGGGCGCTATGACAGCGTCTCCTCCCGGCGCAGGGACTGGCGGACTCAAGCAAGCACGCACGGCCCCCGATCCTTCGACTTTGCTCAGGATGAGGGCCTGAATCGCGAATGTCGCCCCCGCCGGCGCGTTCATAGAGTAAGAATCACGTCTTCAAGCACATTGCTTTTCCCCCGCGCTCGTCGCTATGTTCGAAGCAAGAACAAGCAAAACCAGATATCAGGAGGGACCATCATGGGCGGAACGCGAGACCATAACGGGCTTGAGCTCGATCAGCCGGGGCGGGGCCGGATCTATAATTCCATACTGGAGACCATTGCCAATACACCGCTGGTGCGGATTCCGCGGATCAGCGCGGAGGAGAAACTCGATTGTGAATTGCTACTGAAACTCGAATTCTTCAACCCGCTGGCCAGCGTCAAGGATCGCATCGCGGTCGGCATGATCACGGCGCTGGAACAGGCAGGAAAGATTGGACCCGGCACGACCCTGGTCGAACCAACCTCCGGGAATACCGGTATCGGTCTCGCTTTTGTGGCGGCGGCCAAGGGCTATCGCCTAATTCTGACCATGCCGGAATCCATGTCGATCGAACGTCGGAAAATGCTCTCCATCCTCGGGGCTGAGCTTGTGCTGACGCCGAAAGAGCTAGGCCTGAAAGGGACGCTCGACAAGGCTGATGAACTGGTCGAGAGCATCGACGGCGCGGTGATGCCAAGTCAGTTTACCAACCCGGCCAATCCCGCGATTCACGAAGCAACCACTGCTGAAGAAATCTGGACCGATACGGACGGCGCCGTCGATGCCGTCATTTCCGGCGTCGGCACTGGCGGTACTTTTTCTGGCTGCGCGCGCGTTTTGAAGGCGCGCAAGCCGGGCCTGAAAATGTTTGCGGTGGAGCCTGAAGGAAGTCCGATCCTGTCTGGCGGAGAAGGCGGCCCGCACATGATTCAGGGCATCGGTCCCGGATTCGTTCCCGACAATATGTCGCCAGACCTGATGGATGAAGCCATCCAGGTCTCGAATGAACAGGCCTTCGAAGCAGCCCGCCGACTGGCCCGCACCGAGGGTATTCCGGTTGGCATTTCGTCCGGCGCCGCTCTAACCGCGGCGCTACAGGTCGCCCACCGCCCCGAAATGTCAGGCAAGACGATCGTCGTCATCATCCCGTCTTTTGCCGAACGCTATCTGTCGACGGCGCTGTTTGAGGAGCCCTAGCGCGCGGTGAGGTCAGAGAGGAGATCGCAAAGCCGATCAATCTCGCGGTCGCTCGTATAGGCGTGAACCGAAAAGCGGAAGCCTTCCTTGCGCTCATCGCAGGTGATTTTATGGCCGTCCAAATGCATACGGATCTGATCACGATCTTCGGGATTAATTACGAACGTTCCGCCTCGGGCCTTTGGGTCGATGGGGGAGACACGCAATTCATCGGGCACGGCATCGCATAAGCGATCGAGGTGCGTCTGAATTCGCGCCTGCACCGCGGCCGGGCCGAGCTGCTCCCATAAATCGAGTGCCGCGTTTGCGAGAATGAATGGCGCGGGCGACGGCGTTCCGCCGAAAAAACGCATCGCAGACTCGGCGTAGCGAAAATTGTGTATGTCCATCTCGAACGGGGCTTCGTGCGAGAACCAGCCGACATCAATCGGCGCGCAGGTCTCGATCATCTCATCAGACGCATAAAGAAAACAGGCCCCGGGTCCGAAACAGAGAAACTTTACGCCTGTGCCGAGCGCAAAGTCTGGCCGCCACAGACTGAGATCGACAGCGACCGCTCCCGCGGACTGGGCGACATCGACAATGCTGATCGCGCCGCGTTCCCGCGCGAGGGTGCAGAGGTCAGCAGCCGGCGCGAGTTTGGACGTATTGGAATAGGCATGGGTGATGAAGATGATCCCGACACTCTCATCCCAGGCGTCTCGCCAGGTGCCCGCGTCGGCCACATCGCCTTGCACGAATTTGATACGAAACCCCATGCGCTCTGCCTGTTTGAAGACAAAGCCAGTGGTCGGAAAATCTTCAATCGAACACAGGATCGTGGGTCTGTCAGCGCGGGTCGGCAAGGCGTAGAGCAATTTGCTCAGGCCGCTTGAAACATTTGTCTGCGGGCAAATGTTTCGCGCCGGACTGCCGATTAATGCGCCGAGCCGCGCCCGAAAAGTGTCGAGAAGCTCAAGCCAGCCCGGCCAGACCTCTCCACCGAGAGTTCTCCATTTTTCGAGATAATCCTTATCCAATCGATCCGGCGCTGTCCTCGGCAGACACCCAACCGAATGGGACAGGAAATAATTGTCCGGAACGTGAAAATGCTCACGCATCGGATTTGGGCTCGAGTTTATCGCGCTTCACCCCATAGGCAGCGCCCCAGCGATCGGTCATTTCCGCCCGCACACGCCAGAGGTCGGGGAAGAATTTCTGCCGGATGCCCGCGTCGAGGATTTCCACCGGCCGGCCCTTCAGCGAGTTCGCTGCGACGCCGATCGAGCGATAGATCAGCTGCATGTGCGCGTTCCGAAATTTTTGGAATTGTTCGTCAAACTCAGCCAGCGCTTCAGCCATCATATAGGCTTCATCGTGGGTGTATTCGCTATCATAGACCTGTTCGAGCGTGCGCTTTCCGCCGTCGAGATAGACGTGGACATAGGTCTGCCAGAGGTCTTTCGGCATCTTGAGAAGGACCCGAAATCCCGGGCTCTCCTGGCCGCTGCCATTACCGAGCAGCAGACGGATCTCCTGATAATCTTTCGGCGACATGGTTTCCAGCAACGCGAGCTGCGTGCTCATCATTTCCTGGCAGATATGGACGCGGCGAAACAGGGTCAGCGCTTTCAGGGTTCGACCCGCGCGCATTTCGTCATCAATGTCGAGAAGCGTGGTGCCCATCAGTTTCATCCACAATTCTTCCACCTGGTGGACGATCATGAATTGCAACTCGTCTGGGTTGCACAAGTCTTCGGGTTCCTTCTGGCAAGCCAGGAGGCGTTCGGTGTTCAGATAGATTTCGTAGTCGAGCTTGCCCGCCCCACGCATCATTTCGAGGTATTCTTTTCGGTTCATGATTTCTCTCTTGTTTGAATTTGGGTGAATTCAAAACAGAGGGATCAGCTGTGCCCGGTGAGCCAGCCGCGCAAAACGTGTTCGGCGAGTCGGATTATCGGATCGTGATGCATGAGCCATTCATATCAGCCGCACCGCCAGGAGTACAGCGCGCGCAAATGACTCGCCGCGTCAGGCTATTTGCGCGGGTGGCAGACGACAGGAAGCCAGGAATAGCCCTTCACGAAGCTACTCGAGACCCGGCTGGGTTCATCAAGCAGTTCCACATGCTCGAATCGGGCGAGGATTTCCTCCCACAGGATCCGTAATTGCAACTCAGCTAGTCGATTCCCAACACAGCGATGGATGCCAAACCCGAATGAGACATGGTTGCGCGCTTGTTTTCTATCGATAATCAACTGGTTCGGATCCTCGTCCCAGAAGCTTTCATCGCGATTGCCGGAGACGTACCACATCGCAACTTTATCGCCTTTGCGGATCAGCTTGCCGTGCATTTCTACGTCTTCGAGCGCTGTACGGCGCATATAGGCAAGGGGTGTCTGCCAACGGATGATCTCAGAAACCATATTTGGAATGAGGGAATGATCCGCCTTCAGCATTGCATACTGATCCGGGAACTTGTTGAGCGCATAGACGCCGCCCGACATCGAGTTTCGCGTCGTATCATTGCCGCCAACGATGAGCAGTACAACGTTCCCAAGCAATTCACGGGGATCCATATTCTTCGTGGCATCACCATGCGCGAGAAGACTCATCAAATCGCCAGCCGGTTCGGCATTCTTGCGGCCCTGATAGATTTCCCAGAAGACCTGGGCGCATTGCGTGAGCTCTCCGCGCCATTGTTCCATGCCGCCAGGACAAATGTCCGGGTCACTTGGATTGGTCGTCACATCTGACCAGCGCGTGAGTTCGCGGCGCCGGTCCTGCGGATAATTGAACAAGGTCGCGAGCATCATGGCGGTGAGCTCGATCGATACATTATCGACCCAGTCAAATGGCTCGCTAACTGGCAAATTATCCAGAACGGCCTGCGTGCGCTTTCGGATCAGGGGCTCATAATTACGAAGCGCGGTCGGCGCGACGGCCGGCTGCGCAACTTTTCGCTGCGCCGAATGGACTGGCTCATCGGATGAGATGAAGCTTCGCGACACCATCCCGTCGGCCATATTCGAGAGCGTGATCCCACCAAAAGAGGAATCAGAAGAGAACCGTTTGTGATCGCTATCCACCGCAACAATGTCGCGATGGCGCGTGATCGACCAATACGGTCCAAAGAAACTGTCCGGCGTATAGTGAACCGGATCTTCTTTTCTGAGCCGTTCGAACCGATCCCACATCTTGTTCTGACGCCAGATTTCGACATCGACGAGATCCAGCGTTTCCAGGTCGAGCTCACTCGCCGGAGGAACCGGATCACCGCGCTCCAGATAGCCGGGATATGATGGCTGGCGATAGGACAGAACCGGTCGCTCTAGCGTGAGAGGCCCTTGATAATGTGTGTCTGCCATAATCCGTTATCCGAAATCTGCGTTTAGTGAGATTTGATGCAGACTAGGCATTTTTGCAGGGGCGTGAATACATAACTCGACGACAAGTCCCCCGCTGTGACCATGCCGGCCGAACGATACTTGTGATCATTCACAACAATAATAATTTAGATTCAGGGATTTACTAGCGTTTTGCCGTCAGGCGACGGCACAATTCATCCAATTGTTCGAGATCGCCATACTTGATGCGAAGTTCGCCGCCCTTGGTGCCCTGGCGGATGTCGACTTTCAGGCCGAGCACGCGTGCGAGGTCGCTTTCCAGCGCTTCGGTATCCACGTCCTTGTCCATCTGGTTGACCTTGCTGGCCACCGTGTCGAGGGCATTGCCATCCTTCAGGCGTTTGACCAGGGCTTCCACTTCGCGCACCGACATGGATTTCGCGACCGCCATATCGACGACGGGATCCGGATCCGGAGCGCCCAAAGCGGCGCGGGCATGACCGGCGGAGATCCGCCCTTGGCGCAAATGTTCGCGGGCTGTTTCGCCGAGATTGAGCAGTCGCATCGTGTTCGCGATATGCGCCCGGGACTTGCCGACGCTCTCCGCCAGGTTTTCCTGCGTCCGCCCAAACCGCTTGATCAATGCGCCATAAGCCTCGGCTTCTTCAATCGGGTTCAGGTCTTCACGCTGCACGTTTTCGATGATGCCAACTTCCAGAAGTTGCAACTCGTCCATGTCGCGCACGACCGCCGGAATGGTTTTCAGTCCCGCCCGCTGCGCCGCGCGCCAGCGCCGCTCGCCCGCCACGATTTGATATTGATTGGGTGCGTCCGGATCCGGCCGAAGCAGAATGGGTTGCAATACTCCGCGCTGTTTGATTGAGGCCGCAAGTTCGTCGAGCTCTTGTTCGGAAAAAGTCCGTCGCGGCTGGGCCGGATTCGGACGGATGTCCGCAACATTGAAATCATCAATCGATGACACAGGTGTCGGCGATCCAGACTTCGCTGGCGACTCGTCAGGCGTCGCCAGGCCGACACCTTCAACCTCGCCGATCAGGGCGGAAAGTCCTTTTCCGAGTCGGCTTTGTTTTGCCGGTGACATGCCCTACCCCCGAAGTGCGCGTTCGCGTTTGAGCATCTCCGAGGCGAGACGAATATAGGCCTCGCTTCCCGGGCAGCGATAATCATAAAGCAGAGCTGGTTTGCCAAAACTCGGCGCTTCCGACAGGCGGACATTGCGCGGGATCACCGTATTATAAACTTTTGCGCCGAGGACCGAGCGTACCTCATCCGCCACCTGGTCGGACAGATTATTGCGCCGATCATACATGGTGAGGACCACGCCCTGAATATCGAGATCGGGGTTCAAACCACTACGCACGAGTTCCACTGTTTTGAGGAGCTGGCTCAATCCCTCGAGCGCAAGGAATTCACACTGCAATGGCACCAACAGAGAATCCGCGGCTGTCATCGCATTGATCGTCAGGGCGGATAGAGATGGCGGGCAATCAATCAGGATATAGTCATACTCGGTCATGCCGCGGCCGGCGGCTTCCTGAACATAGTTGCGAAGCGCATTGCGCAAGCGGTAGGACCGATGCGGATCAGTTGAAAGCTCGGTTTCGACGCCAGCGAGATTCTCATCGCCAGGCACAATATCGAGGCGCGGGACAAGCGTATTAAGCACCGCATCGCCGAGAAATTCGTTGTGGACAACCACGTCATAAGTCGTCAGCTGGCGCTCTGGACGGGTAATTCCGAGTCCCGTCGAGGCGTTCCCCTGGGCATCGAAATCGATGACGAGGACTTTTCGGCCGACGGCGGCAAGCGCAGTGCCCAGGTTGATGGAGGTGGTCGTCTTCCCGACACCGCCTTTCTGATTGGCGATCGCCAGGATGCGTGTGTTAGCGTTCGACACGTGAAACCTCCGAGATTTTCAATATAGCCCCATCCCCGCTCACGCTGGGAATCGCTTGATAGGCGAATCTCCAAGATTCCAACGCATCCGTCAATTCCTCTTCCCAGCGTCGACCCTTCGGAATGACACCATACGCGCCTTTTTCAAACCAGGGCGCCGCATATTCGATTAATTTCGGTAACGGCGCGAAGGCGCGTGCCGTGACGCAATGGGCTTGGACCGGGTTAATCGCCTCGACCCGTCCCTGGATCACGGTCGCTGGTAAATTCGCGGCGCTGATCGCAGATCTCAGGAAGGCGCACTTCTTTCCGACACTCTCGACCAGTGAGAAACGTGCGTCCGGGTCCCTCGCGCAAGCGGCAAGAACGAGAGCGGGAAATCCAGACCCTGATCCAAGATCAATTGTGTGCCCAGATGCCGGAACATGCGGAAACAATTGAATCGAATCCAGGATATGCCGCCTCCAGACGCGGCCAAATTCAGACGGCCCGATCAGATTGGTTTTTCGACGCCACTGGTCCAATTCACCGACGATGATTTTCAGACGCTCGAGTGTTTCACGTGAAACATCGACAAAATCGAGAAGGTCATCCGGGCCGAAGCCATCCTCATCACGCATGCGCCGATTGCTTTCGATCCGGACGGCGGCGGACATAAGCCAGCAATGCCGTCAATGCGCCCGGGGTCATACCCTCGATACGACCGGCCTGACCAAGTGTGGCCGGGCGGATCATCTCCAGTTTAGCGCGCACTTCATTGGTCAGACCGCCGACGGCGCCATAATCAAGATCTGCGGGAAGCGCCAAAGACTCCTCCCGGCGGAGCGCTTCGACATCATCCTTCTGGCGCTCAATGTATCCGGCATACATCGCCTCGATTTCCAATTGGCTTTTGATCGCGGGATCGAGATCAGCAATCGCGGGAAACGCTTCCGATATCGCTGGCATGTCGATGTCTGGATAGGCGAGATAATCCCAGGCCGAACGTCTTTGACCATCCTGATTGACTTTCCACCCAAGCTTCTGGGCCTCGTTTGGAGTCATCGCCTCGGACTGTAGCGCTTTTCGGCCCGCGTCGAGGGCGGCTTGTTTCACGTGAAACATCTCAGCGCGCTTTTCGCCGACCAGTCCGAGCGAGATACCCCGCTCGGTCAGGCGCTGATCGGCATTGTCCGACCGCAGCGATAGACGATACTCGGCGCGCGATGTGAACATCCGATAGGGTTCTGTGACCCCGCGCGTCACGAGATCATCGACCAGAACCCCGATATAGGCTTCGGCGCGATCAAATGTTTCATGGTCTTCGCCGCGACTGAATCGCACCGCATTCATACCCGCGACCAGTCCTTGCGCGCCCGCTTCTTCATAGCCGGTGGTTCCATTGATCTGCCCCGCGAGGAACAATCCGGGCAATGCCTTGACTTGCAGACCCGCATCAAGCGCGCGCGGATCGACATAGTCATATTCAATCGCGTAGCCATATTCGAGGATCTCTACATTTTCGAGCCCTTCGATCTTTCGGATAAATTCGTCCTGAACCTCGCGCGGCAGCGAGGTGGAGATTCCATTCGGATAGACGGTATCATCTTCGAGCCCTTCCGGTTCCAGGAAAATCTGGTGGCGCGTCTTATCTGCGAAACGATGGATCTTGTCTTCGATGGACGGACAATAGCGCGGGCCCCGACCGGCGATGGCGCCGGAATAGACCGCTGATTGGGCGATATTGTCCGCAATGATGTCGTGCGCGTCGGCGTTGGTGAACGTAATGCCACATGAAACCTGCGGCACGTCTATCCGATCCGTCAGATAGGAAAACGGAATAGGCTCATCATCCGCCGGCTGCTTTTCCAGGCGGTCCCAGTCAATCGTCTTGCCGTTCAGCCGCGCTGGGGTTCCGGTCTTGAGGCGCCCCATCGGCAGATCCAGGGCGTAAAGGCGATCTGCCAGTCCAATCGCTGGTTTTTCCCCGACCCGGCCCGCGGGAATTCGCTCCGCTCCGCGGTGGATGATCCCTTTCAAAAAGGTGCCAGTCGTGATGACCACGGCCGAAGCTGCATATGAGGTTCCGGACTCGCCGATGACGCCGCCAACTTTTCCATCGGCAACGATCAGGTCATCCACGCCATCCTGGATGACTGTCAGGTTTTCATGGTTGAGGATCTCGTCTTGCATCGCCTCGCGATAGAGCTTCCGATCGATTTGCGCCCGCGGCCCCCAGACCGCCGGCCCTTTTGATCGATTGAGCATCCGAAACTGGATTCCGGATCGATCCGCCACGCGTCCCATCAATCCATCGAGCGCATCGATTTCCCGAACCAGGTGGCCTTTTCCCAAACCCCCAATGGCCGGGTTGCAGGACATTTCGCCGATCGTCGCGATCTTGTGCGTAATCAATGCCGTCCGGGCACCCATGCGCGCGGCCGCAGATGCGGCTTCGCATCCGGCATGTCCGCCGCCAACGACAATGACATCGAATTCGGTTTGATCTTGCATCGCTCACGCCTTCACTCGAACGCGTCATATAATATTGCGCGCGCAAGAAACAGACTATTTGCCGATGCAGAAGGAAGAAAAAACAGCGCCGAGCACTGACTCAGGATCGACATGTCCGGTAAGGGTGCCGAGTTCCCGGCTCGCCAGGCGCACATCTTCTGATACGAATTCCGCGCCTAACCCAGTTTTCAGATGCACGATTGCGGTTTCCAGGTGTGCCAGCGCCCCCTCCAATCCCTGTCGGTGGCGGGCGCGAGTGATGATCGGCGCGCCAACATTTCTGGTCAAAGCTCTCAATCGCTCGACGATTGCCGCCTCCACCGCATCGATACCTTCCCCGGTCCTTGCGGAGACTGACAGTGTTTCACGTGAAACACTCTTCGAACGCACCAGGTCAGACTTGTTGGAAATGACCAGATCCATGGGTTCGACCTGGTCAGACTCGAACGCCTCCCGCGCATCGTGGATCCAGAGTCTGAGATCTGCCTCCTCGGCCGCCTTCAGGGCGCGGCGCACGCCCTCCGCCTCAACCACATCCGTCGTTTCGCGCAGTCCCGCCGTATCCGATATCCAGACAAGATATCCGCCGAGAACCAGTCGGACTTCGACCACGTCGCGGGTCGTACCGGGAATATCCGTTACAATCGCGGCGTCTCTCTTTGCGAGTTGATTGAGCAGCGTGGACTTACCGGCATTCGGCTTTCCAAGGATCGCGATTTTGAAGCCATCGCGAATGCGTTCGGTAATATTCCCGTCCGCCAGCGCGTGTGTCAGGTCCGACTTTAGCGCATCCAGTTTTTCGAGAACCGGACCATCGACGCGGTCTGGCGCATCTTCTTCGTCAGGGAAATCGATACTCGCTTCAAGCAATGCCAATATCTCGGTCAGATCCGCGCGCCAACCTGAATAAAGAGTCTCGAGTGCGCCATCCATTTGCTTCAGCGCCTGATTGAGCTGCGCCTCACTCTCCGCGTCGATCAGATCTGCGACCGCTTCGGCGCGGGTGAGATCCATCTTTCCCGCCTCGAATGCGCGGCGGGTAAACTCGCCGGGTTCGGCCAGGCGCGCCCCGGCTGACATAATGGATTTTAGTGCGAGCTCGGTAATCATCCGGCCGCCATGCAGCGAAATCTCGAGCGTGTCTTCGCCAGTATAACTCGCCGGCCCGGGCATAAAAACGGCGAGGCCCGAATCGATGACGGCACCAGAATCAGAGTGCAGGTCAACCAGGCTCGCATGCCGCGGTTTCAGTGCAGGCGCCGACAATCGCGATCTGATGATCTCCGTCGTTGCCGGTCCTGATATCCGGATCACTGAAATCGCTGACGGCGGTAAGCCGCTCGCCAGAGCACAAATTGTGTCCCGGCGAAGTGCCATATCTAGTTTTTCATTGCCTCGAAGAATTCATCATTCGTCTTGGTCTGCTTGAGCTTGTCGAGCAGGAAGTCGATGGCGTCCGAGGTACCCATCGGATTGAGGATCCGGCGCAGGACATAGATCTTCTGCAGCTGCGCCTTGTCGGTAATCAACTCTTCTTTCCGTGTACCGGACTTCATGATGTCGATGGCCGGGAAGGTCCGCTTGTCGGCGACTTTGCGATCCAGCACGATCTCAGAGTTACCCGTTCCCTTGAACTCTTCGAAGATGACTTCGTCCATTCGCGAACCGGTATCGATCAGCGCGGTCGCAACAATGGTCAGCGATCCACCGCCTTCGACATTTCGCGCGGCACCAAAGAATCGTTTCGGACGCTGCAGGGCGTTGGCATCGACACCGCCGGTCAGAACCTTACCGGAGCTTGGTACGGTCGTATTGTACGCGCGTCCAAGCCGGGTGATGGAGTCTAGGAGAATGACAACATCGCGGCCATGCTCGACCAGGCGTTTCGCTTTCTCGATGACCATGTCAGCGACTGCTACGTGACGCGAAGCTGGCTCATCAAATGTCGAGGAAATGACCTCGCCTTTCACGGACCGCTTCATGTCAGTCACCTCTTCCGGGCGCTCATCAATAAGCAGGACCAGGAGGTAGCACTCAGGGTGATTTTCCTCGATCGCGGCGGCAATATTCTGAAGCAGGACAGTCTTACCGGTTCGCGGCGGCGCCACGATCAGGGCGCGCTGACCTTTCCCAATCGGGGATACGATGTCGATCACGCGACCGGACCGGTCTTTTTTGGTCGGGTCCTGGCTTTCCATCAGAAGGCGCTCTTCGGGATAGAGCGGGGTTAAGTTGTCAAAATGGACTTTCTGGCGGGCTTTCTCTGGGTCCTCAAAATTGATTGAGGTCACGCCGGTCAGTGCAAAGTAGCGTTCATTCTCGCCAGGTTCAACAATTGGACCCTCCACAGTGTCACCTGTCTTAAGACCCGCTTTCTTCAGCACTTTCGGGCTGACATAGATATCATCAGGGCCTGCCAAATAGTTTGACTCAGGCGAACGGAGGAAACCAAATCCATCCTGCAGCACTTCCACGACACCGCGTCCGACAATCTGGACTTCCTGTTCGGCAAGTTCCTTCAGGATTGCGAACAACATGTCCTGTGTCCGCAAGGAAGAGGCATTCTCTACCTCAAGCATCTCGGCATAAGCGAGGAGCTCAGTCGGGGATTTTGCTTTCAGTTCGCGCAGATAAACTTCGCTCGGAAGATCGATTTCGGGTGCAGTGTCAGGCATAGGGTGCCGGGTTCCAGATTTTCAGAATGGGGAAATATGAGCGCAAAAGGCCCGCGCGCCGGACGGCGACTTGATCCGCATATGCGCTCAAGCGGCGTTCTGGTCAAGAGGGAAGACTGTGAAGCCTTAGAAAGGTTTGCCAACGGCGAGGATGACAACGCCGATCATGATAAGGAATGGTACCTCGTTCAGCATCTTCAATGTTTTCGCGCTTGGCGCCACATCGCCGCGATCAATCTTCTTACCAATCGAGATGAAATAGCCATGCAATCCTGACAGAATCAGAACCAGGAGCAATTTCACGTGCATCCATCCCTGACTGAGCAGGCTCTGATTGAGATACAGCATCGTCAATCCCAAAACCCAGACCAGTATGAGAGATGGATTGAGAATAATATTCCGCAGCCGGTTCGACGCCTCCTTCATTGTCTCAAACAATTCATCGCCAGGCTTGGACCTTAACTGATGCAATTTGTAGCGCGGATAGATGAGAAGCCCCGCCATCAAGGCGATGATGAAAATGATATGGAGCGCCTTGATCCAGATATACAGCGTCATCTAACCGGCGCTTTCCCGGACAAGCTCAACAACCCGTTCGACATGTTTGATCGGCGTTTCCGGTCTGACGCCATGCCCGAGATTGAAAATGTGCGGTCGGCCGGAATAGGCTGCAAGCAATTCTCTGACGCGCGCATCCATTTTTTCTCCGCCGGCGATCAGCAGCAGCGGATCAAGATGACCCTGAACTGCCATCGTATCCGGAACCGCACGTGCAACATGAGCAGGATCAACCGCCGTATCCAACCCGACGCCATTGACCGGGACCTGAGACGTGTAGTCCTGCAACATGGTCGCGGCGCCTCTAGGAAATCCGACAATCGGTACGTCGATCCCCATCTCCCGTAGGCGCTTCACCAGTCTCGCATTGGGATCAATGACCAGGGTCTGGAATAGATCCGATGGGAGCCCTTCGGCCCAGGATTCGAAGATCATCAGAGCATCCGCGCCGGCCTTGACCTGTGCTGAGAGATATTGAGCACTTGCTTCAATCAGCAGATCGAGAAGTTTATTGAGCAGTTCCGGATTCGTATAAGCCCAGCTTCGAGCCGTGCTTTTGTCGGTCCCGCCGCGTCCTTCGATGGCATAAAGCGCGACCGTCCAGGGTGCGCCACAGAATCCGATCAGGGCCTTGTCATCATCCAGCTTGGACCGCACCCGATCGACAGTTTCATATACGGGTGAAAGTCTCTGCACCGCTTTTTCCATCGGAACACGATTCAGATCTGCCGCTTCACTCACAGTTTCAACGATCGGACCCACACCTTTTTCGAACCGGACGTCCAGACCGATTGCGTCAAGGATCAACAATATGTCTGCGAACAGGATCGCGGCATCCATGTCATACCGACGGATGGGTTGTAATGTCGCCTCTGCTGCCATGGAGGGAGAATAGCAAAAGTCCAGGAAGTCTTTCGCTCTGGATCTGAGTTCCAGATATTCAGGCAGATGGCGTCCGGCTTGTCTCATCATCCAGATGGGAACCGGGGACGAGGGTGTGCCAGAAAGCACTTTCAGGAAACGAGATGATTCGAAATCAGCCATAAGAAACTTTAAACCCAAAACCTAATTCGAAATGACTTATCATTATTAAGTTCGGAGTCTCGTGGAAAACACCAGGTGAGCTCATTTGTCCCTGCAAATTTCACAGCCTATCCCCAACTATTCCAAGATTTAACGATTTGTTAACCAGCTGAAAAATTAGTAAATAATGGGTTAACGCGCGTTTCTGCCAGATGTCTGGAACAAGCTGGAAACGGGACGAGTCAGATTCGTTCACTTGTGCGATTCAGAGTCAGATTGGAGGCACAAATCGCTTATCCACAATTCATCCACAGGGCTTGTCGAATTCCTGCCCTTCCGGCACAGGACATTTAGTTTAAATCAGGATGGTCATGCGACTTTCGATCTATTTCAATGTGCACCTGGTTTCGGATTCCACCGGAGAAACGCTGAATGCGGTGATGCGGGCGGCGGCGGCGCAATTCGACCGGACGATTCCGCTTGAGCACAATTATTATCTGGTCCGGTCCGAACGCCAGCTGGATCGCGTGATGGCGGAAATCGAAGCCGCGCCCGGGGTTGTCTGGTATACGGTGTCAGACGAGAATCTGCGTCGGAAACTGGAGCAATTTTGCCGCCAGCGAGGCATCCAGACCCTGCCCGTGCTCGATCCGTCTATTCACATGCTGTCGCGCCATCTCGGGATTGCCGCCAGCGAAAAGATCGCGAGCCAGCATGCGCTCAACGAGGACTATTTCAATCGGATATCCGCCATCGATTTTGCTCTCAATCATGATGACGGGCAGAATGTAACCGGCCTGGTTGATGCTGATGTTGTGCTTCTAGGCGTCAGCCGAACGTCAAAAACGCCAACCTGCGTCTACCTCGCAAATCGCGGCGTGAAGGCCGGCAATATTCCGCTTGTCCCGGGCATTCCGTTACCGCCCCTGGTCGAGGAGCTGAAACACCCAATGGTCGTCGGATTGAAAATCGGCGTCGAAAGATTGTTGCAGATCCGCAGCCAGCGCCTAATGTCGCTCAACGAAAATGCCAAGACCGACTATGTCGACGAGGAAGCCGTGCGTGCGGAAGTGACCGAGGCAAGCCGACTGTTTCAGAGAAACAAGTGGCCTGTGATTGATGTGTCGCGGCGCAGTGTCGAGGAAACTGCCGCCGCAATCTTGAACAAGCTGAATGAACGCCGGGGCTTCGACTGATGACGAATGTGATCCTGGCATCCGGAAGCGCCAGCCGCCGCGCGCTGCTTTCTGGCGCGGGTGTATCGGCGACATCGATCAAGCCAAATGTTGACGAGGATTCTGCGAAAGCTGGCATGCGTGCTGAAGGGATGAGTGTACGCGATCAGGCGATGCAATTAGCTGAATTGAAAGCGGTGAAGGTTTCAAGGGCGACGCCTGGCCTCGTCATTGGCGGCGATCAGATGCTGAATCTGGAAGGGGAGGCATTGGATAAACCGGTCGACATGATCGCCGCGCGGTCGCATCTCAGGAAACTTTCTGGCAAGGTTCATAGGCTGGAAACGGCAATTGTGGTCGCTGAAAATGGGACGCCCGTGTGGCGTCATCTGGCACGGCCGAAGTTGACTGTCCGTGTACTGAGTAATGAGTTTATTGAAGACTACCTCACAGCCTGCGGCGAAGCGCTGCTGAGTACGGTTGGGGCCTATCAACTTGAAGATCGAGGGGCACAGATTTTTACCCAGATTGAGGGGGACTATTTCTCCATTCTGGGTCTGCCGCTCTTGCCGCTGCTCGACTATCTTCGTGTGCGAGGGGTCTTGCTGTCATGACCAAATTGCTGGGTGTGATAGGCGACCCGATCGCGCACTCGCTTTCCCCATTGATCCACAATGGCTGGCTGCGAGACATGGGCTTTGATGCCACCTATGAAGCGATGCATGTTCCCGCCAATGAGTTTACGAATGCCCTGAAGACACTGGAAAAACGCGATTGTCTGGGCGTGAATGTGACCTTGCCCCACAAGGGCAATGCCCTGAAGGCGGCGGACACAGTCAGTGATACCGCACAGCGGATCGGGGCGGCCAACACATTGACCTATCTTGGTGAAAGCGCCTGGCGCGCCGACAATACAGATGTGCCTGGATTTGTTCAGGCCCTGGGACAGCTCGACCCTGGATCCGACAAGGCGCTCGTCCTCGGTGCGGGCGGATCGGCAAGAGCCATCGTAAACGCATTGTCCGTACACGGTATTCGTCAGACGATTCTCAATCGGACGCCGAGTAAGGCTGCCGAGCTGGCGCTTGATCTTGGCGTCGGAAACACGAAATCCGGACCGATCGATCAGTATAAGGAATGTATTGAATCCGCAACAATCGTAATCAATACGACGAGTATGGGTCACGCCGGTGAAGTGCTGGAGCTGCCGAATGGAGAAGGCCGCATCTTTTTCGATATTTCGTACGGAAAGATTGCCGCGCCTCAACTGGATCATGCGAGGAATCGCGGGTGGCAGGTCAGAGACGGACTCACCATGTTGGTGGCCCAGGCCGCGTTTAGCTTCGAGATCTGGTTTGGTGAGATTCCGGATGTGGATTCAGGGCTGAGACGGTGCCGTGCTGCATTGGAGGCGGTGTCATGATCATTCTCGGCCTGACGGGATCCATTGGCATGGGCAAATCGGCGACCGCGGCGATGTTCGCGGCCGAAGGCGTACCGGTCTATGACGCCGATGCAGCCGTACATGCGCTCTATGAAAAAGGCGGCGCGGCCGTCGCACCTCTGTCCGAAAGATTTGGCGATATACTCAAAGACGGCGCCGTCGATCGCGCCGCTTTGCGTGCAAAAGTCGTAAATGATCCGGACGCAATGAAAGACCTGGAGCAGATTGTTCATCCGCTGGTCGGCCAAAGTCAGTTGAACTTTCGTCAGCAAGCGCTTGAAGCAGAATCAAAAATTGCCGTCCTGGACATTCCGCTCCTCTACGAAACAGGCGGCGATCAGCGTTGCGACTATGTTGCGGTCGTCACCGCGCCGGCGGATCTGCAGGAAGCGCGCGTATTGGCGCGCGGACAAATGTCGAAAGAGCAGTTCGAACAGATCCGCGCCAAACAAATGTCCGACGCAGACAAGCGGGCCCGCGCCGACTTTGTCATCAGCACGGCTTTTGGCTTTGACTTCACGCGCGCACACGTTCAAGCCATCATAGAGCTGCTCAGCGACCTGGATCTGAATGATGACTGACTTTGTGCGTGAGATCGCTTTCGATACTGAAACGACGGGGCTTGAATGGGACAAGGATGACCGGATCATCGAGCTTGGCGCGGTCGAGTTGATCAATCATGTCCCGAGCGGAAAGACCTTCCAGACCTATATCAATCCCGGCCGTCCGGTGTCTGAAGCCACGATCCAGATTACCGGGATCACGGATGACGACCTGGTCGACAAGCCGGGCTTTGAGGACCCGTCCATTGTCGATGCATTCCTGGAATTTATCGGCGACGCCACGCTGGTCGCTCACAATGCCAAATTCGATCGCGGGTTTCTGAACATGGAACTGCAACGCTGCGGGAAGCCGATCATTCCGGAGGAACGATGGGTCGATACCGTGGCGATTGCCCGCAAGAAATATCCCGGCGCCCCGGCCAGTCTCGACGCCTTGTGCAAGCGGTTTGACATCAATTCAGACGCGCGGACGTTTCACGGCGCGTTGCTCGACAGCCAGTTGCTGGCGGAAGTGTATCTCGAGCTTCTGGGCGGACGTGCCAGAAAGTTCGATTTTGGCGGTGCCTCGGGCGTACAGAGCGGAGAGCGCGCACCAGCGACGCAGCGTCCGCACCCGTTGGAGCGAAAAATTCCCGATGGAGACGAGGCCACCCACGCCGCCTTTGTCGAAACGCTCGGTGAGGATGCGATCTGGAAACGTTACGCCTGAGGTTCCGTCGGCGATTCAGTCGGGGCTGACGCGGCCTGCTGCTCAGCGGCGGCCTGAGCCGCACGTTGCTTTTGACTGTTATACAGTGCGCCGAAGTCGACCGGATCAATCCGCAGCGGCGGGAAGCCACCTTCAGACGAGATGTCCGCAATAATCCGCCGTGCGAACGGGAACAGGATGCGCGGGCACTCGATCAAAAGGATCGGCTCGATATCGGCCTGAGCAAAGCCTTGCAGGTGGAATTGCCCGGCATAGTCCATTTCAATCAGGAACAGGGCAGTGGTTTCGGTCCCGGCGCGCGCCTTCAGTTTCAAGGTAACTTCGAACACCCCGTCCTGACCCTGGCGCGGGGCGGCCCCGACATCAATCCCAAGCTCAATGTTTGGCTGATCCTGCACCGTCGCGCCAGGATTCTCGAAGGACAGGTCCTTGATATACTGGCTGAGGACGCGGATTGCAGGCCCTTGTTGCTGAGCATTGTCTTGCGGCTGAGTCGCCATATCTGGGGTTTCGGTCATTGAAATTCACTCTAAAGCTAAGATGAAACGCGCGTAACATGTGCCAGAAAGTGGCGCAACGGTGGGTGGCACTTCCAGCAAAGCGCCTATATGACACTGAGCAAGACAAAAGAAAGAGCCATACATGTCTTCATCCATGATCGAGTTTCTGCTCCTGGCCGGGATCGCCCTGTTTATCGGCTGGCGACTGTTCGTGACGCTCGGCCAGGATGATGGCCCGCCTGAGGGTCGCAGCCGCTCCGCGAACCCCGGACCATCGCCGGCACCCGCCGAACAGGCACCCGCAGGCGGTGATGTGGTTCAGATGCGTCCAAACTTCACCGGCCCGGCTGCTGCGGGGATGGAAGCCATCTATGATGCAGACCCGTCTTTCGAGCCCGTCAGCTTCATGCGCGGTGCGCGGGGTGCGTATGAGATGATTGTCGGCGCGTTCGGTCGCGGCGACCGCGCGGCGTTGAAGCCACTGCTGGATACGGATGTGTACGAAGCCTGGGACGCAGCGATTACCGAGCGCGAAGCGACCGGGGCAGAGGGCCTGCAGCTCCTGCGTATTCGCAAGGCTGAGATCACCGATGCTTCGCTCGACGAAACGGGCATGGCGCGGGTGACCGTGCATTATCAATCCGAGCTCGGCGACGGCGAGACGACGACCAAAGCGAGTGAACTCTGGACCTTCATGCGACAGACCAGCTCGCCGGATCCGAACTGGCTATTGGATGACGTCGACACTGCGGACTAGCTTCGGTCCGTCGCCTCAATCGTAACTTGAGCCTGCGGGACATTCGCGCCTAGACTCGCGGACATGCGAATCATTGGTCTTCTTTGCGGTGCGGCTCTGGCCCTATCCGGGTGCGTTTCCAGCTCGCCGCGTCAGGTCCCATCCGAGCCTGTACAGGTGCAGCGACCAGATCCGGTGGATCAAAGCCTGTGGCAGTCCCTGCCCCGCCCCGTCGCCTATGACAGCTTGCCTGGTTGGCAGACGGCAGATCTGGCGCCGGGATTGTCGGCGCTCACGCGCAGCTGCGATGTCTTCTCTGGGCGCCCGGCTCAGGACCTTGTTTCTCCGCGTGCGCCCTGGGCGGGTCGATATGATGACTGGGCGCCCGCCTGCGCCGCTCTGGATGTGATCGCTGACGCGCAAAGTGCTCGCGCTGTGATGCAGGCTTTGTTTACGCCGGTCGAGATCGCGGCACCCGACGGACAATCGAGGTTCACCGGCTATTTTGAGCCAACCTATGAGGCGCGCCTGCGGCCCGAGCCGCCATTTACCGAACCCGTTCCAGGCCGACCGGCGGACCTGATTACCTCGTCAGGAAAAGTCTACCAGACACTGCCGGATGGCACGCGCCGGGAATATCCAATTCGGGCCGAGATCACGCGTGCTGGCGTTCGCCCCCTCGCTTACGCGCATCCGGCAGACGTATTCTTTTTGCAAATACAGGGCTCTGGTCGTCTGATCCTGCCCGATGGGCGAACTCTGCGGGCGGTCTATGCCGCCAATAATGGCCAACCTTTTCGGTCGACCGCCAACTGGCTTCTGGAGCGTGGCTGGATCACTCGCGGCGAGGCGAGCATGCAGGGCATTCGCGCCTGGATGGATCGCACGACGCCGCAGCGGGCCCGCGAGGCAATGAACGCGAATCCGCGATTCGTCTTTTTCGATATCGAGCCTGAGGGCGACCCAAGACTCGGCCCCAAAGGGTCTTTCGGCGTGCCGCTGACCCCGCTGGGATCGATGGCGGTTGATCTCGACTTCCATGCGGGCGGTGTGCCGATGTTCGTTCAGACCACGGCGCCAGGCCTGGGGGGCGCGTGGTCGGGCCTGGTCGTGTCGCAGGATACAGGCGGGGCAATCAAGGGCGCGGTGCGCGGGGATCTCTATTTCGGCACGGGTGCGGCGGCTGGCGCGCGCGCCGATACAGTCAATGCGCCGGGGCGGCTCTGGGTCTTGTTGCCGCGTGCGGTAGCTGAACGCATCCGCATGAACGCCGCGGCACAAGCATCGGGGTCTGGACCTGTTGTGCTAACGCCCTAGAACGCCTTGCATGAGCCGGCGAGACCTTACCGAAAAAGACAAACGCGCCTGGGCGGCGGCGAGCCGCACGGTCAAGCCCCTGTCCGGTCGCCGCGCCGCGCCCGCCGGATCGCCGCGGGTTCGGGACGAACCGAGCCCGCTCACACCTCCGAAACTGCGCAATCGGCCTCTGCCAGCCCCGCAGAACCGACAGAACGAGCGGTCCGTTCGCCGCGGGAAGCATGCGATTTCTGCAACATTCGATTTGCATGGGCATACACGCGAAAGCGCGTTTCAGATCTTGCCGCGATTTCTGCGACTGGAACAAGCCAAAGGCTCGCAATGCGTGATTGTGATCACCGGAAAGGGACAGCGCGGTGAAGGTGTGCTTCGGCAGGGTTTTCTGCAATGGCTGGAGCTTCCGGAAGCGCGTGCCCTGATCAGCGGCTATGCTCCAGCCCATGCCAAACATGGCGGCGGTGGCGCCTGGTACGTCTTCCTGCGTCGACGCTGAATTTCTCGAATTCAGATTCGAAAAGGGGCAGCCGGTAAGCCGCCCCTGAACACTCAACACACTCTACTGCGAGCGTGTATAGGCTGTCATTATTAATGAATTACGACTGCTTTGCGAGGAGATTGCGAATTTCCTCGAGCAGGACTTCCTGGCGCGGCGGCGCTGGCGGCTCGGCCGGGGCTTCCTCTTCTTTTTTCATCATATTGTTCATGCCCTTGATGATCATGAACATCACGAAGGCGACGATGAGGAACGAGATGACCGCAGAGATAAATTCGCCAATCTTGATGCTGACGGCTTCTGTGACGACTGCGCCATCCTCGCCGAGGACAGCTGGTGCCATTACATATTCCCAGCTGCCGAAATCGAGACCGCCGAGCACTGGGCTGAGCGCTGGAAGGAACACACCCTGAATGAAGGCTGTGACCACAGTCGCAAACGCGCCGCCCATGACGAAACCGACCGCCATGTCGACGAGGTTGCCCTTCATGGCAAACTCTTTGAATTCGTTGAACATATTAAACCCCTTCTATGAACCAGACCCTCAAAGGCCATGCCATAGATTGTTGGAATTTCACCCTTGGGTCAATTCCTTGAAATGTTAATATTTACAATATGTTATCGGGATTCAGGATCGATTCCGTCATTCACCCGCGCCCGCAATTCCTTGCCGGGACGGAAGAATGGAACCGATTTCGCCTCGACCTGGACCGATTCACCGGTGCGGGGATTTCGTCCTTTGCGCGCCTTGCGGTGCCGTACTGAAAAGGCGCCGAAGCCACGTAGCTCGACCCGATCGCCCCGCGCGAGGGCATCGGCGATCTCGTCAAGGATCACACCAACAACTTTCTCGAGGTCTTCGGGGCGCAACTCTGGATTTTCATCCGCCAGCTTCGCTATCAATTCGGATCTCAGCATGTCTTTGAACCTAAACGAAAAATGCGCCGGAGACTAGGCCTCCGGCGCAAAATACTTGCCCATTACCAGAAAGTTAGGTTGGGCGGTAAACAGACTTAGGCGTCGTCGCCTTCATCTGCCTTTTTCTTCTTGGGAGCAGCTTTCTTCTTTGGAGCGGCCTTTTTCTTTTTCGGCTTCTCCTCAGCTTCGGCTTCCGCTTCAGTTTCGGCTTTCACCTCTTCCTCTGCAGGAGCTTCGGCGGTGTCGCCCGTGGCCAGCGCAGCGCCCAGGATGTCACCAAGCGACGCACCACTGTCGGCTGATCCGTATTGTGCGACAGCTTCCTGCTCCTCGGAGATCTCCAGCGCCTTGATCGACACAGAGATACGGCGAGACGAACGATCCACTTGCGTGACTTTCGCGTCGACTTTGTCGCCAACGGCGAAACGCTCTGGGCGTTGTTCGCTGCGATCACGTGACAGGTCAGAGCGGCGGATGAAGGCTTTCACCGCCGGATCACCAAACTCGACTTCGATGCCGCCAGAAGCAACTTCCGTCACTGTACAGGTCACGATCGCACCGCGCTTGACGCTGCTATTGTCAGCGATCGGGTCGCCGCCAACTTGCTTGATACCAAGCGAGATACGCTCTTTCTCGGTGTCAACGTCGAGGACGCGGGCAGTGACTGTGTCACCTTTATTATAGGCCTGGATGGCTTCCTCACCCGACTGCTCCCAGGAGATGTCGTTGATGTGAACCATCCCGTCGAGATCCGGGCCGAGGCCAACGAACAGACCAAACTCGGTAATCCCGCGGACTTCACCTTCAATGTCGGTGCCGACCGGATGCTCAGCCATGAAGGCCGACCATGGATTGTCCTGAGTCTGCTTGAGACCGAGTGAAATACGGCGCTTCTCGCTATCGACGTCGAGCACCTCAACCAGGACTTCCTGAGACGTAGATACGATTTTGCCGGGGTGAACGTTTTTCTTGGTCCAGCTCATTTCAGAGACGTGGATCAGACCTTCAACGCCGTCTTCCAGCTCAACGAATGCACCATAGTCTGTGATGTTCGTGACCTGACCATTCATGCGCGTGCCGACAGTGTACTTGGTCTCGATATCGTCCCATGGATCGCTTTCGAGTTGCTTCATGCCGAGGCTGATGCGCTGGGTTTCCGGGTTGATCTTGATGATCTGAACCTTGACCGTATCGCCAACATTGACGACCTGGCTTGGGTGATTGACCCGCTTCCAGCTCATGTCCGTAACGTGCAGGAGGCCATCAATGCCGCCAAGGTCAACAAACGCACCATAGTCGGTGATGTTCTTGACGACGCCTTCGCGGGTATCGCCTTCATTCATATCACCAACGATTTCAGCGCGCTGTTCGGCACGGCTCTCTTCCAGGATTGCCCGGCGAGAGACAACAACGTTGCCGCGCGCACGGTCCATCTTGAGAATGGCGAAAGGCTGGACTTCGTTCATCAGAGGGCCAACATCGCGCACTGGGCGAATGTCGACCTGCGAGCCAGGAAGGAAGGCATTGACGCCGCCAAGGTCGACGGTGAAACCGCCTTTGACGCGGCCAACAATTGCGCCTTTGACCGGCTCTTCCTTGTTGTGATTGTCTTCCAGGCGAATCCAGCTTTCTTCGCGGCGGGCTTTGTCGCGCGACAGAACAGCTTCGCCCATCAGGTTTTCAATACGATCGAGGTAAACTTCGACAATATCGCCGGGGGCAGGTTGTTTTTCCTCGAGCAGGAATTCTTTGGCAGCAACACGGCCTTCGGTTTTCAGGCCAACGTCGAGCACAAGAAAATCGCCATTATTGGAAATGACGGTGGCTGGAACGACTTTGCCCTCTTGCAGGGTAGAAGCACCAGCGCTTTCCTCGAACATAGAGGCAAAATCCTCAGTCGAGGGGTTCATTGAATCAGTCATGGGGTCTCCAGTAACGCAGCCAGTACGGGGTTCACTGCCAGATGCCCAATGCCTCTGGTCAGACGTCGCTGCGATGTCAGGGATAAGCGTGTGAGGGCTTTTAGATTTGGGCCTTACGGCTCAGAACTCTCAGTATTTTGGGCGATCACGGCGTCGACCGCTGCCCGTGCTTTATCCACAGCCGCGTCTATAGTCAGGTGAGTGGTATCGATCAAGACTGAATCTGCGGCTGCCACCATCGGCGCGTCGGCGCGATTACGGTCGCGCTCATCCCGCTCTTTCAGCTGGGCGATCATGTCATCTAGAGAGAGGTCCTCGCCTTTCTCTGAAAGTTCCTTCCACCGGCGGGCGGCGCGCACCTCAACCGACGCATCGACCCAGAGCTTCACATCAGCATCGGGGCAAACAATGGTGCCGATATCGCGGCCATCGAGGACGGCGCCCTTTGGCTGGTTGGCAAAAGCGCGCTGCAGCTCCAGCAAAGCCGCGCGCACGGCGGGAACCGCCGCAACTTTCGAGGCCGCTTGTCCGGCTTCGGCGGTGCGCAGCTGGTCCTCATCATAGTCGTTGAGGTCGAGACTGAGGGCGACTTCGGCGAGCGCGCCTGGGTCGGCAAAGTCGACGCCCCTGCTGAGCGCCGCGACTCCAGTGGCCCGATATAGCCGTCCGGTGTCCATGTGCGCGAGGCCGTACCAACGCGCCAACCGACGCGCGATCGTGCCTTTGCCGGAGGCGAGGGTGCCATCGATGGCGATAATCATGCCTGCCCCTTTCGCAGATCCGCCCCCAAAACCTGCATATGGTCCAAGAAATCAGGATAGCTCGTCGCGATCATGCTGGCATCATCTATCGAGACGGGATTTTGGCTGGCCGTCCCCATGATCAGCGCGCTCATGGCGATGCGATGATCGTGATGCGTTTCGACCAGACCACCGCCTGGGATCGCGCCATTGCAGCCTTGAACGATGAACCCGTCTTTCGTCTCTTCCACCTCGACACCATTCACGCGCAGCATGTTCACAACCGCGGAAATCCGGTCGCTTTCTTTGACCCGCAGCTCTTCAGCCCCCTTAACCACGGTCACGCCCGAGGCATGGGCGGCGAGCACCGCAAGGATCGGGAACTCGTCAATCATGCTGGGGACCAGATCGACGGGAATGTTAGTACCGCGCAGATCTGCGCTCTCGAAACTCATATCGATCAGGCGTTCGCCAGCCGCTTCGCCAACGTCTTCTGCGCCAACCTGCGCGCCCATCAAGCTTGCTGCCCGGCAAAAACCATCGCGGGTTTCGTTCGACATCATGCCCTCGACAAGGACGCCCCCGCGGGGAGAGATCATCGCTGCAGCCGCCAGAAACGCCGCAGAGCTCGGGTCGCCCGGTACCGCGGTTTCCTGCGCGGTGAGGCGCTGACCACCTCGGATCGACACCACATTCGCCGCTCCGTCGCGCTGTGACGAGACCTCTGCGCCGAAGCCGCGCAGCATGCGTTCAGAATGGTCGCGCGTAATCCGGCTTTCCCGCACAACGGTTTCGCCTTCGGCGTTCAGACCCGCCAGCAGGATGCAGGACTTCACCTGCGCTGAGGCATGCGGTGGCTCGTAATGAATGGCGCTGAGATCAGACCGGCCTGACAGAATGAGCGGCAGGGTTTTTCCCTCGCTCGCCTCGTAGGTCGCGCCCATTTGCGACAGCGGGTCTAGGACACGGCCCATAGGCCGACCGGACAGGCTGGCATCGCCGACAAAGCGAGCCTTGATCGGATAGCCGGCGACAACGCCGAGCATCAACCGCGATCCGGTGCCGGAATTGCCAAAATCGAGGTCGACTTTTGGTGTTTTCAGCCCCGAAGGTCCGACGCCGGTGACGCGCCAGGCGCCGTCTCCGATCCGGTCCACTTCGGCGCCGAGGGCGGCCATAACGCGCCCGGTATTGAGAACGTCTTCACCTTCGAGCAAACCAGAGATTTCAGAAGTGCCTGTGGCCAGGCCGCCAAGAATAAGCGCGCGGTGCGAGCACGACTTATCGCCAGGCGCACGCAGCGTTCCGGTGATCTTGTTCACCGGATGGGAGGTCCACATCATGTTTGTGGTTTCCTTGAGTTACAGTACCTAGCGAAAAGCGCTTTGACAGGCGTGAACGTTTCTGGCAAGCGCGCGGGCAACGAATTTCACACCGATGGATAAAAAACATGGCTGATCCGGAACTGGGTACCAAACAGGTTTGCCCGAGCTGCGAAGCAAAATTCTACGATCTGAACAAACGTCCGGCGACGTGCCCAAAATGCGGACATTCCTTCGACCCGGCCGATGAAACGGTCCAGGCCACAAAGACCAAAGTCCGGACCGCGGCGGCGAAAGAAGCCGTGCCTGAGGACGATGAGGAAGATCTGGAAGAAGAAGAGGCAGTCAAAGCCGCTGCAACTGATGGTGATGATGACGAAGAGGAATCCTCTGACGACGAAGCCAAGGAACTTGGCGGCGACGAAGATGAAGTCGTCCTCGACATGTCAGGCGGTGATGATGAGGATGAAGCGCCGGGCAAAATGCCGGCTGGATTCAGCGAAGACGGCGTCGATTCAGATGATGACGACGATGACGAGGAAGATATCGATCTCGACGAAGAATTCGACCTTGGCGGCGATATCGATCTGGATGACGACAATGAACTCGGCGAACCGGATGCCGACGACATTGAGCCGGAAGACGATGATAAATAGGGCTTGATTGCTCGGGCGGGAAACACTATTCCCGCCTTTCCCATAGATGGGGCCATAGCTCAGTTGGGAGAGCGCTTGCATGGCATGCAAGAGGTCGGCGGTTCGATTCCGCCTGGCTCCACCATTCCATTCTGGTTTGCACAGCAAAATTTTTGATCCAGTGGATCAAAAATAGGAAATGAATGCTTGAGCGAAAGCGGTAAGCCCTTTGGGCTACGCGTGGCACAGCCACGGGGACGACAAAAAGAGAAGCGTGCCCGGCGTAGCTGCAAGCGAAATGGACATGTCCATCCGCGCCAGCACAGCCTCTCAGCACCCGTTTGAAATTCTTAACAACTGAATGTGAATATGGGTGCCTTGAAGGTGACAAGGTCGAATCCTAGATTCAAGCTGACACCGAACCTCTGTCGGCGGGGCTGCCAAGATGGGGCCTCAGGAGGAATGGGTGTTCTGGTCCTGTCTGATACGGAAGGAGTAGACCATGACCAACATGACGAAACTAACCGCTGACACACCTGATTTCAGCCGGTTTGTCTATTTCCGCGACATTAATGAGCGCGAGCTCGCTGAATTGCCGCCTGAAGCCCTGCAATCAATTGCCCACGTGGAAGACCTGGTCGTGGTGACGAATGGTGAGGGTCAGAAGCTGGCCATTATCGAAGGTCGCGAAGCCGCTGCTGCTGCCGCGGAGGCGTACAAGCTGCAAGCTGTGAGCGTACATTAGGTCAAAAAACTAGCCGCATTGCCAACGCGAGTTGGCATGCATGGCGGCTGGCTGGAGCGTATCCTCAACCGCCATCGATCCTGACTTTCGTCAGGACAACGGCGCAACGGCTATAGAATTGCCGGAATGACGCGGTCCGGAGGGCGGTGCCCATCGGCGAACGTCTTGATATTGATAATGACTTTCTCGCCCATTTCGTTGCGGCCCTCCACCGTCGCGGAGCCCATGTGGGGCAGCAGGATGACATTCGGCAGACCGACTAAGTCCGGGTTCACAGCAGGTTCGCGTTCGAACACGTCGAGACCAGCGCCCGCCAGCTTTCCGCTTTGCAGCGCCCTTGCGAGCGCAGCTTCATCGATCACCTCGCCGCGGGCCGTGTTGACGATGAAGGCGTCAGGTTTCATCAGCTCCAGGCGGCGGGAATTGAGTAAGTGAAAGGTTGCAGGTGTATGCGGGCAGTTCACCGAGACAATATCCATGCGTGACAACATCTGGTCGAGGCTGTCCCAGAAGGTGGCATCAAGCTCTTCTTCGACCGGTCGGGAGACTTTCTTACGGTTGTGATAATGGATTTGCAGGCCGAATGCCTTGGCGCGGCGGGCGACCGCCTGGCCGATCCGGCCCATGCCAATAATCCCTAAACGCTTACCAGAGAGACGGCGCCCCATCATCCAGGTCGGGGCCCAGCCATCAAATTTACCGGCCTCCATCAGCTCGATACCTTCATGCAGGCGGCGCGGTACAGCCAGGATCAGCGCCATCGTGACGTCGGCGGTGTCATCAGTAAGGACGCCAGGCGTGTTCGTGACCGTGATACCGCGCTGGGTCGCGGACTGAACGTCAATATTGTCTACGCCGGCACCAAATTGCGCGATCATACGCAGCTGCTCGCCCGCCTGGGCCAGGACGCGGCCATCGACTTGATCCGTCACCGTTGAAACCAGGACGTCCGCGCGCTTGACGGCATCGACCAGCTGGTCTGCCGTAAAGGCCTCATCGGGTTGATTGAGTTCCGTATCGAAAAGTTCCTTGAGGCGCAGTTCCACCGCATCCGGGAGACGACGGGTCACAATAACCTTCAGGCGCTTATCCGACATTTGTCCTCGCTTTCTGATCCGCGCTTAGCAGAGCAAAAGCAGATCGCCAATGCGCTGTTTTACCGACGATTCACTTCGATCGGTAAAAAAGCAGGTATGACAGCGCTTTTTCCACGCCTTCTACTTTGTCTCGCCGTTTTTGGCGGGCTGGCCACGCTTGCCGTAGAAGCGCGTCAGGAAGCGCAGACCGTAAAGATCAGCCGGTTCTCCGGCAAGCCTTTGCCGCGGTTTGAATCGCTCCGCTATTCGGCGGTGCATGGTCGTCAGGGCCCGAACCTCGATCATCCTATCCTGTGGCGCTATGAGCGCGAAGGCCTGCCCATGCTGGTGGTGCGCGAAACGCATGGCTGGCGTCGGGTCCGCGATCCGGATGGTGATGAGGTCTGGATGCAGGCCCGCATGCTGTCTGAAACGCGTACGGCTCTGGTCACGCGCGAGGTCGAATTGAAGCGGAGGCCGTCCGATGACGCCCCGTCCAAAGCGCGCATCAAGGCCGGTGTGATCGCCGATTTAGGCGATTGCGCGGAGGGTTGGTGCGAGATTGCGATTGGTCGCGAACGGGGCTGGGTCGCCAGATCCGTCCTTTGGGGTACAGAGGTCGCAACCGGCGCTCTATAGCGCTCAAGTCTTGCCGCCGCGCCGCCAAGCGGTTAACAGGCGCGTCACCTTATACGCGCCGATCCGGCATATCATCAAAGAGCGAGGTCAAACCCATGAAGGGACCGCACGAATTTCACACGCCGCAGCCCTCTTACAGCAAGGAAGATCTGCTGAAGTCTGGTGCCGGAGAATTGTTTGGCCCCGGGAATGCGCAATTGCCAATCCCACCAATGTTGATGATGGACCGGATCACCGAGATTTCGGAAGATGGCGGCGAGTATGGCAAAGGCCACGTGATAGGCGAATTTGATATCAATCCGGACCTCTGGTTCTTCGAATGCCATTTTCCGGGCGATCCGGTCATGCCGGGTTGTCTCGGCCTTGATGCCATGTGGCAGGCCGTTGGCTATTGGCTCGGCTGGAGCGGGTCATATGGCAAGGGCCGCGCGCTCGGTGTTGGTGAAGTCCGGTTTACCGGCGAGATCACGCCGGACACGAAAATGGTGCGCTATGAAATCGATATGAAGCGCGTGCGCCGCGGTCGCCTGATTCTCGGGATCGCTGACGGGCGCGTCTTTGCCGATGATGAGAAGATCTACACGGCCAAGGACATGCGGGTTGGCCTTGTCGATAAGCTCGGACTTAAAAGCTAGGGCACATAGACCGTGTAGACGACTTCCACCTGGAAATCGAACGTGCCGAGCGAAAGATCATAGCCGCCAAGATTATTGGCCGAGATCGAATATTCTGCATCGAACCGAACCGATTGATCGGCAATCGTGCCGGGGGTGAGCGCGGTGCGCTGATTGCCTGTAAACATGTTGCGCGGGTTTCTGAGGTCCCAAAGCCTGAGCAAAGGCGAAAATCCTGCATTGGGGCCCCCTGAATGCGGCAGCTGGGCGCTTGAGCCAAAGGCGAGGCCGTCATCACCGCTAAGCGTGGCTGAGAGCTGCACGCGGGTGATCAGCAGGAGGATGAACTCGGTAAAGGTGCTCGGCGTGAAGGCCTGCGCGTCGATTGCGAACGGGACATTCGAGGCGACATAGAAACTGGATCTCTGGCGGACCGCATCGACGCGGGCATCGGTAATGTCTTGCATGCCGAACGAGGTGAACGAATCCGCCCCGCTCACAACGCCGTCGCCATTGGTGTCAGTCGAAAACGTGCCGCGGCCCGTATTGGTCAGCAGGAACGGCATTCCGCCGGTTGCGCTGGCTACGCCGCTTTGGGTTGGGACAAGGGTTCCGGTCACAACGGTGTGGGCATCGGACGATATCAGGTCGACATCGCCGGACGTCGCAGCGGATGTGCCGGACCCGGTATCGAGCACGAAATCAGAGACTACGGGCGCGTTGCTGGCCCCGTCTGCGCCCCAGACAATGACCATGCCTTTGATGTTAAAATGCGGCCGATCAACCAGCTCGGCTGTCGCCGTCGCCGCCGAAAACAGCATCGCTGCACTGAGCCCCATGGCGGGGAGCAGATGTCGAAAAGCCCGTTCCAAGCCAACAAGGTTAAAGATCGATGGCTAAGAACCGCTTAAGCCCAGCGCGAACAGGCTTCGACAGAGTTAATCGGCCGCAAGGGTCAGCGTTGGCGCGGTCTCACCTGACCAGGAGATTTCCAGTTCAATGGCCTGGCTCGCGGGGTCGCCGCGCCGGATGGCGGTCTTCGCGCCCTGGCGAAACAGGGTTTGCGGCTTGGTTTCCAGCTGGATCTGGGCGTTTTCGCCGACGCCAAGCACGCGTACGGCAACAGTGTCGGTTGCGGAAGGGTCGTCCGAGTTGAGCGAAAACGCGGTATTGCTGGCGATTTCGATGATCATGCTGCTGTTCGAACGATCGGCGACTGGCATCAGCGTTCCGGCCCCGATAAGATCGCTGCCTTGCTTCAATTCGTGCGCGGTGAGTTCAATCCGGTCGCCGCGTGCGATCAGGGTGCCTGCCTCCCAAACGAGGATTTGCGCCGGCTGGGCGAACCGGACGTGATGGACAGTGCCCGCCATAGCGTCGGCGCTGGCGGCGACGGCCAACGCACTCACGATACCTGATTTGACAGCCCTCATTCTAAGCGCCTGCTACGGTTAACGTCCGTTAACCTTTTTCCTAGGACAGGAATTTCCGTTCGGCTAGGGGCTTGTTTGGACGAAGGCGTCAGCCTCTTGCTTGACGCGGCAGGCGCGCCCGCATAGCCCTCTCCTCAACGATTTGATCAGCAAGGAGCCGACACATGGCCGATTATGGAGACATGCCGACCGGGAACCTGATGGCAGGCAAGCGCGGCATCATCATGGGCGTGGCGAACAAGAATTCGATCGCCTGGGGCATCGCTCAGCAACTGGCCGCGCAAGGCGCCGAAATCTGCTTCACCTATCAGGGCGAGAGTCTGGAGCGCCGTGTCCGGCCACTGGTGGAAAGCATCGACATGGATTTCATGCTCGAAGCCGACGTAACCGACGATGCCAGCATGGACGCAGCCTTCGCGGCGGTGAAGGAGAAATGGGGCAAGATCGACTTCCTGGTTCATTCCATCGCCTTTGCTGGCAAGGACGAGCTGATGGGCTCAATGGTGGCCAATACATCGCGCGAAGGCTTCCGCCGGGCCATGGATATTTCCGTCTACAGCTTCATCGATGCCTCTCGCCGCGCATCGGAAATCATGCCGGATGGCGGCGCGATCATCTGCATGACCTATCTGGGCGCAGAGCGGACCGTACCAAGCTACAATGTCATGGGCGTTGCCAAGGCCGCGCTGGAGGCCTCCACACGCTATGCCGCGCGCGATCTCGGCGCGCAGGGTATTCGCGTCAACGCCATCTCTGCCGGCGCGATGCGGACCCTCTCGCTGGCCGGTATTCGCGGCGGCAAGTCGCTAATGGGCACCGGCAAGGACTGGTCTCTCCTGAAAGAAGATACGCGTATGGAAGGCGTCGCAGGCTGCGCGCTCTATTTGCTGTCCCCGCTCGGGCATTCGATTGCAGGCGAAGTTCTGCATGTCGATGCCGGGTTCCACGCCGTCGGTGTTCCGGACCTGCCGGAGGAATAGGCCTTGGCCAACAAGATCTTCATCTGGGTCGGGCATCCAAATGATAATTCGCTCAGCCACGGCCTTGCTGATGCCTATCAGCGCGGCGCGGAGGCGGCTGGGGCAGAGGTTCGCCGGATGAATCTGAACGATATGCAGTTCGATCTGGATCTCACGTATGGCTACAAGCAGCGTAAGGATCATGAGCCGTGCCTGACTGCGTTTCTGGAGAATATCGCATGGGCCGATACGCTCGCCTGGTTCCACCCGCTCTGGTGGGGCGGTATGCCGGCCAAGATGCAGGCGGTGATTGATCGCACATTCCTGCCCGGCATCGCCTTCGACTATCATGACGACGATCCCTGGTGGGACAAGCTTTTCGAGGGCCGCCGCGCCGATGTTTTCGTCAATGCCGACACGCCGGGCTTCTTCATCAAGTGGATGTACGGCAATCCGCACAAGCACCGGATTACAAAACAGATTCTTGAGTTTACCGGAATCAAGGTGAAATCATATTCGCACTTCGCGCAGGCCAAGACAGCGAGTGAAAAGAAGATCGCTGCCTGGCTCGGCAAGGCCGAGAAGATTGGTGCCCAGGCTGCGAAGCGATGAAAACCTCCCCTGAAACGCATGTCCCGCTCGGTCCGGACTTTCCGCACTATCCCGAAGCAGAAATGCAGGCCCGCGCCATTGCCTACCATCGGCAGATGCAGTCGCGGCGATCAGTGCGTGCCTTCTCGGCAAAGCCCGTTTCGCAAGAAATTATCGAGCAATGCGTCCTGACAGCCGGGACCGCGCCCAGCGGGGCCAATCACCAGCCCTGGTATTTTGCCTGCGTTGGCTCACACGCGAAGAAAAAGGAAATTCGTGAGGCGGCGGAGGCCGAAGAGCGAGAATTCTATTCTGGCCGCGCGGCGCAGGAATGGATCGATGCGCTGGCACCCATCGGGACGGATGCCGACAAGCCCTATATGGAAATCGCGCCTTGGCTAATCTGTATCTTCGCCCAGCGCCGCGGCGGTGTCCGGGAGGGCGATGACAAGAAGAATTACTATATTCATGAGAGCGTTGGCATCGCGACGGGCATGCTAATCAGTGCCTGCCACAATGCTGGGCTCGCCACATTGGTGCATACGCCGAACCCGATGAAATTCCTGAACGGCATTTGCGGCCGGCCTGATACCGAGAAGCCGTTCCTGATCCTTGTCGCGGGCTATCCTGCAGACGATGCCATGGTGCCGAACCATGCGCTGGTGAAGAAGCCGCTTAACGAGATCGCTAGCTTCCTTTAGCCGGCAGGATTTCGATCGTCGGTCCCGATGGATAGATCCAGGTGACGAGGGTGCGTCTGACCGGGCCTTCCATAAACTCCTGGGTAATTTCGGCGCGTATGCTCAGCCCCTTGTTACCGTGCAAGTTTGCAGGCACCCGCCCCCGTTTGAGATCGATCATCTCATCGCCGTGAGAGAGGGCAAGATTAGCCACCTCCCAGCCGGGGGCCCGCGCTGAAAGGTCCAGACGCTGAGACGCGAAAACGGTAATCGGGGCTGGCTGAGACAGCGTCCCCAATACATTGGCGAAAAGTTGCGTGACATAAAATCCGGTCTCACTGCGCGCCACGCCGACAGAGATGTGGGTCGTGTCCGGGTCGAGAATGTTCTTGCGATGACCCGGGCTGTTCATCAGCTTCTCATGCAGGTCGCGGGCGACCATTTCCCGCGTCGGCGGCCTGAAGCCTCGAACGCGTGAACACGAAACCTCCCGGTCGCGATGATCCACGCAGACAGACGGCCCAAACTGCGCCAGATTTTCAGCCGTGCCCTCGGCCAGCAACGTGCGATCAAAGGCTGCGACCCGGTCCGCATGCGAGCGACCGGCAGGGGTCTCGTGGCTGAAAAACGCGTTCGCTCCCATGTCGAGACTGTGAAACCTCGCCGCGGGCCGAAGTCCGGGTCGAACAGTGAGAGGGTGAAGGCCATGATCGGCGCGCGCCGCGTTGACGGCATCGATAAACAGCTGCTCGATAACGGGGTCAAACTCAAACGCGCCCGGAGGGGAGGCCAGACAGGATTGTCCATTCTCGAAATATTCTGCCAGCGAGTCGGCGCGATGGCGTGAGTCGATATCGCACGCCAATGCGACTGGAAAAGCCAACAGGAGAATGCAGAGGAGACTAAGAGCACGCAACATCAGCGCTTAATCTAGGAGCATTTGGCGCTAAAGCACACCCTCGTCGCGCAAGCGCGCCAGAATTGGTGCAATCATTCGGTTGATTGCTTCATCGCTCGGACGGACCTGACCATAGGCGGGCAGGCCCTCATCAGCGATCACGAGGTCGGCTTCAAACTTGGCAGGGAATGTGTGGCGATAGTGGGCCGCGCGCACCGTGTTGAGATATTGTGCGAGCACGCTCTCCACACTGCGGCCACGCTCCACCACATCGCGGCGAATCCGGCGCGCCAGGCGCAAATCGTCCGGTGTATCGACATAGATGGACAGATCGATCAGCGGCCGAACTTCCGGGACGGACAGCGCGTGAATGCCTTCAAGAATAATGACCCGCGCGGGGGCAATGGTGAGTGTCTCGGCCTTTCGATCGTGCAGGTCGTAATCGTAAATCGGTTGTTCGATCGTGACACCGGCTTTCAGATCCGAAAGTTGCCGCGCCATCAATCTCGTCTCCTTGGAGACCGGGTCATCATAATTCACTTTCGAGGCAATCGCGCGGCGCTGCTCCTCGGTTTCAACGGACCCGTAGTGCGACATCGGCCAGTAATAGCCATCTTCGTGAAAGATCACGAAACCGACAGACTGGCAGGCTTCAACCAGCGCTTCGGCGACGGTGGACTTTCCGGACCCGGATCCACCGGACATGGCGATCAGGAAGGGAGCTGTGCGCGCCACCGGGCTTAGTCGTCGCCTTCCTTGAGGGGGACCGCATAAAGCTCGAGCCGGTGATCAACCAGCCGATAGCCGTGCGCGCGGGCGATTTCTTCCTGCAGGCGTTCGATTTCCTCATTGTGGAATTCGATGACTTTACCCGATTTTACGTCGATCAGATGATCATGATGCTCATCCGGCACTTCTTCATAGCGCGCGCGCCCGTCACCGAAATCATGGCTTTCGATAATGCCGTATTCCTGGAACAGTTTTACCGTTCGATAGACTGTCGCCAGGGAGATATTCTTGTCGACGGCATTGGCCCGGCGATGCAGGTCTTCTGCGTCAGGGTGATCGTCCGCCTGGGAGAGGACGCGGGCAATGACCTTGCGTTGCTCGGTCATGCGGAGGCCTTTTTCGGCACAGAGTTTTTCCAAACGGTCCATGATCGGTCCTGTAGCCCCTTACGCAGCGCCCTGTCTAGCCATTGGCCTGGACATCAAGATGGCGTCAACACGTTTTCCATCAAGCCGCTTATAGTAGCCGCGGCGATGTCCGTCCGTCGAAAAACCGTTGCGCTGATAGAATTTGATCGCGGGCGCATTGTCGGCAGCGACATCCAGGAGCCAAATCTCGAACCCGCGCGAGGCCATTTCCCTCTCAGTCATATCGAGCAGTTGCGCAGCATAACCGCTGCGGCGATGATCGGGGGCTGTCGCGAGTGTCAGGATCTCCGCCTGATCCGCAGCGATCTGGATCAGCACCGCGCTGACAATTTCGCCGCCCTGGACAATCGCGCAGGCCATGACGTTGTCCTGGGCCATGAGTTCCTTGAACTGATGCGCGCTCCAGGCCTCGCCGGGCGGAAATGCAGCGTGATGAAGTTCGGCCAGGCGATCCGTATCCGCCAGGGTGAGCGCGGTGATCTCCTGCTGTGGGGATGTAGCCGTCACGACGGGCGGCTCGTCGCAGGCAGGGCAGCGTCAGGCGCGCGGGCATATGTTGGGCGTGCGGTTCGGTGTTCAGGATCAAGTTCGCTCGCCAGCTGCGCAGCGCGCGCCGCAGTCGGCGCGGCGGCGTGAATGGTGAGCGCGGGCAGCTGCGCCTTCAACGCGTCCGCATCGCCGTAGACCATGTGTGGATGGCTGGTCAGGCGCTCGACCAGGGTCGCGAGCGGAAGCTCGCAAGCCTCATCCGTCGCGCTGCCGGATCGAAACGTTTGCGCCCAATAGGTGATGTCAGGTGGACGCTTTTGTGCGGGCAACAGGACGATGGCTGAGCCTTGCTGGCCTGCGGGAAGGGCGGCTTCCAGCGTCGTGATGCCGAGACAGGGCTTGCCCGTCGCGAGCGCGAGGCCCCGGGCAAAGGCGACCCCAACGCGAATACCGGTGAAGCTACCAGGGCCGGTGATGACGGCAAAACGGTCGACGGCGTCCAGCGTCATACCAGCATCGGCGAGCAGTTTTTGTGTCAGGCCCGGCAGGTAGGCATCCTGGCCCCGCGCCATCGCCGCGGTTTCTGTTCGCAGGATCTCACCCTCACGAACAATTGCCAGTTCGCAGGCGGGACCGGCCGTATGAAACCCAAGAACAATCACGGATCGTTGTTTACAGGATCAGACAAGCATCGTCGAAGCTGAGGCGCGGGCTGCGCTCAAAGATCGTGCTGTCATCGCCATGTCCGAGATTGCAGAGCCAGTTGGAACGCCAGGTCTTGGTGGCTTCGTTGCCGAGGAAAAATTCTTTATCGACACCGGCATTGTCGAAGCCGGACATTGGTCCGCAATCGAGGCCCAGCGCGCGCGCGGCAAGCATCAGGTAAGCGCCCTGCAGTGTGCCATTCCGGAAGGCAGTCAGATGCCGGTTTTCTTCGTCGGCGAACCAGTCCTTGGCGCCGGGATTATGTGGGAACAATTCAGGGATTTTCTCGTGAAACTCGAGATCGTGCGCGATAATGACAACCCAGGGCGCGGCCATGGTCTTGTCGACATTGGCTTCCATCAGGTGCGGCTTCAGACGGGATTTTGCCTCGGTTGACTGCAGGAAGACAAATCGCGCCGGAGAGCAATTGGCGCTGGTCATGCCCATTTTGGTCAGATCATAGGTCGCACGAATGAGCGTTTCCGGCACTTTCGCATCCGTCCAGCCATTGTAAGAGCGTCCCTGGCGCCAGATCTGATCGAGCGCAGCGTCATTTACGGGGGTTTTGGTCATTATCTGCTCCAGCCTATGCACTTTGCGTGCACTACATAGGCTGGATGACAGCTAAGGGAAATGCCATGGCGCAGGCCGCTCTGGCAATGATGTTCTAACTAGGCGCGAGGCTGGTTGAGCTGGATCGACCAGACCACTTCCATTGTGCCAATCTCGCGATCCTTGGAATCGGTCATCGAGACATCGACCTCAAACCGGACCCGGCCTTCGCGATTGAACTCCTCGAGAATTTCAGCACCGCTGCGGCGCAGGAGACCCGTCGCGCGGACGACACCGCGGGCGGCGCGCGCATAATGGATGGTTGCTGTCGTGATCGCCGCGCGCACCATCAGAACCTTGTCTGCGAACAGCGATACCATGGCCGCGCCGGACGCCGCCTCTGCAAGCGTGAACAGGGCGCCAGCATGCTGCGAGCCCATATGGTTCTGCGTCTCTTTCCAGTCCGGCAGCTGTGCCATACCGCGACCATCGGCGATCTCAAGTAGTTCGATCCCACTATGTTTGGCGTATGGAACATTCTCCTCAAAGAATGTTTTCATCATCATGTATACTTGGTCATTCGCTTCGATCACGGAAATTTTCCCTTCAGGGTTTACTCTAACTTGCACGCACCGCCTCAACCGTCAATTGTCTCAGCAATAGTGAACCAATTCGTAAAAAATTATCAGAGTGTCTCAACAAATATTCAACTCCATCCCTCGCGTTAACCAAGTCGCAAGGTTGATTGATGGTTTCTAAAAAACATGAACGCAGATTAACTTAGGTAGAGACCAGTTTTTCAAGACATGTATGGTTATGTGCGAGTATGCGCATCACTACCAAAACCATGTTCAACAGCATCGTGCACGGTAAAACCGAACTTCCCGACGGGGAGTTGCGGCAGCTGGTTCTGCGCGAACTGTTCGATCAGCTGGCGGCCGTGATGAAGCCGCTTTCGCTGATCACGGCGATTAACGGAACCGTGGTAGCGCTGATCTTCGTCCAGTTTACACAATGGTGGCTGGCGCTGATGTGGTGGGCGCCCATCGCTTACTTCTCCTATTTCCAATATGTCGGCGCCAAGGCGATGGACAATGTCCCGAAGGACGCCAAGCTGTCTGGCGGTTTCCTCAGGAAAGGGGCGCGCAACAATTTCCTGTTCGGGGCCTGGTGGGCGTTGAGCTGTATTGTCTTCGCAGGGCCTGACCCGGCGGCCAATATCACGCTCGCCGCCTTGTCGACTGGGATGTGTGCAGCCGCCGCAGCATGTCTTGGATCAAACTCGGCCATGTCAGCGCGTTTCCTGGCCGGTGCATTGCCCGTAACGATCTTTTCGCTGGTCTTCATCGATGGCGCGGCCGCGATCATTACGGCAGCCATGGGCGGTACGCTTGGCGTGACCATGGTCTATATGGCGCACCTGAAATACAATGAGACGGTCGAGATGCTGCGCGTACGTCTCGGCCTGCAGCTGTCCAAAGGCCGCCTCGAGTCTGCGGTCAAGACTCTCGGCATCGGACTGGAGATTCAGGACAATTCCGGAGAGGTCGTGTTCTGCAATGCGACGATGGAAAAGAACCGCGAGGCTCTGAAACATGGCGGGCGCACGCGCGAGGGCTTCTATTTCTGGGATGGTCAATACTATCGCAAGACAGACTTTAATGGCGTTGCGGGCGACCGGATTGAACTGATCGAGAATGTCAGCTCTCTGGTGGAAAGCCAGCAGACCATTCTCGAATCGCGGCAGCAGGCCGAACAGGCGCTGCAGACCAAATCCGCCTTCTTCGAGTCGATTTCGCGTGAAGTGATCTATCCGATCAAGACGATCCGGAAATATGCACGTCTGCTGCAGCCGGACTCGCGCATCAAATTCGATGATGAGGAGTTGGGCAATCTTGCCAATCTGATCATGAACGCCTCAAAGGACCTTGAGGGTCTGATGTCATCCATGACGCGCCACTCGCTGGACGACAATGCGCACCTCGTCGATTCCGAAGCGGTCAGGCTGCGCGAGATTTTTGCTGAAGAGTTCGCTCAGATGGCGCAGTCCGATTTGCCTGAAGCAACGGTGACCTCCCTGGTCAATGCGATCCCGGAGGACTTGCTGGTCAAGTCTTCAGCCAGCGGATCCCTGACCCGAGCGCTCGGGCAAATGTGCCTGAAAGCCCACCGCACGGTCGGTAATTCCGGCCGCCTTTCCCTCTATGTCCGCGCGATGACCGATGGATCCAGTTCGATCTGCTTTATCGTCCGCGGTGCCTATGCGGCAACGACGACGCTCGAAAAAGAAACCGCGACGGAGACGATCGAAACGTCCGATGGGGCCGAAGTGACGCTGGATGAATATGCGTCCTACATGTCCGAAACCCATATCGCGAACCTTGGCGGAAAGTATCAGGAAAACCTCAGCGGTGATAAATCCGTAAACCTGGTTGCGATCATTCCGGGCGATCATGTTTACAGCACCGGGCAGGACCTCAAGGCGCTACCTTTGCAAGCAGCTGTGCGTTAAAGCTCGAAATCGTCGACACCGCCTCGTGCGAAAAGCTGGCGCCGGTATGGAAGGTGCGGTTTTCGCCCTGCATCGCCGCCATTGTTGCGATCAGGCCCTCCCTGATCGCGTCCGCTTTGTAAGTCGGCATATAGGACCAGACGACCTGCTGCACCATGCGCGGTTCAACAGCGCCGCGTTCGCGCGCACTGAACAGGGCCAGTTCGGTGAGTTCGACGGGCGCGTACGCGGACGATAGCTGCCCCACGGTGACGAGAGTCCGGCCGTCCTCGTCTTTGCATTCCAGGCGCGAGAACAGGATCTGACCGTCATTCGCGTCTGTCGCGCAGGTCGCGCTCCAGGCATTCACCGGGACATCGTGCGGCCAGTCTGCGACGGAGAGAAGCGATGTTGTGTAGCCGCCCCAGTCGATCGAATCGGCAACCTGAATTTCGTCTTTCGAGGGCTTCGCCAGTCTGCAGAATTCCTGCATCGGGATCGTGTTGATCAGCGTTTCACCAGCATACTCCGTGCCGTCGACCGTTCGGACCCGGATACCGGCCGCATCTCTGTCAATCTCGGCTGCGCCCTGATTCAACCGGACATCGAGACCTTCCGCAAACCTATTCCAGAAATTTTGCCAGCCCCCGTCGGGCATGACGGTAAACTTGAGCAGGCCGGTCACCATCATGTTGAAATCAACCCAGCGGAAGGCATGAATAAGGGGAAGCCGGTTCAGGTACCCATAACCAATTGAGGTCACGACCCGGTGCATCATATGCTCGATCTTGCCGAGATTATTGGCGCGCAGCCAGTCGCTGGTGGGCTGGGACAGCGTTAGATTGACTTGCGTGTCATTGGCTTCGGCGCGGCGGATCAGCCGTTTGCGCAGGCGCAAATACTTCAAGACCTGTGGCAGGAATCCGGGCCCGCTGCCGTCGCGGATATAGTCCATCAATTCGCGATCATCGATCCGCTGGGCGCGCAGGAAGTTGCGTTTGATGCCCAGCTTTTTCATCTGCTTCAGAATGTATTTGTGTGACCAGATCGCGTAGCAGGTGCCGAATTCCACGACATGATCGCCGATTTCAGATGACAGGCATTTGCCGCCAACCTTGTCCGAGGCTTCAAGCAGAATGACATCCTCGATCCCGCGATCCGCTAGCATTTTCGCCATGGTCAGCCCGGCGGGTCCGGCGCCCAGGATCAGATATTTGGCGCTAAGCGTGTTCTTGGAGGGCGGGGACGTGGTCATTTAACGCAGTATAAAAATTAACATTATCGATGCTATACAAAATTAACCTTGAGTCCCCCCGGGCTCGGCGATTATAGTTCGATTTGAGTATGGATCTATTCTTTAGCCTTTTGTTAACCGTGTTCCGGACCTATCTGGGCCCGCGCGAGGCAAATGTCTGGGATGGCACGCGATACCGCTTCAAACCGAAGTTTTGGGATCGCACAAGTGGCGGTCAATTATTTCCGTCCCGAATTCCGTCTTTTATCGATATTTCTCTTATTAATTTCTTTATCGGCACGCGGATGTCGGCTGTCGTGCGGCGCAATGGCTGGATCCCGATTGTGATCAGTTCGGTGCAGACGCGCCAGCAGCCCGCGATTCCCGGCGGCGAGCTGGAGATCCATACCCGCGTCGTCGGCTGGGAAGACCAGTATGTCGAAATCGAACACACCTGGTTTGACACCAGCGGGGCGGAGGTTCTGAACTCGATCTACCTGACCCGTGTCACGCATGCCGGGCGCGACAAGATCACCGGTGCCGACATGTTGCGCGAACTGGGCGAGGCCTTTGTTGAAAAGCCGCTTTCGCCAAACGCAAGAGGGCTGCTGGAGGCCTATTTGCAGGTGAAAGAGGCCAATCAGGCGCTAAGTCTTGCGCAATCGTTTCCAGGCTAGCCCTAAATTCCAAAATCAACTGTAACGAGATTCAAAGCTTGCTTGGCTAGGGTCTGATCTTCCCAATCTGGAAAGTATCATGGCCGTATCCCACGTCTCCAATTTTGTCCCTACGCACAAACCGACTGTCGCGATTGAAGCGGAGCGTCTGCATGATAAGATTTTCGAGGCCGAGAGCGCCTATGGCGACGCGCCGTTCCTGACCACTGCGCTGCCGAACGGCCAGTCCGAGACGACAAGTTTCAAGACAGCGATCCAGTCGGCCCAGACGCTTGCGCGCTATCTTCGCGAGGACCTTGGCTATAACCAGGGCGACGTGGTTGCGATCCAGTCGCCAAACTGCACATCCTACATTGTCAGCCTGCTCGGCGTTTACCTGGCCGGGCTCACGATCACCAATGTGAACCCGCTCTACACAGCGGCTGAAACGCGTCGCCAGCTCAAAGATAGCGGCGCGCGCTGTCTCATCGGTTCGACCATCTTTTCTGAAATGATGGAAGACGCGATCAAGGGCACAAATGTCGACAAGGTCATCGCGATCTCGCTGACGGACTTTTTCAGCCCGCTGACGCGCACCTTCCTCAACTTTCTGCTGCAGAAAGTGAAGAAACTCGATCGACCCTTCGAAGGCGCACACACGCGCCTGACAGATATTTTATCCGCGGACGCGCCCCATCGCGTGCGCTATGTCGATACGCTCGAACCCACGCGCGATACGATTTACCAGTATTCCGGCGGTACAACCGGCATTTCCAAAGGCGTCCGCCTGACTGAGCAGGGCCTGATGAGCAATATCGCCCAATTCGCGATCGCTTCGCCGGAGCTCCTCAACACACCGCGGCAGACTATGCTGCTCGCCCTGCCTGTCTATCACGTGTTCGGTATGCTCGCCTCGGTCATCGCGATCACCAATGGCGGCCATCTCGTCCTGGTGCCCAATCCGCGACCCCTGACCAATATGAAAGCCGCCTTCAAGAAATTTAAGCCGGACTATTTTCCCGGTGTGAACACGCTGTTCGAGAAACTGCTTGAAGAGGACTGGTTCCTGCAGCATGGCCGCAGCCTGAAGATCACGATCTCGGGTGCCGCGGCCCTGCATGACCGGGTCGCCCGGCGCTGGATGGAGGCGACCGGCTCCAACATTATCGAAGGCTACGGGATGACCGAGGCGACCACCCTGATCGCTGTGCGCGATCATTCGCAGAGCACGGCCACAGGTTCTGCTGGAACACCGCTGCCGGGCACAGACGTGCGTATCCTGAGCAATGGCGCCCTCACCCAGGCCCCGAACATAGTCGGCGAAATCGTGATATCCGGCCCACAAGTGATGACCGGATATCTCGGCCGCGAGCAGGAAACCAAAGCCTCCTATCATGGCGACTGGTTCAAGACGGGCGATATGGGCCGGTTCGACGAAGCGGGCGAGCTGCACATTGTCGATCGCTGCAAGGACATGGTTCTGGTCAGCGGCTTCAACGTGTTCCCGAATGAAGTGGACGAGGTTCTGAGCGCTTGTCCCGGCGTCGGCGAAGCTGCAAGCGCTGGCATTCGCAGCGATGGGGGCGGCGAAGAGCTGCACGCTTTCGTGGTCAAAGGCGAAGGTGAGATCAGTGAAGCCGACATTCTGGCCTACTGCCGCGATCACCTCACTGGCTACAAAGTTCCGCGCAAGGTGCACTTCATCGAAGAACTGCCAAAGAACCCGATCGGAAAGATCCTCCGCCGCAAGTTGCAGGACTGTCTGTAGGTCTCGAGAGGCCAGACAGCGTCGGGTCCTGATCGAGCGCCGGACGCGTTTCCTGCTTGCATGTAATCGCGGAATGTCGGAACGCTTAGATCTGAAGCAGTTCGAAAGCGATTTTGAAATGACGGTGGTCAAAGCCAACGGCATAGACGTAAAGGTTGAAGAGTATGGGTCGCGCTCGGCGCCGGTAATTTTGCTGATATGCGGATGGTCGGTGCAGCTGACCTTTTGGCCAAAACCGTTTATCGAGAATCTTGTTGAAAGCGGTTATCGCGTGATCACTTATGATAATCGCGATGTGGGTCTGTCAGAAAAAATCCGCTGGCGCCCGCCCACCTCTCCCTTCGCCCCGCACATCATGGCGTCGCGCTTGTTAAAGCGTAAGATTCTCGTGCCCTATACTTTGGAAGACATGGCGTCAGACGCGATAGGGTTGCTCGACGCTCTCGATATTGATGCCGCCCACATCCTCGGATTGTCCATGGGCGGAATGATCACGCAGATCGTTGCAGGCAAATATCGCGAACGCGTGACGTCCGCTACGATTTTGATGTCGTCGTCTAATCGGTTCGGCTTGCCGACGCCGCCAATTGATCTTGCCATGCGCGTTTTGTTTTCCCGCGGCGGCGGGTCTCGCGCGCGCAAGGCAGCGCGATCTCATCGGATCTGGAAGCGAATTCGCACCCAAGACGGCGGTTATGATGATGCGAATTTCGAACAAAGCATCACCTCAACGATTGATCGGGCATATTATCCGTCAGGCCGCCGCCGACAGGTCGAGGCAATCATGGCAACTGGGGATCTACGCCGTTTTGCGCGACAAATTTCTGCGCCGACGCTGGTTATACATGGCAGTGCGGATGAACTCGCGCGCCCGCATGGAGGCCTTGATATAGCGGCCAATATTGACGGTGCCCGGTTCGAGCTGATCGATGGCATGGGCCATGATCTGCCACCGAACAGGATCAGTTTGATAACCGATATGATTTCTGAGCACTTAAGCAGCGCAGAGCGCGACACATTTTCGTCTCGCGCCGTAGCCTAGCGATAGGATTGCAGGCGCGCCGAAACGCTGTTCACATCACACGACATGATAATGATATCATGATCATTACCGTTGCGATCGCGTACATGGTCTTTAAGCAAGGCTTCCTGCTGAAATCCCATTTCCTGAAAGACTGACCTTGCCCCGGTTTGATCCAGAGTCATCTGAGCGATGATTTTATCGAGATCCAGGTCGACTGCTTGCAGGAACGATTCCTGGATCATGGCTCGGCCGAGCCCTTTTCCCCTTGCAGATTCGCCGATAAGCACACGTATCTCTCCGACATGCGGAGACCAGGATTTACGATCAAGCATTAAGGCTGACATCCCGATCAGAGTCCCATCCTGTTCGGCGAGAAGCGACAGACTTTCGCCATCCGCCACCGATTCCAGCCATGCATCCACGACAGGACGCTGGGAAATGTCGCGGCGCAAATATAGCAGATCATGACCCGGCAAACTGTTGGCGAATGCGAGGATCGCCTCTGCATCACCAATTTCCGGCAAACGGAGCACGATCGATTCATCGCCCATCTGCGTGGTCTTAGGGTATTTTGTTTTTGTCATGCAGACCTCTCAGAAAGCCAATCATCCAGGGCGGGCCACAGGCGCCCGACAGCACTTGCCCCGCAGACCAGGCTGACATGCCCGCCTTTCAAAACCAGATCCGTCTTGTCTTTCGATCCGACAAGATCAATCAGAGGCTTGCTGGCGGCGGGGAGAACCAGGGAATCATGCAGCGCTTGCGCATGAAAGAAGGGCACGGTGATATTCTTCAGATTGGCTGATTTTCCGCCCACTCTGAGTGTGCCTTCAAACAGACCATTGTCCCACATCAGCTGTTTGACCGTGTCCCGGAAATATTCGCCGGCCAGCGGCAGCATGTCCGTCGACCAGCGATCATATTTTCGATAATTCTCGACAAAGTCGGTGTCCCACATCTTGCGCCAGAGGCCGATTTGCGAGGCCGAACGTGCGGCAGGCTCCGTCATTTGAAAGCCCTGGAACACGAAGTTGGGCGGAATGTTGCCGATCTGATCGACCAGACGGTCGACGTCGAAATGTTTCTTGTCGGTGACTTTCGCGAACATTCCCATTTCGGTGAAGTCGACGGGCGTCGTGAACACGACGAGATTGCGCACGCCTTCACCCTGAAAAGATGCGGTGAAGATGGAGGCCAGAACACCGCCCATACAGTATCCGACCAGGCTGACTTCGTCTTCGCCCGTCATTCTGGTCACGATTTCCAGGCACTCGGAGATAAAGGTCTGCGAATAGTCCTCGAGCGTCAGCGATTTTTCTTCTGGCTGGGGCGGCTGCCAGTCCATCATGAACACGTCATATCCAGCCTTGACCAGAAACTCGACAAAACTGACGCCCGGCATCATGTCGAGCGCATAGGATCTGTTCGTCGTCGGCGTGACGATCAGGATCGGCGTGCGATAAACTTCGTCGCTCACCGGATGGTAGTGGAAGAGTTGCAACGTCCCGCGGCGATGGATCACGTCATGGCGGGTTTGGCCGACCGGCGGATCGGGCGCCAGAAAATAGGATGCGCCATTGATATTCCGCTGGATCGTACGATCGACCAGTGTCCGTATGCGGCCACCTACATCCTGGCTCTTTTCCTTCGCTTTGTGCGCCGCTTCAGCCACGACAATCTCCTATGAGCATGGGTTCCGAGGTTTACGCTTTGGGTTTCTGCGTCGCCGATTTAGGCTTTTTCGTCCTTGCTGGACCTTTGCGCGCAGGCGTAGACTTGTCGGCGACGAGTTTGTGAAGCATCGCCTCAACAGAGACCAATCGTTCTTCAATCCGGCTACACTGCTCTGCCAAGCGCACAATATCATCTTGGCTGGGCATATTGTAAAAGTGGAGGTTCTTCGCCATCCGGCTCGAAAAGCCCTTTTGGACCGCCGCCCGCGTCGTCACAGCGGTATTCATGACCTTGCCGAAGTTTTCAGACCCGAAGACGGCCTTGCCGAGTTCATTCACCCGTTCCTCCAGGGCAGCAACCGTCGAGCCGATTGGATCGTCGCTTTTCTTGTTGGCCATTCATCTACTCCCGCGCCCGTTATCTGTTTAAGGGATACAATACCGTCAGCTTAGCGTCCACTCTGCGGCTTTCGCGCCGCCCCTCGCCCAACACAAAACCCCCGCACCTCTCGGCACGGGGGTCTGCTTAAGTCGCTTTCGCCGGTCGTTTAGACCAGGCCCTCACGCTGGGCGCGCTTCCGAGCAAGTTTGCGAGCGCGGCGCACAGCTTCGGCCTTCTGGCGAGCCTTCTTTTCAGAGGGCTTCTCGAAATAGGTGCGGGATTTCATTTCACGGAACAGGCCTTCGCGCTGCATCTTCTTCTTAAGGGCGCGCAGGGCTTGTTCGACATTATTGTCGCGAACGGTAATCTGAATAATGGTCAACTCTCCATAAAAATCGGGGCAGGACGAACCTGCATGTGTGCGGTTGTGGCCCATAGGGGCCTGATCAAGCCGCGCCTATAACATGTGGATACCGCCTTGCCTATCCCCGGAGTCAGATATGAGCACGCCATCAGAAAAATTGCGGGATCGCTGGCTGGAGGCGCTGCTGCCGGAGGTGGAGAGACGTGGCTGGACGACCGGCGCCATGCGCCGCGCCGCTGAAACGGCTGGTCTTTCTGATGGCGAACGCGCCCTTGCGGCTCCGAACGGCGTGACGGATCTGATTGACCATTTTTTCGAGCGCTCGACGGATCAAATGCTGGCTGTTCTATCGCGGCAGGATCTCGATGCCTTGCGCACACATGAACGGGTCGCGGCGGGCCTACAGGCCTGGCTGGAGGCGCTTGCGCCATATAAAACAGCTGTGCGCAAGGCCGCGGGCCGCGGGCTCGCGCCCTGGGGTGCAGGGGCGGCCATGAAACGGGTCTGGGCGATCTCTGACGTGATCTGGGAAGCGGCGGGGGACCGGGCGACAGACTATAATCGCCACACCAAACGTGCGCTCCTGAGCGCTGTCATCCCCTCCATCGTGCTGCGCTGGCTGGACACAGATAACGAGGACGAGATGCAGGATTTCATCGAACGCCGCCTTCAACAGGCGATGAGAGTGGGCAAAACCGGCGGAAAGTTTGCGGCGCCCTTGCTCGATTTTGCCGAGAAAGTCCGAGCCCGAACAAAATCGCACGATCTGTAACAAATACAGGCAAATTCACATTGCAGTTGCCTTCCGCGGAGCTACGCGGCTAGAAAGGTCGGCTTAGAAATCCACAGGCGGGGAGGCCTATGCCGCGACCAGCAGGCGTTCGAAATCACAATTTTGAGGCGAAGCGCAATGCCCTGTTGGACACGCTGACGGAGTTTGCCCTGCGCGATGATCTGCGCCGCCCGTCGCTGCGCCAGTTTGCCCTGGCGGCGGGGGCGTCGGAGCCGACTCTTCGCCACTATTTTCGCGACCGGCAAGGCGTCGTGATCGCCATTCTGGAGCATATTCATGCGCGCGCGGTCCCGCTTTGGGACGTCATCAAGACGGGATCTCCGGATACGGCGACGGCGGTGGCTGAGTATTTCCGCGTGACCGAGGCCGGGCTCACGCATGGAGGATTTGCAAGGGCGCACGCATTTGGACTGATCGAGGGCATGTCCGACGAGGCGGTCGGGCGCGCTTATCTGGAATACCTGCTCGATCCTGCGCTGGATGCCGTTTCGGCGAAAATGGACGCGACTCCGGGGCGTCCAGAGACAGAGACTGAGCGAAGAGCCTCCGCTTTCATGATGCTCTCGCCCATCCTGGTGATGACGCTGCACCAGCAATTGCTCGGCGGCAAAGATGCATCTCCGATTGATACCAATGGCTTCATGACGCTGATGCAGACCTGGCTTGCCTCAGGCCTCAGCCAATAGCTCCCGCATAGCTTGCAGATCTTGTTCCGGCGTCGTCCAGGAACAGACAAAGCGGTAAGAGCCGCCTGGCCAGGGATAGCATTTGACGCCCGCGCCTGTGATCAGGGCCTCGATGTCGGGCGGGAGAACACAGAAAACCTCATTTCCGTCTACAGGATAGGCGAGGGTCACGCCGGGCTTCGCGCAAAGAATATCTGCCAGTTCCGTCGCTGTCTGATTGGCTTTACCAGCGAGCGTCAGCCAGAGCTCGTCTGTGAGCATCGCTTCCGCCTGCGCCGCGAGGAAGCGCATCTTGGGCGGCATGTGTCCTGATCGCTTGGCCCGGGCTTGCAGCTGCTTATATCCGGCCCGCGCAGCGCCAAACAGGAGTATGATCTCGCAGCCGATTGCGCCGGTCTTGGTCAGGCCGAGCGTGACGACGTCGATCCCGGCTTTCCAGCTCATTTCTGCCGCGCTTGCACCCGTCGATACGAGCGCATTGGCCAGACGCGCCCCATCAAGGTGGGTGCGCAAGCCTTCCGCGTTGGCGAGTGACACGAAATGCTCGACGGTCGCGGCCGGATACGCGGTGCCGCATTCGGTGAGATTGGTCAGCGATAGCGCTTCAAGCGGCGTTTCGTGCACGAAGTCAGGATTGTTGGCCGCCAAGGCGGCGCGCAAGGCGGTCTCATCGATTTGCCCGCCATTTCCCGGCAGCAGTCTCAGCTTTGCGCCGCCGGTGAAAAATTCCGGCGCGCCGCGCTCATCGCGTTCGATATGCGCTTCCTCGTGGCAGGCAATGGCGCCGGTGGGCGAGCAGAGCACCGACAGCGCCAGCGCGTTTGACGCCGTGCCGCTGGCGCAAAGCCAGAAATCAAAATCATCGGTTTCGAAAATCTCTGCCAGAAGGTCGCGCAGACGCGCAGTGACGGCGTCTCCGCCATAGCTTGCCTGATGGCCCCGATTGGCCGCCGCGATGGCATCGATTACGGCGGGATGGGCGGGCGCTGCAGTGTCAGACGAAAAATCCATGGCTCAGAGCGTCACGTCCGGGGTTTGCCACATCAGGTGTTGCCCGCCATCGCTGGCGATCAATTGCCCGGTAATACTGTCTGCCTCGATCAGATAGCGCAGGGTTTTGACGATTTCCCCCGGATTGGAGCCCTGCTGGGTGAGCGTCGCCTGAGCTTCGGCTTCAAACTCACCCGGCTTCTGGTGGACATTTTCGAGCGTCGGGCCGGGACCGATCCCGTTGACGCGGATATTTGGCGCAAAGGACTGGGCCAGTGTTCGCGTCGCGGTCCAGAGGGCGGACTTGGACAGCGTGTAAGTGAAAAATAGCGGATTGAGCTTGAGGACGCGCATATCGATCATGTTGACGATCAGCCCGGCCTCGTCCTCGGGCAGGGCGCGCGCGAAATGCTGCGCGAGCAGGATCGGCGCGCGCAGGTTCGGGCCCATATGGAAATCCCAGTTCTTGGGCGAATGTTCCAGCGCGGAATCGTCTTCGAATGTGGAGGCGGAATTGACCAAAAGTGTCAGCGGTCCGCCAAGGGCTTCGTGCGCGGCGCGTTCCAGGGTTGCTGTCTGCTCCTCGTCGGAAAGGTCAGCCTGGACCAATTCGGCGCGGCCGCCAGATGCTCTGATCGTCTCCGCGGTGGCCTCAGCGCCCGCCCGCGAGCCGCGATAGTGCACGGCCACAGCCCAGCCGTCTTCTCCGAGGGCTTCGGCCATAGCTTTGCCTAAACGCGCGCCGGCGCCCGTCACAAGTGCGCGCTTCGGTCCTTCGGATACGCGTTTTGACACTGAAATCCCCCTATATCGGCGAGGATATTCCGCTTAGTCGAATCGACGGAAATCGATCAGATTGAGAATTCCAAAAACAGCTACAGTAGCCAGAATGGCCCAGATAGATGCGTGGATCATGGCGACAGCCCTCAATTAAACTTGCGTCCTGTTAGACTGTCTTTATCGATTTGGCGAGCCCTGAAACTGAAAACGTGGTGTCGCATCTTGTTTGACTTGAGATCGCAGCTGTTTCGGATCTGGTTTCGCCTGTCCCGGCCGATGACGCTGGGCGTGAGAGCAATTGTTGAAAATTCACAGGGCGAGGTGCTGCTGGTGCGCCACACCTATACGCGCGGATTGTACCTGCCTGGCGGCGGGGTTGAGCGCGGGGAGACGACAGAATTCTCGCTACGCCGGGAGCTCGAAGAAGAGGGCGGCGTGAAAGTTACGGGCCATCCTGAATTGCTGGGTGTATTTTCCAATCACCGCGTTTTCCGGAATGATCATGTCTTGCTCTACCGGATCCGGAGCCAGGACTGGGTGCCGTTTGGCGACCCTGTCGGGAGAGAAATCTCCGAAATTCTCTGGTGCGATCCGAGCCAGCCGCCGGAAGACGTCACACCTGGCACGCATCGTCGTCTGCGAGAATTTATCCGGGGCGAAGCGCGGTCCTTGATGTGGTGATCAGCCCTCAGCAAAGGCGAACAGCGCTGGCATCGTCATGAAGATGATCGCCGCCAGGAGAAGCAGGTGAAGTCCATAGCGATGCCAAATCCGTTTCATGATGCCTGTCTGGCAGGCAATCCAGGCGCGAATGGGATGGCTGCGTGGCGCAATTTAGGCGGGAAAATTAAACGGGCGTTAAAGCCTGATGTGCCAAATAGAAAGCCATGCCGGGTGTCCCCTTTTCCGGCGTGCAAAAGCAGGCAACCAGCGCGGTAATTCCTCCCCCTTAAATGGCGCGCTGGCCCGGAACGAGACGACCGCGCTACGTGTTAGCGCGGTCGTTTTGGTTTGCGATCATGGTGCCGAGATAGAGGCCGAGCGTATACACGGCGAGCGCTGCGGCGACCCAGATGAGCGCGAGGCCTGCAACCCACAGTCCAGGCAAGTCGAGGCCGCTCGCCAGCAAGAGCGCGCCTATCCCAAGCATCTCAATCGCTGTCTTCCACTTGGCGAGCCGCGAGACCGGCATCTCGACACCTGGAATCAGGCGCAGGGCCGTCGCAGCAATATCGCGCAGGATAATGACAAGCGTCGGGATTGCGAGCGCCAGCAAGCCGTCACGTGTGAGCGTCAGCGTGGCGAGACTAATTCCCACCAGCAGCTTGTCCGCTACGGGATCGAGGAAAGCCCCCAGCGCTGAAACCGCATTCAGGCGGCGCGCGGCATACCCATCCAGGAAATCGGTGAGCGCGACCCCGACAAAGGCGAAGAAGGGCCATATCGAGTTGGCCGGCGTCGTAAAAATCAGCCACCCGACCCAGATTGCGAGACCGCAGCGGGCCAGGGTCAGGGCATTTGGAAGCCAGGAAAAGGACCGCGACCCGGCCATCAAACCTCCGGCCGCCAATCCGGCGCGGCGAGCTCAAAGCCTGAAAATTCGAACCCCGGCGCGACAATGCAGGAAACAAGCGTCCACGCCCCGAGGCTCTCGGCGGTTTGCCAGTGTTCGGTCGGGATCGTAGCCTGCGGACGCTGGCCGGACCGCAAGTCGGGCCCCAGCGTGTGCGCCTGCGCGCCCTTCCCATCCGGAGGTGACACAGTCAGCGCCAGAGGCCCGCCTGCATGCCACAGCCAGTGCTCATCCGCGTCGACCCGGTGCCAGGCCGAAACCTGATCGGCTTGCAGCAGGTAGTAAATGGCCGTTGAGGTCGCCCTGCCCGCGCTATCCGCGCGGAAGGTCTCGGCATAGTGCCCGCCCTCCGGGTGCGGCTGCATGTCCAGCAGGCGAATGATCTCGTTCGCGCCGAGGCCGCCGGAAAGGGCAGGCATCTAGAACCGGTCCTTGCGCCCGCGAATCTCACCGAATGTCGCAGCGGCGTCGCCAGGATGGCCCATCGCGGTCTGCAATGCCGGAATATCGGCGCGCAGGAACGGGTTGGTATCCAGCTCGCGGGCCAGCTCCATTGGCACCGTGCGTTCGCCGCGGGCGCGCTTGGCATCAATCTCAGCGATATAGGCTTTCAGCGCGGCATTATCTGTTTCTATGGTTTCAGCGAAGCGGGCATTGGCCTGCGTATACTCATGCGCGCAATACAGTTTCGTCTCAGGCGGGAGCGCCTTGATGGCCTGCATGGAGGCCCACATCATTTCCATATCGCCTTCAAAAACGCGGCCGCATCCGAGGGCAAAGACAGCATCGCCCACGAAGGCGGTTTTGGCGGCGGCCAGGTGAAAGGCGATGTGGCCCAGCGTATGACCTGGCACATCAATCACGTCGGCTTGCAGCTCGCCCAGGGTGACGGTATCGCCGCCGCCCACAGCGTGATCGATGCCCGGAATTTTCCCGGCCTCGCCTTTGGGGCCAATAATGGTGCAACCGGTCGCGTCCTTGATCTTCAGGTTCCCGCCGGCATGGTCCGGATGCCAGTGCGTGTTCCAGATGGCGGTGATGGTCCAGCCCTTGGCTGTGGCTTCGTCGAGATACTTGTCCGCGTCAGGTGTATCAATCGCAGCGGTTTCGCCCGAGGCTGGATCATGAGCCAGATAGCCATAATTATCATTCAGGCAGGGGAATTGATGTATGGTCAGCATGATCCCATCTCTCCACAGTGGATTTTGAATTGAAAGACTAGAGCCATATGCGCCAGCCCGCGGCAACCCTCGAGGCCTTTTATCAATCGCGATTGGGCGGATCCGCCGCGCGCCTGATGGGTGCGCGCATGCTCGACCTTTGGGGCCCATGTGATGGACTGCGAGTCCTGGGCATTGGCTATCCGGGACCGCTTCTTTCGATCTGGCAGAGCGATGCGGCGACCTGCGTCGGGGCCGTGCCGGAAGAGATCGGCCCGGTGCGGCACAGCTCAGAAAAAGGACAGATCCTGTGCAGCGTGCCTGAACACCGCCTGCCCTTCCCGGAAGGCCTGTTCGATCGCGTCTTCCTGCTTCATGCGCTGGAGGAGGCTGACAGCCCGCGCCAGCTCCTGCGTGAAGCCTGGCGGGTTCTGGCACCGGAAGGGCGCATCGTTGTGGCCGTGACCAATCGGCGCAGCATGTGGTCGCTCGCCGATAACAAGCCGTTCGGGCATGGTCGTCCGTGGACGCGCCGGCAACTCGTCCGGTTCCTGAATGACAGCCTGTTTCAGGTCACAGCCAGCACGACAGCGGTGCATATGCCCCCGCTCGATTGGCGATTGATCACGGGCGCGTCCAAATCCTGGGAACGCGCTGGAGAGCTGGTCTTGCCGGGTCTGGGCGGAGTGGTGCTGGTTGAGGCTGTGAAGCGACTTTACTCCAAACCGGGTGGCAGCGCGGCAGCACCAGTCACGAAAGCTGTAAAGGCGAGCAATCCCAAGCCGGTCATGCCTAGAAAACTGGCAGGACGACAAGCCACGCAGCCTGTTGAAAACACAGCGATTGACGTATTAGACAGAGCCGATAGGCGTAGAAGCAACGAAATTACTGGAGCCGGGGAAACATGAAACTCGTAACCGCAATCTTCAAACCCAGCCGACTTGACGCTGTCATCGATGCGTTGGGTGAGGCAGATGTTTCTGGCCTGACCGTATCTGAAGTCCGGGGCTATGGCCGCCAGCAAGGCAAGACCGAAGTCTATCGCGGTGCTGAATATGAAGTTCGATTGCTGCCCAAGGTGAAAGTCGAAGTGGCCTGTAGCGGCGCCGAAGTCGACCGCGTCGTGGAGGCGATCACCGCCGCCGCAAATACTGGCACAATTGGTGACGGCAAGGTTTTCGTCGCGGATCTGGAGACGATTGTCCGCATCCGCACCGGCGAACGCAACGAGCAGGCCATTGGCAGCTAGCTGAAAACGCTCTTTGCCGATGTGAGATTTGGCATATGTCAGTCTCGCAGCGCGTAGAGGGTGCCTATGAACATCGCAATCATCGGAGCTGGGCTGGCCGGTCTGACGCTGGCGGATCAATTGTCCGCGTCTCACAAGGTCACCGTGTTTGAGAAAGCGCGCGGTCCGGGTGGGCGGATGTCGACACGCCGGGCAGCGCCATATGCGTTTGATCACGGCGCGCAATACTTCACTGCCGAGACCGATCCTTTCCAGGCTTTTCTGGAGCCGTTCCTGCAGGCTGGCACGGTTGCGTCCTGGCCAGATGACATTCGTCTCGTGCACGGCGCCAGAGTTTCGGAAAAGCCAAAATTCACTGCCGCACCCGGTATGAATGGGATTTGCAAGTCTCTGGCAGCAGGCCTGGATGTTCGCGCGGGTTGCAGAATTGAGGCGCTCGACCGCGGCGCGGAGGGTTGGCACCTGAAAGATGCAGGTGGGAGCACTCAAGGCCCATTCGACTGGGTCATTTCCACCGCGCCAGCGCCGCAGACGGAAGTTCTGTTCCCCGAGACGTTTGATGGTATCGAGCGGCTCGCTGCGGTGACAATGCAGGGCTGCTTCGCCCTTATGCTGGGATTCGATGCGCCGGTGGATCTGGGCTGGTCCGCCTTGAAATCTGGCGAGCCCCCCATTGGCTGGATCGCCGTAAACTCAGCAAAGCCGGGTCGAGCCAACGCGTTTTCACTGCTCGTTCAATCAAGTAATGCATGGGCAAAGCAGCATTTGCAGGACGACCCTGACTCGGTCCGCGCCACGATGATACAGGCGGCTTCGAACCTCGTGGAGGCCGACCTTGCCGCTGCCCCACACAAAGCGCTGCACCGCTGGCGCTATGCTGCCACCGCTGCCCCGCTTGGAGATCCGTTCCTGATCGATCGCAAACTGCAGATCGCGGCCTGTGGGGACTGGTGCCTCGGCAGCAAAGTCGAAGCAGCGTATCTCAGTGCCGTCGCGCTCGCCAAAGCGATTTGAGGGTCCCATGGCGCACCGAAAGCCAAACCTCCCGGAGAAGGTCTGTCCCGTCTGTCAGCGGCCTTTCGTGTGGCGAAAGAAGTGGGAGCGCGACTGGGAGCAGGTAAAGTACTGCTCCAGGCGTTGCCGCACCAGCAGCCAGGTAAAACCCACAGGCTCTTGATTTTCGTCGCCATTGGCGGCACGTCATCTCGCGCAACCATGGAGACCCGAATGACTGGGCCGCAGCCACTGCCGAACATCCTTGAAATCACCCCTTACAAAGGCGGTGAGAAACTGGTCGACGCGCACAAACTGTCGTCGAATGAGAACCCGCTCGGGTGCAGCCCGGCGGCGCAGGCGGCGGTGGTTGAAGCCGCGAAACATATGCAGCTCTATCCGGATGGGTCTGCTGCAGCGCTACGGGGCACTATCGGGGCCAAGTACGGCATAGATGCGGATCGTATCGTCTGCGGCGCGGGCTCGGACGAGATCTTCCAGCTGCTGGGCCGCGCCTATCTGAGACCCGGCGATAATATCGTCCAGAGCCAGCATGGCTTTCTGGTCTACCGCCTGGTGGCGCAGCAAGCCGGGGCCGAGACGCGCAGCGCGCCGGAAAAGGACCTGACGACGGATGTCGATGCGATGCTCGACCAGGTAGATGAGCGCACGAAAATCGTCTTCCTGGCCAATCCGAATAATCCGACCGGTAGCTATATCCCCTATTCCGAGGTCAAGCGGCTGCATGAGGGATTGCCCGAGAATGTCCTGCTGGTGCTGGACGGGGCCTATGCCGAATATGTTCGCAATAATGATTACAGCGCCGGGATGGAGCTGGCGGGCGAGCGCTCGAATGTGCTGGTCACGCGAACCTTTTCCAAGATCCATGGCCTCGCGGCCTTGCGGCTCGGTTGGGCCTATGGACCTGAAAGCGTGATTGACGCGCTGCACCGGACGCGTGGGCCGTTCAATGTCAGCGCGGTCGCCCAGGCCGCCGGGATTGCAGCGCTCAATGATGATGCGTTTCAGGCAAAATCCGCGGAACACAATGCCGCCGAGCTCATCCGCGTCCGCGATGCGGTTGAGAAGGCGGGCTTCAAGACCTATCCGAGCGTCGGTAACTTCATCCTGATCGAGTTTCCTGAATCTGCAGGGCGAACGAGCAGCGAGGCGGATGCCTTCCTGCGCGGCCGCGGCGTCGTCATCCGCAATGTGAATGTGTACGGCCTGCCGACCTGTCTGCGCGCATCGATTGGCACGGCCGAGCAGAATGACGATCTGATCGCCGCGATAGAGGCGTTTGCGAAGAGCTGATGTCTGACACGCGTTTCGACAAGCTTGCCATCCTTGGCATTGGCCTGCTCGGCTCGTCCATCGCGCACGCGGTGAAGGCCTTTGGCGGGGCCGAGCGCGTCGCGGTTTGGGATAATTCTTCGGATGTCCGCGTGCGGGCGGCGCGTGTCCTGGGCGCTGATGTCAAAGACACCGCGGCAGAGGCTGTGCGCGACGCCGATTGCGTGATCCTGTGCACGCCTGTCGGGGTGTTCGGGGAGGTCACGGAACTGATCCGGGACGCGCTAGCGCCCGGTGCGATCCTCACCGATGTCGGCTCGGTCAAAGTCACAGCTGCGCGCGATATGGCCGCGCATTGTCCCGAAGGGGTGCATCTTGTCCCCGGTCACCCGATTGCCGGGACAGAGAAATCCGGTCCTGAAGCGGGATTTGCCAGCCTGTTTCAGGGATCATGGCATATTCTGACGCCCCTGAAGCAAGGCGACGAGGCTTATGACGATGCCGTCAGACGCCTGACGGCGTTCTGGCAGCAGCTCGGCGCGCGCGTGGATACGATGGATCCAGAGCGCCACGACCGGGTCCTGGCCATCACCTCGCATTTGCCCCACCTGATTGCCTACAATATCGTCTCGACGGCCTATGACATGGAAAGCGTCGAGCAGGGCGAAGTCGTGAAATATTCAGCCGGCGGATTTCGGGATTTTACCCGCATCGCGGCGTCCGATCCGATCATGTGGCGCGACGTGTTCCTCAACAATAAGGACGCCGTCCTCGAAACCCTGGGCCGTTTCAGTGAAGATCTTGCGGCACTCCAGCGGGCGATCCGGTGGGGCGATGGTGAGACGCTCATGAAGGAGTTCACGCGCGCCCGCGGTATTCGCGAAGCAATCATCGATGCGGGACTCGACACCGCCGAAGCTGATTTCGGGCGTCGCCACATTGATCCAAGTGCGGAAAAATGAACGGACGACGTTCCCCTTTGTTAAAACGCCGCCCGCTCAATGTGCACGTGAAACACGGCACCTGCGCGAGGATCGACAAGGCCCAAACGGGTGACTCGATCATCGCGGTGGACGCCAACGAAGCTTGGTGACTGCGGATCACCACACTCGTCCCCCGTCCTGGGATTTTGTCTAGAGCGCGCTATCTGAATGAACTTCGTGTAATGTGTTGGCCCACGTTCATGTTGGGTCGGGTAACGTTTGGTGACGAAAACTGCGGGAGGGCATCATGAAGAATTTGACACGTCTGGGCGCGCTGGGCGGCGCAAGTCTGCTGGCTGCAGCATGCACGACGGCCGAACTTGAGGCGATTTCTGCCGGATTGGCGCAAGGTCTGGCGGAAGCTTCCTATGAGACAAGCATGTACGCCCCATACGCCGCGCCATATTCCGGCGCATACTATGCGCCATCGGGGTTTTCAGCCTATTCAGGCTGGCCTTCTGCCTATTCCTACGGCCAGTATGTCGGTCCATTTGCATGCTCTCACACCGGCAGTTTTTACACCTGCGACAGCGACGGTGACGGCTATGCGGACATGTATGGCAATACCTCCGACGGATCGTTTGCGTCATCCCATTTGCGCGTGAATGGCATGGGTGAGGCCTTCACATGGGGCTCGGATTGCGGTTGCTGGGAACGAAACCGGGCCTATGATGGCGAACGCAAAGAGCGCCATTCACACTATAAGGATTACGACTATGACTAAATGGATTGCAGTTTCGGCGCTGGCGCTCCTTGGCGCGTGCGCGACCAGCGCGCCTTATGGTCCGGCGACCTCGGACAGCGCCAAAGGCTATTCCGTCCAGCCAATTGAAAATAATCGCTTCCGCGTGGCCTATCGGGACAATTCCATGGACGTGGCCCGCAGCCGCGCGCTGCGCCGCGCCGCAGAAGTGACGCTGGAAAATGGTGATGAATGGTTCCTGGTCGTAAATGCCTATTCCGACACAGGAGAACTGGCAGGCGGTGGCTCTTCGGTCTCCATCGGCGGTGGATCCAGCTCCGGGGGCCGTACGAGCGTCGGCATGGGTGTCGGAATTTCCCTGCCTCTGGGCGGGTCTTCCGGTCCGGTCGAGCATGTGATGGAAATCATCACGGGCAGCGGCCAGAAGCCTGAAAATGCCGACACGTATGACGCCAATGACGTGCTCGCCAATCTTGGCGGCGCTTAAGCCGGAATCTCCTTCCCAGCCCAGTCAAACGCCTTGCCGCTGTTTTCAGGGGTGAGGGTGTCGATCACATCCAGAAGATGCGCGGCAGACCGCTGCGGAGTAAACAATTGCGCAGCGGGAACATTGCCCTGAAACGGCGCGGACAGGCCCGTATCGACGGTGCCCGGATGCAGACTCACGCTGATAAAATCCGGATTTCGCCGCGCCCGTTCGATTGCATAATTACGGATCAGCATATTCAGTGCCGCCTTGGAGGCGCGATAGGCATGCCAGCCGCCGAGACGGTTGTCGGATATGGAACCGACTCTTGCCGATAGTGCAGCAAAGACCGCCCTGCCCTGGCGCGGCATGATGGGCAGGAAATGTTTTGCCGCGAGCGCGGGTCCGATCGTGTTGATGGCGAAGACGCGCTCAAACGCGGCGCGGCTTTGGTGACGATAGGACTTTTCCGGCTGCAGGTCTGACCCATCGGACAAGATCCCGCTGGCAATGATGACCAGCTCAGGAGCACCGGCCTCAGACACGCGAGACGCTGCTGATGCAAGGCTCTCCTCATCGAGTACGTCCACGCGGCCAGGCTCCACCTTGGGGTGCGAAAGCGCCGCGCCCGAACGGCTGAGCGCATGCACGCGCGTGACATCGCTCCGCTGTGCAAGCGCGTCTGTCAAAGCGCGCCCGATGCCGCCAGTTGCTCCGATAATGACTGCCTGCATGTGCTGTCTCCTGGTAGAGACAGACCTAGACTGATTGCTGGCCGCGCAAAGTCAGACGCGCAGGCCGGTCTTGTCGCGGTAGATCATCAGCAGATCGAGCTGACTCGGCGTAGGATCGCCCTCGGCCTCGGAGACCGTGACCAGCATGCCGTCCAGATCGACCAGCTCCTTATTGGTCATGCCCGGACTATTGCGCACAAAGTCGGTCATCCGGGACATGACAACATGACTGGCCCCGGCATTGCGGGACAGCCAGCCCGCTTGCGAGATCAAAGCGTTGGCGTCGGCCTCCGGAAACTCGAAATGGTGCATGACTTCGCCGCGAATGGCGGCTTCCTGCTTCTCGGTTAGTGTCCCGCGCGCCTGCGCGATTTCCAGCATCAGGATCGTCGCCGCTTCACGCGGGTCTTCAACCACAGAGAGGCCGCCTTTGCCGGATTGATGCCGGAAGCGCATCTTGCGGGGCAGGTTGGCCACAGTCTCTGCAACCTTGCGCCCATCACGGGCGACATCGCGCAGCATTTTCAGCCGCCAGTACCAGACAGCGATAAAGCCAAGTATTCCAAGCAGCGCGACGATGATGTGCATGAGCAGCCCCTCACTGGCCTTAAGTTACCGTAACGTGGATCTGACGATGATTGAAGTGGAGTCTATTCCTTGTCATGGTCTTTTTATGACCCTCGACGCGTATAATGATTTTTGTGCATCCCTGACGGCGACAAGCCGCGTGGTGCAATGGGGTGGCAGTCATGTCTGGAAAGTCGGCGGCAAAGTGTTTGCGATTGCCGGTTGGGGCGATGAAGACTTCTTCGCCGTCACGTTCAAGGTGACACCTTTATCGTTTGAGATCCTGCAGGAACAGCCAGGCCTGCGCCCTGCCCCATATCTGGCCTCGCGCGGGATGAAATGGATCCAGCACTATGCTGACCCCGGCCTCAAGGATCGCGATCTCAAGGCCTATATTGAAACAAGCCACCGGCTGGTTGCCGATGGCTTGTCCAAGAAAAAACAGAAGGAGCTTGGATTGCTCCCGGTTTGAGGGTTGTCAGCTTAAGGCGTGCCGCCTTCGCTGGCGATGGCATCGTCAATGCCGTCCGTATTATGCGCCTGTTGAATGACATAGGCGCGGATGTCCTCAACATCTTCCTCCGACAGGACGTCTGCGAACGACACCATGCCGAGCGATTGCAGGTTGCCGTCGACCAGGACACCTTTCCAGGCTTCCGGACTGGACGTGTAGGTTGACCAGCGCAGGTCTGGCAGCACGCCGGAACTGACCGCAAACGGCCCGTGACAGACGGTGCAATTGCGCGCGTATTGGACGAGACCGTTGGCGAGTTGGGCTTCCGTACCGAACTCGTCTGCCTTGGGCGTGGTCTCGACCATCGGAATATCGACATCCGCGATTGTGCCTGTCGCGCCGAGTTTGAAGGTAACGACCTTGCCGACAGTAGGCTGAACCGGTTGCGGTGCAGCGACGGCGCCAGCCGAAAGCAAATAGGCTGAACCCCAGCCCGTCGTAATCGTCACATATTGCTCACCATCGATTTCAAAGGTTCCAGGCCCCGATGCGGCGCCCGACTTCACATCCTGAGCCCAAAGCCGCTCGCCCGTACCTGCATCATAAGCAACGAACTCGCCGTTCAGTTTGCCCTGGAAGATCACGCCGCCTGCCGTCGACAGAACGCCGCCATTCCAGGGGCCTTCATGCTCTACGGTCCAGCGCGCTTCATTGGCAACCGGATCCCAGGCGATCAGGCGACCTTTCAAGCCAGAACGCAGGAATTTGAACACCTCGCTCGGGATGAGCTGTGGGACACCCGCTGCAAAATCAGCTCCGGTATTCCACTTTGTCGAATCTTCCTGGAAGCGTGGATCATTACCATAAGCTTGCGGGATTTCCTGAGCTGGAATGTAAGCAAGGCCGACATCCGGATTGAATGCCATCGGGTGCCAGTTGTGGCCGCCAAGTGGGCCAGGCGTCTGCAGATAGGGAATATCCGCGTAGCGCGCTTCGGGAACTTCAATTGGCCGGCCCTCATCGGTCAGACCCGTTGCCCAGTTCATGGGCACGTAGTTATTTCCCTGGATGAACGCGCCTGTTTCAGCGTCAACAACGTAGAAGAAGCCGTTCTTGGGTGCCTGCATCACCACCCGTCGATCCGCGCCATCCTCGCCCAGCGGGAGAGTAGCGATGATCAGTGTCTGTGTGGCGGTATAGTCCCAATTGTCGCCCGGCGTGGTCTGGAAGTGCCATTTATATTCGCCGGTATCAGCATCGACGGCGACGATGGAAGACAGGAACAGATTGTCGAGGCCAGACGGGTCGCGCATGCGCTGATTCCAGGGAGAACCATTGCCGACGCCGAAAATGACGCTGTCATTCACTTCATCATAGATGATCGAGTCCCAGACGGTGCCGCCGCCGCCATCGGTTTTCCAGGCGCCCGTGTCGCCCCAGGTAACGTTTCCAACTTGCTCAAAGGCGCTGTCGGACGCCGCACCGTCAGGCTGTTTGTTCGCGTTTGGAACTGTATAGAAGCGCCAGATCAACTCACCGGTATCGGCATCGAGCGCGTTCAGATAACCGCGCACGCCGAGCTCGGCGCCGCCATTTCCGATCAGGACCTTGCCGTCAACAACGCGCGGCGCGCCCGTGATCGTGTAGGGCTTTGATTGATCGACGGTAACGGTCGACCATACGAGATCGCCGGTCCTGGCATCCAGCGCCTCGACACGGCCATCAATCACGCCGAGATACAGTTTCCCATCATAGACCGCGACACCCCGGTTTACGACATCACAGCAGGCATTGACGCCCACGGCGCGATCGACATCCGGGTCATAGACCCAAAGTTCCTCGCCGGTCTTGGCGTCGAGCGCATAGACGATGGACCAGGCCGAGGTGACATACATCGTGCCGTCGACCACGATTGGCGTCGACTCAACCCCGCGATTAGTGGCGAGATCATAAGTCCAGGCGACTCCGAGGTCGGCGACATTTTCAGCCGTAATTCCCGTGAGCGGCGAGTGGCGCGTTTCTTCCCGGTCGAAACCATAGCCCAGCCATTCCTGCGGGGTTGCCGCCGCATTATCGAGCCGGTCATCGGTAATATCGGCGAAGACCGCCGCCTGGGTTTCATTTTCCGGGGTTTCTGCATCCTGCCCGCCTGAACAGGCCGATAGTGCAAACACAGATACGGCCGCCAGGGCCGCCATTTGAAGCGGTTTCATGTGCGCTTTCCTCGTTTCCTCACTTCCAGTCAGCGTCTGTCGCGCTGTTGAGATGCCCAGACTAGGCAAATTGCTAATCGTGTCGAGGCTGCACGTTGGGGAAAGTTAGGGTGAAGGCCCTAAATTCTCGGCAAAGCTCATAAAAAAGTGGTGCCGTGGTCGCTGCGCCTTATATCACCGCTGAATTCAACAGGACGCGGGGTACTGGAATGGCGAACGAGAACAAGCTGAAGAAAAATCTCACGCTGTTTGATGTCTATGCTGTTTCGACCGGGGCCATGTTCAGCTCCGGTTTCTTTCTGCTTCCGGGGATTGCGGCGAGCTATACCGGTGACTCCGTCTATCTCGCGTATCTGCTGGCGGGGTTTCTGATTGTGCCGGCGATGCTGTGCATGGCAGAATTGTCGACCGCGATGCCAAAAGCAGGCGGCACCTACTATTTTCTCGACCGCGCGCTGGGGCCGCTATTCGGAACCATTGGCGGGCTCGGGTCGTGGGTTGCCGTGGTGTTCAAAAGCGCATTTGCGCTGGTCGGAATGGGCGCTTATCTCAGCCTTTATCTCGATGTGCCGATCCTCGTTCTCGCGGTCATTCTCACAATCGTGTTCGGCTTCATCAATGCATTTGGCGCGAAAGAGACGACCTTTCTTCAGCGCCTGCTCGTGTCGACGCTCGTCGTGATCCTGGCCGCCTTTGTCATTCTCGGGGTGACACATACAGGCGTCGCGGACGGACTGCGCCCGAACAAGGAAACACAACCCTTCTTCACCTCCGGAACCGTCGGATTTGTTGCCACTATCGGCTTGGTCTTCGTCTCCTATGCGGGCCTCACCAAGGTCGCGAGTGTTGCCGAAGAAGTGCAGAGTCCTGACCGAAACATCCCTCTCGGCATGGTGCTTTCGCTACTCACAGCGACGGCGATCTATACGTTCGGCTTGATCGTGATCATCGCCATTCTCCCGGTTGAGGACCTCTATGGAAGCCTGACGCCGGTTGCGGATGCTGGCCGTCAATTTGTCGGCGACTGGCCATTTGATCTTGGCGTGATCCTGATTGTCGTGTCGGCGATTGCTGCGTTCGCCTCAACCGGTAATGCGGGGATCATGTCGGCAAGCCGCTACCCTTACGCAATGGCGAAGGACAAGCTGCTTCCCGACCGCTTCGCAACGATCGGACGATTTGGAACACCGGTCTTCTCGATCGCGGTCACGACGCTCAGCATGGTCGCTGTCTTGCTGCTTTTTGACGTTGAAGCCGTGGCCAAGCTGGCCAGTGCGTTCCAGCTCTTCCTGTTCGGTCTGGTCAGCGTGGCCGTGATCGTCATGCGCGAAAGCCGGATCGCGACTTACCAGCCGGGCTATCGTCTGCCATTCTATCCCTGGCTGCCAGTCCTCGGAATCCTGGTTTCCTTCTGGCTGATCGTCGAAATGGGCATTCTGGCGATTGGTTTCACAGGCATGCTGACCATTGCCTGCGCGCTCTGGTTCCAGTTCTACGCCTCTGGGCAGCTGGTTCGGCGCGGCGCGATTTATCATGTGCATGAGCGGCTGGGGCAGATGCGCTATGAGGGGCTCGAGCGCGAGCTGATGACAATCATTCATGACCGCACCCAAAAGCAGAACCTGACCTATGAAGCGCTGATCGCGCGCTGCGTCGTGCACACATATTCGCACGGGATCTATACGCGCGAAATGCTGGTCGACGAAGCCAAGAACATTGGCCACAGCGCATTTGACATCGATGAAGAGGTGATGGACCGCGTCTTCAACACGGGCAGCGCGACGCTGCATCCGCTCAGCGAGCGGGTTTTGCTGGCCTATCGCAGCCATGAAGACCTCGAGAGTCCGGAACTGGTCGTGTTCCGCTTCTCGGCCAATGCTGCCATGGATATGGAAGAGGCAAAAGAAGTCCACACGATCATGATGTTGATCTGCCCGCGGCGCCCGGCGGGGCTGGATCTGCGCCTGGCAGGACACCTCGCAGAGGTCGTCCAATCGTTTGATTTCGAGCGTCGCTGGCTGGCGGCCAGAACCGACAAGGACATGAACGAGATTCTGATGCGGGATGATCATTTCCTGCATGCGCCGATCTCTGATCTCGGGAATCTGCGCGACTATGTCGGCCAGCCGCTCAGCGAGATCGATCTCCCTGGCAGCTGCCTGATCGCGATTATCGAGCGGGACGGGGATATTATCATCGCGGCACCGAAAGAGGTGCTGCAACCGGGCGACCATGTCGCCGTGATTGGCGAACCGGAAGACCTGACCGCGCTTGTTCGAGGTTAGTCGGTCGGGGCGACCTTATTGAGGTCGGCCTGAGCCCGATCGATGGCCTGAATGACAAGATCGCGCCAAGCTTCCAGGCTGGTCGCTGTTTCTGTGCCCGCCGGGAAGGTGACAGAGCGTGAGGCGTTCACGCAGCCGCCTTCCAGCCGGTTGCCGCCGTTCCGCGCTGGTACAAAGCCTGCCATCGCTTCGGCGGCCCCGGCCCCCTGTGCGCCATAGCCCGGGACCAGGAACAGGGCATCAGGCGCCAGCCCGCGCAATTGCCGGGCTTCTTCTGGTCCGGTTGCGCCGGTAACCAGCATCAGGCCTGACCAGCCGCTCTCGCCTTTGAGGCGATCAATCATCGGGGCGAGGCTCTCAACCACGCGGGCAAATAGCGGGGCGCCTTCAAGATCTCTTGCCTGATAGTCAGCGCTGCCTGGATTACTGGTACGCGCGAGGACGATAACGCCTTTGCCGGATTGTTCGGCGGTGCGCACGTGCGGTTCCAGCGTATCGAGCCCCATATACGGATTGACGGTGAGCGCGTCGCAGGCAAATGGCGCGTCAGCGGCGAGGTAAGCCTGGGCATAACCTTCCGCGGTCGAGCCGATATCGCCGCGCTTGGCATCCATCAGCACAATCAGGCCGTGATCCTTCGCTGCGGCGCAAATATTCGCGAGGGCGCGCATGCCTTGCCAGCCATGGCGTTCGAACAAACCGGCCTGGGGCTTGATAATGCCTGTTCGTCCGGCAACGGCTTCGACAAGCGCGACGCCCCAGCGCTCCACGCCTTCTGGCGTATCGCCGCCAAACAGATTCGGGATGCGCCCGGCATGCGGGTCTATCCCGACGCAGAGCGGGCCGTGCGCGCGCGTGGCAGCGATCAGGCGGTCGGCAAACATCTGGCGCTATTCTTCCACGCTGCAGGCGACTTTGACGACTTGCAGATTGCGACGCGCATGATCCGCTTCGCGGCCATAGGTCTCTTTTGAGAAATTGCGCGGGGCCTGACCGATTGTTTCGATCCCGGTTGCCTTCACAAAACTGGCGACTGTTTCAGGGGCCGCGGTATAGATCCGGCCACGGCGGGCGCTTTCGGCAACGATGACCCCGCGTACATTGCCTGCCTGATCATAGACCGGGCCGCCGCTGAGTCCTCCGAGTGATCCCAACAGTCCGCGCGTGCGACCTGTTTCCGCCCAGGCGAGCACGGACTCGCTGTTTGAGCGCTGGCCGCGCGAAATCAGATTTGAGCGGGCCATCAGCCGCGATGCGGCTTCGCCGGGGCGTCCTTGCGGATAGCCGACATGGAAGCCGTAAGCGCCGATGCGAAGATCATTCTCCGTATCCAGCGGCGCTGGATTGGGGCTGGTCTCGGTTTCGATCAGGGCGAGGTCAGACTTTTCCGACACGATGACGCTGCGGGCAGGAGCATACTGACCGGGTGCAACCAGCAACGAGACTTCATTGCAGCCTTCGACCACATGGCGCGCTGTCAGCCATTGGCCCTGCCCGTTCACGGCAAAGGCCGTACCGATCCCGCTCTTGGGTGCGGTGACCTGCACAAGGACGCGCTCGTCGAAGGCCGATGGAGGCGGCAGCATGGCGCCTTCCTGCTGGATCGCTTCAGGCGGCGGTGGCGGGGCATCATCAGAACCGCCTGAGAAAACGGCCCATAGAACAACACCGAGTGCGAGGGCGTAAAGTATCCAATCGGGTATCCACCTGAGCACCTGCTGTCGTCCTTCCTATACGCGCCCGATATTCGGGTCCCATAAACCAGCCGCGAGAATCATCGCTGCGGCCAGCTTCGCCGCGATCAAAACAATTGCGGCACCTGCCTCATCATTCTGAATCCGCGTCGGGATATCGCGCAGAAGCATGTCAATAATGCGGTAAGTCAGCAATTGGAGCAGCAACGCAACGACGCCCCAGACGAGAAGGTCCATGAGGGTCAGGCTGGAGGCGAGACAAGATGCAATCGGGATGGCCAGGCCAGCAATCGCTCCGGACAGGGCGAGCCCCGCCGCGCCATTCCCCCCGCGCACCAGTGCGAGTTCTTTCCAGGGCGTGAGCAAGATATACACCGTGCTTGCGAGTACCAGAAGGATCCCTGCGGTCCCCGTCATCAGGAGAAAATCAGGGAAGCCCTGGCGAAAAGATTCAAGCGTTGCCGACATCGTTTAAACTCTTGCCTGTTAAGCCACCCGCAAATGCTCTAACCAAGGCCGCTCACGCACTCAAGGCAGAAGGTTTAAAAATGCTCGCAGGAAAAACGGCTCTGGTCACAGGTTCGACAAGTGGAATTGGGCTCGGGATCGCAAAATCGCTGGCAGAACAGGGCGCTGACATTGTTTTGAGCGGCCTCGCCACGGATGATGAAGTGGCTGCATTGAAATCTGAATTCCACGACACATACGGTGTGAAGGTCGGATTCTCGGGCGCGAATCTGACCGATCCGGATGCAATCGAGGGCCTGATGGGCTATGTCGCCCGCGATTTTGGCGGCGCCGATATCCTCGTCAACAATGCCGGCGTGCAGCACGTCTCCCCGATTGAAGACTTCCCGGTCGATCGCTGGAATCTGATCATCTCGCTCAATCTTTCAGCGGCGTTCCATACAACAAGAATGGCCATTTCCGGTATGAAGCAGAAAGGCTGGGGGCGGATTATCAACACCGCCTCTGCGCATGCGCTGGTCGCTTCGCCCTACAAGTCGGCTTATGTTGCGGCAAAGCACGGCATTGCCGGCCTGACCAAAGTCGTGGCGCTGGAAGGGGCCGAGCATGGCGTGCGCTGCAATGCGATCTGTCCCGGTTATGTCTACACGCCGCTTGTCGAGGGGCAGGTGGCCGATACCGCCAAGGCGCGCGGCATCACCGAAGAAGAAGTGAAGCGCGATGTCCTGCTCGCGGCGCAGCCGACTAAGGAATTCGTCACCACCGAACAGATTGGCGCTTTTGCGTCTTTCCTCTGCTCGCCGGGCGCTGATGGAATAAATGGCGCGATCCTCAGTATGGATGGCGGCTGGGTCGCGCAATAGTCGTCTGCCCGTGCCCAACTGTAATTCGCTACAATACGCCGCGTATTCCGATTGATCTGAGATAGGTTATTCGCTAGCGAGCTTCTGAACGCGGTTTTGCCGGGCAACCTTGAGAGACAGCCATGACATTAGCCGGTTACGAGATCTTCGCTCTCATTGGATTCTTTTTTGCCGCTTACGCTGTGATCGCGAACGACTCGATCCAGACGCTCGGTACCTTTCTGGCTTCCAATTCGCATCGGCCCTGGTGGCTCCTCTGGCTGTTTGCCGCCGGGATCATGGTTGGCGCGCTTGTTTTCCAGTTGTTTTATGGCGGCGGCGACATTGCAGACGGCAAACTCAACAAGATCCCGTATCCGGAAGGCGGCATTCAATGGTGGCACGCGCTGCCGCCGCTGGTTCTCCTGTTCCTCACCCGTTTCGGGATCCCGGTTTCGACAACCTTCCTGGTTCTGACCGTCTTCGCCCTGTCGGGCGGCGGCGCCACCGAGGGTGTGATGAGCTCGATGCTGATCAAGTCGCTTACGGGCTATGTCGTGGCCTTTGCCGCAGGTGCCGTGGTCTGGCTGCTCATCTCCCGCGCCTGGGAGGTCTGGGTGGGTCGCACCCGCGACGATGATGAGCGCCTGCACCCGCTATGGACTGTATTCCAATGGGCGACGACCGGCTTCCTGTGGTGGACCTGGCTCTTACAAGACTTTGCCAATATCTTTGTGTTCATGCCGCGTGAGCCAGTTTTCGCCGCGGATGGCAGCGTCGAGATGATGGTGTTCAAACCAGAAATCATCATTGGCGGCGCCATGCTGATGGCCGCCATGATGGCTTATATTTTCAAGACCCGCGGCGGTGAGATCCAGAAAATCGTTCTGTCCAAGACCCATACGACGGATATCCGCGCGGCCACGATTGTCGACTTGATCTACGCGATCGTGCTGTACTATTTCAAGGAACTGAACGACGTCCCGATGAGCACGACCTGGGTCTTCCTGGGCCTGTTGGCGGGCCGCGAGATGGCGATCTCTTTCGTCACGGCGCTACGGGAACGCGGCGAGGCGATGATGGATGCCGGATCCGATGCGGGCCGCGCTCTGATCGGCCTGATCATCAGCGTCATCCTCGCCGTCGGCATGCCCTGGGCCGCCACAGGCCAGATGCCGGTTTTCTAAGTTCCCGCTTTCATTATGAGACCGAAAAACCCCGCGCAGGCAGGTGTCTGCGAATACGTGCTGCGGCTGCTTTAGCGCTGCTCGAACGGATCGCGCATCAGGATGACGTCTTCGCGTTCCGGGGAGGTCGATACCAGCGCACAGGGCTTGCCGACCAGCTCTTCGAGGCGGCGAACATATTTCACCGCTTCCGCAGGCAGGTCATTCCAGGATCGCGCCCCGCGGGTCGAGCCGCTCCAGCCAGGCATGCTTTCATAGACTGGCTCAACTGCTTCCTGTGCCGCGGCCGTCGCGGGCAGATAATCGAGCACCTCGCCGCCCAGTCGATAGCTCGTACAGATCTTGATCTCTTTCATCCCGTCCAGGACGTCGAGCTTGGTTAGGGCCAACCCGTCTACGCCCGAAACCGCGCAGGCCTGGCGCACCATGACCGCATCAAACCAGCCACACCGGCGTGCGCGCCCGGTGACGGTGCCAAATTCGTGGCCGCGTTCGCCGAGACCTTGTCCGACCTCGTCGAACAGCTCAGTCGGGAACGGGCCAGTACCGACCCGCGTCGTATAGGCCTTGGCGAGGCCGAGCACATAGCTCACAGCGCGGGGGCCAAGCCCGGTTCCTGCCGCGGCCTGGCCCGAAACCACGTTCGAGGAGGTCACGAATGGATAAGTGCCGTGATCAACATCCAGCATGACGCCTTGCGCGCCTTCAAACAGGATGCGGCGGCCAAGCTTCTGGCTTTCGCCGAGCACTTTCCAGGCCGGTCCAGCAAACGCCAGCACTTTTGGCGCGATCTCCAGCAACTCTGCCTTCAGCGCTGCGGCATCCGGCTTGTCCAGGCCGAGACCGATGCGCAGGGGCGCGTGGTGAGCGATCAGGCGTTCGAGCTTCTGGTCGAGGGCGGCTTCATCGGCAAGGTCTGCGACACGGATGGCGCGTCGCCCGACCTTGTCCTCATAGGCAGGTCCAATGCCGCGTTTAGTGGTGCCGATTTTCGCGTTATCACTGGCTGCGCCTTCGCGGGCGGCATCGAGATCGCGGTGCCAGGGCAGGATGAGGCACGCCGTCTCGGCGAGCAGGAGGTCGTCTGGCGAAAGCGAGATTCCGGCTTTTTCCATACCCTCCAGCTCAGAAAGGAGCTGCCAGGGGTCAACCACAACGCCATTGCCGATCACGGATAGTTTGCCGCCGCGGACAACGCCAGAGGGCAGCAGGTTGAGCTTGTAGGTCGTGCCGTCGATGACCAGCGTGTGTCCGGCATTGTGCCCGCCCTGGAACCTGGCCACAACATCGGCGCGATGCGACAGCCAATCCACAATCTTGCCTTTGCCTTCATCGCCCCATTGAGCGCCGACAACCACAACACCAGCCATGTTTTGAAACTCCTAAATCAGGACCCGCGCCAATGACCTTGTTTGGCTCCAAAAAGCAAGCCCTGCGCAGTGAAACCCTCTCCGAGAACGGAAAAATTCGCCTTTTCAGGCAATCCGAACGCAAACCGCGGTGACTGTTCCAGTGTTCTGGTGCCGGTCGCAGACCTCAATCAGTGAAAAATCGCCGGTTTGTGTGCTTCAAACCGCGCTTGCGCCTTGGCGATGGCCTGCTGTTGGGCGCTCGGCGCCATGCCATAGGTCTGATCGCGAAGGAAAGTCATCAATTCATGGCGCTTGCCAGCGCTGGCGAGCGTTTCGGGGGTCAGCGTCTCGCCGATATGAACGGGGATTGCGGTTCCGACGCGGCGTTTCACTTCTCGAAAGATCAGCGCTAGCCGCAGCTCGATGGAGACATGACTCGCCCACTGGAACAGCCGCGAATTCTGACCCTCAAAAAAGATCGGCGTCACATGGGCGCCGCTATGCGTGATCAGTTTCGCCGTGAACGGCTTCCACGTGTCATCAACTGCGGCGCGGTAGAAAGGTGTCGGGGAGGTGGAGACGCCGCCGGCCGGAAAAATGATGATACACTCCCCTGCCCTCAGCCTTTCCAGGCTTTCGGCCCGTGTCGCGATATTTGTCGCGCGCGCTTCCTTGGTCGGCGCAAAATCGATTGGTAGCAGCCATTCCCGCGCCTCTGGGGCACCGTCTAGCACGGCATTGGTAAGGACCTTGAAATCCTTGCGCCGTAGCGAGATGAGCCAGGAAATCAGCAGGCCGTCGAGCACGCCGAATGGGTGATTGGCGACCACCACCAGAGGCCCCGTCTCCGGGATCTGCGCGAGGCGCGCAGAGCTAAACTCGACATCGAGATTGAGCAGTTTCACCGCCGCCGCGAAGAACGGCTCGTCCGCGAGGCTTTCGCGATAGGTCTCATACAATCTCTGCAGATAGGGCTGGCCGGAGAGACGCTCAATCGTGCGCACCACGCCACGTTTCAGCGGGTGATCAAAATAGGCGGCATATGAGAGTTTAGGGGCCTCCTCCATCGCTCAGAACTGACGCAATTTGCAGGCTCCGGCAAGAATACGAGTCAGTCCTTCATCAGGCCGGCCGCCTTGAGCGTCTTGCCGGCCCGGATGACGCGCGCGAGCTTTTCTTCTGAGGATCGGTCGCCGCTATTGGAGTCCGGATGGAAGCGGCGGACATATTCGGCGTATCGCGCCCGAATTTCCGGCGCTTTTGCGTCCGGCTCCAGGTCGAGTTCGGCGAGCGCCCGCTTGGCGACGCCTGTGGCCGCGCGATTGGCGCGTCGATGTTCGCGCGCCGCAGCGGCATCTCCGAAGAATTCAGAGCCGCGCCAGGTGCGTGGATCGTGTGCTTTGCCCGCCTTGTCGCCGCCCATCGGCCCGGCGCCAAATTTCCACGTCTGCTTGAACCCGTAGCGCGCATTCTCGTTGAAGGCTTTCAACTGCTCTTCGTTCATCGTGTCGAAGAAATTGAAGCTCTTATTATACTCGGCGGCGTGGCGCTTGCAGAACCAGTGCTTGCCGTCGCCAAATTGCATCGGGGCAGGATGTTCGCCTGCGAGATCGCAGCTTGGGTGCTCACAAGTCCTTGTTTTCGCGGCTTTATCACGCGAAGTCTCGTCGGCCGGGGGCTTCACTCTTATATCAGTGAACTTAGGGCGATATTTGTATCCGTCATCCATAGGCGCGGTAACATAGGTGCTTCGGGTTAAAGAGACCAGAACTAATGAACAGATCAGAACGCATTCACCAGATTTTGTCAGACGCATTCCAGCCCACGGCGCTGAATGTGGTCGATGACAGCCATAAACACGCCGGTCATGCAGGGGCTCGTCCGGAGGGCGAGACGCACTACACCGTGACGATTTCAGCCGCTGCCTTTGAGGGGTTATCCCGTGTGGCGCGCCAACGCGCTGTGATGGAGGTGCTGAAGCCTGAATTCGAGTCGGGTCTGCACGCGCTTTCGATTAAAGCGAGTTCATGATTACGCGCTGATAGGTTTCGTTAAGCCATCGCGGCTATTTTACGAGACAACCGGACGAGCACCGGAGCGTAGAATGACAGCAACAGCGTATTCAATCCCGCGCGGCGAAGACAGTCGCATGACGGTTCGCGTGACCGCGACGCCCGACCAGACCTGGGCGCTCGATGCCGAATACCTGCATGCCCGCACGGATGTCCTGAAGCGTCTCGGGTCGCACTATGCTAATCAGATCGCCCTGCTCAATCTGGTCTCTGACGTGCTTTTGCTGGCGGGCGTGATCTGCACATTTTTTGTTGCCTGGTGGACCTGTATCCCGATTGTCGGCTTTGCCGTGCTGCAGCGCGTCGCCAATAAACGCCTGGCCGGGGAAATGGCGGGCAAGGCGGCGCAGGAATCGACCGACGCGTTCTTGTATTTGTACAATTCAGGCGCGCTGTGGCTGGAGCGGCCTACCAATCACTCATCGGACCCGCTACGCCGTCTTCTGTCGCGCTAGCCTTCCGGGTAAGCAGGCGGCGCAAAGGCGAAACCTTGGCCGCGGCCATCAACCCAAGCGTCCGAATAGGCTTGGTCCAGCCAGCATCATTCGAGAACAGGCGATCAATCGCATCGAGGGAGAGCGCGGTGCCCGTACCGTCAAACCGGCGGGCCTGGCTATAGGCTTCCAGCATTTGAGGTGAACCGATCTCACCGCCGAGATGCAGCGTCTGCTCAGCAATCTCGATCAGGGCTGCCACGTCGCGAAAGCCCTGATTAAGCCCCTGCCCCGCCAGGGGATTGACCCGGCGGGCGGCATCACCGACCAGCGCGGCGCGCGGTCCTGTCATCTCTGTCGCAAGCTGCAGGATCAATGGGTAGGATCCCGCCTTGCCCTCAATTTTCATCTCACCCGCGAAATCGGCGAAACGTGCATTAAGTTCGGCTTCCGCATCCTTTTTCGGCATCGCCGCGAGGGCTTCAGCCGCGCCGCGTTGCATATACCAGGCGAGATTGGCGCGATCGCCGGTCAGGGGCAGGGTGGCGAATGGTCCCTCTGGCGTGAACAGCTGCCGAGCAATACCCTCATGCGGGCGGCTGAGCGTAACATTCGCCGTAAACACAGATTTGTTGTAATCGCGCCCCTCGGTGGCAATCCCGAGCGACGTTCGAACCGGTGAGTTCATGCCGTCAGCGCCAACGAGCAAACGGGCTTTTATCTGCCGTCCACTCTTCAATTCGATCAGAACGTGGCCCGTCTGGTTGGACTGGTTCGCGAAAAAATCGGGGGCGATCCGGTCGATACCGTCCGCTGTGTCCAGGGCTTGATCAAGGGCGGCCTGGAGCGGTTCGGCCATCACCATATGCCCAAGGGGCTCGTCTGGCTCGGGGCTATCGAGGTCGTCTTGTGTGAATAGAACCGATGGCTGGCCGAAATAATGCGTGCCGCCATCCACCGCCTCAAGGCCGCGCAGGGGCTGGCTGTCCTGTTCAAGCTGGGCGGCAATACCGAGCTTGCGGAGCATGCGCCAGCTTCCCGTCACAATCGCAAAATTGCGGCCATCGGGCTTTGTCGGCGCTTCAGGATCACGGGTGTCGATCACAGCCACGCTGAGCCCTGATTGCGCCAGTCCCAGCGCCAAAGCGGCACCGGTCGGGCCTGCGCCAATAATGGCGACGTCATGGATCCGATCACTCATGGAATTCAGATATGAAACCGCACGCGTGAGGTCCATGCCTGACAGACAAACGGGCGTTTGGGTCGCAGCCTGCTCGATTTTTGGTCAGAGATGGAGCGCCTGCAGATTCTTCCCCTCAAAGTTCTGGCGCGATATTGGGCAGGCCGCTTTGTTGCCGAGGTAACTTAATCAGAGCTGCGGGAGAAACGGGCTATGAAAAATTGGATGAAAACAGCAATGCGGGGGGCAATGATGCTACCGGTTGCAGGGTTAGCGGGGCTCGCCGCCCACGCCCAGGATGCGAGCGCGGTCAGCGCTTATGTGGACAGTTCCTATCTGTTCCTCATTGGCGGCCTGATTGTTATGTTCATGGCTGCAGGCTTCCTTTGCCTCGAAGCTGGCCTGGTGCGCTCGAAAAACGCGTCCATGCAGTCGCTCAAGAACGTCGCCCTGTTCTCCGTCGCGGGCCTGATGTTCTGGCTGGTCGGCTACAATATGGCGTATCCGAGCGATACGATCCTCAACGGGATCTTCGGCATTCCGGCCTTTATCTGGGTCGGTGAAGAGAGCCTGGATACCGGCTATGCCGCAAGCTCTGACTGGTTCTTCCAGATGGTGTTTGTTGCCACCGCCGCGTCTATCGTGTCCGGTACGGTTGCTGAGCGGGTGAAGCTCTGGTCGTTCCTGGCCTTCGTGGCGGTCCTGACGGCCTTTATCTACCCGATCGTCGCGTCCTGGGAATGGGGTGGTGGTTACCTCGACAGCGAGTGGGGTTTCTCTGACTTTGCCGGATCGACACTGGTACACTCAACCGGTGGCTGGGCTGCCCTGATCGGCGCAATCATCATTGGGCCACGCGCTGGCAAGTATTTCGGCGACAAAGTGAACCCAATGCCTGGATCCAACATCCCGCTGGCTGCGCTCGGTACGTTCATTCTCTGGTTTGGCTGGTTCGGCTTCAACGGTGCGTCTCAGCTCGCTGCCGGCACGTTTGACGACATCAATGCTGTCGCCAAGATCTTTGCCAATACGAACATGGCGGCTGTCGGTGGTGTGCTTGCCGCGATGGTTCTGACCGCGGTGCTCTACAAAGGCAAAGTCGACCCAACCATGGCCTTTAACGGCGCGATTGGTGGCCTCGTCTCAATCACCGCTGAGCCACTGGCGCCAAGCATGGGCGCTGCGGTTGCTATCGGCGCGGTTGGCGGTGTCCTTGTGGTCCTGACTGTGCCATTGCTCGACAAGCTGAAAATTGACGACGTCGTCGGCGCCATCCCGGCTCACCTTGTCTGCGGTATCTGGGGCACGATCATCGTCGCCGCCTCCTATGGCAACGCCATCATGCCACCAGCTCCCGATGCAGATGGCGCCATCGGCGTCAGCTATGTCGGCCAGCTCGTAGGTGTCGTCCTGACCGGTGTGTTTGTCGGTGCCGCCTCCACTGCGGTGTGGATGCTCCTGAAACTGACCATCGGTGTTCGTGTCAGCGAAGAGGAAGAGCAGCTCGGCCTCGACCGCGCAGACACCGGTGTGGAAGCCTACCCGGAATTTGCTTCCTAATCCCAGTTTGCCAGCGCCGACCAGTTCGGCGCTGGCTACCAGTACGCTTCCCTAGTTCGGAAGCGTTTCCTCCCGACTTTCCCCCGGTGCTTCGGCCCCGGGGGTTTTTTCGTCAAAAACATATCTGTTAGCGCCGTTTTAAGGCCGCGCCTGTAATTTCATTTTTGGTTCAGAACGTCCGTCCGACCCCGGAGTGTAGATTATGGCGAATTCCATCGCAGAAGCGGCCCCCATGCGCGAAGTGTCAGACCCTGTCTGGCGCATTATTACAGGTACAGCGGCGTTTGCCCTTGGTGTGTTCATTTGCGGCAGTGTCGGCTCTTATGACCCGCTTGATCCCAGCTGGAATGCAGCGAGCGATCGCGGAGTTCAGAACCTGTTCGGCGCGGGCGGCGCCGTGTTCGCGGACATTATGCGTCAACTGTTCGGCTGGTCAGCCTGGGTCGCCGGGCTGGCCCTGATGATTGGCGGCGCGATGCGGGCGGTTCTGATCGGTGCCCCAAAAGTCCGGCGCTGGATGTTAGGCTTCCTGTTTGTGCCGCTGTCCGCGGCCTGTTTCGCGGCCTGGCCTGTGCCAACGTCCTGGCCGCTGCGCGCAGGCCTTGGCGGCATGGTCGGGGACGGACTGCATGATCTTGCGGCGATGCCATTTCGGGCGCTCCTGCTGCCAATGCCAGAGATCCTGTCCGGCTTTGTCGCGGGCGGCCTTGCCCTGATCTGCGCATTTGCGGCGCTTGGCTTCCGGCGCGGTGATGCGCGCCTGCTGCAGTCTGCGGCGGCGAAATCAAGCGCCCGCGCGGCGCGCCGGGCCGGAGGATTGTGGTCGCGTTTCAGCTTCCGCCGAAAGTCGGGCACAGGGGCGCATGACGAGGACCCTGACCTGTTCCGGATTCACCGACCAAATGAGCCGAAAAATGAAGTGATAGAACCGGATCCGGACGAGGATGTCTTTGTCGATGACGAAGCGGAGCCTTCCCCAGAGTCGCGCCCGGCCAAATCTGTCACCGTCACCGCGCCGCGCTCCGCGACCATTCCCAAAACCCGCGTCAAGCGCTCCCGCAAAGGCCGCGGCGGGAAGGTTCCGCCCATGGATCTGCTGCAGGTTCCGCCGGCCCAGCGCAATGAGATTGACGAGGAAGAGCTGCTTGCCAAGGCCAATCGTCTGGCTGAAGTGCTGCGCGAGTTTGGCGTCCGTGGCCGCATTCGCGAAGTCCGTCCTGGACCGGTTGTCACCCTGTTCGAACTTGAGCCCGCCGCTGGCGTAAAATCGGCCCGCGTCATTTCGCTGGCGGACGACGTCGCGCGATCCATGTCAGCCGTGTCCTGCCGGATTGCCGTGGTGCCGGGCAAGAACGCGATCGGCATCGAGCTGCCGAACGAAGAACGCCAGACAGTCTATTTGCGCTCCTTGCTCGACAATGATGCGTATACGAAGTCCAAAGCAGCTCTGCCAATGGCGCTTGGCGAGGATATAGGCGGCGCCCCGACTGTGGTTGAGCTCGCCAAGATGCCTCACTTGCTGATCGCCGGGACGACCGGTTCGGGTAAGTCAGTTGGCGTCAATGCGATGATCCTGTCGCTCATCTTCAAGCTGCCGCCGGAAGAGTGCCGATTCATCTTCATCGACCCGAAAATGCTCGAGCTCAGCATCTATGAGGGCATCCCGCATTTGCTGTCGCCGGTTGTGACGGACCCGAAAAAAGCTGTGCTGGCACTGCAATGGGCCGTCCGCGAAATGGAAATGCGCTATGAGCTGATGTCCAAGGCGGGCGTCCGAAATCTCGCCGGATTCAACAAGAAAGCCGCCGAGTTCCGCAATCGCGGCGACCAGATGACGCGCAAGGTCCAGACCGGATTTGATGATCGCGGCAAGCCGCAATACGAGACCGAGATCCTGCCACTGGATCACGTGCCGCATCTGGTCATCGTGATCGATGAGATGGCTGACCTGATGATGGTGGCCGGGAAAGAGATTGAAGGCTGCGTCCAGCGCCTGGCACAAATGGCCCGGGCGGCAGGTATTCACCTGATCACCGCGACGCAGCGCCCCTCGGTCGATGTGATTACTGGAACGATCAAGGCCAACTTCCCGACCCGGATCTCCTACATGGTCACCACGAAAATCGACTCACGCACCATTCTCGGCGAGCAAGGCGCCGAGCAGCTGCTTGGCATGGGCGACCTCTTGTATCAGGCGGCTGGAGTGAAGACCAAACGCTGCCATGGTCCGTTTGTATCGGATGAAGAGGTTCAGGCGGTGGTTGACTGGCTGCGCGAGAATGGCGGCGAGCCGGACTATAATCCCGATGTGCTCGAAGAGCCTGAGGAAGGCACCGGCAGTGCCGTCATGGACGCCATGCTCGGCACCTCCACCGGCGACAAGGACGAGGATCTCTATGCCCAGGCCATGGCAATCGTGCTGCGCGACAAGCGTGCCTCGACCAGCTACCTGCAGCGCCGCCTCAAGATTGGCTACAACAAGGCCGCAACTCTGATTGAGCGCCTGGAAGATGAGGGCGTGATCTCAGCCCCTAATCATGCCGGGAAACGCACGATCCTGAAGCAGGGCGACAGCGAATAACCTCGCGATATACGCAATTGTCCGAAGTGACGGCGGCGACATAGACGGCTCTTCTGGGTGCAAGACATCCAGAGGAGCCATTTCGATGAGCCACACACCGCATGAACTCGCAGATGATTTCCCGCGCGAAAGACATCGGATTGCTGAGCTGAAACGCACCAGCCCGCATTTTGCCAAGCTGGCTGATCGCTACCATGAAATCAATCGCACCATTCACCGAATGGAAGAGCGGATTGAGCCGGTGACCGACACGACTGAGCTGGCACTGCGGCGCGAGCGCATGCAGTTGAAAGACCAGCTTTATGCGATGATGCAGCCAAGCGGCTTCACCCGCGCGAGCTGAGATAAAACCCGTCCCGGGGCGCGTGAGCTGACTTCCTCCTTCTGGGCGCACATTGCCCGTTGACGCTCACGCGTTTTCCCCGCTATACGCGCCATTCCTTTTTCGTGCCCAGATGGCGGAATTGGTAGACGCGCTACGTTCAGGTCGTAGTGTCCTTATGGACGTGGAGGTTCGAGTCCTCTTCTGGGCACCAATATTGTCTGATCCCGTATCGCTTTGCTCCCATGGATCGCGCTCAGGGCTGCAGCCGGGACGCGCACGCGCTTTTTCATCCACCCGAAAATAGCTGCTGCGCCGACAGACAAAGGCGCTAGGCGAGGGCGGTGCTTGTCGCTATATGCCCGCTTATGACTCCACGCGATAAAATCCGAAACTTTTCCATTGTTGCGCATATCGATCATGGCAAGTCGACCCTGGCCGATCGACTGATCCAGCAGACCGGAACGCTGACCGAGCGGGAGATGTCCGATCAGGTGCTCGACTCGATGGATATCGAGAAAGAACGCGGCATCACGATCAAGGCCCAGACGGTCCGTCTCGACTATACTGCGAAGGATGGGGAGACCTACGCGCTGAACCTGATGGATACGCCGGGGCATGTCGACTTTTCCTATGAGGTCAGTCGCTGTCTCGCCGCCTGTGAGGGCTCGCTGCTGGTGGTTGATGCGAGCCAGGGCGTGGAGGCGCAGACGCTGGCCAATGTCTACCAGGCGATCGAGCAGGATCACGAAATCGTGCCGGTGCTCAACAAGATTGACCTGCCCGCGGCGGATGTTCCGGCCGTGAAGGAACAGATTGAGGATGTGATCGGGCTGGACGCCTCCGACGCGGTGGAGATTTCAGCCAAGACCGGACTTGGCATCGATGATGTGCTGGAGGCAATCGTGACCCGGCTGCCCGCTCCCGCGCATGGCGAGGTGGATGCGCCGCTCAAGGCGGCACTGGTCGATGCCTATTACGATCCCTATCTCGGCGTTGTGGTCATCGTGCGGATGCATGACGGCGTCCTGAAAAAGAAGATGAAGATCAAGATGATGAAGACCGGCGCGACTTATGAAGTCGACAAGGTCGGGGTCTTCAAACCGAAACCCACCGATGTCGACGAGCTTGGCCCCGGCGAAGTCGGGTTCCTGATCGCCTCGATCAAGGAAGTTGCCGATTGCGCCATTGGCGACACGATCACCACTGACAAGCATGGCACAACCGAAGCGCTGCCGGGCTACAAGGACGTCCAACCGGTTGTTTTCTGTGGTCTTTTCCCCATGGATGCGGGCGACTTTGACGAGCTGCGCGCAGCGATGGGCAAGCTCCGCCTCAACGATGCGTCCTTTACCTGGGAGATGGAAACCTCCGCGGCGCTTGGCATGGGCTTTCGGTGCGGGTTCCTTGGTCTGTTGCATCTTGAGATCATCCAGGAGCGTCTGAGCCGCGAGTTTGATCTCGACCTGATCGCGACGGCGCCGAGTGTGGTCTATGAGATGACAATGACGGATGGCAGCGAGATCGAGCTGCACAATCCGGCCGACATGCCAGACGTGGTCAAGATTGCCGAAGTCCGCGAGCCCTGGATCAAAGCGACGATCTATACGCCGGATGAGTATCTCGGCTCGATCCTGAAACTGTGCCAGGACCGGCGCGGGATTCAGACCGAGCTATCCTATGTCGGTGGCCGGGCCATGGTGCAATATGAATTGCCGCTCAACGAAGTTGTGTTCGATTTCTATGACCGCCTGAAGTCGATTTCCCGCGGCTATGCGAGCTTCGACTATGAGATTGTCGGTCACCGCGCCGAAAATCTCGTGAAGATGAATATCCTGGTCAATGATGAGCCTGTCGATGCGCTGGCTATGCTGGTCCACCGCGACCGTGCTGAAAGCCGCGGACGGCAAATGTGCGAGCGGCTGAAGGACCTGATTCCGCGCCAGATGTTCAAGATCCCGATCCAGGCGGCAATTGGCGGTCGGATCATTGCCCGCGAGACGATTTCCGCCTTGCGCAAGGATGTGACGGCCAAATGCTATGGCGGCGACGCGACACGCAAACGCAAGCTGCTCGACAAGCAGAAAGCCGGTAAGCAGCGCATGCGCCAGTTCGGCAAAGTCGAAATCCCGCAAGAGGCCTTTGTGGCGGCACTGCGCATGGATGGCGACTAGGGGCGCGTTTTAGACTTGCCTGATATTTTCCGGGTGGCGCCAAATAACATTCATCGCTACTGGCACGAGCATGTCTTCAGCACTGCGTCTCGGATTTCTTTGTTGCCTCGGCTGCTACACGATTTGGGGCGGTTTGCCGCTCTATTTCAGAGCCCTCAGCCATATCCAGCCAATGGAGATGCTGGCGCATCGGATTGTCTGGAGTGTGCCGACGGGTCTGATCCTGATTGTGATTGCCCGCAACTGGAGCCAGCTGCGCGCCGCGCTGACCCGCGAGCACCTGTTATGGCTGAGCATCTCCGCCATTCTGATCGGCGCAAACTGGCTAATCTATATCTGGGCGGTGGGTCAGGAACGCGTGATGGAGGCGAGCCTTGGCTACTATATCAACCCATTGGTCAATGTCCTGATCGGTGCGCTCTTCTTCACAGAGCGCTTGCGGCTGGCGCAGTGGATCGCGGTTGGGCTCGCCGCGATAGGTGTTGCGATCATGACTGCCGCGCTGGGCTATTTGCCCTGGGTGGCGCTCGTGCTCTGCCTGACTTTCGCCTTCTATTCAGTTATTCGCAAACAGGTGCAGGTCGATAGCCGCGCTGGATTTGTCGTCGAAGCCGCGTTGCTCGCCCCGCTCGCTATGATCTGGCTTGGCTGGTTTGTCGGGCAGCCGGACGGGCGACTCTTCGGGAATGGCGGCTGGGATATTCCGATGCTGCTTGCCGCCGGGCCGATTACCGCGACGCCGCTCATCCTGTTTGCGCTTGCCGCCAAACGCCTGCGCCTCTCAACCATGGGGATGATGCAATATATCGGGCCAACACTGCAATTTCTGATCTCGGTTCTGGTGTTCAGGGAAGCATTTGGCCCGACGCACGCGCTGGCATTTTCATGCATCTGGACGGCGCTCATCGTGTTTACAGTCGACAGCGTGATGGGCGACGCCAAGGCACGGCGTCTGGCGCGGGCAGCGGCGTCTGTTCGATAAAAAAAGCCCGGCTGAAACAGCCGGGCGCAGGTAAACATGATGGAGATTTGGGAGTTTCCAAACTCCGAACCGATGTCGCAACAATCGTACCAGCCGGATCAGCGTCCCAGTGCGGGTAATAAAAGTCTTTTATAAACAGCCATATAAAGCCTGAATCAGGCGGGTCGCGCGCGGATCAGCTTGCAGGCTGTTGGACTGGCGGTTCATCACATAGGCGGCGCTGAGGTGTCGATCTGGGTCACCAAGTGCCAGCGAGCCGCCCCAGCCGGAATGACACAGCGTATCCGGATTGGGCCCGTACAGGCCGATATTGTTGCGCATCACACCGGCCGCGAATTCGGTGACATAGGGCAAGACCAGGTCCTGCCCCTTCACGCGGCTTTCGATCAGGCTTTCAAACGCGGCGTCCGGGATGACGCGTCGTCCACGCAGCGCGCCGCCATGGGCGTAGATGCCGTACAGCTCTGCGACGGCTTTGGCGGTGCCGATCCCGTTCGCCGACGGAATCTCAATCTCGCGCCAGATCGCGCCGCCGCGATCCGGGGCCGACCATTTGGTCACGAAGGCCGCGCGGGTCGCCGCATTGATTTCACCAAGATCGGGAAGCGCGCGCGGGCGCATGATCTCGGCGACGCGATGATGCTCGGAGGCGGGCGTCCCGATCTGGAAGTCGATCCCGGCCGGGCCAGCGATCTCCTCGCGCAGGATTGTGCCGAGCGAGCGGCCATCAATGCGCCGCACGACCTCGCCAATCAGATAGCCCCAGGAGAGCGGGTGATAACCGTGTGCTGTGCCCGGTTCCCACAGGGGCGAGAGCGCGGCCAGGGCCGCGGCGCAGGCTTCAGGTTCCAGCCAAAGGCCCGGATCCACTGGATCGACAAAGCCCGGCAGCCCGGCCTGGTGCGAGACCATTTGCGCGATCGTGACGCTGTCTTTTCCATTGGCCGCAAATTCGGGCCACACAGCCGCGACAGGCGTTTCATATCCCGCCGGGAGCGCGTCGATGATGCTTGCCAGGACGAGCGCTGCAATCGGCTTGGTGGTTGAATAGACGGGCACGATCGTCTCGTCCGTCCAGGCCTGTTCCTTTTTGCGGTCCGCGTAGCCGCCTTTCAGGTCGACGATCAGTGTCCCGTCCAGATAGGCGGCAAAGCCGGCGCCGAGTTCCTTGTCCTCGGAAAAGTTCGCCTCGAACGCGTCTTGCACAGGCTCGAAGCCGGGGGCGGTGAAACCAGAGATCGGAAAATCAGTCATGCGGCCTCCTTACAGGCGTTTCGTCATCCGCGCACGGGGTAAAGACTGGCCTTCGACCTCGACGGTCTCGTGATGGTCGACCTCGAACCCCATCGCGGCGAAGGCGGGCTGGGCCATCAGGCTGGCATGGGTCGAGAGTTCGCTCTCGCCCTGCGCTGTTGCCGCGCCGAGCACCGCCTCGAACAGCTTGCGGAACAGGCCGCTGCCCTGCGCGGCGGGGCGGATATAGGCAAAGTCGACATAGCCGCCTGGCTCGATCGACATGAAGCCCAGGACCTCATCCCCGCGCGCGGCGAGGAAGATCGTCTTGCCCGCAAGCCTTGCCGCCCAGTCCGGTCCGCTGCGAGGGGCCGGGGCCCAGGCGGCGGACTGCGCCGGCGTGTACTGCGTCGGCCCATTGTGGATGGCGTCGTACATGACCGCGCCCAAAGCGTCATAGTCGGCAGGATCAGCGATCCGGAGGTGGAGGTCGTGCGGCATACTTAACCCGTAGCCAGGAGTTGATTTCAGGCGCGTGAGCGGGCACTCGTGTCGCGTTCGAACTCGTCCGTCAAGGAGACACGCATGTCAGCTTCCGCCTCTTCTTCCCCCGCCCATACTCATCGCCCCCGCCGGTCCTGCCTGTATATGCCGGGTGCCAATCCGCGCGCGCTGGAAAAAGCAAAGACGCTTGCCGCCGACACGCTGATCTTCGACCTGGAAGACGCTGTCGCGCCGGATGCCAAAGCCGAGGCGCGCGCGACCGCCTGCAGCGCCGTCAAGGCGGGCGGGTATGGCCAGCGCGAGATTGTCGTGCGGATCAACGGGCTCGACACCGAATGGGGGCTCGACGACATGAAGGCCGCGGTCGCGGCCGGGCCGGATGCCATCCTTGCGCCGAAAGTCATTGATGGCGGCGATATTGACCGGCTGGACGATGCGATGAGCCGCGCCGGGGCACCGGACGAAATGGGCCTGTGGGTGATGATCGAGATGCCGAAGGCGATCCTCAACATTCAGGACATTGCCGAAGCGGTCGGCCGCACGCGCCTCACCGCCTTTGTCATGGGCACCAATGACCTCGCCAAGGAGCTGCGCGGGGTCAATGATCCGCCGCTGCGCACCGCGTTCCAGACCTCGCTAGGCCTCTCCGTCGCGGCGGCGCGGGCCTATGACCTGCTGGCGATTGATGGCGTGTTTAACGGGATAGGTGACGAGGAAGGCCTCGCCGCCGAATGCCAGCAGGGCCGCCTGATGGGCTTTGACGGCAAGACGCTGATCCACCCCTCCCAGCTCGCCGCCGCCAATCAGATCTTCGCCCCCGCAGAGGCCGATGTCGACCAGGCCAAAGCCGTCATCGCCGCCTTCGCCGACCCGGAAAATGCCGGTAAAGGCGTCCTCAAAGTCAACGGCAAGATGACCGAACTCCTCCACCTGGAAGAAGCGCAGCGGACGGTGGCTGTCGCGGACGCGATCGCGGCGATGGGGTAGGGGAGGGCGATTTGTTACAACGGCTAGTTCCTAAAAGCGGACGTTAGACTTAATCGGTTCCAGCAACGCTATCGCTACAACTTTATCGATCCAGCATTGTCTAGCTTTTCCAGAGAGATGAGTTTTTTCTTCTCAGTATCGCCGGGCGGTTTTTGCCAGTCGGCCTCGCGCACGCCGTCGGACACAATTTCTTCAACCAGCTTTCGTTCGAACACCCTACCCAATTGTGCATCTTCTTTAGAGGATGAAGTCAGTCGGCCAGCATAAACACCGAAGAACCGACTGCCGCCCGACAGACTAATTTGGCCATTATCAAGTTCAGCGCCTGAAAATGCTCGTCTCACAACGGGTGCTCCAGACATGCCGGGCCTCGATGCAGTATCAACCAAGTTATATTGTTCAGATGAAAGCACCCATTCCGGTTCGGAAGCCAACGACGCGCGCTTCCAGATCGGGATACCTCCGCGATCGAAAATGGAGGTAGAGAACGGAAAACCTAGAATGAAGAGTTCGTGCCCAACTCTAATTTTTAGTGGTCTCTCTTGAATCTCATTAATCGGAAAGCTGCTATATCCATCGGGGACTTTTATGGGAAGCGCGATAACGTCGACGTTTCGACCGTGTTCCTTGTGGACTTTCCAAAAAGGCACTTCTTTCTCATCGTAAAGCTGGAAAGATCTCAACTGATAATCGACGGTTTTGTTTGCGCTCAGAAATGCCACTTCCAGATTTGTAGGCCGTCCTCCGTGTCGATGAATGTTCTCGCCGGTGATCGGATTCACGCCAGTCACATTGTGCCAATTTGTAATTAAATAAATGCTCTCGCCGCACGACCAAAAGAAAACCGTCGCGACTCCTAAACCTTGGTTCCCATAACAAAACAGCGCTGGTCGAGCGGCGAACGAGTACTCATCGATTGTTTTCGTGAACTTCGTTTGATTCATCTTGGTAGTCTTAGATGAAATATCGAATGCGCCAACTAACCTCTTCTAGGAGCGAACGAAATAATCGTCACTGGCGTTACAAAATACCCATGCCTCCTTTTGCTCGCGAAGCAGCAATTTTCTGTTGCTTTTCCGCTCGATCTCCTAGAAAGAGCGCAAATCGACCTTTCGCCGGACTATCAGGCTTCGAAGGCGCGCCCTCAAGGCTTCGCCGACGCATCTTAGACAACTCCCAAAAAAGCATCGACTACCCGCCCGCAATTCCGCGTGCGATTGTTTCTAATGGAGTTCTCTATGACCCCAGGTACTGTAAAATTTTTCAACGACCAAAAAGGCTTTGGTTTCATTCAACCTGACAATGGCGGCGCCGACATGTTCGTGCACGTCAGCGCGCTCGAGCGTTGCGGCATGCGTTCGCTGTCTGAAGGCCAGAAAGTGACCTACACGACTGCGATCGACAAACGCAAAGGCAAAGAAGCCGTCGACATGATCGCTGAAGCCTAGGCGCTGTCAGTGAATTAAAATCAGGGCGCAGGGGCGACATTCGCTCCTGCGCTTTTTTTGTGCGTCGTTTTCAACGCGCCTCAATCATCCCGGAAGCGGTTGGTGATCGGATAGCGCCGGTCCCGCCCGAAATTCTTTGAGCCGACTTTGACCCCTGGCGGGGCCTGGCGGCGCTTGTATTCGGCAATATAGAGCAGGTGCTCGATCCGCCGCACTGTGGCCTCGTCATGGCCGCGGGCGAGGATGTCCTCGACGTCTTCTTCCAGGTCGACCAGGCCGCGCAGGATATCGTCCAGCTTGTCATAAGGCGGCAGGGAATCCTCGTCCTTCTGGTCTTCGCGCAGCTCCGCGCTGGGCGGTTTGGTGATGATCCGTTCCGGAATGACCTCGCCTGCGGGGCCAAGCGCGCCGAGCGGGACACCCGTGTTCCGCCAGCGCGACAGGGCGAAGACTTCGGTCTTGTAGAAATCCTTCAGCGCATTATAGCCGCCGCACATGTCGCCATAGAGCGTCGCATAGCCGACCGCCATTTCCGACTTGTTGCCCGTCGTCACCACCATGTGGCCGAACTTGTTGGAGAGCGCCATCAGCGTCACGCCGCGCAGGCGGGACTGGATGTTCTCTTCGGTCGTGTCGGGCTGGGTCCCGGCAAAGGCGTCGCCGAGCATTTCGTCCATGGCGCTGACGCCGGGCGCGATATTGATCGTGTCATAGCGCACGCCGAGCGCCTCGGCGCAGGCTTTGGCATCTTCGAGGCTTTCCGAGCTTGTGTACTTGCTGGGCATCATCACGCACCAGACCCGCTCCGACCCCAGCGCATCGACGGCCATGGCTGCGGTCAGAGCGCTGTCTATGCCGCCCGACAGGCCGAGCACGACGCCGGGAAACCGGTTCTTGTTGACATAATCGCCCAGCGCCAGCGTCGCGGCGCGATACTCCGCCTCCCATCCGGTCGAGAGTTTGGCAGGGGCGTCGGCGGGCTCGAACCGGTGGGTCTCGCCATTATAGGCGACGAGCGCGGTGCCGCTGACAAAGTCGCCGAGCAGCTGGTGCTCTTCGCCATCAAAATCGACCGCATAGGAGGCGCCGTCAAAGACCAGTTCGTCCTGGCCGCCGACCTGGTTGACGAACAGGTACGGCACGCCGGTCTTGGCCCAGGCCGAGAAGGTCGTGTGCCGCTCGACATTGACCGTGCGCCGCCAGGGCGAGGCATTCGGCACCAGCAGCACTTCCGCGCCGGCTTCTGACAGCGCGCCGGGGACGCGGTCGTACCAGATGTCCTCACAGATCGCGAGGCCGACCCGAATACCATTGATCTCGACCGTTTCGGGCGCGCCAGTGCCGGGGTCGAAGATGCGTTTCTCGTCAAACACGCCGTAATTGGGCAGCTCGCGCTTGTCATAACGGGTACGAATCGCGCCGTCCTGCAGCAGCAGGATGGAGTTGTGCAGTTTGCCATCCTCGGCCCAGGGCGACCCGATCAGCATGGCAGGCGCGTCCCTGGTCAGCGCAGCGAGTGCCTCGATGGCCGCCATGGAATGCTCGACAGCGGCGGGTTTCAGGACCAGGTCCTCAGCTGGATAGCCGAGAATGAACAGCTCTGAGAACACGGTCAGGGCCGCGCCCTTTGCTTTGGCTTCGGCATGCGCCGCTTCCGCTAGAGCTTTGTTTCCTTTGATGTCTCCCACCACAGGATTGAGCTGAGCGATGAGCATTTTGATCGAATGGGTCATCGCTTTGAGTTAGGAAGTTTTTATCGCGGTGACAATCATCGCGCAGCGTCGCAGGGTGGCGTCATGAAGAAGCGGCTGGACATCGCCATTGCTGGGGCCGGGATCGGTGGATTGGCGCTGGCGACCCTGCTGGCGTGCGAGGGACATCGCATCCGCGTTTTCGACCAGTTCGAAACGCCAAAGCCAATCGGCTCAGGCCTGATGCTGCAGCAGACCGGCCTCGCGGTCCTGCAGCAGCTGGGATTGCGGGATGAGATTGAGGAACTCGGCACGCGGATTGACCGCCTCTGGGGCCTGACCACGCCCTCGCTGCGTCCGGTCCTGGATGTGCGCTATGCCAAGTGGAAGCGGGACGTCTACGGCCTCGGTGTCCAGCGCGGCCTGATTTTCGAAGCGCTGCTGAAGGCTGCGCTGAATGCGGGCGTAGATCTGATCCTGGGCGCACCGGTTGCCGATGCGGACGGAGGAGGGCCTTCCCTCACGTTGACGAGCGGCGAGCGCGTCATCGGTATCGATCTCGTGGTCTATGCGCATGGCGCGCGGTCGACCCTGACGCCGAGCGATCGCGGGGTTGATTTGCCATATGGGGCGCTCTGGGCGACACTGCCCTGGCCGCAGGACGGTCTGTTCGACAAGACGGCGCTGGAGCAGCGCTACCGCGCCGCGCGCCAGATGACCGGTGTGATGCCGTCCGGGCGACTGGCGGCGGGCGCGCCAGAGACGCTGACCTATTTCTGGTCGATCCGCACCGATCAGGAAGCGGCATGGCGGGCGACGCCGCTCGACCACTGGAAACAGGATGCAGCAGCGCTGTGGCCGGAGACTGGGCCATTGTTTGCCCAGTTTGATAGCCACGATGATCTGACCTTTGCGCGCTATCGTCATCACACGGCGCGCCGCCCGGTTGAGGGCCGCTTGGTCCGGATCGGAGATGCCTGGCATGCCGCATCGCCGCAGCTGGGGCAGGGGGCCAACATGGCGCTGCTGGATGCATGGGCGCTGGCGCAGGCCCTCACTGAAACATCAGATATGAGCGATGCGCTGCGCACATATCTAAGGCTCAGGCGTGGACATGTGCGCCTTTATCAAATCATGACCTGGCTGTTCACGCCGGTTTACCAGGGCGATAGCCATGTCCTGCCCTGGCTGCGGGACTGGCTTGCGGCGCCGCTCAGCAAGCTCTGGCCAGCGCCGCCTTTGCTGGCTGCGATGGTTTCCGGATCGATCGGCTCGCCGCTGAAACCGCTTGGCCTGCGCTGACGCTGTCGCTGGGACAGGTTTGACAGCCGCCAAGACGCTGGCACACTCCCCAGCTAAACGAGGAGGCAAACATGGCTCAGCATGATCTCGTGATACGCGGCGGTTTTGTCGTCGACGGATCGGGCAACCCCGGACAAGACGCCGACATCGCTATCCGCGATGGGCGCGTGGTCGAGGTGGGCAAAGTTTCCGCATCTGGCGCGGAAGAAATCGACGCCAGAGGCAAGCTGGTGGCGCCAGGCTTTGTCGACATTCACACCCATTATGATGGACAGGTGACCTGGGGCGATGCCTTGTCGCCATCGTCTAATCATGGCGTGACGACGGCGATCATGGGCAATTGCGGCGTCGGCTTTGCGCCGGTCCGGACAACCGATCATGACCGGCTCATTCGTCTCATGGAGGGTGTGGAGGATATTCCATTCCCCGTGCTCGCTGAGGGTCTGCCATGGAACTGGGAAAGCTTTCCCGACTATCTCGACAGCCTTGAGGACCGGGCCTTCGATATAGACTTTGGCGCGCAGTTGCCGCACGCGGCGCTCAGGGTCTATGTGATGGGCGACCGCGGGGCGAACCGTGAAGACGCCAGTGATGAAGACATCGCAGCAATGGCGGCGCTTGCGAAGGCGGCAGTTGAGGCGGGCGCGCTCGGGTTTTCGACTTCGAGAACCTTGAACCACCGCACATCGGACGGTCAGCCAACCCCGACACTGACGGCTTCGGAAAAGGAGCTCACCGGCATTGCCACGGCGCTCGGCGAAGCAGGCAAAGGCGTTCTGCAATTCGTCTCGGACTTCAACGATCCCCGGAAAGAGGCGGCGATGCTGCGCCGCCTGGTCGAAAAATCAGGGCGACCGCTCTCGGTCTCCCTGGCACAAGCCGACGTCGCGCCGGAGGGATGGGCGCATCTCTTGGCGGAGATCGAAGCTGCGGCGGCGGCAGGTCTGGATATGCGCGCGCAAGTCGGGGCCCGCCCGGTTGGCGTATTGCTGGGCCTGAATCTCACGCTTAATCCGTTCTCAGGCCATCCGGTTTATCAATCCATCGCGCACGAGCCGTTTGACGTGCGTCTCCAGAAGCTGCGCGATCCGAACGTCCAGCAGCGCCTGCTGGAGGATCAGCCAGATGCGGACAACCCGTTTGTGAAATCCATCCTGCGTAATTTCGGCAAGATGTTTGTTCTCGGCGATCCGCCAGACTATGAGCCAACAGAAGACAAGACCGTCGCCGCAATTGCTCGCGCCCGAGGCACCAGCCCGGAAGCGGTCGTTCTGGATCTGATGCTGGCCGATGAGGGGCGCGGCATGATCTATCTGCCCTTCCTGAACTATGCTGATGGCAGCCTCGATCCGGTCAGGGCCATGCTTGAAAGCCCGGCCAGCCTGCCTGGCCTGTCAGATGGTGGCGCGCATGTCGGGATGATCTGCGATGGCTCGTTTCCAACGACGCTGCTCACCCACTGGACCCGGGACCGCACGCGGGGGGACAAACTTCCGCTGGAGTTTCTGATTAAGCGGCAGTGCCGCGATACAGCAGCCTGGGTCGGTCTCAAAGATCGCGGACTATTGCAGCCTGGCTACCGCGCCGATCTCAATATCATCGACTATGACGGGCTGCGCCTGCACACACCGCATATCGTCCATGATCTTCCGGCTGGTGGGCGACGCCTGATGCAGCATGCAGATGGGTATGAGGCGACCCTCGTGGCCGGGCAGGTGATCCAGCGTCATGGTGAAGCCACAGGAGCACGGCCAGGCCGTCTGGTGCGCGGCGCGCAGGGGCTTTAGCGGACAAGAGCGTATTTCGCAGATACCTGTGAAGACAGGTATCCATGGACCGAGAGCACCTTTCTTGAAGGAGAATCGAGTCTTCCATGGACACCTGCCTGCGCAGGTGTCGGCGTAAATGGGAAAGTCAGGAAAACGGTCGCTGGCGCACTACTCAGCCTGCTCCAGCGCCTCGCGGCGTTTTTCTGCTGCAGATTTCTTTACGCTTTCAGACCGCAGCTGCCCGCACGCGGCGAAGATGTCGCGGCCGCGTGGGGTGCGGATCGGGCTCGCATATCCAGCGCGATTGACGACTTTGGCGAAGGCTTCGATCGTCTCCCAATCCGAGCACTCATACGGGCTGCCTGGCCAGGGATTGAACGGGATCAAATTGATCTTGGCCGGCACGCCGCGCAGCAATTTTACCAGATCCCGCGCTTCGGCCAGACTATCGTTCACGCCCTTGAGCATGACATATTCAAAAGTCACGCGCTTGGAATTGCCAAGCTTGGGATAGGCGCGGATCGCTTCGAACAGGGTCTGCAAATCATATTTGCGATTGATCGGGACAATCTCGTCGCGCAGATCATCGCGTACCGCGTGCAGCGAGATGGCCAGCATGGCGCCTGTACGCTCGCCAAGTTCCGGGATCTTGGGAGCAACACCTGCGGTTGAAACCGTGATCCGGCTGCGGCCAATCGCAATCCCGTCGCCATCGCTGATCGTATCGATGGCCTCAGCGACATTGTCGAGATTATAGAGCGGCTCACCCATGCCCATGAAGACAATATTGGTGAGACGCCGATTTTCCATACTGGCGGGCCATTCGCCGATTTCATCTCGCGCGATCAGGATCTGGGCCACGATTTCCTGCGCGGTCAGATTGCGGACGAGCTTCTGGGTGCCGGTATGGCAGAAAGTGCAATTGAGCGTGCAGCCAACCTGGCTGGACACACACAATGCGCCGGATTTGCTGACATCCGGAATGAAGACGCTCTCGCCTTCGACGCCCGGCTGGAACCGGGTCAGCCATTTTTGCGTGCCATCGACAGAGACCTGATGATCGGTGATTTCGGGTCGGTTCAGGTGATAGGATTTCGAGAGTTTCTCGCGCAGATCCTTGGGCGCGTCCGTCATCTCCATGAAGTCCTGGCAGCCCATATGGTGGGCCCAGCGGCGAATCTGCTTGGCGCGCATACTTGCCTGCTTGGGCGGCACACCAAAGGCCTCCATCTCTGCTTTGAGCGCAGGCAGTGACAGGCCCGCCAGCGACCTTGGCGCTGGTGCGGCGTCCGAACGTTTGGAGAGATCAAGCTCAACTTTCATGATCGCGCCTATATCAGACCCTCAAATGAAATGCACCCGCCAGCGATCAGCCAGCGGGTGCAGGAAATCCAGTGATTAAAAGCGCCTAGCTAAAGACGCCAACATCATGCCCGCCTTTGGGGTCCGCGCCATACTTGTTCGGACCGACCGTGCCGGGCATTGCGAACCAGATGAGCCAGCCGACGCTTGCGATCAGCCCGATCAATGGGATGACGCTCAGTAGTATGAACACCAGAGCGAGCCAGCCAGTTTGATTGAGGTCATGAAACCGGCGAACCATCAACGCGATCGACGGAATGATTATCGCCAGATACGCCAATCCAAAAATTCCGGACAGCAAGTAGCCGATCGGGTTCATGCCTCCACCGCCAAGCCCTCCAAGCACACCAATAAGTGCGCCCGCGACAAGACCTGCTAAAAAGAATGCTAAAACCACCCACCAATACTCCGATCGGCGTGATCGTCCCTGAAAGTCTGTGTAGCGTTGAAAGAAAGTGCGTATCGCTTCGCCGAAACCCATGGGTCGTCCCTCCAGTTGTTATTTGAAGTGTCTCACAATTGCCTGTGATCGGCAACAAACCGGCTTCGATGCGCGGAACTATGCAGCTTCCGTGTTCTTGCTCGAGAGGTCGCGCTCGAACGCTCCTCGCAGCTCGCGGGACGGTTTGATGGCGTCGGATATCCCGGTAAGATTTTCGCCAGTTCCGGCAAACAGAAACGCCTCAGGCAGCAGGTGAGAACTGAACATTTCGATCACCTGGCGTTTCGCACCCGCAGCCAGACCGCTGAGGACATTGCAGCAGATGATAATATCGAACTGGCCGAGGTCGCGTCCGGGTTCCAGCAGATTGTGTCGGCGGAAACTCACGGCGTTTTGCAGATCCTGCTTGACCGACCAGTCGCCATTGTCGCGGCGATCAAAATTGGTCATCAAGCGATGAATGGACAGGCCTTTCTGGACGTCGAAATGGCCGTAAACGCCTTGCTTTGCGGTTTCGATACATTGCGTCGAGAGATCCGTGCCGACTAATTCAATCTCGGCTTTTGCGAGCGGCGAACCAACCGCTTCGCGCAATAAAATGGCGAGTGACCAGGCCTCCTGCCCGGTCGAAACGCCGGCGCACCAGACGCGCAGGCGTCCCGTCTTTGAATGACTCAAGCGTTTGGGCAGGGCTTGGCCGACAATTTTGTCCAGCAGCTCACGGTCACGAAAGAAGCTGGTTGATTTCCCGGTCAACGCGGCCGCAACTTCCTGCTCAAATCGCGGATTTGGGCGCGCTTTCAGGCAGTGAACCAGATCATCAAGCGTCGCAAAGTTCTCCCGGCGCGCAATCGTGCTGAGCCGCGCTTCCATAAGATAAGCCTTGGAGGCGGGGATATTCTGCCCGCTCTGGCGCAGGGCAAGATCTGCAAGTTCGTTGAAAGTGGTTTCTTGCATGTTCAGGAGGACCCTTGGAGACGCTCAAAGGTTACTAAGAAAGGCAACTTCATTAAGAAATTGCTTCAGACCAGCCCAACTTCAGCGAATTTGCTCTCAACAATGTCAGCATCGAACGGCTTCATGATATATTCATTCGCGCCAGCACGGATCGCTTCGCTGATATGTTCTGAGTCATTTTCGTTGGTACAGAACACGACAATCGGCTCCTGACCCTTCTCTTCGCGGCGAAGCGCACGCAAGAAGTCGAGGCCATTCATGACCGGCATGTTCCAGTCCAGCAGAATGGCGTCCGGCATCTCGGCGCGGCACATTTCCAGCGCCTGTGCGCCGTCTGCAGCCTCTGAAACAGAAAAGGAAAGGTCTTTCACAATGCGGCCCGCAACAGTGCGGACAACCCGGGAATCATCGACGATCAGACAGTGTTTCATGAGCCACCAACCAGAAAATTCAAACGCCAGTATGGTCGGTCTTTACTTAACAGTCAGTTAGCCTTCGGCACGAAGCCCCTTGGCTGTGAATGTGACGCACTCGTCTTCGGCTGTTGCCGAGATCGTCCCGCCGAGATCGCTGGCCACCATGGTTGCAAACAGCGGCTGGATCGTGCGGGCTGACCAGCCCTCCTCCGGGACTTTGCCGTCCAGCGTCGCTTCAACAAAGTCTGACAGCCGCGCCTTGGGCCCTTTGGCCTGCGCGGTGATCTTCAGTCCGTCAGCATCATTTTGCACCCCTAATGTCACGACGCCGCCGCGTGGAATCGCCGCCGTCGCCATGATCACCAGGTTCATCAGGACCCGCGCATGCCCGCAGCTGAAATGCTCCGTGTTGATGTCCCATTCGACGCTGGGCTTGTGGCTTTTCATGAAGCCTTCGACGATCTGGCGTACCTCGTGGCGATCTGCAGCGGTATCCGACAAGCCCGCCGATCCGAAGGCATAGCGCAACAATTGAATGCGCGCCCCGGCGGATTCTGCGCCATTCTGCAACAATTGTTCTGCCTGCGCTTTCATGTCTGCATCGCCCGGCTCGTCCAGCAGTTCGAGAGCTGAATTGACAGATGCGACCGGTGAAATCAGGTCGTGACAGATGCGCGAAGCGATAAAGGCGGCAAGACGGGACGGTTCGATCATTTCTCAACCCCAGAAGATTCAATCTTCCCTATCTAGCCGATTCGTCGGCTTGTGACGTGATTATTCGTTCAGGTCTTCAGGGCGATCGATATCGTCATAGCCATCGCGGGCGCTTTTGAAGGTCAGGAAGAACAGCCCGCCGGCCAGCGCGATGCTGACAATGATACCAAGACCATAGGCGATCCAGCCATGCAGGGTCATGTTGACACCCATCTCGCTCCACATCGAGGCAACGCCCCAGAAGGTGAGACCCAGGCCGATAATTGCGGCCGAGACGACAAGGATGGTCATGCGCATGAAAGCGGAGATAAGCCGCCCAGCGACGCTGTCTAGCGATGCCCGCATGCAACCGGGTTCGCACATTGCCGCAGGCTTGATCATGAATGAAAAGAAACCTCGATCCAATCGATCAGATCTTGCCAGCGGAAAGAACTGGTTATTAAGTCTTTAACGGCACAATTCTTGAACGATTGTCGAAGGGATATTGTCGATGCAGACGCCCTTCCCGGGTACGGGTCTGCGGGAGTAAGAGCAAAATGTTGAAATCCATGTCAGCCGGCACACGCAGTCTCTTCGCCCTCGGGGCGTTGATCGGATTGTCGTCGGTAACGGTCCTGACGCTCGAACTTGAAACGGAAACGCCGGAGCTCGAACCTGTTGAAGAGGTGGTGTCGGCGAGCCTTGCCTCGCTGCCCGTCGACCCTGAGGATTTCGGCATCGGTGCTGCTTTGGACACACGTCCGGCGACGCTCAAGCGTCGCGAGACGCTGTCCGACCTCGTCAATCGCCTCGACCTGCCGGGTAATTCGGGCCACCAGGCATTGTACAGCCTGACCAGTTCCGAACTCCTCGATGCGCGCCGGGTGCGTCCCGGTCTGGAAGTGAAAGCGCATGTTGCAGGAGACACACTCAACGCGCTGAGCGTCGACCTGGAACCCGGTCGCCGGCTTATGGCCAAGCGGATGCCGAATGGCGAGTATCGCGCCTTCGCATTGAATTCCCAGCTCATCCCGACGCCTTACATCGTGAAAGGGTCGATTGAGACGAGCCTCTATGAGGATGCTCAAAAACTCGGCGCGGAAGATCAGCAAGTCGTCGATTTTGCGCAAGTCTTCGCCTATGATCTCGATTTCCAGCGCGAGGTTCATCCGGGCGACGAATTCGAGATGGTCTTCGATGTTCTGATGGATGAGCGCGGCAATGTCATTCGCCGCGGTGATGTCCTGTACGCATCGCTCAACGGCAAAGCGGTGACCAAGTCATTCTATCGCTTCACGACGCCAGACGAGAAAGTCACTGACTATTTCCAGGCGAATGGTGAAAGCTCGACAAAGTTTCTGATGAAAACGCCGATCAATGGTGCGCGTCTTTCCTCGCGCTTTGGCAACCGGCGTCATCCGATCAGTGGATATACACGCCTTCACAAGGGCACAGACTTTGCCGCGCCGACAGGTACGCCAATCTATGCCGCAGGCAATGGTGTGGTTGAACGCGCCAGTCGATATGGCGGCTATGGGCATTATGTCCGCATCCGTCATGCCAAGGGCTACAAAACGGCCTATGCCCACATGTCCCGCTATGGTCGCGGCATCCGCTCAGGACGGTCGGTACGCCAGGGGCAGATTATCGGCTATGTCGGCTCAACTGGCGCCTCCACCGGGCCGCATCTTCACTATGAAGTCTACAAGAATGGCAAACCGGTTGACGCCATGCGGCTGAAACTGCCCACTGGCCGCAAACTCGCCATGGATCCGGAGATTTTCGAAGTCTTCGAAGTCGAACGTGACCGGATCGATGCTATACGGGCGACGCGCGAAGACCCCACTGACTCGATCGTCACAGCCTCCGTCGCACCGCCCGCACCTTAGTTTAATGCAGCGCCGCTGCGCCCTTGGCGAAATCGTTCGGGACGCCATTGATTGTCAGACTGTCGCCGTCGACATCGACTTTGATCGACTCGCCATCATGGACGCGCCCTTCCAATAGCAGCCTTGCCAGCGGATCCTGCAGCTCTTTCTGGATCACGCGTTTCAGTGGCCGTGCGCCATAGACCGGGTCATAGCCATGATCTGCGAGCCATTTCCGCGCGCGATCCGAAAGCTCAATCTGCATCTTGCGATCTTTCAGCAGGCGCTCCAGGCGGCCGATCTGAATGTCGACAATGTGATCGATTTCGCTGCGACCAAGTCGCTTGAAGAACACCGTTTCATCAATCCGGTTGATGAATTCCGGACGGAAATGCGCACGGATCGCGGCAGAGACCGCTTCGATTTGCGCCGGGCTGAGGTCGCCCTCATCGCCGCTCGCAATCGCATCCGCGCCAAGATTCGATGTCATGATGATGACTGTATTCTTGAAGTCGACCGTCCGGCCCTGACCATCTGTCAGTCGGCCATCATCGAGGACCTGCAACAAGGCGTTGAACAGGTCTGGATGGGCTTTTTCGACCTCATCGAACAGCACGACCTGGTAGGGACGTCGCCGCACGGCTTCAGTCAGCACGCCGCCTTGATCATAGCCGACATATCCCGGCGGTGCGCCAATCAGGCGGGCGACGGAATGCTTCTCCTGAAATTCCGACATGTCGAGACGAAGCACCGCGCTATCATCATCGAACATGAATTCCGCCAGCGCCTTGGTCAGCTCCGTCTTACCGACACCGGTCGGGCCAACGAACAGGAAGGATCCGATCGGGCGGTTTGGGTCCTGCAAACCTGCACGGGCGCGGCGAACCGCATTTGACACGGCCTGAAGGGCATCATCCTGGCCAACCACGCGGGCGCGCAAGGCGTCTTCCATTCGCAGTAGCTTTTCGCGCTCGCCTTCCAACATCTTGTCGACCGGAATGCCCGTCCATTTACTGACGACAGCTGCAATGTGATCCGGCCGGACGACTTCCGATACGAGTCCACCTTCGCTGGTGGCATCCTCGCTGCCTTCGACATCAGCGATGCGTTTCTCGAGCTCTGGGATAACAGAGAATTTCAGCTCCGATGCCTTTTGAAGGTCACCGACACGCTGGGCTTCCGCCATTTCTGCATAGGCCCGGTCCAGCTCCTCTTTTGCCGAAGCGGTGCCTTTCAACTTGTCTTTCTCAGCCGCCCAGGCCGTGGTCAGCTCATCCGACTGCGTTTGCAGGTCTGCAATTTCGCCCTCGATTGTTTTCAGACGGTCTTTGGAAGCATCGTCCTTCTCTTTCTTGAGCGCTTCGGCTTCAATCTTGAGCTGCAAGAGCCGACGATCGATCTCGTCCAGTTTTTCCGGCTTGGAATCGACTTGCATGCGCAGGCGAGAGGCCGCTTCGTCCATCAGGTCGATGGCTTTGTCAGGCAGGAAGCGGTCAGTGATGTAGCGATTTGACAGTGTTGCCGCCGAGACGATGGCACTGTCACTTACCCGCACACCATGGTGCGCCTCATAGCGACCTTTCAGGCCGCGCAGGATGGAAATCGTATCCTCAACAGTTGGCTCATCGACATAGACAGCCATGAAACGGCGGGCCAGGGCCGCGTCGCCTTCGACATATTTGCGATACTCGTCCAGCGTCGTGGCGCCCAGACAGTGGAGCTCACCGCGGGCCAGAGCCGGCTTGATGAGGTTGGAGGCATCCATCGCACCATCCGTCTTGCCCGCGCCAACCAGCGTATGCATTTCGTCAATGAACAGGATGATGCCGCCTTCGGCCTGCTCGACTTCTTTCAACACGGCTTTCAGCCGCTCCTCAAACTCGCCGCGGAATTTCGCGCCGGCAATCAGTGCGCCCATGTCGAGCGCGAGCAGGCGCTTATTCTTCAGGCTTTCCGGCACGTCGCCGTCGACAATACGCAAGGCGAGGCCCTCGGCGATCGCGGTCTTACCCACGCCAGGTTCACCGATCAGGACAGGATTGTTCTTGGTCCGACGCGACAGGACCTGGATAGCGCGGCGGATCTCCTCGTCGCGGCCAATCACCGGGTCGAGCTTGCCCGAACGCGCATCCGCGGTCAGATCGCGCGTATATTTCTTCAGCGCTTCATAGCCTTCTTCAGCATTGGCGCTGTCTGCGGTACGGCCCTGACGCAGCTGCGTGACCGCGGCTTCCAGAAGGTTGGCGGTGACGCCAGCTGATTTCAGGGCATCTGAGGCTTTTGAATTCTGCAAACCCGCAAGCGCGATCAGCATCCGCTCGACCGTGATGAAGCTGTCACCGGCTTTCTTGGCCCCGGCCTCGGCATCGGCGAACAGTTTTGCCGTGCTTTGATCAAGGCGCAAGCCGCTCTGCCCGCCACTTACTTTTGGCAGGGCACGCAGGGCCTCGTCCAGCAATTGCGCCACTTTTTCAGGCTGGCCGCCTGCTGCACGGATCAGGTTCGCGGCCAGCTGGTCGCGATCATCGAGCATGGCTTTGAGAATATGTTCGGGCGTGAAGACCTGGTTGGAGTTCGCCAGTGCCATGGTCTGCGCAGCTTGCAGGACGCTTTGCGCGCGTTCGGTATAGGTGTCGAAATTCATTCTCTATCCCCTTTCAAAGGCAGATTTTCCGCCGATCCCGGATCGCACGGAGGAGGTTTCTATTGTCGTGGGCCCCGCTCAGCGGCGACCCGTCTCTGCTTCATGTGGGAATAAAAAACAGGTTCGCAAGGGATGGCCTCACGAACCTGCGGAAAGGATTAAATCAGGGATTATACGGCTGGGATCAGACCCGCTTTGTCGGGGTCGCCGACGATTTTTGTCAGGGTCTTGCGCAGCTTGTTCAGCGCCTGATGCTCGATCTGGCGGACCCGTTCCTTGGAGATGCCAAGGCGTTTGCCAAGAACCTCAAGCGTGACCGTCTCATCCGACAAACGCCGCTCCGAGATGATCAGCGTTTCGCGTTCGTTCAGAACCTGCAGCGCCTCGGCGATCCATTCTTTGCGCTTGGCATTGTCGCGCTCTTCCATGACGATCTGGTCCGGCGTGGCGCTCTCGTCCGGCAGCAAGTCCTGCCACTGCGCATCGCCATCGGTGGCGAGCGGCGCATTCAGTGAGCGATCAGAGGCTGAAAGGCGCGACGCCATGGTTTCGACGTCGCGCTCCGGCACGCCAAGATGCTCGGAGACCCATTTCTTGTTTTCCGCGGTCATCACCGCATCGCCCGTATCATCAATCTTGGCGCGCAGACGGCGAAGGTTGAAAAACAGCGATTTCTGCGCCGCCGTCGTTCCGGTCCGGACAATCGACCAGTTGCGCAGCACATAGTCCTGGATCGACGACCGAATCCACCAAGAGGCATACGTCGAAAAGCGTACCTCGCGAGCCGGCTCGAACCGGGCGGCGGCCTGCATCAGGCCAACATTGCCTTCCTGCACCAGATCGGACAGCGGCAGGCCATAATGGCGAAACTTCGAAGCCATGGAGATGACCAGGCGCATATAGGCCGTGGTCAGTTCGTGCAGCGCGCTTTCATCATCCTGCTCACGCCATCGCCGCGCCAGATTGAGCTCGTGCTCAGCCTCCAGCATTGGTGCTTTCATCGCTTTCCTGACGAAGCGTCGATCGGCATTTCCACTCTGCACGCCGGTGACCATGTCCATCTCCCATGCCCGTTAAGGGTGTGTTCATATTTGTCTACGGGAGAGAAACGCGAGTGGATCAGATTTTTTCTTGATTTTTTTCGGGTCGCTCTAAGAGGGGTTCAGACGGGTGTCTCCTTTGGGTCAGGAGGAGACATAGGTTGCGAACAGTTTCTGTTTTTCGGAACATACGTGTTCATTTCATCTATAAGTATTCTGTTCGAGAGCGTTCTTCTTTGCCAGATTGGCAAAATGATAAAGAATATTTTTAGTCTAGGATGGCTATCCGTTGTTGGCGTTGTGATGGCGGGGTGCGCCAACGGATACATCGCCGGTAGTTCCGCAGATCCTGATCAGCTGCAGTTAACACTTCACGACATCGCTATTCCCGTTGTTGCAGAGTTATCGGAAACCCGATGTCGATCGGACGTGGCTCAATCCAACAGCTCAAGCAGAGAGGTTGTTTGTCTCAAAGCGCCGGACAATCTGTCAGCCGAAGCCTTCGATAAAGCCGCACTGCGACAAATCGAACTGATCGACAACGTCCTGGGAGCACAGCGAGACGAGATGAAGGGCTCGCCAGGTTGGAGTATCGGGTGTGGAAGAATTTTCTTTCTGGCGCTGGTGCCGGAAGAGCTGGAGGAGTTTGAGCCTGATTTAACCGACATTCCCGAAGGCTTGGAGCTCTCTGAGATGCTCGAAATGATAAATCAACAAATGGCCAACCCGGAAATTGCGTTAGAATACGACCAAGAACATTGGTGCGATCCTGATTATCAGGCAGACAGTTCAATCCGACTGACCGACAGCATTTCTATTCAAGCGCCGGCGCAGTCGAAAGTCATTCCAGATTGTCGCCCGTATCTAGATAGTGACATCCGGGATGATCTATCAGCTGATTGGGAAGATGCAGACGTTTTTGCGTGTATCAGAACGCAGGAAAGTGCGCGCGAACTTTTTCGACTCATCGCAACTCAAATCGAGAGCCATGGATTAGATCGTTTCACCGACGACTATTATGGAGTTTTGCGCTTCAAAGCTGATTGTGCTCGAATATCTCTATCGGCATTTCCCCCCATGAATGAGCTACCTTGGAGATCGCCGAGCGTAGCGATAGAGTCTATTTCGAATTTCTACTGCAACGGTCCTTCGGGATAATCGAAAAAGACAGACTTCCTGGCGGTTCCCGATCACCAATGATTTACCGTCACTCACGCGTGCGCTCCGCTAGCCGATAAATCGCACAATATCCGCTTTGACGCCGGAAGCAGACATTCTCAGTCATTCGTCAAAAATCATGCAACGGCCCGTTCCGGTCCACCCAAGACACGAAAAAAACCCCGCCAATCTGGCGGGGTCTTCCCTAGTCTTCGTCTTCGCCGTCGTCGGGCTGACCCTTTCAGGCAGCTTTCTTCTTGGCGAGGGACTCCGCCAGGCGATCCATCGCCTTGCTGTGATCAATGCTCTCAACTGCGGCGAGCTCGCGCGCCATGCGGTCGAGGGCGCTTTCATAGAGCTGGCGCTCTGAATAGGACTGCTCAGGCTGATCTTCCATACGGTGCAGGTCGCGGACGACTTCTGCGATCGAGATCAGATCGCCTGAATTGATCTTCGCTTCGTATTCCTGCGCACGGCGCGACCACATGGTGCGCTTGATGCGGGCTTTTCCGCCCAGCGTTTTCAGCGCGTCCTCAACCAGTTTCGACCCGGCGAGGGCCCGCATACCGGACGCAAGCGCGCGATTGGTTGGCACGCGCAGGATCATCTTGTCCTGATCGAACGAGACAACATAGACTTCCAGGGTCATGCCAGCGACTTGCTGCTGCTCAATTGCCGTGACCGTGCCGACGCCGTGGGCAGGATAGACGATTTTCTGACCTTCTGCGAAATCCAATGTATCTGCTGTTGCCATGTGGAGACCTCTTCTTCTACGCAAACGAGCCACGACGTCGGCGAGAACCTCTCTTCTCAGGTGCCGACATATGCATGGCTCGGATATGGTGTTGTGACAGTTTTATATAGCACAACTGGACGCTATTCTCAATAGGGGCGTTCAATTCTCATTAACAACTCGGAATCCGCTTATATGGCGGGCAATTCAATGGTGAATCGCGCGCCGCCAGATTCCCTATTTGCAGCGACCACTGTGCCCATATGCGTTTCGACGATCTGGGCGACGATGGACAGGCCAAGACCGGAATTATTGCCGAACGCGGCGCCAGCGGGCCGGTCGGTGTAGAATCGCTCGAAGATCTTTTTCAGCTTGTCCTCGGGAATGCCGGGACCATTATCCTCAACCAGGATGCAGGCCGTGGTCTGCGGCCCCTGGCGGCTTTGGCGCAAGGTGACCATGACCTCATCCCCTTCAGGAGAGAATGAGCGAGCATTGTCGATCAGGTTGCGCAATACCTGCCCGAGCGGGCCTTCGCGGCCGCGCACGGTGAGCCCGGCATCCATGGTCGCGTCCTCAAACACAACTTTGACATTACGCTGGTGCTCAAGGCCTTCATAAGTGCGGACGATTTCCCGGACGAACCTCGAAATGTCGAGCTGCTCGGTCGGAATTCGCGTGATCTCTGCTTCGAGGCGCGAGGCGTTGGAAATATCAGTGATCAACCGGTCAAGGCGTTGAACATCCTGGGCGATGACCTGGCGCAATTTTTCGCGTTTCTCAGGATCGTCCTGGACCATTTCTGCGGTCTCGACAGCGGACCGAATCGAGGTGAGGGGGTTTTTGAGCTCGTGGGCGACGTCGGCGGCAAAAGATTCGTTCGCCGTAATCCGCTCGAACAGCGCCGCCGTCATGGCTTCGACCGATTGCGCCAGGTTACCAATCTCATCGTGACGTTTCGAGATTCGCGGCAGGTCGAGCTTGCTGGAACTGCCGCTGCGAATGCGGTCCGCTTCGCTCGCCAGTTTGCGCAATGGATTCGCGATCCCGATAGTCAGCAGAGCTGACGTGACCAGCGCGACGAGTATCGCCACTGCGATGAACGGCACGAGCGCGGTACGCTCCGCGCGGATGATGGCATCGATATCATTGGACTCGACCGTCAGCACACCAACGACGGCGGACACGTGCTGAATCGGCAGCGACACCGAAATGATGCGTTGTCCCCGATCATTGAAGCGCTGACTGGCGGCTTCATTCCCGATCAGGGCTTCGGCGAACTCTTCTTCGAACGTCAGCGTTCGAACCGCACCTTCGCCTTCAGACGGACGAAACGAGCTCAACACCGAGATGGCCCATTCCGACAGGCTCTTGCTCCAGACGGTCAGTTGATCTGGGTCCTGCAGCGGCGGCAGATTCTCGACAATGACGCGGTCGGACAGGAAATAGCTGTCCCCAACCAATCCGCCATCGACATCGTAGATCTTACCCCGCAGGGTTTGCGGCAAGGATAGAGAGGCGAGGACATCCTTGGCGAGCGTCTCGTCCAGGATGGGTTGAGGCTCACCATAGGCTGCATCGTCGCCAATCAGGTTGGACAGAAGCTGCGCCTGACCGACCAGATCCTGCTTTTTCGAGACCACGAAACTGGCGCGCATCTCGTTCAGCACCATGGCGCCGACAATGAGAATGATCAGCCCCGCCAGGTTGGAGGCAAAAATCAGCCGCGCAATGCGAGAGCCGAGCAATCGCCCGCCCCACCAACTTGCCTTGAGTCCTGATTTCGCCGAAGCCATGTGCGCAGTCTCGTATACCGAAGCTGAACTTTAGCTGTCTGCGGCAACTTTCATAGAGACAATGGAATCCGGCGCGCGCGGCGGCTCGCCCTTGGCCAGCGCATCAATCACGTCCATGCCTTCGGTAACCTGACCCCAGACGGTGTACTGGTTGTCGAGGAACCGGGCATCATCGAAGCAGATAAAGAACTGGCTATTGGCGCTGTGAGGCTGGTTGGTGCGCGCCATTGAGCAGATCCCGCGAACATGAGGTTCGGCATTGAATTCCGCTTGCAGGTTGGGCTTGTCGGATCCGCCCATGCCGGTCCCGTTCGGGCAGCCCACCTGGGCCATGAAACCGTCAATCACGCGGTGGAAGATGATTCCGTCATAAAAGCCCTCGCGCGCGAGCTCGCGAATACGGTCGCAATGTCCAGGCGCAAGGTCAGGGCGCAGCGCGATGGTGACGCTGCCTTTGCTGGTTTCCATCAGGATTGTGTTTTCGGCATCAGCCATGTCGGGAAGCTCCTATACTGAGTTTCCCCTCGCATAAGCGCTATGGCTCGCCGATGAAAGACCCGATTAGCCGCGCCCGTTCATTCAATCCAGCCTGCAAGGCTGGCACCTGTTCGCTGTAGCCGCAGCACGGAAAATGCGCACACCGGGATCACGGAGCTCGCTCGCTAGCACCGCGCGCAAGTCTTGCTCCACCTCGGTCAGGCTGCGCCCGGCGGCCGGAATCGAGCCTGCGTACGGGATGCGGATCGTACCATCCGGCGCAATCGTCACCGTTCGAGAGAGCTCCGGCGCGGTCTTCACGACGATTTCAAGCTGCTCACCGGCCTCAAGATCAGATGAGGCGCCTGTCACAGATTGCGGCTGCGCCGGCTCAGGCGCGCTGAGCACCGGACCCACAGGCGCAGCAGTCTGACACGCCCCGCAAAGCAGCGGCGTAAAAGCGAGGCAGAGCAGGCGTCTCATAGCGGTCATCTGGGGTAAAATAAGCCATCCAAAGCGTCTGTGTTAATGTTTAAGGAAGTATCAAGCGGGTAATAAGAATTTACCAGAATTCGAGCTCGGAGCCTTCGTGGATGACCGACAATACGGACCGGAGACCCGCTAGGGTCGCTCAGGCGGGTTCGGGCTATGCGCCCATCCGGCCCCGGCTCGGCATGGCTGATTTTCTGGTCCAGTTCTGGCGCAGCAAATGGCTGATTCTTGGCGTCGCCGCGCCCATTCTGGCTCTGGGCGTCTTTGTGGCCTCCAGAATACCCGTCACTTACGAGTCGCGCGCCGTTCTCTATGTCAGCGCGCCGGTGTCCGGCCATGATGTGTCTCAGCTGGCGCAGGGGGAGCGCGAAATTTTCAAGACGCGGCTTGTGGCGGAGCGGACGTTGTCCAGATTCCCGCTCAACCGAATCTATCCTGGTATGCAGGGCGCCGCCTTTCAGAAAGGGGTGGACGCTTTTCAGGATTCGATCCGCGTGACGGCGGTGCCTGATTCGAACATCGTCAATGTCGGCGTCGCGCATCCCGATCCACAGACCGCTGCGGAATTGCTCAATGCGGCCATTGCTGTCTATCTGCAGCGCCGCGCGGAACTGTTTTCAGATCAACCGCTTACCGAGAGTGCCCCAGAACAGAAAAGCGTCGAGACGCAGCTGCTTGAGGCCGAAGACGCCATTCGCGCATTCTTGAGCGACAATTCAATCCGCGATTTTGACGGCGAACGCGCCACGGCGCAGGCGCTGCATGCGCTGGTGTCCGGTGAGCTCCTGGCTGTTGAGGCGCGGCAAAAGGCTGTCGGCGCGCAGGTTCGGCGGATCCGGACGCAGCTCGCAGAAACGCCGCGGGAGCAGGATCTGTTTGTTGAAGACTCGACCGCCGACCGGCTTCTCGATCTCGAGATTGAGCGCAATCAGGCGCTCGTCACCTATTTACCAGACAGCCAGCGGGTTCAGACGCTGGACGCTCAGATTGCCGACTTGCGCGCGCGCCTTGAGTCGCGTGACACGCTGCAGGGTACGGTGCGCCGCGGCCCGAACCCGACCTATCAGGCCCTGGAGGTTTCCCGCAACGCGTTTGAGGCCGAGGCCGACTCGCTTGCCCAAAAGCGGGCAGAGCTTGTCCGTCAACTGGCCGCTGTGGAAGCCAAGCTGGCGCGCTTTTCGGGACTGGAAGCGGAGTGGAACGCATTGCATCGCACACATGATGTTCTGGAAGATCGCGTGCGCGCATCGGCTGGCACCGTTGCGACGCCCTCCGCCGATCAAGTCAGCGCCATGACCGCAGCATCCGGCGTCAGGATTGCGGAGCCGGCGACTGTTCCTAGGACCGGGCGCAGCGCGGCGCTGCCTGTGCTCTTATTCTCTGTCCTGACAGCGTTGATTCTGGCCGTCCTGATCGCGCTTCTTCGGGCAGGATCAGTACGCAGTTTCGCAACCGCCAGCGCGTTTGAGCGCACAACCGGACTGCCCATTCTGGCGGCGATCGGGCGCGTTTAGAGGTTAAGCGCCCGCAAAACCCCGTTAACCAAGATCATGTTACGGCTCGTGGATCAGCTGTGAAAGCAATTCCGTCGATGCGCGATCTTCGTGAAGATCTGGAACTGACGTGGCGCACCGCCACGCGCCTGCCGTCCTCCGACGGCGCCGGACGGATCATTATGTTCGTATCCCCAACGACAGGCGCGGGAACCACGAGTATGGCGGCGAGCTTTGCCTGTGTGGCGGCAAGGCGCGCAGAAAAACAAGCCTGGCTGGTCGATCTTGATCTGAAGCGAAATCAGGTGTTTCGCGGATTTGAGAAACGGTTTGCCCGCGATATTGGCCGCCCGGGCCGCGCCTATGACGCATCGCTGCGACAAGACCCGATTTATGCTATCTCTCCACGCCTGGTGGATGCGAAACAGAACAAACTCCTGACCGCGCATGACATAGACGGCCTGCTCCTGTTGATCACCCGGTTCAGAAACGAACGGTTGAATGCCGGGCAGAAGGTTTCATTCAAGTCGAGCCCCGCCTGGTGGGCGGCGGTGCAGAAGATTTCAGACTGGGTGGTCGTCGACGCGCCCGCGCTGGAGCGTTCGAGCGCCGCAATCTCCATGGCCGCGCAGGCTGACGCGATCATCCTGGTCGCCGAGGCGGATCAGACGCGGCCTGAGGATATCGTTCTTGCCCGCCGGGACCTGGAAGCGCGCGGGGGCCGCGTGATCGGGGCCGTGCTCAACAAGATCGGCGCGGATGCCCGCATCGCCGATCGGTTCTCAGCCTAAAGCTTGTCCTTGACCCATTCGCGGGTCAGGAAGCCATCGATGACATCGCAAACCAGGCCAATCTCGGTCAGCGCCGTAATATAACGCTCCGGGTCGACCAGCGGTTTCCAGATCGAGCCCGCTTCAAACTGGTCGTCGGCTTCCAGCGCCAGGGTCAGGTGATCGCCTTCAAAAATACCGCGCAGCTTGCCGCCTTTGAAATGGCGCTCCAGTGCGATCAGGCGCTCCATGCGATCCGGCGTCAGCAAAGCGCGCGCTTCGACCTGGTCGTTGGAATATATGGTGAAACTGTCTTCCAGTTCCTTGGAGACCAGATCCACTTTCTGCAATTCCTTGTCGCCGAAAAAGCCTTTCCACCAGCCCTGGCGCGCGATCAGCGTGCGGCCAAGGAAACGGTCGGGATACTGGATATGGAAGAGCAGGCCCTGAAACGTCGTGACCGTGCGCCGGTTCTTGCCGGAGCCGCGCTGCTCGGTCAGCTTGCACTCAACCAGCGAAAAGTGCGTTTCGGCGCGGTCGCCTTGAATCAGGTCTTCAAACTTGCGGCTATCATAGCTCGGCAGCAGGCGCGCTTTCTTGAGCACGTCAAATGCAGGTGTCGGCGCTGGTTCGTCGCTCGCATTGCCAAACAGTCTGGCCGCGGCGCTGCCCGATGACTGCGCCTTGATCCAGGCGCCCGCGCTTTTCCAGTCCGCGACGCCGTCCATGTCCGGGTGCAGGGTTTCATAGTGAAATCCGAACGCTTCCGCCGCCGATCCGACGACCAACTGCTTGGTCTCCGATTTCATCGCGAAAAGCGGAATCCATGAGGCGCCGCTGGCCACTGCCGTAATCGCGGCCGCGACGAACAGGATGATCACGGCACCGCTTCCGCGCGTCGCAAACAAGGCGATCAGGGCGAACGCTCCGACAATCAGGCCGGTCGTGATGGTGCGATTGCGGGCTTTCGCGATTGTCGCCTTGCGCTCGGCTTCCCGGGCGGCGAGGGCCGGTTCCAGTGTCTCTGACCAGGTCTTTGTGGCGTTCTTGAATTCCGGACGCTGTTCGGTGATTCCGGAAAAGATGGCGTCCATCAGCGCGTTCGACATGTCGTCCTCTCCATCCAGGGCTAGCGGGTCTTACTCGTCGCCCCAGAGCGGGCTATCGGGCGAAACGACGGCAGACAGCCGGCTCAGCAGCGCATGCAGTGTTTCAGCTTCGTCCTCGGACAAGGCGTCGAGCAGGTGCCGCTCGCTTTCCAGCGCGCGGGGGATCACGGCGGCATAGATGGCTTGTCCTTCTTCCGTCAGGCGCATCGGGGCGCGGCGGCGATCATCTGCATCGATGTGGCGCTCCAGAATGCCGCGCTCGATCAGGCTGGCCGCGGCGCGGCTGACGGTAGGCTTGTCCATCAGCGTGCGGTGCGCGACTTCGGTACTGGTCAAGCCTTCACGCTCGCCAAGGACGGCAATGATCCGCCATTGCCAGACAGACAATTCAAACTCGCGCTCATAGATGCCCGCAATGTTTCGGGACACAGCGTTCGACAAAACGGAAAGCCGATATGGCAAGAATCCGTCCAGTTTGAGCGCAGGGCCTTCTGTCATGTGATCCACCTCCTGATCACAGGCTTAGCACAAAGCTCTTGAGTTTGTGTTGAATTTTTCGCTCGACGCCGGGGGCTATTCGTGGGTTAATTTTGAGACGCTGCGAGAATGACACGGCGGGGATGTTCGAATGTTCTGCCATTGTGGGACGCTGAGATAACCTAAGCGGGAAAGGTCCAGCTGTGGAATTCGTATCGCATTCTCAATTCACGGCCGGTGATTCAGTCCCAGTCGAATCGCACCGTTTCCAAGTCTGTGCTGATGAATACGTTGCGCACGCAGCGCCGATATTCGCAAGATCGCCGATCCGGGCAGAAACAGGTTTGGAAGTCAACTCAATCGAAGTCTGGGAAAACGAACTGTGCAACATTGTGAGAGCGGAAAGTAATCCGTTCGTCATGACCAGAAATGCGCAACACGTCCAAAATGCCGGACATCTCATCGAAGTGACGCGGTTCAGCAAGGGCACAGCGCGGGGAATGATAGGCGATAATATTCTCAATCGTGTGCCCGGTCCGATCTACGTCCTGGACCTGGGACAGCGTTTCCGGACATTCGTGAGTCAGTTCGAGATGGAACAATTGATTATTCCGAAATCTATTGTGGGAACAACGATTGAAGACCCGACGGTTGAGATTGCAATTGAGGTCACGCATCCGACCGGATATTTACTCCATGCATGCATGGACGAGCTCTTTGAAGTGCTCGGCGGCAATGCAAATCGACTTCCGCTGGCCTTGTTCGAGCGCTTTGTCGCACTTTTGAAAGTCAATCTTGGCGTTTCTCCTCAACGCGAGGATGTGAGGCGCCAATTTCGACAATCACTGTACGAACAGATTTGCAGGTACATTGAGCAAAATTTGGGAAAATCTGATTTGTCGGTGGATTTGCTTTTGCAAAAGTTCGGCGTATCGCGCGCCTCTCTGTTCAGGATGTTCGAGCCGTATGGCGGGGTCAGGTCCTACATCCTGCAGCGCCGGGTTGCGCGAGCTGTCATGGACTTGGATTTGCGACGCGGTGAGCATGGCCGTATGCGCGATGCCGTCGAGCAATGGGGATTTTCTTCACAACCAAACTTTAACCGCGCTATTCGCCGCGCGTTCGGGACAAATCCGAGCAGTCTGTTCCGTATGCATCCTGCACCGTCTGGATTTTATTCCAACTCCGGACACATGTTCCACGAGTTTTTGTCGAAGGTCGCCGCCTAGTTCGTGGCGCGCTGGGGCGGAGCTTCATGATGATCGAGGTGTGAGAAGCATAACAGGTCAGCGACCCCGACATTCGCAGACAAAATTGAAATGCTCGAACAAGAGATTTGAGATATAGACAGATGATGGTTTACGCGAAAAGCCGATCCTCCGATGACGCCATGTTGTCAGTCCTAAGCGCGACGCGGAAAATTTGCTCCGACGAGTACGCGGCAGTGGCGGCGCCCGTTTTTGCCAGCGCGCCGATTTCATCCGACCGGAATTTTAAACACAATATCGTACAGTGGTGGCAGACAGGGGACTGCGTGTTCGTGGAAGCTGTAAGTAACCCGTTCACGGGTATGCGCTCTGGCAGGGAAATACAGAACGCCGGTCATATCATTGCCGTTTGTCGTTTCATATCCGGCAGGGAGCAAGGCGACTTCAATGGCCAAATTGTCGATCGGTTGCCCGGGCCGATCTATGTCGCGGATCAGGCGCTGCCCGCCCGAACGGTCACCAGCCAGATGCACGTCCAGCAAGTATATATTCCGAAAGCAATCCTGGACCTGCCGGACTCCATCCTCGAGCATGAAGTTTGTATTCAGCCGGAATCGCCGTCCGGACGATTGCTCCACGCCGGTCTGGATCAATTGTTTGCGACACTCAAAGCCGACCCGGACAATATTCGCCGTTCGACAGTTGAGCGGTTTCTCGCACTTTTGAAGGCCAATATCGGCGTTCATCCAGAGCGCGAAGACGTGCGCTGCCACTATCGCCAATGTCTGTTCGAGCAGATCATCGCCGACATCGAACGGAATTTGGGCGATCCGGAACTCTCCACCGCCTCGATCCTCAGCCGTTTCGGCGTATCGCGCGCCTCTCTGTTCAGGATGTTCGAGCCGTATGGCGGGGTCAGGACCTACATCATGCAACGCCGGGTCGTGCGCGCCGTGATGGATCTGGATGCCAGAAGAGATGAGCATGGTCGCATGCGCCAAGCCGTTGAGCGATGGGGGTTTTCGTCCCAACCGAACTTCAACCGCACCATTCGCCGCGCGTTCGGGACAAATCCAGGTGGCCTGTTCCGTATGCATCGTGAACCTGCCGGAATGTATGCCAACTCTGGACGTATGCTCTACGAGTTTTTGTCCAGAGTCGCCGCCTAGTTTGCGGCGCGGGTGACCTCGTCGATCGGGATCGTGTAGGCGCGGGAACAGAACTGACAATCGACTTGCAGGGTCCCGTCAGGTTCCACCATTTCGCGCAGGCTTTCGTCCGCCATGCCTTGCAGCGTACCGACCAGCCGTTCGCGGCTGCAAGTGCAGACATCGTTGAGAACCTGCACGTCGCTATCCATGGCGACACCGCCCTCATGAAACAGGCGATAAACGAGATCAGGGGCCGGCAAGGCCGGGTCGATCAGTTCGTCTTCGGTCAAGGTTGAGAACAAGGCTTCAGCCTCGCGCCAGCCCTCCTCTGTATCGCCGCGTGCCTCGTCGCCTGCAATCTTCTGGATCATCATGCCGCCCGCGCGCCATTGGCCCTGCTCATCCTTGGCGACGGCCAGGCGGAGCAGCGTCTCGACTTGCTCGGATTTGCGGAAATAATCCTGCGCGCAGTGGGCGAGCGAGCCTTTCGCCAGCGGGACGATGCCCTGATACGGCTTCATGTCGGTGTTCTCATAGACAATGATCAGGCCCAGTCGTCCGGTCGCGCCGAACAGCTGCGGCATGTGCGGCTTGTCGCCTTTGTTCACCTTGTTGAGCCAGGCCCAGCGCTCCGGCTCGTGCCGCGCATAGCCGCGCAGGCCGCCAGCCTTGGTATATTCCCCGACCAGCATCGAGACCGGGCCGTCACCTTCGGCCTGGGCCAGGATCTTGCCATCGAACTTCATGCCCGATCCGACCAGGGCAGACAGCATCACCGCCTCTCCGAGAATTTCAGCCAGGTGATCCGGATAGGCATGCCGATGCAGGATCGGCGATATGGTCTGCTCGGACAAACGGATGACACGGCCACGCACGGGCAAGCCTTGCGGGCTAAATCCGGCAACATAATCGTCCATTGGCAGGTTGGTCGGCGTCATCACGCTCTCCATAGAAAGGAAGGCGGGCATGTGGCAAGTCTCTGCCGGACTTGCAAGGTTTCCGCGGCAGCAGGGCTCGCCAAGCCTGCCAACTGCCACTAGCTAACCGGCATGACCGCACCAGATCGCCTGAACCGTTTCCCGTCGCAGCGCCTCAGCCTTGCTTATGCTGAATGGGGCAGCCTCGAAGCGCCGCCGCTCGTGCTGGTGCATGGTGGGCGGGACCAGAAACGCAGCTGGGACCGCGTCGCGTCGCGGCTCGGTCAGTCCTACCGCGTGATCGCGCATGACCTGCGCGGACATGGTGAAAGCGACTGGGTCAATGATGGTGACTATGGCGTCATGGACCACGTCTTTGATCTAGCCAGCCTGGTCGATCATCTCGGGCTGGAGCAGTTCACGCTGATCGGGCATTCGCTCGGCGGCAATATCGCGTTGCGCTATGCCGGGCTGTATCCGGATACGCTGGAAAAGCTCGTGGCGCTGGAAGGACTCGGGCCTTCGCCGAAAATGCTGGCCGAGCGCCAGGCCACTCCCGTGACCGAACGGCTGACCCATTGGGTCGAACAAAGACGCGCGCTCTCGGGCCGCGCGCCGCGGATCATGGACAATCTCGATGCGGCCAAGGCGCGGATGAAAGCGGCCTTTGAGCATCTGCCGGACGATCTGATTCATCATCTCACCGAGACCGGGGTCAAAATCAATCCGGATGGCACGGTCAGCTGGGCCTATGATCCGGCGGGCATGGGGCGCTCGCCATCAGACATTCCGCACGAAGACTTTGTCCATCTCTGGACCCGGATCACCTGCCCGACCTGGCTTGTCTATGGCGCCGACAGTTGGGCTTCGAATCCCGCAGAAGATGGCCGCGCAGAGCCGTTTCAGAATGCCAGTGTCACCCTGATCGAGAAAGCCGGGCATTGGCTGCACCACGATCAGTTCGAGGATTTCATGACCCGGCTCGAAGCCTTTCTTGGCATCGGCTAGTGGCTCTGCTTAGGTAGCACGGCACTTGAGGAGACCAAGTTGGAGACGACTTCCTACCCGATGACTGTGGGCATAGACGCGGTCGCTGATCGGCTTCGTGAAATCAAATCATCGCGCCCGGATATGGTGATCGCACTGACCGGGTCCGTGGCCTCCGGCAAGAGCACGCTGGCGCGGCATCTCGAGCAGACGCTTGAACCGGCGCTTGCAGTGGACACAGTGTCGACCGATGGATTTCTTTTCCCGACGGCGTACTTACGCGAACAGGGCTTGTTTCAGAGGAAGGGGTTTCCGGAAACATATGACCGCGAAGCTATGCGCGCCGCCATCGCGTCTGTGCGCGGACAACCGACGGATTTTCCGGGATACAGTCATATCACATTCGACCCCGATCCAGCTTTGACCCGGACGATTGACGACCCGGATATTCTCATTCTTGAGGGCCTGGGCTTCGAGCCGCGAGCGCAGGCGCAGGCCGCGCCGCATGAACCGGACCTGCTAGTCTATCTGGACGCCGAGCTTGCTGACATTGAGGGCTGGTTTCTAGAACGGTTCCTGCGCTTCTGGCGCGCCGCCGAGGATGACCCGACCAGCTTCTACGCCCAGTTCAGGCATATGTCCGAAGAAGAGCTTATCGCATTTGCGAAAACGGTCTGGGCGGGGATCAACCTGCCCAATCTGGAAAACCATATCCTGCCCATGCGCGAGCATGCTGATCTCGTCGTCAAGAAAGACGCCGATCACGCGGTTACTATTTCAATGGATCGCTGGGGTTAGACCGCCGCGTGGCTTTTCAGAAGGTCGTCAAAATAGGCGATGGTCTTGATAAGCCCTTCGCGTAGGGCGACGGTGGGCTGCCATTCGAGATGTGTTTTGGCGCGGGTGATGTCCGGCTGTCTTTGACGGGGGTCGTCTTCCGGCAGCGGCTTGTTCACCATTTTCGAATTCGAACCGGTCAGGTCGATGACATTCTCTGCGAGTTCCTTGATCGTGAACTCTCCGGGATTACCGAGATTGACAGGCCCGGTCACACCCGCCGGGCTTTCCATTAACCGGATCAGGCCCTCAACCAGATCATCGACATAACAGAAACTGCGTGTCTGCTGGCCGTCGCCATAGAGCGTGATGTCTTCGCCTTTCAACGCCTGGACGATGAAGTTGGAGACCACCCGGCCATCATTCGGATGCATGCGCGGGCCATATGTGTTGAAAATCCGCGCCACTTTGATGTCGAGCTTGTGTTGGCGATGATAGTCAAAGAAGAGGGTTTCCGCGCAGCGCTTGCCTTCATCATAGCAGGATCGCGGGCCGATCGGATTGACGTTGCCCCAATAGCTCTCCTCTTGCGGGTGAACGCTCGGATCTCCGTACACTTCAGACGTGGAGGCCTGCAGAATGCGCGCCTTGGTCCGTTTCGCGAGACCCAGCATATTGATCGCGCCATGAACGGATGTCTTGGTCGTCTGAACAGGGTCAAACTGGTAGTGCACAGGGCTTGCCGGGCAGGCCATGTTGTAGATCTGATCGACTTCCACAAAGAGCGGGAAAGTCACATCATGGCGCATCATCTCGAATGATTTTGAGTCCAGCAGATGCACAATATTCGCGCGGGCCCCGGTGAAGAAATTGTCCACGCACAGGACTTCATAGCCCTTCTCGATCAGGCGATCGCATAAGTGGCTGCCAATAAAACCAGCGCCGCCGCTGACGAGGACTCGGGGAGTGAGGTGCATGAGGCCTGCTGTTCCAATCAAGTGTTCTGATCTCAGAAGTGCAATATCCAGACCAATACGGAAGCCGCATCCGCTTGGCTAGCGCTGATCATATTTATCCTCTTTGCGTTGTCCAAACAGCATCCTTTGTTCCAGATGACGCCTCAGGGCTGCGTAAAAGGCTTCGAGGAAGGCGAGATCGGTCTCCCCAGCTTGCGGCGTAAAGCCGATTTTGGTCGCGATTCGGTTGGCGACGTTGCGTTTGATTTCCGGGGTTGATTGACGCAGGACATCCTCCAGTACGTGCAATTCGTGGATGCCGTAGACATCAAGCTGGGCGGGCGTGAACGCGATGGCGCCGGACGCTTCATTTGCCGGGGTCGCCGACGCGATATCGTCCAGCAATTTTACTTTTGGCGCGTGAATCACCATCGTGCCCGCGACCAGGTCACCGATCCGCAGCTTCTCCTTGTTGAAAAGCGGGAACAGGACAAACACCCCGCACCAGATCAGCAGCAGCCAGTTGACCCAGCCGGCCACGCCTTCCGCGCCGAAACTGAACAAGACGGATAAAGGCAGAAAAAACTCCAGCTCTCGCATGAAATTGCGGGCAATGACGGCGTTTGCTGTTAGCCGCCCGCCCTTGCGATCCGCCACCCGCAGGCCGAGCGCGCGCTTGCCCGGCGTTGCCGCCTTTCGACCGACTTCAAAGAAAATGAAGTAGAAATTTCGCACGAAAAAGATCAGGACCATGGCGACGGCCCAGGCGATCTGCCATCCATTGAAGTCAAATGCGCCTGCGATGAAAGCTATCGCGAAAATGATCGCAAACATGATGATGAATTGCAGCGAGACATCGAGCACAAACGCGCCGAGGCGCTCGCCAAATGTCGAGATCTTGAGATTGAGCGCCGCGCCTTCCGGGGTCACCAGGGTGCGGATACGCTTTTGTTCCGCCTCGCGCGCCCGCATGCGTGCGCGGCGGCGTTTACCTTCTTCAATGGCGTTGGGAGGCGGGATAGTGGCGTCAGTCACGTCGATCTCCGCTTCGCCCGCGCGGAAGGTAGAAATAGGCAAGCCAGAAGATGAGACTTGAACCGGCAATCGTGTAGCGGACCGTGTCGCTATTGATGAGCTGCCGCCCAAAACCTTCCAGCAATGCGGCGAGGAAGAGCATCACGACAGCGCCAATGATCACCATTGCGGCCTTCTCACCGGCCTCCCGCATGGATTGCATACGCGGCTTGCGTCCGGGAAAGGCGACCGCGCCGCCAATCATGAAGCCGGCGGCCCCTGCAAGGATGACCGCGAAGAGCTCCGTGACGCCGTGAATAAACAGCCACCCGGTCAGTTCATAGGCGAGGCCTTTTTGCCAGAACACGGCATAGAAACTGCCCAGATAGACACCGTTATAGATCAACAAGACCGCGGTCGGGATGCCAAAGGCAAATCCAAGCGCAAAGGCGAAGATCGCGATCCCGCTATTGTGAGAGAAGAGCTGCGCAGCAAATGCGCCAAGCAGGTCGACGATGCTCTGGTCGGTCTCGTACAAAGTTGCGCGCAACTCGTCATAAGTAGCGTTCGGGTTGCGGGAGTCCCAGCCGCTGTGAAAGGTCCAGTACCATTCATTGTCATTGAGGGTCAGAAAGAAAGCGAGCAGTGCGCCGCCGAACAGGCAGAGAAAGGCAAGCAGCGTCGGGCCCTTCGCGGCGCCGACCGCTGCGGCCCAGTCGCGCGCGAAGAATTGCGCGATCCGCTCGCTCATCCGTGAGCGCGTGCCATAGACGAAGAAATAAGCGCGGGCGCACAGCGTCTCGAGATAGGCGACCACGTTCTGATCCAGCGAGATCGACCGTGCGACGGAGAGCGAGGATACGGCTTGCCGGTAGAGCCCGGGCAGTTGCTCCATGTCCTGGTCGGTCAGCCCGCTGACACCGCGGGATTCGGCGCGCTGAACGATCTGCTCCAATTGTTTCCACTCGGATTCCCGCTCTTCGCGAAAGCGATAGGATTTCATCACGCGATCGCTCACAGCATCTCCTTGCGCTTGATATCCAGATATCGCGACACGAGGTCAGCGCTGAACCGTTCCGGCCGGGTTTCGACGACCTGTACGCCGAGATGTTCAAGCTTGCGCAGCACCAGCTCGCGTTCTTTGAGCAGACCGTCTGCGATCACCGCGCGCGACACGAGGTCCGCCGTCGTCGGTTCGGCTTCAATCATATCGGCCAGCTGTTCATCTTCAAAACAGGCAAAAATGATCAGGTGGCGATCCATCAGCCGTTTGACATTTTCCAGCATCAGCTCGGCCGAAATCGTATCGACAAAGTCGGTAAACAGCACGATCAGGCTGCGCCGCTCGAGCCTTGAGGCAAGCGATGTCAGGGCCAGCGTGTAATTGGCTTCCTCGACTGAGTAATCCAGCTGGGCCGCGAGCTGCTGCATATGCGGAAAGGCGCCGACCCCGCTCAGCACATTGCTGGTCACGGTCGGAGTGGCGTCAAAGCCGAACAGCGCCGTTTTGTCGCCGGACCGAAGTGAGACATAGGCGAGCAGGAGTGCGGCATTGATCGCGCGGTCGATCTTGGGGACCCCGCCAAGCGGTTCGCACATCAGCCGCCCTGTGTCGAAGGCGAAGACGATATTGTGGTTGCGCTCGGTGCGGAACTCCTTGGCTAGCAAGTGGCGGTGGCGCGCTGAGGCTTTCCAATCGATGGCGCGGCGATCCATGCCGGTGGAGAATTCACGCAGGGCGTCAAATTCCGACCCATCGCCGCGGTCGAGCTGCATCTTGATGCCGAAATCGGCGTCGCGGGTGTATAGCCGCACCGCTTCTTCCTGGACCCAGCTCGTGTTTGGCGTCACCGGGATCTGAAGCGCCAGTTCTTCTACCCGCTTGATCCGGGCAAGCCCCAGCGGTCCGGTCCAGTCCAGCCAGAGGCGCACGAGCTCACCATTCCCGCGGCGTAGCGGTCGCAGCGTTCGCGTCAGCGTGTGACGTCGATCGTTCCAGCCCTTGAGGATCGCGGCATTAGGTGCCTCGATATATTCATTCGTTTCAAGCAGGGCATTGATGCGCGTCGGAAGCGGATCCCGAGGAGCGGAGACCGTGATCGAAACCTGGTCTTCGCCGTTCATGTACAGAACCGGCGGTGCATCCACGTCGACCATGATGGCGCCGCGGCGTGGCGCGAGCGCCGTATCGATCAACATGGCGCCGAAAATGATCGCAATCCAGCCGCCTGAAATCACCCACAGGCCCGGAGCCGCCACTGCAATCAGCAACAGGACCGGAAGGCCCAGAAGCATCAGCCAGATGGCGCGGAGGGTCGGAGCAATCACGGGCGGGTCGTCCTTATCGCGGCGCCGCAGTCTGCTCGATAATATCAAGCAGCGTATCGTCCGTCGTCCGGCCTTCAATCTCTGCGGCTGGCGACAGGATCACGCGGTGGCGAAGAGCGGGCAGGGACAGGAGTTTGACATCATCCGGCACGACATAATCGCGCCCATCCAGCGCGGCGCGCGCCCGTGTCGCAGCAGCAATGGCGGCGGCGGCGCGCGGGCTCGCGCCATGGGTCAGGGCCGGGGTTTCGCGGGTCGCACGAACGATGTCGACAATATATTCCACCACGTCTTCCTGGACGCGCACCTGGGCGACAGAGTTTACAGCCTCAGCCAGTGACTCCGGTGTCACGACAGACGCGACGCCAAACGCTCCGGCGGTTTTCATTCCGGTGCGATTACCGTGACCAGAGACAATGGCGAGCTCCTCGTCACGGCTCGGGAATTCAAGTACATGCTTGAACAGGAAACGATCCAGCTGCGCCTCCGGCAGCGGATAAGTACCTTGTTGTTCGATCGGGTTCTGCGTGGCAATCACCGTGAATCTGTCATTCAGGGCATGGGTCTCGCCATCAATCGTAACCTTGCGTTCCTGCATGGCCTCCAGCAAAGCGGCCTGCGTTTTTGGAGGGGTCCGGTTGATCTCGTCCGCGAGCAGGATGTCGGTGAAGATCGGACCCTTGGTCAGCGTGAACTCGCTGGTCGAAAAGTTGAACAGATTGGTACCGAGCACGTCGCCGGGCATCAGGTCCGGCGTAAACTGGATCCGCCCAAAATCGAGCTTGATCGCTGCGGCAAAGCATTGGGTGAGCAGGGTTTTCGCGGTTCCCGGCGGGCCCTCGAGCAGAATGTGTCCGCCTGAGAACAGCGCGGTCAGCATCAGGTCGACCGTGTCGCTCTGGCCAATCACGGCTTTTCCAACCTCGCCCCTGATCTGGTCGGCGAGTTGTTTGATCGCGCTAATTTCCATCGCTCATCTCCTTGCGCCAACGCCATAGGGCGAGGGCTTTGTCTCTTAATTCATTGCGTCCGGCGGTTGGCGACGTGAGGGACGCCTGCTGCTGGCTCCACGTGCTGGACAGGTCTTTCTGTTCGGCAATGCGGTCAGCGGTCTCGGCGAACGCTTCCGGCGATGTATGGGCTGGCAGGCCGAGGCGTTTTTTGAGATTTCGCTCAACCGTCTGCGCGTAGCCGGGTGCCATCTGGCTCTCGCGCCGGGCCATGGAAATCAGGCCAGCGGAACTTTCCGCCAGGGCTTTTTTGCCAAAGGCGAAGACGCGATCTTCGCGCGTCGGCGGTCCAAACCGAATGAACGCACCCCAGGTAATCAGCAGCATGGTCGCCAGAGCAACCATGGTCGCGCCGAGAAACGGGACATCAAAAATCGCCCTGAGCAGGCTTTCTGAGCGCTCAAACCCATGAATTGTCGCATCAAAGGTCACCTGCTGACCGGGATAATATCTCAGCCAATCCATCAGCCCGAGCGCCATTTTCGCATTGTCTCTGCGAGCCAGCCCGAACGTATTGACGAGGTCCGGGTCGCTCAGAATGTAAATATCCCGGCCGGGCACCTTGGCGAGCAGCGTGCCGCCTGGTGTCTCGATCACGCTTTCAAGGCTGTCAGACTCCAGGACCTGCATCTGATGTTCGAATTTCGGCGACTGGGTGCCGAAGGGCGTACGGATACGCCCGGGATCTCGCAGGCGCCAGATCGTGATGTCGGAGTCAAAGCCCTTGGCAATGGATGCCACGCTGGTGCGGTCCAGCAAGTCTGTATCCTTTTGCCAGCTTGGTTTTTCACGATCCGCAAATCCCGACCATTTTGGCAGCACGTACAGGGCGGGCTGCGACACGCTTTCGAGATCAAAGTCCGGCGCGCGGTTCATGCCGTAGCGCGGTAGCGTAAGAACCAGCAGCCCTTCTGAATACTCCAATGAACTCGCAAGGCGCGAAACCGTCACGGTCTGACCATCTGCTTCCAGCAGCTTGATCAAGCCACCATATCCAAGCGCCGAAGACGAATAAGGATGCTGGCCCGCGCGGTTCTTGCTGGCCAGATCCGGCGACCAGGCCAGCAGGGCAAAAATGGCGATGAAAGCGACGAGCCCGACACCAATCATGATGGCCGAGACGAAAGCCGAGAACGGATTGCTATCTTGTGGCAGGCGCGCGCTCATGCCCAGGCCTCCCCAAATGCGAATGTTTCATACGAGGCTCTGGCTTCCTGCCAGCCTGTGGCGTCAACCTCGCGGCCGCCAAAGAAGCTGCGTTCAACGATGCGAATGATCGGCGACAGGGCGTTGCGGATGGAGTCCGGCAAGATCCCGAGCGCGCCAATTTCGCGGGCTGTCAGAGAGCGACCGATGATCCCGGTATGTTTCTCCTGAATATCATCGATAGAGCGAAACAGGAGCAGGTGAACGGCCTCCGCAAACTTGCCTTCGCTGGCGAGCCGGTCCGCGTCTTCCAGCAGCGCATGTGCCCGCGCTTCTTCCGGGCGCAGGTCCGGAATGATGGAAATATCCGCTTCGGCTTTTTTCGCCTTCTGGCGTCCGCGCAACATGATCGATTCGCCAAACACCATGTAGAGCCCGGCCAGAATGGCGAGCACGATCGCGATCAACAGAATGTAGCCAAGGACAGGACCAATCGCGTTGAAGAATGAAGCAATCGCCTGCGCGATCGGATTGGGACCGGAGCGATTGGGTCGCGGTTCGAAGGCTTCAACCTCGGGCTCCCATTCCGGGCGCTCGAGCTGCAGCGTTTCATCCGCCTGATACGCCTCCATCGCGCGTTGCAGGCGCGCCTCATCGACGCGAATCATGTCCGGATCGAATTCCTCAAGGTCGAGACTCGGCGCGGCGTCGGAATGTGTTTGCTGCGCGTCAGCCCCTGAGAGCACAAGCAAAGCTGCCATCAGCATTACGGCTATGCTTTTCAACACTGTGCTGAGATTCACGCAAATCCCTCCATTCCCATTGGGACTATTTCAGAGCGTTTGACTCTCGTCCATTCCTATCTTGTGCATCTGACTTTCGTATCCGATATGCAGCGCTTGTCGAAAGAAAGGCAGTGGCATGGACCGAGCGGGGCAATATCGCGATCTCAAGGCAGAAATCGACGCAGTGGTCGCGGGCGAGACTTATGTCCCCGCCCGATATGCGAGCGCGGCGTGCCTGCTATCTCAGGCCTTTTCACCGCGTTTTTTCTGGACCGGATTTTATATCGTCGACCCTCTGAAACCGGGAGAACTTGTGGTCGGGCCCTACCAAGGCACGCTGGGCTGTTTGCGCATCCCGTTCGGCAAAGGCGTGTGCGGCGCATGCGCAGAGCAGAAGGCGAGCATTATCGTACCAGACGTGCACGCTTTTCCAGGCCACATCGCTTGCGACAGCCGCACCAATTCCGAGATTGTGGTTCCCGTCTTCGATGCGAGCGGCGCGCTGGCGGCGGTGCTTGATGTCGACAGCGAGCAGCCGGACGCGTTCGATGAGATCGACCGATCAGGGCTCGAGGCTATCTGCAGCACTCTCCTGACCGCCTGAGGCGGCAAAAACCTCTTCCGCTTCTGGCGTGATTTGAGGAACCGCATCAGCGACACGCCTGACCAGCGCGCGCTCCATGATGTCGAGCTTTTCGGCGCGAATACCGGACTTCACCTCAATGGATGGATTGAAGGTCATCCAGGCGTCCGCGGCGGCATCATAAAGCGGCCACTCTGGGAGTCCGTCGCCGTTTGCATTCCCCGTTTTTGCGAAGTTCGTCCAGTAGAGGCCCATCGCGTCCGTAAGCGCTTCATCTTCTTCTGTCAGCCCGGACAAGGGGCTGTGGGAGTCGAATACGAAAAAGATCTCGGCGGCGTGGAATGCGCCAATCGTCTGCGACTTTGACGGTGGGACGCGGGTGAAATGGTACAAATAGGTCGGCTCGCCCTGTTCGGCATTCTTCGCTGCGAGGTAGCGCATATGCACCCCGAACAGATCATCGCCCAGCATATCGGTTTCGGCTTTCTGATAAGTCTCAGGGTCGTCCAGGCCGTACAGCGAGACGAGCGCCGCAGCATCGGCGTCGCCATAGAGATCGTTCAGCAATGCCAGCCGATCCTCAAGTGCTTCTGGAAATTCGGGAACCATCACGGTTGGCTTCTGGATACTCGAATAGAACAGCGTCGCCTCATCGGCATTATAACCGGCCAGAACCGGCACATTGTGGATGCTGCCATCGCCAATCGCCTGACCAATCAGTTTGGGGATCACTACGCCGTCGACAGTTGGCAGGGCGTAGCCGCCAAGATGCATCTTGTTCGGGATGTGCGCGATGATGTCAGCCGCTGGGATTGCCCGCAAATCCGCAGCCGTCGCGTCAGCGCTTGTCAGGCCATCAAAGAAGTCGAGCCCGGCTTCGTGCATGGTCAAACGCCCGTCAATCGCCGTGGTCAGGCCGTTGGCATTATAGGTTGACGCGCCGCTTTGCAGGATCGCCTTGTGGAACAGGCCTTTGCTGAGCGGCGTCGCCATGATCTCGGTGACGGATTGGGCGCCCGCGCTCTCGCCAAAAATCGTGACATTGTTCGGGTCGCCGCCAAAGGCTTCGATATTGTCGCGGATCCAGGCGAGCGCGGCGACCTGGTCCAGCAAGCCGTAATTGCCGGAAACGCCGCGCGGGTCGTCGGCGCTGAGAGCCGGATGCGCGATATAGCCAAACACGCCGAGGCGGTAATTGATCGTCACAAGAACGACGCCGTTCTCGACCAATTGGTTGGCTTGATACGGGCTTTGCGATCCCGCGCCCGACTGGTGGCTGCCGCCATGGATCCAGACCATGACAGGTTGCAGCGTGTCGCCGCCAATATTCGCGCTGCGGACGTTCAGGAACAGGCAATCCTCGCTCTACGGCGGCGGCGGCGCGTTTTCGAGCACAACCGTCGCCAGATTGCGCTGGGCGGCATTGAGACCCAGCCCGTTCAGCAGGTCACTGAGAAACTCGCCGCTGCCGGCGCGCATCTGCATGCACTCCGCGCCAAATTCTGTGCCATCGCGGATGCCGTCCCAGGCCATTGCGGGCTCAGGCGCGCGCCAGCGCAGATCGCCGACAGGTGGCGTGGCAAAGGGGATTCCATTGACTTGCAAGATGCCCGGATTGTCGCGATCGATGCCGCTTTGGATCTGCCCCTGCGAAAGCGCGATCACCGGCCCCTCCTTCAGCGGAGGGGCCGGTTTGGTAATCATCCAGATCAGACCGAAATAACCTGCTGCAGCCAGAGCAGCGAGGGCGGCAACGATTATCAACAGGCGTTTCATGGCAGGGTCCCCGGCAATGGTTCGATTCTACTGCTTTTTGCCATGCAACCATGAAGGACGGGTAACGATCAGGTCCTGACACAAAAGACCCGCCTCGCGATGCCGCGATATGGACTTGTAGTCCGGATGATTGAGCGTGGCGATAAAGGCCTGGCGGGAGGGGAATGTGTTGACCAGGACGCCGTCCCAATTGCCGCCACCAATGAAATAGCGTTCTGTTGTCGCGAGCAGGCTGGTCGTGCCGCCGACTTCCGCAGCAGCTTTGGAAAAGGCCTCCGAGTAGCGCATATAGGCCGTCTCGCCGGAGCAGTCTTCGCCATACTCCGGATCGCCCTCCGCGTATTCGGCTTTGACCTTGAATTTCAGCAGATTGACCTGGCTGATAGGGCCGTCATGCGGATCGTCTCTGAAGGCACGAAACTGGTCGGCGGTGGGTTGAAAGGCGGGCATGGGCGCAGCTCCTCAGGATGTCGCGCCGATAGTTTCGCGCGGCGCAGAATTATCAAGCCTCACGAAGCGGCAGGGCGAAGCTCCGGATGCTTCAGGAAATAACGCTCCAGATAGAACAGACCGGCTGCATGCAGTGCGTGCTGCACGTCGAGATCTTCGTAGGCCAGGAAGTCTTCATAAGGCCGTTCAAACACTTCAATCTCCTCATTAGGGTCGAGGGACTGTCCCGCGGTCGGTGTGCAGCCCAGAGCCAGGAAGAAATGCAGCTCATTGTCCTGCACGGCGGGGTTTGGGTAGCAGGTCCCGATCATACGCATTTCGCGGGCATCATAGCCGGTCTCTTCTGCCAGTTCCCGGCGACCCACCGCTTCCCAGTCACTCTCGCCCGGATCTGAAACGCCGCCAGGAACGGCGGTCAGGATTTTTTGTGCCGCATGGCGATACTCGCGGATCAGCACGATCTTGCCTGCATCGGTGAGCGGAAAAATCGTCACCCAGGGGGTCTGCTCGATGACGTGATAGGTCGGGACAATGTGACCATCCTCACGCACACAGCGATCGGTACGCACACCGAGATACTGATCACGGAAAGTCTGTTTACTCTCGAGGATTTTCCAGGGTTTGATCACTCGCCGTCCGCCTTCAAATGCCGATCGAGGAAATTCATGCGCGTCTTCATCAGATGCGTCCCCAGAGCCTCGCCGCGAATGCCATGGCGCTGGCCGGGATAGGTCATGAGCTCAAACAGGATGCCGCGTTGTTGCAGCTCTGCCATCAAACGGGTCGTGTTGTCGAAAGTGACATTGTCATCAGCCATGCCGTGGATGAGCATCAGGTTTGGCAATTCGGTTTCCAGTTTGCCGAGATGATAGAAGACCGAAGACTTTTCATAGCCCTCGGGATTGTCCTGCGGCGTGTCCATGTAGCGTTCGGTATAGAACGTGTCATAGAGCGCCCAGTCCGTCACCGGCGCGCCTGCCACCGCCGCTGTGAAAGTGCCTTCGGGCGCCTGCAGGATGGTCATCAAGGTCATGTATCCTCCATAGGACCAGCCCTGGATGCCGACTCTATTGCCATCGACATAGGGCTGGGATTTCAGCCAGTCGACGCCAAGCAGGACATCGCGCACTTCCGGAATCCCCATCTGGCGATAGATCACGTCTTCGAACCGTTTGCCGCGATTGGCCATGCCGCGATTGTCGATGCGAAACACGATATAGCCCTGGCGGGAATAGTACTGGTCTGACAGGCGTTCCCAGTTGCGATTGACAGTCTGGACATGCGGGCCGCCATAAATCTCGACCAAAGCGGGATAGGTTTTGCTGGCATCAAAATCTGGCGGCAGCTGGATCGAATAGTAGAGCGTCTGGCCGTCTTCTGCGGTGAGCGTGCCATATTCAGGCACTGTGTGATTTTCGAGGTAGGGCGCGTAGGGATGGTCGCCGTCGAGCCGGTTTTCCTCGATCCAGGTGATCAGCGATCCGTTGGCGCGGTAAAGCCCCGTTTGCGGCGGCTGGTCCGGACTGGAGCTGGTGCCCACAAAGCTCTTCCCATCAGGAGCCATCGAGATTGACCAGGACTTTCCAAGGTCCGTCACGCGCTTCGGCTCGGCTGGGGCCGCCATATCGCGAATCTCGACGCTGTAGAGATGACGCTCCAGCGACGTGTCTTTGTGGCCTGTAAAGAATACGGTTTGCCCGGCGCGGCCGACAATCTGATCAACCGGCCATTCGCCTGAGGTCACCAATTTCAAACGGTCCGTTCCGTCCCGAGTCAGTTCAATGTGCCGATACGCCTCGGGCTGATTGAACACGCGCACAGGCGTCCCATCCTCGCCTTCGACCCAGGAATCATGAGGCACCTGATTGAGTTCGCGCGAGACCAGGACCCGGCTGCCATCAAGTGGCAGAAAGTCATCGCTCAGATTGACCCAGTTTTCCTGCGTCTCCTGAAACGCCATATCAGGTGCCCAGTCTGGCGCAGTGCTCTTATGATAGGAAATCGCGGTCTGGTCGCGGTCGACGGTCTGGAACCAGACCTTGCCAGCGCCGGTCCAGTTGACGCGGGCGAGATAGTTGTCCGGGCCAACCGAGGTGAGCTGTGTCACTTCCCCGGTCTCCAGGTCCCGCACGAACAGATCGACAATCGCATTCGGGCGTCCCGCGCGTGGATAACGCTGGTCGATAACGGTCACATCCTCAGCCGCGATGTCGAAACGCGGGATCACATCGACTGTGCTTTCATCGACTTTGGTATAGGCGAGATAGCGATCGTCCGGGCTCCACCAATAGCCGGTATAGCGGCTCATCTCTTCCTGCGCGACGAATTCGGCGACGCCATACGCAATCGCTTTGTCTGGCTCGGCTGCGGGCGTCAGGCGGGTCTCGGCGCCGCTGCTCATGTCGATGGCATAGACCGCGCCATCGCGGATGAAGCTGACATAGGTCCCGCCGGGCGAGACTTTCGCGTCATATTCAAAAGCGTCCGTGTCGGTGATTTGGCGCACCTGCGGACCAGCATCCGTCAAAGTGATCAGGTGCAGATCTCCGCCCAGCGGAACCAGAATAGTCTCCGCCGTGCCCCAGTCATAGCTGACAATCCCCTTGCGCCCGGCAATGCGCTTGCGTTCACGCAGGGCTTTCTCCTCCTCGGAAAGCTCAACCTCTTCTGGTTCCAGCAATCTGGAATCGACGAGCAGGCTCTGCTCACCTGTGGCGACGTCAAACTGCCAGAGATCGTAGCGATCACTTTCGTCTGCACGCGCTTTCAGGAAAGTCACGCGCTGACCATCCGGGCTGTACTTCACACCTGTGGGAGTCGGACCGGACAGGCTGGGGCTGGCATAGAGGCGTTCAATTGTCAGGGGTTTCTGGTCGACCATCGTGTTCGTTTCAGTGGGCAGAGTTTGAGCCAGAGGCGCTGCACATGCGCCAGCAAGAAATGCCGCGGCGGGCAGGATGAAAGTTCTGATCATGGCACTGGCTAGCGCGCTCTGGCGGACTTGTCAGCCCTGCGCGGAAAGGCTGCAAATATCAGGCGCGGCGCCGAGGAAAGCTTCAACCGTCGCCTCAACAGCTTCCGCCAGAACCGCTTGGCAGCCTTGAACGATAAATAATTTGAGCATTGTTCAAAATGTCGCTAGCCCGAGGGGGTGGAGGAAAATCATGATAAAATGGACGGTACGCATTGTCGGGATTCTGGCGGTCATTCTGGGTGTTCTGTTCTGGTGGCTGATGCTGAGCGGCTCGAATGCGTCAAAATCCGCGCCGGGCGTGTTTGACCTCGCTGACTGGCAATCCAAAGCAAGCGCGCCGTCTGAGCAATTGCCCACCTCCATCCGGATCGTTGAGATCGGTCGCGACACCGCTCCGCCATTCGCCGCCCAGGCGGGCCGGTTCGGTGCGCCCGTGGCGATGAGCTACAATGCTGTAGAGATCAATTATCCTGATCGCCAGATCATTATTGGCGGCGCGGTGGATCGCACGACAGCGGAAGGCATGCAACTCTCCAAGACGGAATGGCGGTTCAGCGATGCGGCCTATGCCGAGCTGACCACAGCGATGCTCGCGGCGGAGCAAGTCCTGATGACGCACGAACATCTCGACCACGTCATGGCGATCGCACGGCATCCCGACGCGGACGCGCTTGCCCCCAATCTCGTCCTCAACTCACCGCAAATCGGCGCGCTGTCTATGTTCGCAGACGGGGCGCTGGCGCCCGCACTGACCGCACTGCAGCCAGGCTTGTCAGGCGACGTCGAAACAATTGCGCCGGGGATCGTTGTCGTACCGGCCGCGGGCCACACTCCGGGCAGCCAGATGGTTTTCATCACCCTTCAAAATGGCGAGGAGATCCTGCTGATCGGCGATATTGTCTGGAATATGGGGGCGATTGAAGCCCTGAAGACGCGCCCGGTCCTGACCCAATACATGGTGTTCCGCCCGAACTATGAAGATCGCGCCGCGATCAAGCAGCAGGTCCGCGCCCTTCACGACATGATGGCAGACAATCCTGACCTCACCGTCCTGCCAGCTCATGACAGGGACTGGCTGATCGCAGCGGCAGCAACCGAAGGCATTACGTTCCAGCCCGCTGAGTGAGGGCCAGCGCTTGATTTTCCGGGCCAGCCGCGCCAGTTACCGCCAATCGTATCTACCCGAATTGGCAAGGAGCTGACCGCATGGCCGGACCGCAATATGTTTATCACATGCAGGGCGTCTCGAAGACTTATCCTGGTGGCAAACAGGTATTTGAGAACATCCATCTCTCCTTCCTGCCGGATGCCAAGATTGGTGTGGTTGGCGTCAATGGCGCGGGGAAGTCGACGCTGCTCAAGATCATGGCTGGCATAGAGACCGAGTTTAACGGCGAAGCCTGGGCTGCTGACGGCATCAAGGTCGGCTACCTGCCGCAGGAACCGCAGCTCAACCCGGACCTGACCGTGTTTGAGAACGTCGCGGCGGAATGCCCTGAAAAACAGCTGCTCGACAAGTTCAATGAGATTTCGATGAAGCTGGCGGAGGATTACACGGACGAGCTGATGGAGGAGATGACGGCGCTGCAGGAGCAGGTCGACGCCGCCGACGCCTGGGACATTGATTCCAAGATTGAAATGGCGATGGAAGCGCTGCGCTGTCCGCCAGATACGGCCGATGTAAAAGCGCTGTCCGGGGGAGAGATCCGCCGCGTCGCGATTTGTCGCTTGCTGCTCTCACGCCCTGACATGATCCTGATGGACGAGCCTACCAACCACCTTGACGCCGAAACGGTGGCCTGGCTTCAGAATTATCTTATCAATTTCAAGGGATGTGTGATCCTGGTCACCCACGACCGCTATTTCCTGGATGACATTACGGGCTGGATCCTCGAACTCGATCGCGGCCGCGGAATTCCCTATGAAGGCAATTACTCGGCCTGGCTCGAGCAAAAAGCCAAGCGGATGGAGCAGGAAGCCCGCGAGGATAAAGGTCGCCAACGCGCGCTCGCCAAGGAACTCGAATGGGTGCGCTCCAGCCCGAAAGCGCGCCAGGCCAAATCGAAAGCGCGGATCCAGGCCTACGAGGAAATGGCAAACAAGGCCGAGCGCGAAACCGTCTCAAATGCCACCATTCGAATCCCCCCCGGTCCGCGTTTGGGCAACAAGGTGCTGGAAGCCGAGAAATTGCGCAAAGGCTTTGGCAATAACCTCCTGATCGAAGATCTCGATTTCAAACTGCCCCCTGGCGGTATTGTCGGGGTGATTGGCCCGAACGGCGCGGGTAAATCGACCCTGTTCAAGATGATCCTGGACCAGGAAAAGCCGGATGCCGGCACGCTCGAACTCGGCGACACGGTCAAGCTCGGCTATGTCGACCAGAGCCGCGACAAGCTCGATGATCAGAAAAATGTCTGGGAAGAGATTTCCGATGGGCTCGACGTGATCAAGCTCGGCAATGTCGAAATGAACTCGCGCGCCTATGTCAGCGCTTTCAATTTCAAGAAGACCGACCAGCAAAAGCCGGTTGGCAAATTGTCGGGCGGGGAGCGTAATCGGGTGCATCTGGCAAAGATGCTGCGTGAAGGCGGCAACCTGCTGCTGCTCGACGAGCCGACCAATGATCTCGACGTGGAAACGCTGCAAGCGCTGGAAGAGGGGCTGGAGAGTTTCCCCGGCTGCGCTGTGGTGATCTCACACGATCGCTGGTTCCTTGACCGGATGGCGACGCATATTCTCGCGTTCGAAGGCGACAGCCATGTCGAATGGTTCGAGGGCGATTTCAGTTCCTATCTGGAAGACAAGAAACGCCGCCTCGGTCCGGACGCGGTCGAACCCAAGCGGGTGAAGTTCAAGAAGTTTAATCGCTAAGGCGTAGGCGATGGCGCGACCGGTCACCTTCTGGTTCGAGTTCGCGTCCACCTATTCCTATTTGTCTGCGATGCGCGTGGATGCCGAGGCTGAATCGCGCGGCATTGAAGTGATCTGGAAGCCGTTCCTGCTTGGCCCGATTTTCAAGGCGCAGGGCTGGGACACGTCGCCCTTCTCGATCTATCCCGAAAAAGGTCGGAACATGTGGCGTGACATGGAGCGCCGCGCTGAAAAATACGCAATCGCGTTCGACCGGTCGGCTGAAAAATTGTTTCCGCAGAACAGTGTCCTCGCCGCGCGCGCAGCGATCGCCTGCCTGTATGAGACCTGGGGTCACGACTTCTGCCGCGGGGTCTTTCGCGCTGGCTTTGCGGAGGGCCGGGACATTTCCGATCCTGTCACGATCGCAGACTGCGTCGAGGCAGCGGGCGGCACCCCGGAAATCTACATGAAGCAGGCTTACAGCAACACGCAGAAACAGGCCCTGCGCGCCAATGTCGAGGAAGCGCAAGCGCTCGGACTCTATGGTGCGCCGAGTTTTGTCGTGGACGATGAACTATTCTGGGGCGATGATCGGCTTGAAGATGCGCTCGAATGGGCCAACAGAGACGAAGGAGATGAGCTATGAAACATCTATTGATCGGGGCGGCATTGATTGCGCTGAGCAGCGCGTGCGCATCGGTGGCGACCGAACAGGCGCAAGTGACCACTGTCGAGGAGGTTCCCGTGGCTGAAACTGAAACAGAGGTCGCGCCGGCACCGATGATGGTACCCACTGGCTGGATCGCGAAATCGCTGCCGGAAATTGCTGACGGCTTGCAGACCGGGCAGGTCACCTCGGTGGAACTGGTTCTGGCCTATCAGGCGCGTATCGACCAGATTGATCGCAGCGGCCCGACCTTGCAGTCCGTTCTGGCGCTCAATCCCACAGCGCTGGAGGATGCAAGAGACAGCGATGAGCGCCGCATGCTTGGCAAAGGTTGGGGCCCGCTCGATGGCGTGCCGATCCTGCTCAAGGACAATATTGAAACCCTCGACCCGGTCGCGACAACGGCCGGTGCGCTCGCGCTCAAAGACAATATAACCGGGCGCGACAGCCCCTTGGTGGCGGGCCTCAGGGCGCAAGGCGCGATCATTCTCGGCAAGACCAATCTCAGCCAGTGGGCGAACTTCCGCTCGAATGAGTCGCTGAGTGGCTGGTCGGCGCTCGGCGGGCAGGTGCGCAATCCGCATATGCTGGATCGCAATCCGTGCGGCTCAAGCTCTGGTTCAGGTGCGGCTGCGGCGGCGTCTCTCGCAGCGGGGACTGTCGGGACGGAGACAAATGGCTCGATCATCTGTCCGTCCAATGTCAACGGCATTGTCGGCTTCAAGCCGACCGTGGGATTGGTGCCGCAGCAATATATTGTGCCGATTTCACACTCGCAGGATACAGCCGGACCGATGACCAAAACCGTCAAGGGGGCCGCCATGATGCTGTCTGCGATGACGGGCCCCGACGCGGCCTTGGATTATGCGGCGAGCCTGGATGCCGGAAGCCTGTCCGGCAAGCGCGTGGGTGTCCTCCGCTTTGCGCAAGGCTCCAATGCCGACATTCATGCGCGGTTCGACGCCGCGCTTGCGGTCCTCGAAGGGCAGGGGGCAGAGCTGGTTGAAATCGATGCCTTCACGCCAGACGCCGAGAATTTCTGGGGCGATGCGCTCAGCGTGCTGCAATATGAATTCAAGCATACGCTGGATCTCTACCTCGCAGCGACGCCGGACAGTGTCTCGACGCGCTCTCTGGCCGAGCTGATCGCGTTCAATGAGGCAAATGCTGAAGTGGAACTCGCCTTGTTCGACCAGGATCTGTTCGAATCCTCGAACGCCAAGGGGCCGCTCACGGATGAGGCCTATCTGAGTGCGCTCGCTGCGGTCCAGTCGGCGACGCGCGGAAACGGAATAGACAAGCTGCTCGCTGAGCATTCTGTTGATATGCTGGTCTCGCCGTCAGGGCCGGTCAGTCCGCGTGTCGATCCGATCAATGGCGATACCTGGCCAGCCTGGGCGGGCGCGGGATATCTCGCGGCGATTGCCGGCTATCCGCATATCACAGTGCCGATGGGCGATGTGCACGGCGTTCCGATCGGGTTCTCGATCATGGGCGCGAAAGATGCAGACGCCGATATCCTGTCCTGGGGCTATGCCTATGAGCAGGCGAGCCAGATGCGCGTCGAGCCGCAATACTTGCCAGATGCCGAGGCCCGGCCTGAAATCGCCGCTGCGATGAAAGCGAAATAGTCTAGCCGACGAGGCGCAGCAAATAGGCGCCATACTCGTTGCGATGATCGGCAGCGAGGGCCCGCACCTGCGCCTTGTCGATCAAGCCGATATGCCAGGCAACTTCCTCGGGACAGGCGATCTTCGTTCCGGTCCGTTTCTCTACGGCGTGAACGTATTCAGCCGCCTGCAGCAAGCCGTCAAACGTCCCGGCATCGAGCCAGGCTGTGCCGCGCGCCAGCACTTTCAGGTCCAGCTGACCGCGCTCAAGATAGGCATTGTTCACGGCAGTGATCTCAATCTCGCCGCGCTCAGAGGGCTCGATCGATTTGGCAATGTCGACGACCTGATTGTCGTAGAAATAGAGCCCGGTCACCGCGAGATTGCTTTTTGGCTTTTCAGGCTTTTCTTCGATGGAGATGGCTTTGCCGTCCGGGCCGCGTTCAACCACGCCGAAGCTCGATGGGTCGGCGACCGTGTAGCCAAATATCGTCGCGCCCTGATTGGCGAGATTGATCGCCTGAAGCTGTTCGCCAAGGCCCGCACCATGGAAGATATTATCCCCCAGCGCCAGGGCCACTGGATCACCGGCAATGAACGCTTCGCCAATCAGGAACGCATCGGCGAGGCCGCGCGGTTCGCTCTGCGGGGCATATTGAAACGAAACGCCCCACTGTTTTCCATCTCCCAGAAGCTCACGAAAAGTCGGCAAAGCTTGCGGCGTGGAGATGATCAGGAAGTCCGTTACACCGGCCAGCATCAGCGTGGTGATCGGGTGATAGATCATCGGCTTGTCATAGACCGGGAAGAGCTGCTTGGAGATGCCGCGCGTGATCGGATAGAGCCGCGAGCCTCGCCCCCCAGCGAGAATGATCCCTTTCATCGTGCCTCGGCCCTCTCATCAAGCAACCGCTCAACTACCGCTTTCAGGGAAAACGTCCAGTCTTTCGTTGCCACGCCGAATGTTTCGGCGATTTTGTCAGTATTCAGCCGTGAATTTAGCGGCCGTTTCGCTGGCGTCGCATAGTCTGAAGACGGGATTCTTTTCAACCTAATCTTACAGCCAGTGTGTTCTTCATAGATTTCGAAGATCAATGCTGCAACGTCTGCCCACGCGGCTTCCCCAGCAGCGGCGAAATGGTACGTTCCGAATATTGACGGCGCAGGCGCTGCAGCTATCTGGCGGGCGATCAGCAAGATCGCGTCGGCGATGTCGAGGGCGCTGGTCGGGGCGCCAATCTGGTCGTCGACAACTTTTGCCGCGCCGCGGGTTTCGGCGAGCCGGAGCATGGTCTTTACAAAGTTACGTCCGAACGGGCTGTACACCCAGGCCGTGCGCAGGATGACATGTGCAGGCAGTGCGCGGCGGATGGCCTGCTCTCCGGCGAGTTTGGACGCGCCATACACATTGAGTGGGTTGGTTGAGTCCGTTTCCAGCCATGGCTTGCGACCGCTGCCATCAAAAACATAGTCGGTCGAAAGATGGATCAGCGGCAAGCCGCGATCCGCGCACTGCTCTGCCAGGTTCTGAACCGCTTGCACATTGAGGGCGAACGCGGCGTCTCGATGTGACTCGGCACCATCGACGTCGGTCCAGGCCGCGGCATTCACTACCACCGATGGCTGTGCTTGGTCGAGCGCGGAGGCGACGCTGTCATAGGAGAGCAAATCGAGCTCTGGACGGCCAAGACAGAGGCATTCGACGCCTTTGGACGCGCTTTGCTCCGCGAGGGCCTGCGCGACTTGTCCAGATTTGCCGATACAGAGAAGCTTCATGCGGGCGCTCATCCAATTGGTTCTAGGCGAAGGGCGACTCAAATGACACAAGGCACGGCAGCTCTGCATCCTTCGGCGAGAGCGTCGGCGCTCCATTCGGTAGAGGCCATTCGATGCCGAGATCCGGATCGTTCCAGATGAGGCCAGCCTCCGTCTCCGGCGCGTAATATTCGGTCATCTTGTAGACCACCACGCAGTCCGGCGTCAGGGTCAGATAACCATGTGCAAACCCTTCAGGAACGAAGAGCTGGCGGCCATTATCGCCGCTGAGCTCGGCGCTCACATGGCGTCCATAAGTGGGTGAAGACCGGCGCAGATCGACAGCAACATCCAGGATAGCACCGCGCGTACATCGCACTAGCTTGGCCTGTGCCTTAGGCGGGGCCTGGAAATGCAGGCCCCGCAGCACACCCGACTCGGCGGAGAAGGCATGATTGTCCTGAACAAAAGGACCCGAGATTCCGGCTTCTTCATAGACATTGGCGCGAAAAGTCTCGGAAAAGAAACCACGCGCGTCTCCGTGCCGATTTGGGGTCACCAGGATCACATCCGGAATGGCTTGGCGTTCAAACTTCATATCAATGAGGCGACCTGTTCTCTACCGCTATCGGCCCTAGAGGCTTTAGCCGCTGATGTCACCATTTCTAGGCGCTCACAAGAACGAGTAAGGATCGATATCCACTGCAACCCGCGCGGCGCTGGGGAGTTTCAGGCCGCTGATCCAGGCGGCCATATAGGCGGAAAGATCAACATCGCGCGGTGCTGTGACGAGAAAGCGCAAGCGATGGCGGCCACGCAGGATACTGATGGGTGCAGGCGCCGGGCCATAGACAGTGACGCCCTCTCCATTTGGCGCGGCTTTTCCGGCGACGAGCCCGATCTCTTTTGCCATGCCTGCATCCGGCGCTGACATGACCAGGGCGGCCATCCGCCCGAAGGGTGGCAGGGTCAGCTCTTCGCGGACATCGCGCTCGATCTTCAGGAAACCATCACGGTCGCCTGCCGCGAGTGCCTGCATGGCGGGATTGTCCGGCTGGTAGGTCTGGATCAAGGCGCGGCCCGGCCGGTCGGCGCGGCCTGCCCGCCCTGCCACCTGGCTGAGCAATTGATAGGTCCGCTCGCCGGCGCGAAGGTCGCCGCCCTGCAGGCCGCTATCAGCGTCGACGACCCCGACCAGGGTGAGATTGGGGAAATTGTGCCCCTTGGCGACAATCTGGGTGCCGACCAGGACGTCAATCTCTCCCGCCGCCATGCGCTCGACAATGCCGCGCGTGGCCTCGCCGCCCATTGCGGTGTCTGAGGAGAAGATCTCGACAGTGGCGTCCGGCAGAAGCACCCGAACTTCCTCGGCGACTCTCTCAACGCCCGGGCCGACCCCCATCAGCGAGTCTTTTGCGCCGCAGAGCGGGCAATTGTCAGGCTTCGGCATCGACCAGCCTGTCAGGTGACAGACCAGGCGGTTGGAATAGCGATGCTCGGTCAGCCAGCTTTCAGTGCCGGGGCTCTTTAGCCGCTCCCCGCATGCCTTGCAGATGACCAAAGGGGCATAACCGCGCCGGTTCAGAAAAAGCAGGCTCTGCTCGCCCGCGGCATGGGTCGCGACCAGACCCTTCGACAAGATTGGCGAGAGCCAGTTTCCGGGTTCTGGCGTGTTCGAGCGCAAATCGACCAGATGCATATCCGGCAGCCGCGCCGCGCCAGGCCGGGCAGAGAGTTTCAGGCGCTGATAGCGACCGCTCTCAGCATTCACCACGGTTTCGAGCGCCGGCGTCGCGGAGGCGAGAATGACGCCAGCCGCTTCGAGTTTCGCCCGCATGACCGACATGTCGCGCGCGTGATAGCGCACCCCGTCTTCCTGCTTGAAACTGCTATCATGCTCCTCGTCGACAATGATCAGTTTCAGATTGGCGAAGGGTAGAAACAGGGCTGACCGGGCCCCCGTCACAATCCGCGCCCGGCCATGCGCGACCTCGCGCCAGGTGCGCCGACGCTGCTGGTCGCTTAGGGACGAGTGCCAGGGCGCCGGGCCAACGCCAAATCGCTCCTCGAACCGCTCAAACACGGCCTGGGTCAGCGCGATCTCTGGCAGCAGGACCAAAACCTGCGCCGTTGGATCCTGCGCCAGCGCTTCTGATATCGCTTCGAAATAGACTTCGGTCTTGCCGGAGCCTGTAATCCCGTCCAGCAGGAAAGGGGCATAACCGCCTGTCTTCATGGCGGCCCGCAGGACCTCCGCCGCCGCGCCTTGTTCCGATGTCAGGGCAGGGCCGGTACGATGCGGATCGGGGGTAGGGTAGGGCTGGTCGGTCGCCTGCACATCGGCTGCAAGACTACCCGCCTCGACCAGACCTTTGACAACAGAACCCGACACGCCTGCCGCGCGGGCAAGCTCTGCGGCGCTGCTCGGTCCAAGCTCCGCCGCCGCGGCCAGCACTTTCTCCCGCGCCGCTGTCATTCGGTTTGTCCGATGTCCGGTGAGCTCATAGAGTGTCTGTGTCGGCGATGGCGAGAGTCCCCCTCTCGCCCGCAAGGCCATGGCCAGCACCTGACCCGGGCCAGCCACATTGTAGCGCGCGCAGAACTCAATGAAGCGCCGCATGGCAGGCGGCATGGGCGGCACATCAAAGTGGTGCGCAACAGTCTTCAATTCGCGATCCGGTTCCTCTGTCTCGATCGCCCAGACCACGCCTGTGCGCTCATACTTGCCGAGCGGGGCGCGGACATAGGATCCCGGTTCCACATCCATTCCCGCCGGAATCAGATAGTCGAACGGCTCCGGCAGCGGCATGGGAAAGAGAATTCGGGCCACGGGCATAGGCTTTTCTTAGCAGAGGCCGCGCCCACGGAAACCCGTCATTAAGCATGTTCGGGGAAACTCAAGGCCATGGCATTACTTGATGGGTTTCTGGACTATATTCAGCGCGAGCAGCGGCTCGCGGATAATACGGTCGAAGCCTATCGCAGCGATCTTGCCGAGTTCTTTGGCTTTTTGCGCGGTCACTTGGAAGCTGAGCCCGGCATGCGCGCCTTCGCAGAGCTCCAGGCCCGCGATATTCGCGCCTTTCTGGCCCAGCGTCGCCGCGATGGTCTTGCCGACGCCTCGATCGCGCGGCTCTTGTCCTCAATCAAGAGTTTCTATCGCTGGCTCGACCGCGCGCACGGTGTCGAGAATCCCGAAATCGCCTTCCTGACCGGACCGAAGCGGGGCCAGCGCCTGCCGCGCCCGGTCTCGGAAACTGCGGCCAAAGATATGCTCGATCAGGCTGAAATCATTCAGGAAGAGCCCTGGATCGCGGCGCGCGATGTTGCGGCGCTCAGCCTGATGTATGGTGCGGGTTTGCGGATCTCGGAGACGCTCGACCTGTCTGGCGATGTAAAACTGGCGCCGCCGCGCCTCCGTATCAAAGGCAAAGGCGGCAAGGTCAGGATCGTGCCGCTCATTCCGGCGGTTCAGCAAGCCATCGTGGAGTATGCGGCGCTTTGCCCCTACGCGCTCAACCCGCTTACACCGCTCTTCTATGGCGCGCGCGGGAAGCGGCTGCAGGCGCCTGTCCTGCGCAAACAGGTGCAGATCCTGCGCGGCGCATTGGGGCTGACGGAGACGGCCACACCGCACGCGCTGCGCCATAGTTTTGCGACGCATTTGCTGGCCCATGGTGCAGATCTACGCGCCATCCAGACCTTGCTCGGCCATGCCAGCCTGTCGACGACACAAGTCTATACCGGCGTCGAGGCGGGCCATTTGCGCAAAGTCCATGCGAGCGCCCATCCGCGCGGCTGAATTATTTCGCGCGGTCGCGATACGGGGTGTTATCGCGCGAGGTTCTTTAGCTAACCCTGCCTGCCTCTGTAGTGTTTATAACTATTTGAGCTGAAATGGGTTCGTTTCGCAAGAATAGTTTTGTACCAGCACATTCTGCTACTCGTTGAGCTTTGCTTCACGCTGATGTAGTGAGGAGTATGACCTCAAAGAAGCAGACTTCGGCAAATAAGAAGAACGCTCTCAAGAGCACCGGCCCGAGAACGACTGAAGGCAAAAAAACATCTAGTAAGAACGCAGGCAAACACCTAGTTTTTGCCAATGAAGTTGTTGCGGAAGGTGAAGACCGCGCGTTATTCGCTCAGCTGTTAAATCAACTTGTCCAAGAGCTTTCACCCGAAACTCAAATTGAAATTAGTCTGGTAGAACGTATTGCAATTACTAGTTGGCGAGAGCGTCGCCTGGTGGTTGCTGAGAGAAACTGGCTCAATAAGGTAAGCAGGAACCGAATTTACGAAATTGACCCGATAACAGATGATATGAACGCACCCCCACCGCCGCCGAGTTTGTCATTCAGCAATCAGTATCTGATCGGCCGCTACCAAGTGATGCTGACGAATCAGGCTCGAACGCTCATGCGAGAGTTAAGAGCTGAACAAGATAGACGATTGAATACGGTAGAAGGCGACGCCAATTAGTTGTTGTTATAGGCCATAGGAAAATAGAACTTTTCTGCGTCGGAGAAGTACGTCGGGCGAACTAATTGGGTCACCTAGGAATTCAACACCTTGATTTTCGAGAGCTTACTACACTCGATCAAGCGTACCGGCCTTTGGGCTCGGCACAGCTTCAATGTTTTCAAACCATTTGATCGTGGAGCAACTCACCCCCGACCTTTTTGCCAATTCTTGGCTGAACCAACCAAGTGCCCCACAAGCAACTCAATTTTAGGCTCCAGAGACCACCCTACAACTCGCTATAAGCCGGCTAGATAGCCCATAATGGATTTATTGCTTCGCCGTCTTCTGCGACGGCGCGAATAGGCGGTCGATACTAAGCGATACAATGGTTTCCTAACGCATCACGACTTCGACTCTTTTACGACGGGATTTTCTGATAGCCGCTGCGCCATGACCTTGCCGATTCTTTCGGCGCTCGCCCAGGTTATGATTTGACGCTTGGCGGCCGTACCAATTCTCACGCAAAACTTAGGATCTGACGCGACTTTCTTCATCTTTGCAACGGCGTCTTCGAGATCCGCCTCGGCCCAGAGCGCTGTTGTGTCCGTATAGATTCCGTATGGATCGTCGCAAGGTACAAGCTCATAATCTACGAGCGCGGCCGTTTCCGCAGAAGTAAAATCGGTATTGCCTGACCAATTGGTACAGATCACCGGCTTGCCAAGAGCCATCGCCTCAGCGAGTACCAGGCCGAAGCCTTCAGACCGGTGCAGAGATACGAAACAATCTACCGAATTGAGCAACGCCCAAAGGTCATTTTCCGATAAGGAGGTGTCGAGAACCTCGATGTTCTGAGCTGTGCCGATGCATTCGAGAAGGTCAGATTTCGCCTCTGGCTTATGATTAAGATTTCGTGTCTTGATGATCAGGCGGCGCTTTGGATCATCACCAAAGGCGCCCTTGAAGGCGCGGATTGCTGCGAACGGATTCTTTCGCGATAGCGAAGACATCCCGTCGGCCATTGTGAGGAAGATGAACTGATCTTCCGAGCAGCGATATTGGGCGCGAACGTTCCTTGGGTTATTTGGGGCTGAGATGGCGTGCGGTAAGACGTGCACGATCGGCGCCTTGGGGTGCGAACGCAGAGCTTTTCCGGTGAATTCCGAAATCGCCCAGATCTCTGAGAGAAACCTGAACGCGCGATCCCAGTCCTTCGGAAAGGTCGGGAGCTCCCAGGCCCAGTATCCAATCGTATACCAGTTCCGCCCCCGCCGCATGCCGAGATGCTGCAAAGCTGCCATGCTCTCCGGGCCGTTGAGTTGCAGGATCAGCGTTCCTTCTGGGGCGTCGGGCATAGTTTGGAGGTGGATGTCAGTCTCGAGATCCACGGGAGCCAAGTATTCCGACAGATCCACCGCAATAGGTGAAAGCCCCGCCGCCTCTAGTGAACGGTAGGTCGCGCGAGCGGCTTCACCGATGCCGTTCGCGGTGCTGAACAGGCCGGCGATGACGAGAGGTGCGTCGGACCGACCAACGCGCATCGTAGATGGTCTTGCTGTCGTTGCGTACAAATACACAGTATGCCCCAATGACCCGAATGCCAACCAAACGATTCGGCGCAGCGTGCGCGGCAGAAACCGCCAAACTGATCGAATCCGGTGCAATACGTTATTCGCTGCAGGGGATGTTTCAGGAATGGAAGACTGAGCACCCTCTGGCTTTGTCATAGAGTTTTTTCCGTCATTGCCCGAATGGACCAACGTGTCTGATTCAGGTGTTCATTGGACAAGAATTGTTCAACCCGGTCGCAGAACTCTAGCGCTTGCTTTGCAAACTTTTCATGATCGCCATCCATTGTTTCGAAAAGCTCTTCCAGATAGCTCGACGCCCAGTGAGGTTGTGCGTTTCCTAAATAGCGACGGCCAAGCGCCAGTCCTTCAAGCGCAACGGTTTCTCTCATTGTTTTAGTTATGCACGATTCATGGAGCCGCGACTTAGCTTGGATTGCATCAACAAAACCAACCTGCTCTGGGAATCGCAAAAAGGCTCTCAGCCAATAGTCATAGTCGAATGTAGTTTTGAGCGATTCATCAAGAGTGCCCAATGTTTCGAATAGCTCTTTTCTGAAGAAAACAGTTGGCTGACAAATGAAGCAACCGGCTTTGAACCCGTCTAGCCCCACGGTGGGATGTTGCGTTGGGTAAACGCCAATCTCTCGACCGACGCCATCGATATGAATACCCTTCCCATAGCACATAATTGACTGTGGCGAGCGCTCAAAGAACTCCTGCGCTCGGTTCAGCGCGCCAACGGTGTAAAGGTCATCAGAATTGAGCCATCCTATAATGTCGCCATTCGCAACAGAGAGTGCCCGATTAATTGCCGCCGCCGGGCCATTGTCAGGCTGTGAGCGCCATTGGAGACGCGCGTCCTTTTCTGCAAGGCGCGTCAGGTGTTCGACTGTGCCATCCGACGAAGAGCCATCTTGGACGATTAATTGAACATCCGGTTCGTTCTGACTGAGCACACTTTGAATTGAGTCTTCAATAAATCTGGCCTGATTGTACGAAGGCATTACGATCGAAATTTTAGGTCTACTCATGGCCACGGACTTTCAAAAGCATCTGGCGCCGTACGCTTCGTATCCATTCCCCAATTTGAACGTGAATTGGCTCCTTCATCTGTTTAACGCTCCACAGCGCTAAAGCGATCTCCACCGCGTCTTCATAATTTGGTTCCAGAGGATCTTCCGTCTCAGGATACTCGTTGAAGTCGGTATCAAAAATTGGGTGTTCGACGGTCTTAAAGGCGATTCTTTGCAACTCCTTGTTCCCGTCGTCGAATTTTTCGTAGAAAGCCCGGGCCTGCGACCGCGAAATCGGATAGTATTTACCAGGAAAGAGGTTTGATATCTCTCTCACCAAATGTGCCCGGTCGGCTGAACGTACGCCACTTGGGTTTTCTGGAAACATGCGATTGAGCGTCAACAAAAAATGAAATCCCTTTTTGTTTAGCGAGCGATTCAGCGTCCCCGCTTTTTCAGACGGTTGAGAAAATCGACAGGCCGCGGCAAAATCGCATAACAAATCGCCGTTCGGCCAAAAAGATGGATCAAACAAACGCGCGATCATCGCATCCTGGCCAAACACCCCCTGCCAGCGTCGGTAAAGAGCAAGATAGTCGTAGTACCCCGGCGTGGTGTTGATGATATGCATCGCATTGTCACCCTGAAGCGGCACGCTGGATTTTAGGCGTGTGGAGAGAAACGATAAGGCGAGTTTGTCTTGTCGACGAAAATACACGACGATTTCGAATGTCTCGACCCAAGGGTCTAGGAATTGTTTCAAGGCGAGAAGATCGGCTTTTTTCCTAAGCCGACTTTGGAAATGCTCCGAAGAGATAAGAAGCGTGTCACAGTTGCGCGCGTTGGCGAACTCACGCACAAGAGACTCGCTAAATCGCGCTTTGAAACGGGCTTGAGATGTTGGGTCCTTAATCCCAAGAACATGACCCAGGTCCTGTTTCCACGGGGTACTATGCGTGGCGGCAACAAACTCCCACTGAGATGCATTTGATCGACAGGATTCGCGTGGATATAGAACGCCTTGCTGGAGTGTCCATTTCGGGTTTCTCTGCAAATAATCTTGAATCGTTTTGGTGCCAGTCTTCACAGTTCCGATATGAAGAATGCAGCGTCGAAACCGCTTCGGTTGGGCGACATGTCCGGCTTGTGATTTGGTCATTAAAACACTCGACTTTGGGCTCGCCAACGGGGTCCGGATTCAACCATCATTCTCCTTTACCCGTTAAAGCGATCGCGTCGCTTGAGAACGGTGTTTTAAGAACCATTTGTATGTTATTTTCAAGCCTTCATCCAAGCTTGTGGCGGGGCTCCATCCGAGTTTCTCAATCTTCGAATTGGATACTAGTTTCCGCTTTGGTCCATCCGGTTTGCTGTGATCAAACACAACTTTACCGTTGAACCCCGTGAGGATTGAAATTCGCTCGGCGATTGAAGCAATCGAGTGTTCGCGCCCTCCGCCCACATTGACATGGCTAAGCATCGGTTCTGTCGCGTTGGCATAAGCCGCTGCATCCATCTCCATGATGTGGGTGCAAGCCGATGCCAAATCATCAGCAAACAGAAAATCTCGTTTAGGTGTCCCCGTTCCCCATACTATCACTTCTGCTTCGCCCTTCTGTGCGGCGGTATGAAACCGATGAATGAGGCCTGGTATCACGTGGCTTAGTTTGGGATGAAAATTGTCACCGGGGCCGTATAGGTTCGTTGGCATCAGACAACGATAGTCGTGTCCAAACTGACGCCGGTAGCTTTCACAGAGCTTGATACCGGCAATCTTAGCGACGGCATAAGGTTCGTTCGTTGGCTCCAGGTAACCGCTCAGCAAAGCCGATTCCACAATCGGTTGCTCGCTGAGCTTGGGATAGATACATGATGATCCAAGGAATAGAAGTTTTTGAACACCGTGAAGATGCGCGGCGTGAATCAAATTTGCCGCAATCAACAGGTTTTCATAAATGAAATTCGCGGGAAATTCGTTATTGGCGTAAATTCCGCCCACGCGTGCAGCCGCGAGATAGATTTCATCCGGTTTGGTCTCGGCCATAAACGCGTTCACAGCGGCCTGATTGGTCAGCTCCAATTGGCTCCGAGGTCGGGTGATTAATTCAACATTGTCTCGTTGGCGTAGGCGACGAACAATCGCCGATCCAACCATACCACTATGCCCCGCGACAAAAATTCGCCGGAGTTGGGTTAAGCCTTTACTCTCCATCAGAACCTCGAGTGTCGTCCCGTCCGCTCAGAAGTGCCCGTCGGCGTGCTGCGCTCAGGTCCGATTGAGTCATTTCAGCGGCTGTTTGCTCGATTGAGTATTCAGGTCGCCAGCCGAGCTTGTCAGTGGCCTTGCTTGCATCGCCGCACAATGAGGCAACCTCCGCGGGTCGGAAATATCGTGGATCTACTTTCACAATAATGTCGCCGACCGAGACATCGGGAGATTGATCTGGGTCGACTGATTCAACGATGGCAAACTCGTCTACCCCGGTCCCTTCAAACTTCAGCGAGATGCCCAGGCATTGTGCGCTCAAGATGACGAAGTCGCGAACTGAAGCTTGCACGCCGGTCGCGATGACGTAGTCTTCAGGTTCATCCTGTTGCAGCATCAACCATTGCATTCGCACATAGTCTTTCGCGTGGCCCCAGTCGCGGAGCGCATCAAGGTTCCCGAGGTAAAGACAGTCGTCCAGTCCGCACGCAATATTTGACATTCCGCGCGTAATCTTCCGGGTGACAAAAGTTTCTCCGCGGCGCGGAGATTCGTGATTGAAAAGAATACCATTGCAAGCAAACATTCCATAAGCTTCCCGGTAGTTCACGGTTGTCCAGTGCGCGAATTGCTTCGAGACGCCGTATGGCGAACGTGGGTGAAACGGCGTCGTCTCAGACTGCGGAGATTCCTGCGCCAGCCCGAATAGTTCAGAGGTTGAAGCTTGATAGAAGCGAGTGCTCTTCTCCAGTCCCAACAATCGTATCGCTTCCAGTAGACGAAGCGTGCCCAGTGCGTTCACATTGGCGGTATATTCTGGTGTTTCGAAGCTTACCGCCACATGACTCTGAGCTCCAAGATTATAGATCTCGTCCGGTCGTATCTGTTGAATCAATCGGGTGATATTCGCTGAGTCTGTTAGATCGCCGTAGTGCAGGATGAACCTTTGGCTGGCGTCATGAGGGTCTTGATAAATATGGTCGATGCGCCCCGTGTTGAACGACGACGATCGGCGCTTCATGCCATGAACTTCATACCCTTGTTCCAGTAAGTGCTCAGCCAGATATGAGCCGTCCTGACCCGTCGTGCCAGTAATCAGAGCGCGCTTCGACATATGACGTAGTCCTTACTGATGAAAGAAACCGCTTCGAGGTTTCATCGGTTATTGTTTCTAACGCGCAAGAATCAAGATTCTTCTGAGATTGCTCGAGATGATCATCATGCTGGGTCATGCAGCCTTGAGAGAATACCGCCATCCGCGTAGACGGTTGCCCCAGTCAGAAATGTTGCATCTTCCGAGGCCAAAAACAGAGCTATTCTGGCGATTTCCTCAGGCTCCGCGATTCGTTGCATCGGGTGAACTTGCTTGAGGGCGTTGTATGCCGCCTGATTTTCCGCAAATCCGGCCTCCAGCATTTTTGTTGCGGTTGCCGCAGGTGCAATTGTGTTAACTCTAACATTGGGTCCAAGATCAACCGCTAAGGCCCGCGTGAGCCCGTGCAATCCGGTTTTGGACGTCGCATAGGCTGAAAACCCGGGTTTCGTCGCCTGGGCGTGGACAGAACCAATGTTAATAATGCTGCCATTGTGCGTTGTCAGCTCAGGTAGAAATTCTTTGGCCAAAAGCATCGGTGCGATCAAATTGACGTTCATCGTTTCTGAAATTCGAGCCGGATCCAGATCGGACAGGTGCCCCAAATGCTGAACAGCCGCATTGTTGATCAACACCTTGATCGGCAAATCCTGGCTCAACTTTCGAATTTCCCGGCCAACATTCTTCAAACGGCCAGACTCAGCTGCAAACCTCCCGATATCCTCTTTGATAACAGCGGTGGCGTGATTAGTTTGCGCGCCTGTCTTATCTATCCCGATGACGCGCCATCCAGCTTTCGAAAATGCTGCAGCCAAGCACTCGCCGATGCCTCCATTGCAGCCAGTTATGATGGCACATTTGGTCATTGGGTTAGCATTCGGCTGATTTTCTCGATCGCGAGCCGACTAACACGTCGCACCGCATCTGCCGAGTTTGAGCCGTTATGCGATCCGAATACGCATTGCTCGAACTGGCGCAAAGGACTTTCGCGCAACAACGGCTCAACTTCAAACACGTCGAGCGCCGCTGAGTGAATTATGCCGTCGGAGAGGCCCTTTACGAGTGCGGTTTCAGCGATTACCGGGCCTCTTGCAACGTTCACGATCCGGACACCTGGCTTGATCCGATCGAGTGTCTCCAAGTTGAACATGTGATGGGTGGCCTTGTTGAGCGGGCAGGTGAAGACAATAAAATCCGCTTCATCAAGTCGTTCGGGCCAGCTCCCTTGCTCAACAGCTGCACTCTCCGATTCGCCAAACGCAGGATCATAAGCGATGATGTTTCCACCGCAGGCGATGATTCGTTTTGCCGTTTCCTTGCCGATGTCACCATAGCCAACGATAGCTACATACCGTCCGGAAATGCTGATGCCGCTAGGTTTCGGCCAGGAGAAGTCAGTGCGGATTTCGCGGTCAATCCGATATGTTTCACGAGCCAGTCCCAGAAGATAAGTCAGCGCAACATCCGCGACTTCTCCTCCAAACACTCCAGGCGTATTGTCTACAGGAATCCCGCATTTCGAAAAAGCTTCGAAATCAACATTGTCGACGCCAACGCCCCATTTGATAGCCGCTCGGAATTTCCCTTTCTTGCCCGCCTCAATAACGTCCAATGTGGCTGGATCATCACCCATGATCCAGCCATCGAAATTTGGTAGCATCCTGATCAAGGTTGATTCGTCCAGAACCTGAGAAACTTGTGCGGGCGTATAATCCAGCCCTGCTTCTGCGAAGGTGTCTGAAAATTCATCGATTAACCCTAACATCGGCGGGCATGTGACGAGTACGTGGGGTTTGTTCATGTCAAGATTCCGGTAGAGATTCACCCGCGGCAACTCTTCGCAGCAGGGATTCAGCCATAAACCAGTCTGCAGGTTCGTCTATATCAACAGACTCGAGCGGCGGTGTTTCATACAGAATGGGTCTCTGACCGATCCGAGCGCCCGTCGCCTTGAAGCTGTCTCGGCTAAACACATAACCGACAGAGTTTTCCTCAAGATAAGGTGGCAAGTCCTGAGTTCTGAGCAAGTTTTGGGGGTCATGGTTTATCGGCTGTGCCGCTTCGGAATAGAAGCGCGTCTGGTGCCTGTTTACCGCGAATAGGGAATCGGAGCTTCCTCGCAAAACCCCATTCTCATATGCGTTGAGCATAGCTGATATTGTTTTTGTCGAGAGCAATGGATTGGTTGTATGCGTCATGAAATACATATCTCCGCCGATGTTGGAGATATCGTCTTCAAGCACCAAATTCATGGAAACAAAATCACCGCAGATTTCTGGCTTGCGATCTCGAATCTGAACCATTCCGTCATAGTCTCCATCTTGGAGTCCGTGATCCATCAGGATAGATCTTGCGTCGGTGTTGATAACAACCTGGCCGATCTCGGGGGTGGAGCAAAGGGTGTCCAGAATCCATCGGAAGAGTGGCTTCCCGGCAATATTGCGGAAGTTCTTGGAGGTAACGCGCGCACTGTGCGCTTTCATGGGCAGAAGCGCCACCACGCGGTTTTGAGACTTTTTCATACGATTTCCGTATCAGTGTAATTATGCGGATTCATGTTGCTGGTTGCTCAGGTGTGGATCCTCTGTCGTCGAAGAATCCGCAGTATGGGCCCGCGTTTTGGGGCGCGGGTAATAATACTGCTCCTTCTGAGCGCGCGATAAAATGCGGTGCTCGTTGTGACCGCGATATGTGCCCCAGAACTGCATCCATCGGAACACAACTATCTCCGGAAATTTTATAAGAAAATTGCGTTTCTTTGCGGCGGCGGCGAAATCGTGAAATAGGCTGGCGAAGTAGTAGCGAAGCAAGTCAAACAGGTTAAAATGTACCTCTGGCATAATTTCGCGCAGTGTTAACGCTTCTCGATAGTATCTCCGCTGCGTTTGTTCGAAACTTTCTTCATGAATGTGAATAACCGGCGCATCCGCTACATAACCAATTTTCCCGCCGTCTTTGACGATGGCTTTTGCCAGTACCATGTCCTCTAAGCCGGTGACGCTCTCGTCGAATCGATATCGCGCCCACTGATCTTTGCGAATGGCCGCATTCGCATTGTTTGCGAAAAATCCATCCTGGGGAATCTTGCTCACATCTCCGTAGTACTGAGAAAAGACTTGGTGCTCTGAAAATCGAGTCACGTCGTGACCGATTTGCTTTCCGTAACTATAGTCAACGAGTCCTGACTTTAGCGGCGCAATCAGATTTGAAAGCCAATCGGTCTCTGCCGGGATACAGTGTGCTGAGATAAAAACCAGATAGTCACCGTTTGCCGCCTCGCATCCATAATTGAGCGAGCGTCCAAAGGTGAAATCGGATTTCTTGATATGGACAATACGGCACCCAAACCGCTGGGCTATGTCGAGCGTACGGTCCGTTGACCCGGAGTCGACTAGTAAGATCTCAACGTCCATTTCGGGCGTTTTTTGATCCAGGCATCGCTGCAAGGCAGCTGCGAGCCATTTCTCTTCGTTCAGAGCTCTAAAAACGATGCTGACTTTGTCGTTCACTACTCACTCTGCTGCGAAACCGCAACTTCCCTAGGCTCGTGCCCCGAGAAGTTCATAGATCATTCTGGGAGTGTTTCAACGGGGCTTTCGGAAAATGTAACTTATCAGGTGTCGAAGATGTAATTGCCAATACGAATGTCGGTTGCAAAGATCGTCGCGACTAATTCTTTGTGCTTTTTTGAATAGTGGTCAGCATATGTCAGATCGCGCCCTCGTGTACGCGCCTGTGGTAGTCCTTTCAACTGAATACCGCGTTCTTTGAGGAATGGGACTATCTCCGCTGAAAGGAATTCCTGTCGAAAGATATGATCGACGCGAAGGTTTCGAGTCTGGTCATAGCAAAAATGATCGGCATTTAATCTCGCGAGATTAACTTGAACCTCCGCCATATCGAGGAATGCGGAAAAATCCTTCGCCATATCGGCGGCACCTCGCCAGAACGGGTTCAAACTGGGTTCTGCTTTCAAGTGATTATAAAATGAAAGAGTGCGCGCCCAAGGATTTCGAATTGTTGTGAAACTCGTTAATCGGCTCCAGTCTTTGTCCTGCTCGTCCAAATAATTGAGCACTCCTGGATATGGCTTGTGGGTTATCGATTTGGCGATCTGCGGCGTAATTTGGCAGTGGGGGCGCAAGGCCTGACTAATCGATGTGCTGGCGCACTTCATATTCGCGAGAAAAATCAGTTTGTGAGAGAAGCTAATAAACATTATTTCCCCAACCTGGGCGCGTGGCTTTACTTGGGTTTACCATTCTAGATCGTCCGCATATCCAATTTCAATAAGGCGTTCGCCATATCTTTGTTTGAACTCATCTCGAATTTTTGTCGTAAATACCTGCCGCCAGGACTTCGCGTCGGGATTGGCATTTTTGGCGTCGAAGTTAACTCCAGCAATCGTTGGCACTTCCAAGAATTTTGAGATCTCCGAGCAAAAGTAAGCCGGTTTCAGAGCGAACTCTTCAAGCTTTATTGTCATGATCCTCTCATCCTCAAACGGGGCGAGAATTTGGTTCTCGATCACGTCTTTCGAGATATTGTTTAGCTCATGCAATATCCCATCTGCTTCGGGCAGCTCTCTGAGGATGGGCTTGTCGACGACCAATTGATCCCATACCCAGCCCGCTTCATCGCTGATTGCGTCATGATCACCGCGATGATGGAAGTAGTTTGATACTAGAACTTGCCGAGGGTCGCGAATGATTCGTATACCGCGCCAGTCTTCGGGCGCGAGGCGCGTAAATTTCGCCAACGATCGCTCCGACGCATTGGCATAGAGGACAATTTCGCGTTTCTCCGAACCCAACTCGCTCAGATCAAGATTGCAATTGTCCAGTTCGTCCGCTCTGGAGTAGTGAAATGGCGGATCTTCGACATGGTATCTGCGTGTAGACGCTCCCGTCGATTTCGCGATTTGTGCGAAGACATGATTGCGGAAAAACCGCGAAGCACATTTGTGGTGCCCAAAAAACACCAGAGCTTTCGGCGGGTCGGGATACAGAATGTTCCCAATCTGTTGCTCGCTTGTCGCTAGTCGATCTGACAGCAAATTTGTTTGGAACGCTTGTCGATTGATTTTTCGAGCGGAAACTGCTTGCGCAGTGGAGTTCTTCTCGGTTTGCTCTTTAACCCGTTCCAGTTCGGCTTTTGTGAGCTCTTCAAGCGACTTTCTCTGCCCTTCGAGCGCATCCGCGCGTTGCACCAGCGCAGTCGTCTCCGCGTCCAGGTCTTCTACGGAGCGTGCGAGCTCTGAGCTTTGCGTTTCTATCGTCGACCTGAATGCCTCTATTTCAGTTCGCAAATCTTGGACCTCTCGCAGCGTCTGCGACTCGTTGCTCCCGAGTTTGTTCTGCAACTGCGACATGTTGGATTCAACTTGCTCGATCGATTGAGCAAGTGCAGCGGATTGCATAGAAAAGTCGAGCCGAATGGCCTCCGAAGTCTCGGATAAGTTCTTTTGCCACATGGCCGTCAGTTCGCTCACTCGTTTTTGAGTGTCGCGCGTTAGAGCCGCGTCGGAATTCCGACGCATGGAATCGACGCGGGAAATACGTTCCCGAAGCGCGGTGTCTGCTTCTGATTGGGCGCGATGAAGTTGGCTCAGTTGGGTGGAGAGAACGACCGTGGTCCGATATAACCGAAAGGCGATGTAAAAAACGATGCCAGCTAGCAAAGCAATTGCAGCCATTGTCCAAATCGCAAACCGAAATTCGGCCAGTCCTGGAATGAAGCTGAGCGCCAAAATCAGCGCCGGCAACGCGACCAATGGCATGAGCGCCAGCGGTCTTTTGAACAGACTCGTACTGGCGCGACGTACGAACTGTAAAATTGTAAACACTCTAGGCGACGAAGCACGCAACTTATCACCAAATCCCGCGTAGAATGGTCGATGGGTTACGGGAGTATCAGTGTGGACCGGGGGCGAAGTAGCGGCAAGGTCCGCCGGATGCGCAGAACGTTTCGGTTCTTGCACCGCCGCCGCGCTTTTCTGGGGGCGTGAGACAGAAACCTGTCCCACATCTGAGGTGTGTGGTTTGGCGAGCCTCGCGAACGCACGTTGAATCTCATCGATACCCGGGTCATCGATGAACGCGAGAATGTTGCCCCAGGAATTCGATGGAATATCGATTCCAGGAAAAGCGGTCACTCTGCGCCAGTCATGAGGAATCCCATACCGGATGATCGGATGCCATTCACTGATGTAGACGGTGTATCCTCTATCTCTCAAAAAATGCGCGATGTCTTGCCATCTGTGCCCCATGGGGACAGTTTTGTAGTCCTCATACTCACACTCGATGATAGCCGGTTTGATCTTGTTCCAGGGGACGCCTTTCAAGACGGAGAAATCAAACCCCTCCACATCGATTTTCAGAAAGTCGATTCTATCGATTTCATACTGACTTATAACGTTCTCGATGGTTGTGACTTCAACCAAGTTTGACTGGGTATGGGAGTCGCGAAACGCATGCAGCCCACTGATTCCCGAGCTTTCTTCGGAGGTGAAAAATGCCACACCGTCATTCGGCTCATCGCTGACCGCGCGTGGATCAATGGTTAGATTAGGACGGTCTCCAAACTTTTTACGGAGATGTTTTTCGCGATTATCGGTATCAGGCTCGAAACAATAGATTTGCCAATTCTTGTTCACAAAGTGCTTGGCGCTGTGGCCACGGTGCGCGCCAACATCGATCATAACGCGTTGTGTTTCATCGTCTTTGACCATGGTGGAAATCACGTGCGTTTCGTCGAGACTCATATGGGCCTCGCGCTCAAAATTCGGCAAAGCGTCTGATGCCAGCAATGCGTGGAGATCTACTCTAGGGTACGTCGAATTCCCGTCTGTCCAATCGTCGACAAAGATTTTTTGGCTCGAGTTGCGACGTTCACTCGCGACCTTGCTGTGCCAGGCTTCAATGGCGGCCTGATGCTCTCTTAAGCCATCAGAAGTAGTTGCTTCACCAAAGAAGTAATCCATGGATTCTTCAAGCGTATTGGTGCCCAGAAGGTAGATTTCGCTAAATCCCAATTCCAGCGCGATTTGAATCGCTGCATTTACTGCGGACCGTGGTCCCGCCACTGTGATGAGGTCTTCGGTCGTCTCTGGTCCCGTCTCAGATCGTCGAAAATAGGAAACATCCGGTCCCTGTCGGAGAGCCGATCGAAGTGATTCCTCAAAAATGAATGTAGAACCGGTGAGAGCATTTACTTCGGATGTGAAGTCTGCGTCAGACGCTCCGCATTCGACGACATAGAATGTTGGTTTCCAGGTTCTGGGTCGTTGCGACTCGAAAAATTTATTCACCGCGATTGCATGCTCGTTCTGAAGTAACTGTAACGGCACTCGATCTAAGCTTGGACCATCACCAAGAATGAATACGCGTTCTCCACGAAACTCGCCGCGCAGATCGCTAACTGGCGGCACATGGCGAGCTATGGTGTTCTCGTTCACAGTTTCGGTCCCCGTAACCTCAGTAGTTGAATATTTGGATCGTGTTGCCCCGGTAGTGCGACCGGGAAGGTCCTTGTAGACGTTGAGCATCCGCTTGGCGCTGTTCTCCCAGCGCAACTCTTGTGCCCGGGCAAGTCCTTTCTGCCGAAGATCTTCTGCAACATCTTTATCGCTCAAGACCTGTGATAGGGCCTTGGAAATGTCTAGCGGAGAGTTTGGATCGACGCAGACGGCTGCCCCTCCCGACACTTCCATAAGCGGTGCGCGATTTGATGTGACAACAGGAACGCCGCTTTTCATGGCTTCGACGACCGGCATTCCAAAACCTTCGTCCAGGGACGGATAGCAAAACACCGCAGCTTCGGAATACAACGCGGGAAGGTCTTCGTCGTCGACATATCCGGTGATAACGATATTCGCCTCACCACCTGCACGCTCAGAAATCTCTTCGCTCAACCATCCTTTTGAGCCGGCCAATACTAAAGATACGTTTTTGTGCTGCGGGGATGCAAAGAGCTCGAGATAGGCGTCAATTGCAGCAACCATATTTTTGCGGGGCTCGAGCGTGTTCACGCAAAGAATGAAGGGGGCACGTTCCGGGACCCCATATTTTCGGTTGAGCGCTGTTCGATTGAGCGTCACTTGCTCCAAGCCAAAATTTTCCGAAGCCCCCAACGGTGTAACAAAAATTTGATCTCTCGAAATGTGCGGAAACAGGTCGAGTATATCAGCTTTGACGGCCTCGGTGCTGGTCGTGATGAAATGCCGGGGACGAACTGAGGACAGCAATTGGTGCAGATAGTCGCCTAAGGGGTTCGGTTCGCCTGGCGCGACAAACCATTCCGGATTTTTCAGGGCGATGACATCATAGATCGTGAGTACAATATTCGCACTGGAATGACTGGGAAGGGTTTCGCAGCCACGCCAATTTACGTGGTAAACATCATAGTTTCCGGAGTTACATACTGCCTCAGGATCGTACGTGAGCGCTAAATGCTTGTGCAAGCTGCCCTGAATGATCGAACCATTGAATTCAGATCCGTGGATGACGCTGGATAAATTTGATTCCGCAATGCCTGGAAGCCCGGAGGTAAGGGCGAAGCGCTCGACTCCGAACTTGCCCGTCTCATTTAAATACCTGACAGCCTTGCGATATTGCGAAGCGGATGAGCAGAGATCCAGATCGACCTCATCCTGTTGCTCAAGCGCAAGGCCCATCGCCTCAGTGTGTTTGAATATTCCTGTGGGTCTAACGCCTTTAGCGCAATGAATATGGCCCAACGTGGTAATGTCGTACAATACTCTCATTCGACTACCCTAAAATAGTGAGTCAAATTCAACGCGCTGAACTTGATCAAGTTCGCCGCCTATGGTCGCATTGAGAAGCCGACCTCCGCGTTGTTCAATATAGGAAGCCGCCCGCGAGAAGCCGATTTTCATGTCTCGCACATTCGGATTGTGCCACTTCTTTCCGGCCCCGAAATATCGTGGATCAAAGTGGTTTTGGTCGTCATCTTTGGTGCTTTCCAGATTGAGTTTTACACCGTCGCCGAAAACATCCTTGCCGCTTTGAATAACCGTTTTGGGGACCGAATACGAGACGTCCGTGCCGATAAGGTAGATCTCTTTGAAGCCCATAAAAAATGCCAACTCGATCGCTATAATCGCGATGGTGCCACCACCGCCGAAACCCGTGAACGGAACTGTTGGTTCGAAACAGGACTCGAATCCGTCATAGAAACCCTTTGTATGGTGCCAGTAGTGATTTGGCTTTTCCCCGAGAAGTTTCTTGTATCGGGCTGAGAAAAATTTGTACTCTATGTCCAGGTTAGAAAACTCATCGCTGTTGTCGGGCACAACGCGTACATCGAAGGCGGTGAAGAAGGTCGGCCTCCAACTCACACGGTCAAACAAAAGAGAAATTCGGTTCAATCCGAACACGAATTCGTTCTCCAGTTTGTCCAGAGGCGTTTTGTTCAAGCTTGGACCATTTCCCATTATGAAAATGCGCTCACCGGCAAACTTGTTTCGCAGACCATTCAATCGGTCGGCGTCTGTCATTGTCATTGGTTCGCCGGTGATCGGGAAGAAAATACTCGTTTCCGGTCCCTTGTGTCGATTTTTTAGCTCCTCGATCAATGACGCGACAAGCGCAGATTGATCGTCCAAAGATGGCAGACCGCTTAACTTGCTTTGATACCAGTATAAATCATTTTCCGAAGATCGATTGATAAATCGAAATCCTAGGCGGACGCTTTTTTTGGCACCGGTTACATCAATGATGGAAGTTGCGTGTCTATTGAAGCCGATTCCCAGCTTCATTGAATCTAGTATGCTTCCGGTATCAAGATCATACAGTTCAATCGAGTCATTAGAACGCCCAGTTTTGTCATACTCTGACGTCACGAGATATTGCCGACCCGGTGCCAGCTCCAGTTCACCAAATTCAACGACCTGCTGTTTCTTCGCGTCCGTGCGCGGGGAGACGACGATTCTTTGAACGAACTTGCCGTCGACGAGATCCGTGTCGACAGAGGTGTCGGCAGGTAACAACGTCGCTGCGGTTCGTGCAGATGCTCCGACCTCTTCGAGAAGAGGCGCAAGCAGATCGATAAGCTCAGAGTAGTCTTCACGGAACAGGGATTTCGACAAGAGGTCGATATTTTCAACTAATCTGAGCAGAGCAACGATGCATTCGGATTGCGATGAATCTTTTGCGGATATCCGCGAAAGTAGAAATCGCGCCCAATCACGCCGCCCCGAACTCTCAAACAAGCCGCCTCTGAGCGAGAAAGTTTCACCATTCTGTTCGGCGAGTATTCCCTCGCTGACATTTGCGGCCTTTTTTGTACTATTCATAAATATCATTCCACCGGAGGAAAATTTTTCTAACTTTCCAGATTCCACATTTTAAGAGTACTTCAACTCGGCGCCGTCGGCACTAACCCTCATTCTGGGCAATGTTTCGCCTTTCACGAGCGCATCGATAACAGAACGCCAGAGCTTGCCAACCCGATTCCACGTGGAGTCCTGGATCAGTTTGCGAGCGGTTGTGTTGTCTTCAAAGCACTGCGCCTGATCAATGTCCAACAGTGTTAAAAGGGAACTCAGCATACTTTTCTCGTCAGCTGCGTCGAACCAAAGCACGCTTGCTCGATACGCATTAAGATGCATGCGGGCAGATTCTATTGCGTTCACAGCAACGGGTTTTCCTGCTGCGATCGCCTCCAGGGCGACATATGCGCCGCCCTCCGCCAGACTTGGAATAATGACACCGTCGCACGCATGGTAAGTTCTGATGAGTTTCTGAACGGAAACTCTACCGGCAAAGGTCACGGTTTCCGACAGATCGCATTCGTCCGCAAAATCTCTGAGTTGCGCAGTATAGGCTGGATCGAAATCACTTCCAGTGAACCTGAGCTTAAAGTTGCGGCCCTGCTCTACCGCGCTGCGGGCTGCGCGAATTAGTGGGGTATGATTCTTGTGCTTCTGCAATTGAGCCGGATAAAGGAGCAGCTTGGGTCCGTTCTTGCGCGCCGAATCAATTGACCTGAATGTTGTGTCGATCATCAAGGGGCTAGGAGTTAGGAATAGACTGCGAAGCGAAGTTCCTGCAATATGCTCGACGCCGTAATAAGTTCGCGGGAAATGGGTCATGACCACCGTCGCGCTCAAAAGATTGTCTCTGAATTGTTGCTGCTGGCGCTTCGCATTTGGGTATTTCCATGGAATGTCAAAGACATGCAAGTCATGGCAGATCATGATTGATTTCTGGCAAATCCGACTGGCTTGAAAATGGTGTGGCAGCAATTCGACAGCCTGGGACCCGGGCCCGCGATACTTAACACGCGCTTCCCCGATGCTTATGACGCTATCTGCAATCTCTAATGCTGATTGGTTGCCCGGATCGGACTTGAACGACTCAGGGGCTTCCACCGCCAATATGACATCATAAGACTTTTTTAGCTGGCGACACACCTGCAAAAGAAAATGAGGCACCCCAAGTGCTTGTCCAAATGCTGTTTTCTGACAGTTGACAACGATACTGGTCATGCTCACTCAGCTCAACTTCTGTTCAAGATTAAGTGCTTTCTATACGCCGTGCTTCTCGACTTTCAGAAAGTCCGACTATAGGCTCATGAGCAGAATTTCCAGAGTTTATCGCATTGTTTTGCGCTGTTTGAAATCTCGCGAACTGATTGCCCAAAACGTTAGGTATATGCATCAAGTTCTGGCACCCTTCGCACAAATCTCTTACGCCACGTACGATTTGTCTAATGCAGGTAACGCTGCCAACAGATCGGCGATTAAAACAAAATGTCAGACACGATGAGCCAATCCACAAATGTCTGTTGACGGTCACCAGTCAAGCACGCGTACGGAAAGCCAGCTTTTAAGAGCTGACTCCGACACTGTCTTTGTGCTGGGAAATGGACCCTCTCTCAAAGGCGTTGATTTGGTGCAGCTTTCAACATTTTCGTCAATCGGAATGAATGCGGCGTATAGATATTGGGACCAAATCTCTTGGCAACCGACATACTATGCGTGTTTGGACCTAGTTTTGGGTTTGTCGCATATAGATGCCATTGGCCGAATGGTGGAGGCTGGCAACATTCACAAGTTTCTACTAAGAGACAATCTCATTGAGGCGCTTGGCTCGACCGCCAATGCTCGATCGGTGATATCTTATGATGCGTTGATGAGGCGAGATCGTCTTTTTGGGAGCCCGATTGTTACCACGGGGAGCGGTGCTGCCTTGTGGGGAGCGCACATGGGTTACCGCAAGATTGCATTACTGGGGATCGATGCTGCTTATAAAGAAATCGTGGATGGCGCCGAACGGAAAGGTGGAATAGAGTTAGAAATCGTGAGCCAGAGCGAAAACCCAAACTATTTCTTCGAAGGATATCAGAAGCCCGGTGATCGATACAATATTCCCAACCCTGAACCAGAATTGCACCTTCGCGCCTGGAAAGCCACTGGGCGCCGAATTTCGGAATTCACCGACTCTGTTATTTTAAGCGCTCACTCCGGTCCCGCGTTGAGGTTTTTTCCTCAGGTAAATTTGGACCAATTCATAAGTGACGGCAGTGAGGTGATGGAACCTCTCGCCGACCCAATGAAAGATGCTGAGCCGGTGAGTCAAATTTCCCGAAGATCGTTCGTTTCGCGCATTCTATTCCTTATTCGGCGGGATATTCTGAAGTATGCGTTGGTCAGCACCGCTAGTGCGTTGTTAATGGCTTATGCGCTCGCATCGGGTGGATGCTCAATCGCGACGATTTGGCCAATTCTTTTCTGCGTAGTCTGGTTGTGGATGTTGTCGTGTGGTTGGCTCTTTCATCGGCGTGCCGTATCGGAGCATTTGAGGGCGATAGATTCCAGAATTCTGGATTCTGAAGCCGTGGAGTAGGTTACAAAAGGAACCTGGATCGCGATGAGGTTGACGACTCAGTGGTCACCACCGCAGTCAATTTATATGGTGCGGCAATTGTAGCGGGGCGTCCAGCCTCGCAGCCTTCTTCTGGAAATGTATGGTATGAAAAATCTTGCCATCGTAAGCATAGATATGAGGTGTTTTATCGCTGGCAGCGGTTGGCACCGAGCGGAGGTACACGGCCGGTGGGGTGGGCCCAGCAAGACAAGTTCGATCTGTTTTCCGCCTCTGGACGCAAGAAGTTACCAGCTTGAGATTGAGGTAATCGATGCTATTTCTCCACAGCTTTTGGATTCGCTGCAGCTGAGATTCAACGGGCATGAGGTTTTAGCGACGTGCGCCGATAGCGCCAAAGGTCTGCGTGAACGGATCAGCGCTTTTTGGCGGTCGGCAGTGTTCATGCAGCGCGCCCCTCGATACCCAGTTCTTGTACAAGGCTTGATTGATGAAAGTGTAATCGCTCCATCCGGACAGTACAATTTGCTTGAAATTATCAGCCCGCATGTCAATCGTCCGTCGACTCGAGGCGCGCACGACGACCGCCGATTGTCAATATGCGTTTCCAAGACTGAATTGAGAACACGGACACCATGAAACAGGATGACCAAAACGCTCCATTGGTGGTGAATCGAGCGAACACAATCAATCGACTTCAATTTCACGACGCGCTTCACGATATCGTTCGTGGGCTGAGGATGCGTCGAATTTGGTCGTCATTGGCATGGTTTGAATTCACCAGCACTTACAGGCGATCCGCTCTGGGGGTTCTGTGGATTGTACTCTCTTTCGCCGCTTTTATTTTTGTAAAACTAATTATCTTCTCATCGTTGCTCTCGGCCAGTGAGCCGGGCTATTATGAAAGCTATTTGGTGCTCGGATTTTTTGTTTGGATCTACCAAATGCAATCTGTAACCGGCGCGCCAGATACGTTCGTTTCGGCGCGTGGATGGATCACCAGCGAAGATTTGCCGCTGTCGTTGTATATATTGAAATCGATCACGCGCGAAATCTACAACCTGCTGCTCACTTCCACGGTAGTGATCGCTGCGCTTCTATACATCGGATACCCTTTAGCAAGCGGTGCGGCGTTCGCAGCACTCGGTTTGGTATTTTTGATCGTGAATTCGTTTTTTTTGAAGCTTTTGCTCGGCCTGCTTAGCGCGCGGTTTCGAGATATTGCACACTTTGTAAGAGCAATCATGCAAACGATGTTGTTTCTCACACCTATATTCTGGATGCCTGAACAGATGGGGGGGCTCATGGATTACCTTTGGTGGAATCCGTTCTTTCACTACTTGGAGATATTCCGCGCGCCTCTACTGACTGGTGAGTTTCCGACGAACAGCTGGATCTATGTGCTTTCACTATGGTCCATTATAACAATCGCTGGTGTGCTGCTGTTCGCTCGTTACCGGCAACGCATAGCCTTTTGGGTGTAGGGTCATGGCTGAGATTGTAGCAGATAGATTGGCGCTTCATTATCCTTTGTCGAATGCCCGTGCGTATGAGGACAAACAGTTAGCGCCAGCAGACAACATCTCGGTCATTGGTTCGAGGTCGTACATACTGGCGTTACATGATCTGAGTTTTAATATCCAAAGCGGACAACGGGTTGGTCTCGTGGGTCGAAACGGCTCCGGAAAGTCGACCTTACTTAAAGTGCTGGGCGGGATCTATACCCCAACGAGCGGAAGCGTGGTGCGATCGGGTCGTGTTTCCTCCTTGTTCAATCTCAGTTTGGGCGTGCAGCCCGATGTCTCGGGGCGCGACAACATCTACATTCGCGGGTTGGTCAAGGGTTGGTCACGCGCAGAAATTCAATCGCGTATGGATGAAGTCATTGAGTTCAGCGAGCTCAAAGATGTCATCGACTTGCCCGTGCGTACCTATTCCGCGGGAATGCGGATGAGATTGCTGTTCGCCATCGCAACCTCATTCTCGCCAGAAATCCTGTTGCTTGATGAGTGGATCGGAGCGGGTGATGCGAGCTTTCAGAAGAAAGCGTCCGAAAGGATGAAGATGCTTGTGGATCAGGCGGGCATTACTGTCATCGCCAGTCACAATAGAAAGTTACTTCGATCCGTATGCGATATTGGAATATGGCTCGACCATGGCTCAATGCGTGCGTATGGACCGATCGAGAGCGTGTACCGCGAGATGGACTCTCACTTCTCGAAAAAAGCCAAGTAGCTATTGCTTTACCGGCGCTGTGGCGGTGACAACATGGTATAACATGCTTGCGGGTACAGCACGGGAAATCTCTCGAGAGTTTCGGTCTATTTCATCACACCATCCGCCCCGGGGCCCACGCTCCAGGTACTTATCCACGATATTGCGAAACAGCGAAAACAAGAAAACGGGATCAGTACGTCGTGGGTGGAGCAAGTGGGCCCGCATGCGCTCGAGCTGATGCCAGAGTCGGCTATTCTCATCAGGTGCAATACCATTCACGCGAACTGCGTTCATTGCGGTGGCCGAACAGTCATTAATTCCAGATGATTCCGCACGACGGATAAGCCTGCGACGCAAACTTCCCACGTCGTGTCCCGTCAGCAGTTCAAACTCGTACAACAAAGTCGCCCATTCATAATGGTGACCCGGTTCAAAGACGGTTTCTTCATCTGGCGTCTCTACCCGCCAGTCCTGCGTAAAATATTCCGCCATCACGTCCGTGGCAGGGTTGAAGAAGCGTGTCTCGAACAGGCGGACGCATTCGGCGGCGCGGGCGAGTGCCTCATCGCATCCGGTCGCATCATGATAGGCCAGCATCGCCTCGAGCAGGTGCATGTGCGGATTCGCCCGCCTCGGTAGGGTGGCGGGGATGCCTTCGAGCCAGCCGCCATGCTCGTGGTCTTTCAGTTCGGTATCAATGAAGGCGATGGCATCATTTGCCATCTGTAGTGCCGTTTCGCTGCCTGTGACCTGATAGGCGGTTGCCCCGGCCAGTATGATGAAGGCGTGGTCATAGAGGTCGCGGCGGTCGTCGACGGGGGCGCCATTCCGGTCGACCGTATGCACCCAGCCGCCGCCTGGATGGCGTAATTTCGTGTTGAGATAGTCGACCCCCTTGTCGACCAGGGCGCGTGCTTTGTCTGCGCCCGGCCAGCCCATTTCGATCGCTTTGGCGAAGCTGAAGATCTGCCGCGCCTGGACGCGAACGCGGCGCGTGGCTTCAAGGTCAGGCACGCCTTCCATGCTGAGCTGCTCGACAAAGCCGCCTTGCTCCCAGTCCCAGGCTTTCTCCGACCAGACCTCGAATGTCGTCCATAGCCAGTCGCGAATCTCGTCGATCAATGTTTGCGGAAGGCCGAGCGCGTGCCGTCTGTTCTGGACGTCGGCTCCAAGAGTCTTCACCGCTTGGGCATCGTCCATCGGCGTGATCACAACTTCATCCTTGGTGGCCACAACCACCAGGTTCGAAACCCCGTTGATCGCCACCGTCGGGCCCTCGGAACGGACATACATGCCGTGCGAATTCTGCAGGAGCACTGGCCCGTGGGTATGGTTATCTACGGCAGACTCTGTCAGCAGGTTGTGAAGCGCCGGATAGCCGCCAACATCACTCCAAGCCATGTTCACCGGTACGGTCTGGACGTTCTCTGCGCGTTCCATAACCGCATAGTCGATGGAAATGCTGGGTGTTTCAGCGAAGGCTTTGGGATCGAGCGTCCTGATTTTCTCGTCACCGCCAGGCATAGCTGCGCGTGTTCCTTTCAGGACCTCCGGCGCATGCGCCTGCAGCGCGGCCAGCATCACGTCGGCGCGAAACAGAAATATGCCAGCGTTCCAGTAATATCCGCCTGCGTCGAGATAGGCCTTCGCTGTCGTCAAATCTGGCTTTTCGACAAACTCCTCGACCGGGATCGGCATATGGAGGCCCTGTCGGTCTCCGGCTTTGATATAGCCATATCCGGTGGCAGGGTGCGTTGGTTCAATCCCGAACGTCACGATCGCGCCTTCTTGGGCGGCTTTGGCGGCGGCGGCGATTGCGAGATGGAAAGCGGTCACGTCTCCGATGGCGTGATCGGCCGGCAAAATAAGGATGAGATCATCTGCCTCATGGGCAAGGCAGGCAGCAGCAACAGCCGGCGCCGAATTGCGGCCAAACGGCTCGAGAATCTTGCGCGCGTCCGGCAGCGTCTGTTCGAGCAAATGCCGATGCTTCACGGATCCGACGACCAGGGGCGCGGTAAAGGAAAGTGCCGGGTCCGCGCTTTGCTTGAACCGATCAGCGGTTTCCTCGATCATGCTTTTGTCTGAGGTCAGCGCCTTGAATTGTTTCGGTGTTTCGGGCGTCGAGAGTGGCCATAGACGCGTGCCGGATCCACCGCACAAAATTACCGGATGAACAATGTGGCTCATGCCTAATCCTACTCGACCAAGTTTCCGAACGCGCCCGTTATCTGGAGAATTTGCGCGTCTGACGCGCGTGCCGATTAACTATACTAAACGACACCAACCGCAAGGCAGTCATGTACATGTAAAAGACCGACCGGGACTTGATCGGCATTGACGATGAACAGCGCTGTAATCTTGTACTCGCTGAGCATGGACAACGCTTCGGCGGCGAGGCCATCTTCCTGGATCGTCCGGGGGTTTCGAGTCATCAGGTTTTCTGCTGTTTGAGTGGTAGCATCGCCGGCGAGGGCACGGCGAATATCGCCGTCTGTGATGATCCCGATCAGACGCTCACCCTCGAGCACACCGCAGCACCCGAAGCCGCCTTCTGTGATCGTGGTCACCACCTCTGAGAAAGCTGTATCCGGGCTGCAGAGCGGCATTTTCGTGTGGTGCATCAGGTCGGTGACGCGCTTCAGGGCTGCGCCGAGCTTGCCGCCCGGGTGAAAGGTGTGGAAATCGCGCTGGCTGAAGCCTTTCTTGCGCAGCAGCGCGACGGAGAGCGCGTCGCCCAGCGCGAGCATCTGTGTGGTTGACGTGGTCGGCGCTTTTGTGATGCCGCAGGCTTCTGGCGACTTGGGGACCATGAGGCGAATGTCCGAGGCTTCTGCGAGCGTGGATCCGGCGCCCGAGGTCATGCCGATCAGCGCAATATCGAACCGGCCGCAATAGCCGATAATATCGCCGAGCTCCGGCGTTTCGCCGGAATTGGAGAGCGCGATGACGACGTCTCCATCCTCGATCATGCCGAGGTCGCCATGGCTGGCTTCGCCCGGATGGACGTAGAGTGCGGGCGTTCCTGTTGACGCAAGGGTCGCGGCAATCTTCCGCGCCACATGGCCGGACTTGCCCATGCCGGTGACAATCGTGCGGCCCTTGGCGGCATATATCGTGTCCACCGCGTCCTTGACCGCGATGGCGAGCGGCATGTCATCGCTTGAAATCGCGTCAATCAACGCGTCCAGCCCAGCCTTTTCGGTTTCCAGAACTTCGACCGAAATCAGTCTGGCATCGGACATGTCTTGCATCCCTGGCTTAGGTGCAGACTGCGTCCCGATCTAGCAATAGTGCTTCCAACGGGGCCGGAACCAGTCTGCGAACTGTTCAAGGCCCTCCTTTAATCCGATCTTGGGTGCAAAATCCAGCTCTGCACGTGCACGATCGATGTTGGCCCAGGTTTTCTCAAGATCGCCGGGCTGCATGGGCTTATAAATCTTCTCGGCTTCCTGCCCGATCCCGGCCTCTGTGTAGCGGATCAGGTCCATCAACTGCTCAGGGTGGTCATTGCCCAGATTGTAAATCCGGTGCGGGACGCCCAGGCCAAGCGTGCTTGCCGGGCGGTCGAGGGCAGCCACGGTGCCGGCCACGATATCGTCAACATAGGTAAAGTCGCGGCTCATCTTGCCATGATTGAAGACCAGGATCGGCTCGCCTTTGAGGATCTTCTCGGCAAAGATCCAATAGGCCATGTCGGGGCGGCCCCAAGGCCCATATACTGTGAAGAATCGCAGACCCGTCAGCGATAACCCATGCAGGCGTGCATAGGACTGGGCCATTAACTCGTCTGATTTCTTGGTCGCGCCATAAAAGGAAACCGGATCGTCTGTCATGTCGGTTTCCGAAAATGGGATCTTGGTGTTGCCGCCATAGATCGACGATGAAGACGCGTAAACCATGTTCTGGACTTCGAGAATTCGTGCCAGTTCCAGGACGGCGAAATGGCCATGCAGATTGGCCTGCACATAGGCAGCCGGGTTTTCGATAGAGTAGCGCACGCCGGCCTGCGCCGCGAGATGGACGATGCGCGTTGGCCTTCGATCCCCAAGTGCCGCCTGCATGTCCGAAAGCGCGGAGACGTCGACTTCATGGAATTCGAAGGAGTTGTGCGCACCCAACCAATCAAGCCGGTCGCGTTTCAGTTTGGGCATATAATAAGGGTTGAGATTGTCAAAACCAATCACCTCTTCGCCGCGTGCGAGGAGCGCCTGCGCGACATGCGCGCCGATAAAACCTGCAGCGCCGGTCAAAAGGACGGTCATCTGTTACCCCGAAGCGAGACGTACCAAGTCTTTCTCGCTCAAATTGGTTTATATTCTTCATTCAGGCGCGACGCGCTTGAAACTTTATCCACAGTTCGGTCCTACTTGGTGAGAACCCGTATCGGGTCAAGCAAATTCGCGGCCAGAATTGCAGCTGCGGTCTGTGGCAGTGCCGCAGCCTCTTGGAATCTGGCCGGCTTTTCACTAGGAGCTGAGGCAGTCCCCGACGCGATGATGAAGGAGAGCGCCGCCTTGAAGACCCTGATCGTCATCCCGTCACGATATGCGTCGACGCGCTTTCCGCAAAAGCCATTGCACCTGATTGCTGGCCGCTCGCTGCTCAGCCGGGTCGCGGAGATCGCGCGGATCTGTTCAGAGCAATTTTCGGATGTGTCTTTTGTCGTCGCCACGGATCACGAGACGATCGAAGCGCATGCGAAAGAGATTGGCGCGCCGGTGGTGATGACGGATCCGGGCCTTCCCTCGGGCACGGACCGCGCTCTTGCGGCTGCCAATGCTGCCGCGCCGGATGCCGAATTTGTCGTCAATCTGCAAGGCGATGCGCCGTTCACGCCGCCAGGATATATATCCGCGATCATCGAAGCGGGCGCCTCGACCCCGCTCGGTGCGGTGACGCCGATTGTGCAGATGTCGTGGGACGATCTGGATGAGGTCCGCGAACGCAAGAAGGAGACTCCCTTCTCGGGCACGTCCTGCATCGTCAATGCGCAGGATGAAGCGCTCTGGTTCTCCAAGAACATCCTGCCGGCGATCCGAAAAGAAGAGAAACTTCGGGAGGCCGGGCCGCTGTCGCCAGTATGGCGGCATATTGGGCTATACGGATATAAGCGCGACGCGCTTGAGCGGTTTGTGAGCCTGCCGGAGGGCCATTACGAGGCGCTGGAGGGTCTTGAGCAGTTGCGGTTCCTCGAAAACGGCATGCGGATCCAGGCCGTCAAAGTCGCCGCTGCGCCGAGTGCGATGTGGGGGATCGACACGCCCCAGGACGCCGCACATGCCGAGGCGCTGATCGCAAAACATGGCGAACCGTTGGCAGAGTATTCCCAGTGACCGACATTTATATCGTCCGCCACGGCAACACGTTCGACAAGGGCGACGTCGTCACGCGCGTCGGGGCGCGAACAGATCTTCCTTTGTCCGCGTCTGGTCTGGTTCAGACGGAGCAACTGGCAGCGCACTTTCTGGACCGCGTCCCACAAGGGTTTGGCGCCGCCTATTGCAGCGCTTTGCGGCGCACGCGGCAGACCGCGGAAACCATCCTGAGTGCGTATACCGCCGCGCCAGAGATACGCGTGCTCGATTTCCTTCGCGAGGTCGATTACGGGCCGGACGAGAATCAGCCTGAAGACCGCGTGATTGCCCGGATCGGCGCAGCAGCGCTGGAGGCCTGGGATCGGGACGCCGTTCCGCCGCCGGGTTGGGACATCTCGCCAGATGATGTCATCGCCGACTGGGCAAACCTGCTGGACGCCCTGTCCGGCCCGCAGGACTCACAGCCCGTCCTGATCGTGACCTCTAATGGCATCGCCCGTTTTGTGTTGGACGCCATGACCAAAATTGAGTGTTCGCTGGACTCGATCAAACTGAAAACCGGCGCATATGGCCTGATCCGCACCAGCAGGACGGGCGCCACAATGCTCGCCTGGAATGAACGCCCCTGAGGGGTCACCACTACAAACTCAATTGGAACCCGTGTTCCTGACGAAAGTCAGGATCCATGGCGATCAAGAAGATGGCCCTAGTTCACGATCTCGTGGATGGCTTTGAGCTGGGTGAGCAAGGGCCGGGCCGCGTCCAGGGGTAGGCAACTCGGGCCGTCGCACAGCGCCTTGTCCGGGTCGGTGTGGAATTCCAGGAAGACCCCGTCGGCGCCGGCCGCAATGGCTGATTTTGCAATCGTGCCGACCCCTTCGCGGCGTCCCCCGGTCGAGGCGCCCGCGGTCCGCGGATCAGCGCCGGGCAGCTGCACAGCGTGGGTAGCATCAATGGTGACCGGACAGCCGAGCGCTTGCATTTGCTGAATGCCAAGCATGTCCACGACCAAGTTGTTGTACCCGAAGCTCGCGCCGCGCTCGCATAGGATGACCCGGTCGCCGGACAAGACTTCACCGATCTTTGAGACAATGTTCCTGGTGTCCCACGGGGCCAGGAACTGGGCTTTCTTGACCTGGATGGCGCTGCCCGTTTCGCCCGCGGCTTTGGCGGTGGCGACGACCAGGTCGGTCTGGCGGCAGAGGAAAGCCGGGATCTGCAAGATGTCGGCGACTTTTGCGACCGCGTCAGCCTGATACGGCTCGTGCAGGTCGGTGCAGATGCCGACACCTAGCTCCTGCTTGATTTCCGAGAGCATTGGCAGGCCGTTTTCGAAGCCCGGGCCGCGATAAGATGTGATCGAAGACCGGTTTGCCTTGTCGAAGCTGGCTTTGAAAATATAGGGCAGGCCGAGATCAGCGCAGATCGATTTCAGCTCTTTGCCGACGGTGACAGCGAGCTCCACATCTTCCAGTACATTGAGGCCTGCGATCACGCAGAGCGGCTCGCCAGTGCCGATTTTCCAATTCAGGGAGTCGATCGCAACAACACTCATATCTGACCTCTGATCGCTGATGGGTTGCGCCGCTCTTAGTGACTCTGAACCCGTTTGACCAGTGAGCGCCGACACGTTCGGCATGAAGCTTGAAAGGCCAAATTGCAAAAGCTGACTGTACAAAACGGCCTCGCATGTTATAGGCCGGGAAAATCATATAAAGGATTGTTGATATGTCTCAGGACTTCGCTGTCGCTGACATCAGCCAGGCCGAGTTTGGCCGGATGGAAATAGAGATTGCTGAAACTGAAATGCCGGGCCTGATGGCTGCGCGCGAAGAGTATGGCCCCAGCCAGCCTCTGAAAGGCGCGCGCATTGCCGGTTCGCTGCACATGACCATTCAGACGGCTGTGCTTATCCAGACCCTGGAGGCGCTGGGCGCTGAGGTGCGTTGGGCGAGCTGCAATATCTATTCGACGCAGGACCATGCGGCTGCCGCGATTGCGGATGCCGGCACCCCGGTCTTTGCCCATAAAGGCGAGACGCTGGATGAGTATTGGCAGTTCGCGGACCGGATCTTCGAATGGCCGGATGGCAAGACGGTTAATCTGATCCTCGATGATGGCGGCGATGCAACCATGTATCTCATCCTCGGCGAAAAGGCGGAAGCCGATCCGTCCATCCTGGACAATCCGGGCTCTGAGGAAGAAGAGGCGCTGTTCCGCCAGATCCGCAAGCGCATGACAGAAACTCCGGGCTGGTTCTCGCGCATCAAGGCGGGTATTCGCGGTGTCTCTGAAGAGACGACGACAGGTGTGAACCGCCTGTATCAGCTCGCCAGCAAGAATGAGCTGCCTTTCCCGGCCATCAACGTCAATGACTCGGTCACCAAATCGAAATTCGACAATAAGTATGGCTGTAAGGAATCGCTGGTTGATGCGATCCGCCGCGGCACCGATGTGATGATGGCGGGCAAGACGGCATTCGTCGCCGGTTATGGCGATGTCGGCAAAGGCTCGGCAGCGTCGCTGTCAGGCTCAGGCGCCCGCGTCACGGTTTCTGAAGTCGACCCGATCTGCGCGCTGCAAGCGGCTATGGATGGCTATGACGTTCAGACCATCGACACGATGGCGCCGAAAGCCGACATCTTCGTGACGGCAACCGGCAACAAAGACATCCTGACCGTCGATCATATGCGCGCCATGAAAGACATGGCGATCGTTTGTAATATCGGTCACTTCGACAATGAGATCCAGGTCGAAGGCCTGCGCAATTTCAAATGGACGAATATCAAGCCACAAGTCGACATGATCACCTTCCCGGATGGCAAGCGAATTATCCTCTTGTCAGAAGGCCGCCTGGTAAATCTCGGCAATGCCACTGGGCACCCGAGCTTCGTTATGTCCGCGTCCTTCACCAACCAGACGCTCGCACAAATTGCGCTGCACGAGAATAAGGGCGAGTATGGCAATGAGGTCTACACGTTGCCCAAGCATCTCGATGAAAAGGTCGCGCGTTTGCACCTTGAGAAGCTTGGTGTCGAGCTGACCCAGCTGTCTGGCGAGCAAGCCGACTATATTGGCGTGACGACCGAAGGCCCGTTCAAGCCAGAGCATTATCGCTACTAATCACCCGCTTCAGGAGACCCACCATGCCACTTCAGCATCACGAATTCACCTCCGAGAGCGTTTCTGAGGGACACCCGGACAAAGTTTCAGACCAGATCTCCGACGCGATTGTCGACCTGTTTCTGAGCAAGGACCCGACTGCAAAGGTCGCTGTCGAAACGCTGACCACGACTAATCGTGTGGTGCTGGCGGGCGAGGTTCGCACCAATAATGGTGAGACGGTCACCAAAGAGGAAATGAACCAGGCGGCGCGCGATGTCGTAAAAGCCATTGGCTACGAGCAGGACGGATTTCACTGGCAGAACATGTCGGTGGAAAATCATGTGCATGGTCAGTCTGCGGAGATCGCGCAGGGCGTTGAGGCCGGGCAAGGCCTGCACCAGGAAGAAGGTGCGGGCGATCAGGGCATTATGTTCGGATACGCCACCGACGAGACGCCTGAACTGATGCCCGCAACCCTGGTCTATTCCCACAAGATCCTGCGCAAACTGGCTGAGCTTCGCCACGATGGCACGCACCCGGAACTTGAGCCGGATGCAAAAAGCCAGGTCACGCTGCAATATGACGGCTCTCGTCCGGTCGGTGTGAACGCCATCGTCGTCTCGCACCAGCACAAGGACTCTGCAACACTGGAGCAGCTGCGCGAAATCATTCGCCCCGTCCTTCATGATGTTTTGCCGGAAGGCTGGTTCCCGGCCGAAGACAAATTTTACGTCAATCCAACCGGTCGTTTCGTGATCGGCGGGCCAGATGGCGATGCGGGTCTCACAGGCCGCAAGATCATTGTCGACACCTATGGCGGCGCTGCGCCACATGGCGGCGGTGCGTTCTCGGGCAAGGACCCCTCCAAAGTTGACCGGTCAGCAGCCTATGCCACGCGCTACCTGGCCAAGAATGTTGTCGCAGCCGGACTGGCTAAACGTTGCACGATCCAGATCAGCTATGCGATCGGTGTCGCCCAGCCGCTTTCCATCTATGTTGATACAGAAGGCACCGGCTCCGTTGGCGAGGACACGATTGCCCGCAAGCTGCGGGAGCTGGTCGATTTGTCACCGCGCGGTATCCGCAATCACCTGAAACTTGAAGCGCCGATCTACGCTCCGTCTGCGGCCTATGGGCACTTCGGTCGAACCCCAAGTGAAGATGGCGCGTTCAGCTGGGAACGCACGGATCTGGTAAGTGAATTGTCCAGTCTCCTGAAATAAATATTTCGTCCTGCCTGACAATTCGGCACTTATGCTTGAATTTCCCGACTTGATCTTATAACGGGTCGGGAAACTCAGAAATTACTGTTGTCGCCTGCTCAGCGATGTGCATACCTCTGCAGTTGAATGATTGGAGAGCGATCTTCGCGAGAGGGAGTCATTCGTGAGTAAAGTAGAACCGTTTTTTTCAGTCTTGATCGTCAACTACAATGCGGGCGATTTGCTACAGGCGGCAATTAATTCACTTAAAAATCAAACATTTAGAGACTTCGAAGTCGTTATCGTTGACAATGATAGCGAAGATGCCTCGGCCGAGAATCTCGATACTGACGGGTTGCCCGCGATTCGCGTCTTACGCGAAAAACAGAATCACGGCTTTGCCCGCGGCAACAATCTCGCTGCGCAAACCGCAAGTGGAAAATGGCTCGCGCTGTTAAACCCTGATGCGACCGCGGACGAGAACTGGCTGATGGAAATTCATGCAGCCACAAAACGCCATGAAACGTGCCGGGTCTTCGCCTGCAGCCAGATCAATATGGACGAGCCAGAGCTGCTGGACGGGGCTGGCGATGCCTATTTCGCCTTCGGTATTCCCTGGCGCGGCGGGTTCGAGCATCCGATCTCGGAACTCCCCAGCACGGACAGCCATTGTTTCAGCCCATGCGGGGCAAGCGCCATCTATGAACGCGCTCTGTTCCTGGACATAGGCGGATTTGATGAGCGCTTCTTCTGCTATTGCGAAGATGTGGATCTCGGAATTCGCTTACAGTTGAGCGGTGAAAAGTGCGTGTTCCTGCCGGACGCCGTGATCCATCACAAGGGCAGCGCAACCAGTGGGCGTTACTCCTATTTCACCATGTATCATGGATTCCGAAATCGCACCTGGGCCTATATCAAGAATATGCCCCTGGCCTTTTTGCTGCTCACGCTTCCGGGTCACCTCGCGTTGATGGGCTACAATTATCTCAACAATCTCGGAAATGCCGATGTCAAAGGCATGCGCGAAGGCATGTGGGATGGCCTCAAAAAAGGCTGGGCGCTTCGGCGCAATGGCCAATACCGCGTGCGTGCGACCCGCAAAACGATCTGGCACCTGATGCAATCCATGTCCTGGAATCCGGTGCGCCTATCCTCACGCAGCGTGCACGTATGGGCGGTCTAGCGTTTAGCTGAGATCCCAGACTTTATTATGAAAATTCCACGCTGACGAGACGATCGTGTCCATGTCGGAATGCTGCGGTTCCCAGCCAAGAACGGATTTCGACCTGGACGTATCGGCATAGAGCGCAATTGCATCGCCGGGTCGGCGCGGGCTGATCTCTACCGGTACCGGTTTGCCCACGGCGCGCTCGACCGCGTCCAGCACTTGTTTCACGGTAAAGCCGTTCCCGGTCCCGAGATTGAGCTGCAGACTCTCGCCTGTCCGATCAATATGTTCCGCCGCCATGATGTGGGCTGAGACCAGGTCCGCAATGTGGATATAATCGCGAATACAGGTGCCATCCGGGGTCGGATAATCATCGCCGAAAAGTTTCATGCCCTGACCAATCCCGGCCGCAGCCTTCAACGCATTCGGGATCAGATGCGTTTCGGGGTCATGTTCCTCGCCAACCTCCCCGTCGAGATCCGCCCCGGCAGCATTAAAATAACGCAGCGCCGCATAGCGCAGGCCCTCTGCCCGTGAGAGGTCTTCCAGAATGGTCTCGACCATCAGCTTCGAGCGACCATAAACGCTGACCGGGCGTTTCGGCATATCTTCGGTGAGCGGCAATTTCTCCGGGTCGCCATAGATCGCGCAGGTCGATGAAAAGATGAAATTCTGCAAGCTGAGATCAAGCATGGCGCGCAGCACATTCAGCGTGCCGGCAACATTGTTCTCGTAGAACACACCGGGCTCTTTCTCGCCCTGGCCAACCTCAATGTTCGCTGCAAAATGCATGACGGCGTCGGGTCGGACCCGTTCCAGCGCCGTCCGGATCTCGTCCTCATTGCGGATGTCGCCTTCGATCAATTCGCCCCATTTTACGGCGTGGCGATGACCGCTGGAGAAATTGTCGAACACGACCGGTTCGCGGCCACTCATCTTGATCGCCTTGCAGGCATTGGAGCCAATATAGCCGGCGCCGCCGATCACGAGTATTTTCTTGAGCATGCCAGGGACCCCTTTCTTGAGACTGTGCCAGAACTGCGCTCAGTCGACCTTCCCGCCCTTGTGCAATCAAGACCCGGGCCAGACAAGGCCTAGTCGTCGCGTTCGGATTGATCGAGCTGTCGTTTCTTGCGATCGGCCTCAAGTTTGTCGCGGGCTTTTTCAGCCTTTGTGCGCCCGAACTTCACGCGGTTTTCCGAAGCGCGCCGCTCTTTTTCAGTGCGCGCTTTGGCCTTGCGAAACTTGTTGAGATTGATCGGCTCAGCCAAGCTTGGTCTCCCGACCTAGTCCCCGCGGTGGGCGTTGCGCCATTGCTCCATGGCGAGCGAGATAGCGAAGGTTTCGCGATATTTCGGGCTGGACGCCGGACGCGGGGCCTTGGCCGATGTCAGCGCCATGATCTCAGCCAACTTATTGTGCGCAGCACCCGCTTGGCCAGCGCCGATATAGGCGTGCAGCTCGACGAGCGCACTGGACAGCGGGTCATTGGCGCGAATGACAAAATAGGGCTCGTCATCAGCGAGACGCGGCATGACATCAAATTCGGACGGATTGGCTTTCGAGCCGACGGGCGCTGTGTTCATTGCGAAGACACTCTCTTGTTGATTCTGCTCAGACTCTACAGGGATTTGCTCGATTCGGAACTAGCTTGGACCGATCATCTTCTCTGGTCGGACGATCGCGTCAAAGTCCTCAGCCGGGATACCGTCTGCGATGGCCTCTTCGCGCAGGGTCGTGCCGTTCTTATGGGCGGTCTTGGCGATCTTGGCGGCGCGGTCATAGCCGTATTTCTCTTTGAGCGGCGTCACCAACATCAGGGAGTTTTGCAGGCCTTTTTCGATATTCTCGAGGCGTGGCTCGATGCCGACGACGCAATTCTCGGTGAACGAAACCGCTGCATCGGCGAGCAGGCGGATCGATTGCAGCAGGTTGTAGCTCATCATCGGGTTGAAGACATTGAGCTCGAAATGTCCCTGGCTGCCGGCAAAGCTGATCGCGGCATTGTTGCCATGGATATGCGCGCAGACCTGGGTCATCGCTTCGCATTGGGTTGGGTTCACCTTGCCGGGCATGATCGATGAGCCGGGCTCATTCTCGGGCAAGGCAAGCTCGCCCAGGCCCGAGCGCGGCCCGGATCCGAGGAAGCGGATATCATTGGCGATCTTGAAGCAGGACATGGCCGCCGTCGTGATCGCGCCATGCGCAAACACCATCGCATCATGGGCGGACAAGGCCTCGAACTTGTTCGGAGCGGTGACGAAGTTGAGGCCTGTAATCTGCGAAATCTTCTCGGCGACGCCTTCTGCAAAGCCAATCGGCGTCGACAGGCCTGTCCCCACCGCGGTGCCCCCCTGGGCGAGTTCCAGCAAGCCAGGCAGGCTCTGCCCGATCCGGTGAATGCCCATTTCGATCATCTTGGTATAGCCGGAAAACTCCTGGCCGAGCGTGACCGGCGTCGCATCCTGCGTATGGGTGCGGCCAATCTTGATAATATCTGTCCAGGCCTGCGCTTTGTCGTTCAGGGCGTTGTGCAGCTGTTGCAGCGCTGGCAGCAGACGGTGCGAGATTTCCTCGGCGCAGGCAATATGCATGGCGGTCGGGAACGTGTCGTTCGAGCTTTGGCTCATGTTGCAGTGATCATTCGGGTGAACAGGGCTTTTCGACCCGATCTCGCCGCCCAGGATTTCGATCGCGCGATTGGCGATGACTTCATTGGCGTTCATGTTTGACTGCGTGCCGGACCCGGTCTGCCAGACCACGAGCGGAAAGTGATCATCGAGCTTGCCCTCAATGACTTCATTGGCGGCTGACACAATCGCGTCACCCAGTTTCGGGTCGAGCTTGCCAAGCGCCATATTGGTCTCAGCGGCGGCGCGCTTGACGATGCCGAGTGCCCGCACGATCGGAAGCGGCTGCTTCTCCCAGCCGATCTTGAAATTTCCGAGAGAGCGCTGCGCTTGCGCGCCCCAATATTTGTTACCGGGAACCTCGACCGGGCCCATTGTGTCGGATTCAATCCGGGGCGTCGCGCCTTTGCCTTCAATCGTGCTCATGCCGCAATCTCCTCGCAGGCCAAAAATCGTGTCAGCGAGGTAGCACGCCCCTGCGATTGCGCAAGCTGGCGCGCTTGTTTCAAACGGTCACAGGAGATCAGTCAGTCGCGCTGGCGGAGGCTTGCAGGGCCTCAGGCGCTTCTTCCCAGACCTGCGTCTGGCAGATTGGTCCGATGCAGCCTTTGACCTGCAGACGGCCATCACCCAGCCGTTTCAGGCGCGACGCATAAGTCTTATCATTTTCGGGGTCATAGATCGTGCCGCCGCGCCAGTCTTTTTTCTTCTTGTCGAAGCCTTGGAGCATCAGGAGACCAAGCACCGGATCCCCGGCCTTGGTGAGCGCAGTTTCCGGCGTATCGCCGGGCGCCATGGCATTGGGATCGATCCAGGACACGCGTCCACAGGGGCTGCCATCACCGCAATCCTCAATCGTCACGGTCGACGTCTTGGCCTGCGTCAGGAACGTCCCGTACACGTTGTGCCCGTCCTCTGCATGTGCCACTGCGCCTAAAGCAATGACGCCTAATGCCAATCCAGCGGTCCGGATCATCAGCCTCTCCCTTCGTACGTTTTTCTGATTTGAGACTATGGCTGTACCGGGACAAATTTCCACCTTCACAGACATTAAACCTCGTTTACCTTCCATCATATGATTCACATGGTGAAACTCTGCGTCGGGGCGGACGATGCCGCAGATATTGAGCGCTGGCAGCAGCGGCTCATGCAGTCCTCGCCGCTGCCCTACCATCACACGCGTATGGTCCCGAAGCGCGCCGGAGAGCTGAGCGATGGCGGGTCGATCTATTGGGTCACCAAGGGCATTATACTGGTACGCCAGCGCATTCTGGATGTGAAAGAGATTGCCGACCGCAGTGGGCGCAAAGCGTGTGAACTCGTGTTTGATCCAGAGCTGATCGCCGTGGAACCGACCCCGAAGCGCGCCTTTCAGGGATGGCGCTATCTCAAACCCGAAAACGCGCCGGCTGATCTCAAACAAGGATCAGGAACGATCGAAATGCCAGCCAAGCTGAGAGCGAAGCTGCGCGATGCGATGGTCTGGTAGTGCGGGCCTGTTCAGCGCGCGGCGCTGCGCAACTCAAACGCGCAGGGCGTCGGGCGATTGAAAGCACTTTGATTGGCGGACGCACCGCTGTGCTGAGCGACCACCGCAACGCGCTCAGCATTCGAAAAGATGATGGCGAGCCGCTGCAGACTGTCTCGCTGATCCTGAAGCCCCGGGCGCGTTTCCAATGCGGCGAGCTGGTCTTCAGATTCTGACGCGATACCCCGAAGGACGCAGTCCAATTGGTGCGATCCGTTGATGTTCGCTGTCCAGGTGGCAAGATCTGCGGACGTGCGCCCAAAGCGGTATACATCGACGGCGTACGTATCGGAGACGCCGCTGGTCTCACCGCGATCTATGGCCAGGATCAATTCTGACGTTTCAGCCGACAGGCGGCTTGCCTCCGCGCCCCATTGACGGGCGAGGTCGGTGCTGGCGTGCCCGCCAAGCGGTAAAACTGCTATCGCGGCGCAGGCAAGAAGGGGTTTCAACACGGGACGGCTCCTGATCGTTTCTAATCAGAAACGAGCAAGCTACGTGCCATTCCGTCTATTTTTTCATGAAGGCGGCAATGCGCGCCTGCATATCAGGGCCGACCCCTTCATTTTCCATGATTTCCCATTGCAGTCCGGAATCGAGCGGATCGGCGTCGGTGGCTTCCAGAAGGCGCTTATTGGCGGCATGAGAAAAGGCCGAATTGGCAAGGATCTGTTTTGCAAAGGCGCGCAGCTCGTCCTCGAACGACTCATCCTCGAACACCGCTTCACACAATCCCATTTTCAGGGCTGCATCAGCGCGCACCGTCTCGGCAGTAAACATCAGCCGCTTGGCGGCCGCGATTCCGACCCGCCGCGGCAGGCGCTGGCTCATGCCCCAGATTGGGGTCAGCGCCCATTTGGCATGCGTGTCGGCAAACTTTGCTGATTGCGCCGCCAGGATGAAGTCCGCCGCCAGTGCCACTTCCAGCGCGCCGGTATAGCAATGGCTATGAACTGCAGCGATGACCGGCTTGGGGAGTTTTTCCAGCATTCGGAGCGTCTCGGAATGCCAGCCCGGGGACGGCACTTTCTCGCCCTCCGCGATATCACCAAGATCATGTCCGGCGGAGAAACATTTTCCTGCCCCGCGCAGGATCACGCAGCCAATGGTCTCGTCCCGCTTAAGATCGATGACATGTTTGCGGAGCTCCTTGAACATCCCCACGGTCAGTGAATTGAGTTTTTCCGGCCGGTTGAGCGTCAGCCAGGCCAGCCCGTCTTCATCCTGCCGCGTTACCAGGTCCGCCATCGCTTCCTCCCATTGATCTCAGATATAACCAGCATGCATGCCTCACCCAAGGTTCGCATAGACCCTATTCCAATTCTAATCCTAGGCTTTCGCGAGGGCAGGCTCCTATGTATGGGTTAATCCAACTGCGCAGAAACCGAAGAAGGAGAGCGCCTCGTGGCTGATAGTGAATATACCCCCCCAAAAGTCTGGACCTGGGACAAGGAAAGCGGCGGACGTTTTGCGAGCATCAATCGGCCGATTGCCGGACCCACCCACGACAAAGAACTTTCGGTCGGAAAGCACCCGTTGCAGCTTTATTCGCTCGCTACACCGAACGGCGTGAAAGTCACGATCATGCTGGAGGAGTTACTCGCGGCCGGGCATAGCGGGGCTGAGTATGACGCCTGGCTGATCAATATCCAGGAGGGTAATCAGTTCGGATCAGGCTATGTCGCGCTCAATCCAAATTCGAAGATTCCGGTGCTTGCCGACCATACAACCGATCCCGTGACCCGCGTCTTCGAAAGCGGATCAATCCTGGTTTACCTGTCGAACAAGTTCGACGGAGCGTTCCTGCCAAGCGATCATAAAGGCCGCACCGAAGCGATGAACTGGCTGTTCTGGCAGATGGGATCTGCACCTTATCTGGGCGGCGGGTTCGGGCATTTCTACGCCTATGCGCCCACCAAGATGGAGTATCCGATCAATCGCTTTGCGATGGAAGTGAAGCGCCAGATGGACGTGCTCGACCGTCACCTCGCGGACAATGAATTTATGGCCGGGACCGAATACTCGATCGCGGACATGGCGATCATGCCCTGGTACGGCTCCATGGCCAAAGGCATCCTGTACGAAGCGGCCGAGTTCCTCGCCGTGCATGAGTACAAGAATGTCATCCGCTGGACGGATCAGCTGATGGCGCGCCCGGCCGTGAAGCGCGGCCAGATGGTCAACCGCGTCTGGGGCGAACCCGAGCGCCAGCTACCCGAGCGCCACGATGCGAGCGACTTCGAAACCAAGACCATGGACAAGATCCAGGCAGCGGCAGAGAGCTAAGCCAATTTTGTCATCCCGGCCGAAGCGTGAGCGCAGAGCCGGGACCCAGTTTTGCGCGTGCGATGTCTGCCTGCTGGGTCCCGGATAAGCTCTGCGAGCTTTCCGGGATGACAATCTCGATTGTCTGGCGGCTGAGCGCTGAAGCTTAGAGAAGATCCCCACCCGCCGCGGCGGCGGTGGTGCCGTCTTTCTTGAAGGCGCGGATGACATTTTTGCCGGTGATCCATTTGTGGACCTCGTCCGGGCCGTCGACCAGGCGCTGCGAGCGGATATGCGTGTACCAGGCGGCGAGCGGTGTGTCGGTCGAATAGCCGAGCGCCCCGTGCAGCTGGATCGCGGTGTCGACGACTTTGTGGACCATATTGGCCAGGAAGACTTTGGCGATGCCATTCTCCTGGCGAATATCGAGCCCATTCTCAGCCTTGTAGGCGATATGCATCAGCATCAGGCGGGCAATGTAGAGTTGGCTCGCACACTCAGCCAGCATGAACTGGACGCCCTGGCGATCTTCGAGCCCTTTGCCAAAGGTTGAGCGTTCAGTGACATGTGCGGTGGCAAGGTCCAGAGCGCGCTGCGCCATCGCGACATTGTGCATGCCGTGGCGCAGGCGGCCATAGGCGAGGCGGTGCTGGCCCATCGCAAAACCCTGGCCTTCGCCGCCGAGTAGATTCTCTTCCGGCACGACCAGGTTCTCGATCGAGATTTCGCAATGCGCCGCGCCCATTTGCTCCGCCACTTCGCTATGCACGGCCATTGTCGGGATGTTGCGCAGAATCTTGTAGCCGGGATTGGGCAGCTCGACGATGAACGTCGAGAATTGCTGATGGCGCGGGGCCTCAGGGTTGGTCTTCGCCATGACGACGGCGATGTCGGCGACATTGGCCGAGGAAGAAAACCATTTCTCGCCATTCAGGACGTAATTGCCCTTGCCGTCCTTGACCGCGCTTGTCTGCATGCCCGTCGCATCTGCGCCGGCGGCCTTTTCTGTCATCGAATAACAGATGCGCTTTTCACCATTGAACAGCGGTTTGAGGAATTTTTCCTTTTGATGGTCCGTGCCATGCGCGAGCAGGGTCAGCATGGTCGCGTCATCAGGGCCCTGGCTGTTCATCGACAGCGCCCCGAGATGGCTCTGGCCGAGCTCCATCTGTACCAGCGCATTGGCAAGGGGCCCAAGGCCCATGCCGCCATGCTCTTCGGGAATGAAGGGAAGCCACAGCCCTTGCGCCCGCGCTTTCTTGCGAAGGTCAGCGATCACGGTGTCGAGGGCTTCGCCATTGGCGAGGCGCTTTTCAGCCGGGATGCACTCGTCCTGTACCCATTGCCGGACCCGCGCGCGGACCTCTTTTGCGTCGTCGGGAATGACAAAATCGATCGCCATGGCGGCTTCCTCCTGTTTCTTCGTTTTCTGCGGATCGTATTGCGCGCCTAGAGCGCCTGTTCGAAAATCCGCTCATAGTCGCCTTGTTCGGCGGGGCGTGCGTTACCGCGGTGGGCGAGGTCGTTCAGCGCGTATTCGACGATCCCCGGGCCGTCCGAGGACTCCACGCCGATCGCTGACAGTGTCGATGGAATGCCGAGATCCTCATTCAGCTTGGCAATGGTATCGCCCAGATCGGCATTGGCGGACAGTCCCATGGCAAAGCGCAGTCGCTCATATTTCTCTGGCGCCGCGCCCTCATTGAAGCGCAGGAGATGCGGCAGGAAGATTGCATTGAGCGTGCCGTGGTGAAGTTTTTTCTCTTTCAGACGACCCGCCGCATGGCTGAGTGCATGAACCGAGCCGAGGCCTTTGGTGAAAGCCAGCGCGCCTTCATAGCTTGCCATCATCATGTTCCAGCGCGCGTCTCTGTCCGAGCCGTCTGCGACCGCGCGCTTCAGAGCGCCGGTCTTGATCGCGCGGTTCAACCCGTCATAGCCGATGCCTTCGGCGGGTGGGTTCACCGCAGGGGTGAGCACCGCTTCAATACAGTGCGTGACGGCGTCCATACCGGTCGCCGCGGTCAGCAGCGGCGGCAGGCCAAGCGTCAGATCAGGGTCGCAAATCGCTGTCGCCGGAACGAGATGGGGCGAGGCAAATGTTTCCTTGCGGCCATTATTCATGGTGGTGATCATCCCGACCGAAACCTCGGACCCGGTTCCGGCTGTGGTCGGAACCGCGATGAGCGGCGGCAATTTCCCGATATGTTTTGCGCCGCCTGTAATCGCTGCATACTTTTCCAGTGGGCCACCATGCGCGGCGAGCAGACCGACCGCCTTGGTCAGGTCCATGGCCGACCCGCCGCCCAGTGCGACGAGGCCGTCAGCATTCGCGGCATTGTACTGATCAGCGACCGCAATGGCCTGATCCTCGGTCGGGTTGGCGACCGTGTCGCTGAACACGGCAGCCGGCTCCATGCCGAGATTCTCGAGCACCGTATCGAGCAGGCCGACCGCCTTGATGCCGGGATCCGTAATCACCATCGGGCGGGAGACACCGAAGCCGGTCAGTGTTTTGCCGAGCAGTCCGATCGCGCCATGATCGAAAATTGTGGTGGTCAGAAAATTGATAACGGGCATGGCGAGCTCTCCGGACTGGTTATTTATTTGGTTCGCTGCTTAAAAAGCCCAGACAAGGGCCGAGGGCAATCACTCCCCTTGCGGCACATTATGAGGGACTTTGGCGATGACAGGACTTGGAATTGGAATTCTTGGAGCCGCCCGGATTACGCAAAAGGCTTTGATTGAACCAGCGAAAGTGATCCCGCAAACGCGCCTTGTCGCAATGGCAGCGCGAGACCGCGGACGGGCAGAGGCTTATGCCGCCCGCCACGGAGTCGAACACGTTTTCGACGATTATGCCGGCGTGATTGCCTGTGACGAGGTTGACCTCGTCTACAACCCTCTGCCGATCAATCTGCATGCCGAATGGACGATTAAGGCGCTTGAAGCGGGCAAGCATGTCCTGTGCGAGAAGCCATTTGCGATGAATATGGACGAAGCGCGAGAGATGCTGGCCGTCGCAGAGAAGAATGGCAAACGCCTGATCGAGGCCTTCCATTATCGCTATCATCCGGCTTTCGAGACCTGCCTCGAATACCTGGCGGCTGGCGAGATCGGCGACCTGCGCGAGATCCACGCCGCGTTCAATGTCGCCATCAAGGATAATGGAACCGAAATTCGCCACCGGGTCGAGACCGGCGGCGGCGCGATGATGGATCTGGGCTGCTATCCGTTGCACTGGGCCCTCACCGTCATGGGCGCCGCGCCGACCGAGGTCTCCGCGCAGGCGGAGCTGACACCGACCGGCGTGGATGAGAGTCTTCAATCCCATCTTGTCTTCGAAACCGGCGCAGAAGCGTTCCTGAATTGCAGCATGGCACCTGATCAGAAGTTCAAAGCGTCCATGCATCTGATTGGAACAAAGGGTGAGATCCGGTTCACCAATCCATTGGCCCCGCAGCTCGGGGCGCGGCTTGAACTCAGCCAGGGCCCGATGACGCGGGCGCTGGCGGAGATCAGCCCGATCACGACTTACACCTATCAGCTCGGCGCCCTGGTAGCTGCGATTGAGGAGCAGCGTCCTTTACCGACAGAAGGTGAGATCATCCTGCGCCAGCAATCCGTCCTGGACGAGATCTACACCGCTGCAGGCCTCCGGCATTTGCGCTATCTTGAGACATAGCGTGTGCGGACGGCACCGCCGCTTTGCGAGCGGGGTCAGACGCGGTAGCATTTCCATACGTTGAAAAAGGAGACCACCTCATGCGCGTTATCAGCATTGCTGCCGCCGTCGGGCTGATTGCGTCCTGCGAGTCTGTGCCGGTCGACTCTTCTGCACCGGGCGAAATCAGTCACTATGTGAAAGATGCTTACAAAGCGGCTGGATATCCATTTTCGAGCGCGGTGGAAGCAGATGGATGGGTTTTCCTTGCCGGAGAACTCGGAACGACGCCCGAGGGCGGGCTTGTCTCCGGGGGTATTGAGCCCGAAACTCGCCAGACCATGGACAATATCCAGGCGACTCTGGAGGTAAATGGCCTCGGCTGGGAGAAGGTTGTGAAGTGCACCGTCTTCCTGGCGGACATCGCCGAATGGCCTGCCTTCAACGAGATCTACAAGACCTATTTCGATGGAACCTATCCTGCCCGTAGCGCCCTCGGCGCGAATGGTCTGGCACTTGGTGCGCGGGTGGAGATCGAGTGTATCGCGAAGCGCTAGGCCGCCTCGGTCAGCGCCGCCAGATGGCCGGTCTTTACATAGATCAGGCAGCCCTCATCCGACCAGGGATGATGCTGTGACCCGTGCGGACTGCGCAGCCAGGTCCCGGCAGGGTAGTCACCGTTCTCGTCCTGGAACGTGCCTTCGAGCACCAGAATTTCCTCGCCGCCCCAATGTTGATGCGGACGGAACTTCGTGCCCGGCGCCCACCGCACCAGCGCGGCGCTCTCGGTGCCATGACTGTGCAGCGGCAGAACTGAGAGACCCGGCACCTGTCCCGGCAGGAAGTCTGCGTCTTGGGTCGCAATGACTTTCTGCTCTGTGTCAGCTTCATCGAACTGATGGAGTTTGACGAAGATCGTGCAGCCTTGCTTTGAGTGCGGCGTGTGTTTCGACCCAATCGGATTGCGGACATATGTCCCGGCGGGATAGTCGCCATGTTCGTCAGAGAACACGCCTTCCAAGACGAAGAATTCCTCGCCGCCGCCATGCGTGTGCTCGCTGAAATAGGACTCTGGCGCATAGCGGACGATGGAAGTGGCGCGGGCGACTTCCTCGCCAATGCGGTCCAGCATTTGCCGGTCGACACCGGCCATGGGCGAGGCCACCCAGTCGCGATCTTCGGGGCGCAGGACCACGCGTTGATTGAAATCTGCGTTCAGTCTCATGGCGAACTCCTAGTGTCTGGTCTCCGGCGACAGGCGCGACAGGAATGCCGCGGTCGCCAGGTCAAATTGAGTGATATCCCTGGCCGCGCGAGCCAGAAGCTGAGCGCCTTCCATCAGGGCGAGCGTGGCGCGCGCTTCGGCATCGCTACTTTGCCATCCGGCCTGTTCAAAGGTCGCGGTGAGCCAGGCGATGCTGTCCTGGTGAAACTGATCGAGCCGATCCAGAACGGGCTCTGGCAGACTGTCCCGTCCGGCGCTGAAGGCAACACAGAGACACAGCTGAGATCCCCCTTCCAAGGCGTCGCGGTAAAGCTGATGATAGGCCATCAGCTTTTCCACAGCCGTCTTCGCGCCCGCGTCGATCTCGGCGAGCGCCTGCATGAAGCTTTCAGCGTAGCGTTCGATCAGTTCAAATGCGAGGTCGGCCTTTTTCGGAAAGTGGTGATGAATACTGGCTTTGCGAATGCCGACATCGCGGGCGAGGTCGGCAAATGAAAAGCCGTCATAGCCGCGCTGGCGGGCTGCGCGTTCAGCAGAGTTCAAAAGGGCGGTGCGTGTGTCCATGAAGCCTACCTAGTAGTAGGTAGAGGACAAATCAAGAGGGACTCACCTGCTTGCTTGACAATTGTCTGCGCGTATCGCCCTTTGCCCGAACTGTTTTGAGTAGAGGCCATCTTCGTGACATCTCCCATCCTGTCAGTCAAAGACCTGAAAGTTGATTTCGAGACGCCGGATGGCGTCGTGAATGCGGTCAGGGGGATCAGCTTCGACGTTTCGGCGGGCGAATGTCTCGGCATTGTCGGGGAGTCCGGTTCAGGCAAAAGCCAGACGGTTCTCGCGGCCATGGGCCTGCTCGCTGACAATGGCACCGCCACCGGGTCGATCTCGTTTAACGGCACTGACATGCTGACCGCGAATGCGAAAACACTGCGCAAGATTCGCGGCGACCAGATCTCGATGATCTTCCAGAACCCGCTGACCAGCCTGACGCCTCACATGACCGTGGGCGCGCAAATGCGGGAGGTTCTGAAACTTCACAAAGGCCTGACCGGCGAGGCCGCCAACAAGGTTTGCGTCGACTGGCTCGAGCATGTCCGTATTCCCGAGGCGCGGCGCCGGATGGACCAGTTCCCGCACGAACTTTCAGGCGGTATGCGTCAGCGTGTCATGGTCGCGATCGCGATGTTGTGCGGGCCGCAATTACTGCTCGCGGACGAGCCGACGACTGCGCTCGACGTGACGGTCCAGGCGCAGGTGCTCGACCTCATGGACGAGCTGAAGCGTGATACGGGGACGGGCATTGCCCTGATCACGCACGATATGGGCGTCGTCGCGCGCATGTGTGACCGGGTCGTCGTGATGCGTCATGGAGAGATCGTCGAGTCCGGCGGAATTGATGATATTTTCTACAATCCCCAGCACGCATACACCAAGATGCTGCTGGATGCTGTTCCGCGGATTGATCAGCCGAACCGTCCGGGACGCCCCACCCTCGGCCCTGCGCCCGATGCCGGCATAGACGCCATTCTGAAAGCGGATGATCTGAAGGTTCATTTCCCGATCAATATTGGCGGCGGTCTGTTCGGCAAGATCAAACCGCTAAAAGCCGTGGATGGTGTGAGCTTCGAGCTGAAGCCTGGCGAAACCCTGGGCGTCGTCGGCGAAAGTGGCTGCGGGAAGTCGACCCTGGCGCGCGCCGTGCTCAAGCTGGTGCCACAGACGGCGGGCACTGTCGCCTGGATGGGCCGCGACATTTCCAGCGCTGACCGCAAGACCATGAACAGTCTGCGCGACGATCTTCAGATCGTCTTCCAGGACCCGATGGCCAGCCTCGATCCGCGCATGACGATTGGCAACTCCATTGCTGAGCCCCTGACCGTCCATGCCGCCCACCTCGATAAAGCCGCCCGCGAAGCAAAAGTCCGGGAGATCATGCCGAAAGTCGGCCTCGATCCGGCGCTGATCAATCGCTATCCGCATGAGCTATCGGGCGGGCAGAACCAGCGTGTCGGCATTGCCCGCGCGATGATCCTGGAACCGAAACTGGTGGTCTGTGATGAGGCGGTGTCAGCGCTCGATGTCTCGGTGCAGGCGCAGGTTGTGGATCTTTTGATCGAGCTTCAGAAGGAATTTGGTCTGGCGATGATCTTTATCAGCCACGACTTGTCGGTGGTTCGCGAGATCTCGCACCGCGTGATGGTGCTCTATCTCGGCAAGGTTGTGGAATTGGCTGGCCGCGAGGAGATCTATGAAAACGCCCGCCACCCTTATACGCGGGCGCTGATCTCGGCCGTGCCGAATCCAGATCCCAAGATGGAACGTTCGCGCGACCGGGTGAAGCTGCAAGGCGATTTGCCGAGCCCGCTCGACAGCCGCGCGCCGCTGCGCTTCCTGAAATCGGTCATCATCGACGATGCCGACGCACAGCAATATGCCCCGAAGCTGATCGAAATCGCTCCGGGGCATCTGGTGGCTGAGCACGACCCGTTCGGGGAGTCGGGAGGATTACGGGCCTAAGGAAGGCTCAACCGAATTGCGTCTTTTGACTTACTTGGCGCACAGCACATCCGTCAGATTACGCCGGCCTCGGTCGGCATAGACTGCACGGCCAAGTCCCATATCACGGCAGAACTGATTGGCGTCGCCGCGCCCAGCCGTTACGGGGTTTCCGTAAGCGTCGCGCGGACGCGGGAAGAACACGGTGTGACGGCCTTCAATGCCCTGGTTGTGAGCGCGGTGATCGCCACGGCCGCGTTGACCATAGCGGCGGTCTCCGTCGCGGCGATGCGCGGCGCGCCGTCCGCGGCCATCCAGCGGCCGCATCGAGCTGATATTGTCATTCATGTGAAGCCGGGTGAGGTGCGGGGTCGGCCCGTCAATCACGGCGCAGCGGCCTCTGAAATCCGGATGCTCACACACTTCCCAGCGGCCGTTCACGTCAATCGACGACACGGTGTCGTTAAATCCGAGCTCGTGGAGATTATAGACGGGGCCGTTAATCGAGAGGGCTGCGCCGCGAAACTCGGGATGAACAAATATAACGGCTTCACCGCCGCGCGCGCGGTCGCCATAGTTCGCGGCGGCGGGGAGGGCAGTGGCTGCGGTGACTGTCGCCGCGAGGGCGAGGGCTTTCAAGGCGTTCTGCATGGTTGGTCCTTTCAACAATTGAGAGGACTTTATTTCGGTCAATCTGAACGCGTTGAGAGGGCCTCTTTCAGGTTGCGTTCAGACTATTCAGCCGCGCGCATCAGACCTTGCATCTGACTGATCCAGAGCAGCCAGGCTTTGCGTCCGTTTGGTGTCAGGTAAATCCGAGTCTGGGGGCGACGCCCGACAAACCTTTTTTCCTGCCGGACGTAGCCGGCCTCTTCCAGCTTGCGCAGATGCGTAGATAGGTTGCCATCTGTTGCGCCGACCTTTTCCTTGAGTTCGCCAAAGATCGCCGGACTTGCGGTCGAGAGATACGCCATGATCCCGAGTCTAAGACGTCCATGAATGACGTCGTCGATCCTTGAATGGTCAAACGGGTTGTCTTGCTCGGACATTGTCTGACCTTCCTAAATTACGCTTTTGGGTTCCCGGCGCATCATGATGAGGCCCGGAACGAAAACGGTCAGGAAAGCCCCTAGAGAAGCAACCGCCCAGTTCTCCACAGTGCTGTCAAACCAGATGGCGAGGACAATCATCGCCAATGCCCCAAATCCTGCATAGGTGTGAATTTTGGTCTTGCTCATGATTCCGGTCGTGATGAGACCCACACCATAAATCGCGAATACGATGGGCAGCGAGTTTTCAAATCCGGGTGCGGGCACTCCGGTCTGGAACGACTTAATGATCAGCGCCAGAAAGTAGGCAAATAAGGCAAACCCGCCCGCCATCCAGACCGTCGCTTCAGAGCGATTGCCGACAGAACTACTGCCAGGCTTGTTTCGAAGGCTGCGAACCAGCACGGCCTGCCCGGCAATTCCAAGGATCAGGAAGGCGCTCCAGATCCAGGCAAAAGCGTCGACGGGCCATCCGAACAGGTTGGCGGCGGTCGCGTAGTGAAGAAAATAGGCGAGGCTGACCAGTGCGCCCCACATGGTCAGAAACCGGCCACCAAGAAGCGGTGCCTGCTCGCCCGCTTCCGCCAGATCTCGGACATAAGCGAGGTCTTCGGTCAATGTAGATTGATCCATTTTAAAACTCCAAATCACTTTGAAAAACAAAGTAACATGCTTTCACAAAGTGTCAATGGATTGGATGCCGTCGCGGCCCCCTTGGCGTCGGCGGTGAGCTTGCTAGTTTGAGGTCAACAGCCAGAAAACACCGGGAAATGATGATGCCAGATGCCGCTAACTTGCCGCCCTTCCGACTGCTTCCGCAGAAGCAGCCAGATATAGATTGCACCCGCAAACCCGATGGTACAGTCTATCTTAAGCAGCGCCATGCGCCCGGGGAACGCCCGCGCTCAATCCCGCACGCCCTGGCGATGCGCGCCGGGATGCATCCGGACCGCGATTGGCTGAAGCAGCGCAATCCGGAGACCGATCAATGGGAGGCGATCACCTATGGCGAAGGGCTTCGACGCACGCGCGCCATGGCGCAGGCCTTTCTCGATATGGGCGCCGGACCCGATGCACCGGTCATGATCCTGTCCGGAAATTCAATCGAGAGCGCCCTCGTTATTGTCGCGGCCATGACCATCGGGGCACCTGCCGCACCCATCTCAGTGCCTTACTCTTTGATGTCGACAGACTTCGCCAAGCTCAAGCACTGCTTCAACGCTGTCGGCCCGAAAGTCATTTTCGCGGCTGAGTTGCCACCCTTCGAGCCCGCCATTGCGGCTTTGGGGGATCATGGCTGCACCGTCATCACCGCCGATGGCGCGAACGGCGCGGTGTCCTATCATGGCCTGCTCGATACGACTGTTACACCTGCGGTTGATGCGGCGCTCGATGCGTTGAGCGATGAAACCATCGGAAAATTTCTCTTCACGTCCGGATCAACCGGCATGCCAAAGCCAGTGCCGACGACGCAAGGGGCCATGTGCTCGATGATTGGCGGCGTTGAAGGCCTGCGCGACGATGCCCGCGACCCTGAATACGACCCGGACACTGTCGACAATGTGCTCGACTGGTTGCCCTGGAATCATATTTCCGGCTCGAATGTGAACTTCAATGGCGCGCTCTGGAATGGCGCGACCTTCTGGATTGATGGCGGTAAGCCGACCCCGGCTTTATTCGGCGAAACCATCCGCAATGTGATGGATTGCAAGCCATCTACATTCGGCACCGCGCCGATCGCCCTCGCCATGCTGGCCGAGGCCATGGAAGAAGACGAGGCGCTCCTAGAGGCCTTCTTTGCGAACATGCGCTCGATCGGTTATGGCGGCGCGACACTGTCAGATGATCTTTATGACCGGATCCAAAACCTTGCCATCAAGGCGACCGGGCGGCGGATCCCGATCATTACCATGTATGGCGCGACGGAGACGCAAGGCATCACGGTCGTGCATTGGGAAGTCGAACGCGTCGGCTTGATCGGCCTGCCGCTCCCGGGGCTGACGCTGAAACTGGTCCCGACTATGGGCAAGCTCGAAGTGCGGGTAAAAGGCGAGACCGTGATGCCTGGCTATCATAATCTGCCGGACAAGAATGCCGAAGTGTTCGATGAGGAAGGCTATTACTGCCTCGGTGACGCGGCCCGGTTTGTCGACGAGGATGATCCCAATCAGGGCATCATCTTTGATGGCCGGGTTGGTGAGGACTTCAAACTCTCGTCCGGCACCTGGGTGAGCGTCGGGGTGCTCAGACCCGACCTTGTCGCCGCCTGTTCGCCACTGGTTTTCGACGCCGTGATCTGTGGCCAGGACAAGAATTTTATCGGTGCCATGTTCTGGCCTTCGCCAGCTGCGTTTGAGGAGTATGTCAAAGCCGCTGGCGGCGACCAGATGGCGGCTTTCGTTCAGCTCAATAAAGATCTCGCCGCCAAGGTCGCGGCGTTCAACGCGGCCGAACCGGGCTCCTCGCGCCGGATCAAGCGGTTCCTCGTGATGACAGAGCCGCCAAGTATCGACAAAGGCGAGATCACCGACAAGGGCTATGTCAATCAGCGCATGACGCAGGATTGCCGTGCCGACCTGGTAGACAGCCTGTTTGTCGACGCACCGCCGCCGAACGTGGTGCAGTTGTAGAGCCACACATGGCCGACGCCGCTGGAAAAACGCTCGGTTTAAAAGTCGGCCTCGGCATTACAGCATTGGTCGCCCTCGGCTTTGCGGCGCTGTTCGTATTCGGGCCGTCGGGCGCACCAGATAGCGAAGTCCCGGACAGCCAGCCCCGTGTGGAACTGCTCGATCTGCTCGATGATGCGCCCACACGCGAAGCGGTGGCCGCGCTCAAGGCAGTCGCACCAGCCAGCTTTGCCGAGCTGGATGCGGTTGCGAAACGCGCCATTGCCGACGGCGCGGATGCGCAGGCGGTCTCTGAAATATTGCTGGAGGCCCTGTTCGGGCAGTTTCAGGCGCAGGCGCGTGCTGTGAAAGCTTCGACCAGTGAGCAGTTTCAGGTCATCGTCGCCGAACTGGCGACGGGACTACGCGAAATGAAAGTGTCAGGCGGTGCATGGTGCAATGGCGCACGGGTGGCGGAATTTCTGGCGCAGAACGAGCAGGACCTGGTGCCATCGCTCCTCGCTGAATTTCCCTATGGCAGCCCACAATATGATTGGGCGATGGGCTGGATGACGACGGTGCTGAGGGCAGCGCGGCAAGGGCAAGCAACCCCGCAACGTCATGCGCGCCCGAGCTTGCGCGATGAAGCTATACTGCAACAGGAAGGGCTGGCTTTAGGCTCCGAGCAATGGGCGCTCGGCCTGCAGATCGCGTCGTTCGCCAATTCGGAGGGCACGTCCTATAAGCAGATGCAGGACGTGATCGCGAGCATGAATGTCTGTGATCTCGGGATCGCTGTGGAGACTGTGTCCGGCCGCCTGCCGGGCGATGTGCGCGCCCGGATCTGGTCGGACCTGATGCCGGAAATCATGATCGGAAACACGCCTTATGTGATGTACCGCGTGAACGACTATTTCTTCATCGGATAGCGAATCGCGACCAGCGCAAAAATTGCCTTTAAATCACCATCGGTTCCGCACTAAGATCGCGTCATGGCGATTGACGACACACTGAAGTCCTTCATGGACAAGCTGAAAATACCCGACTTTTCCAACATGGACTGGAAGGGCTCTACGGATGGACTGCGAAACGCATTCTACAGAGCCAGCCGGTCAGTCGAGCGTGATCTGCCGGATCTGGCCGAGATTTCGAACCTGGTCGTCGATGGCGCGGACGGTCCGCTGAAGGCGCGTCTTTATGTTCCCTTGGCCGCTGGGGTTACGCCTGCACCCGCGATTGTGTTCTTTCATGGCGGCGGATTCGTCCTCGGCGATCTCGATACCCATGATGTGATTTGCAGGCGACTGGCGGCGAGCTCGCGCTGCCGTGTGCTGTCGGTCGATTATCGCCTGGCGCCGGAGCACCGATTTCCGACAGCGCATGAAGATGCCCTGGCCGCCTGGCAGTGGGCAACGGCGCGAAACAACATTCTCGGCTTTGATCCCGACCGGATTGCCGTGGCCGGTGATAGCGCGGGCGGGAATCTTTCAGCTTTTGTCGCGCAGGAAACGGGGCGAACCGGCGCGCTGATGCCCGCCTTCCAGCTGCTGCTTTATCCCCTGGTACAGTTCGTCGATATTCGCGCCAAGAAGATGACTTTCCAGGAAGGTGGATTCTTTATTTCTCCCAATCTTTTCGACTATTTTCGCGATGCCTATGTCGGCAAGGAAACCGACCGCATGGATCCGCGCGTCTCACCGCTGTTTGCCGCGGATGAGGATTTCGCTGGTCTCTCGCCAACCCATCTTGTGCTGTGCGGGTGGGACCCGCTGAAGGATGAGGGCAAAGCCTATGCCTCCAAATTGGCGGCACATGGCGTACCGGTCACAATCAAGGAACATCCGGGCATGGTGCATGGATTCATGAACATGACAGCCGTCTCCAAACCGGCGCGCAATGCGATCGAAGAGGCGGGGAAAGTCGTCGGCAAAGCGCTGGGCGCGCTCGACTGATTTCCCTCGCCATGAGATTGACATATGGTTAAGATAACCCGTCTCGACGGTGTAGATTAGGGGAAACCTCCATGGCTAGAACGGCGAAATGGGTAAAACGTGCAGCGCTTACAGCGACGGCTTTGTCACTGATCGGCATTGCGGCGTGCGACCGGCAGCAAGAACGGCTTGATCGCGCGGGCAATCTTGGTGAAGCAGTGCTCGGGCAACTCGGCGGCGAAGACGTCACCAATTCAGACTCTGCGAGATATTCGGCGGTCCCGGTTGAGGCCCGCGCCTTTGCAGGGACGATCCTGGAGCGCTCAGTTGATGTATCGCAAAATGGCGAACGCGCCCGCTTTGTCATCGGCTCGATTGTCGCCAAGCCCTCGGCTTTGCCGCCATCGGTGGAACTCGCCGCCGTCATGGCGCAGCCGGAAATGGCGCTGGATGTCGTGGTCGATGACCAGGCCGAAGCGAAGATCATTGTCCCCGACCAGAAGACCCTGGATGAAGCGGTCCAGGATCCGGACGTAATTCGCCGGATCGAGCTTCCGGCCTCCAAGACCCGCTCGATCACCGTGGTTGATCCGGAAAGCCAGCAGCAATCCGGTTACATTGGCGGCAATGACCCGATTTTGCCGCGCGCCCCTCTGAAAGAGACGGTTGATCAGAAACGCTATGAGCAGGGCATCACGCGGGAGCCGGTACTGCGCACGCGCTCGCTTGCCATCCAGCTGCCGGCGACACCCGAAGAGAAGATGGCGCAATTGCCGAGGCTGGACCCAAAGGTTGCGCAGCGGGCGCTCATTCAACCGAATGCGGCCTTGCAGAGACAGCTTGCGGCCGAGGAGCGCATGATCCAGACCGCGACCAAGTTCAAAGTCGCCGCCAGCATTCAACGCTCCCGGTCCGGGCAGATGGTGATTGAAATCGGTTCAGATGCGTTGAACCCGACCAGCTTCTCCGAGGCGGTTCTACAGCAAGGCCGGATCGCGCTCGAAAACGGCGTCGCATGCGACCAGGTGGCGGCCCAGCAAACAGATGCCAACCCGCTGGTCGCGATGGAATGCGTGATTGAGGACCTGAAAGCCTCCGGCGAGTTTGAATATGTCGAAAAAGACTGGCTGTATGAGCATCAGATGATCCGTCTGCCAGGTGGCGAGGAAACGCCCGCCTTCATCACGCCGAATGATCCACTGTTTGGATTGCAGTGGCACTATAAAAGCCAGGGGACGGGTGCCGGACAATCGGCGGGCGGTGCTGGATTTGTCGATTTCTGGACCGATCAGGCAAGCCAGGGCTCGTCTGAAGTGGTCGTTGCGGTGGTTGATACGGGTCTGCAAATGGACCATCCCGACATTCGCAGTTCGGTGAACGTGGTTTCCGGTTGGGACATGGTCAGCGATCTCGACGTCGCCAATGATGGCAATGGCCGCGACGCCGATCCAAACGATCCGGGCGATGTTTGTCCGGAAGCGGGCGTCCTCTCCAACACGTTCCACGGTACCCATGTGGCCGGCATTATCGGCGCGGCTTCGACGAATAATGCGGACGGTGTGGCGGGCGGCGCCTGGAATGTTAAAGTCGTTCCGGTTCGCGCGCTCGGCAAATGTGGTGGCAAGCTGTCCGACATCAATGATGCGATCCGTTGGGCCGCAGGCACGATCCCGGAATTCAACGAACTCGGCGAGGAAGTCTGGAACGAGAATCCCGCCGATATTATCAACCTGTCGCTCGGCCTGTTCAAGACGTGCCCGGCCTCGATGCAGGACGCGATCAACTCGGTCACGGAGCAAGGCGTTGTTGTTGTTGTGGCCGCGGGCAATAAGAGCGTCCCGACCGAGTTCTTTGCTCCCGCGGGCTGCCAGAATGTTGTCACCGTAGCCGGCGGCGATGCGAGAGGCTTTCTCGCCCCATACTCGAACTATGGCGCAGCGGTTGACGTGCTCGCGCCCGGCGGAGACCTGACACGGGACGATGATGGGGACGGTAATCCGGATGGGGTGCTGTCAACCAAGACGGCCGAGAATTGCGCCGATCCGCTGACCGGCGAAGCTGTCGCGACTTGCTATTACGCGTATGAGCAGGGCACCAGCATGGCGAGCCCGCACGTTGCTGCTGCGCTGGCATTGATCAAGTCGAAGCGTCCGGATTTGACATCGGATCAGTTGGTCTCGACATTGCTGTCGGGCGTGCGTGCCATTCCTGAAAATCAGTGCACCGGCTTGTGTGCGCAATTCCCGGGAGCGGTTCCGACCGCCGACGATCCGGATATGTGCCTGCGTCCATGCGGGTCAGGACTGCTGAATCTGGCCGATGTCTCACTTGGGGACTGATAAGTACGGGACTGATTGATGAGGGATTGATGGGAGACGAGGGGAATAGAATGGAGAGATCTGAAAACTTGCCGCATTATGGCGGCCATATGGGGTTGTCGGCGCTGATCTGCATGCTCAGCCTGACCGGTTGTATGGCGTTTTCGCAGACTGCGGACTCTCTGCCCTTCTTTCCGCAATGGACGACCGGTCAGATCGAGGCGGCGCAAGTCGTCAAAGCTCAGACGACGCCCGTTAGTGCCCCGGCGGCGACGTTTATCGTCCGGTTCAAGAATGAACCAGAGCTCGAGCAGGTGTACCGAAACTTCCGCCGGGACGAGGCCGGTACGCGGGCGGCATATAATCAATGGGCCACCGCGCACCCCCAATTGAGGGGGCTGCAACTGGTCCGGGCCAGCTATTCGGGAGAACTGATCCTGGCCTTGCCGAAAAATGATCCGGCAGGCCGGTCAGTGTCGGATGTCATTGCCGCGCTCGAAACTATTGATAGTCTGGCTTATGCCGAAGTCGACTCGATCGCGTCGACCTATGAAGGGAAGTGAGCCATGCGCGCTTTGATTATTCCAGCCATTTGCAGCCTCATGATCGCGGCATGTGAGCCGCAGACAGAAGTGTCGTCACTGGAAGCGGAAACACCGCCACCCGCACCGCAACAAGCTGAACAAGCGCCGGAGACGGCTCCCGAAACCGAGATCGCCAACGTGCCGGCAACTGAAAACGCTGCCGAAACCAGAACCGCGACGATTGATTGGAACGAGGCGCGGCAGGACTTTGCGTCTCGTGAGTCTGACAATACGGGCATGGTCCAGGTCGCGAGTGTCGGATCACCGGCCGTACCCGTTTTGCTTCCGGACGAGCCTGTAACGGTGGCCTCGACGGGGGAGAGCAGCCTTGATTTTCGCCCGACGGCGGATGGCTATTTCGCCGTCAAGAAGGGCGAAGTCTATGACATGATCATCAATGGGACAGATCGACTGATCGTCCGTTCCGGATCTCAGGGGACCGCGCCGGATTCGGAAATGAAATTCGAAGAGACGATGACCGGATCGCAAGTGTCCTTCAGCCGCTATGGCGCGTCCTATCTGGTCGAGTTCATGTGTAAGGATCCAGCCACGGCTGCAAAAGGCAGCTGTGTCACTGAGGAAGAGGCTGTGGCCGAAGTAGAGAAACTACTGATTGCGGGGACGAGATGAAGATAAAGCTTTGGGGGCTTATGGCCGTTTCAGCGCTGGCTTTGTCCGCGTGCGATGTCGTGCGCGTGCCAGGGGCGACGCCGGAGCCGCGTCCTGATATTCCAGAAGGTGCGCCCGGGCCTCCGCCGCCAACCGTTCCGGTGGACGATCCCTGGGACGAGGATGAAGATCCCGGAAATTCTGATGAAGTTGAAGATCCGGTGGTGAATGATCCGGTTGATCCGGATCCAGACCCAGAGCCAGGTGAGCCTGCCGATCCGGACTCCGCCGACGATCCTGTCGATACAGAAGACCCTGCATCTGATCCGGTGCAGCCTGATCCCGAAGATCCGGAGACGGACCCGACAGATACGGTGGATGTTGTGGATCCAGGCACGGAAGATCCTGAAGCTGAGGTGCCAGTTTCTCCGCCGCCACCTCCACCCTTGCCAGTCGCTTTTGAATATTATGCACCGGGCGACCTTATTCCCGGGACGGGAACAGGGCAGGGAGACAATACCGCCTACGCTCCTGAAATGTTGTTCCCGATCAAGACGGCTGCGACCTGGCCGCAATCCATGGTCTATCGCTGGGGCGGCGCGATTGGCGGCGACCAGTGCGATCCTGGCAATTTCGACATTCCGTGGCGCGACAATTTCTGTGAGAAACGTTCCACCACGCGCAACACGCCGATGTGCCCGACCAATAAGGTGCACCAGGGTCAGGACATTCGCGTCGGCTCGGCAGCAGACTGCAATGCCATGCGCGCGCAATCAAAACGTGATCGCGGTCTGCACGAGGTGATCGCGGTTGAAGACGGCATCATCCAGCATATCGGGACCTATTCGGTGCAGCTGAAAGGCACCGAAACGGGCAATATCTATTCCTATCTCCACCTCAACATGCGCCGCTTGCAGGTCTCTGCACTCGATGTTGTCGATGCGGGCGATACAATCGGCTGGGTCTCGAATGATTTCGGAACCACGCCGACCACGTTCCATCTGCATTTCGAGATCAAGGCGCCGATTGAAGGTGAGGGCATCGTTCACGTCCCGCCATATATGTCGCTCGTTGCCGCTTATGAGCGCCGCGAAAGCGGACGCGGCGAACTGGTCGAAGACGATACAGTCGCGGTCGCCAGCTTTCCGGCATTTCCCGACGATATCGATATTGTCGAATAAGCGTTAACTGTAATTTCTGCAGCAGATTCCTGCATAAATTCAGCGCACGGACTTACTCTTGCCAAACTTTAAGTCTTAATGACTTGTAAACGGCGCATTTATTGCGTCATGTGGCTGCATCGACACATGTTGAGAGTGAAGTACCAATGACAGCGGCTGAAAAGCTCCCCGTAGAATATATCGAAGCGCACAATGATGACGGCAAGCCCGTGGTCACTCTTCTGGGTGCTGACATTTCCGAAGCCTATCTTGATGATGCCGAGCCGAGCCCGCTTGCGGCTGCGATTGGCCGGTTCTGGAGACGGATCATTGGAACCGCCAAACTTGGCCTCGTACTGGTGCTCGTCGGCGGTTACCCGGCGCTCACAGTGCTCGGCCATAAAGTTGACTCCAGCGCGGTCGTCCTGTCATCCGCTGCGCCCTGGTATTCTAATGATACCGGCACCGCCATGACCTTGCTGGGGCGAGAACTGACCGTCGCCGGATGGGCCGCTGACCGTTCCTGGTGGCACCCCCAAGCCCGTCTGACGGCGCTGCCAGCCTGGCAGGAAGGTATTACAGGCGCTTTGTCTGAGTTTGCGCTGCTTGCCTCTGAGCATGCCTCGCGCGAACAGGGCGCCCCGGATTCTGATCTCCTCGCCGCAGCGCGGCTGCTGGTTCCATCTCAGGAAGCCGAAGCTGTTCCGCGCCTGAACGCGGCGGCGGAAGCGTTGCAAAGCTATGAGGGACGTTTGTCGCGCGGTCTGGCAGCGCAGCCGAAAGGCCTCGATGTCATGGTTGACGAGCTTAATCTTTACAAGGGCTGGGCGGTTGAGAGCCAGGCGCGCCTGCGCACCCATGTCGACCGCGCTGAAGCCTGGCCGGCCTCGCGCGCAGATATTGAAGCGGTCTACAAGACGCGGGCCTATGCGCAGGTCGCCTCACAACTGATCATGTCCTCGCTGATCCAGGAACCCGATCTCGTACGCACGCGGGCGGCAGCAGAAGCCCGTGACCGGGCCTTGTTCGCCTGGCGCCGGGCGGCGACGTTCAATCCGATGTTCGTGTCCAGTCAGGCTGGCACCGGGTCTATCCTCGCCGATCACCCGGCAGCGATGATGTATTACCTGACTGAGATCGAGACCGCGACGACGGACTTTATCGCAGTGCTGCAAGCCCAGGAAGCTGAAACGATGGCGGTCGCAGACGCAACCGTCTCGGAATAGATCCGCACGCTTGATCTTGAAAACCCGCGCTTTTCGCTCATCTAGAGGGGTGAAACAGCCGGAATGAAAGGCCAGAGCGGCCCTATGTTTATTCAGACAGAACCCACCCCAAATCCCGACACGCTAAAGTTCCTGCCGGGCCAGCCTGTGACAGGTGATACTGGCCCGTATGACTTCACCTCAATTGACGAAGCTTGCACCAGCCCGCTGGCGCAAGGGCTGTTCCAGGTTCAGGGCGTTGTGCGCGTCTTTCTCGGCGGAGATTTCATCTCTCTGACCAAGGATGCGGATTCAGACTGGAAGCATGTTCGCCCGATGGCGCTCGCGGCGATTATGGATCATTTCGTGGCGGGCCTCCCGGTCATGGCGACGGATGCCGCAGAGGTACCGGGCGGCGAAGCAGGTGGCTCGGTTGACGATTATGAAGGCGAGGCAGCCGAAATCGTTGGCGAGATCATCGAGCTCATCGAAACACGGGTGCGCCCTGCTGTGGCGCAGGATGGCGGCGACATTATTTTCCACCGGTTCGAACCGGATTCCGGCATTGTCCACTTGTCCATGCGCGGCGCCTGTGCGGGCTGTCCGTCTTCGACTTTCACTTTGAAACAGGGCATTGAGAACATGCTCAAGGCCTATGTTCCCGAAGTCACAGCCGTCGAGGCCGCGCTTTAACCGGGCCGCAATAGCTTGACTTCCCCGCCGCTGATGCGCAACGCGGCGGGATGAGCTCAAGCGCGTTTCCAATTTTCCTCTGCCTGCTGTCCGCGGTGACTGTTGCGGCCACGAACCTGTTCGTAAAGCGTGGCGGAGATGTGTTGTCGACGCGCATGATCGTATCGATCGCCATGGCATTGAGCGTCATCCCGTTCGTGCCCTTTGTGCCGTTGCCAACGCCGACCGTCTGGGGGGCGCTCAGCATCTCGGTCATGGTGCATTGGTTCTATCAGTTTGCAATGATCCGGGCCTTGCACCGCGGGGACCTCTCGCTTGTCTTCCCAGTCATGCGCGGCCTCGCGCCATTGCTGACGGCGATCACGGCGACCTTCATTTTGCAGGAAAGCCCCAGTCCGCTCGGCTGGATGGGACTTCTTCTCGCGACCGCTGCGTTGATCGTGTTCGCCATGCCGGAGCAGAAGGGTGTCAAACACCCGCCGCTCAAACAGGCGGCCCTGTTCTGGGCCATGGTCACCGCGCTTGGGATCGCCTTCTACTCGGTGGCCGACGCAAACGGGACGCGGCTCGCGGCAGATGCTACGACTGTCTTCACATTCGTGGTCTGGCTGTTTCTGCTCGACTGGATCGGCATTACCGCAGCGATGTGCTGGATCCGCCGCGGTCAGGTCTGGGCAAATGTTGCGCCTCAAATTCGCGACGGCACGATAGGCGGTTTGCTGGGCTCGATTTCTTATGGCGCAGCGCTCTGGGCGTTCACCTTGTCGGAGGCGGCAAATGTGACCGCCATTCGGGAAACCTCTGTCGTGTTCGGCGCGATCTTCGGTGCCGTCTTCCTGAAAGAGTCTTTCGGGCCGCGGCGGATCGCGGCGGCGAGTGTTCTGGCCATCGGCCTGATGATGCTGGAATTTGCGCCTTAGCGCTTGACGCCCCGGTCGCACACAGCTTTGTGAGGCGCACGAGTGGCATCCAAAGGGCGCGCGACCGCGTAGACTGAGACATGACCGAACAAAATAATGATCTCGGCACCGCCGCCGACAAGGCAAACCAGATCTGGGCCGACCTCGTGCCCGTGATCGGGTTCATTCTCGTCTATAATGTCATGCGCCGGGTGACGATCAACGATACCTGGGCCAGCCCCGATACGGCGCTGTACTGGGCGACAGGCGTCCTGATCATTGCGACCTTGTGGGCGGTGACGAATTATTTGCGGCGCGGCGAAGACGTTCCGCTCTTTCTCGTGTTCACCGCGACGATTGTCGGGGGTTTTGGCCTCTTAGGAATTGTCCTGCAAGAAAAGTCGTTTCTCTACATCAAGCCCACAATCCAGCAATTATTCCTTGCCGGAGTCATTTTTGGCAGCCTCGCCATGGGGCACAATATCTGGAAAGTGATGTTCGAAAAGGTGTTTGATCTGCCGGACTTTGCCTGGCGGACGCTGGCTATTCGCTGGGCCCTGTTCTTTGTCGCCATGGCGGTTTGGAACGAGTTTCTCTGGCGCTATTTTGCGCCCGGTTTTGAGGAACCCCTGAAGGTGCTCGGTGCGACGGTCGCCCCGGCTGGAAGCTATGATTTTCTCGGGCTCACGTTCGGGTCGCGCGACGCTGAAGATGTCTGGGCCAATTGGAAACTCGGCAACATGGTCATCACATTTGTTTTCGGGGCGGCGAACGTGCCGTACACGATGAAACATTTGCGCGCGCCGAAAACGGCCTAGCGGGTCAGCCCGTCCGTTCCCGGAGGATTGGCGAACGGCACGAATGTTTTACTGTGACGCGTCTCAGCATAATGCGTGAGCGCCCAGACCACGGTCGGAAAGGCGAGCTCTGACCAGGGAATATCTTTCCACTCCACCAGTTTGACCGCTTCGCTTTCGGGGCCGACGCCATAATCGCCTTTCAGGTGGGCGCGGAACATGACCTGGACCTGTCCGATCCGCGGGACGGAATAGACTGCCAGCAGGCGCTCAATCTCGATGTCGGCGAGCGCCTCTTCCTGTGCCTCGCGCATTGCCGCTTCCTCGACTGACTCGCCAAGCTCCATGAAACCGGCCGGGAGCGTCCAGAATCCCTTTCGGGGCTCGATCGCACGTTTGCAGAGCAGGATCCTGTCGTCTTTCAACACAACGGACCCGGCAACGATTTTCGGGTTTTGATAGTCGATGAAGTCACAGCGCTGACAGACCCGCCGTTCCTTGTCGTCGCCAGCTGGAATTTCCATGGCAAAGTCGGGGGTCGCTTTGACTGTCATTTTTCTGTCAGCCTCTCGCTTTATGGGAGAATTCGATTGATCTGCACACGGTAAGTTTGCTTTTACAGTGTGGTAGGGGCTGAAACAGGAACTAAGGCGGCGGCAATGAGCAAGCAAGAGACGAGTACGGATTTTACGCTCGCGCGATCCGTCACGCATTTATTGCACCGCGCGCAACAGGCCGCTGTAAATGAATCCGCCAATGCGCTCGCCGAAAAAGGTCTGACCATTCGCCAGTTTGCCGTCCTTGCCGCGCTGAATGATGATGATGGCCAGAGCCAGTCCAGCCTGGTCGATGTCACCGGAATCGATCGCTCCACCCTGGCCGACATGGTTTCCCGTATGGAAAAGACGGGTCTCGTCCAGCGGGTCAAATCAAAGGAAGATGCGCGCGCCAAGGCTGTCTCCCTGACCGATGCCGGACGCGTCGCCTTCGAAGGGGCGGCGCCAGACGTGATGGCGGCGGATGAAGTCCTGACCGAGGAGTTGCGCAAATCCCGGCGCGAAAGCCTGTTGCTCTCGCTCTCCGTCATCTCAGGTGACTATGAGGAAGAAGAGGAAGAGCCGCGCAAGTCCAAGAAGAAAAAGAAGAAAAAGAAAAAGAAGAAGAAATAGGCGCTCAGGCGTCGTCTTCCTGTTTCAGTCTTTCCAGGCGCGCTTTCGACAGATGCACTTTCAGCAGGCTCAGGCCGGCCATCAGGGCCGGCAGGGCGAGGCCGAGTATTGTCACCGACCAGACGTAGACCGCATCATCACCAAAATCTGGCATGGCTAGCTCCCTTCCAGTTTCAGCGCGAGGTGCCGGTCGGCCTGTTGTGTGTAGACCTCGGATCGCATCAGCATCATGATCATCGCTGCCGCCAGCAGGCTATGCCCGCCAAAGCCCCAGAGCAGCTGCTGAAGATAGACCGGGTTCATGCCTTGATCTTCTTCCTCTTCTTCGAGGGGTTCAGGTGCGCCGATACGGAGCACGCTGGAGGGTTGGTGAATGGTCGTGGTCTGCCACATGTCGACTGAGACTTTGATGATCGGCACATTGACGATGCCCACCATGGCGAGAATGGCAGCGGCGCGCGCGGCTTTCTGCCGGGTCTCAAGCGCCGCGCGCAAGGCGATATAGCCGAGGAACAGGAAGAACAGGACCAGGACTGACATCAGGCGGCTGTCGCCGAGAATGAGATTGTGCCACCCCGCGCCCCAGCCTTTCTGGCCCCAGATCGATCCGGTGATGAAGCAGAGCGCGGTATAACCTGCGCCAATCGGTGCGATGGCGCGCGCAGCGACATCGGCGAGTTCGTGTCGCCAGATATACCAGACGAAACTTGCACCCGCGAGCGCCGCATAAAGCCCCATGCAAAGCCAGGCGGACGGCACGTGTGTAAACATGGCGCGCATCAGGTCGCCGCCTTGCAGGTCGTCCGGCGGAACGATGAACAGGCCATTGAACAGGCTCCAGCCGATCATCACGGCGCCGAGCAGGAAGCAGATCGGCACGGCGAGACGCGAAAACCGCATGAAACGGAGCGGATTGGCGAGATAAGACAGCATTCTGGTCAGATACCCTCCCTCTACTCTGCCGCCAACCGCAAAGCCGCGCCCATCGCAGCGGGTGCGACACCAAGTGCAAACAGGCTGCAGGCGCAAAGGAACAGGAAGCTCGGGCTCTCAAGGCCAGCATCGACCATCTGCACGCCAAAAATAAGCGCTGGAACGTAAAGCGGCAGCGCGATCAGGGCGATCAGCAGGCCAGCCCGCGCGACGCTGGCTGACAGGGCCGCCGCGACGCCGCCCCAGAGGAAGAATACCAGGCCGCCCAGGCCGTAGCCTAACATGGCCGGGACCATTTTCTCCGGCGGTACGCCCAGCATGTAGCCGATGAGCGGGGTGAGCAAAACCAGCGGAAATCCGGAGACCAGCCAATGCGTCAGCGTCTTGATCGCCGCGATCAGGGAGATTGACCCCACATCCTGGAGCCAGAGATCGAGCGCCCCGTCCTGCAGGTCGGCCTGAAATACACGTTCCAGAGTGACCATGGATGACAGCGCCAGCGCCAGCCACAAGATACCCGGTCCGACGCGGCCGAGGAGTTCGGCCTCCGATCCAAGCGTAAACGGCACCAGCGCCGCTGTGCCCGCAAAGAAACCGAGCGGGAGCAAGACGCCCGCGCCCGACGCCCAGGCTTCAGACAGCGAGGACCGGAAGGCGGCAAGAAGGGGGGCGGCGGTCATCCTGCACATCCTCCGCCATGTCCTGCGCAGGCAGGACCCCAAGGCAAGAACGCTGACCCTGGATTGCCGGGGATTAGTGATCCCGGGGCACCTGCTTTCGCAGGTGCTGGCGGATGCTGAGAAAAGACGATCAGAATCACAGCTTCACCTCCCGCGTCGCGGTGACTGGGGCTTGCCCATGCAAAGCGGCGATCACGGCTCCGCCCGCCGCGCGATGTGTCTCGATCATGTTTGACAGCAGGGTCTGGCCCTCACTGTCGAGCGCGTTAAAAGGCTCATCCAGCAGCCAGAGCTTGCGCTTCTGGAGGCTCAGCCGCGATAAGGCCGTACGCCGTTTCTGGCCGGCAGACAGCATCCGGCAAGGCACGTCCGCCGGGCGCGCCAGGCCCATCTCCGTCAGAATGGTCGATATATCCGTGTCGCCGCCCCAGACCCGGGCCCAGTGTTTCAGGTGAGAGCGAGGCGTTTCATGCGCTTTCAGGCCGTTCGTGTGGCCGATCCAGTGATGCAGGCCGCCGCGTTCAATCTCGCCAGACTGCGGCTCAGACAGGCCGGCAAGTTGTCTCAGAAGCGTGGTTTTTCCAGAGCCATTGGCGCCGCGCAGCAGAATCAGCTCGCCTGCTGCGGCCTCGATCGAGACATCGCGAAACAGGACGCGTTCACCGCGCACCGCGCCGAGGTTGCGGCCAGCAATCAGGATCGGATCGCTCAAACGTGATCTCCTGTCGCGGAATATTGCCGATACGCCGCATCACCTGCCGATTGCGTCTTTTCCACAGCCGGTATAGGAAGCGGGCGAGACGCGCGACGCCACGCGTATGCGCCTGTATTCACGCACAAAAGAGAGGTCCGATCGCCCATGCCTTCCCTCGACAGTTTCAAGGCCCGCCAGACCCTTACCGTAAACGGTAAGGATTACACTTACTACTCCCTCGATGCCGCAGCCGAAAATGGCCTCGGCGATGTCTCCAGGCTCCCGGCGTCCCTGAAAGTCCTGCTCGAGAACATGCTCCGCAACGAGGATGGCACGACGGTCACCAAGGACGACATCACGGCGTTCAAGACCTGGATTGATAATGGCGGCAAGGTCACCCACGAAATTGCCTATCGCCCGGCCCGCGTCCTGATGCAGGACTTTACCGGTGTCCCTGCGGTGGTCGATCTCGCAGCGATGCGCGATGCGGCGCAGAATCTCGGTGCCAGCGCGCAGGCGATCAACCCGCAGGTGCCTGTCGACCTGGTCATCGACCACTCTGTTATGGTCGATAATTTCGCTGGTCCAGACAGCTTCAAGAAGAATGTCGAGGTCGAGTATGAGCGCAATCAGGAGCGCTATGAGTTCCTGCGCTGGGGCTCGACCGCGTTTGAGAATTTCCGCGTTGTGCCTCCCGGCACGGGCATCTGCCACCAGGTAAACCTTGAATATCTTGGCCAGACGGTCTGGACCAAAGAGGTCGATGGCGAAACCGTCGCCTATCCGGACACTTGCGTCGGGACCGATTCGCACACCACGATGATCAACGGCCTTTCGGTGCTTGGCTGGGGTGTTGGCGGGATCGAGGCTGAAGCGGCGATGCTTGGCCAGCCGGTCTCCATGCTGATCCCGGAAGTCATCGGCTTCAAACTGACAGGCAAACTGCCAGAGGGTGCCACCGCAACCGACCTCGTTCTGACCGTGACCAAGATGATGCGCGACTATGGCGTGGTTGCAAAGTTTACCGAGTTCTTCGGCCCCGGCCTGTCCAACCTGACGCTGGAGGATCAGGCGACGCTGTCCAACATGTCTCCTGAGTTTGGTTCGACCTGCGCCTTCTTCCCGGTTGACCAGGACACAATCAAATACCTGACAAATACAGGCCGTGACAGCGACCGCATCGCACTCGTCGAAGCCTATGCCAAGGCGCAGGGCTACTGGCGTCCCGAGATGGCTGATCCGGTCTTCACCGACACGATCGAGCTTGATCTATCGACTGTCGTGCCAAGCATTTCCGGACCCAAGCGTCCGCAGGACCAGGTACTGCTTTCAGAAGCTGACACCAAGTTCGCAGAAGCCATGGTCAAGGAGTTTGGCACCGCGGCCGACGATGATACGGCTGTTAAAGTCGAAGGCGAGGACTTCACGGTCACGCATGGCGATGTGTTCATCGCGGCGATTACGTCCTGTACCAATACGTCCAATCCAAGCGTGCTCATCGCGGCGGGCCTCGTTGCCCGCAAAGCTGCGGCGCTGGGCCTGAACCGCAAGCCCTGGGTGAAGACCTCGCTCGCGCCGGGATCGCAGGTCGTGACAGATTATCTCGACAAGGCTGACCTGACCAAGGATCTCAATGCGCTTGGCTTCAATCTGGTGGGCTATGGCTGTACGACCTGTATCGGTAATTCAGGGCCGCTCCAGCCAGAGATCTCGAAGGCCATCGCAGACGGCAATCTGGTCTCCTGCTCGGTTCTGTCGGGCAACCGGAATTTCGAAGGGCGTATCGGACCGGACATCAAGGCTAACTATCTCGCCTCGCCGCCACTGGTGGTGGCCTATGCGATTGCGGGCTCGCTGAAGATCAACATCTCCAAGGACCCTCTCGGTCAGGACAAGGATGGCAATGATGTCTATCTCAAAGACATCTGGCCAACTTCGCATGAGATCGCCGAAATCATGGCCGAGTGCGTCACGCCTAAAATGTTTGCCGAGCGTTATTCCGACGTCTTCAAAGGCGACAAGCAATGGCAGGAAATCGAAGTCAGCGGCGGCCAGACCTATGGCTGGCCAATGGGCTCAACCTATGTCCAGAACCCGCCATACTTCGAGGGCATGACCGGCGAAGTCGAAGCGCCTGGCGATGTGCACAATGCACGCGTGCTGGCTCTGTTTGGCGACTCGATCACAACCGACCACATTTCTCCGGCCGGATCGATCAAGGCGTCCAGCCCGGCGGGCGAGTATCTGCAAGGCAATCAGGTCAGCGTGCTTGACTTCAACTCCTATGGTTCGCGCCGCGGGAATCATGAAGTGATGATGCGCGGCACGTTCGCCAATATCCGCATCAAGAACCAGATGGTGCCGGGTGTCGAAGGCGGCGTAACCGTTCACCATCCGAGCGGTGACCGTATGGCGATCTATGATGCCGCGATGCGTTATATGGAAGATCACGTGCCGTTGGTGGTGTTTGCCGGAAACCTCTATGGCAATGGATCGTCGCGCGACTGGGCCGCCAAAGGGACCGTCCTGCTCGGCGTGAAAGCCGTGGTGGCTGGCTCGTTTGAGCGTATTCACCGTTCCAACCTGATCGGCATGGGCGTCCTGCCGCTGGAATTCAATGATGGCGTCACCTGGGAATCGCTCGGCCTGAAAGGCGATGAGCAGGTCACGATTGAAGGCATCAACGAGATTCAGCCGCGCCAGAAAGTCGACGTGCAGATCACCAAGGCCGACGGTTCGAAAGTTGTGGCGAGCACGACGGTGCGGATCGATACCGACAATGAGCTCGACTATTATCGCAATGGCGGCATCCTGCATTATGTGCTGCGCAACCTGGCGAATGAGGCGGCATAACGCAGTCCTCACAGCCTAGTGAATTGATCACGGGGCGAAGAAGCCGCTATGAGGTTCTCATGCTGCGTTTCTTCGCCCTTATTCTATTCACGTCCAGCGTGTTCGGATCTGCTGTTGCAGAATCTGACCGGCCTGTCCTTGTCGAGCTGTTTGCCAATCAGAACTGCCCGGCCTGCCCAAAAGCGCATCGCACGATGCAGCAGATGAGCGAGGAACGGGACGACATTTTCATTCTGACCTGGACGGTGAATTATTGGGACTATCTGGGTGAACCGGACCCGATGGCGCTGGCGGTCGCGAAGGATCGGCAAATGGCTTATACGGACAGGCTCAGCCTGCGCGCGCCTTACACGCCCCAATCTTTCTATGACGGCGCGAAGGAATGCCCCGGGACACGCAAGAAAGACATTCGACGCAATATCAGCCTTCGACAGGATGTTCGCCCTGATAAGACCCCTCGGCTCAGCTGGGACGGCGAAGTCGTTCGCGTGACGGGTGAGGCGGAACGTGTCCTCGAACTGGTCCTGATTGAACATCTCGCCGGGGACGCCAACGCCACCAGCATGGTCAATCCCGTGACAAAATCAGAGTCGCTGGGCCTTTGGACCACAGCAGACGATACGTTTCCGGTGCATTGCGAAGCCAGCTGCGCCATCCTGCTCCAGGAACAGGATGTCGGTGAAGTGATCGCCGTCTTGCCGCTCGACTAGCCTGGTCAGTGTTTCCGGGACAGGGCGTTGAGCTGCTCTTGCATGGCTTCCATTTGAGCGCGCAGCATTTCGACCGCGTCGTCGCTCTCTGACTCATCTTCGCCTTTTTGCCCACGCTTGGTTTTCCGCGTGCTGAGACCTGGCGTGAACATACGCACGGCCTTTTCGAACATTTCCATATTGGCGCGGGTTTGCTTCTCGACCAGCGCGAACGGATTGGCGCCGCCCATGGCCTTGGTCCAGCGCTCCTGACTTTCGGAGAAGCTGTTCATGCTCATCTCGAGCCAGGCCGGGAGCAGAGTCTGAGACCGTCCGCCATAAAACCCTATCAGTTTTCGAAGGAAGTTCACTGGCAGCGCGCCTTCGCCCTTATTCTCTTTTTCGAAGATGATCTGGGTCAGCACTTGCCGAGTCAGATCTTCCCCCGTCTTGGCGTCGACGACTTCGAAATCGACTTCGCGGCGCACCAGTTCCGACAGGTGGTCGAGTGTTACGTAGGATGAGGTCGACGTGTCATACAGCCGCCGATTGGCGTACTTCTTGATGATGACGGTTTCGCTTGCGCCATTCGATTTAGCCATGTCCTGCCCTTTCTTAAGGCAACCACCATTTTCCCTGCCGCGGCAACTCGCTCAGAAACCTTTACGTCTCTTCCGACGAAACCACGATTGCACTTTCTAGCAGATACGTGCTTACATCTGATTTAGCGATCGCAGCAATTTTTATGCTGCGCAGCATATACGGGAGGAAGATCATGTCCAGAACAGCGCTGGTAACAGGGGGTACACGCGGAATAGGCTTGGCCATCAGTAAGGGCCTTAAAGACGCTGGATACACTGTCGCCGCAAATTATGGTGGCAATGACGAAGCCGCCAAAGCCTGCGAGCAGGAAACCGGCGTGAAATGCTACAAGTTTGATGTCTCTGATTATGACGCGGTTGGCGAAGGCATCGCAGCCATTGAGGCCGAGCTTGGTCCCATTGATGTGGTCGTCAACAATGCCGGCATCACCTGGGACGGACCGTTCCACAAGATGAGCCTGGAGCAATGGCAAAAGGTCATCGCGGTTGATCTCGATTCTGCTTTCAACGTCACCCGCCAAGTCTGGGACGGCATGCGCGAGCGCGGGTTTGGGCGCGTCATCAACATTTCCTCGATCAATGGACAGAAGGGCCAGTTTGGTCAGGTCAACTATTCCGCCGCCAAGGCTGGGCTGATCGGTTTCACCAAAGCCCTGGCCCAGGAAGGTGCCAAGAAAGGCATCACTGTAAATGTTGTGTGCCCCGGCTATATCGACACGGAAATGGTCCGCGCTGTGCCGGAAAAAGTGCTCGAGAGTATTATCGCTACCGTTCCGGTGGGTCGCCTGGGCAAGGCCGAAGAGATCGCATCCATGTGCACCTACCTTGCGAGCGACGACGCGGCCTTCATCACCGGTGCCACCATGACAGTGAACGGCGCGCAATATATCGCGAGCTAGTCACTAGGCTCAATCATCTCCAGGTGCCTCGGATAAGTGAGGTCGAGTTCAAGGTTTGAAATATAACCGCGAACGAGGATGTCTGCGCCATTGGGCAGGTTGCAAGCTGTTCGCGCATCGCGGCGAATGCTGAGGGTCAGGTCTGCGTCTTCAAGCGCGCGGCGACACGCGGGAGGATATCGTGTGTCAGTCGGCACGGGTAAGGCTTCTCCCAGACGTGCGCGTATAAGGCGAAAGCCGCGCAAGTCCGACGTGACGACGCCCGCCGTGCGCGCGCGATAGTCGATGCTCGGCCAGAGACCCGTCTCATTCACCCGCGCCTCGGCCTCGAGGCCCAGCAGCTCTTCTCCGCGAGCGGCCGTATCTGGATAGAGCCGGACCCAGGCACCGCCGCGCTTGAGCATTTCAGCGTTCAACCAGACATCCGGACCAGCGCCATCTATGGTCACGACATGCGCGAGTGCGCGGTCATAGCGATCACGTGTGATGCCGGGATAGTAAAGCTGGACCCGCCGTCCGAGGACCAGATCTTCGAGGATGCGCGCGCTTTCTGCCGAATAAGGTTCTGCGGGCCGGTCTCGTGGGTAAAGGGCTGGTGCTTCGATCGAGACCAGCCGAACGCTCTGGCCTGTATCCAGGACCAGGGCATCGCCATCGATGACATTGACGACGCGTCCTTTTTCGCCAGGCTGCATGTCGGGCAACGGCGATGCCCGCCCGCATGACGCGAGCGCGATCACGAGTCCCCAGATGATGCTGCGCAGCATCTCTCCTCGGCGATCTGTCCCCTTTTTGGCGTCCCCTTAATGGTCTTTCCACCGTTTTAGCACACTGCGCCGCGAGGGACAGTGATCAGCGTTAAACAGTGTTTAATCGAAAGCGTGCCATTCTGCGACTGGGATAATTTGGAGATTGAGCAATGTTGCGAGCAACACTGTTGGCACTGGCTGTGACTGGCGCGGGTTCACTTTCAGCTTTCGCAAATGGCCTGACCGCTGACCAGGTGGTTGAGCGCGTGACGGTGACAGTCGACGCGAACGGCAATGAAGTTCGAACCTATACCATTGCCGAAGAAGTCGCTCCCGGAGACGAAGTCCGCTACAGTCTCGCCTACACCAATACCGGGGCCGAGGCCGCAGAGGCGGTGAGCCTTGTAATGCCCGTGCCGGGCGCCGTGACCTATATCGAGACGTCTGCGACGGGTCGTGCGGATGATCTGACATTCTCCGCCGATGGCGGCAAGACTTTCGCGACCCGCTCAGCTCTGATGGCGTATGAGGGTGACGTAGAACGCTTCGCCACGTCCGCGGATATCACGCACATCAAATGGGCGTTTTCTGATCCGATCGCGCCTGCAGTATCGGGTACTGTCAGCTTCAGCGCTGTTTTGAAATAGGCGCGATGTTTCCTGCGCCTAGGCGTAATAGTTCAGTTTCAAGCCGGGTTCTGGCCAGGTGCATCTGGCCAGCTTTCCCGTCCCGGAAAGTGTCACCCAGGCCTCGTTCAGGCCCTCATCTCCAAAACAGATATTAGTCACGAACGGATCAGGGAAGGCGATGTGGCTGTGCGCACCGTCTGGCGTGATCGTGGTGATGCCGCCATTGAGGATTGTCGCGACGCAAATATTTCCTGACGCTGCAACGGCCAGGCTATCGAAGTATTGCAGGCCCGGCATGGTCGCGACCACGCGGCCTTGGTTGAACTGACTCGCCCGTTCAATTTCGCCTGGCGCGCTGAGGTCGAACGCCCACAGCCGAGCCGTCATTGTATCTGCCATAAAGACCGTCTTCTCATCCGGAGAGAGACCAACGCCGTTCGGTGAGGTGTGATGGTGATCAAGCTCGACCGCCTCACTGGCGCCATTCGCCAGAAAGAACAGGCCGCCAAAATCGCGGTGCCGGGGATAGGTCTTGCCATGGTCAGTGAAATAGAGATTGCCACTGCGATCAAAGACCAGATCATTCGGGCCCTTGAGTGGGAAGCCCTCCACCGTGTCCAGCACACGCTCCACTTTGCCGGTTGCGAGGTCAATCCGTTCAATCCGTCCGCCTGAATAATCATCCGGGCAATTTCCGGGAATCAAGAGGCCGCCGCGTTCGTGATATTTGAAGCCGCCATTATTGCAGATCCAGAGCGCGCCATCCGGTCCGATCGCTGCGCCGTTCGGGCCGCCGCCGGGTGTGGCGATCACTTCCTTGCGGCCATCGCCCCAGACCCTTGTGACGCAGCCTTTTGAAATCTCGACCAGGATGATGGAGCCGTCTTCCATCCAGACCGGGCCTTCCGGAAATCCGAGTCCGTCTGCAACCAGTTCAAAATCCATGTCCTACCCTCCTGATATTTCAGGCGAGTGTGACCCGGTCGCTCATCGCGCGCAAGATTTACCCAAGGCGATCCAGCGTGCGGATGGTGAAATCGAACTGGTTCTTCTCATTCGCCTCAACGCGGCGGTAACTGGTTTCTTCGAACAACGCAGCATCGAATTCAGGGAAGAACGCATCACCCTGAATGTCCGTGTCGACTTCGGTCACGTAGAGCCGGTCAGCGAATGGCAGGGCGGCAGCGTAGACGGCGCTCCCACCGACGACGAACAATTCTTGCTTGTCCTTGGCCCTCGCCAATGCACGGCCTGTGGCGATCGCTGCAGGCATCGATGTGAACACTCTGGCGTCCGGCGCGCTATACTGACCGTCGCGGCTGAGCACGATATTGTCGCGTCCCGGAAGCGGTCGTCTCGGCAAGCTTTCCCAGGTCTTGCGCCCCATGATGATCGGGCACCCACGGGTCGTCGTCTTGAAATGAATAAGATCGTCCGACAGGCGCCAGGGTAATTCGCCGTCCTTGCCAATCGCGCCGTTTCGAGCGCGCGCGACGATCAAACAGAGTTTGACGCTGGACATGCTGAACCCGCTCCGTATGTGTTGACCCCATCGATCAGTTGCGATTACGCGCGTTCGTAGGGCCATGACAAGAATGGATGTGAGGCGGGCAGGTGTTTCTTGATTTTTACAACGGATTTGTTGGCGCGCTGACCAATGGCAATCCGGACGATTTGCTCATTGTCTGCCTCGGCATGGTGGCGCTGTTCTATTTGATCTGGTCGCTCGGGGGCCGCGCCTGGGCGTTCATCTATGTCGCGATGATTCCGTTTCTGAACTGGTCGTTCGCGGTGGTGCCAAATCTTGAATTCATCAACGGCTTCAACCTGATGTGGCCAGGCGAAGCGCGCACGCCGGGCAGTCTGTTGCTCCACCCGATGACGCTGATCACGGGCCTGGTATTCGTGGTCCGGGATTTTGTGCAGCGCGAGATGCACCAACGGGTCCTGGTCTGTATGGCGTTCGCGATCGGCTGGTCATTCTACTATGCCTGGCCTGTGATCGCGCTGGCATCTGGGCTGGCATTCGCGATTTCGGAATTCTTTGACTGGCTGCTCTTCACCTTCACCAAGTACCGCCTGTCGACGCGGATTGTGATTTCCAGTGCGGTGGCGGCGCCCATCGACACGACAGTGTTTCTGTACGGCGCGGGTCTCGCGCGGCACTACAATCTCGGCGAAGCGGTCGGCGATACGTTCAACTTTGCCAACTGGGTCGTGTTCATTATCGGCAAGATGGTCGGCGCCGTGATCGTCTCCTACATGATTCGGCGACGCGAAGATGCCGGGACGATCAGTCCGCACGAAGCCTAGGCTCAGGCCGGCGCAAAGCTGCCGCTCTGCGACATGATCCAGTCCTGAGCCAGGTGCGTGTCAGCCCCGCTTTGCAGGAGCTCATTCTTGCTCAGGAGCTTGTAGAGGCGGTCTGCCGGGACGGTTTCCTCGGTCGCCGTCCGGTGCATGATATGGTGTGGCGCAAGTTCGTCCGGGTGTTGGCACCCCGCTGCGCCGACAACCTCCATCAGAGCTGCGACGGTGTTCTTGTGAAAGTGAAACACCCGATCCGCCTTGTCTGCCACAACCAGACCGCGCTGGCGTCCGGGATCTGAGGTCGCAATTCCGGTCGGGCAGGTATTCTTGTGACAATGCAGCGATTGCACGCAGCCAAGCGCAAACATGAAGCCGCGCGCTGTGTTGATCCAATCCGCGCCGAGCGCCAGCGATGCGGCCATATTATAGGCCGAGACCTGCTTGCCGCTGGCGCCAAGCTTGATCTCCTCTTTCAGACCGCAGCCCACCAGTGCATTGCGGGCGAAGACCAGACCCTGGCGGAGCGGCGCGCCGACATGGTCGAGAAATTCTGCCGGCGCTGCCCCGGTGCCCCCCTCGGCGCCATCAATCACAACAAAGTCCGCCCTTTGCCCAGTCTCGACCATGGCTTTGCAGATGGCCAGGAATTCCCAGCGATTGCCAATACACAGCTTGAACCCCACGGGTTTTCCACCAGAGAGGTCTCGCAATTGAGCGAGGAAATCCAGCAATCCTTTCGGATTATCAAAGGCCGTGTGATGCGGTGGGGAAAAGCAGGTTTCGCCAATCGGAATGCCGCGCGCCTCGGCGATCTCCGGCGTCACTTTCGCGCCTGGCAGCACGCCGCCATGACCGGGTTTTGCGCCCTGGCTGAGCTTGACCTCGATCATTTTGACCTGATCGAGCTTTGCTGTTTCTTCAAACCGGGCCGGGTCAAATCCACCATCGCGCGCGCGGCAGCCAAAATAACCTGAACCGAGCTCCCAGACGAGATCGCCGCCGCCGGCTTTGTGATAGCGCGAGACGCCGCCTTCCCCGCTATCGTGAAAGAAACCGCCTTTTGCGGCGCCGCGATTGAGCGCTTCGATGGCATGCGCGCCGAGCGAGCCGAAGCTCATGGCGGAGATGTTCAGGATGCTGGCGGCGTAAGGCTGCGCGGTCCCCGGCGCCCCGATTTGAATGCGTGGATCAGGGTCTTCGGGATGCATCGCCGCGATCGAGTGCGAGACCCATTCATGCGGCGGCTGTTCTATATCGAGATGGCTGCCAAACGGCTCCACGGAAGAGACATTGTGCGCCCTCGCATAGATCAGGGCGCGCTGCTCATGGTTGAAGGGACGCCCTTCGGTCTCGCTCTCGACGGCGTAGGAGCGGAAAAAAGGACGGATCGCCTCCGCAACGCCGCGTAGTCGCCCGAGGAGGGGGAAGTTTCGCCACAGCGTGTGCCTTGTCTGGACGAGGTCGCTGAGACCGACCAGCGCCAGGGCTCCGAACAGCGCGACCGGTCCCCAGAACCAGACTGATACGAAAGTGCCCCAGAGGCTCACCGCAAGCAGGGCGAGCACGATCAGGAAAGGAATGAATCGAACCAAAAAGGCCCCCCTCAAATGTCTTGAGGGGAGCCTAGTCGGGTCTCTGTTTCCGGGTCAATCTCTGGCGATCAAAACCCGTTCAGTTTGGCATAACGATCACGGTGATATGAGGCCCCGCCAAGCAGGGCTTCCTGGACGCGGGCGCGTTTCATGTAGAGGCCGCTATCATGCGCGTCGGTCATGCCGATGCCGCCATGGAATTGCACGGTCTCGTTCGAAACCAGATGGATCAGATCCGAGGCACGCGCTTTGGCGAGGCTCGCAAGTTCTGCCACATCATTGCGGTTCTCATCCACGCCGGACAGGGCCGCCGCGACACAGGACCGGGTCAGTTCCAGGTCAGTGAACATTTTCGCCGCCCGGTGCTGCAAGCTCTGGAAGGAGCCAATCAGCTGCCCAAACTGTTTGCGGGTCTGCATATATTCGAGCGTCATATCGAAGGCGGCCTGGGCACTGCCAAGGGCTTCTGCGGCGAGCGCAATCCGGCCGCGGTCGAGCGTCGGCTCGAGCACTTCCCAGCCAGCATCGACGGCGCCGATCACGCTGCCCTCACCGACGGCAACATCCTCAAGTGTGAGATGGGCTGCGCCATGAGAATCGACAGTGTTGAGCGCGCTCACACTCAATCCCTTGGCATCATTCGGGACCAGGAACAGGCTGATGCCATGCGCCTGGCCAGCTTCGCCAAAGGTGCGCGCCGCGACGATGAAAACGTCGGCATGATGCCCGTCCGGGACATAGCGCTTGGCACCGTTCAGCGTGTAGCCCTGACCGTTTCGTTCGGCCTCGGTCGCGATATTGAGCGGCGCATGATGCGTGCCCTCATCGACGGCAAGCGCAAATGTCGCTTCACCGCTCGCAATCTTAGGCAGCCATTCCGCTTTTTGGGCTTCAGATCCGCCAAGGATCAGAGCGCTAGCGCCCATCACCGCGGTCTGCAGCAGCGGCGTGGCGGCAATCGTGCGGCCCTGGGCCTCCATGATCTGGCCCATGGCGACCATGCCGAGGCCGACCCCATCATGCTCTTCGGGGACAAGCACCCCAAAAAAACCAAGCTCAGCCAGCTTGCCGCGCATCTCTGCGTCAACGCCATTGGCGCCGCCATCGCGGAGTTCGCGAAGATGCGTGACCGGCATTTCATCGCGCGCGAACGCCATCGCCGTATCGCGCAGCATTTGTTGGTCTTCAGACAGAACAAAGCTCATTATTGATGCTCCCGCAGACCGAGGACGCGCTTGGCGACCACGTTGAGATTGATTTCACTGGTGCCACCTTCAATCGAATTGCCCTTCGATCGCAGCCAGCTGCGTGTGGCCTTCTTGGCATCTTCAGCAAAGCCGTCGCCGTCCCAACCGAGGCCATCCGTGCCGAGGGCCTCGACCAGCAGTTCGCACTTGTCCTGGTTCATCTTGGCGGCGGCATATTTCATGATCGACGCCGTGTGTCCGACTTCCTGGCCCGCCTTGGCTTCTTCAGTTGAGCGCTGCACCGTCAGGCCGAAGGCCTTGGCATACATCAAATGATCGGTGATGCGGGCGCGCAGATCGCCATCGGCGACGCGGCCGGTTTCGTCGACCCCGACATGTTGTTTGGCATATTCCTGCGGCGGCAGGATGCCGGACCCGCCCGTGCCGCCAAACCCGCCCGCGGAAATCGACGAGCGCTCGAACTGAAGCAGCCGCTTGGCAATCGTCCAGCCGCCATTCAGCTTGCCGACAAGCTGGTCTTTCGGGACTTTGACGTCGGTGAAGAAGGTTTCGCAGAAGGGTGACGAGCCAGAAATCAATTTGATCGGGCGGGCTTCAACGCCTTCGGATTCCATATCGAAGACAAGGAAACTGATGCCCTCATGTTTGACACTCTTGTCGGTGCGAACGAGGCAGAAGATCCAGTCGGCCTGATCGGCATAAGACGTCCAGACTTTCTGGCCATTGATCAGCCAGTGGTCGCCTTTGTCCTCACATTTGGTCTGAAGCCCGGCAAGGTCAGATCCTGCGCCCGGCTCGGAATAGCCCTGGCACCAGCGGGTCTTGCCTTTGACAATATCCGGGATGAAGCGCTTTTTCTGCTCGTCATTGCCGAATTCCAGGAGCGCCGGGCCGAACATCCAGAGACCGAAAGAGAACAGAGCGGGCCGGGCCTTGATGCGTCGCAATTCCTGCTGCAGCACGCGGGCCTGGGCCTTGTCGAGGCCGCCGCCGCCATATTCAGCGGGCCATTCCGGCGCGGTCCAGCCTTTCTCGCCCATCCGTTCCAGCCAGACTTTCGAATCTGGGTTCTTGAATGCCTCGCGTTTGCCACCCCAGACGATTTCATCGTCCTTCATGGGCGTGCGCATGCTTGGCGGGCAGTTTTCCTCGAGCCATTCCCGCACATTGGTGCGGAATTCGTCGAGATCTTCAGGGGCGTCAAAGGCCATCATCATTCTCCCGTTTCGGTGCTGGTGCACCTGCTTTTGTTCGCAGATGCAGCACCTTAACGATCAGTCCAGCGAATGGCCATGTCTGACGCCGGGGCAGAGCCTATCCCTGAACCGGATAGGCAAACTCCTCGCGCGTGATCTTGCCATCCTGATTGACATAATAAGTCGCGATCTCCCGCATCTGCATGCGCTGGCCGCTTTTTTTCTGTGTCACGTCAATATCGAAAATCACGCTGAACCGGTCATCGCCATGGACAAACGGCCCCTCGACTGTGTTGGAGTGCAGCTCATGGGCACCATACCACCATTCACTCTTGGCCTTGATGGCGGCGAGCCCGACGGCTTCCGTGCTACCATCCGGCATGGCAACGGCCTCCACCGAAACCGCGTCCTCAGCGTAATAATTGTCCTGCAAGGCCTGCTCATTCTGATTTGAGCAATGCTCAATCAGGGTCTGGCCGAGTTGCATTAGCTCCTGGGGCGTTGGCATATCTGTCCTCCTTCTTTGTGTGAGAACATAATGCGAACAAACTAGTGAGAGTCAAGTGACAGTTTTGTCGCCTAGAACCGGCCAAACATGCTGTTTTCGGGCCCGGTCTCTACGCCGACCAGATTCATCAAATGCACCACGACCAGGAAGATTCCGAAGACACACCCAATCATGACCAGGCCCCATGGGACCTGGTGTGGACGCTGATCCTTCTTGCGAACCGTACCGAGCTTTGACTGCGCAAAAAGGCCGAGCGCGATCAGGCCGCTCGCCAGACTGAGGCTTATGATCCAATCGAAAAGAATGACCGGGGCTCCACATCATAGGGATGATGCGGCGTCTTTGCCCAGAAAAACGGCTTCTTCGCAAGCTCCCAAACCGCGCGAAATGCAGCGACGCTATGCAGCGGCCAATAGATGGCGCGCGTCACGATGGCCAGGAAGCGGCTCCAGCTCCATTTGCCGGGCGCGGCCAGGTCGCCAAGCAATCCAACGCAAAGCCCTGCGAAGAAGAGCCCTAATCCAGCGCGGCCAATTTCCAGGTGTCCGGACCAGACTGCCAATGCGAGCAAGAAAGCGCACGGTGCGCATACAAGCGGTGTCAGAATGGCGCCACCCAAAGAAAGCTGCATCACCAGAAATCGCACAAAGCCCATATGGCGAATTGTCTTCAATGGCGTTCGCATCAGGACCAGCCAGGTCTGCAGAAACCCTTTCAGCCAGCGGCTTCGCTGCGCGCACCAGATATCAAAACGGGTTGGGGCCGATTCAAGCGTTGGGGTGGCGATGGTTTCAATACCGAGGCCCGTGCGCGCCAGCCGCATGCCGACATCTGCATCTTCGGTCACATTCCAGGCGTCCCAACCGCCAAGGGCGAGCAGGGCATCTCGTCGAAAGTGATTGCTGGTGCCGCCCAGAAGGATGGGCAAACCGAACTTTGACAGGCTGGGCAGCAGCAATCCGAACTGTACATCATATTCCAGGGCCCATTGCGCCGCGAGCCAGCTTGCGCGGCCATTGGCGGCGACCAGGGGTGCCTGTACGCAGACGACCTGTTCGGACGCGCGCTGGAACGCAGCATACACATCCAGCAACTGATCGGGATGCGGCACATCCTCGACATCAAAGACTGACACATATTTTCCGCGTGCCAGCGCAAGGCCATGGTTCAGGGCGTTTGGCTTGGTCCTTGGTCCGCCCGGCGGAACCGCGATAAACTGGGTCGTGTCAGGGAATCCCGCGCGCCGCGCGGCGTGCAGGGTCTCAGGATCATCCGCTTCCATCAGGATGAAGATTTCAAGTTGGTCTTTCGGCCACACAATGGCGGTCAGGGCGCTGGCTAGTTGATCCATCATGCCCGCCTCCTGATAGGCGGCGATGAGTATGGAAAACCGGGGATAGGTTCCATGTGAAGGGGGCATCGGTCGGGACGGGCCAGATGCTCGCCTCAACATCAAGCCGGTCAGGACGAGCAAGAGGCGAAGCAGGATGACAGCGCCGAATGCCACGAAAAGTCCCATTGAGACCAGTTGTGCTGTAAGTGCTGGTTGAACGATCCCCGAAAGCCCAAAGACGGCGGCGCAAATATTGAACGCGGCTTTCTGGGAAGGCGGAATGCCGACGCGGTAGGAATCTCGATCGAGCGGCGCTGGCAGGCTGGTCCAGTCGTCCGGCGCTAAAGTTTCAGCGCGCGCGGTATAGTCAAAAACAAGTATACTATACCCATAAGAACTTGGCGTTTCTTCATATGGATAATATTGAGTGTATTGTATAAATTCTAACACCGTTAAATATTGTCAACAATATTGATCCAAACAATCGTCTGCTGGTTGAAAAGGCGACACATACAAAGGGTGTGGACAAAATTGGGCAGATGTTCTATATATGTTCCATGAGTGGCATTCATATCCTCTGGTTCCGAAATGACTTGCGTGTGCATGATCATGCGCCGCTGCGGGCCGCTTGCCTCGCCGCCGCGCGGGACGGCGGGAAGATCGTGCCGCTATTCATTTCCGCACCAGACACGCCGCATTCCGAATTCCTGGCTCAGAGTCTGAGAGATCTCGACGCGGCGCTGGAGCAGCGCGGAGCTTCGCTTCATTTCAGAACCGGCGACCCGGTCGCCATTCTGTCAGAACTGCATCGCTCCCAGAACGTGCTGAGCATTTATATGCACGACCCTGCGGAGCCTGAAGATTGCGACCCCCAGGTCGAGGCCTGGTGTATGCGGGCCGGCGTAGCGCTGCGTAAATTTTCCCAGTTTGGACCTGAAGAAGCGCCGCGGCCTGGCGTCTCGCACGCTGAGGCATGGGATCAATTCATGGCTGCGCCGCGGCATGAGGCACCGGCAGAACTGCCCGCAGCGCAAATCGGGGTCGGCCAGCGGCCAGGGGTCCACGCCGACGCGGCGAATCTGGCCGATCATCCGGAAGGCGGGCGCAAACCAGCCATTGCGCTGCTGAAGCGCTTGCTCGGTCGCGTCTCTGATCTCAGCCAGGTTGCAGTGCCTGAAACTGAGCGACAGGCTTCCTATTTTGATCAGCTCGCGCCGTATCTGAGCCTCGGAGTCATCTCGCTTAAGGAGACCTGGCAGGCCTCCGTCACCGCACGAAACCAATATCTGTCCGCTGGACAGGACATTCGCGCCGCGCGCGTGACAGAGCTCATCCGCAACTTGCCGAGCTTTGATCATGCGCGCACGAAGCGTCTGCCGGTATCTACGAGGGAGAGTCGCCCTGGCGGCACGTCTGATGATAGCGGGCAACTATCGCTGGACCTGCGGCAATCGGGTACGCACTAGGCTGAACGCGGCGCGACGCGACCAGAGCAAAACAGAAAAACCATTCTCGGCGCGCAAATCGCCACCGCGTTTGCGGTGAACCAGCGGGATTCCGGTGGAAAATGCAGAAAATTGCCGAAAAACGATATTCACATATTGAAAAACGATAATAGTGATGCTAAGTTCGTACTCGTCAGGCAGAGTTCAATAGGGCCGTCTGATCCCGGGAGACCGGGCCAATAATAAAAAGGACAGAAACAATGCAAGCGACGACCTCCCACGTCACCCCATCCAGCTTCGAGGCTGAATCTCTTTTCAACGCATCATCTTATGATGACGAGATCGGGAGTTATGTGCTCCCCGCCCTGAAAAAAGCTGCCAGCGCTGCCGGACGCGATCATCTGCTCGTGCGCCGCCGTCGCCGCGGTAGCCGCCGTAGCGCCCGCTAAGGCAAGCGCCTAACAAGCCTTGCCTTCTCGAAACGCCCCGTGTCTCCCCCGCGGGGCGTTTTTCGATTCAAGCTTGCCTAATCCTGTACGAAGTCTTTCGGCCGCATGAAGTTCTGCAGCTTGAAGTGTGCCGGGACGAACGCACCATCTTCGTCCGACTCAAACATCACCACACCACCGGTCGGCAATTTGGATGAGATTCGAATCGACGCCTGATGGTCGGCGCTACCGGCTTCTCTCAGCAGACTGATGGCGAGATCATGCAGACCGGGATTGTGGCCGATAATGATAAGCGTCCGCGCGCCATCATGGTCGGATATGATATCGGTAATCCCGCGTTCGCCTGCGAGATAGAGGTCATCCTCAAGGACCATTTCGCAGGCTCCGAAGACACCGGAGAGGTGGCTCCAGGTTTCCCGTGTCCGCCGCGCTGTCGACAGAACGGCTTTTTCAGGCGACCAGCCTTCCCCTTTCAGCGCCTTCGCCATCGTCTCAGCCGCCTCATGCCCGGCCGGCGTCAAAGCCCGCCCGAAATCGTCGATCCCTTCCGTCCAGGGCTCGGTTTTCGCATGACGCATGAGAATAAGGCGCTTCATCGAACATCCTTCGATAGTCGTGCAGGAAAACTAAACCTGCGAGTCAGACTTGGGCGGTTGGAACCCTCCCGCATAGGCCCCACTTTCGCTGCAGAAATCAAGCCAATTTGCAAGGAGAGGTCAGATGAGCCTGCTGCTCGGTGACACCGCCCCCGACTTTGAGGTCGATACCACACACGGCCGTATCCGGTTCCATGACTGGATCGGAGATGACTGGGTCGTGTTCTTCTCTCACCCAGCCGATTTTACCCCGGTCTGCACGACCGAGCTCGGCTATACAGCCAAGCTGAAAGACAAGCTGGCCGCGCGCGGCGCAAAAGCACTCGTCATCTCGGTCGACACGGTTGAGGCCCACAAAAAATGGATCAAGGATATCGAGGATACCCAAGGCGCAGAGGTCAATTTCCCGATCATTGGCGATCCCGAGAAAAAAGTCGCCGCACTCTACAATATGATCCACCCGAATGCCGATGCGAAAGTCACCGTGCGGGCCGTCTACGTGATCGACAATCACAAAAAGATCCGCGCGTCGATCATCTATCCGCCTTCGACGGGCCGGAATTTTGATGAGATCCTGCGCCTGATCGACAGTTTGCAGCTGACCGATACGCACAAAGTGGCGACACCGGTGAACTGGCAGGATGGCGACGACGTGATCATCGTGCCGAGCGTCTCCAATGACGAGGCCGACAAGCTTTTCCCGAAGGGCTATGAGGAAATCCGGCCCTATTTGCGGTCAACGCCACAGCCGAACAAATAGACGACGATCTCACTCTGACTGATCATTTTGATCGCTCCCCGGCCCGCCATTTTGAGTGCGCCGGGGACTTTTTTTGTTGCGGTGGAAAGCGTCTCAAAAGGTGCAATCAAATCCCGTTTCGAGAGAGCCGGTAATACGCATCTCACTATTATTCTCGCGCTTGATCGCGTTTGAATTGCACGTGTTCCGGTCGCTTTTGCAGATCAGGTTTTCCTTTGCATAGAGCTGGATTTTGCATTGGTTCTTGCCATTTCCGGTACAGCCATAGGAATCGGTCTCACCGGCTGAGAGGTATTTCACTTTTTCCTCGAGCGTACAGAACGTATCCCCGCCCGAATAAATATAGACATGGACCTGGGTGTCGCTCTGGTTTTCGATGGTGAAGCGCGACGATGCGGCGGCGTTCGGCGCCATAGCTGCTGCCAGGCCGAGCGCTGCCGTCGCTATCGGCAGCAGAGATGCGAACGATTTTCTGGACATGGAGCGTCCTCCTTCATTTGAAAGAGGAATACGCGGGAGCGCGGCGCCATCAATTGTCACATTTGACAGGGTCCATGCTGGATTTGACCCCGGGTTCCGCGCTCAGGCATGGTTCCACCAGGCCACATCCGAATAGGCGCGCAGGTCAAGCTCATGTGTCCAGGCGGAACGGTGCTGTGTGGCGACATGGTAATAGGTTTCCGCCATTTCGGCCGGGATCAGCAGACCATCTTTCGCGCCGCGAGTTTCGCGCAGTTTCTGGAACTGTTCCGGCCCGAGCATCTTGCCAAGCGTATCCGGGGCATCGACGGCACCATCGACCAGAATATGCGCCACATGAATCCCCGCAGACGCATACTGTGCGTTGAGTGTCTGACACAGCATACGCCGACCGCCCATGGCCGCCGCGTGTGAGTGCTGGCCTTTATTGCCGCGCATTGCGGCAGTGGCAGACGTGACGATAATCTTGCCGCTGCCGCGCTCTGCCATCAACGGGCAAACCGACTTGGCAAGGCGGAACAGGCCAAATGTGGCGAGCCGCCAACCCATCTCGAATTGCTTGTAACTGGTCTGCTCGAGCGGCACATTGCCGATCTGGGCACCGAGATTATAGATCACGACCTCAATCGGACCGATATTCTTTTCGACGTGCGCAACTGCATCTTCGATCGCATCGTCTTCGATGGCATTGAGCAGAAGACCGGTCGCCTCGCCGCCCGCGGCTTTGATGCCGCTAACCAATTTGTCGAGCCCCTCCTGGTCGCTCCGGCGACAGAGCACCGCATGGTAGCCTTCGCTGGCAAACCTGGCACCGACCGTGCCGCCAATACCTGCCCCCGCACCGATCACCAAACAGACTGGCTTCATGTCAGATCTCCATAAGTTCTTTTTTGGAACTATGATCGGGGAATTCAGCGCGCGTCAATCCTCGACCGGGTACAGCGTCGCCATACTTATCCTCAAGGACAGATTATCCGTTCGCCGCCTGGCGGGCGATCAGGGCCTCTACAAAATTGATGTGGCTGCGCAAATGATACAGCTCATCATTATAGGAGACGGGGACATCCACCTGGCCGACTTCGTGCTGGAGGGCCTGGATTTCTGACAGAACCTGCGCACGGGCCGCATCATCTTCGGCGTCAAACCCGCGGCGTTCCAGATCGTGCAGATCGTTGTACCAGATGTAGATCTTGCGGCGGATGCGCCAGCGATAGACGGGCGGGGCCATCTGAACGAGCGGGATGAGCAGCGCCACCAGAGGGATGAGGAACACCCAGGCGCGTTCCAGGAAGTTCGCCCAGCCGAACGAGAAATAGCGGCGCAGGAAGGTTGGGCCATTCCGGTAATAACGGCGCGCTTCATCGGAAAGCGGCAGATCCGTCCGCGTCTCATCCGGAAACGTCTTGGCGCGTGTCAGGATCGAACCACCACTATGGATTTCCTCGGCCGCCTCGAGCAGGACTGACTGCAGCGCTGGGTGCAGATCCTTGTCGACGCCGAGCTGCGCAATCGCAGAGATCAGCTCGACATCGCCTGATGGAATGTCCCGGTCCATATCGACCACGCCATCATACAGTGTGAGCGGCGCCAGCGCGTCATCGCGCATGGACAGGCCCTTGGCGCGGCGGACACCAATCAGGCGCGCAGCTGGATCTTTGAGCAGGCGCTGGACGTATCCTGCCTCGACGCTGGCCGTGAAAACAGCCGCGTCGACGTCGCCATTGAGGAGCGCGGCCGCTGCATCATTGCCTGCGCGTGGAACGATGTCGCGCCATTCGCCGCCCCATTCCTGCTGCAGGCGCTCGGCCATAGCCCGCGTCCCGGACCCTGGCGCCCCGCCGGCAATTCTTGCGGTTTCAAGATCACCAAAGTCAGATGATAGAAGCGATTCATCATCCGACCGGGTAAAAATCCAGAACGGTTCGGCAAACATGCCGCCGAGCGATTCCAGGTTTTCACGCGACTCTTCGCTGGCAAGCCCTCCCTGCAGAAGCGCGACATCCGCCTCGCCGGCATTGAGCAGGGCATAGTTCTCGATCGTGCCTTTGGTTTCCAGGACTTCGACCTCGATTCCATGCTTTGCGAGGCTGTCTGAATAAAGCTGCGCCAGTGCATAATACTGGCCGTCACTGCCGCCTGCTGCGAAGCGCAGCTCCATTGGCGGCGGCGGTGCGACAAAGCGCATTGTGATGACCAGCAAGATCAGAATGGCCGCGGCGAGCGGACCGTAGACTTTCAGCGCGTCTTTCATCCATCATCCCTTAAAATGGCGGCCCGAATCGTGCAATCCGCAGCCATAGGTGAAGCTTATGTCACAGATTGACAGGATTTGAGTCGTTTTCATGAAATCCTTCACCTATATTGTAGGAAAGTGACATCACTAACGTCTGGAATGATCGATGAATATGCGTAATCTCGCCGTCTGGGGACTGATCGCCGTCCTCCTGCTCGGCCTCCTCGCCGTCATGCAAAGCAATCCGGCGCAGGCTGGAGCTCAGAAAGTTGATATTTCTGAAGTCTATGACCTGGCCGAAGCCAAACAGCTGACCGAAGTCGTGATTACCCCGACCAAAGTGACGGCGGTGACATCGAATGGCGAACGCATTTACGCGCAGAAGAGCCAGGACCTTGGCGCGCTGCGCGAGCGCATGATCGAGCTGGATGTGCCGTCTGTGGTTGATGACCCGGATACCGGGTTCAATCTTGGCGATCTGATTATGGGTCTGCTGCCGATCATCTTCATTGTCGCGATCCTGTTCTTCTTCATGCGCCAGATGCAGTCTGGCGGCGGTGGTCGCGGTGCGATGAGCTTTGGCAAATCGCGCGCCCGTCTTCTGACCGAAAAACAGGGCCGCGTCACATTTGATGATGTGGCCGGTGTGGATGAAGCCAAAGAAGAGCTTGAGGAAGTGGTCGACTTCCTGAAGGATCCGGCCAAGTTCCAGCGCCTCGGCGGAAAGATCCCCAAAGGCGCTCTCCTCGTGGGCCCTCCGGGTACCGGTAAGACGCTGCTGGCGCGCGCCATTGCGGGCGAAGCCGGCGTTCCCTTCTTCACGATTTCAGGCTCTGACTTTGTCGAAATGTTTGTCGGCGTTGGCGCCAGCCGCGTCCGCGACATGTTCGAGCAAGCCAAACGCAATGCGCCTTGCATCATCTTCATCGACGAGATCGACGCTGTCGGTCGCTCGCGCGGGGCCGGCCTTGGCGGCGGTAATGATGAGCGTGAGCAAACCCTCAACCAGCTGCTTGTCGAAATGGATGGATTCGAGGCCAATGATGGCATCATCATCGTCGCGGCGACCAACCGCCCGGACGTTCTGGACCCTGCCTTGCTGCGTCCTGGCCGGTTCGACCGCCAGGTCACAGTTGGAAATCCGGATGTCATTGGCCGCGAGAAGATCCTGAAAGTTCACATGCGCAATGTACCGCTCGCCAAGGATGTTGAGCCAAAAATCATCGCGCGCGGAACCCCTGGCTTCTCGGGGGCGGATCTCGCCAACCTCGTGAACGAGGCGGCGCTTCTGGCGGCGCGGCGCGGCAAGCGCGTGGTCGCCATGTCAGAGTTCGAGGACGCCAAGGACAAGGTCCTGATGGGACCAGAGCGCCGGTCCATGGTGATGAGCCAGGACGAAAAGGAACTGACCGCCTGGCATGAAGCGGGGCACGCGATCGTGGCGCTGAAAGTGCCCAAGGCGGACCCGGTCCACAAAGCAACGATCATTCCGCGCGGCCGCGCGCTGGGCATGGTCATGCAACTGCCGGAAGACGATAAGTTGTCAATGAGCCGGATCGAGATGACGTCTCGCCTCGCCATCATCATGGGTGGCCGAGTGGCGGAAGAAGAAAAATTCGGCGACGAGGCGGTCACTGCCGGCGCGGCGTCGGACATTCAACAGGCGACGCGCCTCGCCCGTGCAATGGTGACCCGTTGGGGCCTGTCGGACGAAATCGGTCCAGTCGATTATGGCGAAGACCAGGGCCAGGTCTTCCTTGGCCAGCAGCTGGTCCAGTCTTCCTCTGTGTCGGAAGAGACATCGAAGAAGATTGAAGAGGAAGTGCGCAAGCTGATCCAGAAGGGTATGGAAGATGCGCGCGAGATCATGACCAAATTTCGTGATCAGTGGTCGGCATTGGCCGAGGCTCTGCTCGAATATGAGACGCTCACCGGCGACGAGATCCGCGCCTTGATCGATGATGGCAAACTGCCGGAACGCCCGGATGAACCGGATGAGCCGCCGCGCCCGAATGCCGCCGTACCGGTGATCGGAAAACGCCGTAAGGATAAAGGCTCCGACTTTGGCGGCGAACCGGAGCCCGCATAAATCATGGCGATGACCCGTGAAACATTGGAAGGCTTCCTCACCGAAGCGTTCCCAGAGGCCGAGATCAACCTGACGGATCTCGCTGGTGACAATGATCATTGGCAGGCCGAGATCATTTCCGAACAGTTTCGCGGGAAAGCGCGGGTGGCCCAGCACCAGATGGTCTATGCGGCGCTGAAAGGAAAAATGGGCGGAGAGCTGCACGCGCTGGCCCTGAAAACCCGCGCGCCGGGATAACGTTTTCGGCGCGCTGCTGAACATTTGCGATCCCGAACGGGTTGGCGCCACGTCATGCAAATATGTGTCTCGACGCCACGGCGATTCCCCCTATGATTCTTGGTTATGGGGAGTACGATTCACCAAACGATTTTCAGGCGCATGCCGAATCCGGCCATGATTCTGAACACGGACCTGGTCTTCGTGGATGCGAATGATGCCTATTGCAGGGCTGTCCAGCGCCACAGGAGCGAAATCGTCGGACGGCACGTATTCGACGTGTTCCCCAGCACAGAGGAACGAAAAGCGGCTGCGAAAGAGAATTTCGAAAAAACATTTGCCGGAGAATCTGTCCCAGTTGATCCCCAGATTCTCAATATCAGGTTTGCAGATCCAAGCCTTGAAAATTGCGTCTGGAAAATCACCCAGTTCTGCGTGCATTGTGAAGAAGAGAACGCGGACTACCTCGTCCAAAGGGCAGAAGACGTTACAGAGCGCGAGCAGCTGCGAAAAGAACGCGATCTGGTGACGGCGGAGCTCAATCACAGGGTCCGCAACGCACTGTCAGTTGTCCAGTCTATCGCGGACCATACCGGCGCTGTGTCGGATGATTTCGAGTCGTTCTTAAAAAGCTTCAACGGGCGAATCGCGGCGATGAGCCGAAACTTTGCAGCGTTGACGGACTCACATTGGAGCGGGCTGGATTTTAGGGACATCGTGCGCACCGAGCTTGAGCCTTATGCGGGTCCCGCTTTGCAGCGTGTTCGTCTTGAAGGTGACCCTGTCAGAATGTCGGTGCGCGCGAGCAGGTCGACTTCAATGCTCGTGCATGAGCTGGTCACCAATGCCAGCAAGTATGGTTTCTTGTCCCGGGATTCAGGCGAGCTGCATGTCAGGTGGCGGGTATCCGATGGGGTATTCCGGGTTGAATGGATGGAATCCGGGATGGAAAATATTCGCGCGCCTGAAAAGCATGGCTCTGGATTTCAGCTGTTCGATATGATGCCCAATATTGAGATTCAGTCGGACTTTGCGCCCGATGGATTGAAGCTGAGCTTCACGGTTCCGGTCTCATTCAGTGTGGCAACGGACGAGATGTCGATTGTCGAAGATTAATTTTCACCGCGGACTTGCTTTTCGGCGGTTTTCAGCGTGTCGATCATGGCTCGTAGGCGTTCTGGAAGGGGCTCTTGCTCAATCTCGGCATACTCCGCGCGAAGCACAGCACCCAGCTCGATAAGCCGTGAAGCACCGACTTTTGGCAGCCCATTCTGCTCGGCTTGGCTTGATTTTGTCCGTCGCGGTGACAAAAGCTGCCTCCCTCGCCTCGCTGCGCCCGATTATCCCGGACCAAAATCCGATTAGATCGAAAGGGTCAATGAGGTTTAAGCAGTTGGTTTTGTTCGGAGAAAACTGAAATGTGGACCGCCAACCGAATTGAAAAGCTAGTGCCGTATCTGCGCCGGTTTGCGCGTGCGTCCACTGGCGATACATCGACCGGCGACGCCTGTGTTGAGCGCGTGCTTCAGCGGGTGATTGATGTCTCGCTGGACACAGGTTTCGAAGATGCCGCGTTTGATCGCGAACGCCTGTATCAGATGCTTGCTGAGGAATTGAATGCGCTGAACGCGGCTCCGGCGGCCCGGGCCCGGCGCGCGCTTTTGCTGATCGCGGTTGAAAATCTGCCGAGCGCGACAGTTCGCCGGATTCTCGGCGTCAGCGCGGAAGAGCTTGAGAAAATGCTGATCATCGCAGAAGCAGACTTCGCATCATCCACTGCGACGCGGATGTTGATTATCGAAGACGAGCCATTGATTTCTGCGCAGCTCAAACGCCTCGCGGAGAGCCTCGGCCATACAGTTATCGGTATTGCGCTCACTGCGGACGAAGCCGTTGCGATGGGTCAAAAGGAAAATCCTGACATTGTCCTGTGTGACATCCATCTTGCCGACGGATCACAGGGCACCGACGCGATTGTTGCAATGGACCTGTCGGACGACGTCCCGGTCGTTTATGTCACCGCGTATCCGGAAAAATATCTCTCCACCTCGAATGAAGGTCCGTCCTACCTGATCACCAAGCCGTTCGATCCGGAATATCTGAAAGCCGTGATCGGGCATGCCTTGATCAACGTTCAGTCCGCTTAGATCTACGATGCGGCGCCTGGTTTTTTCTTCTTTCCGCGCAAGCGGGGCCAGATCAGCTTCAGCCAGATCCACAGGAACAATCCGATCAGCAGGATCCAGGGTAGTCCGACAGCAAATGCCGTGATCACCGCAGCAATGGCGCCGGACAGATTGTAGAAGAAATCTCCAAAGGCCTGACCCAGCGGATTTTCGCGTGAGCCGCTAAACGCCGGAACCTTGGTCTGGTAATTGATGTCGAGATAGGACATGGAGACCCGCAGCCGCAGCGTCTTCAGCTGTGCCTCGATACTCTCGATCTGACCCGTGACACGGGCGAGTTCTCGTTCAATCTGGAGCAGCTCACCGAGTTCGCCGTCGCGGCGCTCCAATAGATTGAGCAGTCGGGACTGCAGGGTCTTCTGTGCCTCCAGTCGCGCGCCGGTATCGATGATCTGGCGCGTCAGGTCTTCGGCGCTGGTCGAGCGCTGGGTGACTTCGCCGCCGGATTTCTGGGCATCGCTTTCAACCCCGCTCATAAAGGTTTCGATCCAGGCCGGCGTGGCGCGGATGGAAAGATTGCCAGAGGCGTAGTCTTCGTCCTCGCTATACACATTCGAGTTGACCACAATGCAGGTCGCTGTCCCGGCATCGCGGCAGGCCTCAGTGTGGGCAGCCATGAGCGGGTCGACCTGGCCTTTGGGAAGCGTCAGGCCGAGGCTGTGTCTGTAGGCGATATATTGTTCCGCGCCTGGCTCCCCGGCGCTCGGTTCTGGCGCAGCTTCGTCAGCCGCGTTTTGCAGTCCGGCCATGGATTTCATCCGGCCAGCGCCGTCAAATTCCATTGCTTCTTCGACCATGGCGGCCGATGGCGGAGGAGGCGGGGCTGCCGAGCGTTCATAGTCACCGCCGCTCCCACCGCCACACGCGGCGAGACCGAGCAGGCTTGCTCCGACAAGAATTATGCGTATCGTCATTTATCCCTCCATCACCCTGAAAACTGCTGTGCAATCAGGGCGAAATCGGGACAGAAATCAAGGCAAGACGGCCCTAAACATCCTTTGGCGGTTTGAGACGCCGCTTGGTGACATGGCTATCAATCTTGTCGCCAGTCTGCTTCTCACCGCGCATATAATGGCGTTGCCAGCCTGCTTTCACCGCGTCTTTGTCTCCAGAAACCAGCTTCTTGTTGAAGTTGCCGCGGCTTTCCGCCCAGCCGTGAAATTCCTTTTCAAGCTGAGGGTTGGTGCTCAGCAATTTACGCTCTGGCTGGATCTGTTCCAGCTTGCCATGCTCGATCGGGACAATGAAGCAGAACGGTTCGCCTTTCTTGAAGATCACCTCGCCCGGCCGTGTCATTTGCCAGTTCATCGTGAATGGAAAAGGCAGCCAGTCCGTTTCGACCAGGCCCGTCAGCGGCGCGATCCCGTCCTTGAAGAAGTTCGGTGCGCCCATGGTCATCAGGCCCCAGCCCGGCGGCGTGCGAAACAGGTGGCCGGTATGAAACGTAACAATGCCGCGCTGGAAGTGGCTGTCAGCAAAAGACGGGATGGCGCGGGGGTCACCACGCGTCTTGAAGCTGAGATCATCCTTACCGGGTCCACCATTCCAGATGATCTTGAGGTCCATCGGGCACAGGATTTCCCATCCGGTCGAGTTGGCCATGGACAGCGGCAGGCAGCGATAGGGCTGGCGATCCGGAAACGCATCCATCCAGTCCCGATTGCTGCGCCCTGGAACAATCTCCGGCGCCACGTCATAGATTTTGTAGCATTCAAGCTGCATGAGAGATCCCTCAACTCGGTCTTGACCCTGAGCCGATTTCCTGCCCCAAGGCCGTCATGCCTGCAAGCCCATCTGACCTGTTCGCCTATCTTGATGATCTCGGTATCGACCACAAGACGGTTGAGCACCCGGCAACGTTCACGGTTGAGGAAGGGCGCCACCTGAAAGCCTCAATGCCGGGCGGTCACACGAAAAACCTGTTCATGAAGGATAAGGACGGCACGATTGTGCTGATTTCGGCCTGGGCAGATAGCGAGCTCAAGCTGAATCAGCTGCACAAAAAAATCGGCACGAGGCGGCTGTCATTTGCCAGCGCTGACCTGATGCTGGAGTGCCTCGGGGTTGAACCGGGTTCGGTCACGGCGTTTGCGCTGATGAACGATATGAACCAGCGGGTCAGATTCATCGCAGACGCCGCTCTGATGGGTTTCGACACGGTAAATTTCCACCCGCTGGTCAATACGGCGACGACCGCGATTAGTCGGGAAGGGTTTCATCGCTTTGTGGAGGCGACGGGTCATTCTCTGACGGTGGTGGATTTTTCGGACCTGTAAGCGCCGCGAGCGCCTCAGCCCGGACACTTGCGCGCTCCTCGGGCATGAGCGGGATCAGGCCCTTGTCGGCGAGATACCCGTCTGATCCCCACGCATCTTCCTGGGTAAATTCTTCAACAAACGCCAACAGGCCGGGCACCAGCGACAAGTGCTCGCGTTTGACATAGAAATACATGCTGCGAGAGACTTCATAATCCCGGCTGATAATGTTTTCGAATGTCGGCGGCGTTCCGCCGATCGTGGCGGCTTTGACCCGGTCCAGGTTCTGCTCGAGGAAGGAGTAACCGAGCACACCGACGGCGTCCTCGTTGCGCAGAAGCGTGTTGATGATCGTGCTGTCATTTTCGCCGCTATCAATCCAGGCCCCGTCATTTCGGATCTCATGCGCCCGGGCGCGAAACGCTTGAAGGTCGGACTGTTCGAGCGCGGCGAGGTCTGGAAACGCTCGCGCACCGCCCTCCATGGCAATTTCAACGAAAGCATCACGGGTCCCGGAGGTTGGCGGCGGTCCGGACACCAGAATGCGCATTTCAGGCAGGGCCGGGTCGACATCACTCCATAGACGGTGCGGATTGTTGATCCATCCGCCCTCTCCATCTGGCAGACGCGCGGCGAGGGCCTGGAAAATCTGGGCCTTGGTCAGGTCGAGTACAGGGCCGGACTTTCGATTGGCGAGCACGATGCCGTCATAGCCAATCTTGACCTGAACCGGATCGACGATGCCGGCGGCCGCGCACAGCGCGCGCTCGCTCTCCTTCATCTGGCGCGAGGCATTGACGATAGAGGGCTCGGCCGGTCCAATCGCGCGGCAAAAGGCCTTGAAGCCGCCGCCCGTTCCAGTGGTCTCGACGATCGGAGCAGGGTGCTCTGAGATCGCGCCGAACTGTTCGGCGGTCGTAGTGGAGAACGGGGCAACGGTGGAGGATCCGACAATCCGAATCTTTTCGGCTTCACCTATGGAATAAACAGGTGGCGCATCGGGCTGTTCCGGAATCGCCGACAAGTCGGTCCCCTGACCGCACGCGGCCAGAACGATACAGGCGATTGAGATGAGACCGATCCGCACGATGCGTCTCCAATGGGGTTAGAGCGAACCGCTCATAGGCAGGATTTGTGACAATCCGATGAGCGCGCGGTATTATTCTTCTGTCAGCTCGCGAACATGGGTGAATCCAAAGCGCCGGCACACTTCGACAAGACGCGTTTGTGCCGTCGGGGCGCTGGACAACCAAACCTGCCCGCCATGATCTGTATTCTCCGAGTGTTCGGGCAGGACGCGCAGGGTCTGGCGGGCAATCGCTTCGCCGCTGTCCACGAATGTCACCGCATGCGGCACGGTCGCGGCCAGCTCTCCGCGGATCAGCGGAAAGTGTGTGCAGGCGAGGACGATCGTGTCGATTTCCTCGCCGCCATCGGCTTGGAAAAGCGGGGCCTGCGCGGCGCGGAACGCCTCCATGGCGACGGCCTCTCCAGAAGCGATTTCTTCTGCCATACGCACCAGCTCTACTGACCCGTGCAGGATAACCCGGACTTCGCTGGCGAAATCTTCGATCAGTTTCGCCGTGTATGCGCGGCGGACTGTACCCGGGGTTGCCAGCAAGCCCACGGTTCCGGTGCGGGTCAGCGCGGCTGCCGGTTTGATCGCCGGAACCGTCCCGACCACCGGGATGTCGAGTACGGCGCGGACCTCCTCCAGCGCGAGCGTGCTTGCTGTATTGCAGGCAATCACGAACACGTCTGGCCGGGCTGCATCGGCCAGCCTTTTGGCGATGTAGGGCAGGCGCTCACGCAAGGCGTCATCGGATTTATCGCCATACGGAAAGAAGCCGCTATCGGCGGCATAATCGACGGCAAGAGCAGGCGCGAGGGCCTGGATCTCACGGGCAACCGTCAGACCGCCCATGCCGGAATCGAAGACCAGGACTTTGCCGTGTGTGCGTTCAGTCATGCGGCGTGCCTAACCTGCTTCGAGGGCCGGGGGAATCGTCAATGCTTGCTCACGGCGCAATGGCTTGGTATTGTGCGCTGCAGCATAAACCGGAGCGTGAGATGACATCGCAAGATCTACCACAGGATACCCCGCCATTGTCGCCATGGGAGTATTGGCGCGAAAGTCTTTCCGCCTGGAGTGATTTTTCTCAGCAGGCAGCGCAGATCATGACCAGCCAGTTGGGCCAATCTGCGACCATATCAGGTCGACAGGTTGATCCTGAGGCGGAGACATTAGCCAGCGAGCTTCTGCGCTCTCTCTCTGATTTCAATCTCCGGCATTGGCAGAACACGGCGCGGCTGCTCGAAAGTTTTCCATCCTGGATGAGCTTGCCCAACACGCTGACGGGGTCGGCGCTGGTCGACTGGTATGATAATTTCTATCGCGGCCGCGAGCGGTCCGACGATGCGGAAGACGAGACCGCAATCATCGACGCGGAGGCGCTTATTGCGCCAGAGACTCTGACCAAGCCAGATGGCAAAGCCGATGACCTCACGCAGATCAAAGGCATTGGTCCGAAGCGATCAAATCAGTTGAATGAGCTCGGGATCTATCATTTCAAGCAGATTGCCAGCTGGTCTGAAGCTGAAATCCGCTGGGTCGATGATCATCTCGCCAGTCCTGGCCGCGTCTCGCGCGATGGCTGGGTGGAGCAAGCGCGCCTCTTGTCTGCAAATGGATCGGATACGCAGCACTAGGCCCGGCCGGCTTCAGCCTGCATCAATACCTGAATGTTTGCGATGGCGCCCGGCATATTTTGCCGAAACGCGCTGAGGATTGCGTGTGCGGACGTATCTGCTTCCGTCACTTCGGCGATGCGACCGCTGAAACCATCCAGCCGCGATTGCGTCATCCAGTCCCGGATTTCGGGTGTGCGCATCCAGACATACTGGTTCATCATGTTGCCAAGTGCGATGGATAAATAATCATGCGGTGTATCCGGCAGCGGGAGCGGTCGGCACAATTCGTTCTTGTCCTCGTCGCTAAGGTCCAGCGTCTCGATCCGTCCGATCATGGCCGCGCTGAAGGCTGGCTGGCAGGTGCGAGCGATTTGCGGCGTGATCAGCCGGGGCTGAAAAATCGGGATTTGCGGATGCCGCGTCACGGCGCTGGCTGAACAATCAATATAGAGCGTGTCAGGCGGCATCTCGATTTCGGTCTCGTCCATTTGCAGGCGCGATGCAGAAATGTGGCGAACACGTCCGTGTCGAATGATCTCGTCAATCTGGCGAAGCAGGTCGAGCTCACCTTCTGAGATAATGGCGCAGTGATACATTTCCGGCTCAATGTCTGGATCCAGGCGCAACATGACACCATCACCCTCAAGGCGATGAAACAGGTCTCGGGCAGAGCGAGCCTCAGCCAGCGCCTGCATTTGCAAGGCCTGTGCGTGCATCGTGCTTTCGAAGAATTCCGCGCCGGGTTGAAGCGTTGCGCGATTCACGAGCCAGGAATCGCGCGGCATGACCCAAGAGATCTGCCCGCCCGGCAGACCACATTCGATTAAATGGACGCCAACATCCATTCCGGTTTTCCCGGCACCGACAATGCAGACGGACTGAAATCGCTCGGGTCGCTGCGCCCAGAGCGCGGAAATATCATTCGGCGTGATCAGATCGACATCGTCATCGAAGGTGAAGTCAGGCGTGTGCCCGGCCGGGATCGTGGTGCCGAAATAGGTCGCATCCACGATCTTGCGGCTGACATTGAACTGCGTTTCCTGACCGGACGTGAGGCAGACGACGCTTCCATCACCGCGAAACTCGCTATTTGGATTATAGGTGACCTGACCGCTCGCCAGCAAGGGATCGCGCATCACGCCGACAAAATAGTCCAGCACGTCCTGGCCGGTCGTGAGCTCGAAAAAGCCTGCATTCCAACCGGTTGTATCTCGCCGTCCGTGTCCGAGGCGTTTCGACTCAACACCATAGAATTCTGAAGGCTGATGAAGGCGGACAAAATCATAGGCAAAGTTCCAATGCCCGCCTGGCTGTTGGTTTCGGTCGATGATGGCGACGGAGCAATCTGAATGCTGCACCAGCATATCCCCGAATGCGAGACCTACGGCCCCCGCACCAATGATGAGGTAGTCAACATCCTGCATTATCGGAATCCCGCCCAGTTCCAATTTATGAGTCAAAGTGAATATGGATTCTTTATTAATCGAAAGTGTCTAAGAGATTAGTAAAAGGGGTCTGTTTATTTCTCAGCTGAATGTGCGCTTGACCGCGTGATCGGCTCGCTTAGGGGACGGATGGACGTTGGGCGAGGCATATGCAGAAAAACCGGAATTCGATTGATTGGGCCTTGTTCGCGGGGCTGACCACATTATGGGCCTCGGCTTACGCTTTCACGCGCCTGGCGGTAAGTCAGGACGATCCGGCATCGGGCTTTCCGCCGCAATTCATCATTCCGATGCGGATTAGCGCTGGCGCCATGGTGCTATTGGTCGTCGTATCGATCACGCGTCAGGCCTGGCCACCTCTTCGCGATTGGAAAAGCTGGCTGATCATGGCCGCCATGGGGACGCTAGGGACAGCGACGCCATTTCTGTTGATCACCACGGCGCAAAAGACCGTCGATTCCGGTCTTGCGGCGCTGTATGTCTCTGCGGCGCCGCTATTCACATCGGTGCTCGCGCATCTCGCCTTCCATGACGATTTGATCGACCGCCGAAAAGCCCTGGGACTGATTATTGGATTTCTCGGCGTTGCCGTGCTGTTTGGTCCGGAAGCGATTTCCTCATTTGGCTCCGCGAGTGTGCTGGCACAGGCCATGTGTCTGGCGGCAACCTTTTTCTATGCGAGTTCCTCGATCATCGCGCGCTATGGGCGCACGATTCCGCCCTTTGTCTTCTCCGCTGGATTTCTGACATTCGGCGCATTCGCGACCTGGCCGCTCTTGCTGTTTGTCGACTTTGAAACTTTGCAACCTTCAGGCGGCGCGATTGCCGGACTGGTCGGTCTGGCGCTCGGCCCGACTGCGCTCGCATCGGTTCTATACATGATCCTGATCCAGCGAACGAGCGCGACATTCGTCTCGCTCACCGGCTATATGATTCCGATCCTGTCCGCGGTCATCGGCTATTTCGCATTCCGAGAAATGCAGAGCTGGAATGCGTTCCTGGCCTTCGCGCTCATCCTGGGCGGCGTCTGGCTGGCGCAGCGCCCGCATAAAGCAGGCGTGCCCCCTAGTACGTGAATGTGCCCTCAATCACGGTCACGCTGTGTCCGCGCAATTTGACCCGGTCGCCGACCAGTTCGACCTGGATGAGAGCGCCGCGGCCAGGATAGGCCTGGTAACAGGTCGCCTCGGTCTTGCCGGTAAGCATCTCGACCAGCGGCGCGATCAGGCAATGCCAGCTGCCGGTTGCGGGATCTTCAGGAATACCGCTCCCTGGCGCGAAAAAGCGGCTGGTCACATCGACGCCGTCGCCATCGAGGGCAAGGCAGCCGAAATTCCCGATTCCCCATTTGCCGTCGCTCGTGCCCAGTGTCTTCAGCCGTTCAAGGTCAGGATCAAGTGTCCGCACATCGTCTGCGCTGTCATACAAGGCGACATAGCATGGCCCGGCAAAGGCCCGGGACGGCGCCTTGCCAAACGCCTTTGAAATCTCGGCATCAACCGCGGCTTCGCGTGCGTCCTGGGCCGGGAAATCCATTTCCAGACGGCCACCCGGCAAGCGCGAGACGAACAACTCGCCGGAATGTACCGTCTGAAACGTGATCTGTTCGCCGCCATAGCCGGCAATGGAAAAGAGGTAATGCCCCGCAGCCAGCGTCGCGTGTCCGCAAAGCGGCACTTCGACAGTTGGCGTGAACCAGCGCAGTTTCCAGACGCCATCTTCGACCGGAACAATGAAGGCTGTCTCGGCGACATTATTTTCAGCGGCAATTTTCTGCATGACCGCATCGGACAGAAAGGCCTCAAGCGGGATCACGCAGGCCTGGTTGCCTTCAAATGTCTGGCGGGCAAAGGCATCGATCTGGGCAAAAGGAAGTGTCGGCATGGTGCGCTCCTGTCTGGGACCGAACAGGTGTCACAGCCATCGTTGCAGGACAAACCATGATTTCTAAGCGATCGATCAGCTCTCCTGAACGCGTAGACTCCAATTGTGCGCGACTGGTCCATGCCCCTTGCCAAGGCCGGGCGCATGCTTGATCGCTTCATAGAGATAGAGCCGCGCGGCCTCTACTGCGTCGGGCATGGGCTCACCTTTTGCGACCAGGGCCGCACACGCACTCGCCAGCGTGCATCCGGTGCCATGCGTAGAGGATGTATCGATCCGCTCGCTTTCGAAAATCCATTCGCCGGTCTCGGTCTGCAGGACATCGACCACGACCTTGCCGGGAATGTGGCCGCCTTTGACAAGCGCGCCTTTGGCACCGCGTTCAAGCAGGGCTTCGGCGGCGCGGCGTTGGCCATTCATCCCGTCGACGGCTTTGCCGGTCAGCCTTTCAGCCTCGGGCGCATTTGGGGTGATAAGTGCGGCGCCAGGGATCATCAGCGATGCAATTGCGGACACCGCCTTTTCGTCAACCAGCGCATCGCCGGACGTCGCGACCATCACAGGATCAACGATGCGGAGTACGTCTCTCGCGCGCGCATCGAGTGTCTCCGCAACGCTTTCGACCAGCGCTGCCGTGCCGAGCATGCCGGTCTTGACTGCGTCAGCGCCAATATCTGTGAGACAGGCGATCATCTGTTTTCGAACCGCGTCCAGCGCCACCGGCCATACGCCATGGACGCCAGTTGTGTCCTGCGCAGTGATGGCCGTGATCGCGGTCATTGCGTATCCGCCAAGCATCGTCACGGCCTTGATATCGGCCTGAATGCCCGCGCCGCCGCCACTGTCTGATCCGGCAATGATCAGAACCCGGCCCTGAGGGTCAGTCTCCGCGCTCATTCCGCGATCGGAGCGACGCCCCAGGGCAGAGGCGGCGCCTCGACTGGTGCGGTCAGGTCAAACTCGACACGAAACAGGCGGTCCGGCCGACTCATCTGATAGGCGAATGTCTCCCCCGGTTCGATTTCGATCGTCCAGGTATTCTGGGTTGAGACTTCAATTTCCTGCGCGATGAATAGCGCGCGCGTTTCTTCATCAACCGGGTAATCCTGCCGGGCCGCAGACCCGCCGGACGTGCTGTCGCCGCCATATTGGGTGAGGACGTCTTCGCTGCCATCCTCATGGCGATGATCATGCTTCAGGCGCAAGCCGTCCTCGGTGCGAGTAATCACCCAGGTGCGCGACCGGTCATCGTCGACAGCGAAGGGGATGCGCACGGTTAGACCGTCGCAGGTTGCAGGCCCCATGATCATGGTGGCCGTCTTGAAGTCGGCATCGACCGCATCATCACTGACGAGCTTTCCAGCATAGGCCTCGCCATTGCAGAGACCGCTCAGCCGCTCGAAATAAAGCGCTTCCGGCTCTGGGGTGTTCGCGCCGCCGCAGGCAGCCAGAACAAGAGCGGAGGTGAGCAGGCGTTTTTTCATCAGAATTTCACAGCGCCTGATTTGATCGTCTCGAAGGCGTCGGGCGTCAGCGGTTCATATCGGCCCGTATCCGGGTCGAAATACCAGACCGGATCGCTGACCTCATCCGGGTCGAAGCCTTCCTGAACCAGTTCGACCTTGCGATACTTGAACGTGCCCGTCGTCTCGGCTTCCTGCTGAACGCGAATGAAAAGCGGGATCGCATATTTTGGCAGGTGCTCGCTCAGCCAGTCATAGAGATTGTCATAGTCGACGTCTCCATCTGTGGTGATCGCCGCCATGCCGGCCCGGCCATCGGCGCCGGGGACGCTGACCCCATAGATGTTTGCGGTTGAAATGCCCGGCGCGCGTGCGACGAATTCTGCGACTTCATTGGTCGAGACATTCTCCCCTTTCCAGCGGAATGTGTCGCCGATCCGGTCAACGAAATAGACATAGCCGAGATCGTCTTTCTTCATCAGGTCGCCGGTGCGGAACCACATATCGCCTTCTTCAAACACATTGCGCAGGATTTTCTTCTTCGTGGCGGCCTCATCATTATAGCCTTCGAACCGGGTGCGGACTTCGTCGCCGACCTTGCCGAGGGCCTCCCCGACTTCATTCGGTTCCGCGCGGATACAGAATCCGTCTTCGCCGCGCACCGGTTGTTCCTCGACAATGTCGAATTTCACGAAGGCGACGTGACCGAACACGCTCTTTTCAAGATAGCTTGGGATGCGTCCGACCGCGCCGACTTTTCCATCGAAGCCCAGAAAGCTGACATTGCCCTCTGTCGAGCCGTAAAACTCGCAGACATGCGGAATGTTAAACCGGGTCAGGAACTCTTCCCAGATGTCGGGGCGCAGGCCATTGCCGAAACCGGTTCGGATCTGGTGCGCGCGCTCCTTCGGGTGCGGCGGCGAGTTGACGAGATAGCGACACAGCTCGCCAATGTAGACGATCGATGTGACGCCCTGGTCTGCGGCGTCGTCCCAGAACTGGCTGGCAGAGAATTTCCGGCGCAGGACAATGCTCGCGCCAGTCATCAGCGCCTGGCCAACCCCGCACAGACCGCCGGTGCCGTGATAGAGCGGCAGGGTGATGTAGATCCGGTCGCGCGAGGTGATCTTGCAGGGCGCAATGAAGGACCGCATCATGCCTTGCGTGCGGGCCTGCGTCAGGCGCGCTGCCTTGGGCAGGCCGGTTGTTCCGGACGTATAGACATAGAGGCAAAGATCTTTCCCGCGCAGCGCGGCGCGGTGTTTGCGGCTCGGCCGCTGATCGGACGCCGCGGCGAGGGCAGCATCCAGGTTTTCGCCAGCGCTTCCGCCCAGGGTCCAGACTTTCGGGTCGCCTTCAAACAGGCCATCAGCGCTGCGAATGGCGTCATCCTGCTCCGCCCCAGAAATGATCAGTTTGGCATCGGCAATATTGACGCAATGGGCCAGCGCATTGTCGGTCAGATTGTGATTGATCAGGCCGACCACGACGCCGATCTTGGACAGGCCGTACCAGACCGAGACATATTCCGGGCGGTTTTCCATGAACAAGGCCACCGCGTCTCCTGATTGCAAGCCGAGGCCGAGCCCCCAGTTGGCGACCTTGTTCGCGAGCGCGTCCATCTCTGCATAAGTGGTGAGATTGCCCTCGAACCGCCAGGCGACATTGTTGGGATACTTGTCGACGACCCGTTCAAAATCATCAGCGACCAGGTTTTCAGAATCAGGATCGATATCATCGGTCCATTTCTTCATCCTACGAAGCGTCAACAAAGTTGTCGCTTCCCGCTTGATGGTCTGGATCAATCCCATTGTCGAAATCGCCTTTTTGTTGCCTGCCCGGTATTTTCTTCACAACACCTAGGTTGCGCCCGCCACCGTTTCCAGTATCTGGCTTAGTTGTTACACGAGCAGCTTCAAGAATATATGCGAAAGGTCACACGAAATGTCTGATCCTGTTGGCGATTTGCTACATTTGATGGATCTCGAGCGCCTCGAGATTGACCTTTTCCGTGGGCAGAGCCCGGAGAATGAAACCAATCAGCGCGTGTTTGGTGGTCAGGTCATCTCGCAGTCCCTGGTGGCGGCCTATCGCACCGTCGATACCGACACCCGGACCTGCCATTCCCTGCACGCCTATTTTCTGCGACCGGGCGACCCGAGCATCCCGATCATCTATGAAGTCGACCGGTCGCGCGATGGCGGCAGCTTCACGACCCGCCGCGTCGTCGCGATCCAGCACGGCAAGCAGATCTTCAACATGGCCGCCTCCTTTCATAAGGTCGAAGAAGGCTGGCACCATCAGCATACGATGCCGGAGGTAGAGGCCGCGGATGACCTCGATGACCGGATCGAATGGCGCAAGAAATTCGCTGAACGTTTGCCAGAGCGCTTTCGCGGTCACTTCCTGCGTCCGCGCCCGATCGAAATCCGCGAAGTGGATCCGCTTGACCCGCTGAAGCCGGAAAAAGTCAGCGACGTCCAGCATCTCTGGTTTCGCGTGCGCCGCGAAATAGATGAGCAACCCTGGCTGCACCACTGCCTGATGGCTTATGCCTCCGACATGTCGCTGCTCGGCACCGGAAACCGGCCGCATGGCGTCTCCTGGATGACTGGTGAGCTGATGTCAGCCAGCCTTGATCATGCCATGTGGTTCCATGCGCCGATCAATTTCAGTGACTGGCATTTGTATACGATGGACAGTCCTTATGCCGGCGGCGCGCGCAGCTTCAATCGGGGGTCAATCTATACCCGCGATGGCCAATTGGTGGCGAGCGTCGCGCAAGAGGGCCTGATGCGTCCGATCAAGCGCAAATAGGCGGACGGGTCTAAGATCTTTATCCAAATATAATAAAATATAACCCAATATATCTTGACCTTGATATATTGGCATAACGATCATACATTTTTGCTATGGATCCCGTCAGAAACCCGTTCGCACCAGGTGCAGGGTCGCAACCGCCAGAGCTGGCGGGCCGCGAAGTCCTCATTCAGCAAGCGGACTTCGCCATTCAGCGCCTGATGCATGGCCGCCACGACAAGGCGCAGATCCTGCTAGGCTTGCGCGGGACGGGCAAAACCGTCCTGCTCAACAAGTTCGAAGCGCTGGCGGCGACGCATGGCTGTGACACCACGTTCATCGAGGCACCAGAGGACCGCTCGCTGGCATCGCTGCTTGTGCCGCGGCTGCAGAAAGTGCTGCGCGCGCTGTCGGCTGTCGAGGCGGCAAAGGCGCTGGCGCATCGCGCGCTCGGCGCTCTGAAGAGTTTCGCCAAGACGTTCAAAGTCTCCTATGAGGGTGTGACGATTTCCGTCGATCCGGCGATTGGTGTTGCCGATAGCGGCGATCTCGAAAGCGACCTGACAGATCTGTTCCTGGCCGTCGGCGCTGCCGCGCAACCGGCCGGACGCGCCTGGGTGCTGTTTATTGATGAGTTGCAATATCTCGAACGGATCGAACTATCCGCCCTGATCGTCGCCATCCACCGGATCGTCCAGAAAGGCTACCCGGTGATGTTTTTCGGCGCTGGCCTGCCACAAATCGCGGCCCTGTCGGGTGAAGCGAAATCCTATTCGGAGCGGCTGTTTGATTATCCCCCGATTGAAGCGCTGGATGCGGCAGCCTCTGCCCGGGCCATTCGTGACCCGATCCAGGAAGAAGGCGAGCAAATCGATGATGCCGCGCTCGCGCATATTTTCGAAATGACCTCGGGCTACCCATATTTCCTGCAGGAATGGGGCTATCAGTGCTGGAACCTGGCCGAGCAGTCCCCGATCGATGAACCGATTGCGCGCGCCGCGACCGAGCGGGCGATTTCGCGCCTCGACAATGGCTTCTTCCGCGTCCGACTGGAGCGTCTGACGCCCAAGGAAAAAGAGTATGTCATCGCCATGGCGCGGCTTGGCAGCGGCCCCTATCGGTCGTCAGATGTAGCTGATCATCTGGGCGTCGAGCCGACTTCGCTTGGTCCGCGCCGGGCGCAGATCATCAAAAAGGGGATGATTTACAGTCCCTCGCATGGCGATATCGCGTTCACGGTGCCGCTGTTCGAAGATTTTCTCACGCGCCAGTATCAGCTTGAGCCGAAAGGTTAAGTCGCTGTTAACCCTTCCAGCGCAATTCTCAGGAAAGCATTAACCACTCGGATTCCAGCCGTCACCGCTGATGTGACATTTGTGTGCCTCGCAAATCACCCTAGGGCTGGTCCATTAAACTAGGCCTACGGGGGCTGACCATGAATCTGCTCGAGCTTGTCATCATCGCGCACCGGTGTCGCTCGACCCATCACTTCATCGCATTTGACGCCCTGCAATTGCTCAAGGGTGAGCAGGCGGCGGATTGGAAGAACCTGATGCTCAAGCATCACACCAATCTGCTCAAAGGGGCCAAGGCGCCGGACACTGAGTTCAAGGATTTCAAGAACCACGTCCTGCATGTCGAGGAAGGCGAATGGGGCGGCGCGCGCGACGCCGCTATGGAATGGTACGGCAAAGCGGTTGAGGCCTTGCGCGAAAAGAAATGGAGCAAAGCCGCTTACGCGCTTGGCGTGCTGACCCATTATTACGCTGATCCGATTCAGCCGTTCCACACAGCCCAGAGCGAAGAGGAAGGCGCGATTCATCGCGCTCTGGAATGGTCAATCGCGAAATCCCGCGACACGATCAAGGCGCTGATCGATGTGCGTGGCTATCCGTACGTTCACGCGGGCACCGAGACCGGCTTCGTCGCTGACATGGTGCTGGCAGGCGCGAAATATTCCAATCCGCACTATCAGACCTTCATCGATCACTATGACCTGCACAAAGGCGTCGCCAACCCGCCGGACGGCCTGGACCAGACGCTGCTCGACATCCTGGCCGACCTGATCGCCTATGCGACCGCCGGGGTCGCGGTTCTGTTCGAGCGGGCTTTTGCCGAGGCAGGCGTCAAGCCGCAAAAGGTCGATCTTGATCTGCCGGGCTATTTCGCGGCGCTGGATATCCCAATCCGCCGGATCACCAAACGCATGGCCGATGCGCGCGACCGCAAGACGGTCGAAGCCATGTATGAAGAGTTCGTGGAAACTGGGAAAGTCGTGAAGACACTGCCTGCCGATGACAAGAAAATCCGGGCGCTGCATTGCAAGCAGATTTTGCGTCAGCCGGTCGAATGGCTCGACATGATGCCGATCCGCCCGATCGGAACCAAGCACGTACCGCTGCCCAAGCATCCACAGCCCGTCGAATACCAGTTGAAAGTCGTCCCGGTACCTGTGCAAGGCGCTGAGATTGACGCAGAACGCACCCCGACAGTCTCACCTGATCCTGAAGTATTTGACGAAGTCGACACGGCAGAAACGCCGGTCATGGCTGAGTCTGAAGTCGAAACCGTCGCTGCGCCAGAGATCGAGGAAGCGCCTGAGATTATGGCTGAACCGGAAGCAGCCACCGCTTCCGATGAAGAGACGGAATCGCCTGCAGACATCGACGCCGCCAGCGATGACGAACCGTCTGTTGATGCTGTCGTGAATGAAGAGCCTGAAAAAGCCACGGCGGCCGAGGCGATGCTCGCAGAACTCGATGCAGCACAGGAAGAAACACCGCCTGCAGAGGCTGCGGAGCCGGATGCCGCCCCTGAGACCAAAAGCGACGCGAAAGCCGACAAAGCTCAGCCCGTTGAAGCAGCGAATGATGACGAACACGGCAACTCTATCACGCTGGACTCGCCCGTTGTCGATGCGCCTTCGATCGGACCGAAAACGGCGGCGCGGCTGGAGAAAGTCGACATCCGGACGATTGGTGACTTGCTGAATGCAGATCCGGCGGACACGGCCGCCGCGCTGAATGTGCGCTATATCAAGACAGAAACGCTTCTTGACTGGCAGGACCAGACGCGCCTGATGGTCGAAGCCCCCGGCCTGCGCGTGCTCGACAGTCAGATCCTGGTTGGGGCCGGAATCCGCAGCGCCGACGATCTTGCCAAAGCCTCAGCGACGAAAGTGCTCAGCGCTGCAACCAGTTTCCTGGATACGCCCAAAGGTGCCCGCGTCCTGTGGGGCGGCGAGAACAATGTCGACCAGTCTGAAGTCGAACACTGGATCGGGCTCGCCAAGTCTGCGCAGGGTTAGCGCGCTAAAGCTGCTTGTCCAGGATCGCGCCAATCACATTGGTGTAGTCGTCGCTCCAGGGGCGTCCGCCATCTCCGACGAGTACTGTCCAGGCCGGATCGGCATCAAGCCTGGCAAGGGCCGCCTCCGACCGGGCGAGCACGACCACCTGGCTCGGATGGGCGTCTTCCAGCTCGGCTTGTTCCGGCGTCGGGTTGAAATACTGATATCGCGCCGGAACCCCCAATGAGTCCGCCACCCGGGCCACCACTTTGGGCAGGTCCATGTGATTGTTGGACACATGCATGACCAGCAAGCCGTCCTCACTCAGCCGGGATACATAGAGACTGATCGCCTCTCGTGTCAGCAGATGGGTCGGCACCGAACTGGAACTGAAAGCGTCGATCAGCAGCAGCTTGAACTGGCCTGCCGGTTCACGCGCCAGGCTCAGGCGGCCATCGCCCAGCACGATCGCGGGATCAGGCGTACAGGCGGAAAGATAGGTAAAATGCGCCGGATCGCTGGCAATGTCAGCGACGAGTGGATCGATTTCGTAATAGATATAGTCCTGACCCGGCCGCGCATAACAGGCCACCGAGCCCGCTCCCAGGCCGACGACACCCACAGTGCCGGGCGCATCATTTGCGGAAAAGAGCTGCCCGATAGGTGTTGGCGGTGCGTAATATGTCGTCGGTATAAGCGCCTTGTCTTCGGTCATGAACTGCGCGCCGTGGACGGTGCCGCTATGCATCAACAGACGAATATCGCCGCGCTCAATGATCTTGACGACGCCGAAGAAACTTCGGTCGGAAACACCGCCAGCAATTGGGTTGGTGGCAGCGCCAACGCCCCACGCGCAGAGCGCGGCGAGGACGGGGCCGGCTTTGCTGTTCCAGCTCATCGCGATGCCTAGCGCGGCGATCAGGATGAGCATGCGGGCGGCAAAAACACTCTGCTCGTCGGGGCCTTGGATCCATCGCATCAAGCATGCAATCAAGAGCGCCAATGCAGAAGCAGCTAGCCATACGCGCGTGCGCCCTTTGCCGATCAGGCGCAGACCGGGACGGATCGCCAGCACGGCGACGAGCAGGAGCGGATACTCGAAGACAGAGTTGAAAATGACCGGGACAAGAAGCGCATTGAACGCGCCGCCCAGAACGCCGCCGAGCGACATGATCAGATAGAATTCCGTCAACCGGTTCGCGGCCGGACGGCTCGCCGCCATGGTGCCGTGGCCGACCAGCGCCGCTACGAACAGGGCGAAGACATGGATCGCCACGGAAAAGGTGACAGGGATCACGGTGATTGGAGGCAGGGCGAAAAAGGCCAGGGCAATCGTCATCGGCAGCAGCCGATTGGCGGTGTCCAGGGAAATTGCCGGCTGCTTTGCGAACACGATCACAAAGCTCGAAATGTACAGCGCGAGCGGCAGCGCCCACAGGAAGGGGACACTGGCAATCTCGGTTGCGATATGGGTTGTGGAGCCGACCAGCAGGCTGGAGGGGATAAAGGCGCAGACCAGCCACCAGGCGCGCTCTTTCCAGGCGCTTTCAGAAGCTCGGGATGTTGTGTCGACGGACGGTTCAGCAGCCATCGGGCTGGCACCCTTGCCAGTGGAGAATGCCAGAATCCCTGAACCGATCAGCAACACAGCGAGGCAGAGATAACCGGTCGTCCACGCGCTCGTCTGGGCGATCAATGGAAAGAAGGGTTCGAAGACCAATGGATAGGCGGCAAGCCCGAGCAGGGAGCCGACATTGCTCGCCGCGTAGAGATGGTAGGGATCATGGGCATCGGCCCGGCCAGACCGGCTATACCAGCTCTGGATCAGAGGCGCAGTGGCGGAAATCACGGCAAAGGGCGGCGCAATCGAAATCGCAAACACCCCGATCAGCCAGAAGGTCGGCTGAACCGGATCCGGAGGGCCAAGCGCGGTGGAGAGCTGAAATGGCAAAACCAGAGCGGCGAGCGCGAGCAGGACGGTATGAAGGGCAATCTGCGCCCGCAGCGACTTTACAAAATGGGTCAGTACATGCGCGTAAGCATAGCCAAGCAGAAGCGCCGCCTGGAAGCAGACCAGCGACACGTTCCAGACATTGGGAGCCCCACCCAGCAATGGCGTCGCCATCTTCGCAAAGATCGGCTGCACCAGAAAAACCAGCGCCGCTGAAAGGAAGATCGTCGCGATATAGGGAGAGGCGCCAAGGCGTGAGAATACGGCATGGCGGGCGCGTTGCTGCGCCACAGCATTTGTCGTCATACGAACATCCCCAATGAATAGAGACGCTTATCGCAGATCGCGGTGAACACTCCGTTGATCGATCCGGCAAAGCTTGTCATGTCACGTAAAGGAGATGCTGTCCCAGGGAGTTGAAATTGCGGGAATGCCTGGTCGTTCTGTTTGGAGTTGTAAGCCTGGTGGCCTGCGGGTCCCAGGATCGCTCCGATCAGGCGACGCAAGCGCGGCAGCCTGTCCCGTGCCAGACCCTGGTGCATGAGGGTGACGGCTACACGGTCTGCACGTTTGATGCAGCCACGCATGATATCCGTTTGTTTCACAGTGATGCGGATGGTGAACCCTACTTGCAGTTCGATACGCTGGAGCGCGAACTTGATGAAAAGGGCCAGGTGCTGGTCTTCGCGATGAATGGCGGCATGTATCACGAGGACCGACGTCCGGTCGGATACTATCGAGATGGTTTCGGAGACCAGGCCAGCGTGAACACGAATGATGGGCCGGGGAATTTCCACCTGAAGCCGAACGGCGTGTTCTGGCTAAGCGACTCCCAGGCTGGGATCACAGAAAGCGCCGCCTATCTCGAGCAGGGCATTGACCCGGAATATGCAACCCAGTCCGGGCCGATGATGGTGATTGATGGCGCGCTGCACCCCAGCCTTAATCCGGAAGGTACCTCGCATCGGCGCCGCAATGGTGTCGGCGTGGCTGAAGACGGCCAGACCGTCTATTTCGCGATTTCAGAATCAGCTGTGACTTTTCATGAATTCGCGACCCTGTTTCGCGATGTCATCGCTGTGCCAGATGCTTTGTTCCTGGACGGTCAAGTCAGCCGGATCTATGCGCCATCCATCAATCGCAACGAAATAGGCACCGATCTCGGGCCGATCATCGGGGTGGTGGAATGATTACTCGATCTGGACGCGGTAACGGATCGTGAAGTTCGGGTTGGCGCCGCCCGAATTCCCGTTCATGGCGCCGTCAAATTGCAGCTGAAACGCCGCAACCGCCGGATCGAATCCGGCCGTCGGAACAATGCTGGTGCCTGATCCATTCAGGAACGTGACGCCATCACCGCCATCTCCAAGACTGGCAAAGTTCAGGCTCACGCCGCTCGCCTCTGCGCCAGTGCCGTCTATAAATTCGAACGGCGCGCCCGCGCCGTCAAAGTCGCCAGCGAACAGGCTTGTATTGGTGTCTATGACGTCGCCGATCGCCACGGTGCCTGCATCAGCAGACCCGAGGCCATTATTGGTGACCTGGATCGAATAGATCGCCCAGGCGCCGGGAATGCCGAGCGGATTGCTGGTTCCATTGATCGGATCCTGCTCAATCTCGACAGACTTGCTGACCGAGAAATCCGGCTGCGCGCGATTGAAACAGAGATCGTCGACATGCCAATAGTCAAAATCATTACCGCTGGCGCTGGGATAGACAAAGCGAACCTGAAAGTTTGAATGCCAGGCCGAAACAGGCATCGTATAGGTTCGGCTGTAGATCTCACCGGGGGTGCCGCCCCCGAGGAATGTTTCCAGCGTGACCCAGGTGCCGGTCGCGTTCAGGTACTGAAACGTCAGGTCCTCACCAGCATCGGGATTTTCACTAAACGTGTCCGATCCGCGGCGGATCCAGACCTCGGTCTCGGCGAGATTGTCGGAATCAAAACTGATCGAGGTCACGGTCACCGTGTTGCGGCGCAGGTACATGGAATTGCTGGCAGACTGGAACGTATCGCCGCTGATCCCGGCGCGCCCCCCATTAGTCGTCGTCCAGTTGCCGAACCCGTTTTCAAACCGTTCGCACTGTCCGACCCCCATGCCCGATGGCAAAGGCTGTGGCGGCGCTGTGCCGGTTTCCAACAGAAGGACATCATCAATGTGCCAGTAATCATAGCCGATGCCGCCATTGGCCGGTGGCCCGCCGCTGCCACCGGTCTGGCGGAAGCGCAGCTGGAACCCGGCATGCAAGGCTCCGGCAGGCAGGTCGAGGCTGACATTGGTCACCTCCCCGTTCGGATCAGCGCCGGCCAGCGTTTCGATCGCGATCCAGCTGGCTGTGGCATCGAGATATTCGAAGACGAAATCCTCGCCCGCATCGACATCCTCGCTGAACGTATCAAGCCCTTGTCTGAGCCAGGCCGTGAGCGTCGCGCCCGTCACGGCTGAGAGATCAATGACCGGGCCGGTCATGGTCACAACGCCGCCGCGCGTGAAGCCTGAGCAGTTGCCTGAATTCGCGGTCTGGGTCGACGTGCCAGCGAGATTGGCGTCCGAGACGGTCCAGAGCGGGGACAGCGCATCGCAGCTCGTGCCATCGTCGAAATCATCGAACAGAAGTGTATCGCCTGGCGCAGCGCCTGCTGGCATAGCAAGACACGCCCACGCTGCGCCCGCCGCGAGCAGATATGGCATTCCCCGAACCATAGGTTGGCAATAGCGCGCACGCGTTTACACTGTCTGAACAAATCGCCTGCGATCGGCCTGCGAATGGAGGGAACATGTTGCGTTTTCTGGCTTTTTTTCTGGTGCTTCTGGGGGTCGCGCCGCTGGCAAATGCGCATCCGGAGACGCCGACCCAGACGACCTATCTCGGAAATGAAGGGATCATGGTGAGCGATGGGCACACGACCATCCTGTTTGACCCGCTCTATCCGAACGGCTTTGGCACATACCAGATGGTCCCCGAAGCGATGCGCCAGGACCTGATGGCTGGCGCCGCGCCTTACGATAATGTCGATGCGATCTTTATCAGCCATATGCATCCGGATCATTTCTCCGTCGATGAAGTGATCGCCTATTTGCAGACGCACCCGGAGGTTCGTCTGTTTGCGCCCGCCCAGGCAGTCGACTGGATGCGCGAGGAGACAGATGACGAGGCCATATTCGACCGCGTCAAGCCGGTCGGGCTGGAGCGTCTCGATGCGCCGCTGAGCTTTCAGGAGGGCGACCTGACCATTGATGTCGTCCGCATCCCACATGCCGGCTGGCCGGCTCGCGCAGAGGTCTCCAACCTGGTCTGGCGCGTGACTCTCAGCGACGGCATCACCGTCATGCATCTCGGCGATGCAGACCCACGCGATGAGCACTATGCCCCACACGCAAAGCACTGGATGGTGACGCGGACCGACAATGCTTATCCACCCTATTGGTTCTTTTCGATGGGGGACGGTCCGCAAATCCTATCGACTCGGCTCAACACGCTCAAAGCGACGGGTATTCATGTGCCGATCGAGTTGCCCGCGGATCTGTTCGCTTCCGGCGCTGACTTCTTTCACACGCCCGGGGAAACGCGTCTCATTCAGAAAATCGGAACGGAGTGATGATCGGATCGGAGGCGCCACGCGCTTGAAACAGATCACGCTCTCGACTGAACGCCGCGAACGCTTGATCGGCCAGCTGCAGACTTTGTTTTCGTCTGAGTTCGACGAAGCTTTGTCCGAATTTCGGGCGGAGCAGATCCTGGAACTGATGTTGAAGACTCTGGGACCCGGCATCTACAATCAGGCCGTGCAGGATGTGCGGGCGCACTTGCAGACGAAGCTCGACGATCTCGACGGCGAAGTCTATGTCGACGACCGAACCTAGACGATTGATGGAGCTTGCATGTCCCTCACCCTGTATGGACTGAAAAATTGCGATACGTGCAAAAAGGCCCTGAGCGCGTTGGAGGCGGCAGGACATTCGGTTGCTTTCGTGGACATTCGGGCCGAGGCTGACCTTCCGACATTGCTGCCGACCTGGCTCAGCGAAGCGGGCTCGGATCTTTTGATCAACAGGCGCTCGACGACCTGGCGCACCCTTTCCGAGAGCGAACGCGCCGTAGAGCCACTTGCGCTGCTGATCGCGCATCCAACCCTGATCAAACGCCCTGTCATTGAAGCCGACGGCCAGGTCTATGTTGGCTGGAGCAAAGATGTGCAGGCTGCGCTAACTGCCTGAGCAGGGTTACAAAGTTCGCATCGAATTCCAGCCACGCTCTTGGGAGCAGCGCACCGAAATGCTATCGCAAAGTGCGTATTGCCCTCGACAGAAGGGCAGGGGATCTGGGATGCAGGAAGCCGAAGCGAAATGGATCGAGGAGACGCTGCGCGCGTTTCCAGCTGACGAGCTATCGCCAATCCTCGACATTGGCAGCCAGACGCTCGCCTTTCGGACGCAGGAAAAACCCTACATTCACAACGACCTGTTCGCCCCGCTCATGGCGCGCGGGATTGAGATCATCCATTCGGACCTCCAGGAAGGCGAAGGAATCGACCTGACCGCAAACCTGCTCGAAGAAGACGGGTTCAACCAGATCAAGGCCACGGCGCCGCGCACGATCTTCTGCAACAATGTGCTGGAACACGTGCTGGATCCGGCAGAGTTTGCGGGGCGCTGTTTCGCGCTTCTGCCGCCGGGTGGCCGCCTCATCATCACGGTGCCGAAGAGCTATCCGCATCACCGCGATCCGATTGATACGATGTTTCGACCGACGCCGGACGAGATCCGCGCGCTGATCAACGAACCCGCTGATATCCTGGCCTCGGATATAATCGAGACCGGATCCTATCGCGATAATCTGCGCAAACGTCCCTGGATCATCTATCGCCAGCTCATTCGCCTGCCATTCCCGTTCCTCGGCTGGACCCGGTGGAAGCGGTCAATGAAAAAATTCTACTGGATGATCTGGCCCTATCGCCAGTCCTGCGTCGTGCTTCAGAAGCCGGTCAGTTCCGTGACCGCGGATTCAGGTACAGAGCTTCCTCATCATGATCGAGATCCGGCTCAACCTTTCCCCGAAACACCTGCTCAGCCATAAATTTTACGTGTTTGCGCCCGGCGCGGTTGAATTTCAGCACAGCGCAGAACAGTTCCAGCACGGCTTCCAGTTTGCGATCCTGGTATTGCGGATCGATCCGCACCATCCAGGCACCTCCGAGATTAACGAGCTGGTGGTCGAGGAGGCCAATCTTGCGGCCCTTCTGATTGTAAATGCTGTAATCAGCGCCGAGGGCAAACCAGTGACGGCGCAGCGTATAGAATTCTGACCTTGTCTTGCCCTGAATGAAGAAGCTGAATTTCTCAGGCTGGAACGGCCAATGCATGGCCGAGCGCTCTAGCTGGATGAGCTGCTTGTGGCGCGCCAGATTGATCGCGAAGGACTGAACCGGGCGCCCGCCGGCGGCCAGTGTGAGCTGGGTTGAGCGACCGAGCAGCATCTCCGCCGTTCCGCGCCAGGACAGCGTTTCGGAAAACAGTTTGATCACCAGGCGACGTTCAAAGCCTTCGCTGCCATCCCACAATTCCTGACGATAACCGATCAGTGCCTCGCGTTTGCCATCAATCACCGTCTGGCCATAGATCTCCATATCCTTGGTGAACTGATCAGACGCGGCTTCATGCTGGGTGCGCTTCATGATGCCGATTTCGGTGGTGTTGAGATCAGTGGCCCAGAAATCAACTTTGACTTTCCGCCGCTTGGCTTTTGCCTTCGCGCGGGTCTTGGGTTTTGCACTGCCAGCATCCGCCGCGAGCGCCATTCCATCTGCCATGTCCGCCTCCGAGATATCGAGAATCGCTTTGCCCGCAATCTCGGCACCAGAGGTCAGGATTTGGTTAATGACGCTGCGGTTTCTGTTAACGCCTGCTGTGTGGGCGCGCGGTTTTCTTCGTCTCCATTGAAAAATAGCGCAAACATCTTCGTTCTGCGCCGAATGGAGCGATCGTTCCGGAGCGAGTTAAGTGCGTCGAACTTCTTTCAACAAGAGGCTCGTAAAACACGCGCGTTCGCCGGGATTTTTTCGTCACCCTTCATCTGCGTTTCTAGTTCTTACAAATCTAGAATCATTTCGGTTCGAACAACCAGCAGGATCGATGCGATTGTTAAGGTCTTCCGATCCGCTGGCTGATTAGAATTACTGTATGCAATTGAGCATGGGTGCAGGCGCAAGACAGGAGATGTGGGCCTGTCGAGTTGCTGTTAGGCACGTCTCACGCTGATTGGTTGTGATTACACTTTCATCGGGATCAGGTTCCCCATAGACGTTCTTACAAGCTTGACGGTTCAGAATGTCATCATCTGCGCAATTGGCGAAGCACTGGGTGCGTTCGTCAAGTTCCGGTTGTCCGTACAAGGCAGCGAACTGATTTTGGAAGTAGCTTTGATCCAAAATGTGGAAATCCGCATAGATCGCGTAGATATTTGGGCCGTTTCCGTTGATGCCATCACCACCATCGCACCCAAATCCCGAACACATATGGCCTTGGGAACTCGCTGTAACTGCAAACATAAGCGCTGCTGTGCCAATGCTCAGGCACTTCAATATAGGTGCGCTCAAAGTCAAAATATCCTCTCAAATATTTCAATTTCAAATATGAATACAAATAATTAAAAATACAACGTATAATTAAGTTCCCCGATATTTTATTACCATCCAAGTGAATATAATCTATTTTGTCGTTCATATCGATCTCACTCTCGGTGTAGCGTCCCGATAGCATCATCTCGAACTATGAACCAATACGGATCAGCGCGGTGCACGCGAGGATGCTATAAGCCGCTCAGACATCAAACTTCTCGTTGAGCTTCATATGTTGATCGACCAGCGCCAACCCGGCCGTCCATCTCGGCCACATCGCCTCAACGCCCTGAGCATTTGCGTGTAGCCAAGCGCTACGGTCTGGATTACACCTGAACTATCCGAGGGGCGCGTGTGGAAGCGCTGAGATGGGGCTGGTCCGCCCTAGCACCCTTAGAACCTGATCCGGGTCGCGCCGGCGTAGGAACGGAAACCAAAGCGCTAAACGCCCCGGGTCTTCAACGCATTTTGGAGACCCCTCATGAACAAACCCGTCGACCAGTCCGAATTCGAGACTCCGGAAGTCACCACTGGCCCGCTACCATCCAGCCGCAAAGTCTTTACCCATCCCAAGGCCGACCCAAGCTTGTCCGTGCCGCGCCGGATGATCGACCTGCACCCGAGCGCCAATGAGCCGCCGGTCCCGGTCTATGACACGTCGGGGCCGTACTCGGACCCTAGCGTGACCATCGATGTCGAGAAGGGCCTGGCGCGCCACCGCACGGACTGGGTTCTGGAGCGCGGGCATGTCGAGGCATATGAGGGCCGCGATGTCCGGCCGGAAGACAATGGCGGCGCGACTGGCAAATATCTCGCCCGCGAATTCCCGGTCCGTCACAAGCCCCTGCGCGGCACCGGCACCGGACCGCTCACCCAGTTTGAATATGCCAAGGCCGGGATCATCACCAAGGAGATGATCTATGTCGCCGAGCGGGAGAATCTCGGCCGTCAGGAACAGCTGGAAAATGCTGAGGCCCAGATCGCGCAAGGAGAGAGTTTCGGCGCTGAGATCCCGGCTTTCATCACGCCGGAATTCGTCCGCGACGAGATTGCACGCGGTCGCGCCGTGATCCCGAGTAATATCAACCACCCGGAGCTGGAGCCGCAAATCATTGGCCGCAACTTCCTGGTCAAGATCAATGCCAATATCGGCAATTCCGCTGTCGCCTCGTCGGTCGAGGAAGAGGTCGAGAAAATGGTCTGGGCGACGCGCTGGGGCGCTGACAATGTCATGGACCTCTCGACCGGGCGCAACATCCACAACACGCGCGAATGGATCATCCGCAACAGCCCGGTTCCGATTGGCACCGTGCCGATCTATCAGGCTCTGGAAAAAGTGAATGGCGTCGCCGAGGATCTCACCTGGGAGGTCTATCGCGACACGCTGATCGAGCAGTGCGAGCAGGGCGTCGACTATTTCACCATCCATGCCGGCGTGCGCCTTGCCTATATCCACCTCACCGCAGACCGCGTCACCGGCATCGTCTCGCGCGGCGGCTCGATCATGGCCAAATGGTGCCTCGCGCATCATGAAGAGAGCTTCCTCTACACCCATTTCGCCGAGATTTGCGACATCATGCGCGCCTATGACGTGACCTTCAGTCTTGGCGATGGCCTGCGTCCTGGCTCGATCGCGGATGCCAATGATGCGGCCCAGTTTGCCGAGCTGGAGACGCTTGGCGAGCTGACCAGGATCGCCCATGCCCGCGGCTGTCAGGTGATGATCGAAGGCCCCGGCCATGTGCCGATGCACAAGATCAAGGTGAACATGGACAAGCAGCTGAAAGAATGCGGCGAGGCCCCGTTCTATACGCTCGGGCCGCTCACCACCGACATTGCGCCGGGCTATGACCATATCACCTCAGGCATTGGCGCGGCGTTGATTGGCTGGTTCGGCACCGCCATGCTCTGCTATGTCACGCCGAAGGAGCATCTCGGCCTGCCAGACCGCGACGATGTGAAGGTCGGCGTTATCACTTACAAGCTCGCCGCCCATGCCGCCGACCTCGCCAAGGGCCATCCGGCGGCGCAGATCCGCGACGATGCGCTCAGCCGAGCCCGGTTTGAGTTCCGCTGGGAGGACCAGTTCAACCTCTCCCTGGATCCGGAGACGGCGCGCGACTATCACGACCAGACCTTGCCGAAAGAAGCGCACAAGGTGGCGCACTTCTGCTCCATGTGCGGCCCGAAATTCTGCTCCATGAAGATCACCGCCGAAGTCCGCGATTATGCGGAAGGGCTGAGCGACAATGAGAAAGCCGACTTGCAACGCCAGGCCGACGAAGCGCGCAAGGGCATGGAAGAAAAGAGCCGCGAGTTCAAGACCAAGGGGTCGCAGATTTATCTGAGTGAGGGGTGACGAGGATATAGCTGAAACCGGCCGAGGACACACCTCAGCCAGCCGCCATGGGTGCCAACTTGCGTTGGCAGCGCCGGAGTTGAGCTGTCATCCCGGAAAGCGCGTGAGCGCTTAACCTGGACCCAGATAAAGGTGCACCAGAGCTGGGTCCCGGCTCTCCGCTGCGCTCCGGCCGGGATGACAATCAGCTCAAGCACTCCAACTCACCCGTAGTCCCGGGCTCGACCCGGGACCTCTCTCGGGGGCGTGCAGTCCCGATCACACAAGGTCCCGGATCAAGTCCGGGACTACGGACATTTTTGCGCCTCATCTCAAGCGAAAGAGCCTGATCCCGCGCAAAACGAGCCTCATCCTGAGCGAAGTCGAAGGACGAGGCGGGCTCCCCGAAACACACAACACCCACTCGCGGACACCTGCGCAGGCAGGTGTCCAAAGACAATAAATGCCAGCCAGATCGAAGCTTCCAGTCCATGGGTCCCTGCCTGCGCAGGGACTGACGGACTCTGGGAAGCGCGGACTCTGGTAAGCCCGGCCCCCGATCCTTCGACTTCGCTCAGGATGAGGGCCTGGTGGGGTGGTGCCCGCTATGAACTGCGGAGCGTGGCCCCATCTGGACCCTTGTCGCCCGTTCACGTAAACTCAGACCGCTTGGGGGCACACGAAAGGGACGCAGTATGAAACTTCATTTGATCGCTATCGCCGCGCTCAGCATTGGCGGGACGGCGCTGGCGCAGGATTTGCCGCAACAGGTGCCGCAGATTGAATTGCCGCAAGAGATCCAGGTGCCGCTCGACAAGGCACCCGTCCTGAAAGACCTGACCGGTGCACGGACCGGCCGCGCCGTCGGCTGTATCAAGCATCAGGTCTATAATATTCAGGGCCTCAGCCGGATCGCGACAATGTTCGTGCTGAACACGTCATCGGGCGACCAGCGCTTCAATTTCGAGGCCGATGCGATCCGTCACCTGCCAACCGGCGCGCCGGTACCGATTGCGACGACGGGCGAGACCAATCGCTGGGACCGCGTCCTGACCACGCTGGAACGCGCAGCGGCGGCGGACAAGCCGGTCCTGATCGACTACAATCTTCCAGGCCGGGACGTGTACGGCATGCACATCCAGTGGGAAGGCAATTGCGCGCCCTAGCGGCGTTGTGAGTGGGCGGCACCTGGACCTTGGAGCGCGCCGCTCAGCTCAATGATCCGGCGCGATGCGGAAACGGTTTTGCCGGATTTCCTTTTCGAGGTTGCCAAACGGCTGAGTCAGGATCGCCGCGCCTCAATCGTCTTGATGGTACGGGGTGCTTCCCGATCCATCTCGAGGAGGAGATTTCAGATGATTCATTCAAAACTTTCGGTCTTGGCGATCCTGTGTGCTGCGGCCGGATTGCCAGCACAGTCAGATCTGCCACCGGACGAAGTGTTCGGTCACTTCGGAACCTGGGCAGCGCCGTGCGAGATGCGCGGCGTACAGGCCGTCTGCACGTCTAGCTGGCAACAAGGACTGGGCGCGAACCATATCGTGCAGGAATATTCCATCACGACCGCCGCGGGCGCGACTCCGATTTTTTCCGGGCGCGGCCTATACCGGCTGATTGAGGGCGAGATTGACGGTGTCTGGGAGGATTCCCGCGGAGCGATTCTGGACCTCTCCGGACACTATAAAGATCACAAGCTGACGGTCATCTGGATCGACCCGCAAACTGAAATCGGGCGCTCAGAATACGTTTGGGAGGATGCGGCACTGCAGGTTGTCGACTCTGTTCTCACCGAAGATGTATGGCGGGATTTCATGACCGTCGACTATCCGGCGCATTAAAACGCCCCAGCCAGGCCGGGTAAGGCGCATCGTCAAGCGAGATGACAAGAACTGTACCAATTGCTACAGGATTGGGGATGCCGCCATTTCACCTTGCCTTTCCTGTCCATGATCTGAACGCAGCGCGTGACTTTTATGGCGGCTTACTCGGCTGCCTGGAGGGGCGGTCGAGCGACCATTGGGTCGATTTTGATTTTTTCGGCCATCAGATCGTCGCCCATCTTGCGCCGGAGGAATGTGCAGACGCGCAAAAATCGGATGTGGACGGAAAACAGGTTCCGGTCCGGCATTTCGGCCTTGTCCTCGATATGGAAAGCTGGACGCGGCTGGCGGAGCGACTGACCGACCGGGTCGATTTCGTGATCGAGCCTTATGTGCGCTTCAGGGGCGAACCCGGTGAGCAGGCGACCATGTTCTTCTGCGATCCATCCGGCAATGCGATCGAGTTGAAAGCCTTTGCGGATATCAAGCAGCTGTTCGCAAAATGACATTCGGTTGGGGGAGGGCGGAATGGAAATTTTCGAGCGATTTTACCAGGACGTGCTGACCCGCAGCCCGGAATGGAAGCTCATCTGGCTCCAGGTGCTGGGAGGAACGCTGTCGATCTCGATCCTGTTTGGCCTGTTTCGCCATGAAGCGCGCGCCATTGTCTTTGGTGTTCTGATGGGCCTCGCGATGACGCTACTTGTCTACAGTCAGTTCGGGTTCACCCGTATTATCGGGGTCGGGCAAATCCTGTTCTGGACCCCGACCGTGTTTTACATGGCATCACTGCAGGGCACCGCGACGGTTTCGAAGACCTGGTTCGGTCGCTGGCTCTGGCTCGCCATTGCCGCCATGGCGGTCACGCTCGTGCTGAGTTATAGCGACCTTGTTCAGTATATGATGGGTGATCGCCTGGTGATCGCGGGGCTCGAGCCCTAGTTGAACATTTCCCAGTGAACCAGCCAGGTGTCGTCGATTTTCTTCCAGACAATCACAGACTGCCCACCGCCTATCGCATCTCCATCGGCATAGGTTTGATAGAAGTCGTGAGAAATGATTGTGTCCGGACCGGCAAAGAAAACCGTTTTCTCATCAATGCTGAGGCCGTTCATGGTCTCGAAGGCGGTTTCCCAATAGGCGCGATGCGCTGCGGCGCCTTCGACATTGGCGCGACCGGGCCGGAAGATAGCATAGTCTTCCGTGTGTAGCGCGATCAGTCCGTCGACATCCTGCTGCGCAACGAGCTGCTCATAATAGGTATTGCGGGCCTGCACGATCGCCATCGCTTCAGTGTCGCTCGGAAGGGCGTTGACGCGCGTTGTGACATCCGTTGCGTTTACGGTGACGCATCCAGCCAACAAGAACGCGGTGAGGGCGGCTGCAAAAAGTTTCATATCAATCCCCGACTCCAAAATGCATGGACCATTGTTCAGACCTAATGGTCCGACCGTCAATATTCCGGGAGAATGATGGGCTAGTCGCCTTCGCCAGGGTTTGGGCTGAAAAACTCTGCGAGCTTATTGGTCTTTTGCGCGAATTCTTCGCGATCAGCCGGCGGTTCTTTCATCCGCGTGATGTTCGGCCAGACCTTTGAATACTCTGTGTTGAGTTTCAGCCATTTGGCGTCCGGATCGTCTTCAGTATCGGGCTTGATCGCCTCGACCGGACATTCCGGCTCACAGACGCCGCAATCAATGCACTCATCCGGGTGAATCACGAGCATGTTCTCACCCTCGTAGAAACAATCCACGGGGCAAACTTCAACGCAGTCCATATATTTGCAACGGATGCAGGCATCCAAAACGATATAGGTCATTCAACAGCTCTGTATTCGATCGTGCAGCGCAGCACATGGCTTCGGAGATATAACAAGTCAATGCACCTGACTGTCACGGAGCGTTTAGTTCTGCTCTCTTTTTTGCGTGTGCACGGGTGACATCATCAACATGCAAAAGGCTGGCTACATGCCGAATGAAGGATTCCTCGTATTTGCAAGCCTCGCCGTCAGCGAACGAAACCCGGTACAGGCCCTCGATCACGCTGGCCCGCTGGGCCTCAGATAGGGCTTTGACATGCCGGGTCAGGGCGTGCGTGTCGGTCGCTTCCTCGGCGAGCAGTTCGCCGCGTTGCAGGACGTCATCCGCGCGATCGGCGCTCATATCAAAGCTCGTTACCAGAATTTCAGCGATCATGTCGCTTTCGAGATTCGCGTAGACACCGTCCACAAGTGCCGCTTCGACAAGCAGCGCCGCTGCAGCTTCATAAGGATCTAGGTCGCGCACCGGAGGTTCGGGGCGCGATCCGCCAAACAATCGAGAGAAAAAACCTGCCATGGCAAGCCTTATGCGCTGGCGTTGATGCGTCTGTAAAGAGTCTGCGCTTCCGTAGCGGGGCCCCGCCGTTCGCCAATCTGCAGCACCTCAACCGTCTCGATGGCTTTTGCTTTGTAGAAAGTCAGGATATCGCCAGGGCTGACCCGCTGCCCGGCCTTGCCTGATTTTCGCGTCTGGCCATTGCGCGTGATGCGGATGCCCTTGCGCGTGACATAATCGGTCGCCAGCGCCCGGGTCTTGAAGAACCTTGCCCGCCAGAGCCAGATATCGACGCGAACATCGTCGGCTGCCGCGTCACTCATTCGCCGCGTTGCCATCCGCCACAGGGGCTTGCGCCGCTGGAGCCTCTGATTCAGAGGCAGCCGGCTTGGGCTCAGGCTTGGCGGCAGGTTTGGATTTCTTTGGCTTGCGCTTTTTCGGCGGCGATTTTTGTTTCTCAGGCAACAAGGCCGCGAGCGCGGCGAAAGGACTGTTTGGGTCGGGTTCGCGGCGCGCGGGTCGGCGATTTTGATTCTGGTGCCGCGGCCTGCCAGACGCCTGGCCCTGCTTCTTGCGCGGTCCGCCTTTGCGTTGATTGTTTCGGGCGTCCTTCCGCGCAGCGCGGCGCTGTTCCTGCGCTTCGACGTGCGCCTTCGACTGGAACCGCCAAAGAGTCACTGTGCCGTTCTCAGGATCTTTTTCAGCCGGAGCAATCCGAAATCCTTTGAGAACATTGTGAAAGTCCTCCAAAGGGCACGAAACCATAGAGGCGAGTTCTGGTGGAATGGCGAACTTGGCCTGATCGGCTTCCTTGCGGCGCTTAGACAGCTCCCAGCCCAGACGCTCGGCGAGATCGGCGCGGACCGCGCGTTTGCCAAAGCGAAGATAGCCCTGGGCCGCGAGATCCTCATCCGGCCAGCTGCCGTCGAGTTCGAAACTGCCAGCCCCCTCGGGAGCGATTTGCCGCGCGCGTCCGTCGAAGAGTGAGAGCAGGATCGCGATCATTTTCTGTGCTGCGGGCTTCTGGGCGTCCGGCACATGCGCTGCGATGCGGCCAGAGCGAATGCCCGCTTCTTTCAGTTTGGTGCGGTCTTCCGGACCCGGCAGAAGCGCGCGATCTTCGCCGCGCAAGTCGCAGGCGGCGCCGCTTTCGACCAGGCGGAAGGCAAGGCCGCGCGCCAGACCGTCCAGGCCGGAATCGTCTCCTGAGAACTTGAGCTTGAAATGCGTCGGCAGGCGTCTTTCGATTTCCGCTCCGAGCCATTCATTGACCCGTGATGTGGCAGCATCCTGCTGGTGCTGCTCTGCATCCTGCCCGCCGAGCAGCTTCGCTGAAGGGGCGAGCCAATGGGGACCTGACACAAGCTGCGCGATCGGGGCGTCGTTCCAGACGATTTGCGACGCGTCATTAATCGTCAGCGCAGCTTCTGGTGCCCCGGCGAGCGCTTTGAGACGCTCGGCAATCACAGGTTCGAGCGCCTGCATCGCGGCGTGGCGCAGGGTTTTGCCCTCAAGCTCAGACGCACTGGCATCTGGTTCGAACGTCAAACCCACCAGTTTGCCAACGACGTGGCCTTCTATCGTCACTTCTCCGGTATCGGATACTTCGGTGCTCAAGAGGTCTTCCCTTTTCAGCCCTGCAATCAGGGCGGTTGTTCTGCGATCAACAAAACGCTGCGTCAGCGCGTCGTGTAGCGCATCAGACAAGCGATCTTCAACATCCCGGGTTCTTTCGCGCCAATAGGCGGGATTTTCAACCCAGTCCTGTCTGAAACTTGCGTAAGTCCAGGTTCGGATCATCGCCAGGCGCTGTTGCAGCAGGCCGATATCTCCGATCGAGACGTCCAACGCTTTCAAACGCTCATCCATCGCCGTATCACCGAGACGGGCGTCAGGATCAGACAGGGTTTCAGCAAGCCCAAGCACCAGGCGACCATGGCCTTCATGGCCCGCCTTGCGAAAATCGGGCAAGCGGGCGAGGTCCCAAAGGCGACGGACTTTCCGTTCGCCGCGAATATCCGGACCAATCGCACTGTCTTCGGCCATTCTGCGCAGCACCCACTCATCCAGACCATGCGGATTTTGTCGCAAACACTGGCGCGGGCTGGGGCGAGCGAGGCTGGCGATCAGCGTCTTGATCGAGCGATAGTCGAGATCGCTATTGCGCCACGACAAATCCGTGACGGGATCATAGCGGTGATCTTCGATGGCGCGAATAAGCTCTTCCTCGAATGGCGGACAATCATTGGTTTCACCGAATACGCCATCATCCCTGAACCGACCCGCGCGTCCCGCAATCTGGCCGAGTTCCGCATTGCTGAGCCAGCGATGACGCCGGCCGTCAAACTTGGATCGCCCGGCGAAGGCAATCCGGTCGACATCCAGGTTCAGACCCATCCCGATCGCATCCGTCGCGACGAGATAGTCGACCTCGCCCGATTGGTAGAGCTCAACCTGGGCATTTCGGGTGCGCGGGCTGAGTCCGCCCATGACCACAGCGCAGCCACCTTTCTGGCGCCGCAACACTTCGGCAATCGCATAGACCTTGTCGGCACTGAAGGCGACGATAGCTGACCGTTTGGGGAGTTTGGTAATCTTCTTTTGACCGACATAAGACAGGGTTGAGAAGCGCTCCCGCACATCTGTTGCGATGTCAAAGTCGAGCTCGCGCAAGACATCGCGCATGGTTTCAGAGCCGAGAAGGAGGGTTTCCTGTGTCCCGCGTGCATTGAGGATCCTGTCCGTGAACACGTGACCACGATCCTCGTCTTCAGCGATCTGGATCTCGTCAATCGCGAGGAATTCCACGCGGACGTCTATCGGCATCGACTCGACCGTACAGACCCAATAGCGCGCATGATCCGGCACGATACGTTCCTCGCCGGTGACAAGCGCGACCGCGCGTTCGCCCTTCATCTCGACCACGCGGTCATACACTTCGCGCGCCAGCAGGCGCAGAGGCAGGCCGATCATGCCCGTTGCATGACCCAGCATGCGATCGAGCGCATAATGGGTCTTGCCCGTATTTGTCGGGCCGAGAATGGCTTTCAGGATGGCCATGAGGGAAGCTTATGGGATCGTTTTTGAAGGAAGACGAGCTATTTGGGGCAGCGTTCGGGGCGGTCAATATGACGATCAACAAGATTTCCGTCACCATCGTCAATCTGGAAGGCCTGCGTCCATTCTGCGGTGCGGGGCAAGGGAGCATAATCGCCGGCGATATACAGCCTGAGTTCGCGCTGGATCGGACAGCCATTCGAGCGATGACCGAGGTCGACGGAAACGGCGCCTTCTGGCTGCCAGTTTGCGAAATCCGCCTGAATGTGCGGACGCAGATTTGATCGATAGCTCGCCACCAGAACGCGGCTATGATCCAGGTCTGCGAGATCAACGGTTTCGGCAAAACTCTTCGGACCGGGATTATAACGCCACATGATCAGCGGTGTGTCGATCTGGTCCTTGAGATAATAATCCAGACCGTGCCAGACCTCGCGCTCATCGACCAGGATCGCGCTTGGCTGGAGCCGCTCCACCTCGCGCGCCAATTGAGCGGACAGGTCCTGCCAGCCGCGCACGCGTTTCAGGTCATTGTCTCGCCCGATAGCGGCGGTCCAGCTGGGCGGTCCGAGCGCCAGCACCGTCGCCAGAACGCCGATGACAGCCTGAAATGCCAACCCTGACCAGAATGCCAGCCGCCAGCCACTGGCGCGTAACAGAAACCCACCCATCCAGACGCTTGCCGCCGGATAGGCCGTGGCTGCCCAGTTGGCATGCGCGCGGGACAGCACAGCCTGGAACGCGATGATCAGGAGCACTGGCACAATGAAGCAGGCGAGCCAGGTCTCTTTGGTTCGCTGCGCATGCGCCGCATCGCCAAGATCAGCGAGGTCTCGGCGCGGACGCAGGAAGGCGAGCCCCACAAGGAGCGCTGCGAAACTGACAGGCCCGAACACGCCCATCTGGTCGCCCAGGAATTTCGGCAGGTTCTCCAGATTGAACAGCTGCCCGCCCAGGTTTGCATTGTCGACCGTATGGCTGACGGTCTTGAAGTCATTTGCCGCATTCCAAACCAGATGCGGCGCGAAAACCAGGGCGGCAATCACCAGTGCCACAATCCCCTTTCGACTGAGAACCGCAGCGCGTGTGTCGCGATCAAATAGGGCGCAGAGCGCGATCCCGATCGCGAAATAGAGCATCGCGTACTTGGACAGGAAGCCTGCACCAATCACCAATCCAAGCGCGACGCTTCCAATCCAGCCCAAATCGTCTTCCCGCAAGCGCCAGAGCAGATAGAGTCCGATGCTCCAGAACGGAAACAGGACGCCATCTGTCGAGATGACTCCTGATGACAGGACAATGCCGGGCATGAACAGATAGGTGAGGACCGTGATCAGGCCTGCCCAATTGCCGAACAGGCGTCGCGCCAGAAGGAACAGGAAGAGCGCCGATACTGCGTGAAAGACCGGCGCGAAGAATCGGATCGCGGCCTCCGAATCGCCGAACATTGCCGTCGATAAATGGATCATCCAGGCGATCATTGGCGGTTTCGAGTAATAGCCCCATTCGAGACTCTGACCCCACCGCCAATACTGGGCTTCATCGGCGTAGAGTTCGAGCGGAGATAGCACCACTAGCAAGAGCCGCATCGCCAGAAGCCCCGCAATTATTCCGATTGCAAGCCTGGACGTTGAATCAGCGAGAAAAGCTTTTTGCGCCATGAACTCCCATTAAGCCGCCTGCGCGCAGACATAAACCCTTCGCCGCATGTGTGGCTTATTTGCAATGCCAACTGTCTGATTCAGCAATGTCACAGGAGTCTAACAGGACTGTCACATTTCTGTAATCACGCGCAAATAGTGGGTCGCTCAGTAGTGCAGTGAGCATCCTGCTCAGCCTGCTTTAGTGACAAATTGAGGGGAAACTCATGTCCAACTGGAAACTCCTATCAGGTGTGGCCGCCGCCTCCATCATGACCGCAGCAATCGTCGCTCCGGCTGAGGCCCAGGTCACGACTTCTGAAGTACGCGGTACTGTAACCAATGATGCGGGCGCCGCAGTTAGTGGTGCGACGGTCACCATCCGAGACACGCAGACAGGCCTGACGCGATCGACGACGACCAGCGATTCCGGCGCGTATGCGATCCGCAACCTGCCGATTTCAGCGACTTATACAGTTACGGTGTCAGCAGATGAGCTGCAAAGCCAGCAAGTGGAAAATGTTCCACTGGTTCTGGGCGACACGACAAACCTGAGTTTCTCCCTGTCTGCCGACGCAGACCGCACGCTCGACACGATCGTTGTCACAGCGTCCGCGACGGATCTTATCCAGACGGCCGTTGGCCCGAACGCAACTTTCGGTCTCGAAACGCTCGAAAGTGCGCCGACCATCAACCGGAACATTACCGACGTTCTGCGAATTGACCCGCGGATTTACGTTGATGAGAGCCGCGGTGCCATCAACCCGGTTCAGTGCGGTGGTAAGAACCCACGTTTCAACTCTCTCACGCTTGACGGCGTGCGTTTGAATGACGGGTTTGGCCTGAACTCAAATGGTTACCCGACTGAGCGTCAGCCCTTCCCGTTCGACTCTATTGAGCAGGTAGCCGTTGAGCTGTCTCCGTTCGACGTTGAGTATGGTGGCTTCACAGCTTGTAACATCAACGCCGTGACCAAGTCCGGTACCAACGAATTCCACGGCTCTGCCTTCATCGACTACACATCAGACGACTTCCAGGGCGACACGCTCGAAGGAAGCAGCATCCGCGCCAATCCATTTGACGAGTATCGCTATGGTGCGCAGATCGCAGGTCCGATCATCAAAGACACGCTTTTCTTCTCGGTTGCGTACGAAAAGCTCGAAGGCGCGAATACTTTCGACCGTGGACCAATTGGGTCCGGCGCGATCAATGAAGTCGATATTACTCAAGCCGAACTTGATGAGATCGCTCGCATCGCACTTGACGTATATGGCTACGATGTAGGCGAAATCCCGAGCAGCCTCGACGTCGAAGACGAAAAACTCCTCGTCAAACTCGACTGGAACATCAACGAACAACACCGTGCGGCGTTTACCTATAACTATAATGACGGATTCAATTTCACTGAATCCGACGGCGACCTCGACGAGTTCGAATTCTCAAACCACCTTTATGAGCGTGGCGCCGAGCTGAACCAGTATGTTGGCTTCTTGTACAGCGACTGGACCGATAACTTCTCAACTGAGCTGCGTCTTGGTTACGTTGAGTTGGACAACCGCCAAATCTCTGTAGGCGGCACTCAATTCGGTGAAATCACGATCGAAACCGACGATGTCGATGTCTACATTGGTGGAGACGACTCGCGTCAGTCCAACAAGCTCGACTACAGCATCCTCAACATGGCGTTCAAAGGCTTCTACCAGTTGAACGATCACGCCATCACATTTGGCTATGAGCGCGAAGAACTCGATGTCTTCAACCTGTTCATTCAGCATACCCAAACTGAAATTGACTTTGACCGGAACCCGGCCGTTGTTGATCCTAACGACACGCGTGACCCAGCAATTGTGAACTTCGAACTCGGTCTCGCCGACAACGTGAACTACAACAACGCCCCATCTGGTAATCCGAACGATGCCGCTGCTGACTGGGGCTACGCAGTAAACACGGCGTATATTCAGGACGAATTCGATATCACTGATGCCGTCAGCGTAATCCTTGGCGTCCGCTACGATTGGTGGGAAACCGACGATGCTCCAGTGACTAACCCAGGCTTCCTCGCCAGCTACGGCTTCACCAATGGCCAAACACTGGATGGCGAAGGTCTGTTCCAGCCGCGTTTCGCCTTCACCTGGGACGCCAGCGATACTTTGGACGTTCGCGGTGGATTTGGCTTGTACTCTGGTGGTGACCCGAATGTCTGGCTCTCGAACAATTACTCGAACAACAATGTTCTGCAGTTTGGCCAGGATGGTGGTGCATTTGGTCTCGAGGACGGTGTAACTTCACTCTTCAACGTTCCTTACACCATGTGTGAAGACGGTGTACCGGTCGGACCTGGCTGGTGTGTGCCACAAGTGCTCGCCGATGCTGTTGCAACCGGACAGGGTTCGAACTTTGAGATCAACTATCTTGATCCTGATTTCGAAATTCCGTCTGAGTGGAAGTTCGCGCTTGGCGCAACTTGGTATCCAAACATCGCAGCCAACAATTTCCTCGGCGGCGAATACGTCGTGAATGCGGATGTTCTTTACTCAAAGAGCAGCAACTCAGCGATGATTTTGCGTGGCGATCTCGTACCAAATGGCGAAAATTCATTGGGAATTCCTCAGTTCTCCAGCGTACGTGACGCTTCTTTCGTGCTGACCAACTCAAATGTGGGCAATCGCTCTCTGACGGCGTCGATCAGCATCGCGAAAGAGTATGACAATGGGTTCGACTGGGCATTCGGCTATGCTTACAATGATGCCGAAGACGTTCAGCCAATGACGTCGTCAGTCGCTTTCTCGAACTACAATAACCGCGCGTATACCAACCCGCAGGAAGACCTCCTGTCGACATCGGACTATAACATTTCTCACCGTTTCACGATCCTCGCGAACTATGAGAAAGAGTTCTTCGGTGAATATGCGACCACTGTCTCGGCATTTGGTACAGCACGTTCGGGTCAGCCTTACTCTCTGATCCGCAATGATCAGGGTAGCGGCGCGTTCGGGTTCAACCCATTCGTTGATCCCCAAGGCGTTCTGATCCCAGGCGCTGAGCGCAACGGCGAAGATGGATCCTGGTTCTCCAAGGTCGATCTGCGCTTTGAGCAAGAATTCCCGGGCCTGCGTCCAGATGACCGCTCTTCAGCCTTCGTCGTGATCGACAACTTCACAAACATGATCAACGACGAGTGGGGTGTCTTGCGTGTGCCGGACTTCCCGCCGACCGTGGAAGCAGACCCGGTGACCGGACAGCTGACCCAGGACGCGGAGTCCCGGATCGGTGAAGCCTCGCTCTGGTCGGTTCGCTTCGGACTGCGTTACGAGTTCTAAGCTCTGATCCAATACGATCTTAAGAGGGCGGCTCGGTATGGGCCGCCCTTTTTCTTTGAACTTGGTGGCAAGCTATGGCACACGCGCCGCGATGATGCAGGATCGCATATATGTTCCGCCGGAATGGGCGTCGCAGTCTGCCGTCTGGGTCGGCTGGCCGCATCTGCGCGGGGAGTGGGGCGCGGCGTTCGAAGGCGCGCGGCGCGAGATCACGGCCTTTGTGCGGGCGCTGAGCGAGACGACGCCGGTTCGCATCGCCTGTGGCTCAAGAGACGCCTATACCAGCGCCTGGCTGGCACTTGATGATCGAATCGAAACTGGCCGCGTGGAACTGCATACCGTGCTCGCCGGAGATATCTGGCTGCGAGACACCGGGCCAATCCTCGCCCGCCGCGATGGGGCCTCCGCAGCGCTTCGGTTCCGCTTCAATGGCTGGGGCGGAAAATATGTCATGCCGGGCGACACAGAGACCGCGAGCGCGATTGCCACTGTCGAACAGGTCCCGCTGCGCAGTTTTGAGTTCGTTCTTGAGGGCGGCGCCATTGATCTGGATGGTGCCGGGCGATTGCTGACGACCCGCCAATGCGCGCTCAATCCAAACCGTAATGCCGGTTGGACGCAGGCGATTGCCGAGCAGGAACTAAAGCAGGCGTTGGGTGTAGATCATGTCATCTGGCTGGATGAAGGCCTGCGCAATGACCATACGGACGGGCACATTGACAATATTGCGCGATTTGTCGGACCGGGCCGTGTCGTCTGCCAGCGCCCCTCAGGAGAGAACGATCCCAATCGCGAGGTGCTGGCGCGCATCCAGCGTACGCTGTCCGATGCGGGCCTCGAGGTCCACACGATCCCGTCCCCAGGTCTCATAGAGGACGGCGAAGGCGCGGCCATGCCCGCGAGCCATATGAATTTCCTGATCAGCAATGGCACCGTGTTTCTACCTGTCTACGAAACGCGCTATGCACCGGAAGCAGTCGCGGCGCTTGAAGAGATCCTGCCAGAGCATAATATCGTTGCACTCCAGGCTGGCAGTATCCTGACCGGCGGCGGGGCGTTCCATTGCATGACGCAGCAGGTGCCCCGATTTGAGGACATAAAATCATGAGCCGAAAACTCAGCGTCGCCGCACTCCAATTGTCGTTTGTGAAAGGCGATATCGCGGAGAACATTTCTCGCGTTAGCAATGGCGTTCGCGAGGCCGCTGCGCAGGGCGGGGAAATCATCCTGCCTTCAGAACTGTTTTGCGATCACTATTTCTGCAAGTCCCAGGAAGAGCAGCATTTTGCTTCGGCCGAGAGGTGGCAGGACCATCCTGCGGTGACCCAGATGCAATCCCTGGCCCAAGAATTAGGCGTCGTCATTCCGGTGTCGATATTCGAAAAGGATGGGCCTGAATATTATAATTCTGTTGTCATGATCGACGCAGATGGCACAGCGCTTGGGGTTTATCGCAAGAGTCATATCCCGGATGGCCCGGGCTATCAGGAAAAGTTCTATTTCCGCCCGGGCAATACGGGCTTCAAGGTCTGGGACACGCAAAAAGGGCGCGTTGGCGTCGGCATTTGCTGGGACCAGTGGTTCCCGGAAGCGGCGCGCGCGATGGCCTTGATGGGCGCGGATGTTTTACTCTATCCAACTGCTATCGGGGCTGAGCCTCAGGACGCCTCGCTGGACACCGCAGCGCGCTGGCGCCGCGCCATGCAGGGACATGCCGTCAGCAATGTCATCCCCGTGGTCGCCGCCAATCGTGTCGGTGATGAGGACGGACAGGTCTTTTACGGCAAAAGCTTTATCAGCGATCATGTCGGCGAAATCGTCGCGGATATGGATCGCACCCAGGAAGGCGTCATCACGGCAACGTTCGATCTCGACGAGGTTGATCGCGAGCGTGCGGCTTGGGGCTTTTTCAGGGACCGGCGGCCTGACCTTTATGGCGAACTTCTTTGAGAAAACCTGATGCATCGCCGCGCCGGATAGACTAGGGCCTTCATATGGAACAATTGCTGACCATACCGGTGACCGCATTGCTGATTGCAGGCAATGTGATCGCCAGTCTGATTGCCCTGTCTAATCCGCCTTTCATGGCGCGAAACCTGTTTCATGTCGGACCCATTCTGGAGCAGAAAGAGTGGCATCGCATGGTCACCAGCGGCTTCCTTCATGGCGGCATTCTGCATCTTTTCGTCAACATGTACGTGCTTTTCATGTTTGGCGGCTTTATTGAGCAGGTGGTCGGACCGATATCCTATCTGATCATCTATTTCGCCGCTCTGCTTGGCGGAAATGCCTGGGCGCTTCTGGAGAACAAATCCAAGCCGTCTTACCGGGCGCTCGGTGCCTCCGGGGCGACGTCCGGCATTGTCATGAGTTTCATTCTGTTTCGCCCGTTCGAACCGCTCATGATCTTTCCCATCCCTTTTTTCATGCCTGCAGTGGTGCTCGGAATCCTGTTTGTGGTCGTCAGCGCCATCCTCGCGCAGAGAGACAATAAGACGATTGGCCACGAAGCGCACCTGGGCGGCGCGCTGGCGGGCATTCTGGTGACGATCGCGGTGCAACCCGCCGCTCTGTCCAACTTCTCGCAGCAGGTCAGCCGGGCGCTGGGAGGGGGCTGAGCGTTGGGGGCAATTTCCGAAACGCTGAATGAGCGGATCAAGTCGGGCAGCCTGAGCCGTGACACCGCTCAAATCGAGGCAGCAGAGAAGCTGGACGCATTGCTCCTGCGCCTCCAAAGCGCAGGAAACGGTGGCTGGTTCTCAAAGCCAAAATCTGTGCAAGGACTGTATCTCTGGGGCGGGGTCGGACGTGGGAAATCCATGCTGATGGACCTGTTCTACGCTCAGGCGCCTGTAAAAGCGATGCGCGTCCACTTTCACGAATTCATGGGCAGGGTGCAGGACCGTCTCAACACGGCTCGAAAACGCAAGGACGTTTCGAACCCGATCTTTCCGGTCGCGAAGCAATTTGCGTCCGAAGCGCGGCTGATCTGCTTTGATGAGTTCCAGGTGACGCAGATCGCCGACGCGATGATCCTCGCCGGCCTGTTCGAGGACCTGTTCAAGCGCGGCGTTACCGTCGTGGCAACCTCCAACCGTCACCCGGATGAGCTCTACAAGGACGGGCTCAACCGGCACCTGTTCCTGCCCTTTATCGATCTCCTGAAACAGCAGAACGAGGTGTTCGAGCTCGCCTCTGAGCGCGATTATCGACTGGAGCGCCTGACCGAGGCGCCGGTCTGGTATTCAATCGATGAGGGGGCACAGGCGCTTGATCAGGCCTTTGATCGCTTGACGCTAGGCGCGACGCCGCAAAGCTGCATGCTGACCATCAAGGGACGGAAGCTGCCAGTGGAGCGAGAGGCTGCCGGGGTCGCGCGGTTCACGTTTGACGAGCTCTGCGCCCGCCCGCTCTGGGCTGAGGATTACCGCGCCATCGCCGCCATGTTTCACACGATCTTGTTGCAGGATATTCCGACACTCAGCCCGGCCAAACGAAACGAGGCCGCGCGTTTTGTGACCCTGATCGACACGCTGTACGAGGCGAAAGTCAAACTGGTCGCGAGCGCCGCCGCTGAACCAGAGCAGCTCTATCCAGATGGTGATGGGAGTTTCGAGTTTCAGCGCACCGCAAGCCGGTTACATGAAATGCGGTCCATCGAATATATGGCCGAAGCGCACATTGTTCCGATGGACCAGAGGTAGGTCGCCGGGCCAGCAAAAACTGGGAGGGAGGAAACGTTTGAGCCAGCCCCGGCGACGAGAGATTGCTCTCTCTGCTAAGGCTTACGCGGACTTAATCGCATTGGATCAAACTTTTTTTCTGGTGAAATCGCCTGTCAGCCCCAATTTGCGAACTTGTCGGGAAATTGGAGACAAAACGATGGGCGACACAATCTCTTTCATGCTGAAATCAGCGACCGGGCAAATCCTGCCGGCGATGGCGAGTACGTTGAAGAAAGGCCGCGAATACGCGATCGACAAAGGGGTAGACGAGTCCGTCCTGTTGTCGGCGCGACTGTTTCCGGACATGCTGCCGCTCCTGAACCAGTATCAGATGGCGGCTGAAACGCCGGCGCGAGCGGCCGCGCGCATCGCTGGGCTCGACATGCCGAGCTTTCCAGACACCGAAACCACGGTGGATGAACTCCTGGAGCGCATCGAGAAGTGCAATCAGTTCGTGCAGGACGTTGACGACGAGGACCTGAATGCCCGCGAGCGCACGGTGATGGAGATCCCGCTTGGCCAGATGACCGTGAATTGGGAAGGACGCCAATATTTGTCGACCTTTGTCCTCCCGAACATGCACTTTCACGCATCCATTGCTTTTGCGCTGCTGCGTCACCAGGGTGTAGAGATTGGCAAACGCGACTTCCTGATGGCATAAGCTCAGGGCAAACAACTCTGCCATGATGTCACCATCTGGCGCGTGTCCTGAGGAAAATCCATGGTCTATTCTAAATTGGGCGCGAGCGCCTGTCTTGCGGTCGGTCTCGTAGTCAGTCTGGCGGCGTGCGGCGGTCGTGCGGGCTATGAGCCTGCCCATTTTGCGCCAGAGCCCGCAATTGAGATGCTCGAAGCGCTTAGCGCTGACAATATGAAGGGGCGCAAAGTCGGGACAGAGGAAAACGCCCTGGCCCGGGCCATGATTGTCGAACGGTTCGAGGCGCTCGGGATAATTCCAGTGGGGAATGGATATGAAGTGCCCTTCAGCTATGGACCGTTCGAAGAGGCGGAGGTGCCAAAGAGTGGCGTGAACATTCTCGGCCGCGTTGAAGGCACCACAGGCAGCGCCCTATCAATGATCATCACTGCGCATTACGACCATGTCGGCGAGATCGAGGGTGAAATCTACAATGGCGCAGACGATAACGCGTCCGGCGTCGTCGGACTGCTGGCCGCGGCAGAGTATTTCGCTGAAAACCCCCCGAAACACGACATTGCATTCCTGGCTTTCGACGCGGAGGAAGATGGCCTCGGCGGTTCAATCGCTTTCATCGCCAACCCGTCCGTGCCCCTGGAGACTGTCGCCCTGAACATGAATTTCGACATGCTTGCGCGCGGCGATAATGGCAAGCTCTGGGCCTCAGGCACCTCGCACTGGCCGGAGATGAAACCGATTGTTTCCGCCGTCGCTGAAACCGCGCCAGTGCAGATCGAAATGGGCTTCGATGAGGGCGAAGCGCGCGACGACTGGACCCTGCTTTCCGACCACGCTGCCTTCTTCAGGGCCGGCATCCCGCACATCTATTTCGGCGTCGAGGATCATGTCGATTATCACAAGCCCAGCGATGATTTTGAGAAAATCGATCAGGACTGGTTCCTGAAATCCATCGATAGTGTGGTTATGATGGCGATCGCCATGGACGATGACCTCGATGAAATCTACGCGATGCGGCAAGCGGCTCTGGCTGAGTGATAGAGGGCTTAGTCACCGGATATCTTTGACCTATTGCCTGGCGACCAGATGAGACTGATTTTCAGTCGCCTTGCAAATGCTTCGCACTATCATAATGAATTGATTTTATTGGATAAAATAGTTGAAATGTGCCGACTCAAAGCTATTTAGGGTCATAGGTAGTTTTACGGAGTAGTCCCATGAAAGGCGACGCGAAGGTCATCGAATTTCTCAACCAGGCGCTGAAGAACGAGCTGACAGCGATCAACCAGTATTTCCTGCACTCGCGAATGCTAAAGGATTGGGGCGTCAGCAAGCTTGGAGACTATGAGTACAAGGAATCCATCGAAGAGATGAATCACGCCGACTGGCTGATTGAGCGGATTCTTTTCCTGGGTGGTCTCCCCAACCTTCAGGACCTCGGCAAGCTTCGCATCGGTGAGACAGTTGAGGAAATCCTTGGCTGCGACCTGAAGCTGGAAGAAGACGCCATTCCACTTTTGCGCGACGCGATGGAGCATTGTGAAAAAGTGCGCGACTATGTCAGCCGCGATCTCTTCGGCAAGATCCTCCACAATGAGGAAGAGCATGTCGACTATATCGAGACTCAGTTCGACCTGATCGAACGGATCGGGATCGAGCGCTATATACAGCTACAATCTGAGGCAAATGCGCATTGATGCATGAGCCGACGCCGCGCAGGTGCCTCTAAATACCTGCGCGCGCAAGCATCCGGTCAAAACCGGCCCAGTATTCGGCCCGTCTCTCGGGTTTTTCCATCAGAATCTCGTGCATCGCCCCATCGACGGTGATGTGCTCGCACTTGGGCAGATGGCTGGCCACGTGCGCGTGCGCGCGATTGTCGACGAGTTTCTCATCGGCAGCGCTGGCGACGAAGATTGGAATATCGATTGCGCGCAGGGTTTCCGGCTTGTTGATGCGGCCGAAAATATCCAGCGACGCGCCGAGCCAGCCCCAGGTCACGGGGCCGAGTGACAGCTCCGGCGCCGCGTCTGTCAGGTCCTTGTTCAGCTGCCAATGCGCCTCATCATGGGTGACGACATTGTCCTCAAACCGCTCAGGCGGTCCCGGTTTCTGGGCGAAATCATCAGACCGTCCCATGACCCGCATGGCCCAGATAAAGTAGCGCTGGACGCGGCCGAGCGGCAGACCCCACATCGGCGCGCAGAAAGCGGCGGCTTCGACCTTGACCAATCCCTGACCAATCGCGGCAAGCGCAATGGCACCGCCCATGGAATGCGCGAGCGACACATAAGGCCGCGGCAATTCTTCAAAAGCGTCGAGCCCATTGCGCAGCGCGCCCATAAAGGTCTCAAACCGGTCGATATGTCCCTTTTGCGGATCCTCGAGAAGGCGCTGCGACAGGCCTTGGCCGGGCCAGTCAATGATCAGGACAGCAAAACCACGCGCCTGAAGCTCGCGCGCGACTTCGAAATATTTCTCGATAAACTCCGTTCGGCCCGGGCAAACAATGCAGGTGCCGCGCGGCGTATCTGCCGTGGCGGGCGCAAGGCAGGCGCGCAAGCGGCGTCCGCCGACCCCTTCAAACCAGACGATGCGCGCACCGGCAGGACGCGGATTGCCCGGAACATCGACGATACGGTCAGTTTTGTTTTCAGTCATTGATCCGTCCACGCCTGAGAAAAAGCCTCATCCAGCGTGTAGGCCGGATGAGGCTTTCGATCAATTCACTGAGCTGTCAGTCTAGCTGAGCTTGCTCATGATGCTCTGCAGCTGCATGGCAACGGACATGTCGCCAAGGACTTTCAGCTTGCCCTGCATGAATGCCATGGTTGGGTCCATCTGGCCCGAAGCCAGCTTGCCGAAATCGTCCCAGTCGACTTTCACGGTTGCGTCAGCGTCTGCATCTTCATTGTTCGCGACGCCATTCGCACCGTCGATGAAGAGTTTGCCGACATCACCGAAGTCAAACTTAACTTTTTTGGAAAAACCACTGTCGCCGCCGGAAACAGCCGCGTTCGCTTTAGTTGTGAGTTCTGCGAGATCCATGAGGAAGCCTCCCTTTAAAATGCTCCTAGCGTCGATAAAGCAGGCGAAACGGCTCGCGGCAAGGGTGCCGCTTACGTAAACTGCTGGAAGTTGAATACCCGTTCTGAACGGCGGGTCGATTTTTGCCTTGACCCGCCGCTGCGTAAGGTCTCGAAACAGAGCCATGTCGTGGGAAAAATCGATCGAAGAATTACGCCGCCGTGAACGGCTGGCGGAGGAAATGGGCGGCGATGAGCCAGTCTCTCGCCAGAAGGGCCGCGGCAAGCTGACGGTCCGTGAGCGCGTGGCGTTCCTGGCTGATCCGGGCAGTTTTCATGAGATCGGAAAGATTGCGGGCGTTGCGCGCTACAACGACGATGAAGAGCTTGAGCAGTTCATGGCCTCCAACTCGGTCATGGGGCGGGCGACATTGAATGATCGGCCAGTCTTCATTCTTGGCGATGACTTTACCGTGCGCGGCGGCGCGGCAGATGCCTCCATCCGCGGCAAGCTGCTGCAGTCCCTGAAACAGAGTCAGGAATATCGTATGCCCCTGGTCCAGCTTATTGATGGCACCGGCGGCGGCGGATCGATCAAAATGTTCGAGAAGGATCCGCGGACCTATATTCCCGAAACGCCGGGCTGGGAGTATATTGTCTCAGGCATGGCCGAAGTGCCCTATGTGTCGCTCGGTCTCGGCCCTTGTGCGGGGATGGGTGCAGGTCGCCTTGCGGCCAGCCATTTCTCGGTCCTCGTCAAAGAGCTGTCCCAGGTTTTTGTTGCCGGGCCGCCGGTCACCCGCGCCCTTGGCGAGGATGTCACCAAGGAAGAGCTCGGGGGCTGGCAGATTCAGGCACGAAATGGCACCGTTGACGCCGTTGTCGACAGCGAAGCCGACGCGTTCGACGCCGCCCGGAAATTCTTGTCCTACCTGCCGTCCTCGGTTCACGACCTGCCGCCGGTACAGGCCGCAACGGACGATCCGAACCGGCGCGAGGAGGCCCTCCTCTCGATCGTGCCGACAGATGGCAAGACGCCTTACAAACCGCGCAAGATTGTCGCCGCCGCCGTCGACACAGGCAGCTTTTTCGAGATTGGCGAGCAATGGGGCCGGGGCATTGTCACCGGGTTTGCCCGTATCGATGGCCATCCGGTTGGAATCCTTGCTGGCGACCCTTTCTTCCTTGATGGTGCATGGACTGCGGATGTGTGTGACAAGGTCACCCGCCACATGGATCTCTGCTCCACCTTCCACTTGCCGGTGATCCATTTTGTCGACTGCCCGGGCTTTGCCTGCGGCGTGAAGCACGAAACAGCGGGCGTCACACGCAAAGGCGTGCGCGCCATGGCGGCGGTCTATCAGGCGACGGTGCCGATCTGCGCCGTGGTCATCCGCAAGGCCTATGGGCTCGCGGGCAGCGCCATGTTCAATCCCAGCAAAGCCAAATGGCGCTATTGCTGGCCGAGCGGCGATTGGGGCTCGCTGCCCATGGCAGGCGGGATCGAGGCCGCCTATCGCAAGGAGATTCTCGAGGCCGAAGACAAGGAGGCCTATCTCAAAAGCCTCTATAAGCGCTTCGACGCGATCGCTTCGCCCTTCCGCACCGCAGAGGCGTTTTACGCCGAAGAAATTATCGATCCCCGCGACACGCGGCCTTTACTGGTCGACTTCGTCCACCATGCCTGGCGGACGCTGGAGACCGGCCGCACCCGCTTCGGGCCAAGGCCTTAGCTTCGCGGCGGATAGATCCCTTCCGTCACGACGCATTGTTTCATCGCCAGGAAAGGCGGCATGTTTTCGCCCGTGGTGGAATCGCCCATCACTTCGCCCTCGCCATCATCAAGCGCGCTTGGATTATGGGTCGAGTGATTTTCCATACCGCCCTTCTGACCAACCTGGCGAGGCGACAGGCCAGGCCCCGTCCCCGCGCCGATCACCGTCCGTCCGCGCAGGTCCGGCAAGGCAAATGTCGTGCGCCCGTCGCCGCCATACATGGTGCCGAGCAGCGAGAATAAAGCCGTATGCGAGCTGATCGGCAGGAGACGGCCATCCGCTTCCATCGTGCTGCGCGGGCAGAAATTGAACGCCACGGTTTTGACCTCGCCAATATAGTCCTGGGCCTGCGCTTCGGGCGCGCCCATCCCGAGCACGGAGCCGCATGCAGCGGCGGCGAGCAGCGATCTGTAAATCATCAAGTGTCCTCCAATCTGATACCGTGCAGCTTAGGCTGCGATTCCCAATTCGCAAAGCAGGTTCAGCGCGACTGGATTTGAGCGATTCTCACCAAAACTTGATCACAGCTCACGCGATTATTGTTGAGCCTGGCGACAACTCATCCTAGTTACCGCGACAGGGGCCTGGGATGCTCTGTCCTGGGCGATATGCTTGAAGGACGCACCCCATGGACCTCTCCCAAAAGACAACCGTCAAAACGCTCGCCATATTGCTGCTGCTCGCCGCGATCACTCAGCCGATCTACACCGCGCTCTATCTCGGCGCGCCGGACGTGAACCGCGAGCTTCTCTGGGGCCTTGAGGGCCTGATCTTCGTCCTCACTGCGGCATTTGCCGGCTCGGCCCTGGTCATGGCCAAGCGCTATACGCTGGGCTTTGCCGCGATTGCCTTTGCCGGGGCGGTGAACGTGGTGCAGGTCGGCGTCGGCCACACGCTGTTCGGCCCGTTCCGCGAAGCGGCTGAGGCCAATCCGGAACTGAGCGGTGTCGCCTTCGCCATCGTCACCTATTCCTTCTTTGGCTACAATGCCGCGAAAATCCTGCTCGGCCTTGCCGCGGTTGTGTTCGGCATGGCGAAGATGAAGGCGGGCGGCAAGGCGCTGGGCGGCCTGACGGCTCTGGTCGGCGCGGTGGCACTCGTGGCCAACACGCTGGTCCTGATGTTCGGCCTCGAAGGCTTCCTGCCACCGCCTGTGGCCGGCGGTTCCGGCGTCGTCGCGACGCTGTTGCTGGCGATCTGCCTGTTCGGCGTGAGCGGCGAAAGTGACGCAGCATAAGGGCAGCTTTCCGTAGTCCCGGGCGCGACCCGGGACCTCCGGGCAAAGGTCCCCGAGGCCCGCCTACACCTGCGCAGGTGTCTGCGGTGGCGGGGCGCTCGGGGCACATTTTGAGAATAAAAAGGCTACTTGATATCGGAACGAGAAAGCGACTCTAGATATCGGAACCCCGGTAGTTCGGAATAACGCGCAGCGCGGAATCGCGCATCTTGTCGACGTCGCTCTGCGTCATCTCTGGTTTGCCATTACGATGCCAGACCCATAGTTCATGCGCCTCCCGGAGCGGACGGGCGTCAGACTCAGACATATGCCCGTCGGCGATCATGGCCTCGATCAGTGACCCAATCTCATTGTTTGTGAAGCGCGCGTATCGGCTCCGCGTCTTGCCGTGAATGGAAGAAGACTGAGACAGCCGCCAGATCTCATCCCGCAGGGCGTACCAATGGTGCTTGAAAGCATTACGCATTTCATGCCCGACAGTGGCATCCTGCTCCTCAACATCGTTTCGCAGATCAGACACGCTACCGCGCAACTGCGTCAGCGCTTCGAGCGTCACGCTCAACTGTTCATCCACAGCGGACAGTTTCTCCGCCATCTGTTCGCGAAAGTCCTCGACGGCGGCATTGGAAGCGTCGAGCGCGGACTCCAAGTCTTTCACTTTGTCCCCGAAAACTCGGGAACCAAGCAGAATTCCGATCCCCGCACCGACAATTGTAATCAGAGCCGCGATGATCATCGCGGGTCCTTCTTTTAGGTTTAGAAACGTATCCCACCACATCACAATAGCCTCCCCATCGATGACTTTAGATGAGGTGGTTTGATGCGTCTATTGGTTCTTGGGTGCCACTCCTCTGTCGCGCGCCAACCCCTCACCCCAAAACCGCATCCGCGACAAACGGATTGTCCTTCCGTTCCTGCCCGAATGTGCTCATTGGCCCGTGGCCCGGCACGAAGCGCATCCCATCTCCGAGCGGCCAGAGATTGTTGACGATGCTGTCGATCAGCTGCTGGTGATTGCCTTTCGGGAAGTCGGTGCGGCCGACTGAGCCGCGGAACAGGACGTCGCCGACAAAGGCCAACTGGCCGGTCTTGTGATAGATCACGACATGGCCGGGTGTGTGGCCAGGGCAGTGGGTGACGCCGAAAGTCTGGTCGCCGAGGGTCAGCGTGTCGCCTTCCTCCAGGTAGCGGGTCGGGACGACATTCTTGCCGTCGGCAATGCCGTACTTGGCGCCCTGGGCCTCGATCTCGTCGAGCAGCCACTGGTCATCCTTGTGTGGGCCAATGATCGGACAGCCCGTGCGCTCAGACACTTCGGTGGCGGCGCCGGCATGGTCGAGATGGCCATGGGTCAGCCAGACGGCGACAATCTTGACGCCAAACTGCTCGGCCGCGGCCATCAGGCGATCAGTCTCGCCGCCGGGATCGACGAACACGCCTTCCATGGTCTCACGATGCCAGATCAGCGAGGTGTTCTGCTGCAAGGGCGTGACAGGGATGATGCGAATGTCGAGCTTTGGCTCGGGCGCATTCTGGGGTTCGGGCTGGGCTTGGGCGTTTTGATCAGTCATGGGGCCTAGATAGGTCTATTTTAAGCGAGTGAAAGTGAGGCGCATGGTGGCGGCATTGTTGAGCAGCACGCCGAGCGCGAAATAGTACAGGCCAGCGCGGGTCTCGAAGCCGATATAGATGCTGATCTGGCTGATCCCGATCAGCAGCGCGGCGAGGAAGACGTCGAGCATCGACCACTTGCCGAGCAGGTTGAGCAGGCGGGCGAGCTTGGGGCTCGGCTCAGCGCCCTGGCGGAAGATGATCGCTGCGGTGACTGTCTTGGCCAGCGGGAAGATGCCGGAGAAGAAGATCACGACCAGGCCGAGAAACCACAGGCCTGTCTCAAACAGGGTCTGGACGATGCCATAGAGATTATATTCCTGCCCGCCAAAGCCGAAATTGTTCGGCTTCCAGATCGAGGGCAGGATCAGGCCGGTAATGATCAGCGCGGTCGAGGCATAGAGCGCCATCTCGCTCAGCACGTCCCAGATCGGGATAGCTTTGCGACCGGCATGATCAGGCGGGGCAGGGGTGTCGCTCATGGCGGCAGTGTTGCCGGGTGCGTTTCGCGCGGTCAACGTCTTTCCTGCGCCCGCGCCGTGGGGTAAAGCAGAGTTAACGGGAGATGGAGGACGCACCCATGCGCGGTGGACGCTTTACCATTATCATTATCGGCCTGATTGGCCTGGCGGTGTATTATTTCTCCAACCAGGAAGTGAACCCGTATTCGGGCAAGAGCGAGTTCAACACGATCTCGATTGACCAGGCGAGCAAGCTCGGCGCGCAATCCTATGTCCAGATGCTGCGCCAGGAAGGCCGCAACGTGATCTGCGGCAGCGGCGCGGAGAGCTGTGACCGGGCCGGGCGGCAGGTCTATAATACCGTCAACGAAATTGGCGAACGCCTGCGCGTTGCGGCGATCGAGATGGAGCGCGACTATCTCGCAGCAGGCTATGAGTTCGAGCCGGTGGCGCAAACTTTCGACTGGACGTTCAATGTGATCCAGTCCGAGCAGCCGAATGCGTTCTGCCTGCCCGGCGGCTATGTCGCGATCTATACCGGCATTCTCGATATTACCGGCAATTACGATCAGCGCGTGACGCTGGAAGACATTCAGGATGTCGACAAGCTGGCGGTCGTCATGGGGCACGAAATTGGCCACGCCCTCGCGCATCACGGTGCCAAGCGGATGAGCAATACGCGGCTGGCGCAAATGGGCACGATGGCGGTCGGGCTTGGCCTCGGCGATATGGATCCGGGCCAGGCGCAGATGGTCCAGCAGGCCCTCGGCATGGCGGCGCAGGGCGGGCTGATGGCCTTCTCGCGCGAGCACGAGACCGAAGCCGACAAGATCGGCCTCGAACTGCTGGTCCGCGCCTGTTACGACCCGCGCGAAGCGCCAGAGCTATGGCAGCGCATGGGCCAGATCGGCGGCGGCCAGCGCCCACCTGAATGGATGAGCACGCACCCGGCTTCCGAGACGCGCGCAGCGAATTTCCGCGCCTGGATGCCGGCCGCGATCGAGATGTATGAAAGCCGCTGCGGGGCACTGCGCTAAACGCTCGAACACCCGTATTTGGCGAGTTACGCCCGCATGTTTCAGCTGTTGGTATAGCTAAAACCTTTAGGGGCTAACGCTATTATTAATTGGATTTATGTCGCTTGGCGCGGTAGGTCAGCGGTATAGTTGGGTAATTGTACCCGACGCCCAATCAAAACATGACAGGAGATCCCATGGCTGATGACATGAAATGCCCTTTTCACGGTGGCTTCAAATCCGGCGACCTCGCCAATAAAAGCTGGTGGCCAGAGCAGCTCAACCTCAAGATGCTCAACCAGAACGCACCGCAAGTCAGCCCGCTGGAAGATGACTTCGACTATGTCAAAGAATTCGAGTCGCTCGATTATGACGCCCTGAAGAAAGACCTCGCGGCGCTGGTCACGGACAGCCAGGACTGGTGGCCCGCCGATTATGGCAATTATACCGGATTCTTCGTTCGCATGGCCTGGCACAGCGCCGGTACTTACCGCACCTATGATGGCCGCGGCGGTGCCAATTCCGGCTCGCAACGCTTTGCGCCGCTGAACAGCTGGCCGGACAATGGCAACCTCGATAAAGCCCGCCGCCTGCTTTGGCCGATCAAGCAGAAATACGGCAACAAGATCTCCTGGGCTGACCTGATGATCCTCGCCGCGAATGTCGGCATGGAGACCTGCGGTCTGAAAACGTTCGGCTTCTCTGGCGGCCGCGCCGACTGGTTCGAGCCGGAGGAAGACATCTATTGGGGCCCGGAAGCCGACTGGCTGCTCGCCTCTGGCAATGACCGGAGCCGTTATGCCGGTCAGCGCGATTACAAATCGTCTGACGCCGACGCCGCGAAACTCGATACGCCGCTCGGTGCGGTGATGATGGGCCTGATCTATGTCAATCCGGAAGGCCCGGATGCGGTTCCGGATCCGATTGCCGAAGCCCACGATATCCGCGTCACTTTCAAGCGCATGGCGATGAATGATTACGAAACCGTCGCTCTGACCGCCGGTGGTCACACATTCGGCAAGGGCCATGGCGCCGGGTCGGAAGACCTGGTCGGCGTCGAGCCGGAAGGCGCGCCGATGGCGAATATGGGCTTTGGCTGGATCAACAGCCACGGCACTGGCAAAGGCGACGATACCACGACTGCAGGCTTTGAAGGCGCCTGGACGCCGACGCCGGACAAATGGGACATGACCTATCTTGAAAACCTGCTCAAATATGAGTGGGAACAGGTGAAGAGCCCTGCCGGTCACGTCCAGTGGTCACCAAAACCAGGCCAGGGCGCGCCAGAAGCGCCAATGGCGCACGATCCCTCCAAGACCCAGCCGCTGATGATGACAACGGCAGATATGTCGCTGAAAATGGATCCGGAATACGCCAAGATCTCGCAACACTTCCTGGAAAATCCGGAAGAGTTTGCCGACGCTTATGCCCGCGCCTGGTTCAAGCTGACCCACCGCGACATGGGTCCGAAGTCTCGTTATGTTGGTCCGGAAGTTCCGGAAGAAGATCTGCTCTGGCAGGACCCGGTTCCGGCCCATGTCGGTCCGGTCATCAATGATGCTGAGATCGCCGAGCTGAAACAGAAGATCCTGGCGTCTGGCCTGTCAGTGTCTCAGCTGGTCAGCACGGCCTGGGCGGCAGCTTCGACTTACCGGGATTCGGACAAGCGCGGCGGTGCCAATGGTGCCCGCATCCGTCTGGCACCCGCCAAGGACTGGGACGTCAATGTCAAATCCGGCGTCGGCGAAGTCATCGCGAAACTGGAAGCGATCCAGGAAGACTTCAATAGCAGTGGCACCATGGTGTCTCTGGCTGACCTGATCGTGCTGGGCGGCTGCGCAGCGATCGAGAAAGCCTCTGGGGCGAGCGTTCCGTTCACGCCAGGCCGGACCGATGCGACGCAGGAAATGACCGATACCGAGTCTTATGACGTGCTCGAGCCGCAAGTTGACGGGTTCCGCAATTACAAGAATACCGACGATCCACGTTCGACCGAAGCATTGCTGGTCGACAAGGCCGCATTGCTGACCCTGTCGGCGCCGGAAATGACCGTTCTGGTCGGCGGCCTGCGGGTTCTCGGCGCGAATGCGGACGGTTCAAGCCATGGCGTGCTGACGGACAATGTCGGGACGCTGAGCAATGACTTCTTCGTCAATCTGCTCGACATGTCATACGAGTGGACTGCAGATGCGAGCGAAGAAGTGTTCCAGGGCAAGGACCGCAAGTCGGGTCAGGTCAAGTTCACTGGCACGCGCGCCGATCTGGTCTTCGGCTCCAACTCGATCCTGCGCGGCGTTGCCGAAATCTATGCCCAGAGCGATTCGAAAGAGCGGTTCACCCGCGACTTCATCAAGGCCTGGGACAAGGTCATGATGCTCGACCGGTTCGATGTGAAATAGTCACCGCTTTCGTAGAGTAGTGTAGATTAAGGGCGGCTCCCTGCTTGGGGGCCGCCTTTTTCTTTTGAGCAAGTGAAACTCCGTTCGCCATACGCGCACCCTTCTCTCGCGATCGGGAGAGGGGCTAGTCTTTGTGGGTTGCTCCACGGCGCCGATTAAGCCGCTTCGACATCCGCTTCGGAGGGATCATAGTTCAGGATCGGGCCGAGCCAGCGTTCGGCTTCGCGCAGGCTCATGCCTTTTCGTTTGGCGTAGTCTTCAACCTGATCCCGCTCGATCCGGCCAACCGCGAAATAGACACTTTCCGGGTGCGCCATATAGAGACCTGAGACCGAAGCGGCAGGTGTCATCGCACACGAGCTTGTAAGCTCCATGCCGGTCCGGTCGGCTTGCAGGAGGCGGAACAGCGTTTGTTTTTCTGTATGATCGGGCTGGCACGGATAGCCCGGCGCCGGGCGGATTCCGGAATAGGCTTCCTTGATCAGGTCGGCATTGTCGAGCGCCTCATCGGCGGCGTAGCCCCAATGGGTCTTGCGGACCTGCTCGTGCATATATTCCGCCATGGCTTCAGCGAACCGGTCAGCGAGGGCTTTGACCATGATGGCGGAATAGTCATCTGCCTCGGCTTCGAACTTTTTCGCAATCGCTTCGGCTTCAGGCCCTGCTGTGACGGCGAACGCACCAATATGGTCGCCCGCCTCCGCGATGAAGTCAGACAGCGCGAAATTGGCGCGGCGATTATCCTTGACCATTTGCTGGCGCAGCGTGTGGAGCGTGTCGCCTGTGTCGAGCCTGATATCATCGCCGTCTTTGTGCGCGCCCCAGAAGCCGATCACAGCCTTGGGCTTGAACCAGTCCTGGCCAAGGATTTGCTGCATCATATTCTCAGTATCGCGCCACAGGTCGCGGGCGGCTTCGCCGACAATCTCGTCTTCGAGGATTTGCGGGAAGCGGCCAGCCAGATTCCAGCTCGAGAAATACGGCGTCCAGTCAATATAGCGGGCAAGCTCGGAGAGATCGAAATCCTCGAACACTTTGGTGCCGGTAAAACTCGGGGCGGGCGGGGTAGGGGCTTCCAGTTTGTGTGCATGCGCCCGGGCCACCGTGATCGGATGGCGCGGCTTCGGCGGACCGCCAGCGCGGCTGTCGCGCATGCGCTGATACTTGGCCTGCGCGGTTTCGACAAAAAGCGGGCGTTCGTCGTCTGAAAGAAGCGCCGAGACAACGCCGACAGCGCGGCTGGCATCGGTGACGTGGATGGTCGGGCCATTATTGCGGGCCGGGTCGATCTTCACCGCGGTGTGCGCGGGCGAGGTCGTCGCGCCGCCAATCAGGAGCGGCTGGGTCATACCGGTGCGCTGCATCTCGCGCGCGACATAGACCATCTCGTCCAGGCTCGGCGTGATCAGACCGGACAGGCCGATAATGTCGACATTTTCTTCCCTGGCCCTGGCGAGGATATCCTCGCACGGGACCATGACGCCCATATCGACAATTTCGTAGCCATTACAGGCGAGGACGACGCCAACAATATTCTTGCCGATATCGTGCACATCGCCTTTGACGGTCGCCATCAGGACTTTGCCGTTCGATACATCGACGGTGCCAAGCTCTTCCTTCTCGGCCTGCATGAACGGATCGAGATAGGCGACCGCGGCTTTCATCACGCGCGCCGATTTCACGACTTGTGGAAGGAACATTTTCCCGGAGCCAAACAGGTCGCCGACCACGTTCATGCCATCCATTAGAGGCCCCTCGATCACGTGCAGGGGGCGGGCGGCGGCTGCGCGAGCTTCTTCGGTGTCCTCGTCGATGAACTCGGTGATGCCGTTTACGAGGGCATGCTCGAGCCGTTTTGAGACCGGCAGATCGCGCCAGGACATGTCTTTCTCGGCTGTCTTGCCCTTCTGGCCGCGGAACTGTTCGGCATAGTCGACCAGGGCCTCAGTCGCATCCGGAGTGCGGTTGAGAATGACGTCCTCGACCAGGTCGCGCAGCTTCGGCTCGATCTCATCATAAATATCGAGCTGGCCGGCATTGACGATGCCCATATCCATGCCGGCGGGAATGGCGTGATAGAGGAAGACCGAATGCATGGCCCGGCGCACCGGCTCATTGCCGCGAAAGCTGAAGGAAACATTCGAGAGCCCGCCCGAAATATGACAGCCAGGGCAAGTCTCGCGGATCACTTTTGTAGCTTCGATAAAGTCGACAGCGTAATTATTGTGCTCTTCGATCCCGGTCGCGACGGCGAATATGTTCGGGTCGAAAATGATGTCTTCGGCCGGGAAACCGACCTCTTCGATGAGGATCTTAAAGGCGCGCTGGCAGATCTCGACCTTGCGCGGCGCGGTGTCGGCCTGGCCGACTTCGTCAAACGCCATGACCACGACGGCGGCACCATAGGACAGGCATTTGCGGGCCTGCTGACGGAACTGATCCTCGCCCTCTTTCATCGAGATCGAGTTGACCACCGCCTTGCCCTGCACGCATTTCAGGCCGGCTTCGATCACCTCCCATTTGGAGCTGTCGATCATCACCGGCACGCGCGCAATGTCGGGTTCAGCGGCGATAAGATTGAGGAAGGTGCGCATGGCTTCGGCACCGTCCAGCATGCCCTCATCCATGTTCACATCGATGATCTGAGCACCATTCTCGACTTGTTGACGCGCAACTTCGACCGCGGCCGCATAATCGCCATTGGCGATCAGTTTACGGAACCGGGCCGAGCCGGTGACATTGGTGCGCTCGCCAATATTGACGAAATTCTGGGAGGCTGTGGTCATAGCTCTTTGTATCCGATCAATTCACGAAACAACTGATCCGCCGAATCGCGTGTGGATTGTCGTAGGGCGCGTTTGCTGGGAAGGTTCCCTTCGGCCCAGCTGAGTTCGGTTGTGATCAGCTCGTCGATAATCCCGATCCGCGATCCTTTTCCAAGTTCGCTCGCCTTGGATTTCATCTCGAGCAATTCGCCGATTTTGTTCCGAAGATCAGTTTCAAGACCGGTTCCGTTCACAAGCGATTGAAAGTTCATAGGGGGCAATTGATCGTGATTCGCGCGTATCCATCGGATCGCGAGCGCAGGACGTAAAACGTAGAAATACTTCTTCAGCTTCACTTGGTCATTTTGCGCGATATATTGATCCCATGTTCGTTTTGATAAGTGATAATAATGAGTGAGGCATTCTCTCGGTGCGACGTGCCGGTCAGCAAAAGCATTTAGACGGTCGCATGCTTGAGCATCCCAACGATATTGAATTGGGCTAGATAGCCATTCCAATAAAACGGGATTGGGTTTGAGTAACAATCCAATTGCTTTTTGAATGTCCCACCCATTGATATCCCAATCATTTTCCAACGGCAGCTCAATCACATCTCGACCGGGCGAGATCGCCAAATACCAATCTGGCGAATGTGCGTAGACAAAGCGAACATCAAAATCGCTGTCTGGCGACGGAAAACCCCATGCCCGGCTGCCACTCTCAATCGCGAACAAAAACTTTACGTTATGATTACGTTCAATTTTCGAAAGCTGCGATTGGATCACAGATTCCTTGTCCTGCGGAATGTCCGGTGAGAAATTGAAAAGGTCGCTCAAACCAACTTACTCTTCAAAAATTGTCTCAAAGCTGCCAATCAGCATGCGTTTGCCGTCGAACGGCATGGTCATGTCTTCATCGTTGAAGACAGGGTCGGCCATGCAGTCTTCCATGCCTTTGTCGCGCGCTTCCTTGGACGGCCATTCGATCCAGGAGAAGACAATCACTTCGCCGGGCTGCGCTTTCACCGCCAGCGGAAATGATGTCACCTCGCCATCCGGTACCGCGTCGCCCCAATTGTCCATGACTCTCAGCGCGCCATACTTTTTGAATACCGGGCCTGTGATGCGGGCATGTTCGAGATAGGCTTCTTTGTTCTCCGCGGGCACGGCCGCGACGAAACCATCAATGTAAGTCATCAGCTGTCCTCCCGAACTAGGCCTTTCAGGCCATCAATGCTCTCGGTATTTTTTGTGTACCGGCTCTCGATCCACTCTTCTTCGGACTTGTTGTCGACATAGCGGGTGAGCTGGTCGCGCTCGCCCTTGAATTCATAGAAGGGCACGCCCCAGCCGCAGCTATCCTGAATGCGGTTCAGCTTGACCTTGAACACGCCGCGGGCGCGATTGAAGCCGGGGAACAGGCTGAGCATCTCCTCCCATTCAGCATCGTGCGGATTGACCACCTCGCCGGTGCCGAACAGGCGCAGAATATTGGCCGGACCCTCAAACGCGCAGAACATGATAGTAATGCGGCCATTCTCCTGGACATGGGCCTGCGTCTCGATGCCGGAGCCGCCGAGGTCGAGCCAGGCGACCGTCGTGTCGTTAATCACCTTGAACGCGTCATAGCCTTTCGGGGAGAGATTGATATGCCCATCGCCCGAGAGCGGTGCCGACGCGACGAAGAACATTTTCTGCTTCTCAATGAAACTGATGATCCGGTCATCGAGCTTGTCATAGACTTTCATGCCGCTTCTCCTGTGTTGCGCGCGCGGCCACGATCTAGCGGCCAATTGCCGTCTTCGAGACGCTTAAACCCTGCGATGGGCTGATTGTACCAGTAAATCCAGGCCTGTTCACCGGTCTCGTTGCCTGCATCGTCCAGTAGGGCTACTATTTTCCTCAGGTAGAGCGAGGCGGCCGGATCATCCGGCAATACGTCTTCGAATTCGTCCAGTGCTGAGATTATGCGGGTATCGTTCAGTCGATACCGCACACCACGGCACAGGCCGTCGCCCTCGACCACGCCCGGAAATCCGCCGAGATCATATAGTGCGCCGCGAAATCGGCACGGTCCCAGAAACTCACCGGCGGCGTCCAGGTCGATATGTTGGGGCATGCCGGACGCGCCCTGTTTCAGCAGGCCGTAAAAGACGAAAAGATCGCCGGGAGAGACAGCGCCGTTGACGCTCATGAAGCAAGCTCGAAGGGTTCGAGGCCCGCCAGGCGCATCGTCGAGACGCTCGCAGCCGGGTCGCGGGGTTTGACGCCTTCAACCGCTTTCGCAATGGCAGCGATATGCTCGGGCGTCGTTCCGCAGCAGCCGCCCAGAATATTGACCAGGCCATCCTGCGCCCATTGCCCGACATGGCCGGACGTCTGGTGCGGTTCCTCATCATACTGGCCCATTTCGTTCGGCAGACCCGCATTCGGATAGGCGGCGACAAGCGTATCGGCGACGCGTGAGATGGCCGCAATGTGGGGACGCATCAGGTCGGCGCCGAGCGCGCAATTGAAGCCAATCGCAAACGGCTTGGCATGGCGGACCGAATTCCAGAAGGCTTCGACCGTCTGGCCCGACAGGGTCCGGCCGGAACGGTCGGTAATCGTGCCGGAGATCCAGATCGGGAGCTTTTCAAGACCCTCCGCTTCGAGATCCATGATCGCCTTGATCGCGGCCTTGCAGTTCAGCGTGTCAGTGATCGTCTCGATCAGATACAGATGCACGCCGCCTTTGTTCAGCGCTTCGATCTGTTCGCGATAGGCCTGGTAGACCTGATCGAACGTCACTTCGCGCGCGCCCGGATCGTTTACGTCAGAGCTCATGGACAGCATCTTGTTGAGCGGCCCGATCGACCCGGCGGCGAAGCGCGGCTTGTGTGGTTCTTTCTCGCTCCAGCGATCCGCCGCCTCGCGGGCGAGCTTTGCGCCTTCGAAATTGATATCGATCACCGATTGCAGGTCGAGGCTGTAATCATCCTGCGCGATGGTCGTCGCCGAGAATGTATTGGTCTCGGAAATATCCGCGCCTGCGCCGAAATAGGCGTCGTGCAGCTCCGTCACGCGCTGCGGACGGGTCAGGCAGAGAATGTCATTATTGCCCTTCATCTGGCCCGGATACTTGTCCACGGTGAAACGGTCGCCGCGATAGTCTTCTTCTTCAAGGCCCATGCGCTGGAACATCACGCCCCAGGAGCCATCAAGCATCAACACGCGCTCTTTGGCAGCGGCGTGGAGCTGGGCAATGCGGTCTGTGCGGTTGGTCATGCGGATAAAGCTTTCGGTTTCAGGCCGAGCAGGCGGCAGGTCGAGATGGCGAGGCTTGCCCGGTTCAGCGTGTAGAAGTGGAAATCATTGACGCCCTGTTCAGACAGTTTCTGGCAGAGCTCGGTGGCGACATTGGCGGTGATCAGTTCGCGCGCTTGCGGATCATCTTCGGTGCCTTCATAAACATCATGCAGCCATTGCGGGATCGACGCGCCGCATAGGCCGGCGATACGCTTGAGACCATTGAAATTCGGTTGCAGCATGATGCCGGGCACAATCGGCATGGTAACCCCGCCCGCCCGCGCGCGCTCCAGGAAGTTCAGATATGTGTCCGGCTCGAAAAAGAATTGCGTGATGGCGCGGTCGGCGCCGGCATCCTGTTTCGCTTTCAGGAACGCGATGTCTTCGTCCCATCCTCGGCTGTCCGGATGTTTTTCAGGATAGCAGGAGACGCTGATCTCGAACCGCGCACCCGGCGCGATATCATAGTCGCGAATGCCCTGGATCAGGTCGACGCTGTCACGAAACCCGCCCGGGTGCTGCTCGAACCGGGCACCCATGCCTTCAGGTGGATCGCCGCGCAGGGCGACCAGGTGGCGGACCCCGGCATTCCAGAAATCAGTCGCGACTTGCAGGACGTCTTCCTTGGTCGCGCCGACACAGGTCAGGTGTGCGGCAGGCGAGAGCGGCGTGTCCTGAGCGATCTTGGCAACGGTCTTCTGGGTGCGATCGCGGGTTGAGCCGCCCGCGCCATAGGTGACCGAGACGAATTTCGGAGCCATAGGCGACAGACGCGCAACGGATTCCCAGAGTTTCGCCTCCATCTTGTCCGTCTTGGGCGGAAAGAATTCGAACGAGACGTTCGGGGCAGGGCTGGCCTGTTGAGCGGCGACGGAAAGCGTATTCATGCGGCGGCTTCCTGTTGATTGGCGGGGCAGGTCGCTGACCAGATCAGGACGCTGAGTCCCTGGTCGAGCGAAGCGGGAGGATCAAAACTGAGGGGTGCTTGCAGGGCGAGTCCGGCGGCATCGGCCCACTCGCTCATATCTTCCTGACGGATGCCGAGGCGGCGATGGCCCTGTGTTTCGCGCAGGAATTCGAGATCATGCGGCGCGAAATCGACCAGCAACAGTCGGCCTCCTGGCCTCAGGATGCGCGCGGCTTCCGAGATCACGTCTTCGGGGTTTTCCAGATAGTGGAGCACCTGATGCACCATCACCAGGTCGGCGCTCCGGTCTTCGAATGGCGTACAGGTCACGTCGCCCTGGCGAACGCGTGCATTTCTGACTTTCGCGCGGTTGAGATTTGCGCGCGCGACTGTCAGCATGTGATGGGAAAGGTCGAGGCCTTCGGCTTCTCTGGCATATGGCGCGAGCAGGGTGAGCATCCGCCCGGTACCGGTGCCAAGGTCGACGATGCGGTCGAAGGTTTGTCCGTCGACCGCATCGAGTATCGCGCGCTCAATATCGGCTTCAGGATAGTGCAGTGCGCGCAATTGGTCCCAGCTTTCCGCGATCTCTGAAAAATAAGTCTCCGCCGACTGCGCGCGCGCCTGTCGAACAATGTTCAGCGCTTTGCGGTCATCGCGATATGGCGCGGCATTCGTGTCAATTTCTGCAAATACGGCGTGCAGGATCCGTCCAGCCCAATCCTTGGAACGGGCACGATAGAACACCCAGGCACCTTCCGGCAGGCGTTCGACCAGGCCGGCATTGGTGAGTGTTTTTAAGTGGTGCGACAGACGCGGCTGACTTTGGTCCAGGATCTGAACAAGTTCTCCAACCGCGAGATCCCCGCGTCTCAAGAGCGCGAGAATCCGCAATCGTGTGGGCTCGCCAGCCGCTTTCAGAGCGTCTATGATATGATCCGGATCCGAAGCCATAAAACATATAAACGATCTTTTATATGATTTGCAAGGGCTGAATCCTGACGGCTCCGTGTGGCATGCACGCCACAATTTCGACGTCTGTCTGAATATTCACGTTAGGTTTATTTGATTTCGCGCATACAGCACCTCATATCGCATCGCGCGAAGAAGGACGAGAATATATGCGATTTGGTTTAGTCTTAGCGGGCTCTATGGTTGCGCTGTCGGCCTGTGCGACCACGCCTGAAGACGCGTCCCCCAGCGCGGTTTACGATCCTCTGGAAGGCTGGAATCGCGGCGTATTCGCGTTCAATGAAGGCGTCGACAAGGCGATTCTCGAACCCACGGCTAAAGGCTACCGCGCGGTGACAAATGAACCGGTGCGCGATGGTGTTTCGAATTTCCTTACCAATCTCAACCAGCCGGTGGTATTCGCGAACACGATCCTGCAGGGCAAACCGGTCGCAGCTGTTGATACAGCGGCGCGTTTCCTCGTGAATTCAACATTTGGCATCGCAGGTATTTTCGACCCTGCCACAGGGGTCAGTATTCCAGAGCATAGGGAAGACTTCGGCCAGACCCTCGGGGTCTGGGGCGTCCCTAACGGCCCGTACCTGATGCTACCGATATTTGGTCCGTCCAATCTACGGGACTTTGGTGGTCGCGGGGTGGATGCAGCCTTCAATCCGCTGAATTATGCAGAATTTGAAGGTGATACAGAGTTTCGTGTCACGACCGCCGTGGTCGGCGCGATTTCGGCCCGCGAAAGCCTGATCGAGGAGTTTGACGTGCTCCGCGACCAACCAGAACCGTACATTGCGCTGCGGCGTACTTATACACAACAAAGAGCCGCCGCGATCCGTGACGGCCGTGAGCAAGAAGACCCGTTCAAAGATTTGCCCGATTTCGATGATTATGATTTCGGCGATGAAGAAGAGTTCGAGTCACAGGAATAAGATCATGACCTCCCAGAAGTGGATTCTCTCCGCCGCCATGTTGGCCCTTTCGGCTTTCCCGGCTTTCGCTGACACACAAACCGAAGAGTATGTCCGGACCAACGCGAATGATGTGCTGGCCTCGCTGAACGAGCCTGGCCTGAATGCCGACGAGCGCCGCGCCAAGTTCCAGACCTATATGGACGAGTTCACCAATCTCGACGCGGTGGCAAAATTTGTCATTGGCAAATACTCGAAACGATTCACGCCGGAAGAGATGGACGCTTACCTGGCGACATTCCGCGCCTATGCGCTCGCCGTCTATGAGTTCTATTTCCACGAATATCGTGGCCGCGACGTAAAAGTGACCGGGTCAACCGATCGCAATGCCCGCGATTCGATTGTCGATACAGAAATCGTCCGCGCCGATGGCCAGGAGCTTGAAGTCCGCTGGCGTGTTCTGAATCGCGGAGGTGAATATCAGGTTGTGGATGTTGCCCTGAATGCAGAAGGCAACCTGATCTGGCTGGCGATTGAGCAACAGGCGCAATTCCTGTCCATTCTGGACCAGAACAATGGCTCCGTGGACGCATTGATCAGCAAGATTGAGAGCATGACAGACGACCTGATCGCGCAGCGTCCGGAAGAGTCGAGCTAGCGGCGCGTCAGCGCAGGGCATTACGGCATGGCTGCACCGCGATAGGCTTCCACAATATCGTAAAAGTCCCGGGCTGAGAGATGCACCTCCGCCGCTTTGGCAGACTCGGTGATCCTGCCCGGCGTTTGCGTGCCGATGATAGGGATGATCTTCGCCTGATGCTTCATGGTGAAAGCGAGGGCGATATTGGAAATACTTGCCCCGTGAGCCTCTGCGATGGTTTGCAGGCAGGCGATCACATCAGCGCCGCGCGGATGGTCCGAGGACAGACGAGGAATGTCGCCGCCCGCCAGCGGCGACCAGGCGAGCGCCGTCGCACCGGTTTCGCTGCACCAGTCAAAGGTGCCATCGGTCATCGGATCCTGCTGCAGTGCCGAGAATTCCGGCTGGGTTGAGACCAGCGGCGCGTCGAGATGCGCCTGCAGGGCGCGGGTTTGCGCGACGGTGAAATTCGAGACGCCGATGAAACGGGCTTTTCCAGCTTGCAACATGTTGTTCAGGGCGCGAGCGGTTTCCTCGAAAGGCGCTGTCAGATCTGGACGGTGGATCTGGTATAGGTCGACGCTGTCAGTGTTCAGGCGCGTCAGCGAGGCATCCAATGCTGCTGTCAGATAGTCATAGCTGCTATCGTATGGGCGCGGCGGCGTGATTCCGCCTTTGGTTGCCAGGATCATCCGTCCGCGCAAGGCAGGATCGCGTGTCAGAACGTCTCCCAGAACTGATTCGGCGGCGCCAAACCCGCCCGGCTCCCCGAAGCCATAAATGTCGGCCGTATCGATCAGGGTCATGCCGGCGTCCAGAGCGGTCCGGATCTTGGTATCGGCATCCTCCACGCTGGATTCAGCAAATCGCCAGCATCCGTAAGCGATCGCGCCGACCGCGATTTGTGTCTTTCCGATTGCGGTCTGTCGCATGATCTTTATCCACGATTGAGAAGAACGTGTTTATCGAGAGCGAGCGCAATGTCTATCTATCGTCTCATCCCGAGCCTGATGTGTGGATCTGTGCCAGGTGAGGCGGCGTGAAGGAAACTTATCGAACGCCTTTGGCGCTGGGGCGGGATCCGCTGATGGCCGTTTTCTGGGTCATTCTGGCGCCGGTCCTGTTTCTGCAGAGTTCGGGATTTATTGCTGCCCTGTTTCTCAGCCCGTTCGACCCTGGTTCAGACGCTGAAATTGCGGCGTATCAGTTCCTGTGGCGGGTCAATTGTATTGTCATGTTCGTCTGGTTCGCGCTCCTGACCCTGTGGAGCGATCGGATTGGCGCGGGTCCGTTCGCAGGAGGCATCCGCGTGGATGCGCGCTGGATTGTTGTCGGGATCATGCTCGGCCCGGCGTTGATCCTGTTGCCGAGTTTCATCGTCGGAAGCCTGATGCCGGAAGGCGAATGGCGGTATCGCGAGAGCGTCAATACCGATATTTTTGCGCCTCGGAACTGGACGCTAGCCTATGTTTTCATGGCGGTCGTCATGGCGCCGGTGATCGAAGAAGTTACCTTTCGGGGGGTGGCGTTCGGTGCCCTGATCTCTCGCAATGTCGGACCAGTGGCCGCAATTATCCTGTCGAGCGCTGCGTTCGCATTGATCCATATGCAATACTCCCCCGCCGCCATGCTGGTCGTGTTCATCAGCGGCATCGGGTTCGCAATCCTGCGCCTGATCAGTGGTACGGTCAGTGTCCCCATCATCGCACATTCGGTCGCGAATGCAGATGTCCTCGTCTTGCAATGGTTCGCTGCCAATCCCCCAGCGTGAGGGGTTGCCGACACGTGTGAGACCGGTCATGTCGTGCGGTATGAGCGACGATCTCACCAGAGAACAGATCTATGATGTGCCGGCCGGTTACCAGCCGCTGCCCTGGCATCGTGGTTTTGGCCGCCAGGTCGGTCCGCTGTTCGAAAAGCGCGACGAGACCGGACTGACCCGTGCGTTTCGGGTCGGCGAGCATCACACTAATGGCATGATGAATGCCCATGGCGGCATGGTCATGACCTTTGCCGATATGGCCTGGGGCGCGGCGGTCGAAAAAGATGAGGATACCTGGTGGGTGACGATCCGCCTCGTCTGCGATTTTCTCTCCGGCGCAAAACATGGCTCCTGGGTCGAGGGGCGCGGCGAAGTCCTGTCTATAATCGACAATATTTACACAGTCGAAGGCCGGATCTGGTGCGGGGACAAGACGCTCATGACCGGAACCGGGATTTTCAAGATCATTGAGAAGCGAGTGTAAGCAGTGGCGGATGATATCAAGGAACTAAGCCCGGAAGAGGCAAATCTTCTCGCCAGATATCGCGGCGCGAAACCTGAAGCACCGGCCTGGTTCGAAGCGGCGGTTGCGACACCATACGAAGAACATTTTGTCGACCTGGACGGCCTGCAGGTCCGCTACCAGGCCTATGGCGATCCCGGCTTGCCCGGACTGCTCCTTTGTCACGGCAATGGCGCGCATGCGCACTGGTATGACTTCATCGCCCCTGCATTTGCGAGCGATTACCGGGTGATTTCCATGTCCTTTTGCGGAATGGGCGAGAGCAGCTGGCGGGACAGATACACGTTTGACCAGTTCAGCGAAGAGCAGATCGCCGTCTGCGAGCATGCAGGCCTGTTTGATGGCGGGCGCAAGCCGGTCATCGTGGCCCACTCCTTTGGCGGCTTCATCACGATAAACACCGCGTCCAAACACTCGGACAAATTCGCAGGCGTGATGATTGTCGATAGCGGCATTCGTCCACCTGAGGATGAATGGTCCGGTCCGCCCGTCCGGTCGACCCGCAACCGGGTCTATGCCTCGTTGGAAGCGGCGCTCGCGCGCTTTCGCCTGGCGCCTGCACAGCCTTGCGAGAACCATTACATTGTCGACTATATTGCGCGCCACAGCCTGAAAGAAGTTGAGAACGAGGCGGGGCAAAAAGGCTGGACCTGGAAATTTGATCCCGGCGTTTTCGCCAAGTTCGAATTTGACCGGGTGACGGGGAAGACCCTCCAGGGCATTTCCTGCCGGATCACCATGATGCGCGGTGCCGACTCCGTGCTCGCTTCTGACCGGATCTGGGAATATATGGGCGGCCTGCGAGACAATATGGAAATGGTTTCGATCCCTGATGCCCAGCACCACGTCATGCTGGATCAGCCGCTCGCCTTCATCGACGCGGTCAAAAAGCAACTTGCTGACTGGTCCTACTAAGTTTCGCGTTGCGTTTTGATTGCGAGCGGTTAAACACCGCGCGCCATGATCGAAATCGTTCCAGAATCGCCTGACCATCACGCCGAAGCCATTGAGGCGCTGTATGACCGCACTTTCGGGCCGGGACACTTTGCCAAGACAGCAGAGCGCTTACGAGAAGGTAACCGTTCGCGCCCGGATCTGACCCGCGTGGCAGTCTCTGAGGGCAGCGTCATTGGTGTCTGCCGGATCTGGCCGATTATTGTCGGTGAGGGGCGAGTCCCTGCGGTCTTTGTCGGCCCGGTGGCGGTCGATCCGGACTTCCAGGGCCAGCGCCTGGGGCTCAGCGTGACCGGGGAGTCGCTGGAAGCCTGCACTGACGCTGGCTGCCGCGCCGCTGTGATTATCGGTTCGCCAACCTATTTTGGAGAGCTGGGTTTCAGTGTGGTCGCACCCGATCGCTTCAGCTTTCCCGGTCCCCAGGATATGGCGCGGGTGATGGTCCGCGATCTCGCTGGCAGCGCGGACGAACTCGCCGGCGCGATCAGCGTCTATTAACGCCCCTCGCGTCGCCAGGCGGCCAGCAAAGCCAGCAGAATGAGTCCGATGGCGAGCAGCCCGGGCAGAAGTGGCAGGCTGGTCGAGCTGCGCACCGCAAACGCGCCGCGTTCGCGCAAGCCAAGCCAGTTGCTCCCGCCCGCATTGGCCCGCCGTCCGACCATGCGGACATCCGGCGTCTGGCCGGTGCGGGCGATCGAATAGATGCCGCCGCCTGAACCCTCGCTAAGGGGGCGCAGCACCTCGCCTGTGGCTTCGAGCGCAGAAAACTCCCGGGGATTGGCCGGTCCATTCAGCGCGACGGCCTCCAGGCCGCCAGATTGCGCCCGATATAGGCCGAGCTGGTCGACGGGGACTTCGGCGCTATAGCTGCCCGGGCCTTCCTCGCGCCAGGTCGGTTCAAGGAAGCTCCCGTCCGGGGTCTCGATGATCAGCGGCGCGGCGCGGTCGGCCAGCGTGCGCAAATTCGCGCGTACCATGTTGCCTTGCGTGATCAATTGCAGCTGTCGCTCGTCGAGCTCCGGTTCTTTCATCAACCAGTGGACCGTGCGGCGGATCAGATCAGCGAATGGACCGCCGCCATCATAGCCGCGGGCCCAGAGCCATATCTGGTCCGACAGCAGCTGCGCCACGCGGCCATCCCCGACGCGATCGACGGCGAGCAGTGGCTCCCCTGTTGGTGTGCGCATAAGCACATCGCCGGTCTCGTCGAACGCATCGATGAAACGCAGCCACTTGCCCCAGGTCTGTCCGGCAAAGTCTTCGGTAATCGTGTGGCGCCGGCCTTCTTCTGACAGCTCCGGCACGATATCGCGGGTGACAATGTCCCCGGTTGGCAGGGCTGGCAGGATCTGGGCGAGCGGTGTCCGGGCAAGACTGGCGGGTCCGGCAAAGCTCTCGCCTGCAACCACCAGAAGGGCGCCGCCTTCGTCGACATAGCGCGCCACATCGGCGAGATATCCCATCGTTATAACCCCGCGCCGCTCATACTGATCGAAAATAATCAGATCGAATCCGTCGAGCTTTTCCTCGAACAATTCTTCGGTCGGAAAGGCGATCAACGCCATCTCTTCGAGCGGCGTAATGTCTTGCTTATAGGGTGGGCGCAGGATCGTGAAATGCACGAGGTCCACTGACGGATCCGACTTCAACAGATCGCGCCAGACGCGTCCGGAGGCATTCGGGCGACCCGTGACCAGCAAGACGCGCAATCCATCCCGAACCCCGGAAATTGTGGCCGCGGTCCGATTATTGGCCACCGTCAGTTCCTGTGTTCCCTCAGGGGTTTCGAACACGACGATATTGTCGCCGCGGCGCTCAACCTCGATGAACAGGCTGGTATCCTCGCCCGCTTCAACATAGGCCCCCTGATTGCGCCCGCCATTGATTGCATAGGTGACCGGAACCGTGCCGCCTTCTGGATCGTCGACGCGGATCACGAACTCGGCTTCATCTCCGACAATGTCAAAATTCGGGGCCTGAACCAGCGTAATCCGCCGATCGCTGGCATCCGGATCGCCGGTAATCAGGCCATGCACCGGTCCGAGTTCGCGAAGCCGCGAAATATTGTCCGGCATGTCATGGATCTGGCCATCCGTGATCAGTATCGCGCCGGCAATTCGGTCGCGCGGAACGTCCGCCATCAGCCCTTCCAGGGCCCCCATCAGCCGCGTCCCGTCGCCGCCGGATTCGGTCTCAACCACGCGCAGATCAATTGAGGGATTGGCCTCAAGCTCCGCCCGCAAGGAAGCGAACACATCGCTCGCTATCTCTGTGCGCGCGCCGAACCGCATACTGTCTGAGCGGTCGACCACTAATGCAGCGACAGAGGGCAGGGGTTCGCGTTCTTCTTCGACAATGGCGGGGTTGGAAAGCGCCAGCAGGCCGAGCGCTGCGGCGAGGCTGCGGGTCAGCCAGGCGCGCCGGAAGGAGAATGTATAGACCGCCAGTGCGGCTATGCTGAGCGCCACCAGACCCCAGAATAAGGGCCAGCTGATCAATGGATCAAAGGACAGGCGGGAGACTTCCATCATGGAATGATCTCGCCGTCCGGATTGGACTCAAAATCGCCGACGCCTTCATCTTCCCCGAGGCGTTCGAGCAGAGCCGGGATATGTACCTGATCTTCTTTGTAATTGCCCGTCAGGATGTACATGATCAGGTTGATGCCGAAGCGGATCGCCATTTCGCGCTCGGCGTCGCCGCCATCAACGGAATAGATTGGCCGTCCGCGATCATCGACCGCCCAGGCCGCGAGATAATCGGCATCGCCCACAAACAGTCGGCTGACGCCATCGCCGCGGCGTTCCGTCTTGTCAGCGGCGCCAGTCGCCTCGATCCAGAGAATCCGATTCGAATAGCGGCCCGGAAACGATTGCAGAAGATAATAGGACCGGGTCAGGACATGATCCTGCGGCACTGGCGTCAGCGGCGGCGTGTCGAGCCCTGCGAGCACCGTGTCGAGGCCCTCAAAGCTGTTGCCCGCACCAATATTTCCGCCGCGCCGTGTATCAATGAACAAGGCGCCGCCATTGCGCATATAGGCGTTCAAGCGCGCGACAGCTGTCTCACTGAAGGGCTGCGGCGTATCGGGGAGTGCCAGGAATAGCACAGGGTAGACGTCGAGCGCGTCGGTCTCCAGGTCTACTGAATGCGGCGCGGCAGGCTCAACGCTGGAGCGTCTGAAGAGCACATTGCGCAGACCATCCAGCCCCGCGCGCGTCGCCCGGTCTGTGCGATCATCACCCGTTTCGATATAGGCAAACCGCATGTCCAGCGCGGCCGCCGTTTCCTTGTCGAGATCAGACTCATCCTCGAATGTGCTGAATTGCGCGAAACTCTGGCCCGGCAGTATAACGGCGGCGCCGATGGCGATGACCGCGATCGCTGCCATACCTCGCCGCAAGGCCGGCAAGCGCCCGGCGAGCGCCAGGGCGACGATCAGGTCCAGGCATAACATTGCGAGCGCCAACGAGAGCAGAACACCGCCTAGCCTGAACGTGCGCGCATCGGTGTCACCGAGCAGTGTGGCCGCGGCGGGCCAGCTGGTGACCGGGATGGCGCGATAAGCGGAAGCGACATTCAGAGCCCGCGTCCCCGCAGGGCCCTGATACAGGCCTGGCGGGTGTTCCTCAGACGGGCTGACGACGCCAAAATCGGCGGCGCGCAGCGGCGTCGCGCCCGCGCTTGGCTGAGTCAGCTGCCCGGCTCCGTTAAGGGTCAGACTGGGAGAGTAAAGCCCCTCTTCATCGCTGATCGCTTCACCGCGCCCGGCCGCGATCGAACGGCGCAGCATATCCACAAACACGCCGGCATAAGGCAGGTCCGACCAGTCGGGCCCCGCGGTCACATGGAACAGGACGAGTGTGCCTTCGCCCCGCCGATCCGCAGTGACCAGCGGGCTGCCATCGGCGAGACGGGCCCAGGTGCGCCGCGTCAGTTCTGGTCCCGGCCGCGCTAATACTTGCTGACGAACCCGAATGTCCGGCGGCGGTGTGAGACCGGCAAAGGGGGAAGCTTCAGGAAACTCGCCCAGCGGCTGCGGGTCTTCCCAGGTCAGCGTCCCGCCAATCGCGCGCGATGACCGGCGCAGCGGTGCCGGAACAAGATCGTCCCCGGCCTCGCCAGCCTGCGGCCCCGCCATGCGTGGCCCGGCGAAGCGGATCAGTGCTCCGCCATCCTCAATCCAGTCGACCAGAGCTGTCTGCGTCGCGCTGTCAATCTGGCCAATATCGGTCAGGATAATCGCGTCCGGATTCTCATCGATCAGGTCGACCAGCTCGCCTTCGGAAATTGTCGCAAATGGCTCCAGGGCCTTTCGCACATAGTGAATGTCCGAAAGCAAAGGCTGCGCCGTGCTGTCGCCGCTGACCAGGCCGACCCGCCGCGTGCGATCGGCGCTATCCCAGAGCCAGACTGTGCCTGGTGTCGCTGCGCCGGTGACCTGGAACCGGGCGATCCGCGACAAGGCAGCGGGCGGCAGAGAGAAGCTAGCTGTCGCGGTGTCTTCTCCGCTCTCAAAGTTCAATTCGGTTGTTGCCAGCGCTGCACCGTCCAGCGTCAGCGCGGACATGAAATGGGTGGACGGGTCGGATTCGCCTGCGCGTGCGGCGGTAAGCTGTACGCCATTGGCGTCAGCGCTGAGCCGGGTGACCGCGACCGGTCCGCGCGCCCGCGCAGCGTAGATGCTAAGCGGGGCTTTCTGGATCAGGGCTTGCGCGAACGGAGACGCGCTTTCCGGGTCGAGCCCATCCGTCAGCCAGAGAATTCGTCCCGGCTGTAACCTGCTTTCCTCGAGCCGCTCGAGCGCAGCGGCGCGATCAATACCCCAGGCTTGTGGCTCCAGCGACCGGATGCGCGCTTCGAAGGCGACCCGGTCGAGCCGCTCGCCCGGATCGCCTGCAATCGCTCTTGGCGCAGTCAGCAGCAAGTGCGCCGCCGTATCTCGCGGCTCGCCGTCCAGTGCGGAGAGCGCTGCAGAACGGATCTCGCCCCAACGCGCGGCGCTGGTCCAGCCATCATCAACAATCACCAGGACCGGTCCGCTTGCATCTTCGCCTTGCTGCGCACCCGGGGCATAGATCGGCATGGCCAGCCCAAGGATTGCAAGTGCAGCCGCGCCCAGGCGCAGCAATAGCACCCACCAGGGCGTCCGCGCCGGCGTCTCTTCTCTCGGATCGACATCGTCCAACAGGCGAAGGCTTGGCAGCTGTGCCTGTTTCGGTGTCGGCGGCGTGGCCCGCAGGATATACCAGATCACCGGCAGCGCGATCAGCCCGAGCAGTGTCAGGGGCGCCATGAACAGGAACGGCCCGAGCGTCATGCCTTGCCTCCGAGCAGTTCCAGCGCGGCGTACAAGGCGGCTGCACCGCGCAGGGCGGTCTGATCGGTTCTGTGCCGTACCAGTGTCCAGCCCATACCTGCGGCGAGTGATTGCAGCTGATCTTCATGCGCGGCAAGCTTTTCCAGATAGGCGTCCCTTACTGTTTCGGCGCGGCCGAACAGGCGGTCCAGGGTGCTTCCTGGCCGGGAAAAGCGGGTACGTCCAGCAAACGGAAACTCATGTTCGACGGGGTCTGTAACAGCCAGCAAGACGCCGCTGCGGCAAGTGCTCGCGAGCGGCGCGAGGCGCGCACGCCAGGCCTCGACCCCATCGTAAAAGTCACTCGCAATGATCGCGAGCGCCTGTGATTTTGGCGGTGCGAGGTCGCCCGTTTGGGCGGATAGCAGGTCTTCAGCGAGCTTGTCGGGCGCGGACTTGCCGAGGCTTGGCGCGCGGCTGCCAGCGATCATTCCAATCCGCTCACCATCCTTGGCGAGCGTGATGCCGAGCGCCAGCATGATGGTGCGCGCCCGATCCGCCTTGGTTTCGCGTCCGGGATCACCGGCCCAGTCGAATCCGGCATGCGGATCGTTCCAGAACAGGATCGTCCGCGCTGTTTCAAGCTCCGTTTCGCGGACAAAATACTCATCGCCCCGGGCGCTGCGCCGCCAGTCGATTCGGTCGGCAGCGTCGGTCTGCGCATAGCGGCGATATTGCCAGAACTGTTCCCCAGACCCTGCGCGCTTGCGACCTGCTGCGCCGGGATGCACCAGATCCGCAGCAGCGGCCTGCAGGGATACATCCGGCAACTGGCGCGCCAGCGCCTCGGCATCAGCTCGGAGGGTCGTGAGAGAAATCACGCGATCATTCCTCTCCAAACGTGCAGGTCCGGCCGAGTGACAGTGTCTCATTCAGGAACTGATCGTCGGCATTGGAAGATGTGTTCGCCTCCATCGCTGCTTCGATCCTGGCCAGCTTGTTGTTAATGTCGAATTCGAGATACGCCTCATCCATCCGGCCGGGATATCGCGCTTCAAGGCGCTGCAAGGCCTCATCGGTATTGGACTTGCGTATATCCTCAATCTCGCTCGGGCTCGCCCCCGATTGTCTCGCTGCGCGAATGTCGTCTGTAATGCGCACGACGGTTATTGCGGCAAGACAGTCGATCTCTGCGCGCTCAGCTTCAGGGAAGGGGTGAACCCGACTGCATGCGGTGGCGACGAGAATAGGAAACATCAATAAGAGCAGACGCATACGCGTTAGGCAGCCTTTCGAACCAGCGCGTCGATGAGCTTGTTCAGACCCGGCGCTTCACCGGTGGGGTCGTAGCGCATGCCCATGCGGTGCGCGAGGCACGGCTCGGCCAGGGCTTCGACATCCTCGATACTTGGCGCCAGGCGGCCCCGCAGCAAGGCGCGCGCACGACAGGCCAGCATCAGTGCCTGACCGGCTCGGGGGCTGGGGCCCCAGTCGACAAATCGGCGCACGTGGTCGTCTTCGCTTTGCTCCGGGCGGGCATCGCGCACCAAAGCGAGAATGGCGTTGAGGACGCTTTCGCCAACCGGCATCTTGCGCACCAGCGCCTGCAGCTCAATCAACGCCTCAGCTGACAGAGCCGTTTCGACGGTTTGTTCGTCGCTACCCGTCGTTTCGATCAGGATTTTTCGTTCCGTATCAAGATCGGGATAGGTGACATCAATCTTCAGCAGAAAGCGATCCAATTGCGCTTCCGGCAGAGGGTAAGTGCCTTCCTGCTCAATCGGGTTTTGCGTCGCCAGCACATGGAAGGGCGGTGGCAGGTCATAGCGCACGCCGGCCACCGTCACATGCCTTTCCTGCATGGCCTGTAAGAGCGCAGATTGCGTGCGCGGCGAGGCGCGGTTGATCTCGTCCGCCATCAGGAGCGAGGTAAAGATAGGCCCCTTGATGAAACGGAAGGCGCGGCTGCCATCGGCGCCTTCATCCAGCACTTCCGAGCCGAGAATATCGCCGGGCATCAGGTCAGGCGTGAACTGGATGCGGGCATTGTTGAGGCCAAGCGCGGTGCCAATCGCTTCCACCAGGCGGGTCTTGGCGAGCCCGGGCGCGCCAATCAGCAGCGCGTGCCCGCCGGCGAGGATGGCGGACAAAGCAAGCTCGATCACGCGCTCCTGTCCGAACACGGCTTTACCGATCTCGGACTTCACTTTTGCAAGGGTTTCACCAGCGGCTTCCGCCTGCGCCACGATGGCTGGATTATCGTCTGCCATGAGCACTCCGTCTTCACTATCCACACTAGTCGCACTAGGTCTAGGCGAGAACATGGCGGAGCACCACATGAAATCGGATGGAAAATCAGTGATCTCGCTCGATGAGGTTCTGGCGGCGATTACGCCGGACGGACTCGACGCGCCGCTGCCGCCGGTTCACCTGTGGAATCCGGAACGGTCAGCCGATATTCAGATGGAAATCCGCGCCGATGGCAGTTGGTGGCATCAGGGCGATCGGATCAAACGGGAACGCCTGGTTAAACTGTTTTCCCGCATCCTCCGCAAAGACCCCGATGGGCAGATCTATCTCGTGACGCCATACGAAAAAGTCATCGTCCATGTCGAGGATGCACCGTTCATCGCCGTGCGCGTCGACCGGGTGGGTGAGCCGGGACGCGGGCAAGGGCTCGCCTTCACGACCAATCTTGGCGATGTCGCCCTGGCGGAACCCGAGCATCCCATTCGGGTTGAGACCGATCCGGACACGCTTGAGCCAAGCCCGTATGTCCTGGTGCGCGATGGGCTCGAGGCCAAACTCTCGCGTCCCGTCTTTTATGAGCTTGCAGAGATGGCAGAAGCCTATGAAGGTTGTGCTGGACAGCTCGGCGTCTGGTCGCAAGGGCAGTTTTTTGAATTGGGACCTGCAGCCTGATGAGTTTCACCACACTGGATGATTTCCTGATGCGGGCCAGCGACCGCCTGGACCCGATTTCGGGTAAGCCGCGCCTGGCCGAAGTCGGGGATCTGGACCTGGTCGACCGGGAACGTCTGACATCGATCCGCCCGGCAGCGGTCCTGATCCCGGTCATCCCGCGCCCGCACGGGCCGACAGCGCTGCTCACCCAGAGACCAGATACAATGGCGTCGCACCCCGGGCAGGTGGCGTTTCCGGGCGGCAAAGTTGACAATATCGATGCCGACGAAGTCGCTGCAGCGCTGCGCGAAGCCGAAGAGGAAGTTGGCGTTGATCCAAGTTCGGTCGAACTGATCGCCCGCTCGGCACCCTATGTGACCGGAACCGCATTTCGAATCACGCCGGTGATCGGTGTCTTGCCGCCCGACTTCGAGGCGCGCCCCGATCCAACGGAAGTCGCGGATGTGTTTGAGGCACCGCTGGAATTTCTGTTCAATACGACCAATCACCAAACCGGTCAGGCCTATTGGAAAGGCAGGCATCGGCGCTATGTAGAAATGCCCTGGCAAGGCTTTCGCATCTGGGGTGTGACGGCGGGGATCATTCGTGATCTATATGCCAATTTGTACGAGACCTGAGGAGCGATAAGTTTGGGCGCACGCATTATATTCCAACTGGTGCTGTTCACGCTGCCATTCATTCTGTTTGGCGTGTACCGGCTGGCGATTACAGAAGCCGAGCAGGAAGGGCGCAAACCCTGGCCGATCCGGTTGCTGTTCGGCGTCGGTCTGGCGCTGGCGGTGGGATCATGGCTGATCTTTATCTTCCTGGATCGCGGCGGCCGCGAGGAATGCTATCGCCCGACACAGATTGTCGATGGCGTCGTCATTCCAGGGGAGCGTTATCCGTGTGCGAAAGATCTCGGATCCATCGGCCAGCCCAAGACTGAGGACCCCGGCGGACGCGCCGACGGCGTGGGTGAACGTCGCAACTTTGACGGCGATCGCATCGAAATCGACGAAGATACGGCAGAGACCCTTGAAGACCCTGAACGCTGAGTGGCTGTGCGCTGACGACACGAAGCAAGTGATTGCGGCGCTGCATACATCGCGCCCGGATTGTGCTCGGTTCGTCGGCGGCTGCGTCCGGAACACGATCATGGGACGCGATGTCGATGATATTGATATCGCCACGCAGCTGACGCCGGACCAGACGCTTGCAGCGCTCGAGGCCGCCAGCATTCGCGCCATTCCGACAGGCATTGAACACGGCACCATTACGGCGATCGTGAATGGCAAGCCATTCGAGATCACCAGCCTGCGCCGCGACGTAGAGACCGATGGTCGCCGCGCGGTTGTCGCATTCACGGAAAATTGGGCAGAGGATGCGCAGCGCCGCGACTTTCGCCTGAACGCGCTCTATGCAGCGCCCGATGGCGAAGTGTTTGATCCTGTCGGCGGCGGATATGACGATGCGGTGGCCGGGCGCGTCATCTTTATCGGCGACGCCAATCAGCGCCTGCGGGAAGACTATTTGCGCATATTAAGATTCTTCCGCTTCAACGCCTGGTATGGCGCAGAAATGGATCTGGAGGGCCTCGCCGCCTGCGCCCGGCAGCGTGGGGGCCTCAAAAAAATTGCCCGGGAGCGGATCTGGAAGGAATTCAAGAAACTGCTGACCGCGCCGCAGCCCCGTCAGGCCGTCGAGGCCATGGGCGAGAGCGGGGTTCTGGACGTCGTCCTGCCAGAGCATCGCAGCGTCGACGGATTGCATGATCTGGAATTGACTGAGCAGCTGACCGGCGTTCAACCTGATCCGATGTTGCGTCTGATGGCGCTCTTGCCGCGCTCGGCACTCGCCGTGCAGCAGACACAGCAGACGCTGCGCCTCTCGAACCAGGAAGCAGAGCGTCTGACCATGTGGGCGGCCGACAATCTGCCAGAGCCGGTGGGTATGAAAGCCAGGGAGCTGCGGGCAACCCTGTACTGGCATGGCAAGCAGGCGGTGGTGGACCGGGCGATGCTGGCGGGCGCAGATGTCCGCGATCTGCTCGCCGCCATCAGGGCCTGGCGGAGACCCGAATTCCCGATCACCGGGGATGACGCGCTGGCGGCTGGACTGGCAGGACCGGAAATCGGTCAGGCGCTGAGCCGGGTGGCGAAAGTCTGGGTCGAGAGCGACTTTTTCCTGGACCGAGAGGCCTTGCTGCCGCTGCTAGTTCAGGAACAGGATTGATCCGTTCAGATAGCCCGCGAAGCTGGCCCAGATGAAATAGGGCAGCATCAACAGGGCGGCGGTGACGGAGTGTTTGGAAAATCCTCGCATCGTCGCCAGGATCAGGATCCACAAGATCACCAGGACGATCATGGCCAGCATGACTTCCCGAAACCCGAAAAACATCCAGCTCCAGGCCAGATTGAAGGCGAGTTGAACGAAATAAAGGCCAAGTGCGCCTGAACAGGCGGCGAAACTCCCGGCTTTGACCCGCACCAGGATCGCCGCAAATGCCATCAGTGTGAACAGGACTGGCCAGACTATCGAGAACACATAGCTGGGGGGTGTCAGCTCAGGTTTGTCGAGCGCGATGTACCAGATTTCTACGGCTTTGCTGGACACGACCGCCCCCAGCCCCGCTGTAGCAGCCGTTACAGTGGCGATCACGAACGTGATCATCGCAGCCGGTTTGTGATCCTCCATGCAGGAGCCGTAACAGCTCGCTACAGATTCGTCACTGTCCTTACGGCCATTTCACCACAGGCGGCATGGAAGACAGGATGCTGGTCACGTTGCCGCCAGTCTTCAGGCCGAACGTGGTCCCGCGATCATAGAGCAAGTTGAACTCAACATAGCGCCCGCGCCGGATCAGCTGTTCCTCCCGCTCCGCTTCGGTCCAGCCCTCATTCATTCGGCGACGCGCGAGCCTCGGATAGATGTCAGCAAACTGTTTTCCGACGGCCTGGGTGAAGGCGAAGTCACGTTCCCAGTCGCCAGTATTGTGGCGATCATAGAATATCCCGCCAGTGCCGCGTGGTTCGTCGCGGTGGGCGAGATGGAAATACTCATCGCAGCGTTGCTTGAAGTCTGGATACCACGCCTCGTCGAACGGGTCGCAAGCCGCCTTCATCGCGGCGTGAAAGTCAACGGTGTCAGGAAAGTCATCCTGGCGTTGATATTCGAGCAGCGGGGTCAGGTCGCCGCCGCCACCGAACCAGCTTTCGGAGGTGACCAGCATTCGCGTATTCATATGCACAGCAGGCACACGCGGATTGTGCAGATGCGCGATCAGGGAAATACCGGACGCCCAGAAGCGGCCATCCGACTGATCAGCCCCCGGAATCTGCGCCCGGAAGGCTTCGGAAAATTCGCCATAGACTTCCGAATAGTGGACACCGACTTTTTCAAAGAATTTTCCGCGCATGATCGCCATACGGCCGCCGCCAAGATCCTCGCTGCCATCTCCGCGGGTCCATTCGGTTTTCTCAAAACGGCCAGGCTCGCCCGTGTACAGTGGACGGTCGGCTTCATCTTCCAACGTTTCAAACCGGGCGATAATATCGTCCTGAAGCGATTGGAACCATTCTGAGGCGCGTTGTTTTTGTGTCTCGATTTCGGTCATGACGGATCCTATAAATGAGCGAGCGCCAGCGCTAAATAGCCTTGCGCAGCGACAGTATCTGTAAAACTCCTTATCTGGGGAGGAAATTGTGTCGCACGTCCAGCAGCGGCTGCAGCTTGAAATCCTCTGCGAGGCAGGCTAGGCGGGCGGGATTAAGACGGGGAGGATTGCGGCGCTGCGCCGCAATGATGCTTCTCCCCAATCTGTGTATTTAGGCTGCAAAGTCATGCCGAAGGAAGAGAAGACGTGAGCGCATCTGATACGACGGCCCCGGATCATGTCGACGAAGAACGCCGGGATTTTATCCATATTGCCGCGATCGCCGCGACAGTTGGCGGAGCAGGCCTTGTGGCCTACCCCCTCGTTGACCAAATGAACGCTGCGGGCGACACCAAGGCGGCCTCCAGCCTTGAAGTCGACATTTCGAAGATCCCGCTAGGCGGCGAAATTCGCGTGTTGATTGGCGGCAAGCCTTTCTTCCTGCGTCACCGCACGCCTGAAGAAATTGCAGCAGCGGTGAACACCGACGCATCGAAAATGATCGATCCTCAGACGGATGAGGAGCGCCTCGTCGCGCTGCCGGATGGCACATATAATCCAGCCATCCTGATTACCTCAGGCGCGTGTACGCACCTCGGTTGCGTGCCGGTTGGACCGGCGCAGGGCAATGTTGGCGACTATGGCGGCTGGTACTGCCCTTGCCACGGCTCGCACTATGATACGTCCGGCCGTATCCGGAAGGGCCCGGCCCCGAAGAACCTGCCGGTTCCAAATTATGAGTGGGTAACGCCTGCTCTGGTCAAGATTTCACTCTAGAGGAAGGACAAGAGACCGATGAGCGGACACGAGTCCACCTATAAGCCAGAGACCGGCTTCACCAAATGGCTGGATAGCCGCCTGCCGATCGTTCGGCTGGCGCATGACAGCTTTGTCGACTTTCCGACCCCGAAAAACCTGAACTACTGGTACACATTTGGCGGTATTCTCGCTGTCTGTCTGGCCATTCAGATCATTACCGGCGTTGTCCTCGCCATGCACTACACGGCCGACATCAACCAGGCGTTTGGCTCGGTTGAGCGGATCATGCGCGATGTGCCTTATGGCTGGCTGATCCGGAATATCCACATGGTCGGCGCGTCCATGTTCTTCCTCGCCGTCTATGTCCACATGTTCCGCGGGTTATATTACGGCTCGTATAAAGCGCCGCGCGAAGTGCTGTGGCTGCTGGGCTGTGTGATCTATCTGCTGATGATGGCGACGGCGTTCCTCGGCTACATGCTGCCCTGGGGACAAATGTCGCTGCACGGTGCAAACGTGATTATCAACCTGTTCGGCGCGATCCCGCTGGTCGGTGAGAGCATTCAAAGCTGGCTGATGGGCGGGCCTTCGGTCGGCAACCAAACGCTTCAGCGCTTCTTCTCGCTGCACTATTTGCTGCCCTTCATGATCGCAGGCGTCGTGATCCTGCACATTTGGGCGCTGCATGTTCCGGGCAACAATAACCCGACCGGCGTCGAGGTTCAGGACACCAAGAAAGACACCGTACCATTCCACCCGTATTACACGGTCAAGGATGGTTTCGCGATTGTCGTCTTCCTGATCATTTTTGCGGCCTTTGTCTTCTATGCGCCAAACGTGCTTGGGCATGCCGACAATTATATCGAGGCCAACCCGCTGGTAACGCCAGCGCATATTGTGCCTGAATGGTATCTGCTTCCCTTCTACGCGATCCTGCGTGCGATCACGTTCAATATTGGCCCGATGGATGCGAAACTGCTTGGCGTTATCGCCATGTTCGGATCGATCGCGGTCTTGTTCCTGCTGCCCTGGCTCGACACATCGAAAGTGAAGTCCATGCGCTATCGCCCTGTGGCGAAGCAGTTCTTCATGGTCTTTGTCGTGGTCTGCCTGCTGCTTGGCTGGTGCGGCGCGTCCAATCCGGACAATGCTGTCGTGGCGATGGGCAAGGACAAGCTGGTCGTGAACTATACCGACTCTGCGGGCCTTGAAGGCAGCCGTGTGTTTGAAGAATATGCCCCGGCTGCGCAGTTCCGCGATGAACAGCGCGGCAGTGGCGGCGTTGCCAGCATGGCGATCGAAAAGGCACCAGCCTTCACGTTCAAGACGCTGTCCCAGATCCTGACCGCTTACTATTTCGCCTTCTTCCTGATCATCCTGCCAGTACTTGGCCTGCGTGAGCGACCAAAGGGTGAGCCAGACTCCATTCACCAGTCCATTCTCGGACACGATGCGCCGGCTGCGGCGCCAGCCGAATAAGGAATCACGGATATGAAACTCTTCCGTCCTCTCCTCGCAGGTCTTGGCGCGCTTGCTCTCGGCCTGACAGCGCATGCCGCAGGTGGTGCGAAACATGCCCACGCGCCGGAAGGCGGCTGGGAATTCGCAAAAGTTCCAGCGGGCAAGCTCGATAAGGACAGTGTCCAGCGCGGCTTCCAGGTCTATCAGGAAGTCTGTGCATCATGTCACAGCATGAAGCTGCTCTCTTACCGCAATCTCGGTGAAAAAGGCGGTCCGTTCTATAGCGCGGACTATCCGAATGCGAATGACAATCCGCTGGTCAAGGCGATCGCCGCTGAAATTGAAGTTCTGGATGCGCAACCGGACGAGTTTGGCGATCCGGTCTATCGCCCGGCGCGCCCATCCGACCAGTTCCGTTCGCCATACCCGAACGACCAGGCAGCGAAGGCTGCCAATGGCGGCGCCTTGCCACCGGATCTTTCGGTGATCACCAAGGCGCGTGGCCACGGCAATGACGGTGATGGTGCATCCTATGTCTATTCGCTGCTGAAAGGTTATCCGGACTTCGACAAGATCAAGTTCAGGCAGGACGAAGAGGGCAATTACGTCAACTATATCGAGTTCGATAAGGACGAGACTGTCGGCACCCTGATTCAGCCAACCGGGCTGTATTACAATCCTTATTTTGCTGGCGATACCACGCCGCAATGGGATGGCGATCCGCGCCACACACCCTATGGCGGCTTCCTGGCCATGCCGCCTCAGCTGCCCGAAGGCCGTGTGCAATATATTGACGGAACCGAAGCCACGACTGAGCAAATGGCCAAGGATGTCGCGATGTTCCTGCAATGGGCCGGTGATCCGAAACAAGGTCAGCGCAAGTCGCTCGCATTGCCCACCATGATCTATCTGGTCCTGCTGGCGATCCTGCTCTGGTTCTCCTACAAGCGCATCTGGCGCAACGTGGAACACTAAGCCGGACGGGAACACAGTCTAGTGAATTGACGACCCCGCCCTGGATTGCTCCAAGGGCGGGGTTTTCGCATCTGGAGGAAGTGCATGTCCAAATGGGTGATTGGGGTTATTGGCGGGTCGGGCCTGTATGAAATTGCTGGCCTGGAGGATGCGGAAGAGGTTCGCATCGACACGCCCTGGGGCGCGCCTTCGGATGTGCTGGTCAAAGGCCGAGTTGGCGATGTCGATCTGGTCTTCCTGCCGCGCCATGGCAAAGGCCACGTTTTGTCACCCACCTCGGTTCCATATCGCGCCAATATCGATGCGCTGAAGCGCCTGGGTTGTACGGATGTGCTCTCCATCTCGGCCTGTGGCTCGCTGCAGGAGCAATATGCGCCCGGGGAATTTGTCATGGTCGATCAGTTCATCGATCGCACCTTTGCGCGCGAGAAGAGCTTTTTCGGGCCCGGCATGGTGGCGCATGTTTCCGTCGCCGATCCGATCTGTTCGCGCCTCTCAGGTCTTGCCGGCGATGCGGCGGAGGCGGTTGGGGCAACTGTGCATCGCGGCGGGACCTATCTGACCATGGAAGGCCCGCAATTCTCCTCCCGGGCCGAGAGCCACCTGTATCGTCAATGGGGTTGTCACGTGATCGGCATGACCAACATGCCAGAGGCCAAGCTCGCCCGCGAGGCTGAGCTTCCCTATGCTACGATTGCCATGGTGACGGACTATGATTGCTGGCGCGAGGACGAAGCCGCCGTCGAGGTCACCAATGTGCTTGAGGTCATGGCGGCCAATACCGCAAAGGCCAAGGCGGCTGTCTCCGCCCTGGCCAGGTCGCTTCAGGGAACACCGCGCACGCCGTCTCCGCAGGGGATAGAGACGTGTCTCGACTATGCGATGATCACCGCGCCGGATGCGCGTGATCCTGCCGTCCTGGCCAAACTGGACGCCGTGGCGGGTAGGATATTGGGCTATTAAGCCACACTGACTGCCAAAACTCAGGTGCGCTCACGAGAGTCACCTTGCGACTCACCCGGCCTTCGTCTTTAAGCCGTAGGCAGGGTTATGGGCAAAGGCGGCACTTTCGATGAAACTTATTTCCTGCAACGCGAACAGGCCTCTCGCAGATGCCATTGCGGATCATCTGGATTGTCCTCTGACCGATGCTGAGGTGAAGAATTTCGCCGACAATGAAATCTTCGTCCGGATCAATGAGAATGTGCGCGGCGAGGATGTCTTTATCATCCAGTCGACGTCGAAGCCCGCGAACGACAATCTGATGGAATTGCTGATCTGCATCGACGCACTGCGCCGGGCATCGGCGGCGCGGATCACCGCTGTGATCCCTTATTTCGGCTATGCCCGGCAGGACCGCAAGACAGACGGCCGGACCCCAATTTCGGCAAAGCTCGTCGCCAATCTGATTTCAGCAGCCGGTGCAGACCGGGTTCTGACCATGGATCTGCATGCCGGCCAGATTCAGGGCTTCTTCGATATCCCAACCGACAATATGGTCGCCCTGCCGGTCATGGTGGATGACATCCAGCGCCGTCTGGGCAGCGACAAGCTGATGGTCGTGTCGCCGGATGTTGGCGGCGTGGTCCGGGCCAGGTCTTTTGCCAAGCGGATCGGCGCGGATCTCGCCATCGTCGACAAGCGCCGCCCGGAAGCTGGCAAATCCGAAGTCATGAACATTATCGGCGATGTAAGCGGGCGTCAGTGTATTCTCGTCGACGACATTTGCGATTCAGGCGGCACCTTGTGCAATGCAGCGGCCGCGCTGAAAGAGCAGGGAGCTACCGCGGTCAGCGCCTATATCACGCATGGCGTGCTGTCCAATAATGCCGTTGGGCGGGTCGAGAAGTCAGTGATGGACGAACTGGTTATCTGCAATACGATCCAGCCATCCGATGCGGATATGAAGTCCAAGAAACTGCGCGTGCTCTCCGTCGCGCCGCTACTCGGTGAAGCGATCCGCCGGATCGCCAATAATGAGAGCGTTTCCAAACTGTTCGACTAAGCGAAGGGTCGAAATGAAAAAGAGGCCCGGACCATCGATCCGAGCCTCTTATGATTTGGTCTCCGACGACCAGGTTCAGCTGACTTCGCAGCAACCTTCATACAGCACCAGGCCTTTGACTTTGAGCGGGTCCTGATGCGCGCCATCCTTGAAGACTTCGAGATGAAGATGAGGGCCAGTCGCGGTTTTGCCGGATTTGCCGACTTTACCCAGCATCGTGCCCGCTTTGATCTTCTCGTCCTTTTTGACCAGAATCTTGGACATTTGCGAGAAGCGCATCTTGCGACCATCCTCGAGCCAGAGGTCGACTGTGTAGCCATACTCTTCTTTCTTGCCGGCCCAGATGACTTTCGCATTTGTCGGGCTGTAGATCGGCGTGCCTTCCTTGGCTTTGACATCGACACCGCTATGCCACCAGGACTTGTCCTCAGCTTCGTAATAGATCTTGCCGAAAGGCTGGCTGACCTTTGCGTAGCTGTCGACGAAGACAGCATGGGTGAAGACATTCCCGCTCACCACGGATGTCGCCTGCGCCAGTGAAAGCGGTGCCAGCAGGAGGCCCGCAAGCAAGGCAACCCCTGCGAGCCGCTGTCTTGGTTTACGCGCGTCACGCTCCAGAAGCTGGGTCAGGCGCTTCTTCAGGGTTTCATGGCGGGGCAGGATGAACGCCGCTACTGGCAAAGCCTGGACCGGGTGTGGCCGCGTCACGCGCGCCGTATTGGCGAGAGCGCGGGCATAAGCGAAATTGTCACCGGTCAGGGCAGCCGTCTGCTCATCGCAGGCCGCCTCGCGCCAATAGTCGAGCTGGCGTCGCATAAGCCAGGCAAAGGGTGAGAACCAGAACACATCCGCCACCAGGCGCTCAAACGGGCGTGTGATCAGGTCACCGCGCGAGATGTGCGTACATTCATGGGCCAGGATGATATCGGCATCGCGCTGATCCGAGATTGCCTCTGGCAGATAGATCGTGCGCTCGCGAATTCCGGCGAGGAAGGGCGATCCGTGTGGAATTTTGGCGGTTGCAGGCGTGCGCTTCAGACCAAGCTTTCGGGCCCAGACATCAGCACGGACCTGCTCTTGAGGTTCTGCGAGTTTTTTGATGCTTTGCAACCGGACCTGACACAATGCATTTATGCCGAGCCGCGCCAGCCAGCCGCCAATCAGCAGCGCCATCAGGATGATCCCGATGATTGGCGCCGCATTGAACTCATTCGCGGCCTGAATCGCACCATTCGCGGACAAGGCCTCTGCCGCGCCGCCAATATAAGGCAGGTCGGGAATTGGGGTCGCGATCGGGTCCGGGATCAGGGCGTAAATGCCTGCGATGACCCAGGGCAAAAAGGTAAGAATGGCGGCACCCCGCCAGATCGTGTGTGCGAACCGGGCCGGTACGGGTTCACGGCTCAGATAGTGAGCGCCTCCCGCAAGCAGCCCCGTCCAGATCAGCGAAAACGCGATGAACCAGAGGGCTGACATACTCTACTCTCCGTTTTCCTTGGCTTCCGCCGCATTGATGATGGAATCGAGCTCATCAAGCTCATCATTCGACAGGTGCGGACTTTCCGCGAACATGGTGGCCGGAATAGGGCCATCCATATCGAGAACTTTGCGCGCCAGATGGCGCACCAGACTTCCCAGGGTCTCAACCCGATCAAGCAATGGCTCAAACGTCACCGGATCGACATCACCATTTCGCTGGACCCAGCCCTTGGCTTCCATCCGGCCAAGCACCGTCCGCGTGGTTGAAAGCTGCCAGTCCTGCGATGGCCCAACGGCTTCATGCAATTGGCGCGCAGTCTTGGCGCCGCTATTCCAGAGATATTTCAGAATGACGAGTTCCGATGGGTTGGGATTGGCCATGTGTCGCCTCACTTTCGCTACATCTGTAAAACTACGACTGTAAAGCAGGTTTCGTCAAGTTGTCTGCGGCTTCTCGGTTGCAGCCCTGGCCTGTTTCCTGTAAGGGCAGCGCCTTAAAGAAAGGGCGGCGCGAGGCCGTACCTGTCAGGCTGTCACCCAAGAAGCCAGAACAAGGCGTGGGCGGACTTCAGGGCGAAAGGAAAAAACATGTCAAAAGATATCGTATTCAATGTCGACGTGCGCGAGCGCATCGGTAAAGGCGGCGCTCGCGAAGCGCGCCGCCAGGGTTTTGTTCCAGGTGTACTTTATGGCGGCGGCGAAGACCCGGTCGCGATCAACCTGAAGCAAAACGAAGTGATCAAGGCGATCAATACAGGCCAGTTCCTGTCTTCAACTGCGACGCTCGTTCATGATGGCCAGAAGCAGCTGGTGATTCCGCAGGCGATCCAGATGCACCCGGTGACGGATCAACCTCAGCACGTCGACCTGTTCCGCGTGAAGAAGAACCAGATCATTACCGTCGAAGTCGTTGTGAACTTCCTCAACGAAGAAGAGGCGCCGGGCCTCAAGAAGGGCGGCGCATTGAACGTCGTGCGTCACGCGGTTGAGCTGAATGTCCGCGCCGACAGCATTCCGGATTCGCTGGATGCGGACCTCACGGGCCTCGACATTGGTGACAATGTCAAAATCTCCGACATCACGCTTCCGGATGGCGCAGAGCCGACCATCACCGATCGTGACTTCACAATTGCTTCTATCGTTGGCCGCGGTATCGCTGCCGATGTTGAAGAGGGTGAAGAGGATGATGCACCAGAGGCAGACGAAGTCGAAGCCACCAAGCAAGGCGGCGACGATGATGAAAGCGCTGCCGAAGAGTGATCAAATCGCTCGTCAATTTGGTGGCGGGGTGGCTTCGCGGCCGCCCCGCCATTATTGATTTTGGTGATGAGGCGGAGGATCCGGTCATGCATATTTTCGTCGGACAAGGAAATCCTGCGCCGAAATTCCTGCGCAACCGGCACAATCTGGGCTTCATGGTGATGGACGCGATTGCGTCTGAATACGGGTTTGGTCCGTGGCGGAGCAAGTTTCAGAGCCAGGTCTGCGAGGGCAAGATTGGCGGCGAGAAAGTGCTGCTGATGAAGCCGGAAACCTATTATAATGAAACCGGCCGTGCGGCGCAGGCGGCCATCCAGTTCTTCAAGCTTTCGCCCGAAGATGTCACCGTGTTTCACGATGAGATCGATCTCGCCCCGGGCCGCACGCGCGTCAAACGCGGCGGTGGGCATTCAGGAAATAATGGTATCCGATCCATGATCGCGCATGTCGGCGCAAATGTACGCCGCGTGCGCATGGGCGTCGGGCATCCAGGCGACAAGTCTCAGGTGATGCCTTATGTGCTCGCTGATTTTGCCAAAGCCGATGAGCTCTGGCGCGATGCGCTGATTGAAGCGTGTGCGCGATCATTGCCGCTGCTCCTGTCTGAGGGGGATGAGCGCTATCAGACAGAAGTGATGCGCCTGGCGCCAGCGCCAAAGCACGATCCCAAACAGGTCTGAGCTGACTATTCGTCTTCTGTATCGTCGATGATCGGGCCCGGTTCGAGCGGGGGACGAACCGTTTGATTCAGCAAGTAAGCGGGCACCTGTCCGGCCGGGCATTGTTCGACCAGTTGCACGCCATTTGCGTCCACTGGCACCGTGTCCCGTACGCCGGAGCGCAGGCCCGCGCTCAGCATCAGCATGCCAAGAATAATAGCGGCGACGGCAGCCAGCATGATCGTGCCGAGGCGATCCTCGGTCGCCCTTACAGATGCCGGGCTCGGTGCTTCGAGGGTTTTCTGGAATTCGGGGTTCGTGACGGGCGGTGCGGACGCCGCGCTTGCGGTAATCGGTTGAACTGAGGCAGGTTTCGGTGCTGCGGGTCTGGCAGGTTTTGGCTTGCCGACGCGCGCTAACGGGTCTGCCGGGTGGTTTTCCTTCCAGACCTCCTTGCCGTCCTTGTCGCTTGCCTTAAGCGCCAACCAGTCGCGCAGGTCGGTCCGGCCATCGCGAAGACCAAGATGATCGACCAGATCATAATAGCCTTCCACCAGTTTGCGGGAGGTCATCCCGCTCAGATCAAAGCGTCGGTCCGCGCTGAACGGCTCATCCGGGATTGCGGCATCAAGACTGGCCTGCACGAGGACGTCGTCTTTGGACCGCGCGTGATGCGCGATCGCATGGACCCAGTCACTGTCGCGGCTGTCAGTGTCACACGCGTGCGTCGACCAGAGTACCAGCACCGCGCCTGAATTGTCCGCATCGCGATAGTCTCTTGGTGTTGGGGTCGTATGCTCGCGTTTCTTGTCATAACGAACCTTGAACTTGAGTGCGCGCAAACGCCGAACGATCAATTCGGCCTGTTCGCGATCCGCTAATGCGTTCGCCAGAAACACGTCATATCGTGCCATCAACGCCTCCCTAGAGCCCCAGTGTCGCAAAGACCGTGCCGGATGACCAGTCGTCAATGTGCCTGCATGCCGACTCCACAACACAAAAGGCCTGTTCATCGCGCCAAAATGCGCTAAGCCGCGGCCAGCAGATTTTCGGAGGCTGAGATGGGCTTCAAATGTGGAATTGTCGGGCTTCCCAATGTCGGTAAGTCGACCTTGTTCAATGCGCTCACCCAAACCGCAGCTGCGCAGGCGGCAAACTATCCGTTTTGCACAATCGAACCGAACGTTGGCGAAGTCGCTGTGCCCGAAACGCGCCTGGCCAAGCTCGCCGAAATTGCGGGCTCCAAGGAGATCATTCCGGCACGCATGAATTTCGTCGACATTGCGGGCCTCGTTGAAGGCGCGTCCAAGGGCGAAGGGCTTGGCAACCAGTTCCTCGCCAATATCCGCGAGACAGATGCGATCATCTATGTCCTGCGCTGTTTCGAGGATGACGACATCACTCACGTGTCGGGAAAGATTGATCCGCTCGCAGACCAGGCGGTGGTCGAGACAGAATTGATGCTCGCAGACCTGGAAAGCCTTGAAAAACGCAAGGTAAACTGGGTCAAGAAGGCTAATTCCGGCGACAAGGAAGCCAAGGCTCAGGTCGCGCTGATCGATCTTGCCCTGAACGAGCTGAACGAAGGACGCCCGGCTCGCCGCGCCAAGGTTGACCCGGACGATCGCAAGGCGTGGAACATGCTTCAGCTGCTGACCGCCAAGCCTGTGCTCTATGTCGCCAATGTCGATGAGGAGAGCGCCGCGACTGGTAACGAATATTCGCAGCGCGTCGTCGAATTCGCGGCAGAGGAAGGCTCTCAGGCGGTCGTGATTTCAGCGCAGATCGAGGCCGAGATCTCGCAGCTCGATGAAGACGAACAGGCCGAATTCCTGGAAACGCTCGGCCTGGAAGAGCCTGGCCTCACGCGCCTGATCCATGCCGGATACGATTTGCTTGGCCTGCAGACCTATTTCACGGCGGGGCCGAAAGAATCCCGCGCTTGGACAATCCGGAAAGGCTGGACTGCCCCGCAAGCGGCAGGCGTCATCCATGGCGATTTTGAAAAAGGCTTCATCCGCGCCGAAACCATCGCCTTTGATGACTATGTCCGCTTCTATGGCGAGTCCGGTGCCAAGGAAGCCGGGAAGATGCGCGCCGAGGGCAAGGACTATATTGTCCAGGACGGTGATGTCCTGCTGTTCCGGTTTAACGTGTAGACGGACTAAATCTGGACAAAGTTCTGTATATGTTCTAGCCCGAATCGGGTATAGGATTGTATATGGAACCCATCATTCAAATCGGCGAAACGGGGCTCGACCTCATCCACCTCTGCGTGATCGTGATTGCGCTGGGGCTCGGCGCGGCGCTGTACCGGCTGCGAGAGCAACATGGCCAGGAGCAGGCACGGGCAAAGGAGCTCGAAGCCGACCTTCAACAGACCGAGCAGGCCTTGCAGACGCAGCGCGCCGTGGCGGACGAGACGCGGCTGCAGTTTGCTGAACTCAAAGGGCAGACGGCCAAACAGCGCGAAGAGTTTGAGTCGCTTGCCCAGCAGGTGATGAAACAGGCGCAGGCCCAGTTTGTCGAAATGGCGGACGAGACGTTCAAGAAACACCGCGAAGGCGCCAAAGGCGAGCTGTCCGAACTGATGAAGCCAATCGGTGAGAATTTCGACGCGTTCAAGAAGCGCGTTGCCGACATTGAAAAAGTCCGTGCCGAAGACAAATCCGCCATCCAGCAACAGGTCAAGGCGATCGGCGAAAGCCTGCATCGCAACACGCAGGAGACGGGCAAGCTCGTCAACGCATTGACCGCCCCCAAAGGCGGCGGCCGCTGGGGCGAGATGACACTTCGCAATGTCATGGAGCAGGCCGGCCTGTCAGGCCATTGCGACTTCAATGAGCAGGTGAACGATCAGACTGAAGAAGGCCGGCAACGCCCCGATGCGGTTATTCATCTTCCCGGCGGACGTCAGATCGTGGTCGATTCAAAGGTCTCGCTGGAGGCCTATATGGCCGCAGCCTCGGCTGAGGATCCGACCCAGCGAAATGTGCACCTGAAAAGCCACGCGATAAATGTCCAGCGGCATGTCGATACGCTCGCCTCGAAACGCTATCAGGCCAACCTGGACGAGCGGGTCGACTTCGTCGCCATGTTCATTCCGGGCGAGAATTTCTTCGCCGCAGCGCTGGAATTCGCCCCGGACCTGCTGGAGCGCGCCTATTCCAAGAATGTCATCGTCACCACACCATCGACCCTGATTGGCCTCGCCAAAACGGTCGCCTATGTCTGGCGCCAGGAAAAGATGACCCAGAATGCCCGCGAGGCGGCACAGCTCGGTCAGCAACTGTATGAGCGCATCGCCAAAATGGCCGAACATATCGAAAAGCTTGGCAAGTCGCTGAATACGTCGGTCAGTCATTTCAACGCGATGAACAGCTCGCTCGACAAACGCGTCATGCCGACCATGCGCAAATTCCAGGACCTCTCCATCGCCCCGCCCGACAAGTCCATGCCTGAACCCAAGCGCATCGAAACCACTGCCGACGCTGGCACCGGCGCGCAGCTGGAGCTGATCAAAAAAGCGAAAGCTTAGGGCAGCTACGGGTCAGAAGGGGACATTTCCAGCCCCGATCGTCTTGCAGGCAAAAATTCATTCCGCTTGGGTCCGCCGCGTCTCAGGCCAGCGCTCTTGGTGTCACGCCCATCCTTCAAACAGCGTGCCGACAGTGGCAATGGCGCGGCGCATTTCCGTCCGGTCCGGTGTTTCGTCTTCTATGCCGAACCCGTAATCGTCGTTTGGGCCGGTATACTGGACGATCACGCCGTCGCCGCGCGACAGAACATAAACGTCTTGATAATAGAGGCCGTAGCGGGCCTCGGCCTGTGGCGGCAGCCAGTTGATCTGACCGCGCACCGGCGCAAGCTCTTCCGCGCCCCAGAGCGCCTTTGCGCCATAGCCAGTGCAGTTCATGATCAGAGCTTCGGGCAAAGCGAGCACCTCTGCCTTGTCATCGAAGGTGCGGCGGACAATGCATCCTCCCATGAGCAGAAAGTCGCGAACCAGTCGGTCAGTATAAGCGGCAATATTGAACGCCATGTCGAGGCTCCGCCAGGCTGACGCGACGGGGAAATCATGGGCGTCATCTGGCACAGACTGCGCACGAGGGACCATGTCGCGCAGGCGCCGGGACAGGTGCAGGAAGTCTTGCTGCGCCGGTTCGCTCGGCGCAGGGGTATGACCACGCAAGGAATAGAAAGGTACAAATTCAACCGGCGCGCCCAGGCTGCCAATATATTGCTGGTGTGTGTGATAGGATGCCCTTGCCCAGCGTTCCCAGCTGTCGCCGAAGCTGTCCGACACGGCCGATTGCAGGCCGATCCGGCTGCTTGGCGACCAGACACCGGTGGCTCTGGCCGAGCGGGTCTCACGCGGCAATTCTTTGGCATAAATCGATACGCTTGCGCCGGTCTCGATCAGACGCAGCGCAGTCGTGAGACCAATCACGCCAGCGCCGATTACCGCAGCATTTGTAGTCGGACCTGGTTGCGCGAGACCGACCGCCTCCGCCGCGCAGCCCCAGGAGAGTGACCAGCCGGATCCGCCATGCCCGTAATTGTGAACAACGGTCTTGTCGCCAAACACTTCGCGCTCAATCCGCGGTCCCGCCGGGCGGAACGGACGGGTGCAGACGGTGATCCGCATCAGACGGTCTTGCGAAATCTTCAGCGGAGGCCCCGGATATTTCGGACCTGACACTGCCTGGAGAGGTGTCTGCACGCAGGCCCCGGCGAGCACGCCGGATGTGCCGAGGAGAATGTGACGTCGGTTCAAATGCATGCCCGCATAAGTCCGCAGAACGAGAGTCTGCGCAAGGCCCAAAAAATCCCTGAGCGCGCCTCCGGTTTTGCCAAATCCGCGACGCCCGCTACATTTTGCTCACACCCATCGATCAGCCATATCAGGAGCTCCCATGTCAGACCTCAAGAAGATTGACCGCCGCCAGATGCTTGCCCTTGGCGCTGGCGCGGCCGCGCTTGCCAGCCAGGCGGCCTGTGCCCAAACGGTCGCCGCGCCCGATGGCACTCCGGATCTTTCTGGCAAATCCATCCTCGTGACGGGATCCTCGTCCGGATTTGGACGTCTTGGCGTCGAATATTATGCACGTCAGGGCGCGAAAGTGTTTGCGACCATGCGCAACGTGCCGCGTCCCGAAGCGGATGAGCTGCGCGACCTGGCAAGCGCTGACGGGCTCGATATCAGCGTTATCGAGATTGATGTGACCTCAGACCAGCAAGTTGAAGCGGGCGTCGCCGAAGCGCTGGCTGCAAATGACGGCAAGCTCGATGTGCTGATCAACAATGCCGGGATCTCGGTCGGTGGCCCGATCGAAGTGCAGGACATGGCGGCGACCGCGCTCATCTTCCAGACCAATGTCTATGGCTGTCACAGAATGGCCCGCGCCGCCTTGCCGAGCATGCGCGCGAATGGCGGCGGTCAGATTTTCAACGTGTCCTCGCAGCTCGGGCGACTGATTGTGCCCGGACTTGGCATGTATTCGGCGACCAAGTTTGCGCTTGAAGCAATGAGCGAGCAAATGGCCTACGAACTGGTCCCACACGGCGTCGATGTCACGATCATCCAGCCCGGGGGCTACCCGACCAAGATCTGGTCGAACAATAATACCAACTCAGCCGCTCTCAAAGCGCGCACCGGCGAAGATCTTCTGGCCGCCTATCCGGCACTGACCGCAGGCATGGGCGCGCGCACGGGCGGCGGCTCGACGGATCCGATGGACGTGCCGCGCGCGATTGCTGAAATCATCGCTATGCCCAAGGGCACGCGCCCATTGCGCAAACCGGTACATCCGGCGGCGCGCCCACAAGAGGCCATTAATGAGGTTTCCGCTCAAAGCCAGATTGCCATGCTCGGCGAGTCCCAGCTCGGCCCCTGGGTGAAGGATGTGCTGGAGCGGTAGCGTCGTTCGTGAAATCTTGCGGCGAAGCCGGAAAATAAGCGAACGAGCTGATGGGCCCGAGCTGAAACGCGCTTTGGGACAGTAGGGGAACCATAATTTTCTCACTCATCGGGGTGTTTAAAAACGCGCAATTCGGTTAGCGATGATATCATCGTCATGGGGCAAACAAATGATCCAAAGTCGTATACTATCTGCAATCTGCCTTTCGTTTTTCGTGGCTGGTGCAACACCGATGCTCCAAGAAGAAATGTTCGAAGCCTCGGCACAAGACACCGCAGCGCTGGAAGCAGAGCTTCGAACGGCTATCAAACAGGACCCGCTATTGAAGTATATCGCAGATCATTTCCCGGCTGAATCGAACCAAATGATCCGGGAGGTTATCGCAAATCCCGCAGACGCGCGAGAAATTGGATTCACTTTTACCTCGAATTTGAGGAAGTCGAACGCGAACGCCATTTTTGGCGCGAAGATGGGAAGCCTCCGCGATCGCATCCAGAAAGAGGCTGCGCTTGTCACGGCGATTAAGGAGAAATCCGGAAACAGGGCTTGCGCAAACTACCTGTTGAACGGCCCACCCGGCTTAAGTGCGCAAGAGCAGGCCCAACATCAAAAACAGCTCTCAATGATTGCCAAAAGCTTATTCGAGATAATCGTCGAAGGACGCGGAAAGCCTCCGGCGCGTATGCAGGCAACCGAAGAGGACTTCGGGCGGTTAATTGCGGCTTGGAAGTCGCAAGGAGCCACGAATACAACGATAAATGCGCTCTCGCTTGATGGAAGCGCCGACAGCGAACTATCATGTAACGCATTTATTGGATTTTATGAAACACTACTCACCATCAATGAAGCGTATGCAGATCGAATTATAACCGAAGTGGTCTACGTTCTGGCATCGAGCTGATCGGTTCCCTTTGGGTCAGGAGCGGAAATCGTCACCTGAGGCCCTCATCCTGAGCGAAGTCGAAGGATCGGGGGTCGCGCGTCGCTAGGTCCGCCAGTCCCTGCGCAGGTGTTGGCGATTGGGTGCTTCATGTTGCTATGTTTCGGGAAGCCCGCCTCGTCCTTAGACTTCGCTCAGGATGAGGCTTAATTTGCTCGGGATGAGGCTCTTTCGCTTGAGCTGAGGCGCAAAAATTTCCGTAGTTCCGGACTTGATCCGGGACCTCGTGCCATCAAGAGCTCAAGCCTCCGAGGGAGGTCCCGGGTCGAGCCCGGGACTACCGGTGGGGATGGCGTGGAGAGTGAGATTGTCATCCCGGCCGTAGCGCAGCGGAGCGCCGGGACCCAGAGCTCGTGCCCCTTGACATCTGGGTCCCGGATAAGCGCTTCGCACTTTCCGGGATGACAGCTCAAGGTCCGCGCTGCCAACGCTAGTTGGCATCCATGGCGGCTGGCTGATCAGTGTCGTCAACCGCCATGGATCCTGACTTTCGTCAGGAATACGGGCTGTTTGGTTGGACAGTTTCAATACCGATAACGGACGCTGGGGTCGCGACGCATTGTCTTTTGCGGACGATATGCAGGCATCTGCTGGCGCAACTCAGACGCAGCCTAATCCTCCCCGAACAGCCCCGTTTGCACGCCCTCTTGCGGGGTGGGGAGGCCGAGGCGTTTATAGGCCAGCGGCGCGGCGACGCGGCCGCGGGGGGTGCGGGCAACATAGCCCTTTTGCATCAGGTAAGGCTCAATCACGTCCTCGACGGCGTCGCGCGCTTCTGACAAAGCCGCCGCGAGCGTATCGGCGCCGACCGGGCCGCCAGCATAGGTCTTGACCAGGGCATCGAGATAGCGCCGGTCCAGCGCATCGAGACCATCATCATCGATTTGCAGACGGGCCAGCGCCTTGGCGGCGGCGGTGCGATCAATCTGCGTACCGTCGGCCTCAGCGAAGTCGCGAACCCGGCGCAGCAGCCGCAAAGCAATGCGCGGCGTGCCGCGGGCGCGTTTGGCAATCTCGACAGCGCCATCCTCTGTTGTGGGTGCGCCAAGCTTGCGGGCGGCGGCCATGACGATGGTGGAGAGCGTTTTGGGCGTGTAGAATTCGAGGCGTAGCGGAATGCCAAACCGGTCGCGAAGCGGCGTGGCGAGCAGGCCCGCACGCGTCGTCGCGCCGACCAGCGTAAAGGGCGCAAGATCCAGCCGAACCGATCGCGCCGCCGGACCTTCGCCAATGACGATATCGACGGCATAATCCTCCATGGCCGGATAGAGCACTTCCTCGACCGCAGGTGGTAGGCGGTGGATCTCGTCAATGAACAGGACATCATTGGCTTCGAGATTGGTCAGGATCGCAACCAGGTCTCCGGCCTTGGCGATGACCGGGCCGGAGGTGGCGCGAAAGCCGACGCCGAGTTCCCTGGCGAGGATTTGCGCAAGCGTCGTTTTCCCCAAACCAGGCGGGCCGAACAGGAGCGTATGATCGAGGGCCTCGCTGCGGCGGCGGGCAGCGTCGACATAGACGCGTAGATTGGACTTGATTCCATCCTGGCCGACATAATCGTCAAAGCTTTGCGGGCGCAGCGCCCGGTCCAGCGCCTCGCCAGCCTGCATTTCAGGATCTGTCAGCGCGCCGTCTCTCATGCCGGGCTCAGCTCTTTCAGGGCGGCTTTGATCAGCGTGCCTGTGTCAGCGTCCGGCACCTGGCGGGCACCGGCAGCCACGGCGCGCGCCGCTTCAGACTGGGAATATCCAAGGTTAACCAGCGCCGAGACAGCTTCGCCGCGCGCGCCCGTTTTCAACTCGGACGCTGCGGCGACGCTACCCGCGGGATCAGCGACAAACTTCCCGAACCGTCCCATTGGCGGCGGCTTGCCGGACAGCTCGCCAATAATCCGCTCTGCGAGCTTCTTCCCGACGCCCTTGGCGCGGGTGATTGTGGCGGCATCTCCGAGCGCGAGGGCATCCATCAGTTCGCTGGCGCTGATCGCATCCATGATGGCCATGGCGGATTTGCCAGCAACGCCGGGGACATCCTGCAGGCGGACAAACCAGGCGCGCTCTTCATCCGTGGCGAACGCAAACAGGGTGATGGAGTTTTCCGTGACGCGGGTTTCAATATAGACTTCGGCTTCGGCACCCACCGCCAGCCTGGACAGCAATCGCGATCCGGCCAGCGCGACATAGCCGACGCCGTTGACGTCGATCATGATGGAATCCGTTCCGAGCGCGGCAACCGTCCCGCGCAGGCGTCCGATAATCATCCGACACAACTCCTCTCCCGCAGCCTTGAGCGCGATCCATCGCGGAGCTCAGCGCAGCGGGGATCATTCCAAGGAGTCATGCGGCCGCTCCCTTGAGTTGCTTTGGCGGCAGATTGTGCGCGGTGCAGATGGCGCAGGCCAGAGCGTCTGCAGCGTCGGCCTTCATTTTGCCCGCGCGGGGGAGCAGCCGGGCGATCATGAACTGGATCTGGTCCTTGTCGGCTTTGCCGGTGCCGACAATGGCGCGCTTGATCGCTGTCGGTGCGAATTCGGACACTTCGAGCCCGTGAAAGGAAAGCGACGTCATCGCGGCGCCGCGGGCCTGGCCGAGTTTCAGGGCCGAGCGGGGGTTCGCGTTGACAATGGTTTCCTCGCAGCCGCTATGGTCTGGCGCGTAGGTTTTCACGAGCTCGCCGACGGCATGAAAGATGCCTGCGAGGCGATCGGCCATGGGCAGGTCGGGGTCGATATTGATGACGCCATGCCCGACATGCGACAGGCGCGAGCCGACCACGTCGACCACGCCCCAGCCCGTGTGGCGCAGGCCCGGGTCGATCCCAAGAATCCGAATCGCTTCGCTCATACAGGTTGTATTAGCGCGTATGGTTAAGAACGTCTTGCTGTTTTCGTGTTTTGTTCACGTAGACGGGCTGCGGTCTATCCGAAAAGCCACAGGAAAAGGGCGCTCCAGACAAAGCTGCAAAACAGAACACAGGCGATCAGGATCATGCCGCGCTCTGACAGGAACGCGGCGTTCGGCTCGAGATCGTCCGCACGTCTCGTTGCCTCTGGCGCTTTAAAAAACCGTTCGTCCCGCCAGCGGCCGGATTTCAACAGATTGAAGATCGTTGCCATTGCGCAATTGCCCCATACCTGTCCCCTTCGATGGTCTCCATGCTACGCAGCTTCACATGCAGACATCATACAGGACCTGGCGCACGAATAATTATCGGTGTGTCTCGGAATTTGGGTAAATGCGCTGTCTATGGCCGCGTCGTCAGGTGTTTAGTCCGGTTTTTCCCAATTCGCCGTTCGCTTTTCCAGGAAGGCGCGGATCGCCTCGCTATAGTCCGGTTGTTTGACCATCGCGGCCAGTAACTCATTCGCTTCGCGGACCGACATGCCGATGTCGCGGTGGAAGTCGAGATAAGTCTGTCGCTTGGATTGCCGCAGCGCTTCGGGGGAGACGCGCTGGATCAGGTCCGCGGCATAGGCGCGTGTTTCGGCGATCAGATTTTCGGGCGCGACCAGACGATGTACCAGTCCGATCTGGTGCGCCTCGTTGGTCAGGAATTTGCGGCTCGACAGGAGAAGTTCCAGCGCCCGTGCGCCGCCGATCAGGCGCGGCAAAAGCCAGGACAAGCCATACTCTGCAGGTAGATTGAGCGGGCCATGTGCGGTGGTGAGCTTCGCGCCTGGTACGGCAAACCGGATATCGGCATAGCAGGCCATGACCAGGCCGACGCCAGCGGCGGCGCCATTGATCGCGGCAATGACCGGCTTGGAGAGGGCGAATTGATAGGCAAAGTCTTCGGCAAAAGGCGCGAATTCATCGCTGCCGGGTGTTACAATATCAACGGGTGTGCCGGCGTCGTAGCCGCCTTTCTTCGCGTGACTATCGAGCGCCTGGGAATCGCCGCCGACGCAGAACCGGTCCCCGGCACCGGTCAGGATGACTACCCGCACCTGCGGATCCTTGTCCGCCTGATCCAGCAAATATCGATACTCGGTGTGCATCCGCCCGGTCCAGGCATTGCCGCGATGCGGACGGTTCAGCGTGATCGTCGCGATCTGGTCTTCTACAGCGTAGAGCGTTGTTTTCAGGTCCATGCGCGATCCGTTTCAGCCTGGCCTCAGGAGAAATTCAGGCCCTCAAACGTCGCCTTTTCGCGCCAGGCGGCAATATGATGGAAGAAAGCTCTCGCCCCGCCCGGATGACCCAATTGATGCCGGTTTTTGTCGGTCAGGCCGGCGCCTTCATTATTGTAATAGCCCGGTGTGCATTCCGTATTGCCGATCAGCATGCCCTGGCCGGACAGGACGAGCTCCACCCAGGCCTTCTGGGCGTCGGCGTCCGGTTCGACTTCGCTAAACCCTTCGCGTTCCGCATGCGCGACCACAGTCGAGATCGTGTTGGCGTGATCGACAATATTGTGCGGCACGTTGGAGATCAGGTTGGCGGCCTGGCTCGGCTGGACGATGAAAGCATTCGGAAAACCGTGGACGTGGAGGCCATGCAGCGTCTGCATGCCGTCAGCCCAGGCCTCCGACAGTTTGACGCCGTCTCGGCCGGTGGCATCGAATCCGGCACGCGCCGTATAGTCTGAGCCAACTTCGAACCCGGACGCATAGATGATGCAATCGACTTCATAATCCTGGCCATTGGCAACGAGACCGGTTTCAGTGATCCGCTCAACGCCTTTGCCGTCTGTATGGATGAGCCGCGTCCCGGGTTCGTTGAAGGCTTGCAGATACTCGTCATGGAAGCAGGGGCGTTTGCAGAGCTGCCGGTACCAGGCTTTCAGTTTTTCCGCGGTGTCCTGGTCCTCCACAACGTCGTTGCAGCGTCGTCGGATCTCTTCCATTTTTTCAAAATCTGCATCTTCGAAGGCCTGTAGCATGCCCTCGGGCGTCCATTTGTCAGGCGGCATCTGGCGCACTTTTTCACGAATGCGGCGGGACAATTCAGTCCAGCCATCCATGACAAAATCCTCTTCAGGGAAACCCTGGGACTGGTTGTCGACAAAATTGTCGAACCAGCGTTTTTGCCAGCCCGGTGTCGCAATCGAGTCGAACCATTCCCGGTCAATCGGCTCATTGTTTCGCTTGTCGACCGAAGACGGCGTGCGCTGGAAGACCAGCAATTCTTTCGCCGCTTTGGCAAGATGCGGCACGCACTGCACTGCGGTCGCGCCCGTACCGATTATGGCGACGCGTTTGTCTTTCAGCTTATCCATCGGGGCGCCGTCCGGCGAGCCGCCAGTATAGGAATAGTCCCAGCGGCTGGTATGGAAGGATTTTCCCTTGAAGGTCTCGATGCCTTCAATACCGGGCAGTTTTGCGACATGTAACGGCCCCGTCCCCATGCCGACATATTTTGCGGTGAACGCGTCGCCGCGCGAGGTCTTGATCAGCCAGCGGGACGTATCCGCCTGCCATTCCAGGGCGGTTACCTCGGTGTGGAACAGCGCGTCTTCATAGAGATCGAATTGTTTGCCGATATTGCCGCAATGCTCTCGGATCTCGGGTGCGTAGACATATTTCTGGCTCGGCATATGCCCGGTCTCTTCAAGCAGGGGCAGATAGATCATCGCGGCCGTATCGCACTGCGCGCCCGGATAGCGGTTCCAGTACCAGGTGCCACCAAAGTCGCCGCCTTTCTCGATGATGCGGACGCTGTCTATGCCAGCTTGCTTGAGCCGGGCACCAACAACGAGACCGGCAAAACCGCCGCCGATAAAGGCAAATGTCACATGATCCGTGACCGGGTCTCTGTCTTGCCAGGGCGTGTAGGGATCTGCTGCCAGATCTTCGAACTTTCCCTCGAGGCGTTGATATTGCGCATTACCATCACCGCGTAGCCGCTTGTCGCGTTCCTCGGCATACTTCTTTTTCAGGGCGTCTTTATCGAGCGTGGCAGTTGTCATCTTATACGTCTCCTGTTGAAACGAGTTTCTCAGTCTTTCCCGAACGGAAGCCAAGCATTGCCCCGAAGACACCTCAGAGGGTTCCGGATTTCGCCGCATTTGTAATCAAACGCTCACAACCTGGAATGATGAGTGAGGGAGAAGAAATACTCATGCGAAAAATTATTCTTGTTGCGGCGCTGATTGTCGGAATTGGCGCCTGTGAAACCCACCTGCAGACAAGCTCGGGCGCGGACTATCTTGCCCGCTATGATGCCAGTCATGAAGTCCTCAATGGCACGCCCTCAGATGTGGACGAGGATGTTAGGCGGATAGCGGCGATAGAGCCAACGCTGGCTTTCCCCGCCCGAATAGGGCTGGCGCGGATCGAGCATGGCACCTTGACGACTTTGCCCGAAGACGAAGCGCGGATCTGGCAGGACGTGCTCGAAGAGCTGGGATCAGACTATGGCGAATTCGTCCCGGTCAGTCCGCTGATTGCGTCTATGGTCAGCGATGCACCGGCGCGGCGATCGAATAATGCTACAGCGATCATCGCCCACATTCGGCGCGGCGCGGCCCGGCAACATCTCGACTATGTCTTGACCTATGAGGTCGGCTCCAGCCGAGAAGAAAAGGCCAATGCCCTCGCGCTCGCAGATCTGACGGTGATCGGCATGTTCGTGCTGCCAAGCCGAACCATTGAGATCGAAGCCTCCGCCAGCGGATTGATGCTCGATGTGCGCACCGGCTATCCTTATGCGACCCTGACCACGCATGCCGAGAAGTCGGGCGTCAGCCGCGTCATCTCGGATCGGTCCACTGGCCGCGCCTATACCGACAAGGCTGAAACCCGCGCGGTGGCCAAGCTGGCGCAGGAATTCTCGGCCTCCATGGAGGAACTTCAGGCGCGATCGATTGAGCTGACTGAGGCGGGGTGACGTGTCGTCAGCCTGTGCGAGTCCACAGTTTTTCGCTACGCTCTGCTTAAATCGGATGGCGTCTCGACAAAGAGGCATAGCCCAATCGCGCCGTCCGCATGGCCGAGGGAGGCGTACGAATGAGCGAAGAGAAGCCGGCAGTCGAAGCCCCAACAAGCTTGCTCCAGATATCAGCCTTTGATCCTGAAGCGCGCGACAATCCGCATCCGCGCTTGAAGGCGCTGCGAGAGACCTGCCCGGTCATGCGCGATGAGGCAGTGAAGACCTGGCTGCTCACGCGCTATGAGGATATTCGCGCGACGGTGAACGATCGAACGTTTGTGCGCCAGCCGAGCAAAGCCGAAGAAGGCTCCATGTCGCGCATGTTCGCAAACCCCGATGATCCGGATGGCCGGCGTTCGAGCATTCTCTTCCAGGATGACCCCGACCATTCGCGCAACCGGCTGCCGCTCGTCAAAGCCTTCTATGCGCGGATCAAGAAAATGGAGCCTGAGATCGAGGCGATGATCGATCAGGTGATCGATGCGGCGCCAGAGTCGGGCCGGTTCGACTTGATGGAACATATCGCGGTGCCGATCCCGATCCTGATCATCGCCCACATACTCGGCGTTGATGAGCGCCGCTTGCCAGAGTTTCGCGACTGGTCGGAAGGCGTCATACTCAGTCTGAATCCAATGCGGACGGAGGAAGAAACCGCGCATATGGAAGCCTGCGGGGAAAAACTCGAAGCTTATTTCACCGAACTGATGGAGGCCCGCCGCGCGGACCCAAAGGACGACCTGATCAGCGATATGGTCCAGGCCCAGGCAGATGGCGGCGACTTCGACGATGACGAGCTGCGGGTGAATCTGCAGGCACTTCTGGTCGGCGGAAATCTCACCACAACCGATCTGATCGGCAATGGCGTGTGGTTGTTCCTCACGCATCCGGAACAATGGGAGGCGCTGAAGCGCGATCCGTCGCTGGGCGCGGCGGCGGTTGAAGAAGTGTTGCGCTATGAAGCGCCGGTCCAGGCGACGTCGCGTATCGTCGCCGAGGATCGCGAAGTCGCAGGCTGCCCGATGAAAAAGAGCCAGCCCGTCTTCATGTCGCTTGCAGCCGCCAATCGGGATCCGGACAAGTTTGATGCGCCGGATGCTTTCGAAATCACGGTGAAGCGGTCGTCGCATGTCTCATTTGGCGGCGGCGCGCACATCTGTATCGGCGCCCCGCTGGCGCGGATCGAGGCGCGGCGCGTTTATCAGAAACTGGTCCAGCGCTATCCCAACATGACACTTGCCGATCAGGAAATAGAGTGGCGGGGCCTGCCCTTCTTTCGCGGGATTGAGCGCTTGATGGTCGAGGTCTAGACGAGTTCCTGTTCGAGCCGCGCGATGGCTGCGGCGAGTTCGGGACGGGTCATCGAATAGACAATCTTGTCGATCCAGACGCCGTCGGCGGTCCGCTCGAAGTTTCGAAAATGCGCCTCCCTTGTGGGGGCGAGATATTCGAGGTTTTCCATCATGAAAGTGTTCTTCGGATTGACCTGCCATTCCATCCGCTTGGCGCGCCATTTGTAAGCGCGTTTCATCATGTCATGCTGCGTCGCGCGATAGAGGTGGACGACGTCCATGTCTGGCGGATGCCAGGACACGTGATTGCGCAAGCGCCGATGGATCCGGTTGATTTCATTGAAGCCCGCGAGACCAGCAAACGCATCGTCGGATTTCCGAAACAGGATGTAATAGGCCGCCAGCCCCGCTGCCTGGGTCTCCAGCAGTGATCGCATATATTTTCGCAGATTGGTTCCGCCGGTCAGGGCCGGCATGTATTTCCAAACCGATTCTTCAATGGCGGACTCTCGAAGCAGCTCGCGATGCGCCTCGCCGACCGGTTCAAACCTCAGCAGTTCGGTTTCATATCCTGGGGCGGAGAGGTCCATATCCGACTCGCTTGATGATCGCCTATTTCACCACGCGCCAGAGACGGCCTCAAGAGGGTACGACCCAACTTTCTGGGGTGCTCTAAAGTCTCATCAGGCTCGCAAGATTATTCTTCTGCATGTCAGATGACCCACCGACAATTGGCATTCCAAGTAAATCGCGAACGTGGCGTTCCATATCATAGGCGTCTGACAGCGCATAAGCGCCCATCACTTGCTGGCAGGTGGTTGCGATCTCGACGGCGGTATCGGCGACGAACAGTTTTGCCATCGAGGTCTCAATGCTGCAGGGCTGGCCGGTACTGGCAAGATGGGCGCCATGATAGAGCATATGCTTGGCCGCCTGCAGCTTGGTCCGCGCGGTCACGAGTTTGTGCCGGATAGCCTGGTGCTGGGAGATCGGTTTACCAAACTGTTCGCGCTCCTGCGCATATTGCCAGGCCTCTTCGACCGCGGCGCGGGCAATGCCATACGCCACCGCGGTGATTTCGATCTTCTCAACATCGAGCGCCCGGCCTGCGAGCAGTTTCCAGCCCTTGTTCCAATTGTCTTCGCCGCCGACAATGGCGGATTTCGACAAGCGGACATTGTCGAAATAGACATCCATGGATTTGGTGTAGCGCAGGTTCGAATGCTCGATTGCCTGCATGCTCACCCCCGGTGCATCTGTCGGGATAAGCAGGAAAGTCAGGTTCTTGTATCGATCTTCCGGCGGACCGGAGCGAGTCAGACAGTAGATATAGTCTGACCAGTCCGCGCCGGTGCACCAGCGCTTGGCGCCGTTCACGACGATCTCATCGCCTTGCATCTCGCTCCGCGTTTCAACGCTCGCGAGGTCGCCGCCGACATTCGGCTCTGACAGGCCGTAGCAAAGGAACATTTCGCCGCGCGCCAGCTTTGGCAGGAAGTCTGCCTTCTGCTCTTCCGATCCGTTCTCAGACAGGTTGATCCCGCCATAGAAGGCGGCGTGTATGTAGGGTCCGGCGAGAAACGCGCCAGCCTGGCAGAGCTCATCGATAACGGCCGTTGCCGCCACAATGTCCTGGCCCATGCCGCCATATTCTTCCGGGATGGTGAGACCAATCAGGCCCATTTCGGCAATGCCTTTGAAGATATCGCGCGGCCACGTTGAAGTCCGGTCCCATTCCCGGCGTCTATCGCGCGGGGCATGCTCGGCGACAAAGCGCTGCAATTGGCGGCGGATTTCGGAAACGTGATCGGGTTCGTCAGTGAAATAACTCATATCGCCTCCTTAGAGGGGATGCACGAAACGCGGAAGCGCTCTCCCCGCGACAGATCCGGACGGTGCTTCGCCTTTTGGGATCGCGCCCATTTTCCCATAAAATGCCGCCGCATCCGGATCGGCCTCAATCACAAGGTCCTGTGCGCCCAAGCTGCGTGCTGTTTCCAGGGCCCAGAGATAGAGCTGCTTGCCGTATCCCTGTCCGATGCGATCGGTGTCGACAAACAGTTTTTCGAGATAGAATACGTCTTGCTCGCGGCTAAGCTGCGCCATTCCGGCGAGGCCTTTCCTGTCTTCGAGCATGATGATCGGATCGCGCGCCAGGTCTTGCGTGGTCAGGGTCAGCTCGGGCACGCATGCGGCCATGAACGCTTCGTCATAGCCCCAATAGGCTTTTGAGCGGAGGCATAGTGCGGTCAGGCGATCGAGGTCTTCCCGTCGCGCCGGGCGAAGCGCAGGTTTCATGATCCTTATTTAGGACGCGCGGCGCGATCCGCTAGCCATGTCTGAATACGTTGGAAACGGGCCTGATCGGTGCAGGCGGATCGCTCGGCGCGGCGAGACGCCTGGCCCACCACTGCGTGTCGCGCCAGGCACCGTGCTTGTATCCTACGTTCGGATAGACGCCAATGGGCTCGAATCCAACCGCACGGTGCAAGGCAATGCTGGCCTCATTTGGCAAGGCGATGCCGGCAAACGCCATGACATAGCCTTGCCGTGCGAGGGTTGTGCATAGGGCGTGATACAGCGCTGCACCGACCCCTTTTCCACGCGCCCCTTCGGCGCAATAAATCGCTGTGTCGACGGAGGTAGCATAGGCTGCGCGGCTCCGGTGCTGGGACGCATAGGCGTAGGCGAGGGGCGTTTCTGCTTCCGCAATCAGCCAGGGATAAGCGTCGCCCGCCCCTGCGATGCGCGCGGCGATCTGGTCAGCATCGGGGGCCACATGCTCGAACGACGCCCAGCTGTCTTCGACAAACGGGCGATACGTGTCGGCAATGAAAGCTGCGTCTGAAGCGGTGGCACGACGAATTTGCATGATGCGGTAAAGTCTAGGCGCCAATTGCCTCACTGTCATACGGCACGGTCTGATAGACCTGATTAATCCAGTTCCCGAACAGAAGATGAGCATGGCTGCGCCAGCGATTTTGCGGCGTCAGGGTGACATCATCACCGGGGAAATAGCCATGCGGCGGGCGGATCGGCTTTCCGGCGGCGATGTCGCGCTCATACTCTTCCTTCAGCGAGGTCGAGTCATATTCAATATGGTTGAAGCAATAGAGGCTTCGGGCCTTGCGATCAGAGAGCAGGCAGGGGCCGGTAAAGTCACTGTCCATCAGGATGCTGAGATCAGGCGCGCGTTCAATGTCGGACGCGCGGACCTCTGTCCAGCGGCTGACCGGGATCTGGAAGTCATCACTGAAGCCCGACAGATATGGCGAAGTCGGGTCGAGGTTGCGGTGACGGTAAACCCCGAAGGCTTTCTCTCCGAGCTGGTGTTTGGGAATGCCGTGGAAATGAAAAGCTGCTGCCATCGCGCCCCAGCAGATGAAGAAATTTGAATGCACATGCGTTCGCGTCCACTCAAATATCTCGGTGAGTTCATTCCAGTAGGTGACTTCCTCGAATGGCAGGGTTTCGATCGGCGCGCCGGTAATGATGAAGCCATCAAACTTGCGATGCTTCACCGCGTCCCAGTTTTGATAGAAGCTGATCAGGTGGTCCTGGCTAGTATTCTTCGGCGTGTGCCCCCCGACCATGATCAGGGTCATTTCAATCTGAAGCGGACTGGCGCCGATCAGGCGGGCGATCTGAGTCTCCGTCCGGATCTTGTTCGGCATCAGATTGAGCAGGCCGATTTGCAGCGGGCGGATATCCTGCCGTATGGCATCGGAATCTGACAGGACGGCAACGCCCTCCTGGACCAGCGTCTCGCGCGCTGGAAGCGTATCTGGAATCTTGATCGGCATCGGCCGCTCTCCGCATCTTACGTGTCGCTGTCAGGAAGGCGGAGGCGTTTGATCCATATGGATTGTCCGCACGGCCTTTTAGCGACTTGTTTATCGTGGCTGCAAGCCGACCGGCCAAATCACCACGTGAAGACAGGGAGATAGGCGAGAAGGCAGCCCGCGTCAAACCCTGTCGATTCTCAAAAAGCGTCCTCAATTTCAAAAAAGCGCGCTCAGTTTCGCGATTGCGGAGCGATTTCGAGCTCAATCCGCTTTTCTGGTCCTCGCAGCCGGCAGGGTTGCGAAACAAGAAAAGGAAAAACCATGCCTACTCCCAGACTCCTTGCCCTCGCGATTGTCAGCAGCGCGCTGATGCTCACACCTTCCGCCTTTGCAGACGAAAACAAGGCGCAGCAGGTCACGATCGAATTCGAGATCGAGACATCGCCGGAAATCACGCTTGAAAACATTGAGCGCGAAGCCTGGCGCGTCTGCAAATCGGATGCGACCGGTGTATACGCATCGATCCGCAACCGATTGCGCCGGACCTGCCAGAAGAAAGTTGTCGCCGATGTCATCGACGCGCTGGCGCAATCAGACACGCTTCAGCTCGCGACCAAAGAGACCGAAGACGCGTCCTGAGCGCGTAACGTTTCCTCCTCCAACGTTTCCTCCCCAAAGCACGCGGCCCTGGCTGCGTGCTTTTCGGTTTGCGTCATTGTCGCTACGACATCCGTGACAGAACGTGCTTTCGCTTTCAGACTGGCCGGCAAAACAAACAGGTCCGGGAGGAACAGATATGGGCGTGCCCATTCAGGGAAAATGCGACACCAGATTTGACGCTGTGAAGGCGGCGTTCGAAACCAATTTCAAAGCGTTCAATGAAATCGGCGCCTCTGTTGCGATTTCGCTGGATGGAGAATTTGTCGTCGATCTGTGGGGCGGCCATCTCGACAGTGCAAGGACCGACCCCTGGCAGGAAGACACGCTCGTCAATGTCTGGTCGAGCACCAAGACAATGGCAGCCATGTCGCTTTTACTCCTGGCAGACAAAGGCGAAGTCGACCTCTACGCCCCGGCCGCGAAATACTGGCCTGAATTCGCACAGAATGGCAAAGATGCGGTCGAAGTGCGCACCTTTCTCAGTCACTCAGCAGGCCTGTCGGGTATGGACGAACCGGCGTCGGGCGAGGCGCTCTATGATTGGGACTGGATGACCAACGCCCTCGCCAGTCAGGCGCCGTGGTGGGAGCCTGGCACACAATCTGGCTATCACGCGCTGACGCAGGGCTACCTGATCGGCGAGATTGTGCGCCGGGTGACGGGACAGACGCTGGGAAATTTCTATCGCCAGGAAATTGCAGATCCGCTCGGCGCGGATTTTCACATCGGCACCAGCGAAGAAATCGATCAGCGTGTGGCCGACCTCATTCCACCGGACGCACCGATCCAGCTCGAACAGAATGACTCAATTGCCACGCGCACGTTCCGCAACCCGGCAGTTGAAGCCAAAACGGCCAATACACGGGCTTGGCGCGCGGCTGAGATTCCGGCAGCCAATGGTCAAGGCAATGCCCGCGCCATCGTCCGGGCTCAAACGCCAATGGCGTGTGACGGCAGCGCTTTCGGCAAGACCATCATGACCCGCGAAGGCACGCGGCGCGTGTTCGACAAACAGACCGCGGGTCTCGATCTGGCGCTCGGCATCCCGGTCGTGTTTGGTATGGGTTATGGCATTTCAGCCGATCCGATGCCGCTCGGTCCGAATGAGAATATCGCCTATTGGGGCGGATATGGCGGGTCTATCGTCCTGATCGATCAGGATGCGCGGCTGTGTTTTTCCTATGTGATGAACCGGATGGAAGCCGGACTCGTCGGCGATATGCGCGGGTTCAACCTGCTGCAGGCGACTTATGAGTCACTGATGTAATCAATTCCCGCTCAGTTTCGGTTTGCGTTTTTCGCGGAAGGCGTCGACCGCCTCTTTGCGGTCATCCATATAGTTGGAGACGCTTTCCCATCCGACGGACGCGTCCATCATCTGCGCGGCCAGCGCGCGCAGCGGAATGTTGGTGACAGTCTTGGTCCAGCGCACAGCCCATTTTGGGTTGCCCTGAAGCTTGCCCACCAGCTCGGACACTTTGGCGTCGAGCTGATCGGTCGGGACCGCATAATTGATCAGGCCCAGCTGCTGTGCCTCGGGTGCGGTCAGGAGATCGCCTGTCATCAAAAGCTCCTTGGCTTTTGCAAAACCGACAAGCTGCGGCCAGATCACCGCGCCGCCGTCGCCGGCGACAAGCCCGACTTTGACATGTGGATCACCGATCAGAGCCTTGTCGTCGGAGACGATCATGTCGCAGAGCAAGGCAATCGTGGCGCCAAGCCCCGCCGCTGCGCCGTTCAGGCGGCAGATCATCGGCTTTTCCATATCCAGGATGGAGGTGACGATGCGCTTGGCTTCCCAGGCAATGTCGCGAAACTTGCTCGGATCGGAAATCTGCTCTTCGAACCAGTCAAAGTCGCCGCCCGCACAGAAGGCGCGGCCTTTGCCGGTCAGGATGATGATGTCAGAGCCACTATCGCGCTGCAGGTCGGTAAACACCCGGCCCAGCTCTTCATGCATAGCAGCGTCAACACCGTTCACAGGGTGGTCCGATGTGATCGCCGCGGTCAGAACGCGGTCGTCTCGCTCGAACGTGAAGCGCGTATAGGTCTCTTTAGTGATGTCAAAAGGCGTGCTCATGCGTCTGCTCCCACTCTGACGACCCGGCGGCCAAAATTTTCCCCTCGGAACAGGCCACAGAAAGCCTCGGGCATGGTCTCGATTCCGTCGAACCGCTCTTCCTTCAGCTTTAAGTCGCCTTTGCCGATCAGGGTCGCCATTTCGTTCAGTGCAGCCGGAAACTCGCGGGCGAAGTCGAAGACAACGAGGCCCTGCATCAAAACGCGATGCGTGATGAACGGCTTTGTGTTGACGATGCCGGGCGTTTCTTCCGGTGTCAGATTATAGTCTGCAACCTGACCGGAGATACAGATCCGCCCGTTCATGCGCATTTTCGGCAGGACCCGATTGACCATTTCATTGCCGACATTGTCGAACAGGAGGTCGACGCCTTCCGGCATGGCCTCAGCGATCGCCTCGTCGAGATCCGGGACGGACTTGTAATTGATCGCCGCATCAAATCCGGCCTCATCCACTAGCCACTGGCATTTTGCATCGCTGCCAGCGATTCCGACGACTTGCGCCGCGCCGCCTGCTTTTGCGAGCTGGCCTGCCGTGGCGCCAACTGGTCCTGCGGCGGAGGTGACAAGAACGCGATCGCCCGCCTGGAACTTTGCCACGGATTTCAAGCCGAACCACGCGGTCAAGCCCGGTACGCCGAGGACACCAATCCATAAGGAAAGCGGCAGTGGCACGGCGTCTGGAATAACGCCAATAAAGCCCTTGCCGGTCTGGATCGTATGCGTGCGCCACCCGCCCGCGCAGAAGACCTTGGTGCCGACCGGGTAGGCATCATTTTCCGACGCGTCGACAATCCCCACGCTGAACCCATCAATCGCTTTTCCGAGCGGGAGGGCAGCAGCATAGCTGTCACCCTTGGACAGACGAGACCGCGTCCCAGGATCGACGGAATTCCAGATATGGCGCACGCGAAACTGTCCCGCGTTGGGAATGGGGAGGGCTTTCTCGACCAGATCGAAGTTTTCAGGGCGCGGCGGGCCTTCGCAATATTCCTTCAGGACAATCTGCTGCATGGTTTCCGTCAAAAGGGCTCTCCAGTGTCTGAGTTTTGGCCTTTGGACCACTTTCAGTGCCCAATGGCCAGTCGCGACGTTGCGGCATCTATTTTGCTTCAGCGAATCTAACGTCATCAACCACTTGTTCTCTGTAGGTGCTTTTTCTATGTGGGGCACAACAAAATTTAATCAGAATTGGGCGATACCATTGACCTCCCAGACCCATCTTGATCGGCTCGAGGCCGAAGCTATTCACATCATGCGCGAAGTCGCTGCAGAGGCCGAAAATCCGGTCATGCTCTACTCCGTCGGCAAGGACAGCGCCGTAATGCTGCACCTGGCGATGAAAGCTTTCTATCCCAGCATTCCGCCCTTTCCGCTGATGCATGTCGATACGACGTGGAAGTTCAAGGAAATGATCGCCTTTCGCGACCGCAAGGCGGCTGAGATTGGTATGGACCTGATTGTTCACTCCAATCAGGAAGGCATTGAGGCAGGGGTCGGTCCATTCACGCATGGCTCTGCGGTGCACACCGACATCATGAAAACCCAGGCGCTGAAACAGGCGCTCGACAAGTACAAGTTCGATGTCGCGTTTGGCGGGGCCCGCCGCGATGAGGAAAAGTCACGTGCAAAAGAACGTGTGTTCTCTTTCCGAACAGCCGAGCACCGCTGGGATCCAAAAAACCAGCGCCCAGAGCTATGGAATCTCTACAATGCCCGGATCCATAAGGGCGAGAGCATTCGCTGCTTCCCGATCTCCAACTGGACGGAGCTCGACATCTGGCAATATATCCGCCGCGAACAGATCGAAATTGTACCGCTTTATTACGCCGCCAAGCGCCCCGTCGTCGAATGGGAAGGCAGCCAGATCATGCTGGACGATGACCGCGTGCCGCCTGAGCTCGCGAAAACCGCGGTCGAGAAATATGTCCGCTTCCGGACACTCGGTTGCTACCCGCTGACCGGCGCGGTCGAAAGCACCGCAGACACGCTGGAAGACATTATTCAGGAAATGCTCCTGACCACCTCATCCGAGCGCCAGGGTCGCACGATTGACCGCGACCAGGCCGCATCCATGGAAAAGAAAAAACAAGAGGGATACTTCTAAATGTCCCATATCGACTCTCTGATTGCCGAAGACATCACCGCTTATCTCGAAGCGCATGAGAACAAGTCTCTGCTGCGCTTCATCACTTGCGGCAGCGTTGATGATGGCAAGTCCACGCTGATTGGACGCTTGCTCTACGATTCCAAGATGATCTTCGAGGATCAGCTGGACGCCCTTGAGCGCGATTCCAAGAAGCAAGGCACACAAGGTGAGAATATCGATTTTGCCTTGCTGGTTGACGGCCTCGCTGCAGAACGTGAGCAAGGCATTACCATCGATGTCGCTTATCGCTTCTTCTCGACTGACAAGCGCAAATTTATCGTCGCCGACACGCCGGGCCACGAACAATATACGCGCAACATGGCGACCGGTGCATCGACCGCAGATCTTGCGATCCTTCTGATCGATGCGCGCAAGGGCGTGCTGACCCAGACGCGTCGTCACAGCTTCATCGCCTCTTCGCTGGGCATCCGGAAACTGGTTCTGGCGATCAACAAGATGGACCTGGTCGACTATGATGAGGCCGTGTTCAACAAGATTGAGCGTGATTTCCTCGAATTCGCCGAAGAGCTCTCTGCCGGCATTGAGATCCAGGCCATTCCAATGTCAGCATTGGAAGGGTCCAACATTACCGGCGCGTCCGAGAAGACACCCTGGTATACCGGGCCGAGCCTGATGGAGTATCTGGAAACGGTGCCGGTCGACGATGCGCGGATCTCCGCGCCGTTCCGGATGCCGGTTCAGTGGGTCAATCGGCCTAATCTCGATTTCCGCGGTTTCTCCGGCCAGATCGCCTCGGGGACGATCAAGCCAGGCGATCGGATCAAGACTTTGCCGAGTGCCAAAGAGACGACGGTGGAACGCATCGTCGTGCATGGCGGCGACCTCGAAGAAGCCGTCGCGGGCCAGTCCGTGACGCTGACCTTTGCCGACGAAGTCGACACCTCGCGTGGCGATGTCATTTGTATCGCCTCTGATCCAGCTGAAGTTGCCGACCAGTTTCAGGCTCGTGTGCTCTGGATGGCTGAAAAGGATATGCTGCCCGGCCGTCGCTATTTGCTCAAAATCGGCGCCAAGACGGTCACAGCGACGGTGCAGGATCTGAAATTCGGCATTGATGTAAACACCATTCAGGACAAGCCTGCCAAGACGCTCGGTTTGAATGATTTTGGTGTGATTACGCTGGGCCTCGACCAGCCGATCGCGTTTGATCCTTATGATACGAACCGCGAGACAGGCGGGTTCATCCTGATCGACCGCATGACCAATAATACGGTTGGCCTTGGTCTGATCGACTTTGCACTGCGCCGCGCCGGGAACATTCACTGGCAGGCGCTGGACGTCGACCGCGAAGCTTTGGCGACGCAGAAAGAGCAGAAGCCTGGCGTACTTTGGTTCACGGGTCTGTCTGGTTCAGGCAAGTCGACCATTGCCAATGCGCTGCAGCAAAAACTGTTCGCGATGGGCAAGCACACTTTCGTCCTCGATGGCGACAATGTTCGTCACGGCCTCAACCGCGATCTCGGTTTCACGGATGTCGACCGCGTCGAAAACATTCGCCGCGTGTCGAACGTTGCCAAACTGATGAGCGATGCCGGCCTGATCACGCTGGTCAGCTTCATTTCGCCTTTCCGCTCCGAGCGGCAGATGGCGCGCAACATGATGGCGGAAGGCGAGTTCATCGAAGTCTTCGTCGACACACCGCTGGATGTCGCTGAACAGCGCGACGTGAAGGGTCTCTACAAGCGCGCCCGCGCTGGTGAGATCAAGAACTTCACAGGCCTCGACAGCCCGTATGAAGCGCCGGAACAGCCGGAAATCCGGATCAATACGGTCGATATGAGCGCTGAAGAGGCAGCGGACCAGATCCTCAGCTGGATGCGCGAACGCGGTTGGTTTGAGGTCTAAACCCGGGTGACTCCGCTCTGCCAACGCAAGTTGGCATCCGTGGCGGCTGGCTGAAGTATTGCCTCAACCGCCATGGGTCCTGACTTTCGTCAGGAGTGCGGCGCATGACGCGAAGGATTGTTGCAGCAGCTGGTCGCTAACCCGCCAGCGCTTCCTTCTTCTCCTCAATCTCCATCCAGTCCAGCTCGGCCTGCTCGAGGTCGGCGCGGGCGGCTTCCAGACGCGCATTGATCCGATTGAACTCGTCCGGATTGTCATTGAACAGATTGGGGTCGGCGAGTTTGGTTTCCAGCTCGCCGATTTCCGTTTCCAGCTGCGGCATCTGCGTTTCGACCTCCTCCAGGCGATGCTGATCCTTGAAGCTGAGTTTTGTCGGCTTTTTCGGTTCGGCAGGCTTCGGCTTGGAGGCTTTGGCTTTTGGCTCGGCCTTCCTGGCCTTGCCCGGCTTGCCCTTGATTTGCGATTGCGCATCGCTCCACCCGCCCGCGGTTTCGACCCATTTGCCGTCGCCGAGCGGAACCAGGCACGAGGTCACGGTCGCATCCAGGAAGGCGCGGTCATGGCTGACCAGGATCAAGGTGCCTTCAAAATTGAGCAGCATGTCCTCGAGCAGATCCAGTGTCTGCATATCGAGATCATTGGTCGGCTCATCGAGGACCAGGACATCGGTGGATTGTGCCAGGGCAATGGCCAGCGTGAGCCGGTTGCGTTCGCCGCCGGATAGCGCCGCCACGGCCTGGCGCAGCTGGTCAGGCTTGAACAGGAAGTCCTTGGCATAGGCGGCAACGTGGCGCTGCTTGCCCTGCACCATGATACTATCCCCGCCTTGCGGCGCCAGCGCCTCCCAGAGCGTATCCTTGGGGCGCAGCGTGTCGCGGGTCTGGTCGAGATAGGTGATCCGCAGCGCCGGGTTCAGTTTGACATTGCCGCTATCGCGCTCCAGCTCGCCCAGCATGAGCTTGAGCAAGGTCGTCTTGCCGACGCCATTCGGGCCGATCAGGCCAACCCGGTCGCCGCGCAGAATCTTGAAATCCAGCCCCTCAACAATGTTGAGATCGCCATAGGCTTTGCTGAGTCCAAATGTCTCAATCACTTTCCGCGATTGATGTCCGGCGTCTTCGGCGCTGATCCCGGCTTTGGCTTTCTGGGCGACGATGGCGGCCTTGCGCCGGGTCGCTTCGGCGCGCATCGCTTTCAGCTTGTGCAACCGGCCCATATTGCGTGCCCGGCGACCGGTGACGCCGCGCTGCAGCCAGTGCTCTTCGGCTTTCAGCTGCGTTTTGAGTTTCTCCAGCTGGCGGATCTCGGCTTCCTCGATTTCCTCGGCCCAGCGTTCGAAATCGCCATAGCCTTTCGGCGATTTCAGCACGATCCCGTCGCGCAGCCAGAGCGTGTTGGTGGTGACATTCTCCATGAACCGGCGATCGTGGCTGACCAGAAGCACAGCGCCATTGAAGCCCAGGAGACGGCTTTCAAGCGTCTCGATCATCGGCACATCGAGATGGTTGGTCGGCTCATCAAGCAGCAGGATGTCCGGACCCACCGCAAAGGCTTTGGCAAGCGCTGCGCGGCGGATCTGTCCACCCGAGAGGATGTCCGGGCTGACGCCCGGATCGACACCGAAATGGCCAAGCTCCGCCTCGGCCTGCCAGGGCTCCGCCCCGCCGGACTTGGCATAGTCGAGCACCGTCTCGAAGGCGCCGAGATCCGGTTCCTGGTCGACTTTCGTGATTACGGTGCCCGGATGGATCCACAGCTCACCATCATCCGGCTCATGCCGACCGGTAATCAGGCGCATCAGCGTGGACTTGCCAGCGCCATTGCGGCCGACCAGCGCCGCCCGCTCGCCCTTGGCCAGGGTAAACGTCACGCCTTCAAATAGCGGCTTGCCGCCAAAAGCGAGCCGGACGTCGGTCATGGTGAGGATCGGGAGGGACATGGGTGTGGTGTTTGCTGCGCGGATCCGTTGACGTCAATCCAAAGCCTCATCCTGAGCGAAGTCGAAGGACGAGGCGGGCTTTCTGGAGCACACTACGTGCAGCCCATTCGCGCCGACACCTGCGAAGGCAGGTGTCCATGGATGATTGGTGGAAGCCTGGTCGATGGGTCCCTGCCTGCACAGGGACTGGCGGGCGCCGGGAAGCGCGGCCCCCGATCCTTCGACATCGCTCAGGATAAGGGCCTTATTGGGGTCAAGCTTTCAGCTTGTATCCGCTTTTCAGCATCCACCACACGCCAGCCGATGCGGCGAAGGCGACGGCGCCGCTGACCACCATGCCGGTCATGATGTTCGAATTGGCCGCATCCAGGAAGCCATAGCGGAAGCCGTCAATCAGGAAGAAAATCGGGTCGAAATGGGCAGCCGACTTGAACGGCTCAACCAGGACATTGATGTCGTAAAATGTCCCGGAGAGAAAGGTCAGGGGGACAATGACGAAGTTGGACACCGCCGCCAGGTGATCGAACTTGTCAGCCCAGATGCCGCCCATCGCGCCAATCGCAGCCAGGAAAATGGTCGCCATCAGGCCAAACCAGAGGACCGGCCAGATATGGACAACCGACAAATCGGCGAGACCGCTAAAGTGAATACCGATCGCCGCGATCACACCGACCACGACGCCCCGCGTCGCGGCACCGAAAATAAAGCCAATGGTCAGTTCCAGCGGCGACAATGGCGGCATCAGAAAGTCGACCTGGCTGCCCTGGACTTTGGCAATGGTTAGCGAGGAGGACGAGTTCTGAAACGCATTCTGCAGCATCGACATGACAATCAGGCCTGGGGCGAGGAAGCTGTTATAGTCGAGCCCGGCAAAGTCGCCGGTCAGTTCACCGCGATTGCCGAAAGCCAGCTTGAACACGGTCATGAAGAGCAGGGTCGACACCACCGGCGCCAGCAGCGTCTGCATCCAGACTTTCATAAAACGGCCCACTTCGCGCTTATATAGCGTCCAGAGTCCGAGCCAGTTGACGGCACCATAGGTGCGCGGTTTAGGAGACGAAATGAGAGATCGGGATGTATCAGCCATAACCGATGACTTAAGAGCTGACTCGGCGTTTGGCGATAGGTTAAAAACTATCCACAGCTGCTACTATATATTGATTGCCTGTGGACAGAGCGGCTCAGTATCTTGTGTTTCAATTTGCTCCTGATACGATATATAGCGTTGGAGCGGGGCTGGAGGCATCGCTCAAATCAATATCTAGGGGCTGCCACAAAGCGGGGTAATATGCATGGCTTGGACGGAAGATCGGGTAGAAGTTCTCAAAAAACTCTGGGCGGAAGGCCATTCGGCCAGCCAGATCGCCAAAGAGCTTGGCGGTGTGACGCGTAATGCGGTCATCGGCAAGGTTCATCGTCTTGGCCTGTCAGGCCGTGCCACACCGTCGCGCCCGGTGAAACGTCCGCCACGTCTGGCGCGTCCAAAGCCGCGGATCCAGCCGGATGGCAGCGTCGTCACGCCGAAGCCGCAGCGCGTTGTGGCCGAGCCTGACCTGAAACCAAACGAAAAAGTCGCCATGCTCGCCGCGCTGCCGCCGCAGCCGCTGGCAGACGGGGAGGCCGCGACCATTCTCACGCTGCGCGACAGTATGTGCAAATGGCCCATCGGTGACCCTGCCGATCCAAAATTTGCGTTCTGTGGCCGCAAGTCGACCAGCGGTCCTTACTGCGCCGAGCATGCCAAGGTCGCCTTCCAGCCCGCCAAGAAACGCGAGCGCAAGAAGGCGGAGTATGACTATGTCCGCAAGATTGCCGGGTAGGGCAAACCGTCGGATTTTTTCTGAATGAAAGCGGCTCGGGAACATCTCCCGGGCCGTTTTTTGTATTGCGTTAAGATCGGATCGCCGGGCCGATGTCTGCTTTTGGCGTAGGAACCATCTCAACAAACGGTCCGTATTCCTGACATAAGTCAGGATCCATGGCGGCCGGGAGCGTACTCAGCCAGCCGCCATGGGTGCCAACTTTCGTTGGCAGTGCGGATCTTGAGCTGTCATCCCGGAAAGCGCGTGAGCGCTTATCCGGGACCCAGATAATCGGGGCACCAGAACTGGGTCCCGGCTCTCCGCTGCGCTCCGGCCGGGATGACAATCAGCTCAAGCCCTCCAACCCCACCCGTAGTCCCGGGCTCGACCCGGGACCTCCTTCTGCGGCTTGAGAGCTTTGTGGCACGAGGTCCCGGATCAACTCCGGGACTACGGAAATTTTGCGCCTAATCTTGAACAAAACAGTCTCACTCCGAGCGAGTTGAGCCTCATCCTGAGCCAATTAAGCCTTATCCTGAGCGAAGTCGAAGGACGAGGCGCGCTTCCCAGTATCCGCAAGTCCCTGCGCAGGTGTCGGCGAGAGGGTGCTGAATGTTGTGTGCTTGCGGAGAGCCCGGCCCCCGATCCTTCGACTTCGCTCAGGATGAGGGCCTGAATTCACGATATTTCTCGCTGATCCCAAGCCAGCGTCTAGGCAAACATGGGACAAGATGATTCAGTCACGGCCGCCGGAACGTACCGAGCCTCGGAACCTCCCCCAATAGAAAAAGCCGCTGCTTCCATCGCAATGAATGAAAGCAGCGGCCAGGAAGACCCGCCCTGACAGGAGGGCAAGAGGCGGGCTTAAACCAAGAAGGTTTCTACAGTGAGCGGCTCACCGTCAGGACAACGCGCTCGTCGCCGACGTCACCAAAGGAGTCGCCATCATTGCCCCAAAAGCGCAGATCGAAGTCGACATATTCGGTCGAGAGCGTCGCACCGAGCGAGTAGTTGGTGAATTCTTCAACGAACCCGTCGCCGCCATCGAGATAGCTGCCGACAGAGGCGTCGAAACCGAGCGTATCGCTTGCTGCAAATCCAGCGGTGAAGTCGACATATGTCGTTTCATTGTCTGGATCGATATAGACATAGCCGCCGACATCGACTGCGCCCAGGCTGCCGCCGAGGCCGCCATAGAGCTCAACGAAGTCGAGATCAGTTGTGTCAGGATAGACATAGCCAATGACGCCGACATCCCAAGCGAGGCCGCTTTCAGTCTCGCCTGCGAAACCGCCATAGAGGTCCAGCTCCATGTGCGCGCCGCCAAAATCAACGATCGATGCCCAGGTGCCGACATAGAACAGGTCGTTCGCGTAGTCGAAACCGCCCTGAATGGCCGGATTTTCATTGTTCTGTGATACGCCGCGCCAGACATAGTCTGTGGTCAGCGCCACATTGCCTGAAAACTCACCTTCGGCGAGTGCAGCAGGTGCAGCCGTTGTAAATGCTCCGGCTACCATTGCGAGGGCGAGGCCCCTTGAAACCATTTTTCCCATCATTCCGTTCCTTCCAGAAATTGCGATTGGTGATCCCAAAGAGCGGATTGCACGGATTTTGGCCATTTAACTCTGTCACAGCGAATGCAATTTTTGTTGCAGCGCACGATTTTTGAGCAGATGGCGCATTTTGCGCCTGTTCTGGCGTCGTCGAGCGCTAGGGACGTGTGTTTTACCGGGCGGCGAGCGGCGCGTAGCCGAGATGCATACCAGCATCGACGAGCAATGTTTCCCCCGTCACATGACGCGATGCATCGGTCAGGAAGAAGACCGCGGAGGCAGCGATATCATCCGGGCCGCTCGCAACATTGAGCGGGACGGATTTGGCCACACCTTCTTCAAGGCGGGCATAACTCTCGGCATCCATCTCGTCTTTGAACCAGCGTGTGCCGATGAAACCGGGACAGACGGCATTCACGCGAATGGCTGGTGCGAGCGCCCGTGCCAGCGACAGCGTCATCGTATTCAGCGCGCCTTTGGTCGCCGCATAAGCGACGGAGGAGCCGATGCCGGTCACGCCTGCGATCGACGAGACATTGAGCACAGCACTTGCCCGGCCAGTGGTCTCATACGCTTTAACCAGAAGGTCCTTGCAGGCCTGCATGATCAGGAACGGCCCGGCCACATTCACGGCATAGGTATCGAGGAAATCCTCGCGTGTGAGGGCATTCAGATCGCTATGATCACGGGCGTGCCGGGTGATCCCCGCATTGTTAACGAGAATATCCAGATGTCCCCAGCGTCCCGCAGCCTCCGCCAGCTTGGCGCAGCCCTCATCTGTGGAAACGTCGGCCGCTACGAGTTGGGTTTGTGCGCCATGCTCATTACAGATGGCGACGGTCTCTTCAGCGTCCTGGATGGAGCGGGTGCAATTGACAATAATATCCGCGCCACGTTCGGCCAGCATCACAGCGATCGAGCGTCCCAATCCGGTTGCAGATCCGGTGACGAGCGCCTTGCGGCCTTCAAGATCTTTCATCGTGTTTTCTCCCAGCTTATGCGGCTGAGAGCAGTAGCACCGCGAAATAGTGCTTATCGTCCAGCCATGTTTTCTTCAGGTGCCAGCCCGTTTGTTCGAACAGGGGCGTCAGGCTGTCAATTGAGAACTTGCGAGAGTTTTCGGTGTGAATCGACTCGCCCGCGTCGAATGCGATGGTTCGATCGCCGATCTCTACCTGTTGTGGGCGCTGGCTGACCAGGTGCATCTCGATCCGGGAGGCCTCATCATTCCAGATCGCACAATGTTCAAACACCGAAAGGTCGAAATTTGCCCCGAGTTCGCGGTTGATGCGGGCGAGCAGGTTGAGGTTGAATTTCGCTGTCACGCCCGCGGCGTCATCATAAGCAGGCACCAGGATTGAGGTATCCTTGCGGAGGTCGACACCAATGACAAACTGACTGCCATCGCCAAGCAGGTCGCGCGCAGAGCGCATGAAGCGCAGAATGTCTTCGTCGCTGAGATTGCCAATCGTCGAGCCCGGGAAGAAGCCGACAGGGTGGCCCTGGCTTGCGTTCGGCAAACCAAACCGGATCATGAAATTTCCGACGACAGGATGAACTGGCAGGTCCGGATAGTCGGCGCGCAAAACCTGGGCTGTGTGAAGCAAGAATTCTTCCGAGACGTCGATCGGGACATAGCCTGCAGGGGCATTCAGCGCGTCCAGCAATATCCGCGTCTTGGTCGATGCGCCTGCGCCATATTCGACCAGCAGCACGTTTTTGCCGAGCGCATCGGCAATTTCACTTGCGTGCGCCATCAGGATCGCGGTCTCCGTTCGCGTCGGATAGTATTCCGGCAGCTGCGTGATCTGTTCAAACAGGTCCGACCCAGCGGCGTCATAGAAATATTGGCAGGGCAGCGTTTTCTGAGCCTGCGACAAACCTTTCAGTACATCGCGCAGGAAGGTCTCGCGCGCGTCTGCGGCGGCGGGTTCGAAGACATCATCCATCAGTTTGCATCCCGGGCCAGTCGCAGGCCGCTAAACTGCCAGCGTTTGCCTGGATGGAAAAAGTTTCGGTAGGTGGCCCGAATATGCGCGTCCGGGGTGGCACAGGAGCCGCCGCGCAGGACCATCTGACCGCTCATGAACTTGCCATTATACTCGCCGACAGCGCCGTCTGCGATGGTGAAGCCGGGATAGGGCGTGAACGGGCTGGCGGTCCATTCCCAGACGTCGCCAAAATAGTAGCGCTCTGCCACATCGGTCTGGACCTGTGGCTGATAATAGCCAGCGCCCGCAAACGTACCCTCTGGCAGCGTATCGCGCGCAGCGACCTCCCATTCCTGTTCCGTCGGCAGGCGGGCGCCCGCCCAGGCCGCGTAAGCGTCGGCCTCGAAATAGCTGATATGGGTGACCGGAGCTTCCAGATTGACGCGCTGGGCACCGGACAGCGTCATTGTGTGCCAAGCGCCATCGTCCTGAAACCAGTAGAGCGGCGCTTGCCAGCCCTCGGCCTGCGCCATCGCAAACCCATCTGATAGCCAGACTTTCGGCTCGCCATAGCCACCATCGTTGACGAAATCGAGCCACTCGCGATTGGTGACAACGCGGTTCGCCAGTTGGAACGGACGTAGGATGGCTTCATGCTTCGGCGTTTCGCAATCAAACGCGAAGGTATCACCATCGTGTCCGATCTCTACGCATCCGCCCTCGAAGCGATCCCAGGTCAGAGGCGCGGCCTCCAGATTCGCTGTCTTCAGATTGACATCCGGCTTGAGCGCCGGGCGCAGCGGATTCTGCGCGAAGAGATGCAGGATATCAGTCAGCAGCAATTCCTGGTGCTGTTGCTCATGCGCGAGGCCAAGATCGAGCAGCGCGCAGGCCTGCGGGTGCTGGTCGAACAGATCGAGCATCTTCGCGTCGACATGGGCACGATAGGCCCGCACCTCTTCAAGGGATGGCCGTGTCAGCAGGCCGCGCATCGGCCGGGCGTGCCGGTCGCCTACGGCGTCATAATACGAGTTGAAAAGGAAGCTGAATTTCTCGTGATAGCGAACCTCCTCGCCAAATACCGGGGCCAACATGAATTCTTCGAAAAACCAGCTGGTATGTGCCAGGTGCCATTTGGCGGGGCTGGCATCTTCCATGGATTGTGTAGTCGCGTCGGCATCGCTCAACGAAGCGGCGAGCGCCTCGGTCTGTCGCCGAACAGTGTGAAAGCGTCCGGTGACATTTTCTCTGGAAACTGGCTCGCGTCTTGGGTGTGCCATGGCGCCCTTGTCTCGTTCATCGCGGGTGGCGTCAACCGGTGCTCCTGACACCTTTGGTCAGCAGTCAGGCTCCGAGACGATAGTCGGCCTGCGGCACATACCGGCTCTGACGCTTGTGTCCGGTGAAGCTTTCATAGAGGTGGAATGTGTCGACCAGAAAGCCGTCCGTATTGAGGATCTGGAAATCCTCACTCCAGGCCCGCGCGGCTTCAATCGGGGTTTGATTGCAATAGGCGAGCGTGATGTGCGGCCGGAACGGATCCTGTCCAAGCTTCACATTAAATTTTCGGGCGATCTTGCGGCACTGCGCTGCGAGTGCCGTCAAAGCCTCATTCTCGGCCACACGCGCATAAAGCGCGCGCGGCTCGCGACGACCAAACCAGCCGACACCGCTGAGCGTCAGCTCCAGCGCCGGGCTGCGAACCTCTTCCAGCGCATCTGCAATCGCGTGGGCTGTCTCACCATCGGTCTCTCCGTAGAAGCACAGCGTGATGTGGTAATGCTCGCGGCGCCGCCAACGCGCCCCGTAAATCTCTACCGCCAACGGCTCGAGCCGGTCGGCAATGAGGTCAGGGACAGGAAGAGCGGCGAACAGACGGTGCATGGAGGCTTTCGTTTGAAGATCTAAATCAAAAAGCCCGACCAGCGGCCGGGCTTTTCAAATCCTATAGGATAAATTCGCTTAACCTGCGAGGTCCCCAAGCTTACCAAAATGCTCTGCGAGCAGGTAGTAGAAGGTGACGCGAGACTTGTTGCCGCCTTCCGGCGCCAGTTTTTCACAAACAGCGCCGATCGCTGCATCGAGTTCGGCATTGGTCTGGGCGAGCGATAGCTTCCCCCGGCACCATTTTTCACGAACACGCTGAAGTTCGGTACTGTCTGAGCAAGAAACCAACGAGCTGTCGCGATTGCGCAGCGCGATTCCGAGATGTCCCACAATTTTCTCTGCAGCGGCCTGATTGTAACCGTTTGCGTATTTCTTGATATTGTCTTCGTACTTTGAGGCGTCAGCCATCATTAATCCCCTTTACTATGCTGCGATCTGTTGTGACCGGTGCAGCTGCGTCAAATCTGCCTGCGCAGGCGGTTAAAGTCAAACCAAATCAATATATCCGATGGTTAAGGGCAGGGCGAAGGCTGCTCGGCGTGCAGGTCATTGACCGCTGTCTCCAGCGCCTCGGTCCAGTCAAGATCGAACGCATCGATACAGATCTTGAGCTGCTCCATACTGGTGGCGCCGATGATGGTTGACCCCATGAAACTGCGCGTGTCGCAGAACTTGATCGCAATCTGGCTTGGGTCGAGGCCCGTCTCATCTGCGAGCTTCAAATAGGACTCGATGGCGCGCAGGCCTTGGGGGCTTTCATAGCGCTGCAGGCGATTGAACAGTTCCTTACGCGACCCTTTCGGCAATGCACCATTGCGATACTTCCCGGTCAGATACCCCTGACCGAGCGGGGAATAGGCGAGCAGGCTGACATCTTCGCGGACACAGACTTCCTCCAGGCCGCCATCCTCGAAACTGCGATTGACCAGATTGTAGGCATTCTGGATTGAGGCCATGCGAGGCAGTCCGCGCGCTTCGCTTTCGGCGATGAAACGCATCACCCCGAACGGTGTTTCATTGGAAACGCCGATATGGCGGATACGCCCGGCTTTCACATGCGTATCGAGATGCGCGAGAATGTCCTCAAACGGTTCGTACGGATAGCTGTAGGATTGCGTATCCATTTTCGAACCAAACATACCGACCGGGCGGTCAGGCCAGTGCAGCTGGTAAAGATCGATATAATCGGTCTGCAGGCGCTTGAGGCTTTTGAACACGGCTTCGTCGACTTGTTCCTTGGTATGGCGGGTCCACTCCACATCCGCGTCGCGCGTCCATACCATCTTGGAAAGACCGGCAATTTTACTCGCGAGGATAACCTCCTGGCGCCGCCCCGTCTTCTGGAACCAGGTCCCGATAATGCGCTCCGTCGACCCTTGCGTCTCGGCAGCCGGCGGGACCGAGTACATCTCCGCGGTATCCCAGAAATTGATGCCGCGCTCCATGGCATAGTCCATCTGGGCATGGCCTTCAGCTTCAGTGTTCTGCTGGCCCCAGGTCATTGTGCCGAGACAACAGGACGTCACCATCAGATCCGTGCGCCCAAGTCGTCGTTTTTCAATCGCCATAAGTATTTCCTCATTCCGTCATTGGCGGGAACGATAGTGCTGATTCTGCCGCTGACCAGCCCGGTTTTTCTTGAAAAGCGATAAAAACAACCACATAATATAGGCAATCCGTGCGCTCGTGCGCGGGCCTTTGAAAAGAGGAAGCCATGAACGACTTCAATACGTCTATCGCCCGTGGTCGGACGATGGATGCCAGCGTGGATGCTGGACTTCGAACCTTTATGCTCGGGGTCTATTCCAAGCTGACCATCGGCATCGCCATTGCGGGCATTCTCGCCTTCGCGGCAGGCACAGTCCCTGCCATCCGCGATCTCGTTTTCGGAACACCGCTCTATTACGTGGTCATGTTCGCACCGCCGGTGCTGATCATCGGATCAATGTTCTTCATGAAGAATCCGAGCCCGACCGGCTCCGCCATTCTGTACTGGGCGATTGTCGCCACTGTAGGCCTTGGCCTCGGCGTCTATTTCGCGCTGGCGCAGGCGAATATGAGCATCACGACCGCCGGCGGCATCTCGCAATCCTTCACCTATATGACGATTGCCAAAGCCTTTTTCATCACAGCCTCAGCCTTTGCGGCCCTGTCGCTATGGGGCTACACGACCAAGCGTGACCTCAGTGCCATTGGCAGCTTTGCCATCATGGCGATCTGGGCGCTGTTTGCCGTGGCGATCATCTACATGATCCTGCCAGCAATCGGCCTGATCGAGCATTCCGGCCCGATGGAGTGGATCATCTCTGGCGGCTTTGCGCTGCTGTCTGCGGTGCTCGTCGCCTGGCAGACGCAGGAGCTAAAAGAGGGCTACTATGCCTTTGCTGGCGACCAGCGCGGCATGGCGGTGATGACTAATTGGGGCGCCCTCAATTTCTTCATCATGTTCGTCAACATGTTCCGCTTCGTCCTGATGCTTCTGGCATCGCGCGACTAGCGACCGAAACGACCGATTGGAAAGCCCCGGCCAGGTGCCGGGGCTTTTTCATTTGACCTCCTGACGGAGTTTCGTATTCTGGAACATGTTGAGAACATGGCGGGAGGCGAATGTGCAGGATATCGACCCTGAAACCGTGCAGGATCCGGTTGCACAACAAATCGCTCGCGGGGTTTTGCGCCTGATGACGGACCATGGCTATGCCGGCGTGACGGAGATGACGCTGGCCAATGGCCGCCGCGCCGATGTCGCCGCGATCGGGCCGGGCGGCGAGATCACAATTGTCGAGATCAAGTCTTCTGTGGCGGATTTTCGCAGCGACCAGAAATGGCCGGAATATCGCCCGTTCTGCGACCGCTTCTATTTCGCCGTTGGGCATGATTTCCCGCAGGACCTGATTCCGGGCGATACGGGCCTGATCATCGCCGATGCCTTTGGCGGCGCTATTCTTCGCGAACCGGAATACGAGAAACTCGTCGCGGCGCGGCGCAAGGCGGTGACCCTGCGCTTCGCGCGGCTCGCCGCCACGCGTCTATGCCAGCCTGTGATTGCTTAAGATGCCCTATGGACTCTTTGCCCCCTCGACCCTAGCTGCGCCTCTATGAGCCACGCATATCCTCTCGGCAAGACGGCCCGCGATGCCCTGAAGGGCGCAATGGACGCGGCGCGAACACGCTATGAAGCGGAGGATCTTGCCGGCGATGTCGCGGTCGATGCGCTTGAAACCGAATGGATCACGCCATCGGAAAAAGATCTCCCGAAAATCATGGCGCAGGCGGCCGAGAACCCTGGCCATGGCTTCGTCCAGCATTATGAGGATGGCGCTGGCAACACCGTCCTCGCGGTGACCTATTGGAAGCTCGCCAGAACAAAGAAAAAGAAACCCGCCCCGAAACCAAAACCGGAGCCGGCAGCGCCCACGGAACAGGAAGATCATACCGATGATCTCTACTTCAAATCAGGGCGGACCAAGAAAAGCCGTCGGCGTCGGCACGTTGATCCGAACCAGATGGACCTATTTGGAGAGAAGAAGGCGGACTAGTTTGATTGTCACCGAGGCGACGAACCGACTTTTCTCGCCTTGGTATGCAGGTTAAAGGCGGTTTTTGGAGGCAGCTTATGGACAATGTCTATGCCATTCGCCCTTTCATGGCCGATGATGAGCCCGCAATTATTGCACTTTGGGATGTCGTATTTCCCGATGAGGCGGCGTGGAATAACCCTGCAGATGTCATCGCGAGGAAGAGGCGGGTACAGCCCGAGCTCTTTATCGTCGCAAAGGCCTGGCAAGCGAGCTCATGCGCGCAGCAGAAAGTGGGCTGAAATCGATGGGCTGCGCAAAGTTCAATCTGCAGGTTCGCTCGTCGAATCTCGGCGTTATTGAATTCTATCGATCACTAGGATTTGCGGTTGAGGACCGCGCGAGCCTCGGTAAGCCTTTGCTCTAGGCGGTCCGGCTAGGCTGGCTTGAAGGTCAGCGCCGCGCCATTGTTGCAATAGCGCAAGCCCGTCGGCGCCGGGCCATCATTGAAGACATGCCCGTGATGGCCGCCGCAGCGCGCGCAATGATACTCCGTGCGGGTCATCCAGAGCTTATTGTCTTCCTTGAAGCCCAGCGTGCCCGGAATGTAATCATAGAAGCTCGGCCAGCCGGTGCCGCTTTCATATTTGGCGCCGCTCTCAAATATGGCGAGATCACAGCCTGCGCAGTGAAACACGCCGTCACGCTTCTCATCATTGAGCGGCGAGGTGAACGCCCGTTCGGTCGCTTCTTCGCGTAGCACCCGGAAGGCGAGCGGATCGAGACGTTCTTTCCACTCTTCCTTGGTCAGTTGACGCCACGCACTGTCGGAGAATTCGGTGCTGGGCGTGCCCGCAAAGGCCTGGCCCGATTTGCCCGCACCGGAACAGGCTGCAACCAGCGCAGCAGGGGCGGCGGCCAGGAATGTGCGGCGACCTGGGGAGGAAAGTCGTAGGGAGGAAAGCACTTTTTTCATCATGTGATTTAAATAGAGCCACGGTACGGGCCGTCCACTCACAGATGGTTCAATTTTGCGTTAGCGGGCCCGGCTGCAGTTCGGGCCGAATTGTCGCTCGCCATCGCCTCGATTTGCGATTAGTGAGCCGGGATTCCTTTTGCCACTTGCATGAATCGAGAGACGCCATGACTGAACCGATGAACGACAATCTGACTGAAGCCGCGCGTGACAAGCTGCGCCTCACGGTGGAGCGGATCGAGCGTCTCGAGGAAGAGAAGAAGGAAATCGCCGAGCAGATCAAGGAAGTCTATGGTGAGGCCAAAGCGCTCGGCTATGACACCAAGGCGCTCCGCACGGTCATCAGGCTGCGCAAACAGGACCGCGATGAGCGGGCCGAACAGGAAGCGATCCTGGAAGTCTATATGGACGCACTCGGCGAACTCTAGGCAACCCCGCTTGCCCCGCAGCGCCGGATCGCACTAGACTTGCCGCCATGCCCCGCGACGTTGATGAGCGAAAGAAACGCAAGGCCCTGCGCAAGCTGCGCAAGGCCGCGATGCTCGCCGAGCAAGGCCTGGGGCCGCCTTTGTCGGACTGGGAAAAACAATTCCTGGAAGAAGTTGAGGAGCGGATCGAGAAATTCGGCTCAGCTTTTCATGATCTCGACAAAGGCGCGTCCGATGAGGCCTTGTCAGCCCTGCAGCATGTGAAGCTGCGCGAGATCGACAAAAAGGCCCGCGGCAAGGGCAAGTCCGGCTTTGGCAATAAAGGCGGCTTCAAGCGCAAATCCGCGCCCCGTGTCCGCCAGATCGACGAGGATCTGGAACCTCCAGCGCCTGAGCCCAAACCGAGCAAGCCCGAGCTGGTGCGCGCGAGTGACCTTGATAAGGACCCGGGTGTTCCACCCAAGACACCGATTTCCGTTCGGGCCAGACCCAAAAAGCCGCCGCGGCTCAGAGTTATCCCCGGTGGGGCTGACAAACCCTGATCTGTTTTCTGTCTAAATTCGTATATAAAATAAGACTTTTCGGGATCGAGCTTCATGAAGACAGTTGTAATTACAGGCGCCTCTACCGGCATCGGCCGGGCAACCGCGGAGCATCTCGCGGCGCAGGGCTGGCAGGTTTTTGCCGGGATCCGGAAAGAGGCCGATGGTGATGCCCTGGTTGCAGCTGAGCCGCGTATCAAGCCCATCCTGCTTGATGTGACGAACCCGGACCAGGTCGAGACCGCTGCCAAGACCATTCGCGCCGCGCTTGCCGGGCAGAAACTTGCCGGGCTCGTCAACAATGCCGGGATTGCGAATATGGGGCCGCTGGCCCTGCAGCCCATGGATCAGTTCGAAGCGCATTTCTCGGTCAATGTTTTTGGTTTGTTGCGCGCCAGCCAGGCGTTCGCGCCGCTGTTGGGCATGGATGAAAGCCTCTCAGGCGCACCAGGTCGCATTGTAAATATTACCAGCGTGGGCGGCCGCCTCTCCGCGCCCTTTCTCGGTGCCTATACGGCGACCAAGCATGCGGTTGAGAGCATGACGGACAGCCTGCGCCGCGAACTCGTAATTTTCGGGATCGATGCCATAGCTGTCGGGCCGGGCGCTGTAAAAACGCCCATCTGGGACAAGGCCGAAGAGAGCAATAGCAGCAATCCTTACGCGAACTCACCCTGGGCCAAGCCGATCGAAAAGTTCAGCGAAACCATGCTCGACGGGGGTCGCACCGGGCTCGATCCAAGCGTCATTGCAAAGACGATCGAAACCGCGCTCACGGCGAAAAAGCCAAAGGCGCGCTATGCGCCGGTGCCGGACAAGCTGACCAATTTCACCATACCGATGCTGCTGCCAAAGCGGATGGTTGACGGCTTCTTCTGGAAACGGTTCGGGATGACCCCGAAATAGGCCTATGCCTTGTGATAAGGCAGTCCGGCGAGCAGGCTGACTGCCCGATAGAGTTGTTCCGCGATCATCGCTTTGACCAGTCTGTGCGGCCAGGTTTGCGGCCCAAGTGCGAGCGTGTCTGGAAATGCGGCGCGGACATCATCACTATAGCCCTCTGCGCCGCCAATCAGGAAGCAGAGTTCCGGCGTGCCGCGATCGCGCAATGTCGCGATCTGTTTGGCAAATTTCACGGATGACAGCGCGTGGCCGTGCTCGTCCAGTCGAAACACCGGAGCGCCGGGCGGGACCGCGTTGAGGATCAATTTACCTTCGGCGTCCAGCCCGCCGCCACTTGCCAGATCGACGAGTTTCAGAGAGCGCAAACCGATGCTCGGCCCTGACTTGTTGAACCGCGACACATAATCGTCGACCAGCTCTTTTTCGGGGCCCTTTTTGAGCTTGCCCACGCTGATCAGGGTGATGTGCATAGAACGTGCTTAGACGTCAGACGGCCGGTGACCACTATCGCCCGCCCAGATCTTTTCCAGATTGTAGAAGGCACGCACTTCAGGACGGAACAGGTGCACGATGACGTCGCCGAGATCGATCAGCACCCAGTCTGCGTTCGGCAGGCCTTCCAGCTTCGGGGTTTCTCCCGTCCTGTCCTTGACCTTTTGAGCCAGATGCGTGGCAATAGACGTCACATGACGGGCCGAACGACCCGAAGCGATAATCATGATGTCTGCGAGGGAGGATTTCTCCGTCAGATCGATGACGGTGAGGTCTTCGGCTTTATCGTCCTCCAGGGAGGCGATGATCGTGTCTGAGAAGGCGCGAATGTCTTCAATACTGGGCGCGCGAGCCGAATTGGTCTCAGTTTTTGCAGCGGGCAGGGTGCAGCTCCATAAAGTTGTTTCCAGATCGAACTTAACATGCGTCGCGCGTGGGGCCTAGGGATTATCGGCAACACTGACTGCATTGTTTGGCAGGATCAGTCCTTCATATCCACAAACTGTCCCGCATCACGATCCTTACGGACCATTCCAGCCGGGAAAATCCGGCCATTCATGGCGATGTAAACATCGGGTGTCTGCAGCTGCGTGGCGGCAATGGCGAAGCCGACATTGAAGATGGCATCGGTGGATCGCAGGCGCGCGGGCTGCATTGCACCGGTCAGGATGATGGTCTTGCCATCAATCCCGCGCAGCCGCTCTGCTGTCAGCGCCATCGTGTCGGTGCCGTGCGTGATCAGGATGTGTTTGGCGTCCGTTGCAGCGACTGCGTCATAAATGATGTCGCGGTCCTCGTCGGTCAGCTCCAGGCTGTCCTTTCGCATCAGTGAGGTCAGGTCGTAATCAAATCCGACATTCGCCTCGCGCAGAATGGCGTCCAGTGGCGACTCGCCGACCTGAAACTCGGACAAGGCGTCAAAATAGACTTTGTCGATCGTCCCGCCAGTCGTGAAAATATGTAACTTGCTCATCCGCGCGCCTTCCTTATGGCCGTTGACGAGAGCGGATTTAGGGGCGCCGGAAGATAGATCCAGGCCGGTGTGTCATGTCCTGGCAGGATTCGCGCGGCGCGGTCAGGTAACCGGTTTTGCCGGAAGGTCTTGGCGAATGGGCTGACCCGCGCAGCGAGCTCGAAACCCGGGCGCGCGACCACAGCTACAGGCACAAGATGCGCGAGCTGCTGCCAGTCTTTCCAGTAATGGAATGTCATCAGACTATCGCCGCCCATGATCCAGGTCAGCCTGGCGTGTGGGCAATGTTTGCGCAACAAGCTGACCAGATCGATAGTGTAGCGAAGATTGAGACGATGCTCGATATCGCTGACTTGGAAGCCGCGATTGTTTTCTGTCAGGATGCGAACAGCCCCGAGCCGGGCTTGATAGTCACCCGGCGCTTCCTTGAGCGGATTACCGGGCGTCGGAAACCACCAGACCTGATCCAGGTTGAGGCGCCGCATCGCTGTTTCGGCGACATGTAAATGCCCGGGGTGAGGGGGATCGAAACTCCCGCCAAACAGGCCAATGCGCGCGCGCGTGCTGGTCGGCGGCAAGTGCGCAGCAGGGCGAAGGTGGGCCATGATAATCGCCTGTGCCTAGGGGCGCGTCTGGCCCGTGCCGCGGACCTGGTATTTGAAGATGGTCAACTGCTCAGCGCCGACGGGTCCGCGTGCGTGGATTCGGCCGGTGGCAATCCCGATCTCAGCGCCCATGCCGAACTGCCCGCCATCCGCGAACTGGGTCGAGGCATTGTGAATGACAATCCCGGAATCGACCTCGGCCAGGAACCGTTCGGCGGTCGCCTGGTCTTCAGTGATGATGCATTCAGTATGGCTGGTGCCATAGGTATCGATATGCGCCATCGCGCCGTCGACCCCATCCACGACGCGCACGGAAATTATGGTGTCGAGATATTCCGTGCGCCAGTCTTCTTCTGTGGCGGCGGTCATGTTCGGGACCAGCGCTTGCGCGGCCGCATCACCTTTCAGCGTACATCCCGCATCCGTGAGCGCCGCCGCGATAGCGGGCAACAGCTCGGCTGCAATCGCCTTGTCGATCAAGAGGGTTTCCGTCGCCCCGCAAATGCCGGTCCGGCGCATCTTGGCGTTGACGACAATATCCACGGCTTTCTGGGGATCAGCCGCGGCGTCGACATAAGTGTGGCAGAGGCCTTCAAGGTGGCCGATCACCGGTACGCGGGCTTCAGCTTGCACCCGTTCGACCAGGCCCTTGCCGCCGCGTGGTACAATCACGTCCATATTTCCGCCAAGGCCGGACAGCATGTGACCCACTGCAGCGCGATCCGTCGTCTGGACCAGTTGAACCCCATCTTCGGGCAATCCGGCGGCAGCCAGACCCGCGCGCAGGGCGTCAGCGATGGCGATGGCCGACTCAAGGCTTTCGCTTCCGGCGCGAAGAATGGCGGCATTGCCTGAACGGATGCACAGGGCCGCCGCGTCGGCTGTCACGTTCGGGCGCGCCTCATAGATAATGCCGATCACGCCAAGCGGCGTGCGCACGCGGGCAATGTCGAGGCCTGATGGGACGGTCCAACGGGCAATTTCAGTCCCGACTGGGTCGGGCAAATCTGCGACAGCGCGCAGGGCGTCGGCTATGCCTGCCACCCGATCGCTGTCGAGAGCGAGACGATCCAGCATTGCGGCTGAGAGACCTTTTTCCTTGCCCCCAGCGAGGTCCGTCGCATTGGCTGCGAGTATGTCGCTTTCAGCGGCGATCAGCGCATCTGCCATTGCGCGAATAGCGCGCGTCCGCGCGTCCGGTCCGGCCTTGGCCAAGGCGGCGGAGGCGGCGCGGGCTCGCGCACCCATGCTGAGCATGTCGGCGTGCAAGTGTTCAGTCGGAGTGTGCAATGTATCGGCCATGGCGGCCTTTTGCCGGAATTGCGCCAGCGGAGCAATGAGAGAATCTAAATTATCCGCGCCAGAAGCGCCGCGTCATCAATACGAAGACAGCGGTGAATTCGAGCCGCCCGAGCAGCATGGCGACCGCGCAGATCCATTTGCCGCGATCGGTTAGGTCCTGGAAGGTTCCAGCCGGTCCGATATCGGGGCCAAGGCCCGGGCCGACATTCGACACACTGGTCGCTGCGCCCGAGATCGCCGTCAGCGGCGCTTCGCCCGTTAGACTGAGCAGGATCGCGGCGGCGATGAAGGTTGCGAGATACAGGAATACAAACACCATCACTGATTGCAGCGTGTCATTGTCGACGACTCTGCCGCCATAGCGGATCCGCACGACGCGGTTCGGACTGACCATTTGCTGCGCATGGGCCAGCACGGCGCGGAAGGTGATCTCAAGCCGGAACATCTTAATGCCGCACGCGGCGGATCCGGCGCAGCCGCCAAGGAATATCGTGATCAGGAAGATCATCACGATTGGCTCGCCCCAGCCATCATAGGGGGTCGTGGCATAACCTGTCCCGGTCATGACCGAGACGACATTGAACAAGGTCTCGATATAGCCATTGATCGGGCTGATAATCACGTAGTCCTGGTCGGCAATGACGCGCAGGAAGAACATCAGGGTCGTGATCACGGCGATCAGGGCGATGAACAGGCGCGGCTGGGGATCGGATAGGAGCGGTTTTACACGACCATGGATCATGGCCAGCGCCAGCAGGCTGAAGGGCAGCCCGGCAATGATCATGAAGAAAATCGCGGTCGGTACGGCAGCCGTCTCATAAAACGCTCCGAACGAGGCGTCGTGGGTCGAGTACCCGCCGGCTGCGACCGTGGTCATGGCATGTGCCACGGCATCAAACGTGTTCATGCCTGAGAGCATGTAAGCCAGCGCGCAGCTGATCGAGATAAACAGGTAAATCATGCCGATCTGGGCTGAGATCTCTCCGATCCGCGGCATGAACTTTCCGGCCACGTCTGAGCTTTCGAGCTGGAAGAGCTGCATCCCGCCGACGCGTAGCATTGGCAGGATGGCGATCGCGGTGACGATGATCCCGATGCCGCCAAACCATTGCAGGATTGCGCGCCACAGGAGAATGCCGCGTGGCTGTTCGTCCAGGCCGGTCATGACGGTGGAGCCGGTCGTGGTGAGGCCGGAAATGCTTTCAAACATCGCGTCGGTGAAACTCATGCCGATGCCCATGAACGGGATCGCCGCCATGGCGGGCAACACGACCCAGACGAGCACGGTCAGCAGGAAAGCTTCCCGCGATCCGGTGCGTTCCGTTCGCCCGCCAGACAGGACAACGAGACCGCCGCCAAACAGGAGCAGCATTGTCGCACTCGCGGCGAAGACCGGCCACTCGACCCGCGCGTCCGCAACATCAAGCAACCAGCACGGGATCATCGCCGCGCCCAATAGGGCGGTCATGATGCCGAGGGCGAAGATGACGACGCGAAGTTGCATGGGTTCGGGGACTTAACGGGCAAATGCTGAGAAGGCGTGTACTTTTCGCAACGCTGAACGCTCAGTCGCATACAATATCGAGACCAGTGTGGAAAAAAATCATGGATTATGTGAAATTTTTCGCGATTTCCACACCCGGGTTAACCATCTGTAAACAAAAGCTTTTGTATTGGTTAACGGCGATCCACAGAGAAACGTTCCTTTTTATTTTTGGTTTGTTCTGCATTGGTTTTCGTGCGGCGCTTGTGTGGACATGAAAGAATCGCGCGCTGGCCCATTTGATTCCATGCGGTCCCATGTTATCCCAATCAGGAACAGGCTGGATCCACGCATTTCCAGTCGGGGCTAGTGATGGGAGTTGCACGTGTTTGTCTCAACCTATGAGACATCGCTGGATACCAAAGGACGGGTTTCAGTTCCGGCGCCGTTTCGGCATGCGCTGGAAGGCGGAACGCGGATTTTCCTCTATCCGGCCCTGGACGGTTCGCCGTGTCTTGAAGGGGGCGGCGACGCCCTGATGCTGGAGAACCAGAAGACGCTCCTGCGCATGAGCCCCAATTCGACCGCCCGCAAAGTCTTCCTCAATCGCACCGTCTCGAAAGCTGTTGAGCTGAAGCTCGACGATACCGGGCGGATCAAGATCCCGGCCAAGCATCTCGGTCTGGCAGGAATTGAAAATGAGCTCGCCTTTGTCGGCGCCATTGACCGTTTCTATGTCTGGGAGCCTGCGCGCTACGCCGCTTTCGACGCCGAAATGGAAGCCCAGCTCGGCGATGTGCAGTCTGACTTTGAGGGGTCGTTTAACGCGCAGCTCGCAACCGGCGGTATTCGCGGTGTGGTCGGGGAGGGCGAGCGATGAGCCATGTTCCGGTCCTCCTGGAAGAGGTGCTCGAGGCGCTCCATCCCACGGATGATGAGATCTATGTCGATGGCACGTTTGGCGGCGGTGGATACGCTCTGCGGGTTCTCGCCGCGGCGGATTGCCAGCTCTATGGCATCGATCGCGACTTTGACGCCATCACCCGCGCTGAGGCGCTCGCCGAGAAGCAGCCGCAGCTGACGCCACTACTTGGGCGATTTGGCGACATGGACAGATTGCTCGAAGAAGCAGGTGTATCGGTCGTGCACGGCGTGATGCTGGATATCGGCGTTTCATCCTTTCAGATCGATCAGGGAGATCGCGGCTTCTCCTTCATGCGTGATGGCCCGCTGGACATGCGTATGGGGCAGACGGGGCCGAGTGCTGCTGATGTCGTCAATCACATGAGCGCAGCAGACCTGACCACGATTTTTCGTCAGCTCGGAGAAGAGCGGCAAGCCAAACGCATCGCCGGCGCGATTGTTGCGCGGCGCAAGTCCAAGCCGTTCGAAACGACGCTCGACCTGGCCGATTGTATCGAAGCGGCTGTTGGCGGGCGGCGAGGCAAGAAAACGCATCCCGCGACGCTCTCGTTCCAGGCCATCCGCATGTATGTGAATGACGAACTGGGCGAACTGGCCCGCGGGCTGGCCGCGGCTGAACGCTTGCTCGCGCCCGGCGGTCGGCTCGTCGTCGTGACGTTTCATTCGCTCGAAGACCGCCTTGTCAAACAGTTCATGCGCGACCGCGCAGGCGCCCAGGGCGGTGGCTCGCGCTACATGCCTGAAGCCTCGAAAGGGCCGACGCCATCCTTCGAGCTCACCCGCCGCAAGGCGGTCGAGCCTGGCGAGGCCGAGATTGCGCAAAACCCCCGCGCCCGCTCCGCCCGCTTGCGGGTTGTGACGCGAACCGAAGCGCCCGCCTGGACGGATCCCGTCGACACCGGCAAATCCGTTCCGCCGCTTAAAGTGCTGGAGGCGGCCCTATGAGCAAGCGCGCCTTTCTGTTTGGCCTGGCGGTGGTCGCCATCCTCATTTTCAGTCTCTACCGGGCCAAATATGGCGCCCAGGATACGGTGGCTGAAATCAAGGTTGTGGAAACCCAGATCGAGGCGGCTGAAGCTGAGCAGGCCGAACTGCTGGCCGAATTTGCCCATCGTTCACGCCAGGAATGGATCGAGGAGTTTGCGCGCCGCGAACTTGGCATGGTGCCGGCGCGGGCCGAACAATTTGTCCGCACGGTGGATCTGGATGGCCGCGTTGGGCCGCCGATGGAGCTGCCGGACGCGGATGCGCCCGTCGACCGGGAGGGGCAGCCATGACGCGCGAAACCGGTTCCGAACTGACCATGCGCGGCGGCGGCATGCGAACGCGCCTCGTGTCGATCAGCTTGCTCGCTGTGTTCGGCGCGATCGCGATCAAGGGACTGACCGTGGCGCTGAATGGACCGACGGCAAGCTCAGCCATCGCCACGCATTTCGAAGACGCGCCGCGCCGCGCCGATATTGTCGATCGCAATGGCGACCTGCTCGCAACCTCCGTCACGGTCTATTCCGTCTTTGCCGATCCGCGAGCGATTGGCGATGCGGGGCTGATCGCGTCAGAACTTGCGACCGTCCTGCCAGACCTGGATCTAGAGACGATCACGACGCGCCTGTCCAACAATGAGCGCGCCTTCGCCTGGATTGAGCGCGGAATCACACCGCGCCAGCGTCAGGCCGTGTTTGATCTGGGACTGGAAGGCATTGGGTTCCGGGAAGAGACTCGCCGCGCCTATCCGCGCGGCACGCTGGCCGGACATATCCTTGGCTATGCGGGGGCAGATGGGCAGGGGCTCGGCGGCATAGAATACGCGCTCGACGATCGGCTGACCCGCGACCAGACACCGCTGGCACTGTCGATCGACGCCAATGTCCAATTCAGCCTGGAGGCGGAGCTCTCCGCCGCAGTCGGGGAATATGATGCTGAAGCCGGGGCCGGAATCGTCATGGCGGCGAAATCGGGTGAAGTGCTCGGCATGGCGAGCTGGCCGCCGCTTGATCCGCACAAGGCCACAGAGCTCAGCCCGGACGATCCGGCCCTGCTGGATCGTGCCAGCGGCGCGGTTTATGAGCTGGGGTCGATTTTCAAGCCGCTCACCGTGGCAGGCGCATTGGATGCTGGCGCCATTCGACCGAGCGACACGTTTGACGTGCGCGAGCCGATTACTATTCGCGGCCGCCAAATTAATGACGATCATCCAATTGTCGGCCGACCGACCGCATTCGAGATTATCGCGGACAGCTCGAATATCGGGACGGTAAAAATCGCCTGGCAGCTCGGCTCGCGGCGCCAGCAGGAATTTTTCTCGTCGCTGGGATTGTTCTCTCGCTCGACCATTGAGCTCACGGGCAGCGCGCACCCGCTTCTGCCGGACTCTTTTGATGATCTCTACAGCGCAACGGCGAGCTATGGTCACGGCATTGCCGTCTCTCCCATCGCGTTTGCGAGCGCCTTCGCGTCGCTCGCCAATGCCGGGGAAACAGTCTCTCCGACCCTGCTGCTCGAGCCTGAGCGCAAGCGCAATCCGAAGCGGGTCATGGCGGCGCCGACTGCCAATCTGGTGGTCCGCATGCTGCGCCAGGCTGTGATCGATGGCACCGGCGAGCGGGCTGAAGTTGGCGGCTACCGCGTCGCCGGCAAGACCGGAACAGCCGAAAAACCCATCGCTGGCGGCTATTCCGAGGATGAGAACATTTGCAGCTTCGCCGCGATTTTCCCCGCCGATAGCCCTGAATATGTCGTATTGATCGTGCTGGACTCGCCTAAGGCCGGAAAGGACCGTGGGCGAACTGCAGCCTGGAACGCTGCGCCAACGGTGGGACGTGTCATCGAACGGATCGCTCCCATCCTTGGGGTCGAGCCGCGATTTGACGAACCTGCCCGCTCAACCCCTCGCGTCCGCTCCGTCTCAGACAGGAGAGGTACCACGCTATGATTTTGAGAGACCTGTTCCAGCACCTGGCAGGACCAGATGGTGACATCACGGTCACCGGGCTGACAGCGGACAGCCGCCGGATTGAGCCTGGCTTCGTTTTCGCGGCCATGCAAGGCGTCGTGACCGACGGGCGCAAGTTCATCGCTGCCGCAATTGAGGCTGGCGCAGTGGCCGTTCTTGGCGAAGACTTGCCACCAATCGAAGGCGCGGTCGCGATCAATGTCGAGAATGCCCGGCTCGCCCTCGCCGAGGCGTCCGCACGATTCTATGCGCAGCAGCCTGAGACCATTGTGGCTGTGACTGGCACGAACGGAAAAAGCTCCACGGTCGATTTCCTGCGCCAGATCTGGGATCGCGCAGGACTTGGCGCGGCGAGTATGGGAACGCTCGGCGCGATTGGCCCTAACGGCCATATTGATCTTGGCCACACAACCCCGGATCCAGTTGCGATCCACGCCACATTGCAGAGCCTCGCGCAGGACGGCGTGACGTATGTCGCGATGGAAGCCTCGTCACATGGCCTCGCACAATACCGCCTTGATGCAGTCAATCTCTCAGGCGTTGCGTTCACCAATCTGACCCAGGACCATCTCGACTATCACGAGACCATGGACGAGTACCGGGCGGCGAAACTGCGCCTGTTTTCCGAGCTCGCCCCGAAAGGATGCCCGGCGGTCGTCAATGCCGATAGCGATCAGCGCCTGTTCTTTGAGGACGCAGCAAAGTCGGCCGGTCTTGAGATCGTCTCAGTTGGATGGCGCGGCGCTGATCTGAAGATCGAAGAGCTGATGCCGAAGGCGACCGGTCAACGCCTGTTCCTTAACTGGCGCGGTGAGAAAGCCGCGATCGATCTGCCCCTGATTGGCGAGTTCCAGGCGCTGAACGCACTGACGGCGGCGGGCCTTGCGCTGGCGGGCGATGTCGATCTGCAGGCCGTCGCGGAGGGTATGGCGAACCTGAAACCGGTAAAGGGCCGCCTAGAATATGTTGGTGAGACACAAGACGGCGCAGGGATTTTTGTCGACTATGCGCACACGCCTGCAGGTCTCGATGTGCTGATCCGCGCAGCGCGCCCGCACACGGCTGGGCGACTGATCGTCGTGTTCGGCTGCGGCGGTGACCGTGATCGCGGCAAGCGTCCGCTTATGGGCGAGGTCGCAGCCAAGCATGCTGATATTGTCATAGTCACAGATGATAATCCGCGCAGCGAGGATCCAGCTTTTATCCGGTCGGAAGTGCTGGCCGGTGTGCCGGATGGCCTGGAAATCGGGGACCGCGGTGAAGCGATCCGCCATGCGATCAAGGATCTGCGCAAAGGCGACACCTTGCTGATCGCCGGCAAGGGTCACGAGACCGGTCAAATCATTGGTGACACGGTCGTGCCGTTCAGTGATCAGGAAACAGCGCTGACAGCGCTTGGGGAGGCGGCGAATGCATAATCATCGCGTGGCGTCTCTTCATCCGGCGTCTCATTCTTGCGCGCCGGATAATTCATCCACAGATTTTCGCCCAAGAGCGAGATCGACCTGGTCTGCCCTCGCATCAGCAGCGCGCCGGTTTTCATCCGAGAACGGAGAAGTTGCTTTATTGACAATGGCTTCACGTCGCTCGGGCCCGGTCCTGCCTTTGGTCGTGTCACACGCCTGGATGACAGAACGAAACGAGTCCGTCTCGGCGCGCATCATTCCGATCCGGAATCCTAACGGAAAAGATAAGCGGAATTCCGGTGCCGGACTCTTGTTAATGACACCGAATACCTCCGAAATAATCCCGTCCGCAGACGAGCTTCGCCGACAGAGCGCTGCCGCAGACGGACAGGTGATGGACCGCGGCGCAGAAGGTGCTGCAGGGGGTTATGATGCTATATGAATGGCTGGCCACGGACGAAGGGCCACTTCGACTTTTCAACTACCTGACCTTCCGGACGGGCCTCGCCCTTGTGACTGCGTTTCTGTTCACGGTGATCACAGGTGGATGGCTGATCGACTTTCTCAGGGCGCGGCAAGGTAAAGGCCAGCCCATCCGCGATCTGTCGCTCGAGGCACAGCTCTCCAAGCAGGGCACGCCGACCATGGGCGGGTTCCTGATCTGGGTGGGCTTGCTGCTCGGGACACTGCTCTTTGCCGACCTCTCGAACCCTTACATCTGGGTCGTGCTGGCCGTGTCGCTGTCTTATGCCTTTCTCGGCTTTCTCGATGATTATGCCAAAGTCACCAAGCAGAGCACGGACGGTGTTTCTGCCCGCATCCGCCTCGGCACGGAGTTTCTGGTCGCAGCGCTGGCCGGCGCCTTCATCATGGGTCTGCACGGCGCTCACACGCCGCTCGGTCATGCCGATTGGGGCGCGCTCAATCCGCTCGCCGAATGGGTCGCGCAATTCGCACCTGAGACATCGGTTGAACGCAATGAAGCGTCTTTCTCTGGCGGTGTCGCAATTCCGTTCGTGAATGATTATTTCCTGCCGCTTGGCGGGTTCTTCGTCCTTTTCGCATGTATCGTTATTGTCGGGTTTGCGAATGCCGTGAACTTTACTGACGGCCTGGACGGCCTTGCGATTGTGCCGATCATGTTTACCGGCGCCGCGTTCGCGATGATTGCCTATCTGACCGGTAACTTCGTTTTCTCAGGCTATCTCGGCATCCAGTTCACGCCGGGCGCAGGAGAAATGGCTGTGCTCATGGGCGCCATGATGGGCGCCGGGATGGGCTTCCTCTGGTACAATGCGTATCCTGCGAAAGTCTTCATGGGGGATACCGGATCGCTCGGCCTTGGCGGCCTGATCGGCGTGGTCGCTGTGGCGATCAAGCACGAGTTTGCGCTGGCCGTGATTGGCGGCCTGTTTGTTCTCGAAGTGCTGTCCGTCGTCTTGCAGGTCAGCTGGTTCAAGCTGACCCGGAAACTGACTGGCGAAGGCAAGCGCATCTTCCTGATGGCGCCTTTGCATCACCATTTTCAGAAAAAGAACTGGCCCGAGACGCGGGTCGTGGTTCGCTTCTGGATCCTTTCGCTCCTGTTTGCCCTCGCGGGCCTCGCCACATTGAAGCTGAGGTAGCGCGCGACCGATGATCCCCATCACCGAATATGCAGGGCGCGATGTCGCCGTCTATGGCCTCGGCCGCACCGGATTGTCCGCTGCGAAAGCACTGGCAGCAGGCGGCGCGCGGGTGCATGCCTGGGATGACGGGGAAGCGGCCCGCGCCAAGGCTGAGGCTGAGGGCATCAATGTCAGTGACATCAACAAGCGTGACTGGCAAAAATTCGCCGCGCTCGTCCTGTCGCCTGGCATCCCGTTCCGGTTCCCGCAGCCGCATCGTCTCGTGCGCATGGCGGAGATGATGAATGTGCCGGTTGTCGGCGATATGGAATTGTTCGCCCGCGCTGTGCAGGCGCTGCCTGAAAAAGGCCGTCCTAAGATTGTCGGGATAACAGGCACGAACGGCAAATCCACGACCACGGCGCTGATCGGTCATATCCTCAAAGAGGCAGGCCGCGATGTTCGCGTCGGCGGCAATATCGGCAAAGGCGTGCTCGATATGGCGGCGCTGAATGCCAATGCGATTTACGTGCTCGAGCTGTCTTCCTATCAGCTCGATCTGGTCGAAAGCCTGCGCTGTGATGTGGCGGTCTTCCTGAACATTTCGCCAGACCATCTCGACCGGCATGGCGGTATGGATGGCTATGTCGATGCCAAGAAACGCATTTTCGCCAATCAGCGCCCACGCGACGCGGCCATTGTCGGCATTGACGATCCCTATAGCCAGGCGATTGCGATGAGCCGCAAACGACCCGGCGGCGGACATGTGGTCCAGATCAGTTCCGAGTTCGGCCTGGCCCGCGGGGTCAGCGCGGTGGATGGCCACCTTTATGACAGCACTGGCGGGCAGGCGATCCGTGTCGGTGATCTAGCTGAAGCCGAGGCGCTGCCAGGACGGCACAATCACCAGAACGCTGCAGCGGCCTATGCCGCATGTCATGCCCTTGGCATCGCGCCGGGTCGCATCATGGCGGCGATTAGGTCCTTCCCAGGCCTGCCGCACCGGATGGAACTGGTGGGAGAGGTGGACGGTGTGCGCTTCGTCAATGACAGCAAGGCCACCAATGCGCAGGCAGCCGAGCAGGCGCTCAAGACCTGGCCGCGCGTCCATTGGATCGCTGGCGGCGTCCCGAAGGCTGACGGCATTCAACCGCTCGAGCCCTGGTTCGACCGGATCGCTCAGGCCTATCTGATCGGTGAAAGCGAAGCGGCCTTCGCCAAGACCCTGAGCGGCCAGGTCGAGACAGTGAAATGCGGCACGCTGGAAGCCGCAACCCAGGCCGCCTTCGACGCCGCCAAGGCGTCAGGTGAGCCCAACCCGATCGTCTTGCTGTCGCCAGCTTGTGCGAGTTTCGACCAGTTCAAGGATTTCGAGGCGCGGGGCGACGCGTTTCGGGACTTCGTTCAGCGCCTGGCCTCACAGGTGACGCCGCAAAAAGAAGCGGTCTAGGGGGCAGGCATGGTCGAGGTCGCCCTTCGTCCGCGCTCTGCCACAGGTCGCTTCCTTGAATGGCATCGCGGGCTCGACTGGACGATCCTGATGTCGGCCATCCTGTTGCTCTGTGTCGGATTGTTGATGTCGCTTGCAGCAGGGCCGCCCGCGGCAGAGCGTCTGGGTTATGCTGACAGCTTCTATTTCGTGAAACGCCAGGCCATGTTTGTCGGCGCAGCGGTGATTGTCATGATCGGGGCAAGCCTGCTGGAACGTGTCTGGGCAAGGCGGCTGGCTGCTCTCGTGTTTTTCGGATCGCTTGTCCTGCTCGCTTATATCCTCGTCTCCGGCTACGAAGCGAAAGGGGCGCAGCGCTGGATCCGATTTGGCGGGTTCAGCTTGCAGCCTTCCGAGTTCGTGAAACCGGCCTTGATTGTGTTGACCGGCTGGCTGCTGGCGCAACGGGCCATGTATCCCAAGGGTCCCTGGGCGGCGATCACGCTGGTCTTTTTCTGTGTCACTTTGGGTTTTCTCCTGCTGCAACCGGATGTCGGCCAAAGCGCGCTGTTGACCGCGGCCTTTGTCGTAACCTTCTTTGTGTCGGGACTACCCTGGCGCTGGGGCGCAGTGTTTGCAGGCGGCGGCGCGGCGTTGTCAGGTCTGCTCTATGTGACCTTGCCGCATGTCCGGTTTCGCATCAATTCCTTCATCAACCCGACCGAGTACGACACGTACCAGATCGACAAGGCGTCCGAAGCGATCGGGCGGGGCGGTCTGTTCGGGGTCGGGCCGGGAGAGGGCAAGATCAAGACGGCGCTCCCCGATGCGCATACCGACTTCATCTATGCCGTGCTGGGCGAGGAGTTCGGCTATATCGCAGCGGCGGGCGTGATCTGTATTTTCGGGTTCATCGTGTGGAAGGGCCTGCGCGCGGCCGCGCGGTTGCACGATCCGTATCCACGCGCCGCGGCAACCGGATTATTTACGCTTTTTGGTCTTCAGGCCGCCATAAATATCGCTGTAAATGTCAGCCTGATCCCGCCGAAAGGCATGACTTTGCCATTCATTTCTTCCGGCGGATCGTCAATGTTGGGGATAGCGCTGACACTCGGTCTGGCGCTAGCCCTGATCCGGCGCGGCCATACAAGCGTGAAGGGCTAAAATGAGTGACAAACCCCTTGTTGTGATCGGGGCAGGCGGGACCGGCGGACACATGTTCCCGGCAGCGGCCTTTGCAGAAGAAATGGCATCGCGCGGCTGGGAAGTCGGCCTGATCAGCGATGATCGCGGTCTGCGCTATGCCGACTCATTTCCTGCCGATTGGAAAATGGAAGTCAAAGCGGCGAGCCCGAACCTACGCAAGCCCTGGACCTTGCCCGGCACAGCCCTGAAGCTTCGCGCTGGCGTCAATGCGGCGGTCCGGCGGTTCAAGCAAAAGCAAAGACCGGCTCTGGTGGCGGGGTTTGGCGGCTATCCGGCTTATCCTGCGCTATCGGCCGGGCGCCGGCTGGGAATCCCGCTGCTGATCCACGAACAGAATGCCGTACTGGGCCGGGTCAATCGGGCTTTTGCCAGGAAAGCCGCGGTGGTTGCTTCAGGATTTGAGCGCCTCGACCGGTTGCCTCGCGGGGCCAATCACAAGCCGATCGGAAACCCGGTTCGAGCCCCCATCGCTGCGATGCGCGATGTACCCTTTCCCAGCATGGAGGGTGAGCTCACGATCTTTGTGACCGGCGGCAGTCAGGGTGCGCGGATCCTCGGTGAAGCCATTCCGCTTGCCATCGCAAATCATATTCCGGCGCCGCTGCGCGTTCGCCTGCATGTCATGCAGCAGGTCCGCGACGAGCAAATGGACGAGGTGCGCGCGATTTATGAAAAGGTCCACGTCAACGCGACCCTGCAGCCTTTCTTTTCTGACATGCCGAACCGGCTCGCCGCGTCGCATCTCGTCATCGCGCGCTCAGGCGCCGGGACGGTCAGTGAGATCGCAGCCGTCGGGCGTCCCTCGATCCTGATCCCCCTCAAGATTGCCATGGACAATCACCAGGAAGCGAATGCTGAAGGCCTGGTGGAAGCGGGCGGCGCCGATATGCTGCTGGAAGACAATCTCTATCCAAACCTGCTCGGCGAACTGATCGCGCTGCGATTGGGCGAGCCGAATGACTTGGCGGTGCGCGCGGCGGCGGCTAAAGCGCTTGGGAATGTCCGCGCAGCGCAAGACCTGGCGGATCTGGCGGAGCAGGTCTCCGCTCGCTGATTGAAAGTAGAACGCGCATGAAACCTTCTCCCACCCCTTTCCCGCTTGGCCCGGCGCATCTTGTCGGCATTGGCGGTATTGGCATGTCCGGCATTGCCGAGATCATGATGAATCTCGGCTACCAGATTCAGGGCTCTGACATGAGCGACAGTGCCAATGTCAAACGCTTGCGCGAAAAAGGCGCCGTCGTCCATATCGGGCACACGGCCGAAAACGTTGCTGGCACCAGCGCGGTGATCATTTCCAGCGCCATCAAGGATGACAATGTCGAGGTTCAGGCGGCCCGCGCTGCTGGCATCCCGGTCGTTCGCCGCGCGGATATGCTGGCCGAGATTATCCGCCTGAAATGGACTGTCGCCGTGGCGGGGACGCATGGCAAGACAACGACCACGACCATGGTGGCTGCGCTGCTCGATGGCGCGGGGATCGACCCGACTGTGATCAATGGCGGGATCATCAATGCCTATGGCTCCAACGCCAAGGCCGGGGATGGCGACTGGATCGTGCTGGAAGCCGACGAGTCCGACGGCACCTTCATGAAGATCCGCCCGACCATTGCGATCGTCACCAATATGGATCCCGAACATATGGAGCATTATGGCTCCATGGACGCCTTGCGCGCCGCCTTCGATACCTATGTGGGCAATATTCCGTTTTACGGGTTTGGCGTGCTCTGCACCGATCATCCCGAAGTGGCCGCCATGGTCGCGCGGGTCTCTGACCGGCGGATCATAACTTATGGCTACAACCGCCAGGCCGATGTGCGCGCGGTCAACCTCAAGCCGACGACAGAGGGTGTCGCGTTCGACGTGATGATCCGGGCGCGCCTGACCGCCGGGGAGCGCGTCATTGAGCAGGTCTTCCTGCCCATGGCTGGTGAGCATAATGTGTCAAATGCGCTCGCAGCGATTGCCGTCGCGGTCGAACTGGGCGCGAGCAATGAACAGCTTCGCGCCAGTCTCAAAGCCTTTGGCGGCGTGAAACGCCGGTTCACATCCGTCGGCGAATGGAATGGCGTGAAGCTCATCGACGACTATGCCCACCACCCGGTTGAGATCATGGCGTGTCTGAAAGCCGCGCGCGCCATTCAGGGGCAGGGCCGCGTCATCGCGATCTCGCAACCACACAGATATTCGCGGCTGGACGACCTGTTTGAGGAATTTGCGCAATGCTATCGCGAGGCCGACATCGCCGTGATCACGCCCGTCTACGCCGCCGGTGAGAGCCCGATTGAAGGGGTCGATCATGTTCATCTGGTAGAGAATATGCGGGGCCATGGCCATAAACAGGCGCAGGTGCTCGACGATCTGGAAACCTTACCGGATCTTATACGGCAGATTGCGCAGCCGGGCGACATGGTCGTCTGCATGGGCGCGGGCAGCATTTCGGCGCATGCGAACGACCTGGTCGAACGTCTGAAATCCTGATCTCTATGGTGAACGCGGCGCGCTGAATTGCGTCAATTTCTCTGAACTTTTGTCAAAATCTCGATGACTAGATCATCGTCAGGATGACGAGAGGGACGACGTCGTGCGCCTGAAAACTGCGTGTTTGGCAATCATCGTATCGGGAACTGCTGTCGCAGGTGTGGCAGCGGATGCCCTGATGGATGATGAGCCTGTGCTGCGCTTGCGCTTCGTGGACACGACACCCGTAACGGCGATGGTCGTGCCTTTGCGACCACGGTTCGAGACGCGTTTCGCGCCTCAGCCCGCTAAGGTTCAGGCCCCGAAAGTGGAGCTCTCCGAGGCAGGCCGGGTCGGCACATTTGCCAACATTTCAACGCCGCACCCCAATCTCGTCGTCACGGTCGGCGCGACCGAGGATGCTTCTGAACTTGGACGCCAAATTGATCGCGCGATCACCGAGATGGCCCGGGGCGAACAGCTGTTTAACCGCCAATCAGACAGCGCACCCTTCATTGGATTGGGCGTTCGCTCCGGGTCTAACCAGGCCGGCTGGTCAGCGAATGCTGCGATCGGTGTCGGCGTCCATAACCCGCCCGACCGGGCGCGCCTGTCGACCCTGCCCGGCGATCGTCTGGCGGCGCAATATGAAGCCGAGGCCAGCGCACATTTCAGATTGCGCTACACATTCTAGAAAAGTGTTCTGATGCGCTGGATGTCTTGGCCCCTTTGCTCGGATGCGAAGGCGGGTTAGGGCAGCGTATGGGTTTTGATCTTGAATCGCTGCCGCCGCTGCGAGGCAAATTGCTGAAAGACGCGCCGCTGGCGCCTTATACCTGGTTTCGCGTCGGTGGGACTGCGGATGCCTTGTTCCTGCCGGCAGATGACGCCGATCTTGCGAGCTTTCTCAAGGCGCTGCCGGAAGAGGTGCCGGTGACTGTGCTCGGGGTCGGCTCAAACACAATTGTCCGTGATGGCGGCATTGAAGGCGTTGTGATCCGGCTCATGGGTGCATATTGGGGCAAGGTCAAACATCACGAGACGCGCGTCAGCGCGCGGGCCGGGGCATTGGATCTCAGCGTCGCGAAGGCGGCCGCCCGGGCCGGCATTGGCGGCCTGTCCTTCCTGTCAGGTATTCCGGGGTCGATTGGCGGCGCGGTGCGCACCAATGCGGGCTGCTACGGACACGAACTCAGCGACGTTGTGACGGCGGTGGACGGCATCAGCCGCGCCGGAGAGCCGGTGACCTTGCAACGGAAAGATATCGGCTTCTCGTACCGCCACACAGATTTCGCCAGCAATATCGTCGTGACGCAGTTGCATCTGGAAGGCAGCGGCATGGCTGACCCCGAGACGCTCGCAGAAGAGATCGCAGCGCACCAGAAACGCCGGGCGGAGACGCAGCCGATCAAGGACAAGACAGGTGGGTCGACATTCGCCAATCCTGACCCACCCGGGACACCGGACGCCCGATCAAGCTGGAAACTGATCGATGCCGCTGGTTGCAGGGGCCTGCGCGTTGGCGGCGCGATGGTCAGTGAAAAGCACTGCAATTTTCTGATCAATACCGGCGAGGCGACTGCGGCCGACATTGAGGCACTCGGAGAATTGGTGCGGGCCCGCGTTATGGAACATTCAGGCGTCGACCTGCGCTGGGAGATTCGCCGCGTTGGCCGCTTGCAGCGCGACTAGAATGTGCCTTTCAGGCGCAGCGTGAGAATGCTGCCAAAGTTGCGAATGCGATCTTCCACGCGATCAATCTGACCATTGCGGTCAGGGTCGTAGAACACGCGCGTGACCTTGGAATCCGTATCGATCAGATTGCCGAAAAAGGCGGTCCCCGTCATGCCGAAAATGTCCTTATGCTCGACAAACGCCCAGACGAAGCCTTTCGGCTCGGAAAAATTGATCCGCACGTCGCGGCGAAACCGCGGGGATTCCATATAGTTCTCGTAATTAATTCCCCAGGCGAGGTCAGTATTGGGAATATCGTGGCGCAGGTTCAGTTCGTAGAAATGTATGCGTGAAGCGTTGAAGTCGCGGCTTTCGCCGGTCACCGGATCGTCAAGAAACGTATCCTGCAGGGACGTCTGATACTCCAGCTGCGCCCCGGCCCAGCCAAAATTATCAAGCTTCAGCGTGCCATCGAGTTCGAACGCAATCCGCGAGGCATTGTCGAGATTGCCCGGACCTTCGCCGGTCCCGATCGGCACCTGGTCAATCAGGTCTTCAATTTCATCGTAAATCACTTCGGCGGTGAGGGCGCCCCAGCTGCCAAAGTCTTTTTCCGCCTCGACCGCAAATCGCCAGCGCTGATCAGGAACAATGTCCGCATTTCCGACATTGTCGTCGCCATTGTTCGGATCGATATTGGCGACGAAATCAAAGAAATCGAGCTGCCCGACGAGACGCTCGGCCGAGGCATTGATTTTCAGGTCATCGTCGACATCCCAGGCGAGCGACGCGCTGCCTTTGGGGCGGGTGAACATGCGGGTCTGTCCGCCTGCGCCACCAGAGGATATTTCGGACTGCTCAGCCCCCAGCGAGACCTGCAGACGCATTTTCGGGTTCAGCTGCCGCCCATGCGTGACGAAGGCCTCAGCGCGCTTTTCCTCGACGCGCGTCCCGGCGTCGATTACAGTGCGATTGGGCGCCGACTCGAGCGTCGTCCCAGTGAATAAATCGGACTCATTTTCCAGCGAATTGAACGCGCCTTCCAGCGAGATCTGCCAGTCGGAATTGTTCTGTCCTGCCCAGCTATACTCGCCGCGCAGAATGCTTTCGCTTTCATCGGTCGTGCGGGCGAAGATTTCATTGGTGATGCTGCTGCCATCAATCGTCGCTTCCAGGAATTGTAGCGTCACGGGACGGTGTTCGTTCCTTTGCAGGCCGATCATTTTGAGCCGCCCTGGTCCTAGGCCAAACTCGTAATCTGCGCCGATCTCGCCTTCCCACGAATCCTCTTTGAACTTGAACTCCGACTGGCTGAGCAAAGTTCCATCAGGCTGGAAAGACGAACTGGTTTCAAGTTCGTCGGGTTCCGAGACGCTGTATTCGGCATTGAGGTTGGCGATATGACCATTGCTCGGCGTCCAGGCGAGGCTGCCGCTGAGGCTCGTATTTTCGTTGAGGAACCGACCGGCTTCCTCGCGATACTGCGTGAGATTTCCCGATCCATCGAATATGTTTTCGCGGCCCGCCGCGCCGCCGCGTCCGGGCTGTGCTTCCAGTGCGAGGGACCAGCCGAGATCGCCTGTCTGGCCATTCACGGACACTTCTGCCCAGCGGACACCGGCTTCCAGATGCTCACGATATCTCTGATGAACACTCCAGGTGCCGGAAATGCCCGTGGCTTTGGCCGAGACATTTGCCACTTGTCCGCTCAGGCCCGGTATGTCCAGACTTGCACCTTCGACGATTTCGATCTTCTCGACATTTTCCGCCGGTATGCGCGCCAGGGCATCGCGGGCCGTCGTGGACTTGGACGAGATGCGCTGGCCATTGATCAGAACATTCTCATCCGCTTGTCCGAATCCGCGTTGCTCTTCATCGCTCTGGGAGATGCTGAAGCCCGGAATCTGGGCCACCATGTCGAGGGCGGTGCGCGGCGCGAATTGTTGAAAGTCAGATGACGTAAATGTCCGTGTATCCTCGCCGGGCTGGCCCATGGTCTGTGCGGGTGCAGAGAGGGGAAGACTGACCGCCAACCCGACGAGGAAAGTGTGTTTCATGTAGAGTTACTCCGGACGAGGAACCAATCTCGTAGTAAATGTGTTACACATGTAAACACACGTCGCTACACATGTAAACAGTCGTGACGACCTTGTTGAAGAATTTTTTTCAAGCCAAGTTAGTTATTTGAATTTATTAGATATTTATCTGATTCAGGCCACTGCGCCGGTTAAACCTGCAGAAAGTAGGGTCGCGCCTGTTTCCGATTCTCTTGGTCATATCCCCACCGAGATTGAGACGATGGGAGAATGACTGAAAGCCTCGCTCATTTAGAATAACGATCGTTCTGCGAACCTTACCCAGGTGGAAATTGTCCTTCCACCGCGGTGGTGTTCGTTCTTTTTTTGAGGGCACAAGAGTGGCGGGCGATCGAAGAACCAGGCTGAGCAAGTGTGCGACGGTACAGCACAGCCGATCCAACGACGGTGGTCGTCCAGAATCCGGACGGCACGCGGGTCATCACCGAGGATCCGAGCTCCTCGAATGGCACGGTCAATGGCACGCTCGAAGTCTCCGAAGCGTTTCTTATTGATGGCGCGCCCGGCGGAATCTTTAAAGGCCGCATCACCTTTGGCGGGCAAGACCTGATCGTGTCGTCCTACGATGATGCCGGCACGACCTATTTCACGATTTATGTGCCATCAGGAACGACCGCGGAAGATCTTGGTATTCCGAGTTCGCTTCCCGCATCAGCGCACAGGGTTGCGACATTGGACCTGCCGGAGGTCAATGACTACCAGGTCGAGGTGCAGGCCAGTGACGGCACGCGCACCAGCACGCAGACGATCACGATCAGTGTGCTGGATGTGGATGAGAGCGCCGCACTGCTCTCCGGCAACAGCCTCTCCACGGTCAAACTCAGTGTCGATTCATTCGACGACATGGAAGGTGAAATTGTCTCCAGCCCGAGCGATCCGGAGGATCAGCTGGAGCCGATTTCGACGACGCCCCTGCGCGAGCCGCTTCCCGACTATGAGTGGGCGGATGATGGGTTCACGGCGACGCAGATGCAGCTTGACCTGTCGGACGCGCTGGACGGGCTCTAGGCGGATCGGGATCGGAGGATATACCGCTTCGATCCCGTCCATTTTCCGCGCCCGCCCACACGCTCGCCAGAAAGGCTGAAAAAAATCCATAGCGGCCTCGCGCCTTAAGAGAGTTTTACGACTTTACTGCAAAATTGGTCGCTGGTGGATCGCGCCATGTGGTGACAGCCGATCCGCCTGATGGTGTCAGGCAGGCCGCCAGAGTGCGGCGAATAAAGCGCATCAGGCGTTGGGAAGTCCGAACATGTCGTTGTCCAACGGGTTTTGTTGGCGATGATAAGGGATGCGGCATGCCGCGAGCGAAAAGCAAAAAGAAAGCGCCTGAGCCGGAAATCTATCTGGAACGCACCCAGATATCTTCCGTGATCTTTGGCCTCGTCATGGTGGTTGCCATGATTGTGGCCGGTGCAGCCATGCTTGGCGGATCGCTCTCTCAGATGGGCCAGCGTTGGGGCAGCGCCATGGACGGCGTCTCGCGCTCGGTCGGGCTGTCAGTCGATACTGTCGAAGTGATCGGGCTTGAGCACGTCCCGGCCGTCGCGCGCCAGATAAAAGTCTCCGCCATGGTTGAGCCGGGCGAGAACATGTTCCGCGCCGACCCGCACCTGATCCAGCGCCGCGTCGAGGATACGCGCCTGGTTACCAATGTTCGCGTCTTCCGACTCTGGCCGGACACGGTGATGATCTATGCCGACGCGGCAGAGCCAATGGCGCTCTGGAATGATGGCGAGACCTGGACCGTGGTCGACAATATGGGCCGGTTGATGCCGAAAGTCCGTCCGCAGGATCATGCCGACCTGATCAAGACCGTGGGCGTTGGCGGTCCAGCTGCGGCTCCAGCGCTTGAAAAAGCACTGCTGGTCATGCCTGGCCTGCGCCAGGAAGTTGATCATGCGCGCCGCGTCGCCGGTCGCCGCTGGGACCTGGTCCTGAGATCCGGCGCTTTGGTCAAACTGCCGAATGACGAGAATATTACGCCCAGCGTGCTGAGCTTTGCGCGCCTGGACGAAGCGGGGGAGCTGACACGCCGTCCGCTCAAAGAGATTGATCTGCGCGTCACCGGGCGGGTGTTTCTGACCCCGGTCGCAGAACAGATGGGAGGGGCCGCCTGATGGCAACGAACACACAAAGACTGAAACCGAGACATGTTGGTAAGGCCGGCACCGTGGTCGCCGCACTGGATATAGGGTGTTCGAAAATTGCCTGCCTGATTGGTCGCGTCGATCCCGGCAGCCGCGCCGGATTTGCCTTCATGGGCGGCGGTCGCCAGCAGAGCCGTGGCTTCAATGGCGGCTCTATCAGCGATATTGAGGCGCTGGAACGCTCTATCCGCCTGGCCGTGGAAGATGCCGAACGTGAAGCCGGTGAGCGTATCGACCGGGTCATCCTTGGCATTACCGGCCCGAAAGTGGACAGCCAGCTCGCTGAAGCCGAAATCGAACTTGGCCAGCGCGAGATTTCCAGCCGCGATGTACAGAAAGTCTGGGCCCAGGCGCTCGGCAAGATTGTCCCGAAAGAGCGCGAATTGCTGGGGGCCTATCCGGTCATGTACGGCGTCGATGATCAGGATGATATTCGCGATCCGGTCGGCATGATCGGTGACCGCGTCCGCGTCCTCCTCAATGTCGTCACCGCGCCGAAATCGCTGGTGAAGAATCTCAAGGAATGCGTGCAGCGCGCGCATCTGGGCGTGGAACGCATCGTTCCGTCTGCACTGGCAAGCGGATCTGGCACCTTGATTGATGACGAGATCGAGAATGGTGCCGTCTGTATCGACTTTGGCGGCGGCGTGACATCGGTTTCGGTGTTCATGAATGGCGCACCCGCCTGGCTGGATCTGGTGAAAGTGGGCGGCGCCCGCGTCACCGGCGATATTGCGCAAGGTATTGGCACGACCTTCGCCGCGGCGGAGCGCCTGAAAACGTTGCACGGCACGGCTGACACGGAAGGCCCTGGCATGGCGGAGCGGATTGAAGCGCCGCGTCTTGGCGACGATGGCCGCCTGAAAGCGGGCCGTATGACGCGCGGCGAGCTGACCGCGATTATCGCCCCGCGAATCGAAGAATTGTTCGAAATGGTCCAGGCCCACCTGACCGCCAGTCCGCTGCGTCCGATCTTGCCGAGACGGACCGTACTGACGGGCGGTGCGAGCCAGCTTGCCGGTGTGCGCGAGCTCGCCGCCGAAGTGCTGAAACAGCCGGTTCGCCTCGGCCGGCCCATCGATGCTGACATTTTAGGCGACAATTACGGTAATCCGGCCTTTTCCACAGCGGCGGGTCTGATAAGCTACGAATTGAAGGGGTTTGCCGACGCTTCACGGGCAGGGGGAGCAGCGGCGCTTACCGGAGGTCCCGCCGGGCGTGGAGTGATATCAAAGGCCTTAAACTGGATCCGCGAAAATTTTTGAGCGAGATGACAGTCATTTAAGGAACTTTTAGGCGAAGCCCGTCATTCTATGCCTGTACAGGGCGTTTGGTACGCAAAATCAGAGAGATCGGGAATTGGCCATGACGAAAGAACTCAAACCACGAATTGTCGTAATTGGCGTTGGTGGTGCCGGTGGAAACGCTGTCGACAATATGATCGAAGCGAATCTGCAAGGCGTTGAGTTCTACGTCGCAAACACCGACGCGCAGGCTATGCGTCGCTCCAAGACAGAAAACCGCATTCAGCTGGGGCCTGAAACCACTGCCGGTCTCGGCGCAGGCGCGCGACCTGAAGTTGGGGAAGCCTCTGCTGAAGAGTCCATGCCGGATATTATGGCGGCGCTGGAAGACGCGCACATGGTCTTCGTCGCGGCGGGTATGGGCGGCGGCACTGGCACCGGCGCAGCGCCTGTTATTGCCAAGGCCGCACACGACAAAGGCATTCTGACCATCGGCGTTGTGACCAAACCCTTCGGCTTTGAAGGCGCTCACCGCATGACCACGGCTGAATCCGGCCTGGCCCGGATGAATGACGCCGTCGACACGCTGATCGTCGTTCCGAACCAGAACCTGTTCCGCATCGCGAATGAGCGGACAACCTTTGCCGAAGCCTTCCGAATGGCTGATGATGTGCTCTATTCTGGGGTTCGCGGGATCACCGACCTAATGATCATGCCTGGCCTGATCAATCTCGATTTCGCCGATGTGCGCACCATCATGAAGGGCATGGGCACAGCCATGATGGGCATGGGCGAGGGTGAAGGCGAAGGCCGCGCACTGGAAGCTGCCCGCTGCGCCATCGACAATCCGTTGCTTGATGATGTTTCGATGAAAGGCGCCAAGGGCGTCCTGATCAACATTACCGGCGGCTATGACATGACTTTGTTCGAACTGGACGAGGCGGCCAATGAGATTCGCCGTGAAGTCGATGCGGACGCGAATATCATTCTTGGATCAACGTTTGACGCCGAGCTGGAGGGTCGTATCCGGGTTTCGGTTGTCGCCGCCGGTGTGTCGGCCGATGAGGGCTACATTGCTGCGCCGATCCGTCCAACGCCAGCTGTTGCCGAAAATGATCCCGAGCCAGCGCCTGTTGTCGTGACACAGCAGCACACGCCGCCAGAGCCAGAAACGGACACACGTCCTGATTTCCGCGGTCGCCCGCTGCCTGCCGCCCATGTCGAAGGGCAAAGTGGAAGCGATACAGTCAGCGCCGATGCGGCGTTTTCCAAGCCCGTTGCCGACAGCCCGGCCGGGTTCTCGAACCTGTTTGGATGGCGCCGCGAGGATGCTGTTGGCGACAATGATGACGGTGAAGACCGCGAATCAATCGTCTCGACGCCGGAAGATCATCCCAAGCCTGCCGCATTTGACGATGCAGATCTCGAAATTCCGGCCTTCCTGCGCCGTTCGGCCAATAATTAAGTCTGACAAATCGTTCACATGAAGCCGTCCGACCCCGGACGGCTTTCTGTTTTCTGGTCCCTGCAACATTGAGCAACAAAGCTTGTGTTGAGGTCTCGGCCATCGTCGTCATTTATGCATTGTCTGCAGGGAGAGTAGGCTTGGGACGAGTAGAGTATCAGACGACTTTGAACACACCGGTGATTTGCGCAGGGATTGGCGTTCATTCTGGCGCGCGCGCGCGCATGGTGATCAAGCCTGCACCGGTGAATACGGGGATCCGGTTCCGCCGCGTCGACCTGGACAGCACGTCCGATATTCTCGCCCGCGGTGATCATGTCACTGAAGTCCAGCTCGGCACCACGCTGACCAATGAAGACGGCGCCAGCATTGCCACGGTCGAACATTTTCTCGCCGCCTGCGCTGGCATGGGGCTCGACAACCTCCTGGTCGAGATTGATGGCCCTGAAACACCGATCATGGACGGCTCATCTGCTGTTTTCTGCGAGCTGTTTCACAATGCAGGTCTAAAGCAACAATCGGCGCTGCGCCGCCGCATTCGTATCCTTGATACGGTCGAAGTGCGCGACGGGGTTAAATGGGCCCGCCTGTCGCCAAGCCAGGACAATGTTCTGACCCTCAAAGCCAAGATCGAGTTCGAGACCAAAGCCATCGGCACACAGCAAATGTCGATGCGCCTGATGCCAGGCCTGTTCGCCCGCGATATCGCATTCGCGCGGACCTTCGGCTTCGCGCGGGATGTCGAAACTCTGAAAGCCATGGGCCTTGCCCGCGGTGGTTCACTCGACAATGCCGTGGTGATTGATGGCGACGAAGTCGTGAATCCGGAAGGCCTGCGCAGCGATGATGAGTTTATTCGCCACAAGCTGCTCGACGCTGTTGGTGATCTGATGCTTGCCGGTGCGCCGATTGCGGGGATTTATGAAGCCCGTCAGCCGGGCCATGCAATGAATAACAAGCTGGTCCGCGCCCTGCTGGAGCAGCCTGAGGCCTGGTGCTGGGAAACCGACGCAGATCTCGTTAAGGCACGCTCGGCCATGGAAGCCGCGTCTGCCTAAAGCCAGTCCGGAGCGGCTGTTTTGGTTGGATCGCCGCTATGCTGCATCGCCGGTTGGGGATAGCGTTCCAGCAGTTTCTCGATAATCGCATCCGCGACACGGCCAGCTTCGCGAAGCGGCGCATAATCCCATTGTTCAAGCTGCCCCTCGAACCAGCGCGCGCAATCGCGCTTGATCAGGCTTTCGTGCAAGCGATCAAACTTCGGCGCCTGACCGGACAGGCGTGCCATGTGGATGGGCAATCCATGCCAGGCGGCATCTGACAACATGTTGGCGCTGTCTTCAGTGACAATCGCGACGTCGGAATAGAGAAGCCATGCGAGATAGGGGTTTGGACCATCACGCTCGCTGGCCCAGAAGCGTGCGCCAACGCGGTCGGCGAAGCTGCGCATTTCGCCGACGACCTGGAGAGGTGTGCGCCGCGAACATGTGATGCGCAGGCGCCAGCCCTGGCTCGCCAGCGTCTCGAGCTGGTCGAGCAACGTGCTCGCGGCCTCGCGCGTAAACTTATGGGCTTTTGAATCACCGCCCAGAATGACGACTGCGCTCTTGCCGCGCTCGTCAGCGAGGTCGGCAAAGGCCTGCCCGGCTTCCTCGATCATGTCCTCAGAGAAGTGGGTTGGCGACCCGGTGGTTCGAATGACGTTCGGACCTTCTAAAGTGTCATGCTCCGGCACCACGACCAGATCGAATTGCGCGGGGTCGGTCTTCGGGTCGAGAATTTGAACTGACAATGTTCGACCGCCGCTCCAATCCCGCACGGCGGCGGTATAAGGTGCGCTGCGACGTCCGGCAGCGACCCAGATAGTCGGCCACGGGCTGGTCAGGAGGTCTCGTTGAGCTTTCGGCAACGCGCTGCGCGGTGACGGCCAGTTGGCGCCAGGCAGCCAGGTCCAGGGCGCGCGCGGGGTCAGCGTTATTGGCTCGGACCGGTGGCCTTTCCCCGAGATATGACCGATTTGCAGCCATCGGCGCGTTTCAGACAGCGCCGTAACCACTGCCCTGACCTGCGCGGCATTGCCCGCGCGGCCGTCGCTGACCGCCCAAATCGACGGGCCAAGGGAAGATTCAGGCGAATCCATAAGAGGTGACCTGCCAGAATTCGCGTGTGAGGTGAAGAATGCGTCTTAGATGTATTTCACTTCAGCGATTTCATAGACGCGGGCGCCGCCCGGTGCGGCGACCTCGGCTTCGTCGCCTTCGCCTTTGCCGATCAGCGCCCGCGCGATTGGCGATGTGTTCGAGACCTTGCCTTTGGAAATGTCCGCCTCGTCTTCGCCTACAATCTGATAGGTCGACTCTTGTTCGGTATCGACATCAATGATGGTCACGGTTGCACCGAAGACGATCTTGTCGCCTTTGACCTTGGTCAGATCGATCACATCAGCGCGGGACAGCTTGTCTTCCAGTTCGACAATCCGGCCTTCGATGAAAGACTGTTTCTCCTTGGCGGCGTGATACTCGGCGTTTTCGGAAAGATCGCCATGCTCACGGGCTTCAGAGATCGCCTGGATCACGGCCGGGCGCTCGACTGATTTGAGATTTTTCAGTTCTGCGTCGAGGGCCTGATAGCCCCCGGCGGTCATGGGTGTGCGTTGCATGAATGTGTACCGTTCTTGGGTCTGAAAGACAGCGTCCAATCAAAAGACAGGCGCGTCAAGTAGAGCAAAAAGTCCGGATTCGCAAGTTATGCTTTCTGTAAGGAGCGAACCGAAAGTGGTTTTTCGCGCATGACGCGAATCGCCCTGACGGCGGCGCGGCAAGCCGCAAGTGTTGTGAAATACGGAATCTTCTGCACTAGCGATCGCCGACGGATCGATTTTGAGTCCTTGCGCGACTGAGCCCCCTCTGTCGTGTTGAGGACGAGGTCGATGGTGCCGTCGACGATGGCATCCTCGATATTCGGCTTGCCTTCGAGCACTTTCTTGACTGTTTCAACCTCGATACCGTGTTCGCGAAGGAATCCTGCGGTGCCGGATGTTGCAACAATCTTGAAGCCCATCTCGATCAGGCTTTTCGCTGGCTCGATAATCTCGTCTTTGTCGGCGTTTCGCAGGGAAATGAATGCCGTTCCAGAGGTTGGCAATTCGACACCCGCCCCAATCTGCGCCTTGAGGAAAGCCGTCCCGAAATCATCGTCCCACCCCATCACTTCGCCGGTTGAGCGCATTTCCGGGCCCAGGATCGGGTCAACATTGGCAAACCGTGCAAATGGGAACACCGCCTCTTTCACCGCAACGCGGCTCGCTTCGGCGTGGCGCAAGTCAAACTCGGTTAATGCTTTCCCGGCCATGATCTTGGCTGCGATGCTGGCAATCGGCGCGCCGACGGCTTTGGCGACAAAAGGCACAGTCCGGCTGGCCCGCGGATTGGCTTCGAGAACATAGATTTCGTCGTCTTTGACCGCGTACTGAATATTGATCAGGCCCGACACGTTGAGGGCTTTGGCGAGCGCAATGGTCTGCTCGCTCAAGCGGCCAATCGTGCTCGGCGAAAGCGTGTAGGGTGGCAGCGCGCAGGCGCTATCGCCGGAATGGACGCCCGCCTCTTCGATATGTTCCATAATCCCGGCCACGTGGACGTTTTGCCCGTCGCACAATGCATCGACGTCAACCTCGATGGCATCAGACAGATAGCGGTCGAGGAACAGCGATCCGTCCCCGGCAACGGACAAGGCGTAGCCCGCATATTCGCGCACATCCTGATCGTTGTGACAGATCCGCATCGCGGTGCCTGAGAGAACGAAAGAAGGCCGGAGCATGACCGGATATCCGAGCGCGCCAGCCTTTTCCAAAGTCTCCTCCAGTGAGCGCGCCGTGGCCGATGGCGCCTGTTGGATACCGAGATTGGAGAGCAGGGCGGACCATTCCTTCCGGTCTTCCGCGAGGTCGATACTGTCCGGGCTGGTGCCGAGTATCGGAATGCCCGCCTGGTTCAGTGGCTGCGCAAGTTTAAGCGGTGTCTGCCCGCCAAATTGAACAATCACGCCGGCAAGCTCGCCCGCGCTCTGTTCCTTATGGATGATCTCGGACACATGCTCTTCGGTCAGCGGCTCGAAATAGAGGCGGTCGGACGTGTCATAATCAGTCGAGACGGTTTCCGGGTTGCAATTCACCATCACGCTTTCGATGCCGATATCGGCCATGGCAAACGCCGCGTGGCAACAGCAATAGTCAAACTCGATGCCTTGTCCGATCCGGTTCGGCCCTCCGCCAAGGATGATGGCCTTCTTGCGGGTCGATGGTAGCGCCTCACAATCGCCGGCCTCGGCGCCAAAGGCAGCGTGCTCATAGGTGGAGTATAGATAGGGCGTCTTGGCGGCAAACTCCGCTGCACAAGTGTCGATCCGCTTATAGACGGGCCGCACGTCCAATGCGTGCCGTGCAGCGCGAACATCCTGTTCGCTCTGACCGGTCAGCTCGCCGAGCCGGGCATCAGAGAATCCCATCGCTTTCAGGTCAGTAAAGTCGCGCTGCGTGGCCGGCAGGCCGTCGCGCCGGATATTCTCTTCAACGGATACGATTTGAGCGATCTGGCGCAGGAACCAGAGGTCGATACTGGTCGCCGCGTGTACGTCCTCAACGGAAATCCCTCTGCGAAATGCCTGGGCGACAATGCGGAGCCGGTCGGGCGTTTGCTTGCTGAGCGCTTCGCGCAGCGCGCCTTCGCCGCTAAACTCAATCTCGTTGAGGCCGTTAAGCCCTGTTTCAAGCGAACAGAGGGCTTTCTGCAAACTTTCCTGGAAGTTGCGGCCGATCGCCATCGCCTCCCCGACGGACTTCATCGCCGTGGTCAGTAGGGGCTCAGCGCCTTCAAACTTCTCAAAGGCAAAGCGCGGGATCTTGGTGACGACATAGTCAATGGTTGGCTCGAATGAGGCAGGCGTGACGCCGGTAATGTCATTGTCGAGCTCATCCAGCGTGTAGCCGACCGCAAGCTTGGCGGCGACTTTGGCGATCGGGAACCCGGTCGCCTTGGAGGCGAGCGCCGATGAGCGCGACACGCGCGGGTTCATCTCGATGACCACGAGGCGGCCATCCGCCGGATTCACGGCGAATTGCACGTTGGAGCCGCCCGTCTCCACACCAATCTCGCGCAGGACCGCGAGAGAGGCATTGCGCATCACCTGATATTCGCGGTCGGTCAGCGTCAGTGCAGGTGCAACCGTGATCGAGTCGCCGGTATGCACGCCCATCGGGTCAATATTCTCAATCGCGCAGATAATGATGGCATTGTCGGCCTTGTCGCGCACGACTTCCATCTCGAACTCTTTCCAGCCAAGCAGGCTTTCATCGACGAGGATTTGTGCCACCGGAGACGCCGCAATCCCGGCGCGGCAAATTTCTTCATACTCGGCCTTGTTATAGGCAACGCCGCCGCCTGTACCCCCCAGCGTGAAGGCTGGGCGAATAATTGCTGGCAAGCCGACATGGTCGAGCACGTCCATCGCATTTTTGAGACCGGTAATACGATCATAGGAGCCGTCTTCATTCCTGGGTGAGGAAACGATTTCGGCTTTCGGATTTTCCAGCCCGATCCGGTCCATGGCCTCGCGGAACAGTTTGCGGTCTTCCGCCATTTCGATCGCGTCCGCGCGCGCACCGATCAGTTCCACGCCGTGCTTAGAAAGAACCCCCGCCTGTTCAAGGGCGAGGGCACAATTCAAAGCGGTCTGGCCACCCATGGTCGGAAGCAAGGCGTCCGGCTTTTCGATCTCGATAATCTTCTCGACGAAGTCCGGCGTAATCGGCTCGATATAAGTCGCATCGGCGAGTCCCGGATCGGTCATGATCGTAGCCGGATTTGAATTGACCAGAATGACCCGGTAGCCCTCACCTTTCAGCGCCTTGATGGCTTGCACACCCGAATAGTCGAATTCGCAGGCCTGGCCAATGATGATGGGTCCGGCACCGATAACGAGAATGGATTGAATATCGGTGCGTTTGGGCATCTGGATTTCCTTCTCGTCGCGCGGCCTAGGCAAACGGGTGGCGTATAGCGGGGAGTCGCCAGAACGGGCAAGCGAAAATGACGAGATCTGAAGGAAAAGATGCGATTGAGAGGCGCAGCGCGGCTCGGAGCGGGGTCATGAGCGCTCTGAAGGGACCGAGGGAGGTCAGAATTGAGCCAGGAGACGTCGTCTCCCAAGGCCCTCATCCTGAGCGAAGTCGAAGGATCGAGGGCCGGGCTTGCCCAGGTCCGCCCGTCCCTGCGGAGGCAGGGACCCATGGAACGAGAGCTTCGGTCTGACAGGCATTCAATTGTCCATATACACCTGCCTGCGCAGGTGTCGGCGAGAGGGTGTTTTGTGTGTCGGGAAGCCCGCCTCGCCCTTCGACTTCGCTCAGGATGAGGCTTTTTGCTCGAGATGAGGCGCAAAAATTTCCGTAGTCCCGGACTTGATCCGGGACCTCGTGCTGCAAAGCTCCCAAGCCCCCGAAAGAGGTCCCGGGTCGAGCCCGGGACTACGGGTGGGGATGGCGTGAAAGACTTGAATTGTCATCCCGGCCGGAGCGCAGCGGAGAGCCGGGACCCAGTCTTGGGCCCCCGCCAGCGGGGTCCCGGATAAGCGCTCGTGCGCTTTCCGGGATGACAAAGCATCTCCCGCCCTGCCAACGCAAGTTGGCACCCATGGCGGCTGGCTGATCATGCCCCCGGCCGCCATGGATCCTGATTTGCGTCAGGAATACGGGCGGTCAGCACGGGTCATTCCGACACCAGAAGCAGATTGTCGCGCCAGGGTCTGGAAGGACAGGAACCTCGACCGTTCGCATCCTTCCCATTAAAGGGCGTCAAGCATTCTCATGGCAGATTATGGCGCTGCGCTGGTGGCGCAGATCGGGGACCGGACGCGCGCGCGCCCATCTAGGCGGACGCTCTTTTCAGCCGGTTGAGGGCTTCGTCCAGGGCGGAAAGGTAGCGCGAGCGATCTGCCTTGGTGAATGGCGCGGCGCCGCCCACCTGATCACCGCCGGCGCGCAGATCCGCCATGATGGCGCGGGTCGCAATCGCGCCGCCGATCGAGTTTTCGGTAAACGGTTTGCCGTTCGGTCCGAGCACAAGCGCCTCTTTTTTCAGGGCCCGGTCGGCGAGCAGGATATCGGCGGTCACCACAACGCTGCGCGCATTTGCAAGCTCGACGATGTGATCGTCAGCGGCATCGAAACCATCACTCACGGTCACATGATTGATCAGTGGATGCGGCGGCACGCGCAGAAAGCTGTTGCTGACCAGCGTCACCGGCACCTGGTGGCGCAGGGCAACCTTATAGGTCTCGTCCTTGACCGGACAGGCATCGGCGTCGATCAGGATTGAGATTGCACCCGCCACTATTTGTGCAGGCACCAGCGCATGATTGCCTTTTGGGCGTGCAGGCGGTTTTCAGCCTCGTCCCAGACGAGCGAGGCTGGACCGTCAATGATCTCGGCATCGACTTCTTCGCCGCGGTGTGCGGGCAGACAATGCAGGAATTTGGCACCGCCCTGGGCAAGATCCATGAGCTCATCGGTCACCGCATACGGGTCAAGCTCGGCAAGGCGCGCGTCGCCATCCTTGTCGCCCATGGACACGAATGTGTCTGTGATCACGACGTCGGCGCCGGCGACTGCCTCTTCGGCGCTGTCATAAAGATCGATCCGGCCCTGAAGCTCGCGTGCAATGGCGACATCATCTTCGTCGGGCGCGTAGCGATCAGGTGTTCCGACCGCCAATGAAAAGCCGAATTTCGGGGCCGCGTGGATAAAGCTGGAGCAGACATTGTTGCCGTCGCCAACCCAGGCGAGACGGGCACCCTCAAGGTTAAGACCGCTCTCCTCCAAGGTCATCAGATCGGCCATGATCTGGCAGGGGTGGGACCGGTCGGTCAGGCCATTGATCACTGGCACTGAGGCGGCCTCGGCAAACACTTCCAGGTCGCTATGGCTATTGGCGCGCAGCATCACCATGTCGACATAACGGCTGAGGACGCGCGCTGTATCTTCCACGGTCTCTCCGCGTCCCAGCTGCATATCGGACGCTGTCGCGATGATGGAATCACCGCCAAGCTGGCGCATCGCGGCTTCGAAACTGAACCGGGTCCGGGTGGAGTTTTTCTCGAAGATCATCGCCATTGTATGCCCTTCGAGCGGTGCATCACCGTCGACCTTACCTTTCGGCCAGCCCTGGCGAGCGCGTTTCATCGCATGCGCCTGATCGAGAATGGCGCGCAGCTCACTCGCTTCCAGCTGCCACAAGTCGATGAAATGCCGATAGGTCATAAACCCCCTCCGGGTCAAAGGAAGCGGCGCTCTTAACCTATTTCCGCAGGGAAAGCTACTCCAACAAAAATCATGCGTCTTTCGCAATAGTCGCAGCAGGTCTGTGCGGCGAGCGCGCTGAATTTGAACTGGCGCACCACGCCCAAGTTGAGTAGAGGCAGACTCGTTCTTTCGACTTGAAGTAAGGGGCTTGAAAAAATGGATCGTGTCTTGATTATTGGTGCCGGCGCTGCCGGGTCTGTCGTCGCTCAGAAATGCGCGATGGACCGCGAGACGTTCAAACATATTACGCTCGCCTCGCGCCGGTTGGTCTCCTGCGAAAAAGTCGCTGCGATGTGCGAGACCCCGATCGAGATTGCTCAGGTCGATGCCGACAATGTCGAAGAGACGATCGCGCTGATCGAGAAGGTCAAGCCGGACCTGCTGATAAATATGGCGCTGCCTTATCAGGACCTGCCCATCATGGATGCCTGCCTCGCCACCGGCACCCATTATATGGACACCGCCAATTACGAGCCACGCGATGTCGCCAAGTTCGAATATCACTGGCAATGGGCCTATCAGGACCGGTTCAAGGAGGCGGGCCTGACCGCTATTCTCGGCTGCGGTTTTGATCCGGGCTGCACCAATATCTATTGCGCCTATGCGCAGCAGGAAGGCCTGTTCGACGAGATCGAGTATGTCGACATTGTCGACTGCAATGCCGGCGATCATGGCAAGACCTTCGCGACCAATTTCAACCCGGAGATCAATCTGCGCGAAGTGACCCAGGACGGGCGCTATTGGAAGGACGGCGAGTGGATCGAGATCCCGGCGCTCTCAATACGGACCATGATCGATTATCCCGAAGTCGGCCCAAAAATGTCCTACCTCATCTATCACGAGGAAGAAGAGAGCCTGGTCAAACACATTAAGGGCCTGAAACAGATCCGATTCTGGATGACCTTTGGCGATGAATACATCAAGCATCTCGACGTCTTCAAATCGATCGGCCTGATCGGCCTGGAACCGATCAAGCACAAGGGCATGGACATTATCCCGATGGAATTCCTGAAAGACCTGCTGCCGGTGCCAAGCACGCTGGCGGAAGGGTATACCGGCAAGACCTCGATCGGCGTCATCCTGCGCGGCACCAAAGACGGTCAGCCGGTGACCAAGATGATCTACAATGTCTGCGACCATGCCGAGACGAACAAGGAAGTCTCCGCCCAGGCGGTCAGCTATACGACTGGCGTGCCGCCTGTCTCAGGCGCGGCCATGTTCTTCAAGGGCGAATGGTCCGGCGCGGGCGTGTTCAATGTCGAACAATTCCCGGCCAAGCCATTCCTGGAAGACGTCGCCAAACGCGGTCTGCCCTGGCATGTGATCGATGTGCCTGCGGGCAAGCAGGACGAACTGTTCGCGTTAGAGACTTAGTCCTTGGCGTTCGACACACTGGCGCAACCGGCATAGTGTCCCATCCATGTTCGACACCATTCTCTACGACACCGAAAACGGCCGGGCGCGGATTACGCTGAACCGGCCGGACAAGCTGAACGCGATGAGCCTGAAAATGCAGGCCGAGCTGTCAGAGGCGCTATGGGACGCGGATGCACGCACGGACGTGCATTGCGCCATCATAAAGGGCGCAGGCCGCGCCTTTACCGCAGGCTATGACCTAACCGGCGGCGATACTGTTCCGATCTCGCGCCTGCAGGCCGAAAATCCGGACGCGTCTTATCGCGGATATCGCTCTGTCGATGATGATATCTGGCAGCTCGAGCGCGCGCAGAGGTACCGCATGGCGGCCTTTGATATGCACAAGCCGGTGATCGCGCAGGTGCATGGTCATTGCAAAGCAGGTGGAACTGATCTGGCGCTGCTCTGCGATATTGTCATCGTCGCCGATGATGCGGAGATCGGTTTTCCCGCGGGACGCGATCTTGGCGCGCTGCCGAACCAGTTCTGGCTGCACAATCTGGGGCCGCAATGGACTAAGAGACTTTTGCTGACCGGGGACAGCATTTCCGGCACCCAGGCTGCTGAGATAGGCTTCGCTCTCAAGTCGGTGCCCGCAGACATGCTGGAGGCCGAAGTCGAAGGCCTCGCGGACCGATTTGCCTTGATCGATCCGGATATTCTCGCGGCAAACAAGCGTGCGGTGAATATGGGTCTCGAGCTGATGGGCGCGCGAACGCTGCAGCGCTACGCCATCGAGAATGATGCCAGAGGCCATCAGGCCGCGAGCGCACGCGACTTTGTAAAGCGCGCCAGCGAGGCGGGGCTGAAGCAGGCCTTGAAAGAGCGTGATGCGCCTTTCGGGGATGGCCGCGTCCGCATCAAAGGCCCGGAACGGCGCGATGAAAATGGCCGCTTGATCGACGAGGAATAAAAGCGCACATGCGCGCTATGACCCTGGATACGCTTCCCACCCCTTGTTTCGTTCTGGACCTTGCCCGGCTGCGCGCCAATCTGGAGACGGCGGCGCGGGTGCGTGCGGCAGCAGGGTGCAAGATCCTGCTGGCCACGAAAGCATTTGCGCTTCCGGCGGTGTTCCCAATGATGCGCGACTATCTCGACGGAACGACGGCGAGCGGCGAACAGGAAGCCCAGCTTGGCGCGGAATGCTTCGGCAAGGAGGTCCATGTCTATTCTCCCGCCTACGCGCCGGGCGAAGTTGAGCGCCTGACCGAGATTGCGCAGCACATCTATTTCAATTCCGCGGCGCAGCTTGTCCGCTACGGGCCGATCGCAAAAGCGGCTGGCGCGCAGATTGGGCTGCGGGTCAATCCGGGCTACTCCAATGCGACCCTGGGCGGCGATCTTTACGATCCCTGCGCGCCCATGTCCCGCTTCGGGGAAGTGCCGGCAAAACTCGCCGACATTGATTGGTCAGGCGTCGACATCTTCCATGTCCACACACTGTGCGAGAGCCTCGCGGACGGCTCGGTCGGTCTGATCGAACATGTGGGCGAGAATTTTGCGCCCGCTCTTGAGCAGGTCAGCGCCGTGAACTTTGGCGGCGGTCATTTCCTCAATGCCGAGGGCTATGACATTGACCGCCTGATCGCGGCCATCAAGGCGTTTCGCGAGCGGTTCCATGTCGAGGTGATCCTGGAACCCGGCGGCGGCCTGGTGGTGAATACCGGCGAGTTGCATGCCAGCGTCATCGACCTGCACTGGAATGATGGCGATATCGCGCTGCTCGACGCGAGCGCCTCGACGCATATGCCGGATGTGCTGGAAGTGCCCTACCGGCCGGGGATTGTCGGTGCAGGTGCGGCGGGTGAGCGCGCTCATACCTATCGCCTGGCGGGCCGCACCTGCATGACCGGCGACATTATCGGCGACTATTCCTTTGACACGCCGCTGGAGCCTGGCAGCCGCGTGATCTTCACCGACCAGATGCATTACTCCTTCGTCAAGACCAATACGTTCAATGGCAACCCGCTCGCCAATCTGGCAATCCGGCACGAGGACGGGCGCGTCGAGCTGGTCAGCGATTTCGGCTATGACGCATTCAGAGCACGCTTAGGTCGCTAATTTTTCACATCTTTTGCCGATAGTCCCGGCATGCAGAGCACGCTGGATTCCCGGGTAGACGAAACCCTCGAACGCATTTTGCCGGCGGTGGAATCCACGCTCGGCAGGTTTCTGCCGGAGCGGCTCACACTCGCATTGATCGAGTTCCTGGTATTCGGAATCAAGCAGGCCTGGGCCTGTTTATTCGGCGGCCTGTTGCTGCTGGGCATGATCGTGACGCGCTATGCCTATCCCGACGATGCGCCAGTGGCCCGCTATGATTTTCTGGTTCTCTACGCGCTCGCCATCCAGGTGACGTTCCTGCTCACAAGGCTCGAACGGCCCAGCGAGGCGGTTGTGATCCTGATCTTTCACCTGGTCGGCACCGCCATGGAAGTGTTCAAGACCGAGGCTGGTTCATGGCTTTATCCGGAAGACAATTTGCTGCGGATTGGCGGTGTGCCCTTGTTTTCCGGTTTCATGTATGCCGCGGTTGGATCCTATTTCGCTCGCGCGGCGCGGGTGTTTGAGTTCCGCTGGCAGGCCTATCCTCGCATCGCGCTGACCCTAGCGCTCGCCTGCGGGATCTATGTCAATTTCTTCAGCCACCATTTTACCGTAGACGTGCGCTACCTGCTTTTCGCGCTGACTGGTCTGATCTTCTGGCCGACGCGGGTGCATTACCGCGTCTGGCGGTGGCAGCACCAGATGCCGCTACTGGTCGGCTTTTTCCTGGTCAGCGTATTCATTTGGATTGCCGAGAATATCGCCACATTCACGGCCATCTGGCTGTATCCCGGTCAGGAAGAGGGCTGGCACATGGTGTCTGTGCAGAAACTCGGCAGCTGGTACCTGCTGATGATCATTTCCTGGGTTCTGGTCACCCTGGTGCAGCGTCCGAAAGCCGTCGCGACCGTCTAGGCAGGATTGTGCTGGGGTTCCCACAGCTCGATCGGATTGCCCTCCGGATCATAGACGCGGGCAAACACACCATTGGGATGAGGATTGTCCGGGTCCACGGTCACTTCATTGCCGTTGGCCCGTAACTGCGCGACCATTTTCTCCAGGTTGGAAACCCGGAAATTCAGCATGAAGGTTTTCGATTTGTCGTCGCCAAAATAAGCCGTGTCGGCATTGAATGGCGCAAACACAGTCGGTCCCTCATTCTGATGCCAGGGCTCTGTGTCATAGTCGCTCGGCACCGGATCAATGCCGAAATTCTCATCATACCAGGCCGCGAGTTTGGCGGGGTTTTCCGCGCGAAAGAAGAAGCCTCCAAACCCGGTTATGCGCTCTTTCTCGGTCATCACACAGCACCTCGTCTTGCCTCGCCGGGCAGTATGCTCCTTTTTGCCATTGACGCAATGCGCGTGCATATTATGCCGAGCGCATCTCAGAGGAGCTTTCGAGAGTCGATGAACTAGCGGCACCGGTCATCCGGAAAATAACCAATTGCCCCACACGCCAGGTGCGTGTGTATCATCACTATTCTCACGAGAGGTCTCTTATGCCCCGACTAAACAACAAGATTGCGCTCATCACTGGCGGTGCCCGTGGTATTGGCGCGGCCATCGCCGAAGCCTTTGCTGCTGAAGGCGCCAAAGTCATCATCACCGATATTCTCGACACGGAGGGTGAAGCACACGCGGCCAGGATCGGCGCGGTCTATCATCACCTGGATGTCTCCAGTCCAGACGACTGGCAGGCCGTGCTTGCCGCGCATCCAAAGCTCGACATTCTCGTCAACAATGCCGGCATTACCGGATTTGAGGAGGGTGAGCATGTCCACGATCCGGAAAACGTCTCGCTGGACGCCTGGCACCGCGTGCATGCTGTCAATCTGGACGGAACCCTGCTCGGCTGTCAGGCCGCGATCAGGGCCATGAAGGAGGCCGGCCGCGGCAGCATCATCAATATCTCCTCGCGCTCCGGCCTGGTTGGTATTCCAGGCGCCGCCGCCTATGCGAGCTCCAAGGCCGCGATCATCAATCACTCACGGACCGTCGCGCTCTATTGCGCCCAGAACGGCTGGGCGATCCGCTGCAATGCCATCGCGCCTGCCGCGATCCTGACCCCGATCTGGGAGCCGATGCTCGGCGATGGCCCGGACCGCGAAGAGCGGATGGCCGCGCTCGTCGCCGACACGCCGATGAAGCGGTTCGGCACGCCGGAAGAAGTCGCAGCCGTCGCTGTCCTGCTGGCCAGTGATGAGGCCGCTTACATGACCGGCGAGACGCTGACGCTGGATGGCGGCCTGCTGGCGGGCTCGGCCGCGAGCCCGGGCTAAGCGCGCCGCAAAGTGTCGGGATGGGAGCAGGTCATGCAAGCAGGCCTCAGCGTGAAGCTTTGGCTTGCCGAACCCGGCCGGGCGGAGTATGTCACCGCCTTCAATTTGGTTGGCCGCGTTAGCTCAGCTGGTAGAGCATCGCATTCGTAATGCGGGGGTCGTAGGTTCAAGTCCTATACGCGGCACCATTTTCTTTGATCCCGTATCGCTTCGCTCACATGGATCGCGCTCAGGGCTGCTGGTGCGGTCCAGGGCGCGCTATGATCTGCGTACCGCGATCTCCTGATCATTGTGGAGTGCCGGGATGCGGGCGCGGGCTTTGGTGACTTGGTTGAGGTCGAGGTCGGCGAGCACGATACCCGGCGTGTCGTCTTGCGCTTCAGCCAGGACCTCGCCCCATGGTGAGAGGATCACCGAATGCCCAAAGGTCTCGCGGGAATCCTCATGCGTGCCGCCTTGCGCCGGGGCGAGGATGAAACAGCCCGTCTCGATCGCCCGCGCGCGCAGCAGGACATGCCAGTGTGCCTGCCCCGTCACGCGGGTGAACGCCGCCGGGACCGTGATCAGCTCAGCCCCCGCCTGGCCTAATGCCCGGTAGAGATGCGGAAAGCGCACATCATAGCAGATGGTCATGCCCACTTGCCCGAATGGGGCCTGGGCGAGCACAGCCTCCGTCCCGGCCTTGTAGGCTCTGGATTCGCGATAGGTCTGACCATCGCCAACCTCGACATCGAACATGTGGATCTTGTCATACCGGGCGACAATCTTGCCGTCTGGCCCGATCAGAAAAGAGCGATTGGCAAAGCGCTCATCGTCCGGCAGGGCGACCGCGAGCGAGCCGATCAACAGCGTCACACCAAGCTCTGCCGCCAGCGCGGACAGCGATTCCAGGCAGGTATCTTCGCCTTCCTGCCTGATCTTGGGGCGGGCCTGTCCGGGCCGGATATCCAGCAGATTGGTCATTTCCGGGGTCGCGATGAAGGCCGCTCCCTCCGCCGCGGCGGCGCGAATAAGACCGGATGCATCGGCGATATTGGTCTCCACATCCGTCGTGGAGCGCATCTGGACACAAGCGGCGCGGAGTTGGCTCATCGTGCCAGTCTAGCGCTGACGCGCGAGATCGCCAGCTCTATGTGCGGCGCGGAAAGTCCCGCAGCCAGATTTGCATGGGCTTGCTGTCGGCCTCGGACTTGTCGATGTCGCGCCATGTGAAGTGCGCAAGCGCGCCGTGAAGCGGGCTGTACCCTCGGCTCTGCCAGAACTTGTCCAGCGCGCGATAGGCGCCGGGTCGCAGCGGGTGATCATCGGGTCGAATGACCGCGCAAAAGCAGGTCCGCTGATATCCCCGCGCCTGCGCAAAGGCCTCACGGTGGTCGAAAAAGGCGTGGCCGATCCCTGATCCGCGATACGCAGGCAGCAGCACGGACTCGCCAAAATAGAAGCTTGAGGGCAGGTCGATCCCGGCGGCGCGCAAGGGCTCTGAAAACGCGTCATGATGATCAATAATCGCTGACCCAGTCGCACAGCCAACCAAGTCTCCTGCGGCAATCGCGGCAACCAGGACGGCGTCCTTTGCCTCTACGAACGTCCCCAGATAGTCAGCTTCATAAGCCAGATCGCCATCATACAGGTATGGAAACTCCCTGAAGACTTCAATTCGCAATCGGGCGAGCTGAGGCAGCGCTGCCTTGAGATCGTCGCCAGTCAGGCGAACGATTTCGAGTGCGCCAGAGTCTGTCTCGCCGATCACAACTATCCTCGCCGGCAAACCGTGCCTGAGGCGCGTTGTGGAGCGCGCGATCAAACGAGTCTTTGTTCACCCGTCTCATTTTCCGCGGGAGGCATTTGGAAACCGCGCGCCTTTGCACCGATCATGCGCGTGATTGCCTAGAAGGAGGGGGAAATGGTGGTCGATACTAGGTTCGAACTAGTGACCCCTGCAATGTCAATGCAGTGCTCTACCACTGAGCTAATCGACCATCCGTTTCAGAAGGACGGGTCATCCACTTTTGGACGCCTCAAGTCAAGCCTGAACTGCAATCAGAGACAGGCGCGCTGCACTAGGCCGCCATGACCCGTTCGACCTCGTCCACCAGTTCCCGCAAGTGAAACGGTTTGGACAGGACTTTCGCGCCAGCCGGCGTCGGCGTGCCGCCAGACAGGGCGACAGCGGCAAAGCCGGTAATGAAGACGATTTTCATCGCCGGATCGAGTTCTGCACCGCGGCGAGCGAGCTCAATTCCGTCTATTCCCGGCATCACAATATCGGTCAGGAGCAGATCGAACACTTCGCGCTCCAGCGCCTCCAGCGCGCCCTCGCCGTCTTCGTAATCCTGGACATCGTGCCCGGCACGGCGAAGAGATGCGCTCAGGAATGTGCGCATCGCGTCATCATCTTCTGCCAGCAATATTTTGCTCATGAAAAACTGTCCCTGATGGATATTGATGCCATATAGGCCTTAAATCGGTAAACCCTCAGTGAACAATTCAGAGAATTGCAGCTCTGATTTTCCCTTGACCTGAGACACAGAACACAGACCTTAATCCGCATGCGCGTTACTCTCGACCTTCCTGCTGGCTCCGGCGAAATGACCCTTCCGGCGTTTGAAGTCGCGCGTGGCAAGCCGGTAACAGCGCCGGTCATCTTCGCCTCGCCCCATAGCGGGACGCATTATCCACAGCACATGCAGGCCAATCTGAGCGTGCCGATCTCAGACCTGCGCCGGACCGAAGATGCATTTGTCGACGAACTCTACGCGCCCGCCAGCGAACAGGGGGCCGTGCTGATCCGCGCGACCCACGCTCGGACCTATGTCGATCTCAACCGCGATGCACGTGAGCTCGACGCGGCAATGTTTGCGGATGGCGTGCCGCGCACCGCCGGAATGCCATCCGCGCGCGTGAAGGCCGGGCTTGGCTGCCTGCCACGCGTCGGGGCGAGCGGCCGGGACATTTATCAGCGGCCACTCTCTCAAGCGGAAGGCGCCCACCGTCTGGAACATGTGCACGATGCCTATCATCGCGCTCTATTGTCCGAGATTGAACGCCTGAAACCGAGCTGGTCAGACATTTTCATTATTGATTGCCATTCCATGCCGTCTCGCCAACCGGGCCGGTCGAACATGCCCGATATCGTGCTTGGAGATCGGTTTGGATCCAGTTGTTCGGCCCGGCTCACCTCACTGGTCGAGCGGCAGTTCCGGCGCGAAGGGCTCACCGTCGCGCGCAACGCGCCTTATGCGGGCGGATATACAACGCGCAAGTACGGTCGGCCGCGGCGCGGCATTCACGTGCTTCAAATTGAGATCAACCGCGCGCTTTACATGGATGAGCTTAAAATCGAGAAGACCAGCGGCTTCGAGACCCTCCAGAACCAGCTTTCAGCGCTCAGCGCCGAGATCCTGACCCTGTCCCAGCTGGAAAATGGCTAAAAAAAAGCCGCGCATTTGATGCGCGGCTATAACAGGTAAGGGAGGAAACGCCCGTAGGCGCTAGCACCAGAGTGCTATGGAATACACTATTGTGCAGCGCACAAAAAACAACTGAAAGTTTGTCACACCTGCGCATATCTCCGTTGCAGTAGCGGGATGCGGCGTCAGATTTCAGAGAAATACACCTGTCCTGACCGCGATCTGCAGAGAATATGCGGTTTCGGCACGCGAATTGCTCTTGTCCGGGACAGTATTCTAATTCGGGACGCCAAGAGGGGCTTTCCGAACTGTCCGGAGGGTTGGAATGACGGATAAAACGGATCTGCATGTTGGCAAACGCCTGCGGCGACGCAGACGCCTGCTCGGCATGACACAACAGGATCTTGCCGGCATGGTTGGAGTGCGCTTCCAACAGATCCAGAAATATGAGTGTGGTGCCAATCGCGTCACGTCCTCCCGGCTTTACGATCTTTCCCGAGCCCTGAACGTCTCGGTCCAGTATTTCTTTGACGGTCTCGAATCAGAAGACATGCAGGGTCTGGCCGCGAATGATGCGGAACGCATGGACGCTGACATTCTCAGCCAGAAAGAAACGCTGGAATTGGTCCGCGCCTATTATCGACTGGGCGAACGACCGCGCCGGAGACTGCTGGAACTGGCCAAAGCGCTCGAAACAGACGCCTCAGAGTCAGGCGCTGCTTGACCAAATATTGTCTCTACCGCTAAGCGCGGCGAATGACTGAAACACCTCCATTTGATGCCACCGGCGTCGCCCAGGCGATGGCCGACGCTGCGCGTTCGGCAATCCTGCCGCAATACCGCGCCTTGACCCGTATCGAGAACAAGGATGCCGGATCCGCGTTCGATCCGGTGACCGAAGCCGATCAGGCCGGTGAGCGCGCCATGCGGGCGGTTCTGGAAGAGCTGCGCCCGGATGATGCCATTTATGGCGAGGAGTATGGCAAAAAGAGCGGAACATCCGGCTGGACCTGGGTCTTGGACCCGATTGACGGGACCCGCGCCTTCGTCGCAGGGCTTCCCACATGGACCACGCTAATCGGTCTCGTCGATGCGGCGGGGGACGCGGTCGTCGGCCTGATTGATCAGCCCAATCTTGATGAGCGGTATCTCGGCACGCCGCACGAGAGCCGCCTGATCACATCTGCCGGTGAGTCGAAGCTCTCAGTATCGACCTGTGACGATCTGCGCGAAGCGGTCATCTCAACGACCGATCCATTTATCCTGACCCCGCCGGAACAGGGCGCGTGGACCCATTTGCGCCATACGGCGAGGATTATTCGATATGGCCTCGACGCTTATGCCTATGCCCGCCTCGCGGCCGGCACGATCGACCTCGTCGCGGAGTCGGGACTCGCGCCCTATGATGCCGCGGCGCTCATTCCTGTCATTCGCGGCGCGGGTGGGCTGGCTTGCGACTGGCGAGGCAATCCGGCCAAACCCGGCGGGCAGCTGGTCTGCGCCGCAAGTCAGGGTATTCTCGACCAGGCTCTGATCTCGCTGCGCCGGTCGGCTGACTAGGCCCCAATCGACCTAGCCAGACCTCTAGAAATCGCGCTAAACGGGCAGGCATGGAAAACGAAGTCGAACTGGTCGAGAAAAGAACGCCGGTGCGCCGCACGCCGGGCAAATGGCGGCTGAGCTCGATCATTGATGGGGTCGCGTTGCGCGTGAAACTGAGCGCGGCGGCCTTCAGCCATTCGGGTGACGACAAAGCCGCACGCGCGGAAGCCCTGGATATTCTACATGGCGCTCTGTTCCGGGGGCGTCTGATCGCGCAGGAGCGATTGCAACAGGGCGCCGATGGCCTCGATACAGCCCGACTGCTTGCGGCGGTTCAGGATGAAGTCCTTCACGCCCTTTACGATTTTACCACGACGCACGTCTTCCGGGCGCGCAACCCGACCGAAGGGGAGCGCCTCGCGGTGTTTGCAACCGGCGGTTATGGCCGGTCTGTATTGGCCCCGTCCTCCGACATAGATCTGCTTTTCATTCGGCCCTACAAAGCCAGCGCGCATGCCGAAAGCGTGATCGAATACATGCTTTACGCGCTCTGGGATATGGGCCTGAAAGTCGGGCACGCCTTCCGAACACCGCAGGAATGTGTGCGGCTCTCAAAGGAAGACGTCACGATCAAGACCAGCCTGCTCGACGCGCGCTTCCTGTTCGGGGATGAGGCGCTGGCCGATGAAACGGCGAAGCTATTCAACAGTCAGGCTGTGGAAGGCCATGACGCGCAGTTTATCGCCGACAAGCTCGCGGAACGCGATAACCGTCACGCCCGCCAGGGAAATGCGCGCTATCTCGTCGAACCGAACGTCAAGGAGAGCAAAGGCGGTCTGCGCGACCTGCAGACGCTGTACTGGATCGTCAAGCACATGCATCCGGAAGAAACCGAGACGCTGGAAGACGTAATGAAGTCGAACGTCTTCACGCAGCACGAATATCACGTGTTCCTGCGCGCCGCCCGGTTCCTTTGGACTGTGCGCTGCCACCTCCATTATATTACCGGTCGCCCTGAAGAACGCCTGAGCTTCGATCTTCAGCCTGAGATTGCGGCGCGAATGGGCTATCAGGATCGCGGCGAACAGCTCGGCGTTGAACGGTTCATGAAACGGTATTTCCTGGCCGCCAAGGATGTCGGCGGCCTGACCCGAATTCTCGCGGCAAAACTTGAAGCCCAGCAAAAGGCCAAACCGGAAGGCTGGCGGCGGTTCCTGCCCGGCAGCGCGCAGTCGAAAACCCTCGAGCATCCGAATTTCAAACTGACAGGAAACCGGGTCGATTTTGTCGATCGGGACGAGGCGCTTCAGACGCCTACATCCTTGCTGAAACTGTTTCAGATTGCCGACCAAATGGGAATAGACGTCCACCCGGATGCGCTCACCACCACGACCCGGAACAATAAGCTGATCCATTCGCGGAACCGAACCGATCCGGAAATGATCGAGACGTTCCTGGAGATCCTGCTGGAGAGCCAGAATCTCGGGCTCACGCTGAACCGGATGAATGAAGCGGGTGTGCTGGGGCGGTTCCTGCCGGAATTCGGGGGCATTGTCGCGCAGACGCAGTTCAACATGTATCACCATTACACGGTTGACGAGCACACGATCAGAGCGCTCGCCCATATTGCCTGCATGGATGCGGGCGAGGATGGCTTCAGCCTGGCCAAGGAATTGTTTGGCAAGATCGAGAACCGCCGCGCGCTGTATCTCGCCATGCTGCTGCACGATACCGGAAAGGGCCTCGGCGATCAGCAGATTGAAGGCATGAAGACCGCGCGCCAGGCATGTACCCGTCTCGGTCTGGAAGCGGCCGAGACAGAACTCGTGGCCTGGCTTGTCGGCAACCATCTGGAGATGAGCGAAACCGCCCAGAAGCGCGATATTTCAGACCCGCGTACAATCGTGAACTTTGCCGAAAAGGTCATGGATCTGGAACACCTGCGTTTGCTCTACATTTTGACGGTGGCAGATATTCGGGCTGTCGGTCCAAATGTCTGGAATGCCTGGAAAGGCCAGTTGCTCGGAGATCTCTATCACAATACCGAAGCCGCCCTGCGCGGCGGTCGGACCGATGAAAGCACCGTCACGGCCGAGCTTCAGGCGCGGGCCGAGACCAATCGCGAAATCGTTCAAGACCGCGTCGGGCAGATCCCGCACGCCATGCTGGAAATGGATGAGGCCTATTGGACCGGGTTCGAGCCCGAGATCCTTGTCCGGCATGCAGAGCGACTGAGCACCGACCAGGACACGGTGGTGACCGCCAATTTCCGCGGCGATGAAAGAACGATCCTGTTCGTATCGGCGCCGGACCGGGTCGGATTGTTTGCCCGGCTGACACAGGCAATTGGTGCGCTCGGCGCGCATACAGTTTCGGCTCAGGTCTTTACCGGCCCGTCTGGGCGCATCATCGACGTGTTCATTCTTGAAGATGGCGCGGGTGAGCCCTTTGCCAAAGGTGATCGCGGACGGCTGGATCGTCTGGAGAAAATGGTCCACAAGGCCATCGACCCGGATCAAACGCTCCCGGAGGCGCATCTGGCAAAGAATCCGCGTCATGCCGCGTTCATTGTTCAGCCCCGCGTGACAATTTCGGAACAGGCCTCGCAAACCTATACCGTCATTGATGTGTCGGGGCGCGACCGGCCGGGCCTGCTCACCGATGTCAGCAGCGTGCTCGCGGAGGCCGGAATCTCGATTGTGTCGGCGCATGTTGGCTCCTATGGCGAACGGGTATTCGATGCGTTTTATGTGAAGCTCCCAGACGGGTTTACCGAGGACATGAAATCGTCACTGAGAGACCAACTCCTCGCCGCGCTCGGGCGGGAAGAACCGGATGCCCCAAGCACACCGGCGCGCACCCTTAAGCGCGCTAGCGCTGCGGACAGTTTCTAGTCTCGAAAGCCCTGAATGAGCCTGCTGCGTAACACCCTGACCCAATCCTCGCTGACCATGAGCAGCCGGATTCTCGGGTTCATCAGGGATATTCTGATTGCAGCCAAGGTGGGTGCAGGCCCAATCGGCGATGCGTTCGTGACCGCCTTGATGTTTCCGAACCTGTTCCGCCGCATTTTTGCTGAAGGCGCTTTTGCGCAAGCCTTCGTGCCCGCCTATGCCCGTACCCTGGAAGCGGAAGGCCCGGAAGCCGCCGCCGATGTCGCGCGCCAGACCATGCGCGGCCTGTTCGCGGCAACCGCTGCGCTGGTCATCGCAGCGCAACTGGCCATGCCCTGGATCATGAAAGTCATTCATGGCGGCTATGAAGAGACGAGCGAAAGCTTCCAGCTTGCGATCCTGCTCACGCAAATCACCATGCCGTATCTGGCTTGCATGGCGCTGGCGGCTTTGCTGTCGGGTGTCCTCAACTCGTCTGGGCGTTTCATTCTTTCGGCGGGCGCCCCGACTTTGCTCAACATTTTTCTGATCACGGCTGCGCTGCTCGGGGACGACAATCGCAACACGGCGTTTCTCGCCGCGATTGCCGTTTCTGCTGCCGGGGTCGCACAAGCGGCGTTGTTATGGTGGGGCGTCAGTCGGCAGAAAGTCTCGCTATCCCTCGGCTGGCCGAAACTGACCCCGGCGGTAAAAAAAGTCATTGCGCTCGCTATCCCCGGTACGATTGCCGCCAGCGGGGTGCAGATCAACATTCTGGTCAGCCAGGCGCTTGCCAGCTTCGAGGAAGGGGCAAAGTCCTGGTTATTCTACGCGGATCGCCTGTATCAACTCCCGCTGGGAATTGTCGGTGTGGCCGTCGGCGTCGCTATTCTGCCGCGCCTGGCACGGGCGGCGCGGGCAGACGACACGAAGGGCGCACACGGTCTGATGGATGACGGGATCGGACTGGCCATGGCGCTCACGGTCCCCGCCGCGATCGCGCTGATGGTCGCCCCGGCCTACCTGATCGAAGGGCTTTACGCGCGCGGGGCATTTACCCTGAATGATGCAAGCCAGGCGGGGCTGGCGCTCATTCACTATGGCTGGGGTGTGCCCGCCTTTGTCCTGATCAAGGTTCTGGCGCCGGGCTTCTTCGCCAGGGAAGATACCAAGACGCCGATGCGGTTCGCGCTGCTGACGGTCGCGATCAACACCGCGCTCGGCGCAGGTCTGTTCTTCTGGTTCAAGTCTCAGGGCTGGAACGGCTTTCCCGGCCTTGCCATTGCGACCAGTGTTGCGGCCTGGCTGAATGCCGCAATGTTATTCTTAGGCCTGCAAGCCCGCGGCTGGTATCGCCCAGGCCGCCGGCTGGTCATGCGTCTCCTGTCTGTGACACTCGCAAGTTTCGCCATGGGCGGCGCGCTGATCTTCCTGTTGCGGCGTCCTGACCTGCTCCAGGATCAGATTGCGTATGGCAAATTCGTCGAAGTGCTCGCCTTCATCACCATTGGAGCAGTTGTCTATGGCGTCGCGGCCATCCTGTTCGGCGCTGTGCGCATGAGCGACCTGCGGCGCGACCGCGCAGCGTGATTTCCCCCTAGCCAGACAGACAAAATCCGCTAAACCCCGCTGCCATGACTGAGCAAGCATCCTATTCCGGCCCGGACCGTATCTTTTCGGGCATTCAACCGACGGGAAATCTCCATCTGGGGAATTATCTCGGCGCCCTGAAGAAGTTTACTGATCTTCAGAACCAGGGCTGGGAGGGAATTTACTGCGTTGTGGACCTGCACGCGATCACCATGCCGGTCGAACCGGGGGCGTTGAAGGATCAGACGCGCCAGATCGCGGCGGCGATGATGGCTGCCGGGCTCGATCCGGACACGTCGACAATCTTCGTCCAGTCCTCCGTACGTGCCCATACCGAGCTGACCTGGATCTTCAATTGTGTCGCCCGGATGGGCTGGCTCGAAAAGATGACCCAGTTCAAGGACAAGTCAGGCAAGGATTCCGAACGCGCGAGCGTCGGGCTGTTTGATTATCCCGTGCTGCAGGCGGCCGATATTCTCGCTTACAAGGCGACGCATGTGCCCGTGGGAGAAGACCAGAAGCAGCACCTGGAGCTCAGCCGAAATATTGCTGCCCGGTTTAACCAGCAATTTGACGCCCCCGGCTTCTTCCCGCTGCCCGAAGGTCTGATTGAAGGCCCGGGCGCGCGGATCATGAGCCTGAAAGACGGCACCAAGAAGATGTCTAAGTCCGATCCGGCAGAAAACTCCCGGATCAACCTGATCGACGATGCCGATACGATTGCGCGCAAGATCAAGAAGTCCAAGACGGATGCGCAGGGCGATATGCCTGAAACGGTGGAAGGCCTCGAAGGACGCCCGGAAGTAGCCAACCTGGTCGGAATCTACGCCGCGCTTTCCGGACAAAGTGACGAACAAGTCCTTGCCGAATATGGCGGCAAAGGGTTCGGGACCTTCAAACCCGCTCTCGCGGATCTTGCGGTCGATCACTTGTCACCGATCACTCAGAAAATGCGCCAACTCATGGATGATCCGGCTGAAATCGACGCCGCGCTCAGCAAGGGGACGGATAAAGCGAACGCCCTTGCCGAACCTGTCATCGACGAGGTGCGGCGCGTTGTGGGCTTCTGGCAGGTCTAAGCTTGCGCTAGACAGTCGGGAGACCAGATAAGGATTTCCCGTCATGACACGATTGTTCGCCTCTGCTGCACTCCTCGCTCTTGCGGCGGCATGCTCCCCTGCCGATGCGCCGACACCACCAGCATCTGAAACCGGCCCGGTTCTGTCCTATACGGATGCTTTCGTCATGGAACCGATTGGTTCGCGCGACATGACGATGGGCGGCCTGACCCTTAGCGTCGAGGGCGGCGACGTCACGCTGACCGGTGCCAGCTCGCCCAGCATTGGCACGATCGAACTCCACACCATGGCGATGACGGACGGCAGAATGCAGATGCGCCAGGTGGAAGGGTTTGACATTGCCGATGGCGAGGCGCTCGAGCTCAAGCGCGGCGGCAATCATTTCATGATGTTTGATGTCGGCGAAGACGTTGTGTCGGGCGAGTCGATTGACATTACGCTGACCCTGGACGCGGATGGGGAGCCGATGACCCTGGTGGTTGAAGCCGATGTCCGCGCGGTGGGAGAATGAAAATGACAGATCTTAATCAAGAGCAGCAGGACAAGCTCGACGCCGCGGCCTTCCGGCGCTTGCTCTCGCATCTCGACAATCGCAAGGATGTGCAGAATATCGAGCTGATGATCCTCGCCGATTTTTGCCGAAACTGCCTTGGGGACTGGTATCGTGAGGCGGCCGAGGCTGAGGGGATCGACATGTCAAAGGACGCCGCCCGCGAACGCGTTTACGGCATGCCTTACGCGGAATGGAAAGAGAAACACCAGACCGAAGCAACGCCTGAGCAAATGGCGGCGTTCAAGGCGCGGCGGCCGGGCAAGGCCTGAATTTGACGCGCTGCAAAACAAAAGAGCATGGCACCATCCGGCGCCATGCTCTTTGCCAAATCAGGTTTGATGGATGACTATTCGGCTTCGTCTTGCGTCTCTTCCACGATTTTCTTCACGATCACTTCGACATTGACGTCGCCATCTTCGTCGATTCCGGCTTCACCAAGCGCCGCTTCGAGCAGCGCCTCAAGATCAGCCTCAGAGAGTTCGTCGCCTGAATCGATCCGCTTGACGACCACGCGTCTGTCGGACTCGATCTTGATTTCTCCGTGAATTTCGCCGCCGGGTTCGTCATTGAACTCGAGGACTTTCACAGTCTTCTTCGTGATGGTTTCGCCATTCTCGCCAGCTTCATCGACCGTTTGGACGAGTTCGACCCGATTGCCGGCGGCCTCCAATTCTTCGCGGCTAACACCGCCGGAGCCGTCCGTATCAAGCTTGGCGATGATATCGGCATCATGTCCGGGCGCGATCTCGCCCTCTGTGATCAGGCCGTCTTTGTTCTTGTCGAGCGCGTCAAAGGCAGTTGAATCCGCCGCCGAAGGCAGCGCCGCAACTGAGAATAAGCCAAGCGCTGCACCGGCAGCCGTGGCGATCGTCTTAAATCTGTGTCGAGCGAGGGTCATGGTAATCTCCTGAACCGGATTGGGTTGTTCGGCCAGTCGCGCCTCTTCGATATAGGTGGCGATAAATCTGCGCAGAGCATTGGAAGCGGTTTCCCCGCGTTGTCGCGTGGCGTCCATGAATGCCCGTTTCTGCTCATAGGGCAGGCGGATATCCAGGCTTTCGCTTTTTTTCTCTTTGCGGCGTTTCATAGCTCACCTACTCAGATTGGCAGGACCAGTGGCCCGCACTCTTCGGGAAATTGTACATAATAAAAGGATGATTGCGCCAAGACACCACTAAAAAAGTGTCCAGACAGATTTTTTGCTTCTAGATCAAACCCATAGTAGGGGCAGCCATGAGCAGACCGACGCCGAGGATCAACCGGTAGATAACAAAAGGCAGGAAACTCATCCGCTTCAGCAACGTCATCAAGGCATGGATCGACGCGATCCCTGAGACGAAGGCGATCACGGCGACGATCAAACCGTCATGAAGCGTGACGACGCTGCCGGCGCTCTCTGCGTCAAGCAGGCCGTACGCCCCGTACAAGCCCGCCGCAGCGAGAATGGGGGCGCCGATCAGCATCGAGAACCGCGCGGCCTCAGTGCGTTCATAGCCGAGGGCCCGCGCCGCGGTCATGGTGATGCCTGACCTGCTGGACCCTGGAATAATCGCGGCAATCGCCTGCGTAGCGCCTATCAGCGCAGCGTGGCCAAGTGTCATATCCGCTTCGGTCCGGGTCTTTTCGCCAGCGACGTCGGCCCACCACAAAAGCAGGCCAAAGCCAATGGTCGCCCCCGCGACGGTCCAGACGCTGCGCAGCTGGTTCTGGATGGGTTCCGGCAAGAGCACTTCATAGGCAACCGCCGCGACAACTGCGATGGGCGTTGCGACAATAATGCAAAGCGCCAGTTTCGCACCGCGCGAGAGTGGCCCGGATCTAAACCCCGCACCGACAAGCTCGAACCCACCGGCAATCGCTGCCACGACATCCTTGCGAAAATAAATCAGCATGGCGAGCAAGGTTCCGAGATTGGACACGGAATTGATCAGCAACTCATCTCGGCCTTCGAGCGTGAAATAATTCGCGGCGAGCAAAACATGCCCGGAAGAGGAAATCGGCAGCCACTCGGTCAGGCCCTGCACAATCGCGATGATGAAAAGCTGAAGAAGTGACATGGCAAATCCCAAACCGCCGCATGGCCTCTGGCTCTGACATAATTCGGGCGAGGATGCACCAGAATTGATAATATATCATTATTATATGTTTTCAATGACTATGAGCGCCACATCCCAAAAAATACAGATCATGTAGCCATATTACATATTGTATTGATATACACAGGATAATTTTACCCTTGCGAGCCCAGATCGGTTAGCACATAAGCAAGTCTCTTTCCCCTGGAGGCGATAATGGCAGAGAAAATGCTGCAATTCATCAAAGTTGACCGCGCCATGCCGAAAAAGCGTTCGGCGAAGACGCGCAAAGGGGACTTCAAAGAGATATATGGCAATTACGCCGTCAAAAGCGCGAAATCGCAGGCCGCGCGGTGTTCGCAATGCGGCGTGCCATTTTGTCAGCAGGGTTGTCCACTGTCGAACAATATCCCGGACTGGCTGAAGCTCGCGGCCGAAGACCGCCTGGAGGAAGCCTATGCGGTGTCCAGCGCGACCAACAATATGCCGGAAATTTGTGGCCGCATCTGCCCACAGGATCGTCTGTGCGAAGGCATTTGCACCATCGAGCAGTCCGGGCATGGAACCGTCACCATCGGCTCGATTGAACGCTATATTACCGACACAGCCTGGTCGAAGGGCTGGATCAAGCCGATCAAACCGCCGCGTGAGCGCACGCAGTCGGCAGGCATCATTGGTGCGGGTCCTGGCGGCCTTGCAGCGGCGGAGCAGCTGCGCCGGAAAGGCTATCAGGTCACCGTCTATGACCGCTATGATCGCGGCGGCGGCCTGCTGGTCTATGGCATTCCGGGATTCAAGCTTGAAAAGGAAATTGTCGAGCGCCGGATCAAGCATCTTGAAGACAGCGGCATCGTCTTCAAATTCAATTGCGATGTCGGCAAGGACATGACCCTGACCGAGATCCGGGACACGCACGATACCGTCCTGATCGCGACAGGCGTTTACAAGGCTCGCGACCTGAAAGTCCCCGGCGTCGGCGCTGACGGCGTTTTCCCCGCACTCGACTACCTGACCGCCTCCAACCGAACCGGCTTTGGCGACACAGTCGAGGCATTCGAAGACGGCACGCTCAATGCCGCTGACAAGCGCGTGGTGGTGATTGGTGGCGGCGATACGGCGATGGACTGCGTGCGCACGGCCGTGCGTCAGGGCGCGAAGTCGGTCACCTGTCTCTACCGCCGCGACCGCGCCAACATGCCGGGCTCTCAGCGCGAGGTCGCGAACGCTGAAGAAGAAGGCGTAAAGTTCGAGTGGCTGTCTGGTCCCGAGGCGATCCTGCATACCAAGGCGAACAAGGTGAACGGCGTGAAGGTCCGCCGCATGCGTCTCGGCGCGCCAGATGCCTCTGGTCGACAGTCTCCGGAAAAAACCGACGAAACCGTCGATTTGAAAGCCGATATGGTGATCAAGGCGCTGGGCTTTGACCCGGAAGATCTGCCGGTCCTGTTCGATGAGCCGGCGCTGCGGGTGAATCGTTGGGGGGCGATCCAGGTCGATTATCAGACGATGGAAACCAGTTTGCCAGGCGTCTATGCCGCCGGCGATATTGTCCGCGGTGCCTCTCTGGTCGTCTGGGCCATTGTCGATGGCCGCGAAGCCGCTGAGCACATGCACACAGCCATGCGCGCTGTTGCGAAGCAGCAAAAAGTAGCGGCGGAGTAGGTCATGTCGATTGCAGGAAAATGCCTGTGCGGCGCCGTGCAGTTTTCGGTCGAGGACGTGCACGAGATTGATGTGTGTCACTGCACTATGTGCCGCAAATGGAATAGCGGACCCTTTGTCGGGGCTGACATTCGCGGGTCCGTCACGTTTCAATCGGACGACGCGCTGACCTGGTATGCCAGCTCCGACTGGGCCAAGCGCGGCTTCTGCAGCAAGTGTGGCAGCTCGCTTTTCTACAAACTCAATGACCGGGACGATTTCTGGTCAATCAGCGCCGGTCTGTTTGACCTGCCCACAGGCCTGAGCATCGGGAAGGAAATCTTCGTCGATGAAAAGCCTGACTATTACAATTTCTCGGGAGACCAGCCACGCTATACCGGGCCGGAATTCCTCGCGATGATCCAAGGACAAAATGATGAGTAAATTTGTCGACACCTATCTCGCCAATCGCGACCGTCTGATCGACGCGCACGCTTATAATCCCGAAGACGAGCACAGCGCGTGCGGGGTCGGCCTGGTTGCCGCGCTGGATGGCAATCCCCGGCGCGAAATCGTCGAAATGGGGATCAGAGCGCTCAAGAATGTCTGGCATCGCGGCGCCGTCGACGCGGACGGAAAGACCGGCGATGGCGCCGGGATTCGCGTCGAAGTTCCGCAGGAATTCTTCCGCTACCAGGTCAGCCGGTGTGGGCATAACCCGACCGATGACCCGATCTGCGTCGGACAAATCTTCCTGCCGCGCACAGACCTCGGGCAGCAGGAAGCCGCCCGCGCCATTGTCGAGACCGAGATCCTGCATTTCGGGTTCTATATCTATGGCTGGCGTCAACCGCCGGTGGATATCTCGATCATCGGCCAGAAGGCGCAGGATACGCGTCCAGAGATTGAGCAAATCATGTTCCGCGATGACCAGGGCCGCGATCCGGAAGCGCTGGAACGGGCGCTCTATATCTGCCGCCGCCGCATCGAACGCCGCGCGCGCGAAGCCGGTATTCCGAGCTTCTATATCTGCTCGCTCAGCCACAAGTCGTTGATCTATAAAGGCATGTTCCTGGCGCAGGATATCGACAATTTCTATCTCGATCTGCGCGACGAGCGGTTCGAGTCGGCCATCGCGATTTATCACCAGCGTTATTCGACCAATACGTTCCCGCAATGGTCGCTGGCCCAGCCGTTTCGCATGCTCGCGCACAATGGCGAGATCAACACGCTGCGCGGCAATCTCAACTGGATGAAGAGCCATGAGATCAAAATGGTCTCTGGCACGTTCGGTGACTATGTCGACGATATCAAACCGGTTGCGCCGCAAGGCAGTTCGGATTCCGGCGCGTTGGATGCGGTGTTCGAAATCCTCTGCAAGGCAGGCCGAACGGCACCGATGACCAAAGCGCTTCTGATTCCCGAAGCCTGGTCAAAACGTGCCTCGATCATGCCCGAAAAGCACGCCGCACTATACGCCTATTGCAACTCCGTGATGGAGCCATGGGATGGCCCGGCCGCGCTGTGCGCCTATGACGGGCGCTGGGCAGTGGCAGGCCTTGATCGCAATGGCCTACGCCCGCTTCGTTATGCGTTGACAGGCGATGGTATCCTGGCCGTCGGATCGGAAACCGGCATGTGTCCGCTCTCCGGGCATGATGTCGTCCGCCGCGGACACGTTCAGGCGGGTGGCATGATTGCCGCCGATCTCGAAACCGGCAAGTTCTACGAGCACAAGGAAATTGTCGACGAGCTCGCTGCCGAGCACCCGTACGAGAAATGGCTCGAAAATGTGCGCGATCTCGATCCCGAGATTGGTCCAGGCCCCGAGCCGCGCATGTTCGAAACCGAACAATTACTGCGCCGACAGAAAGTGTCCGGCTTTACGCTCGAAACACTGGAACTGATCCTCGCGCCGATGGCCGAAAGCGGCAAGGAAGCCATCGGCTCCATGGGCGATGACAGCCCGGTGGCGGTCTTGTCAGAACAATTCCGGCCGCTCAGTCATTTCTTCCGCCAGAATTTCAGCCAGGTCACCAACCCGCCTGTCGACCCATTGCGCGAAGACCGGGTGATGAGCCTGAAAACCCGGTTCAAGAACCTTGGCAACGTCCTCGTCACAGACAAGACGCAGCAGGATGTGTTCGTCCTGGAAAGCCCGGTCCTGTCTACAGGCATGTATGTGCGTCTGAGCAAGATGCTGGGCAAAAGCGTTCAGGTGATCGATTGCACGTTCGATCTCGACGAAGCGAGCGGAGATGGCCGGGCTTTGAAACAAGCCCTCGCCCGTATTCGTCAGGAAGCTGAAGACGCCGTACGCGCCGGCCGGGAACATATCGTTCTGACGGATGAAAATCAGGGCGATACGCATGTCGCTATCCCGATGATCCTCGCCACAGGCGCGGTGCATTCACATCTGGTGGCGCAAGGGCTCAGAACCTTCTGCTCGCTCACCGTGCGCTCAGCCGAATGTATCGACACACATTATTTCGCGGTCCTGATCGGGGTCGGCGCCACCTGTGTGAATGCCTATCTGGCGCAGGATGCGATCGCGGATCGCCATGCCCGCGGCCTGCTCGGCGATATCACGATTGGCGAGGCGGTACTGAACTTCAAGAAAGCGATCGAGGCAGGCTTGCTCAAGATCATGTCCAAGATGGGGATCTCGGTCATCTCGTCCTATCGCGGCGGCTATAATTTCGAGGCGCTCGGCCTTTCCCGGGCCCTGGTTGCGGACTATTTCCCGGGCCTGTCCAGCCGGATTTCCGGTCTCGGCCTCGCGGGCCTGGAAGAGAATGCATTGAACCGGCACGAGGATGCCTTTGACGAGGATGTGGTCGCCCTTCCGGTGGGCGGGTTCTATCGCCTGCGCGCCCGCTCGGAGCCGCATGCGCTGGACGGCAATCTGATCCATATGCTGCAATCCGCCTGCGATCGCGGTGAGTTTGATCTGTTCGAAAAATATGCCGACGCCGTAAACAATCGCGAGCAGCCAATCCAGCTGCGTGATCTTCTCGACTTCAAGCCCGCCGGCCCGGCCCAGCCGCTTGAGCGCGTCCAGTCTGTCAACGAAATCCGCAAGCGCTTCGTCACGCCGGGCATGTCGCTCGGTGCGCTGAGCCCGGAGGCACACGGCACACTGAATGTTGCGATGAACCGGATTGGTGCCAAATCCGTCTCGGGCGAAGGCGGCGAAGTGCGCGAGCGCTATCGCCCGCTGCCGAATGGCGACAATATGAACTCTGCCGTCAAGCAGGTCGCCTCAGGCCGCTTTGGCGTCACGGCGGAATATCTGAACAATTGCCGCGAGGTGGAAATCAAAGTGGCGCAGGGTGCGAAGCCCGGTGAAGGCGGGCAGCTGCCGGGCTTCAAAGTGACCGAATTCATCGCCAGGAACCGGCACGCGACGCCGGGGGTCACCCTGATTAGCCCGCCGCCGCATCACGATATCTATTCAATCGAAGATCTGGCGCAGCTGATCTATGACCTGAAGCAAATCAATCCCGATTGCCGTGTCTGCGTGAAACTCGTCGCGCAGTCTGGTGTTGGTACGGTTGCCGCGGGCGTTGCAAAGGCCAAGGCCGACATCATCCTGATTGCCGGCGGCGTTGGCGGCACCGGTGCTTCTCCGCAGACCAGCATCAAATATGCTGGCCTGCCCTGGGAAATGGGTCTCGCCGAAGCCCACCAGGTGCTGAGCCTGAACAATCTTCGCGACAAGGTCACGCTGCGCACGGATGGCGGCCTGCGCACCGGGCGCGACATTGTCATTGCCGCCATGCTGGGTGCCGAGGAATACGGTATCGGCACGGCCTCTCTGGTGGCAATGGGCTGCATCATGGTGCGCCAGTGTCACTCAAACACCTGTCCCGTCGGTGTGTGCACACAGGACGAGTCGCTGCGCGCAAAATTTACCGGCACGGCGGACAAGGTGATCAATCTGATGAGCTTCATTGCCGAAGACGTCCGCCGTATTCTGGCGTCGCTGGGCCTCAACTCGCTGGATGAAGCGATTGGCCGGACGGACCTGCTCGCGCAGGTTTCGCGCGGGGCACCGCACCTCGATGACCTCGATCTGAATCCGCTTCTGGTGCAAGTCGATACGGCGAAGGCAATTGCGTATAAGCCGGAGCGGCGCGAAGAGGTTCCCGATACACTGGATGCGCAAATCCTGCGCGATGGTGAGCCTTTCTTCGCCCGCGGCGAGAAAATGCAGCTCACCTATGAAGTGCAGAACGTTTTGCGCTCGATCGGCGCGCGAGCGAGTTCTGCGATTGTGCGCAAGTTTGGCGAGCGCGCCCTGCCAGAGGGCCGTCTGCATGTCCGCCTGACCGGGAGCGCCGGGCAGTCACTCGGCGCGTTCTCGACGCAGGGTCTGCTGCTCGATGTGGTCGGCGATGCCAACGATTATGTGGGCAAGGGCCTGTCAGGGGCGACGATCCAGCTGCGCCCACCGGCAAATGCCTCCTATGCGGGCGGCGACAACACGATTATCGGCAATACCTGTCTCTATGGTGCGACGAGCGGTAATCTCTACGCCGCCGGACAGGCCGGCGTCCGCTTTGCCGTCCGAAATTCCGGCGCTGAAGCCGTGGTGGAGGGCTGCGGCGCCAATGGCTGTGAGTATATGACCGGCGGCCGCGTCGCGATCCTTGGCGCAATTGGCGACAATTTCGGGGCGGGTATGACCGGCGGTGTTGCCTATATCTGGGACCCGGAAAACACGTTCGAACAGGTCGCAAACCCTGACGCGATCGACTGGTATCCGCTGACAGATATGGATCAGAAACATATCGATGTGTTCCTGATGATGCTGGAAATTCATAAGGAACGAACCGGATCACAGCGCGCCTCTGACCTGCTCAAGGACTGGCCGCAAACGCTCAGCGAAACGCTGATGGTTGTGCCAAAAGAGATCGCGGATCGTGTCTTTGGTGAAACAGGGCAGAAAAAGGCCAGCTAAGGGCGCAGTTTTGGGCCTTGCACTTCGCCTCGGACCTCCCCACCTTGGCGGTCGAGAGAGTGAGATAACAGGTACCCGTCCGGATGAGCAAACGCGATTATTATGACGTGCTCGGCGTTGACCGAAATGCTGATGAGAAGGCGCTGAAGAGCGCCTATCGTAAACTTGCAATGAAATATCACCCGGATCAGAATCCGGATGATGCTGAAGCTGAAGCCGCCTTCAAGGAAGTTGGCGAGGCCTATGCCATCCTGTCTGATCCTGAAAAGAAGGCGGCCTATGACCGTTTCGGACATGCTGCGTTTGAAGGCGGTATGGGCGGCGCAGGTGGCGGCAATCCATTCGGCGGCGGCGACCCGAATGATATCTTCCAGGATATTTTCAGCCAGGTGTTTGGCGGAAACCCGTTTGGTGGACGTCGTCGGGGCGGTCCGCAGCGCGGCGCAGATCTGCGCTACGATATGGATATCACGCTCGAAGAGGCATTTGCGGGCAAGGAAACCAATATCAATGTTCCCTCTGCTGTAGAGTGCGGCACCTGTGATGGCTCAGGCGCAGAGCCGGGCACCAGCCCGGAAACCTGCCCGACCTGCCAGGGCGCGGGCCGCGTTCGCGCACAGCAAGGCTTCTTCACCATGGAGCGCACCTGCAATCGCTGTGGCGGCAAGGGCAAGGTGATTGCCAAGCCGTGTAAGACCTGCCGCGGCGCTGGCCAGGTCCAGGAAGATCGCCAGCTTTCCGTCAAAATCCCGGCGGGTGTCGAATCCGGCATGCGCATCCGCTTGTCCGGCGAAGGCGAGCCGGGCACGCAAGGCGGGCCGAAAGGCGACCTCTACATCTTCGTCAATGTCGAAGAGCATGACATTTTCGAACGCGACGGCCCGAACCTTTACTGCCGCACGCCGGTCTCCATGGTCTGCGCAGCATTGGGCGGCGAGGTGGAAATCCCGACCATTGATGGCGGCCGCGCCCGCGTCACTGTGCCGGAAGGCGCCCAGACCGGTCGCAAGCTCCGCCTGCGCGGCAAAGGCATGCCGAGCCTGCGCGGCAATCACCAGACCGGCGACCTCTATATCGAAATGTTCGTCGAAACCCCGCGCAATCTCTCTGCCCGCCAGAAAGAAATCCTGCGCGAATTCTGTGACTGTTCAGGAAAAGACTGCAATCCGGAATCAGAAGGCTTTATGGGCCGCGTAAAAAAATTCTGGGGCGACATTAGCGGCGAAGACGAAGCGACAAAGCATTAGGGTGGGCGAAAAGCCGTAGCCCCGGACTTGATCCGGGGCCCCGTCCCTCGTTCGCGATGTACATTCAGCATGGATCCTGCGTCAAGCGAGGCGGCGCGTATCTATTTTACGATCCCCGCCACATGATCCCCAATGGTGAGCGCGGAGGTTAGCCCTGGGCTCTCAATCCCTAGCAGATTGACCAAGCGGCCACTGGCGACAGCCTGAATCACAAAATCGACCGGCGGGTCGCCCGGGCCGACGAGTTTTGGGCGGATCCCGGCATAGTCTGGTGCGAGCTGGTCAGGTTTCAGGTCCGGCCAGAAGTGCTGCGCCGCCTCAAAAAATTGTCCGGCCAGCGCCTCCGGCACGGAATAGTCGAACGGGTCCGACGCCCCGTCTTCCAGCCACGCCACATCCGGCCCGAGGCGGCCGCGGCCGGCAAGATCGAGGGTCAGGTGCGTGCCGAGCCCGGCGGTATTCGGCAAAGGGTAGATGAGATGCCGGAACGGCGTTTTGCCGGAGATCGAAAAATAATGCCCCTTGGCAAACCGGGCGCGCGGCAGCGACGCCACATGCGGTCCTGTAATGGCCGCCGCGAGCGCCACTGCCTGCAAGCCCGCCGCATTGATCACGGTCGCCGCGCTCGCCTCGAACGCCTCCGCACCGCGGACGACGAGCTGCACATCTGTCTCGCCGACATGCCCCGAAACGACTTCGCTCTGATAGGCAGTCGATCCGCCTGCTGATTCAAAATCGCCGAGCAGCGAGAGATAGAAGGCATGGCTATCCAGGATGCCGGTCTCGGCCGAATGAAGCGCAGCGCTGATCGTGTCAGATAAAGCCGGTTCCAGTTCGCGCGCCGCGTCGCCGGAAAGCCAGCTTATCCCCTCGACGCCATTCGCTTCTGCCTGCGCGGCGAGGGCTTTGAGCCTCTCGACCTCTTCCGCACCGCTCGCCACAATCAGCTTGCCGCATTTTGCGTGTGCGATCTGGCGCGCCTCAAGATAGGCGTAGAGTTGTCGTCGTCCCTCGACACAAAACCGCGCCTTGTTGGAGCCCGTCGGATAGTAAAGCCCGGCATGGATAACTTCCGAATTGCGCGCCGAGGTCTGCTCCGCGATCCGGTGCCCGCGTTCGAGCAGGACCACGTCCCGGCCCTGCAGCGCCAGCGCCCGCGCACAGGCGAGGCCGATCACGCCGGCACCGATAACGACCGTATCAAGCTTCATATCGAGATGCCTCAGGCCGCGACGACAAAGGTCGCGATCACTTTCTTGAGGCCTGCTTTTTCAAACGCCACGGTGAGCTTTGTACCATTGGCGTCCATGACTTTGCCATAGCCGAACTTTTCGTGGAAAACGCGCTGGTTGAGGGCGAAACCAGACTGGCCAGACTCGGATGCCACCAGTGTCGCCTTGCCGTCGATGACCGGCCCTGAATCATAGCTGCCGCGTGCATTCTCTTTCAGCCGCTTCCAACCGGGAGAGTTGTAGGTACTGCGCTCGCCGAGATCCTCGACCGTGCCGGTAAATCCATCCTCGCCGCCGGGAATGGAAGAATAGCCTGTCTCGGCTTCAGCCTCGACATGTTCGTGCGGCAGCTCGTCGACGAACCGGCTCGGCAGGACTGATTGCCAGCGTCCGAATATCTGCCGGTTGGCGACGAAGGAGATGCGGCAAACTTCGCGGGCGCGGGTGATCCCGACATAGGCGAGCCGCCGCTCCTCCTCGAGGCCCTTCATGCCGCTTTCATCCAAGCTACGCCGCGATGGGAACACTTCTTCCTCCCAGCCGGGCAGGAAGACCAGCGGCCATTCCAGCCCTTTGGCGCCGTGCAATGTGAGGATCTGCACCTCGTCTCCATCCGACTTGCCACCTGCATCCATGACCAGCTCGACATGTTCGAGGAAGCCGGTGAGGTTGTCGAACTCGCCCATCGCGTTGATCAGCTCTTTGAGATTGTCGAGCCGCGTCTGCGCCTGCGGGCTGCGATCCTTTTGCAGCATGTCAGTATAACCCGACTCGTCGAGGATGACCTGCGCCAGATCGGTATGGCTCATGCCATTATTGTGGCGGTCGCGCCAAAGGTTGATCTGATCGATAAACTGGGTGAGGCCGCGTTTGCCAGGGCCCTTGATCTCATCGGTTTGCAGCACCATCGGCGTCAGCGTGAACAGCGACCGACCGTCGTCGCGGGCATAGCGCTGCAGCTTCTGCACGGTGGTATTGCCGACGCCGCGCTTGGGCTGATTGACCACCCGCTCGAAGGCGAGATCATCATCGGTCGAGCGGATCAGCCGCAAATAGGCCATGGCATCGCGGATCTCGGCGCGCTCGAAGAAACGCGGCCCGCCAATCACGCGGTAGGGTATGCCGAGAATGATCAGCCGCTCCTCGAACAGGCGCATCTGCCAGGAGGCGCGAACCAGGATGGCGCAGTCTTCATAGCGGTTCTTGCCACCTTTGGCCGCCCAGGCCTCGATCTCGTCACAGATCATGCGGGCTTCAGCCTCGCCATCCCAGAGGCCGCGGACCTGGACTTTCTTTGCATCCGGATCACCCGCCCAGTCGCCGCCAACAAACAAGGTTTTGCCGAGCCGTCCCTTATTGTGCGAAATGACCGCAGACGCGGCGGCGAGGATCGGCTCAGTCGAGCGATAATTGCGCTCCAGCCGGATCACTTTTGCGCCCGGGAAATCCTTCTCAAAGCGCAGGATATTATCGACTTCTGCCCCGCGCCAGCCATAGATGGACTGGTCATCATCACCGACACAGCAAATGTTGGAATTACCCCCGCCACCTGTATTCTGGGCGAGCAGACGCAGCCAGAGATACTGGGCGACATTGGTATCCTGATACTCATCGACCAGGATATATTTGAACTTGCGATGGAAGTCGGCGAGCAGGTCCGGATTGTCCTGGAAAAGGGTGATATTGTGGATCAGCAAATCGCCGAAATCGCAGGCGTTCAGGACTTTCAGGCGGTTCTGATACGTCTCATAACATTTGATGCCTTTGCCGTCGGCGAACTGGTAGGCCTCATCACCTGGCACCTTGCCTGGCAGCAAAGCCCGGTTCTTCCAGCCATCGATGAGACCGGCCAGATAGCGCGGCGTCCAGCGTTTCGGATCAATATCCTCGGCTTCGATGATCTGCTTGCAGAGCCGGATCTGATCATCTGTGTCGATGATCGTGAAGCTTGATTTCAGCCCGACAAGTTCTGCGTGTCGGCGCAGGATCTGGGCCGAGATGGAATGGAACGTGCCGAGCCAGCGCAGGCCCTCGCCCGCCTCACCGGTCAGCTTCAGCGCCCGCTCGCGCATCTCTCGCGCCGCCTTGTTGGTAAAGGTCACGGTCAGTGTCTGGCTTGGATAGGCGAGTCCCGACGCGATGATATGCGCCAGCCGCGTCGTCAGCACCCGCGTCTTGCCCGTCCCGGCCCCCGCCAGCACGAGCAGCGGCCCTTCCGTTGTCAGGACCGCTTCTTTCTGTTCCGGGTTGAGATCGTCCAGATAGTCTGCATCCGTCGTCGCGACGGGCGCCTTGGCTGCAGCCAACTGGCTGATAGAGGGGCGATTCGTTTGGGACATAAGGGGAATATAGACACGTTCTGCGCGAGCCGCGACTCCTTCTCCTCTTCGCGGCTGCGGTTTCTGCCCTATGTTGAGGGAAGACCACGCGGAAGGTGCCATGAGCGATACGACTGACAGTTCCAAAGATCCGGAACGCAACCGCTTCTCGGCGCGGCTCGGGCGAACGGTGAAAGTCGGCACCAATCTGTCCGGCGCGGGACTCACCTTTGCGGCGAACGCCATGTTTGGCGGCGAAAAAGGCGATGAACGCATCGCCAAGGCGCTGGCCGCGGCGCTCGGCAAGTCCAAGGGACCGCTGATGAAAGTCGCGCAAATGGTCTCGACCATTCCGGACTTCCTGCCCGCAGAATATGCCGAGGAATTGAGCCAGCTGCAGGCGCAGGCCCCGGCCATGGGCTGGCCTTTCGTGCGACGGCGGATGCGGGCGGAGCTTGGCGCCGACTGGCAGGACAAATTCGCTACATTTGGCAAGGAAGCCGCGCATGCCGCGAGCCTCGGCCAGGTCCACCGCGCAAGTCTGCCGGATGGCCGGGAGGTCGCCTGCAAACTGCAATATCCGGACATGGCGAGCGCCGTGGAAAGCGATGTCGGTCAATTGAAATTGCTGCTCGGCACGTTCAAGCGCCTCGATGGCTCGATCGATCCGACCGAGATGGTCGACGAGATTACAGACCGCCTGCGCGAAGAGCTCGATTATGCGCGCGAGGCGAAACACATGGCGCTCTACGCGCATATCCTGGCGGACAAATCCTTCGTCACGGTTCCGGATCCCGTGCCTGAGCTGTGCACCGATCGCCTGTTGACCATGAGCTGGGTCAGCGGAGAGCGGCTTGATGCCTATGAAAGCGCGCCGCAGGAGGTGCGAAATCAGATTGCCGAGAATCTGTTCTGGACCTGGTGGTACCCGTTCAACACGCGCGCAGTCATTCATGGCGACCCGCATTTGGGGAATTATCAGGTCACAGAAGACGGGACGGCGCTCAATCTTCTGGATTTTGGCTGCATCCGTATTTTTCCGCCGAGCTTTGTCGCCGGTGTGGTCGATCTCTATCGCGCCACGCTGGACGAGGATTTCGATGCGGCTTTTGCAGCGTATGAGAAATGGGGCTTCAAGGGTCTGACCCGCGAGCTGGCCGAGGTGCTGAATATCTGGGCGAAGTTCATCTATGGCCCCTTGCTAGATGACCGGGTGCGCAGCGTGGCTGACGGCGTGAAACCGGGGGAGTATGGCCGCAAGGAAGCCTTTGCCGTCCGCAAGCTGCTGAAAGAGAAAGGCCCGGTGACCATCCCGCGCGAATTCGTGTTCATGGACCGCGCCGCGATCGGCCTTGGCGCAGCCTATTTGCGGCTCGGGGCAGAGCTCAACTATCATCGTCTGTTCGAGCAAAGCCTGGAGGGCTTTAGCGAGGACGCGCTTGGAAAGGCGCAGGCGGAAGCACTTGGGGTAGCGGGGTTGTAAACCCGGAATTCGATACGCCTCATCCTGAGCGAAGTCGAAGGAAGAGGCGGCGCTTTCCGAAAGCCCGGCCCTTATCCTTCGACTTCGTTGCAAACGTCCCGGACTTACCCAGAATGTCATCCCGGAATTGGCGAAGCCAATGTCCGGGACCCGGCGCCTTATGAGTGTACGCCCCAGTCTCGGACAAACGCTGTGCGTTTCCGGGGATGACAAGGCGAATTTGGCTATGCTCCACCGCACGCTAACCCTTTCCAAATGCAACCAAATGTGCCAAATGCGCGCTTTGAAGCGAGCTAAGCGCCTCACTAGCCCGTCTGGACGACATCTCGGACGTGGCTGTACCGGCGCCGCCCTCCCTCAAAACCAAGGCCAGACGGCCATAACTGAAACCCGCCGCAAGGCGACAAATTGAAAGTATGCTGATGTCGATCACTGCAGAGCGTAAAGCTGAACTGATCAAGAAATTTGCCCGCACCGAAGGTGATACGGGTAGCCCTGAAGTCCAGGTCGCGATCCTCACAGAACGGATCAACAACCTGACCGAGCACTTCAAGGACAATAAAAAAGATAACCACTCGCGCCGTGGACTTCTGGCGATGGTCGCCACCCGACGCAAACTTCTCGACTATGTGAAGAGAAAAAATGACGAGCGTTACCAAGCGCTCATCGGAGAGCTCGGCATTCGCCGCTAGGCTCTCACACCAGCCCGCCCTGGCATTCGGCCGTGGCGGGCTTTTCGTATGTATGAAAGAAAGCAAAACGTATGTTTGACAAGCAATCAGTCTCGCTGGAATGGGCCGGCCGGACACTCAAAATCGAAACGGGCCAGGTGGCTCGCCAGGCCGACGGCGCCGTCATGGTGTCGTACGGAGACAGCACGGTACTCGCGACTGCGACATTCGCAAAGTCAGCGAAGCCGGGACAGGACTTCTTCCCGCTCACCGTGAATTATATGGAAAAATACTACGCGTCAGGCCGCATTCCAGGCGGCTTTTTCAAGCGCGAGGGACGCCCGACTGAAAAAGAGACGCTAACGTCTCGCCTCATCGACCGTCCTATCCGTCCGCTCTTCGTGGACGGTTTCAAGAATGAAGTTCAGGTCGTCCTGACGGCGATTTCCTATGACCTCGAAAACGATCCGGACATTCTCGGCATGATCGGCGCCTCGGCGGCGCTGGTTCTGTCGGGTGCGCCGTTCATGGGCCCGATTGGCGCGGCCCGCGTTGGCTACAAGGATGGCGCTTATGTCATCAACCCAACGGTCGACGAGCTGGAAGAGTCTGAACTCGACCTGGTTGTTGCCGGGACCGCTGACGCCGTAATGATGGTTGAATCTGAAGCCAAAGAGCTGTCAGAAGATGTCATGCTCGGCGCGGTTATGGCGGGCCACGAAGCGATGCAGCCGGTGATCGATGCGATCATCAAGCTGGCAGAAGCGGCGGCGAAAGAGCCGTTCGAATTCGAAGCTGAAGACCTGTCTGAAGAGCTGACGGCAATCCAGAAACTGGTCGGCAAGGATCTCTCCAAAGCCTACCAGATCACGGAAAAGCTGGAGCGCCAGGCCGCTGTCGGCGAAGCGCGTGACAAGGCGGCGGCTGAACTGGTCGCGACGGAAGAAAACGAAGACGGCATGGACGCGAACGTGTTCAAGTCTGCGTTCAAGAAAGCCGAAGCCAAAGTCGTTCGCGGCGATATCATCAAGACCGGTAAGCGGATCGATGGCCGTTCGCTCGATCAGGTTCGCCCGATCGAAGCCGAAGCTGGCTTCCTGCCGCGCACGCACGGCTCTGCCCTGTTCACCCGCGGCGAGACGCAGGCCATCTGTGTGGCGACGCTCGGCACCAGCGATGATGAGCAATTCATCGATGGCCTCGACGGCACGCGCAAAGAGAAGTTCCTGCTGCACTATAATTTCCCGCCTTATTCAGTTGGTGAAACCGGCCGCATGGGCGGCACGAGCCGCCGTGAAACCGGTCACGGGAAACTGGCCTGGCGGGCGCTGCGTGCAGTCCTGCCAGATCATGAGGACTTCCCTTACACGATCAGAATGGTGTCTGAGATCACCGAGTCGAACGGCTCGTCGTCCATGGCGACGGTTTGTGGCTGCTCGCTTGCGATGATGGATGCGGGTGTACCGCTGAAGCGTCCGGTGTCGGGTATCGCCATGGGTCTGATCAAGGATGATGAGGGCATTGCGGTGCTGTCAGACATTCTTGGTGACGAGGACCATCTTGGCGACATGGACTTCAAAGTGGCCGGGACCGAAAAAGGCCTGACCAGCTTGCAAATGGACATCAAGATTGCCGGCATCACCAAAGAGATCATGGAAACCGCGCTCGAGCAGGCCAAAGGCGGCCGCGCGCATATCCTCGGCGAAATGGCCAAAGGTCTCGACACCGCCCGCACCGAGCTGGCGGACAATGCTCCGCAAATGGAAATCATCAAGGTCCCTGAAGACAAGATCCGCGAAGTCATCGGCTCCGGCGGTAAAGTCATCCGCGGCATCGTTGATGAGTCCGGTGCCAAGGTGAACATTGATGATGATGGCACGGTCCAGGTTTCTGCCACCGATCGCGAAAGCATCGACAAGGCGCTGAAGATGATCAAGGAAATCGTCGCCGAGCCGGAAGTCGGTGAAATCTACGAAGGCAAAGTCGTCTCGATCAAGGATTTCGGCGCCTTTGTGAACTTCTTCGGACCGAAAGACGGCCTCGTGCACGTTTCGCAAATGGCGAACGAGCGCGTCGGTCACCCGAAGGATGTCGTGTCCGAAGGCCAGACCGTTTACGTAAAGCTCATGGGCTTTGACGACCGCGGAAAGGTCCGCCTGTCGATGAAAAATGTCGACCAGGAAACCGGAAAAGAAGTGGTTGCTGAGGCAGGCGAGTAAGCGCCCAGCCACATCGCTTTTACCCCATTGGAACAAGCCGCCCTTTACAGGGCGGCTTTTTTCATGGTTAATTCATCCGATACGGGACGTTAATTAATCCGAAGCCGGACATATTTGTGTTGACACATAAGTGTCACATAACGTACATCTCAGTTATGTTACAAAAATATGACAAAGTAAGATCCTCCCTGCTGCTCGCGCTTGCAGCCGCGGGAGGCGCTGCGCTGTCGGGGACAGCAACCGCAGGAGAGGCCGTTTGCAACCTTGAAAACGGCTATTCTGCAAACCTTTCTGCCTATGTGGCCGAGGCCTCAGCTTGTGTGGACGCCGCCTCGAATCTTGACCAGGCATTCAGCGACGCTTTGGTCGCAGAAATCAATGCCGAGCGCGCCGCCAACGGGCTGGCGCCCCTGCAAAGACGGGCCTCACTCGACATGGCGGCGGCATCGCACGCGCTCGATATGTCGGCGCGCATTTATGCGGCCCATACCGATCTCGAAGGCCGCGATCACCTGCATCGCATCCGCGCATTCGACCGGACTATGCTGGTTGGCGCCTCTGGCTCCAACGTAGCGGTTGCTCGGTCCGCCGACGGTGCATTAGAGGTCCACAACAATATCAAACGCGATCAGTTCAATCAGGACAATATTCTGCGCGCGAGCTTTACTGATATCGGTGTCGCCGTGGTTGAAGAGGCGGGACAGTATTACATCGTCCAGGTCTTCGCTGCCGCGGAAGGCGATCTGGAGAAAGCCATACCGGTCAGTGCTCGGGGCGCGCAGTCGCTGCAGGCGAGCCTGTCCAACCGTGATCGCCAGGTTGTTGCCTGGGGCCTGTCAGATGCGAGCTCCGGAGAGATGCTGGCACGGAGCACGATGCCGCGCCTGAGCTTCAACACGATCCGCGAATCCGATGCCGCCACGCTAGATGTTCTGGTCGCCGTTCGCGACAACACATATGTGCTTAAAGGCCCATTGGTCAGCGGACGCTGATCGCAGCCAGTATGCATTGGAAATACAAAAAGGCCGGGCGCATTGCCTGGCCTTTTTTATTGTCATGGATTCAAGGACCCGCCCGCTGGGCAAAGCGCGTTGTCCGCAGCGCCGCTCCTAGCGCCCCCACTCCATGCCCATTGTCTTCTTCATCCAGTCAGCAAACGTTGCCGGCTTTTCCAGCGCTTGCGGGTCGAGCGTGCCATAGGCGACGATTGGGCCATCCTTGGATTCAAGGCGGATGCCGCTAATGCGTTGGCTGGCCTGCCCCCAATTGCCTTGTTCGGTGCTGGGATCGAGCAGGAGCATGACCTGCGTTCCGCCTTTGCCGTCGGCGTCGGCGCCAAATACCAGCCCATAGACTTTTTCGCGCCCCATCAGGCCTGAGGAGTGCGCCTGGCGTTTTCCATCGAGGAGCACTTCGTCCCAGAGCAGGTTCCGCCGCCATTGCAGCACATGCATATTTTCACCAATGATAACCTTGATATCGACCTGGTGCAGGCCAAGGCGGACGATTTCTGCATGCATGGGAGGACTCCTTATTATTGATAAACAATAAGGAGAATTGCATTATAAGTCAACAAAAAGCCCGGACCGTTAGGCCCGGGCTTGATCGGAAAATTCTGTCGTGCGGACTATTCTTCCATCGACATGATGGTCGCGGTTCCTGTTCCGCCTGTGGAAAGCGTGTAGGTCGAGCTTTCGCCCACCGCCTGCGCAACAGAGTCGAAGACCGCGCAAATCTCGCCTTGCTCTGGAACGGTTGCGCACAGTTTAGCGGCATCCTCATCCCAGGTATACGACGTGCTGAGATCACCGCTTGTGGCCGTGCCTTCGCCGTCAAAGGTCCACTCTGACGTGGTGCCATCATCATTCGCGAATGAAATGGTAATTGACGCAGCAAATGCTGGCGCAGCAATAAATCCAGCAGCGATCGCTGCGGCAAAAAACTTTTTCATTTTGGTTATCCTCCCAATACGGTTGTGCCGCACACATTTTCGGTCGGCCGCGTTATGGTTAACAGAGCGAACCAATGTCGGCAAACCTTGATCTATGACCGCTCTGAGACGGACAGAACATTTCCGTCCGGATCCTTGAACCACAAGATCTGGGCGTCGCCGTCCGGGCTGGTCCAGACCCCGCGTTGGTCCTGGCCCATACCATCGAAAATGGCGAACTCGATGCCGCTGGCCGACAAGGCTGCGTGCGCTTGGTCAATATCCGAAACCTGCCAGTCCAGGACAGTAAACGGGAGCGGTGAGTGCGCCGGTACCTTCGAGAGTCGAAGTTCGGCACCGGCGAGCTGATAGACCAGCGCAAACGAACTATCGAAATGCAGCACTAGACCAAGCTTTTGCTCATAAAAATTTCTCGCCGCTTCAACATTCGAAGTGGCGAGAAATATAGTTGGTTTGGCAGATTTTAAGTCCATCCGACCCTCCTGGCGCTCGCTCCATTGTCGAGCAAGCCCGTTTCAGGCCAAGGATTTACTGTCCAGCCAGGCGCAAGAAGCGGTTACGCATGTCCTTGTCCGTCTTGAACACGCCAGTAAATTGCGTGGTGATCGTCGTGACATCCTTGTGGTGGACGCCGCGGGTCGACATGCACTGGTGTTCCGCATCGATCAGAACCGCCACACCCATTGGCGCAAGGCTTTCGGTAATCGCGTCACAGATTTGCGCTGTCATGGTTTCCTGCGTCTGCAGGCGCTTGGAGAAAATCTCGACCACACGGGCGAGCTTGGAGATCCCGACCACGGCCTGCGTTGGCATATAAGCCACGAAGGCCTTGCCCAGGAATGGCGCCATATGGTGCTCGCAATGGCTCTCGACGTCGATATTCTTGAGCATGACGATGTCGTCATAGCCTTGCACGTCATCAAAAGTGCGCGACAGGTATTTGACAGGGTCTTCCTGATATCCCGAAAACCATTCCTGATAGGCTTTGACAACGCGCTTTGGCGTATCGATCAGGCCCTCGCGGCGCGGATCGTCTCCGGCCCAGGCGATCAGCGTGCGCACAGCCTCCATGGCTTCTTCCATGCTCGGGCGCTCAATCTCATCGGAGCCAGTGATTTCGTGTTCGGGGGTGATGGCGTCCATGGCCATATGCATATTCCTTAGTCTGAGGGACGGAGGTCGAGCCGTACCGGAGTGAACCATTCAAGGACCCTGCCAGATAAGGACTTAACGCCCGCCCGGAGTTTGTACCCTCAGGGCGATAATTGGGAACATAGTGGCGAATTCCACAAGTTACCAGACTCTCTTTACGGTAGGTCTTAGCGATCAGATCTCACGTTTTAGTGAAAAAACGGATGAAATTCGCGCCGCGACATCACCCGTAGAGACCCCTTCCCAGCTCATATTGATACAGTAGACTTGAAATATGGACCTTAAACCTAATCCCGCCCTGGAGCCGTTTCGCGCGGAAATTCGCCGCTTTTTCGAAACCGAATACCCGCAAGATATCCGCGCCAAAGTGGCCACCGGCGCCAGCTTGACCACGGCTGAAGTCCGCAAATCGGAAATGGCCCTCGGCGCGAAAGGCTGGCTTGCCAGTGCCTGGCCAGAAGAGCATGGCGGCCCCGGCTGGAGCCTCGAAGAGCAATATATCTTTGACGAAGAGCTGGAACGCGCGGGCGTTCCCACCGTGACTCCCATGGGCGTCATCTATGTCGGCCCGATCATCTACACGTTCGGGTCTGAGGCGCAGCAGCAGAAATGGCTGCCCGGGACGCGCGATGGCTCGATCGGCTGGGCGCAGGGCTATAGCGAACCGGATAGCGGGTCGGACCTCGCCTCCCTGCAATTCTCCGCCAGACGCGACGGTGACGCGTATGTGCTCAACGGTACCAAGATCTGGACCAGCGCGGCCCAGCATGCCGACTGGATCTTCCTGCTGGCACGGACCTCCAAAGAAGAAAAGAAACAGCTCGGGATCAGTTTCATCTGCTGCGAAATGGACCGGCCTGGCGTGACGCTGAAGCCGATCATCACGATTGATGGCAAGCATGTCCTCAATATGGTGATCTTCGAAGACGTGCGCGTGCCTGCCGATTATCTGATCGGCGAGGAGGGCAAGGGCTGGACCTATAGCCAGTACCTGCTCGGCTTTGAGCGCACCTCCTATGCCCGGATTGGCGGCAAACGCAAACAGCTGAGCCATATCCGCGCGCTGGCCACGGCAGAGCCAACCGGCGGCAATCGCAAGCTGATCGATGACGAGGCTTTTGCCCGCAAACTGACCGCGGCCGACATGGCCGTGGACGGCTTGGAAATGACCGTCTTGCGCGTCCTCTCAGCCGTCAAGGATGGTGGCAGCCCCGGCAAGGAAGCCTCGATCATCAAGATCCTCGCCACCGAAACAGCGCAGCAGATCACGACCCTGTATCTCGACGTCGCTGCCGCGCACGGGCAGCGCAAATTCGAGGACAGCGTCAGCCCGGACTGGCTCGACCATTCCATGGACGCCGCGCCCGGTGTCTCCACCTATTTCGGTGCCCGCGCCCAAAGCATCTATGGCGGCACAAACGAGATCCAGAAGAATATCATTGCCAAACGTGTGCTGGGGTTGTGATGGGGAGATAATGTCCGATATCGGCGTCAAAGCGGACGAAGCATCGTGTCACTAACACGCACTAGGCAACAATAGCGAGTGACTTAAACTCACCGCCATGGTGATCGTACTCAAGTTCGCTGCAAGTTATGCCTCCGCTCTAGGAACAACTATGTTGGTTCTCGTGTTAATTGGATTTTTCGTATTTGGAGGCGAAATATTGAGCGCGTCGTTTGGCGAGTACCTAGCTGTTCTGATCGTTACGGCATTACTCGCCTTAATACCGGCGGTTCTTTTTGTGTGGACCGACACTCAAACTGATGCGCGTTTGAACGCATTGCGCTTTGGCACATACGGTCTGATCACTGCTTTTGTGGAAAGCTGCTTGGTTATGTGGCTCGCTTTCAACGGAAATTTAGCGCCGGGTTTCGTAAACATAACTGCTTTTAGCATTGCCGGATTTGTTGGAGGCGTCACGATCGCAAAAGTTTGGAACGGACTGACTTCGGCTATTCCTGCTCGTAATTGTTAATGTCCCCTCCCGACCCTTTTCGGCTACGGAGGAGCCTGAACTTGCGGTCAGTATTCCTGACGCAAGTCAGGATTCATGGCGGCCGGGGACACCATCAGCCAGCCCCCATGGATGCCAGCTTGCGTTGGCAGAGCGGGGATAGAATAGAGCTGTCATCCCGGACAGCGCGTCGGCGGTTATCCGGCACCCAGATAGCGAGGGGCGGATTATCATCCCCGGGTCCCTGCCTGCGCTGGGACGGGCGGCCTCCGGAAGCACAGTCCCCGATCCTTCGACTTCGCTCAGGATGATGGCCTAAAGCGGCGCGCACCGCCGTTGTCCGCCCATTTCCGTCCCGCTATACGAACAGCTCCAGCGGATCACGCCCGGCTTCGCTTTCCAGGAAACCAAGCGTCTCGAACGTCTGTTTCATCGTGCCGGATAGCGGGGCCTCTACTGTCAGAGGCTTGCCTGACTTTCGCGGGATAACCAGCGCGCGAGCATGTAGGTGGAGCCCCTTGGCGACGCCTTGAGGGACTTCGCGGCGGGTCTCGTATTTGTCGTCGCCGAGAATACTGGTGCCGAGTTCGTGCATATGGAAGCGCAGCTGATGCATGCGCCCGGTCGACGGCTTGAGAGCGACCCAGGCGGCGCGCCGGGCCGCCGTCGAAACAGTGATATAGTCGGTGATCGCATGCTTGGAGACCTTGTCGCCATGCGCACCGAGGATCATGCGTTCACGGCCCTCTTCATCCTTGCCTTTGCGCATCCAGGAGCGGAGCTGCCCGGCGGGCGGATGCGGCACCCCGACAGTGACCGCCCAATAGACTTTTTCCATATCGCGCGAATGAAACAGGTCGCCGAGCCGCGACGCCGCTGCGGGATGTTTGGCGATGATCAGCAGCCCGGACGTCGCCTTGTCCAGCCGGTGGACGAGGCGCGGGCGATGCTCGCCGTCTGAGAGCGCGTCCAGCATGCCATCAATATGTCGCCCGCCCTGCTTGGTGCCGCCCTGAACCGCGATGCCTGCCGGTTTGTTGAGGACGAACATCTCGTCATCCTCATGCAGGATGAGCGGCTTCAAGAAAGCCAGCGCTTTTTCATCTGGTTTGCGCGGCGCGCTCCAAGGTTTGTCCGTGTTCTTGGAAACTTTCGACACGAACGGAGGCAAGCGAACGGACATACCAGCCTCAAGCCGCGTATTGGCTTTCGCCCGCGCTCCGTCGACACGAATCTGTCCGGTGCGCAGAAGCTTTTCCAACTCGCCCTGTGTCATCGGCATACGGCGTTTGACCCAGCGATCCAGGCGTACGCCGCCCTCCTTGGCTGAGACGGTCTCCGTGATCACTTGCCGGCTCATGCGAGCAGCCTTTTCAAAGTCAGCAGGCCGACGGCGAATGCGGCAATGGCGCCTGTCATGTTGAACCCCGCAAACACAACGCCCTTCACGAGCTCACCGTCCAGGAACAGATCAACCGTGTCGCGCGAAAATGCAGAGAAGGTCGTAAACGCCCCCATCATGCCGACACCGACGAGCAACCAGAGCGTACTTTCAAAAGCGAGTTCCCGGCTCGCAATCCAGCCCATCAAGGCGCCCAGAATGAAGCTGCCGACAACGTTGACGAACAAAGTCGCCCACGCGCCGGACACGCCGCCATGCTCGGTAAAGGCAAGGCCCACTCCGTATCGCAGGCACGCACCTAGCGCGCCGCCAAGAGCTACAAGAAGAAATCCGTTCATCGCTGCGCCATAAAAGGTTTTGAGAGCAAGAGAAAGAGCGACTGGGCAGAGGCACGCGCTGCAGGCACCGCGATGCCGGCATTGAGGCGCGAGCAGATGCGAATGCTTCGCGCTATACAGACTCCGTATTGGGCCAGGAGACGTCGTGTCCTCAGGCCCTCAAAGACTCCGAATAGGGGCTCGCCGTTCCTGCGGGCGGGGTTTGCCGGCGCCCTTGGAGTAGCCGTGCTTTTTCAACAGGCCGCGAAACTGGTGGTAAGAAAGCCCCAGAGCCTTGGCGGCTTTGCCCTGATGGCCTTCATGCGCCGACAGCGCCGTATCGATCAGACTGGTCTCGAACAGGCGGGTCTGGTCTTCAAAGGAAATGTCGAGCACGGGCGGCGGCGGCGTGACCGGCGACGATGACACATCCGGGGCCGGTGCCTCGCTAGCTGCCAAGTCTGCCGCAGGCCGCCAGGGCGAGGCGAACGGGTCGAGCGCTGCGGGGTCGAACTGGACCGGATCGATCTGGTGTTCAGAAATCGCGCGATAGGTGATGCGCTGCGCGAAATTCCGCAATTCGCGGACATTGCCCGGCCACGCATGCGCTTCCATTGCGGCAATCGCGGAGGGGGCGAAACCTGGAAAATCTTCCGCCATCTCGCGCGCCATACGCCGCGCAAAAAAATCTGCGAGCAGGGAGATGTCCGCGGTCCGCGCGCGCAATGGTGGCAAGGTCACCACGTCAAAGGCGAGTCGATCGAGGAGGTCAGCGCGGAACTCGCCGCGCGCGGCTTTACTCGGCAAGTCAACATTGGTGGCAGCGACAACGCGGACATTGGTGGAGAGCACTTTCTCTCCGCCGAGGCGCTGGAACTCGCCATACTCGACGACACGCAGCAATTTTTCCTGAACCTGCATGGAGGCGGTCGCGATCTCATCCAGGAAGAGTGTGCCCCCATCGGCGAGCTCAAACCGACCCAGTCGGCGTTCCGTCGCGCCGGTAAACGCGCCGCGCTCGTGTCCGAACAATTCGCTGTCGAGCAGGTGCTCGGAGAGGGCGGCGCAATTGACCTTGACGAAGGGACCATCCCAGCGCCGCGACAGGAAATGCATCCGCTCACCGATCAGCTCCTTACCCGTCCCGCGCTCGCCAATGATCAGGCAGGGCCGGTCCAGCGGGGCAAGGCGGGAGACGTGCTCCTGGGCTTCCAGCCAGTTTGGATCCTCTCCAATCAGTTGAGGGGTCTGTTCTGTGATCATGAGGCGTAAATAGCTAAATATAAAAGTCAAAACAACTAAAAAAAATTGTAAAGTAGGCTAAATATGATTAGCGCGATCTCGCGAAAAATAAAAAATATCAAGCGAAAACAGAGTACTATGAATTTAATTCAAAACTGGCACGGTCCTTGAAATGAAAGTGGCATGGCGGCCAGAGGGGTCGCTAGCAAGAAGGATAAGAAAAAATGACTGAGCGCTCTTACGACAAAGGCTATGACGACACCCGTTACGATCAGGCCCGCCGTGAGAGTGGCCGCTTTGGCCGCTACCTCTCAACCCGTTCGCCAGAGACCTGGATGTTCTTTGTCGCTGGCGTCTTCCTCGGCGGCTTCTTCTTCTAAGAGCTGAAAACAGCCAGATAGAAACCGCGTTTCCTCCCACTCCCCAACGAACCCCAAAAGATACAAGGAAAAAATATCATGGGAATGTTCTCTCGCCTCGGCGACATTATCAACTCCAACATCAATGCGATGCTGGACGGTGCTGAAAACCCAGAAAAGATCGCGCGTCTGATGATCCAGGAAATGGAAGACACGCTGGTCGAGGTCCGCACCGCAGCGGCCCGTGCCATGGCCGACAAGAAAGAAATGGAGCGCGAGATCGCGCACTATTCCAATATTCGCGACGATTGGGAGACCAAAGCCGGTCTCGCCATCGACAAAGGACGCGAAGACCTCGCCCGCGGCGCTCTGGTCGCCAAGCAGAAAGCTGAGCAGGAAATGAAACGCCGTGAAGAAGCGATGGATCTTGCTGAAGAAGCTTTTCACAAGCGTCAGGATGATCTGACCCGCCTGCAGGCCAAGCTGGATGAGGCGAAAGCCAAGCATCGTGCGCTGATGATGCGCCGGGAAGCTGCCGAACAACGCATCCGCGTCCGCACGCAGACTTATGATACCCGTGTCGATGATGCCCTGGCCCGCTACGCCAATGTCGAGCGCAAAGTCGATGAGCTGGAAGCCTATGCAGAGACCATTCGCGGCGTCGAGCCGTCCCTTGAGCAGGAGTTTGCTGCTCTGGAGCGCAATGACGCGATCGAGGAAGAGCTGGACGCTCTGAAAAAGAAACGCGCGAAATCTGCGGCAAAAGCTGCTAAGCCAGCTGCAAAGAAGGAGGACTAATCCATGTTGGTTCCCTTCATGATCCTGGCAGGCTTCATGACTGCCATCACCGCGCCGGGCCTGATCGCCCTGCATCTGGAAGACCGTCGCAAGGCTAAGACTGAGGCCTCGAGCTGATGGAAGAAGAATTCGTCATTGCGATTGTAGCGATCGGAGCAATCTTCGTCGTCCTCCCCGCCATGATCTTTCACTACGTCACCCTGTGGCGAAAGCAGAAGACCCTGATGCCGGATGACGAACGCATGCTGGAAGACTTGTGGAGATCTGCACGCTCGATCGAGCGCCGGATCGAAACCATCGAGGAATTGCTCGATGCCCAGGAAGAGGAAGAGCCCGTCCGGCGCCGTCGTCCCCTCTCATCCAGCCGGTTTGAGGATTAGACAATGAGCTACAAAAATCGTCACCACCGCCCCTTACGCGACCACATTCACAGAGAAAGAGACGAGGACATGTTCCGTTCGCCAAACCCAAAACGCTTTTACCGGTCCCGCACCGACAAAGTCTGGTTGGGGATTTGTGGCGGGCTCGCCGAACGCTTCGGCTGGGAACCGGCTCTGGTTAGAATCCTGTTTGTCATCGGATTCTTCTTCATGCCAGGTCCTGTCCTTCTGATCGGGTATGTCGTCGGCGCGATGATTACACCCAAGGAACCGATCGGACGCCCTAATTTGGCCCCAGAAGAGGAGCAGTTTTGGCGCAATGTTTCTGATCGGCCGCGGGTTACGGCATCGGGGCTGAGATATACATTCATGGATCTCGAGGAGCGTCTGCAGAATATCGAACGCAGCGTGACCAGCGAAGAATGGCGGCTTAAAAAAGCCTTCCGGGATCTGGAACAAAACTAATTAATCGGTTACAGATGTAACCAGGGATCAGGCAAGATAAGGATTGAAAGGGGGAATTCCCATGACACGCAAGGCCATCAGAAGCGGGATCCAGACCGGACTGCTCGTCGCTGCTGCCCTGACCGTCGCCGCTTTTGCAAGCGTCAAGGATGACGGTGTAAAGCTCGCAGCAGGCGGTGTTGAAATGACGCTCAATGCGTCGCTCGACAAAGGCTTGATGATCAGTTTCATCGCTCCGGAATAGAGTGCTTTCCGAACCCCTGTTTCGGTGAAACACTCTCTCTCCCTGAACGCACACTTGAGAGCACCGGACCAGGATAAACACCCCACTCAGATGGGGAGGAAAGTCTCGCAGCACGCTGTGGGGCTTTCCGGCGTAGAATAAGCTTCTGAAATTTGAGCATCACGGACCGAACTGGCCGCACCTGAATATGGGGAGACCCTCTCTCCTCGGTCCCTCGTCCTGAGCGAAGTCGAAGGACCGGGGGTCGCGCTTCCTTAGGTTCGCCAGTCCCTGCGCAGGTGTCGGCGAGAGCGTGCTGATTGTATTGTGTTTCGGGAAGCCCGCCTCGTCCTTCGACTTCGCTCAGGATGAGGCTCTTTCGCGTAAGATGAGGCGCAAAATTTCCGTAGTCCCGGATAAGCGCTCACGCGCTTTCCGGGATGACAAAGCATCTCCCGCCCTGCCAACGCAAGTTGGCCCCCATGGCGGCTGGCTGAGTAATCTCTCAACCGCCATGGATTCTGACTTGCGTCAGGAATACGGATCGAAAATTCAGAGTGCTGAGACGCCGAAAGCCGACATCAAAAAAATTGGCTCAGCAACGCGCTGCACCAGCACCTAACCCCCGCCATACTCCACCCGCTCCAAGAACAGTCCGTCGGCGGGGGCGACGGGGCCGCAGGCGGTGCGGTCCCTGGCCTCGAGGATCTCGGCAATCCAGTCCTCTGCGCGGGCGCCGCGGCCAACCTCAACCAATGACCCGACAATCGAGCGTACCTGACGATGCAGGAAGCTTTGTGCCTCAACCGTGACTTCAAGACCTTCGCCATAGCGGGCCACGTTGATCTTATCGAGCGTCCGAATCGGGTGTTTGGCCTGGCATTCAGCGTCCCGGAAGGTTGAGAAATCATGCTGGCCGATCAGCGCCTTGGCGGCCCGGTCCATGGCGCCCGCGTCGAGCTTGTACGGCACCCGCCAGGCGAGGCCTTTGTCCACCGTCAGGTCGGCGCGGCGATTGATGATCACATAGCGATAGGCGCGCAGGGTGGCGTTGAAGCGGGCGTTCCAGTCCGCATCGACCTCCTCCGCGGCGAGGACGGCCACCGGTTGGGGCCGCAGGTGAAAGTTCAACGCATCGGCAATCTTACGCAGGGGGCGCGGCTTCTGTAGGTCAAAATGCGCGACTTGCCCGGTGGCGTGGACGCCGCGATCGGTTCGCCCGGCGCCCTGCACCAGGACCGGCGCGTCATCCAGCTTGGCTGCGGCTTCCTCCAGCGCTTGCTGAACGGACGGCTGGCCCTCCTGGCGCTGCCACCCGAAGAACGGGCGGCCATCATATTCCACGGTGATCTTGTAGCGTTGCATGCGCTAGTTCCCGAACGCTGCGGGATAGGCGAGCGATCCTCGCTCGGGCCCGCCCGTACCCAGCCGCCTGGCCATGAAGGCAGGCCCGGACCAGGGCGCGCTGAAAGGCTCTGCAAGGGCGGCGTCAAATCCGAATCTGGGATAATAGTCCGGATGACCAAGCACGAAACAGATCGATCGTCCCTGACCTTCCATCATGGTGAGACCGAGCCGTACGAGACCGCCGCCTATGCCCTTCTTCTGGGCCTCAGGGACAACCGACATCGGGCCGAGCCCGCATGCAGAATCAGCGCCATCGACGCTTATGCGAAAGAACTGGATATGGCCAAGGATCTCTCGATCATTGTGTGCAATGAGGGAGGCGAGGCTGTCTCCATCAGCCGCTAGCTGCGCGACGATCTGCGCTTCATCCGGCGTGCCAAAGGCGAGGTCGTTCAGCGCCGCAATGGCATCGCTGTCTTCCTCACGGGCGGGCCTGATCCAGAGATTGTTCATTCGAAACGCGCCCCGGCAGGAATTGGAAGGCCGCGCAGCAAGTCCGCCGCCTCCATCGCTTTCGACCCCGGTTTTTGCGCGCTCAGCACGCGCACCGCCTTGCCGTCACTGCACTGGACCAGAAGCGCATCATCGAGCACCGCCCCCGGTGCGGCGCTGTCGACTCCGTCTTCCACCCGGCTCATCAGGGCTTTCATGCGCAGCGGCTCGCGCTCGCCCGTCGGCGTGTAGTGAAACCAGGCGCCCGGAAAAGGCGACAAGCCGCGGATCTGGCAATCCACCTCTGCGGCGGGCCGCGTCCAGTCTACACGCTGGTCCTCTGCGGTGATCTTGTGGGCATAGGTCGCGCCCTCCTCGACCTGCGCGACCGGCGTGAGTGAGCCATCCGTAAGCCCGGCCAGCGCGGTGACCGAGAGGTCAGCGCCGAGCTTTGCGAGCCGGTCATGCACGCTGCCGGTTGTGTCTGTTGGGAGGATATCAGTTGTCTCAGTGGCGAGCACGGGCCCGGTATCCAGTCCCGCTTCCATCATCATGGCCTGCACGCCTGTGATTTTGTCTCCGGCCAGGACAGCGCGGTGGATGGGGGCAGCGCCGCGCCAGCGCGGCAGCAGGGAGGCGTGCATATTCATACAGCCGAGCCGCGGCGCATCCAGCACGGTCTGGGGCAGGATCAGGCCATACGCCACGACCACCGCGGCATCGAGATCCAGCGCGGCGAACGCGTCCTGTTCGGATGCTTTTTTCAGCGAGCGCGGCGTACGAACCTCCATCCCTCGCGCCTGTGCCCATTCATGCACGGGGGTTGGGCGCAATTTCTTGCCCCGCCCGGCCGGTCGCGGCGGCTGCGAGTAGACGCAGACAATTTCGTGCCCGGCCTTTGCCAGCGCTGCCAGCACCGGCACGGCAAAGTCGGGACTGCCCATGAAAGCGATGCGAAGCGGCTCAGTCATGCGCGCGCTCTAGCGTGAGATGGGGCGACGATAAAGTGCGGAGCGAAGTTAAGCTGCACTCTTTTCTTTGAGGCGCTTGGCCTTTTTCACCTTGTCGACTGCGCGCTGGCGCTTCAGGCGTGACAGGTGATCGATGAAGAGCGTGCCTTCCAGATGGTCCATTTCGTGCTGAATGCAGACTGCGAACAGGCCGTCTGCGACTTCTTCGACTTCATTGCCATCATAATCGAGATAGCGGATCCGGCACTGTGTCGGGCGTTCAACTTCCTCAAACACGTCCGGAACGGACAGGCAGCCCTCTTCATAAGGGGCCTTGTCTTCAGTCAGAGGCAGGATTTCCGGGTTCACGAAGAAGCGCGGATTTTTTTCCTCATTTTCCTGCAGGTCCATGACGATCACTCGCAACGGCTCGCCAACCTGGATCGCGGCGAGGCCGATGCCTGGCGCGTCATACATCGTCTCAAGCATGTCATCCATAAGCGCACGGATCTCGTCCGTAACGCCGCCTACAACTGGCTTCGACACTTGCTTCAACCGGGAATCCGGCACGGTAAGGATTTCTCTAATCGCCATGGGTTTCAAGTATGACCGAGGTGTCGAAACGTCAATGTTTGAGCGGGAATAGATCTGCGCGGCTAACGCTGGCGCCGCGGGCCATGAGATGATCACATTCGGGTTTCAGAGCCGTCTATATTGACCGTCCGTATTCCTGACTTTCGCCAGGAATACGGGTAAAGCTTTTGGACGGCTCCGACCGCGGGAGCAGACGAAACAACATCAGCGCGACTTTTTGAGAACGTAGTAAAATGATGTGACTGAGCTCCAAAAAGCGAAACCGCACATCCCTATAAGCGCATATGACCGCAGCGTTTCACTATCTTGTTGCTCCCCAGCCACGAATAACCCGAGCAGCAAAATTGCGAGCGCTATGTTGAGCGTGATCAGCCAAGCAGGAAGTCGTATTAGCTTCATATCACCAATTTAACATCAGGATTGTTCGGAATCCATGATGGACGAACTCGACCCATTAACGCGCAATTTCCCCGTCGACGCCGACGGCTTCATCCGTCCAGCAACAGCCTACCGCGTCGGCACGGGCGCGTCGCCGGAATAGTCGTAGAAGCCGCGGCCGACTTTGCGGCCGACCCAGCCAGCTTCGACATATTTCACCAGCAGCGGGCAGGGGCGATACTTGGTGTCGGCGAGGCCATCATGCAGGACCTGCATGATCGAGAGACAGGTGTCGAGGCCAATAAAGTCAGCCAAAGTCAGTGGCCCCATCGGGTGATTGGCGCCGAGGCGCATGGCCGTGTCAATGCTCTCCACCGTGCCAACCCCTTCATAAAGGGCGTACACCGCCTCATTGATCATCGGCACGAGAATGCGGTTCACGATGAAAGCAGGATAGTCTTCCGCATTGGTCGTGGTCTTGCCGAGGCGCTCGGCGAACCCGGTCGCCATGTCATAGGTTTCCTGATCCGTGGCGAGACCGCGAATGATCTCCATCAACTGCATCAGTGGCACCGGGTTCATGAAGTGCAGGCCGATAAACCGCTCCGGGCGGTCTGTGGTGGAGGCCAGGCGGGTGACTGAAATGGAAGACGTGTTGGTGGCGAGATAAGTGCGAGCGGGCACGACATCGCACAGCGCAGCAAAAATCTTTTCCTTTACCTCGCGATTTTCGGTTGCCGCCTCAATGGCGAGATCAACGTCTGAAAACGGCGCCAGTTCGGCGCTGGTCTTGATGCGTGCCTGCGCCGCTTTCATGTCGTCCAGAGTGATCGCGTCTCGCGAGACCTGGCGGGCCATGTTCTTTTCGATGGTTGCGAGGCCATTCTCGAGCGCGTCGGCGGAGACATCGTTGAGGATCACATCATACCCGGCGAGTGCGCAGACATGCGCAATCCCGTTGCCCATCTGGCCAGCGCCTACAACGCCAATCGTCTTGATATCCGACAATGCCTGCTCTCCTGTCAGCATTTTATATATTTTAGGCATGATAGGTTGCTTGTGCAGTGCGGCAAAGCAACCACTGATTATTTGTTGCAGGTGCGAAAGCCTGGCTGTGTCGCTTCACGGTCACAGCGGCAGGCTCAGGCCTCCGGTGCCGCGTCTGACGTCGCCGCCGCGGCGCGAATGGTTTCGAGCAGGGAGCGGCGAAGCGATTTGTCGCCAATCTTCTGGAACGCTGTCACGAGCTCCATCGCTTCCGTATCGATCACGGGGAGGCTGGGTGGGTGGTCGTCTTCATGCACGCTGACAGTGGCCGGATTGTCCATCAGCTCATCGACGCCTTCGTAGAAATAGGTGATCGTGATCCCGAGCGCCTGGGCGATCTCGAACAGGCGCCCGGCGGAAATCCGATTGACGCCTTTTTCGTATTTCTGAACCTGCTGAAAGGTCAGGCCAAGTTTCTCGCCGAGTTGTTCCTGTGTCAGTTTCAACTCACGGCGGCGCCAGCGCAGGCGCTGGCCAACAATTCGATCGATCCCGCTGGGTGTTTTGTTTTCCGACATCTGCGTTTCTTCTCGCCTATACTTTCGGTTCGATTCTAACGCCGCCAACTGACAAAGGCTAGTCCACCAAAGAGCACAAGAGTCAACCAGTAAAACGTCTCACCAAACCTCTGATAAGGCGTGTTTTCTAGCCTTGCGGGCAATCCGGTCCGTACAACCGCGGAGCGCCAGCCTGCCGGGTCATTTTCGGCCGGATTCCCGCGCGCAACCTCGCGTCCATAGCCGTCCACCATGGCGGTCATCCCGCGCGTTGCGACCCGGGCCATCGGCAGACCGCTTTCAATCGCGCGATAGCGATTCTGGGCATAGTGCTGCGCTGGTCCGAGGCCGCCACCGAACCAGGCATCGTTCGAGATCACGACAATCCACTCGGCAGCTTCGCGTTGCGGGGAGGCGTTGCGGACAATTTCGGGGAACAGGCCTTCATAACAGATCAGGGGAATGAAGGGAGGTGCCACCACTTGCGGCAGCAAGACGGTCGCTTCGGCGCCCGGCGTGAACCCGTTCTCAGCCATACGCTGCATGGAGCCAGGCAGGATCCCAGCAATGCTTTTCCCGAACGGGATGATCTTGGCTGCCGGCAATTCGCCAAACGGGACTAGGCGATGCTTGTCATAAAGCGCTGACAGGGTTGCCGTATTGGCGCCAGCGGTGAACATGACGAGGCTATTATAGGCGGCGGGGCCATCCTCATTTGTCGTAAAGCGCGCCGATCCTGCGATCAGGGCACGGCGGCCGAGAAAGGCCGAAACGAGATCGAGCGCGTCAGTATCGCCCATCAGGCCATAGGGCAGGGCGCCTTCCGGCCAGATCACGATATCGCCTGCCTCGCTCGGAACATCGCGCAGCAGCTCGATATAGCGAGCGACGACAGGCTCGCCGCGATCCTTGAACTTCTCGGCTTGCGGCACTCCCGCATCCATTAGCAGGACGGAGCGCTCGGTCATCACCGTGTCATTGGCAATGCGCTGCGCGCCCCAGGCCCAGGAGAAGCCGGTCAGCGCGACTGCCATGAGAACAGGCAGGGCGCGGCCGAGCACGCTTTGGTCGTCGCGCGTGTCCACCAGCGCGGCTGGCGCGGCTGCGACGAACAAAGTCATCAGCGTGAGCCAGTATATGCCGCCCAGCGACGCCACTTGTGACAGTGCGCCGCCCGGGGCCCAGGTCGTACCCGGCACGTTCCAGGGAAAGCCGCCAAACAAGGTGCCGCGGATGAGCTCTGCGCCGCCAAGGAAGAGCGCGAAAATGAAAACGCGGGACGGTGAGGCTGACCAGAACGCGCCGCCGAGCGCGCAGGCTGCACCCCAGATCAGGGCCATACCGCCCGGCAGGGCAATCAGCGGCATCCAGAGGAAAATGGCGTGCTTTTCGGGCTCCACCAGAAAGGGCAGGGCGGTCCAGTACATCCCAACCAGAAAATAGCCGAAGGCAAACGCCCAGCCGCGCCAGAACATGGCCCGGCCCCAACGTTTTTGGGAGCGCGCGCCGTCCAGCATCCAGATCAGGCCAACGAAGGCGACGATCAGAGCGGGCGTCAGGTGGAACGGCGCGAATCCAAGCGCACAGAACGCCCCGAGCAGGATTGCGAACAGCGTGGCGGTCGTGCCCCGTACCCGCGCAATGGCTTCGTGAAGGGCAGTAAACACGCGCAATCCATGGCTGCGCGTGTGGCCTTGTTCGATCATGCTTTTTGCTCCGGAGCAGGTTGCCGGACAACCAGGCGATGAATGCGCCGGGCGTCCGAATCGAGAATTTCAATATCGACACCGCCCGGATGCGGCAGGACTTCGCCGCGGATCGGAACCCGCCCGGCAAGCGCGAAGGCTACCCCGCCCAGTGTGTCGACATCGTGATCGTCCAGTTCGAGCTCCAGACCGGTTTCTGCTGCGAAATCCTCGGTTTCCATGCGCGCATCGACTTCCCAGGCGAGCCGGCCGCGTCGCACCAGCATGGCGACTTCTTCGTCATGCTCATCTTCGATCTCGCCGACAATCTCTTCGACGAGGTCCTCGAGGCTAACCAGGCCATCTGTGCCGCCATATTCATCAACCACAAGCGCCAGGTGCGTGCGGGAAGCCTGCATCTTCACCAGCAGATCCGGCAGCGGCATGGAGGGCGGAACGAACAGGATATCGCGCCGCAACCGTTCCAGCGGCAGATCTTCTGGATCTGGTTCAGCGCCATTCGCACGTGCGATTTCCGTGATCACATCGCGAATGTGGACGACCCCGACAGGATCATCCAGCGTCTCGCGATAGACCGGCAATCGAGAGTGCGCCTCGCTGGCATAGATCTGGATCAGCTCGTCCAGTGACGTGGACAATTCCACGCCGATAATCTCTGCGCGGGGGATCATTACATCAACAACGCGCGCGCGCTCGAACTCCACGATGCGCAGCCGCATCTCGGTTTGTGACGGCCCTATCGGGTCTTCCGGCGCTGGCTCTTCAGCGACGTCTTCACTTTTCTTAAAGAGGCCAAACAAGCCTTTTCGTCCTTCCGACATGTTTCTCAACGATTCTGATGCGCGAGTCGCTTCTCACTTATATGGATCAGGCCAGCCCAGGGATGCAAGCGCTGCGATCTCCAAAGACTCCATCTCATCCGCCTCTGTGTCATCTTTGTGGTCATGCCCCAGAAGATGCATCAGGCCATGAATCAACAAATGAGAAAGATGCTGATCCAGGCCAATCTCTCGCGCCGCGGCGTCCTTGCGGGTGACGCCCAGGCTGACGGCAATGTCACCCAGAAACGGGGCGTCCAGTTCGCTGGCCGGAAAGGAGAGGACGTCGGTGGGCTTGTCCTTGCTGCGCCACTCGCGATTGAGGGTCTGGATTTCCGCGTCATTTGTCAGCAGCAGGCTGACTTCGCCGGACGCCTGTTTCTGTGCAGCCCCGGCATTGAGTGCGGTCTGACAGACTTTGGCGAGTTCGGCGATGCCTTCGGACCAGGCGTCGTCGGCAATACGAAGATCGAGCTCAATCATCGCGCTTCTGCTCGGCGTCCTTGTCATAGGCCTGGATGATCCGGCTCACCAGCGCGTGACGGCGGACATCACTGGCCGAGAACGTCACCCGACCGACTCCTTCGACCCCGCGCAAGATCCGAAGCGCGTGTGCCAGACCCGATGGTTGGTTGCGCGGCAAATCGACTTGTCCCGGATCGCCGGTGACCACCATGCGGCTGTCGCGCCCGAGACGTGTCAGCACCATTTTCATTTGCGCGACTGTGGCATTCTGGGCTTCGTCCATGATCACGAAGGCATTCTTGAGTGTGCGGCCCCGCATGAATGCCAGAGGCGCGACTTCGATCACGCGTTTCTCGCGCAAGCGCCCGGCCTGATCTGCGCCCAGGGTCTCGTCCAGGGCGTCCCAGATCGGGCGCAAATAGGGTTCGACTTTTTCTTCAAGGTCGCCCGGCAGGAAGCCGAGGTTCTCGCCAGCTTCCACAGCGGGACGCGTGATGATCAGCCTTGCCGCAGACTTGTTTTTCAGCGCCGCCGCGCCGGCTGCGACGGCGAGAAAAGTCTTGCCCGTACCCGCCGGTCCGACGCCAAAAATGAGGTCATTCTTCGTGCCGGTCAGCAGATCGAGATATTTCGCCTGCGCATTGGTTTGCGCCTTGATCGGAACTTTCAGGCCGGTCAGCGTCTTGTAGCTCTGGTTTGGGGTGCGCGCCTGTTCGAGCGCCCCTTCCAGCGCGGGCAGGCCGGCGTCCGGATTCTTGGCGAGCACGGCTTCGAACACGGAGAGCGCGAGCTCAGCTGTGGCCATCGCTTCGCTGGAACCGTCCAGCCGGATGCTGCCGCCCTGGCTTTCTGCTTTCAGATCACCATCGGCGAGCTCAGACTCCAAGTACAGCAGGTTCATGTGGTTCGGGCCACAGATGACTGGCAGGAGCGCGGCGTCTTTCGGGGTCCAGACCTGGCTCAAGCTGCCGCCTCTTTTGTCTCACCGGGCAAAGTGCCGGACAGCGAATTCAGACTCGACCCGATGATTTCAACATCAATGATCTGACCGACAAGGTCGGGTGCGCCATCAAAATGCACCGCCTGCAGCCAGGGCGAGCGACCATGCATCTGCCCCTCATTGCGACCTGTTCCTGTGACCAAAACCGGGACGGTTTCGCCGACTTTCGAGGCGTTGAAGGCGGTCTGCTGTTCCCGCAAGAGCGCTTGCAGGGCCTGGAGGCGTTCATTCTTCACGTCTTCCGGCACCTGGCCAAACATCTCTGCGGCGGGTGTGCCGGGGCGTTCTGAATATTTGAACGAATAGGCGATCGCGTAACCGACCTCGCGCACGAGATCCATCGTGTCTTCGAAATCCTTGTCGCTCTCACCCGGAAAGCCGACAATGAAATCTGAGGCCAGCGCCATGTCCGGCCGCGCCTCTTTCATCCGGCGCATGATGTCGAGATAATGCTCACGCGTATGGCCGCGATTCATCGCTTTGAGAATATTGTTCGATCCTGACTGCACGGGCAGGTGCAGGAAAGGCATCAGCTCCGGCGTGTCAGCATGCGCGGCGATCAGATCATCATCCATGTCCCGCGGGTGGCTGGTCGTGTAGCGGATACGGTCAAACCCGCCAATCTTCGCAAGGTGCCGGACAAGTTGGGCTAGCGTCCACTCGTCCCCAGCTTCGATCGCGGGCGCTGCGCCGTGATAGGCATTCACATTCTGGCCGAGCAGCTGGATTTCGCGCACGCCCTGGCTCGCCAGGTTGCGGGCTTCCAGCGTGATATCGTCCACCGGGCGCGACAGCTCCGCCCCACGCGTATAGGGCACGACGCAGAACGTGCAGAACTTGTCACAGCCTTCCTGCACCGACAGGAACGCCATCGGCCCGTCAGCCTGCCGCATCTTGGGCAGCGCATCGAACTTTTCGAGCGTTTCAAACTCTGTTTCCAGTCGCTCACCGGTTGAGCGGTGCACACGCGCGATCATTTCCGGCAGCTTGTGATAGGCCTGCGGTCCGAGGACGAGGTCAACAGCAGGTTGACGGCGCATGATTTCTGCGCCTTCGGCCTGCGCGACGCAGCCTGCAACGGCGATCGTCATATTGCCGCCCTGCGCCTGTTTCAGCTTCTTGATCTTGCCGAGCTCGGAATAGACTTTCTCAGTCGCTTTCTCTCGAATGTGGCAGGTATTCAAGACAACGAGATCCGCGCCATCGGGACTGTCAACGGGCGCATAGCCTATGGGTGCGAGCACATCTTTCATGCGCTCGCTATCATAGACGTTCATCTGGCACCCATAGGTCTTGATGAACACTGATTTGGTATTGGTTTCTGGGCCGGTTTTAGTCATCCGGCGGCTTATGGCTGATAAACGGCCAAAAAGCCATATCAGGCTTCAGTAATTTGATGCCTAAAAAATCAGATAAACGGCTTTTGCCGCCAGGACGAGAAAAACCGATGCGACAGCGGTCAGCACGGCGATGTGCGTGCCCTGACGCAGTTTCTCGTGGTCCAGGATGGGACCGTTAAATTTGTCCAGCCGAGAGTCGGCGTTTTCGTGCACGAGAAGTGTGTTCATATCTATCTCCTTTCGCGCTAAAGCTACTAATTGACCCAAGATAGTATCACCGTTTTCGAATTAAACAAAGGTTTCGGACAAATAATATGCTGCAATACGGATTAAAAATATACCATGATCGGATCAAAAAATGGTTCGATCTGTAACAATTGTGGTGCGTCCCGTGATTTTATTCGGGTAGAAATCTGACTCGCATGCTCACGAAAAAATGACCAGGCTCATTCTCTTCAACAAGCCATTCAACGTGCTGTCTCAGTTTACCGATCGCGGTGTTGAGGCTTCGGCCCGGCAATCCCTGTCCGACTATCTCGATGTGCCCAATGTCTATCCGGCAGGGCGACTGGACCGTGATAGCGAAGGCTTGCTGGTCCTGACAGACAATGGGCGGCTTCAGGCCCAGATTTCCAATCCCAGGCACCGAACGCCCAAAACCTATTGGGCTCAGGTCGAAGGCGTGCCCGATGACGCCGCACTGAAAGCGCTGCGCTCAGGTGTCGACCTCAAGGATGGTCTGACGGCCCCAGCAGACGCGCGCCTGATGGATCCGCCGCAAAGGCTCTGGCCGCGCACACCCCCGATCCGCGTGCGCAAATCCATTCCCGATAGCTGGGTGGAGCTGACGATTACCGAGGGGCGCAACCGCCAGGTCAGGCGCATGACGGCGGCAGTCGGCTACCCGACCTTGCGCCTCATTCGTTACGCCGTCGGAAACTGGACAATTGACGGGCTGGAGACGGGGACCTGGCGGGAGGCTTAACCCTTTGCCAGGCGCGCCTTGGTCATTCCTGCATGTGGCCTCGCGTTTGCGGGGTCGTCCGGCCAGTCATGTTTCGGATAGCGTCCCCGCATGTCTTTTGCCATATCGTGATAGCCGCCCGACCAGAACCCGGGGAGGTCTTGCGTCGTGGCGACCGGTTTGTCGCCCGGGGACAGAATTTGCACGGTGATCGGGCAGCGTCCGTCCGCGACATTCAGATGCTGGGTGAGGCCATAAAGTTCCTGCGCCTTGCATTCGATCAGGGGTGCGCGCTCGCTCAGCCAGTCAATCGTCGCCTCCCGGCCAGATGGCAGCTTGATCCGCTTCGGCGCCTTCGAGTCCAGCTCGTGAGACAGCGGCCAGTCCAGCTTTGATTTCAGCGCATCCGCAATGATTGCGGCCGTCGGCATGGTAAATGAAGTCTTGCTTAGGAGCGGGCCGAGCCAATCGGTGACCTCGTCCTGCAGCAGATCTGTCGACCAGGTCGGCCAAGGATCACCGTACGCATCGTTCACCACCCTCAATCTGGACAAGAATGCGTTCACGTGTGTGTCCAGCCCGGTTGGAGTAAAGCCTTCCTCTTTGAGGTGTTTCAGAAACGCCGCCCTGGCCGCTTCGCTGGTGGGTTTAGGCAGCGGTTGCTCTGACAGGATGATGGCGCCGAGCGCTGATACACGCCGCGCCTTGAACGTGGCTCTTGCCGGGTCGAATTCGGCCTCGTCCCTTGTTTCGAGCTCGCCAAATTCTCTGGCGCTGGCTTCATCTATCGCTGCCGCGAGTGTAATCCGCGCTGATTTCGCACGTCCCGCCATGTCGGCGACGACCAGCCAGTCCGACTTGGCGAGCGGCGAAGTCTCATCAAGCTGGCCGCCACGCCCATTGGCGAGCAGGTATTGCGCGCTGCCGGGGCTGCGTCGCCGTGCGATCAGGTCCGGCCAGCCTCTGGCGAGCAGCTGCGCGGCGTCGCCCTCGGGCTTGCTGGCGCCGCCCCAACGCGCCGCTTGTGACTTCAGCTTGCTCGCGCGCGCACTGGAATCGACCTGAAACCGCGATAGGCGCTCGATCAGGTCAGCGCTCTGGCCGCCCATTCCGCGTTCACTGATCAAAGCCGCGACCTGTGCCGCCCGCGCTTTTTCGCCATCCGTCTCAGCGCCGAGAATAAGTGCGGCGAGACGGGGCGCGAGGGGCAATCGCGACATTGCCCGCCCTTTATCGGTGAGCGCGCCGCTTTCTGTGATCGCGCCCATTGTGATCAGGCTTTCGCGGGCGGCGGCGAGGCGGCCTGTCGGCGGCGGGGTCAGCCAGTTCAGGCGTTCGGGTTCGGGCTCGCCCCAATCGGCGAGGGTGAGTACCAGGCTGGACAGGTCCGAATTCTGGATCTCCGGCTCTGGTGCCGGCGTCAGGCCGCGTGTTTCGGCTTCGTCCCAGAGCCGGTAGCAGATCCCGGGCCCGAGCCGTCCCGCCCGCCCGCGGCGCTGGTCGACATTGGCCTTCGCTGCTCGCACAGTCTGCAACTCGGTCGCGAACCCGCCCGGAACATAGCGCGGCACACGGGCATAACCGCTATCGACGACGACCGAGACGCCTTCAATCGTCAAGGCGCTCTCGGCGATATCGGTGGCGAGGACGACTTTTCGCCGCCCGCTTGCGCAGGGCCGGATCGCTGCATCCTGGTCTTTCGGACTGAGGGCGCCGTAGAGGGGCGCGATCAACACATCAGTCGGGACAGACAAGCGCTCAGCCGTTCGCCGGATCTCGCCTGCGCCCGGCAGGAAGGCGAGGATCGAGCCTTCCGTTTCGCGCAAGGCGCGCTCGATCGCACGCGCCATCTGGTCTTCCAGACGGTCGCGCGTGCGGCCGAGATAGCGTGTTTCGACCGGATATTGTCGCCCCTCGCTGACAATGACAGACGCATCGAGCGTTTTTGCCATCGTTTCAGTGTCCAGCGTGGCGGACATGGCGAGGAGATGCAGGTCATCTCTCAGCGCGCCCTGGCTTTCCTGCGCCAGTGCCAGGCCGAGATCGGCGCTGAGGCTGCGCTCATGGATCTCGTCAAATATCACGGCGCTTATACCGGACAGCTCCGGATCGTTCAGCAGGCGGCGCGTGAACAGGCCATCGGTGATCACTTCGACCACGGTGTCCTTCGAGACCTGACGATCGACGCGCGTCGACAAGCCGATCCGCTGGCCGAGACGTTCGCCCAGTGTCTGCGCCATGCGCGTCGCCGCCATGCGCGCCGCAATCCGCCGCGGCTCAAGCATGATGACCTTGCCAGGCAGCGCCTCAAACCCGTCGATCAGACCTGCGAGCGCGAGCGGCACGCGCGTTGTTTTGCCCGCTCCCGGCGGCGCGCCGAGGATCAGGCGCCCCTTGGCGCGCAGCGTTGCTGCGATCTCCGGCAGCAGGGATTCGATCGGGAGGTCTTCCATTCAGACACTCTTGTCGTCAGTCTTGAGGTTTCGCAATTGCGCGTTTTCAACTAAAGGCAGGCGGTCGCGCCTTTTGTGGAGTAGAGCATTTGACCCAGACGCCAGAATTTTCGATCTGCGTGCCGATGCACAACGAAGCGGGTAATGCTGAGCAATTGGTCTCTGAAATCGCCGCGGCGCTCGACGGACGGGCCTATGAAATGGTCATCACCGATGATGCGTCGACGGATGATACGCGCGCCGTTCTTGCCGGATTGAAAGATAAGTTCCCGCAGCTGCGCGTCATCTCGCATCGCAAGAACGCCGGTCAGTCGCGCGCCCTTCGAACATCGATCCAGCATGCCCGCGCGCCGATTGTCGGAACCCTGGACGGTGATGGTCAGAATGATCCAGCTGATCTGCCTGCGCTCTATCGCAGCCTGACCCGCGCGGATGCGCCGGAAGGGCTCGCCATGGTCATGGGCCGCCGCGCCAGCCGAAAAGACTCGGCCTGGAAGAAGTTCGGCTCCAGCTTCGCCAATTCGATCCGTAAGCGCCTGCTGCGCGATGATTGCGACGATAGCGGCTGCGGCATCAAGGTGATGAAGCGCGAGGTGTTCCTGGCGCTTCCCTATTTCGATCACATGCACCGCTACATGCCTGCATTGATGAATGCCGAAGGGCTGAAAGTTGAGTTTCTGAACGTCAATCACCGCGAGCGCGGCGCCGGGACGTCCAAATATACCAATTTTGGTCGTCTGGCGGATGCGCTGTCGGATCTGCGCGGTGTCATGTGGCTGATCCGCCGCCGCCGGAACCCAGGCGGAGCCGATGAGATCTAGACCTCAATTCGGTCCAGTACGAACGCCGCGCGGTCGCTGACACTCATTTTCGGCACATCCACAGGGCGATAGCCGGAGTCCTCATAGGCGCTGCGAATCAGCGCGCCGAATGCGTGAGCGCCTGAAAAATCCAATATCCGTTCGTCGTCGGTTCGATAGATCTCTTCCCACGCTGGCAAGAAAAACACTGTGGCCTCATAGCGCCGGGTCGCGCCCGCCTCGCGGACATGCTTATCCGAGATCCCGTAATGGGCGCAAAACGCCAGCAGGTCCGGCAGACCGCGATCAAACACGGTCAATCCCGTCGCGGTGTCAAAGTCGGCTATCGCCGTCTCCAGCATCCGCTCTACAAATAGAGCCGGGTCCTGGTCTCCGGTGGCGCGCCCGCCGGTTTTTCGTTCATGCGCCAGCACGCGGCGGGCATATTCCGGTACGACTGCAATTGAGCCGGAAAGCTGCTTGAGCAGAGTGGTTTTGCCAGCCCCCGGTGGTCCGGCGAGAATATGGAATCGTGGCTGCGGCAAGGTCATGCCTCACTTCCTCACTTTGCATTAAGGTTCAATAGGGTTAACTGGATGAGCGAGGAGACGCGCATGTCAGTGATCTTTCCGGCTGCTGCCGCTGCCCGTCTCGATGATAGACAGCAAAGGACCAAGCGCTCGAATGGCGACGGTCCGCCTAGAAGGGGTACTCCTATGCGGCTCATCTTAAGCGCGTTTCCGCTTTTTATCATACCGGTGGGCATCTATTGCCTGATCGCGTTCACGACGGCCGGTGATCCGGTGCCGCTAACGCATGCCGGGGTTGAGCTTACGGCAAATGCATCGCCGCTCATGGCGATCCTGGGCCAGAAATTTTTCTCCATCGGGATGATAGGCGGCGAGGTCGAATGGGTCCTGACTAAAGGCGATGCGCTGCTGGTGCTCTCGATCGCCGTCCTGTTCATGGAAATCCTGAAATCGACCAGCACCGGAACCGCCACGATCATGAATCACGCGCTGTCCATGATCGTGTTCATTGTCTGCCTGATGCTGTTCCTGCTCAATCCGAATTTTGCCACTTCAGTCTTCTTCATCCTCACCGTGATGGCGTTGCTGGATGTTCTGGCCGGGGTGGTTGTGACCATTGTATCGGCCCGCCGCGACTTCGGTGTCGGCGAAGGCTTCGTCGGATAGATCCGGCGGAAACGCCGCCATATCTGCAAAAATCTCACAACGGGCGCTTCACAGCGCCCGTTTCTGTTCTAGGGTGAGGCGCAATTTGAACAATAGCTTTGCCGGGGAGGCATTATGGAAAACATGGTTGCGCTGATCGAGACTATCAGCGGATTCATTTGGGGCGGCACCTGGGGAGATACGCGAATTCTTCCGGTCGGTCCGCTGGCCATCGTTCTTTTGGGAACAGGTATTTTCATGATGATCCGCCTTGGTGGGCGTCCCCTCCGGCGTTTCTTTCCTGCGCTCAAAGAAGTTTGGGATGGTCGAAAAGCACAAGGCGATGACGGGGCAATCACGCCCTGGCAAGCCCTTTCAACCGCGCTATCCGGACAAGTCGGTACAGGTAACCTGGCCGGTGTTGCGACCGCCATTACGCTTGGCGGGCCCGGCGCCATCTTCTGGATGTGGATCGTTGCGCTGTTCGGGATGGCGCTGGCCTTCTCCGAAAGCTCGCTGGCGCTGAAATATCGCGAAACCGATGAATATGGCCGCATCAATGGCGGACCGATGTACTACATCAAGAATGGCCTCGGAAAGCATTGGGGATGGCTGGCCTTTATTTTCTGTCTTGGGACCTTGTTCTCAGCGACTGCAACCGGGTCAATGATCCAGGCCAACTCGATCACTGAGGCTGCGCTCGAAGTTGGCAGCGCCTCATTTGGCCTGTCGATCCCGAACTGGCTTGTTGGCATCGTCCTGTCAGGTCTGGTCTTTGCCGTGATTATTGGCGGGATCAAATCTATCGGATCTGTCGCAGGTAAAGTCGTGCCTGTCATGGCCGCGCTCTACGTGGCGATTGCCTTCCTGGTTCTGGTCATCAACGCTCCGAAAGTTCCAGGCGCGTTCATGGAGATTATCTATTCAGCCTTTGGCTGGAAGGAAGTGTTTGGCGGTGCGGCTGGTTACGGCGTTCTGGCGGCGGTCCGCGCCGGGATTGCGCGCGGCCTGTTCTCGAACGAGGCGGGGCAGGGCTCTGCCCCGATCGCGCACGCGGCGGCGCAAACCAAGAACCCTGTGATGCAGGGTGAGATCGCGATGATCGGCGTGTTTATCGACACAATCGTGATCTGTACCATGACCGCTCTGGTGATCCTGACTGTGACAGGAGATTTCGAGAAAAGCCCGACCCTGATGGCCGCTAATTATTGCGATGATCGCGGGATTGAGCTGCCGCTCGATCCTGCATCAGAGGGTGACCGTTACAGTGTTGGAGACCTGGTGCCCTCGGCCTATGAAGACGGGCGCGAGGAGGTCATTGCCGCCAATGGCCAAACCGCCCAGTCCTACCTCGCAAGCTGCCGCGCGGCGGGCGTGACGTTTGACGGCCTGTTTGACTGGTCTGACGAGGCGCGGGGCGAGCTGCGTGCGGCCAAAAAGGCTTTCTCTGGTGAGGGCGCGTTCAGCGCATTGAGCGTCGAGTCAGCGGCAGCCGAAGAAGAAGCCTTCTATCAGGCTGCCCTGTCAGGCGCAGTTGATGCGGACGTGAAAATCAAGGTCGACCATGCCTGGGAGACCGATGCCAACTCGGCAGCGATCACCACACGGGCCTATGGTGCAGCTCTGCCTGGGGGTGAGTGGATTGTCCCGATCGCCCTGTTCTTCTTCGCCTTCACGACGATTATCGGCTGGTCCTATTATGGTGAGCAGGCGCTGACCTATCTGGTCGGTGAGTGGGCGACGCACCCGTTCCGATATGCCTGGGTTCTGGTCGTATTTGCTGGCACAATCGTGACCAATACAGACGCGCTCTGGTTGCTCGGCGATATCGCCAATGCGTCAATGGCATTCCCGAACCTGATTGCTATCCTGGCCCTGTCTGGCGTGGTCATCGCCATGCACAAGTCGAATGGCGAGGGTGAAGATGCCCACGTTGTGGTCGACAAGTCGCAACCGGAAGCCCCGAACGACTGACCGGCGTTCACCCGAATCAATCCAGGCGGGCGCTCTTTACCGGGCGCCCGTTTTTCGTTTGGCGTTAAGGACTGGCGGCTAGAGTGCGCCAATGTCTGATCTTGCGCGTATAGAAGCCTTTCTGGAGATGATGTCCGCCGAGCGCGGGGCGTCGCCGAATACGCTCGACGCCTATGGCCGAGACCTGCTCGATGCGTCGGGGTATCTGGGCGGGGGCCTGTGCCATGCCGATGCGGCGGATCTCTCAGCCTGGCTGCAAAGCCTCGCCAAGGACGGCCTCGCGGCGTCGACGCAGGCACGCAAGCTTTCGTCCCTGAAGCGGTTCTTCCGCTTCCTGTTCGAGGAGCGGGACCGCAAAGATGATCCGACTTCGAAACTCGATGCTCCGAAGGTTACCCGCGACGTGCCGGATGTCCTGTCGCGCGAGCAGGTCGATGCCTTGCTGCAGGCCTGCGGGGACGATGCGCGGATGACCTGCCTGCTCGAGCTGCTCTATGGCGCTGGCCTGCGCGTCAGCGAGCTGGTCAGCCTGCGCCTCGGCAACCTCCCGCGCCGCCGTCTCGGTCTCTGGGAAACGCGCGAGATGATCGTCCGCGGCAAGGGCGGCAAGGAGCGCCTCTGCCCCCTCGGCGCGCCAGCCCTTCTGGCGCTGCGCAACTGGCTCGAGGTGCGTGACGGCGACAAATACGGCACCGGCAGCGGCGATTTCCTGTTCCCGTCCAGAGGCAAGTCAGGGCATTTGACCCGGCGGCGACTGGCACAAATGCTGGAAAAGCTGGCCCTTGCCGTGGGGCTCGATCCGGCCCGTGTTTACCCGCATGCTTTGCGCCATGCCTATGCGACGCATCTGTTGCAGGGCGGCGCCGACCTGCGCAGCGTCCAGACCTTGCTGGGGCATGCCGATATCGCGACGACACAGATCTATACGCATGTGCTCACGGATGAACTGGCCGAGCTGCTCGAAACCAGTCACCCGCTGGCGCGCTAGCCAAAACTGGTTTGTCGTCGAGAAGGTCTGTGTCATAATTTACAGGGCGCGGATCAGCTGCGACGATCCCGCCATTGCCACACGAACGTCACCAGGTAATTTGCGCGTCGCAACGGAGATCCGATCATGAGTCAAAAAGCGCCGCGCCAGTTTTTCAAACCCCTCGCAGCCGGGGCGCCGGAGCCGATGCGGGAACTGCCTATTCGCGTTGAGCGGATGATCCAGTTCGTTCCGGCGCATCTCGAAAAGGTGCGCGCCAAGGTGCCAGGCATGGCCGATACCTGCGATGTCGTGCTCGGCAATCTCGAAGACGCTATCCCTGCCGATGCCAAGGAGGCCGCGCGCGCCGGTGTCATCGAAATGGCCGGTATGCTCGACTGGCAGGCCAAGGGCACTGGTTTCTGGAGCCGGGTCAATAGCCTCAACTCGCCCTGGTTCATGGACGATGTGACCGAGCTCGTCACCAAAGCGGGTCAACAGATAGATGTGTTGATGATCCCGAAAGTCGAAGGACCGTGGGATATCCACTATGTCGATCAACTGGTCGCTCAGCTGGAAGCAAAAGCCGGACTGACGCGCCCGATTTTGTTACACGCGATCCTCGAAACGGCTGAAGGCGTCGCGCGGGTGGAGGAGATTGCTCTGGCCTCTCCACGCATGCAAGGCATCTCGCTCGGCCCGGCCGACCTTGCCGCATCGCGCAAGATGAAAACGACCCGCGTTGGCGGCGGACATCCCTTCTACCGCGTCATCGAAGATCCGCGCGAAGATGGCGGCCCGCGCGCCGGCGCGCAGCAGGATCCCTGGCACTATACGCTTGGCAAGATGGTCGACGCTTGCGGGATGGCGGGGATCAAGCCGTTCTATGGCCCATTTGGCGATATTGCCGACCTCGAAGCCTGTGAACAGCAATTCCGCAACGCCTTCCTGATGGGCTGTGTCGGGGCATGGTCCCTCCACCCGAACCAGATTGACATTGCCAAGAAAGTGTTCAGCCCGGATCCGGACGAAGTGGCCTTTGCGCGCCGCGTTCTGGAAGCAATTCCAGATGGGGCGGGCGTCGCCATGTTGGATGGAAAGATGCAGGACGACGCCACCTGGAAACAGGCCAAGGTGATCGTCGACCTCGCCGATCAGATTGCTGCCAAAGACGGTTAATCTCGCCATATTGATGACGATTTGAGCTGATCAGGTTGCGTTAATGTCCTGATCACTCTGGCCGTGGCATAATTTGACCATGCGATTTGCGCCGTCTTCATCCCTTAGCCGTCTGGCTGCCTGCGTCGCCATTATTGGCTTTGCGGGTGCGCCTGCGATTGGCGAAGGCGGCGTGTCGCGCGCTGAACTGGAAGCCCTTGAGGCGGAACGCGCCGATGCGCTTCGCCAGCTTGAGGCGCTGGAACAGGCCGGAACTGTCGTCGCTGACGATCTTGAGGCGCTGGAGCGCGACCTGATTTCCGCAGCGATGGAAAGCCAGCGGCGCGAGGAACAAGCGACTTCCGCTGAACTGAAACTGGTCTCCCTGCGCACGCGGCTGGGATCGGCCCGTTCGCAGCTGGTCGAGGGTGAGTCGGCGCTCGAAGATTTGATGGCATCACTGGCGCTCTCCGGACGTCATCGTCCGCCCGCTTTGCTGACCCAGCCGCAGGATGCGAATCAGGCCATTCGCGCCGCCATCCTGATGGGCGAAGTCGCTCCCAAGGTGCGGGCGCGGACGACCTCACTCGGCAATGAAATCACCAACCTGCGGCGGATCGAGCGCGAAGTCTTGCGCGAGCAGAAATCCCTGGCCGCTGCCGAAGCAGCCCTGTCGCTCAAACGCGAAGAGATCACGCAGCTCACCGCAGCCAAACGATCGGCCTTTGAAGACGTCACAGCAGATGCCGAAAAATTGCGCCAACGTGCTGAATCTCTTGGCCAAAAAGCCAATACAGTACGTGAACTCATCGCTGCGCTGGAAGCCATCGCTCCAAGTGCGCCGCGCCTCAAACCGCGCCTCGCCCTGGCGGAGGCGCGACCATCGCGCAACACCGCGCGGGCCAGCCTGCCGCGCCCGACTGTTTCGCAGCCGCTGGGCATCCTCGCGGCCCCCACGGCCGGACGCCTGGTGCGCGCCTGGGGCGATACGATGCCAGGCGGCAGCAAATCCGAAGGGATCGCCTATCTCACCCGCAGCGGCGCGCAGGTCGCCGCGCCGGTCGATGGCGTGGTCGAATTTTCAGGTCCGTTTCGCAGCTACGGACAGTTACTGATCCTCTCGACAAGCGATGGATACCATGTACTGTTATCAGGAATGTCATCGAGCTATGTCGCTGTAGGCCAATCGGTAAAACAGGGCGAGCCGGTGGCGAAGATGGCCGATCGGGCGGTTGGTGAACCGGAACTCTATCTAGAGGTCCGCAAATCCGGCAAACCGATGAACCCGGCCAAATGGATGAAACGCGGCTAGGCCGCATGCAGGAGAAGTGCTGATGAGAGCTATGCTGACAGGAGCCGCGCTGGGGGTCGTACTTGGGGCCACCGCCGTAGGAGTGTCAGCTGTCGCCTGGCCCGACTCTGAGTATACGCCGCCGCGCTATGAAGCCGCGTTTGAACAGCTTTCCCTGTTCACCGAAGTTATGGCCCGCGCCAAGGCGGACTATGTCGAAGAGATTGACGAAGTTGCGGCGCTTGAAGCTGCGATTGACGGCATGCTCGGCTCGCTCGATCCGCATTCGGGCTACATGTCGCCGGATGAGTTTGAAGCCCTGCAAGTGACCACTTCGGGTGAGTATGGCGGACTCGGGATTGAAGTGACGATGGAAGACGGCTTTGTCAAAGTCGTCACGCCAATGGATGGCACACCGGCCAGCCGCGCTGGTCTCGAGCCGGGCGATTTGCTGACCCACATCAATACACGCGCAATTGTCGGCCTCAGCCTGGATGATGCGGTCAGCGACATGCGCGGCGAACCTGGGACGGAACTGACCGTCACCGTATACCGCGAGGGCCAGGACCCGTTCGACGTCACGCTGGTGCGTGAGGTGATCGAGCCGAAATATGTCGAATATGCCAATAAGGGCGATGATATTGCCTATATCCGCATCGCGACTTTCAACAACAAGAAGACGACGACCAAACTGATCGAGGCGTTCGAGGACATTCGCGACGATATTGGCCGCAATCCGAAGGGAATCATTCTCGATCTGCGCAATAATGGCGGCGGTCTGCTGGATGAGGCCGTCTCTGTCAGCGATCAGTTCCTGTCAGGCGGCGAGGTGGTCTCGACGATTGGGCGGCGCCCCGGTGATGTGATGCGCTCGAACGCGCAGCGCGGCGAAGTCTTCAAGAATGTTCCGATTGTCGTGCTGATCAATAATGGCTCGGCTTCGGCGTCTGAAATCGTGGCCGGTGCGCTGCAAGACCGTGACCGCGCCACAGTGATCGGGATGACGAGTTTCGGCAAAGGCTCGGTGCAGACCGTCATGCCACTCGGGGCAGACCGCGGCGCCATCCGCCTGACCACGGCGCGCTATTACACACCGGCCGGACGATCCATCCAGGCGACGGGTATTGTGCCGGATATTGAAGTATCCAATCGCCGTGTCAGTGAGGAAGACCTCGCCAAGATCCGCCGCTATTCGGAAGCTGATCTTCCGAACGCGCTCGACAATGAGGATGGGATGGCCCGAAACCTGCCGCACATTCCTGATGATATGCCGCCGGAAGACTATGACGGTGATGATTATCAGCTTGAGAAAGCCATCGAGTTTCTTAAGGCGGGCGGTGTCCTGGCGAGCACTGAGACCCGGGCCGGATAGATCACCGCGTTCCCCTTATTCAATTACAGGTAGCGACTAACCGAATTGTCATGCAATTTGGCTCGTGATGGACTGCAAATCACCCGAAAAGGTTAACTCAGGTTTGCCTCTTCTTAACCATTCGGAGGGCAAACTGGCCGCTCGGGTTTAAAGTGTCCTCAGGAGCCAAAATGTCATCTCGCATCGCGCGCGATCCATCGCCATTCCGCAGCGGCTTGGTGCACTCGGCCCTCGGGGCGTTTACGCTGGCTTTCGTGCTGGGATCCGGCGCGACGGCGATGCATGTCATGGGCGACGTTGATGCCGCGGGACCGACGGTTCGCGTGGCCTTGTTCGATGAAGCGCCATCTGATGCGCCGCAGCTTAATCCGCGCCTGCCAGGCTATCAGGCGGCCATCGGCTTTTCCCAGGCAGATGCGTCCACCTCGCCCAGCGGCTCAGACGGCGCCGAACCGGATCTTGGCGTCGACTATAACGGCGCCGTGCGAATGACCGCTTCCGCCAGCCCAGCTGCGGCGGAGCAATCAAGGGGAATCCGGATCAACGGCAAAACCGTGTTGCCCGGACAGACGTATAGTCAGATTACGCAGTTGGGGGCCGATGGCGACACAGGCACGCCGGACGAGATTGCGTCCAAGATGGTCCAGATTGGCGAGACCGTGGTCGATGACTCACCCTTGGCGCGGAATGCACGCGCCTTCGCAAATCCGGAGGGTAAGCCGACCGTCTCGCTGATCGTCAGCGGTCTTGGCACAAATGCGACACGCACGCGCGCAGCGATAGACGAATTGCCACCGGAAGTGACCTTGTCATTCGCGCCGACCGCAGACGGATTGCGAACCTGGGTCGCACGGGCCCGCCGTGCCGGGCACGAGGTGCTGATCGAACTTCCCATGGAACCCTATGATTATGGCCGTCAGCGCCCGCACGCGCAGGTCATGCAAGTTGGAGTCTCAGCCGACACCAATCGCCAGCGCCTGGCGAAATTGCTGGCACGAACACCAGGCTATGTTGGTGTGATGAATTATCAGGGCGCGAAGTTTGCCACTGAAGAAGCCGCTGTTGATCCCATCGTCGAAGAACTCAGCGCCAAGGGGCTGGCCTTTTTCGAGGATGGGAGCCTGATCCGTTCAGAATTTGAAGATAGTGCACGCGACGCCAGACTGGCCTTCGGCAAGGCCACGGCCTGGGTCGATGCGCGCCCCGCCGCAGACGAGATTTCTCAGCAGCTCCTGATCCTTGAAACGACCGCCCTCGAACGCGGCGCGGCGCTTGGAACCAGCATGCCCTTCCCGGTCTCGATCGACCTCCTGAAAGAATGGATTCCAACACTGGAAGACAAGGGCATCGCGCTCGCGCCTGCCTCCTATTATGCCAAACGCTCACTGAGCGCTGGCCAGAGCCAGCAAGCTCGTCTAGACCCGCAAGGGTGAGCTCTAAGAAACGCGATCCAGCGCGCTACCGCGCAAATGTCGGCCTCGCTCTGTTTTCAAAGGCGGGGCACGTCTTTGTTGGGCGCCGGGTCAATGGACGCGGCGCGTTCCAGTGGCAAATGCCACAAGGCGGGGTGGATCAGGGCGAAGAGCCGGTCGACGCGGCCCTGCGCGAGATGGATGAAGAAATCGGTGTCGCGGCGAAACTGGTCGATGTACTCGAAGAGACCGAGGACTGGCTGTATTATGATTTCCCGCCAGACCTGTTGAGGCGCATGGGCGGTCCTTATCTGGGCCAGCGCCAGAAATGGTTCGCCTTACGCTTCAAGGGCTCCGACAGCGACGTGCGGCTCGACAAGCACAAGCCGGAATTTGACGCCTGGCGCTGGGCCAAACTGGAAGAGATCCCGAGTCTGATCGTACCGTTCAAGCGTCCCGTCTATGAAGACGTCGCGGCGCGATTCCAGCGCTGGTCGGATCCAGTCGACGCTGCCTAGACACATACGCGCGACACTCTTCCCAAGAATGCGCATCTCTGCCTATGGTGCCGTTCGGCAGAGCGAGGGAGGGCCGCACAAATGAGCAAGACGCTGCTTATGATTCACGGCGTTGGCTGCGGCGGCGAGGTTTGGGACCGCATGAAGCGGGATTTCGCCATGGCCGGCTGGACGTGCGAGACACCCACTCTGTTTCCTGAGCTGCGCACGCGGGAGAATCCACCAGACGCGCTCGCCGACCTGACACTCTCAGACTATGTCGATGCCGCTGCAGAGAAGGCCGATGCCCTGGCTCAGCGCGACGGTGCGAAGCCCGTGGTGATTGGTCACTCCATGGGCGGTTTGATCGCCCAGAAACTCGCAGAGCGCGGGGCCGTGCGCGGTGCAATCTTCCTCACCCCGGCTCAGCCAGAAGGCTGCACCGTGACCGATCTGCGCGTGCTCAGAACGTTCTGGAGCATTCTGAAAGTGGGCCGCAAGAATGTACCTGGCGGTGTGTTTAAAGTCGGGCCAAACGGATTTCGATGGGGCGTCCTCAATGCGGTCGATAAAGCCCGTCACGACGAGATCTATGCCGAGGCTCTGTTTGATAGCGGGCGTGTTTATGAGGATCTGAGCAATCCGGGACCGGTCGACGAGACCAAGATCAACGTTCCAACGCTCACTATTGGCGCGAAGAAAGACCGGGCGACGGTGATCAAGGCGGTTCGCAAGGTCGGCGCCAAATATGCCAAGGCCAGCGTTCCGGGGGACTATTTCGAATACGCCGATCACGCCCACTGGATCGTCGACGAGCCGGGGACAGAGCAGGTCAGCGCTGATATTCTGGAATGGCTGGACGAAAAACTGTCCTAGTCGAGCGCGCCAATATAAGGCAGGCCGCGATACAGGCCCGCATCATCCATCCCGTAACCGACAAGGTAGCGGGGCGGCGCATCAAAAGCGTGAAAATCAACATCTTCATCGCCTTCCGGGGCCCAGGGCTTGCGCGCCAGCGCGCAGGTGATCACTTCGCGCGCGCCCTTGGCGAGCAGGTGTTTTCTGGCAAAGGCGAGCGTGCGTCCGGTGTCGAAAACATCGTCAATAATCAGCACACCGCGATCGCGCACCTGGCGAGCAATATCAGCCCGCACCACAACGCGCCCTGAACTCTCTCGCGCATCGCGATAGCTTTCCAGCCACAAGGCATCGAGGACGGGGTGAATATCAAGACGGGCAAGCGCTTTCATCAGATCACTGGTAAACGGCGTCGCACCGATCAGGATATTAATCGCAGACCATTCGCCTGTGAGCCGCGGCGCCAGGCGCGCGGCCAGATCATCGATCCGGGCCATGAGATCAGATTCAGACAACACAGTGTCGATTTTCGGAAGGCTCATTGGGTTTGGGGTCCATTCGCTGCGAGAGCGGTATCGGCTGGAACGAAACCAAGTTCAAGCTCGAAGGATTCAAATGGTGGGTTTTCGATGCGCGCAGCAAAAATGGCGGTCGCATCTACGGGGATCGATGATGGTGAAATCGGTGCAAACGCTTCAGCCACACGAACCCCCTGATCGTCTAACAAAATGACCCGCACGTTTGGCGCGGTGACGGTTCGGGAGGATGTGTTTCGGACAGCGCCGCGGACTTCCAGGATTGGCGTGGTGCCATCAAAGAAACGCTCGGCTTCGGTCTCAAGGAATTCCAGCCCGAACCGATTCACCGGCATCCCGATAGAGGCATAAGTGCTCGCCGATTCGGGCCATCGTTTGACCACTTCACCGCGAAACAGGAGCAGACCGGCCAGAATGACGAGCGCTGCGGCCGCAGTGGCGGTCCAGGCGCTGAACGCAGCATTGCGGCTCTTGCGACGGCGGCGCTCGCGGACCTTCAGCCGATAGGTTTCATGCGCGCCCAGCGAAGCCTCGCCCTGTTTGGCCCCTTCCGGGCCGACAAACCACGAATGGCCGCAGGTTGCGCATTTCACCGTGCGCCCGCTTTCTCCAATTGTGGAGTCGTCGGCGAAATATTGAGTCTCGCATTCGGGGCACGTGAGGATCATGGCTTGGACATTCGCTCAATTTTTAGGAATAGTCGATATGCCCGTCCTCCTATTGATGAAGGATTTACATGTCGCGTATTCGGCCAGACTTCAGCGATGAGCCAGCTGTGCGCCTGGATGGGGTGAGCCTCACCTATGAGCGCACCGGGGAGGTTCTGAGCGAAATCGACCTGATCCTGAAGCAGGGCAGCTTCACCTTTCTCACAGGACCTTCCGGGGCGGGGAAATCGTCATTGCTGAAGCTGATGTATCTCGCGCATGCGCCGACGCGTGGCGGCATCCGTCTGTTCGGGCGGCAGACTTATGATCTCAAGCGTAAGCAACTGGCGGCATTGCGCAGGCGAATCGGCGTCGTTTTTCAGGAATTTCGTTTGCTCGACCATCTCACAGCTTTCGAGAATGTCGCGCTTCCCTTGCGGGTTTCGGGCATGAAAGCAGACAGCTACCAGAATGAAGTGATCGATCTGCTGCGCTGGGTGGGCCTCGGTGAGCGCGTGGACACGCCGACGCCGTCCCTGTCGGGCGGAGAGCAGCAGCGCGTCGCGATTGCCCGCGCCCTGATCAACAAGCCGGATCTGCTCATCGCGGACGAACCGACCGGCAATGTCGATCCGGAAATGGGACAGAAGATCCTGCGCCTGTTTGCCGAACTGAATAAACGCGTCGGGACGACCATCCTGATCGCGACGCACGATCTCGATCTCATCCGCGAGTTCGATGCGCCTGTCTTGCGGCTCAGCAACGGTCTGCTCGTGCGCGATGTTGAATTTGGGGGAGCGGCATGATCAAGCGGGAAACGCCCCTCTTGCCGGTGAGCGACGCAAGAGAAGCGGCGCTCTTTTTCGTGGTCGGCGCATTGTGTTTCCTGGCGGCTCTGGCGGCGCTGACAACGCGTGGCACCTATAAGGCGGCGGAGGCCTGGGGCGCGCAGATTGAAGGTGATATCACCGTGGTCATGCGCGACATTGATCGGCGAACAGCCGAACAAGCCGCTGAGCAGGTCACGGCGCTCGCTGGCGTCTTTGAAGCCCAGGTCCTCAGCCGCGAAGAGGTTGAAGAGCTGCTCGAGCCAAGCCTCGGCCCTGGCGGCATGCCGGATGGCTTGCCGGTCCCCATGCTGATGGTTGTGCAGGCCGATACCAGTGTCGGCGATCCGACGCGCTCCATTGAAGGCGTGCTCGATGAGCTCAGCATTGATGGCGATGTGGCCGGAAATGCCGGATATGCCGAGAACGTGCATGGCGCGCTGGGCGTCCTACGTCTGGTCGCATTGTCGATTGTTGCGCTCTTGTCCGCGACGGCGGTGGCGGTGATTGCGTTTGCGACGCATGCCGCCTTGCTGGCCCGCCGTGATATCGTCGATGTGCTGCATTTATCGGGCGCAGAGGATCGCTACATTGCCAGCCTGTTCGAGCGGCGGTTCTGGATTCTGGCGTTGCAGGCAGGCCTTGGTGGGTCGGTCGCGGCCTTGATGATTACGGCGCTCATCGTGTTTACCGGGAGCGGCTCTGACGGTGTGGAGGCGCAGCTCCTGCCGCGACTGAGCCTCGATTTCTGGGATATTGTAATCCTGCTGGTGACGCCGCTCATGGCCGGGCTGGCGGCGCGCATCGCCGCGCGGGTAACCGTTTTGGCTTCCCTGAAAGACACGCTTTGAACACGCTGCGCTCGATCATATTTGTGCTCTGGATGTATGGCTGGATGGCGATCCTGGGTATTCTGGCCTTGCCCACGCTGGTGCTGCCGCGCGCGGCCTTGCTCTGGTTTGTCCGCACCTTTGCGCGCCTGATGATTTTCGGACTCCGCTGGATTTGTGGCGTGCGTGTCGAAATTCGCGGGCAGCAGCATGTTCCGGGTGGCCCAATCCTGATTGCCGGGAAACATCAGGCTATGCTCGATGTGTTCATCCCGTTTCTGATATTCCGCGACCCGGTGCTGGTGATGAAGCGCGAACTGCTCTGGTACCCTGTGATTGGCTGGTATTCGCTCAAGCTGCGCCTGCTGGCAATCGATCGCGATGGCGGCGCCAAGACTATGCGGAAGATGCTGGAGGCGGCTGATGACCGCGTAAACGGTGAATCGCGGCAAATGCTGATCTATCCGGAAGGCACGCGCTCACAGCCCGGCGCCAAACCGGACTACAAGCCAGCCGGAACCCGCGCCTTCTACAAGAGCCTGAAACTGCCTCTTCTCCCTCTGGCGACGAATGCCGGCCTGTGCTGGCCCGCCAAAGGCCTGACCCGGCGACCAGGGCTTGTCGTCTATGAAGTGCTGCCAGCGCTCGCCCATGACCTCAATCCGAAAGCCATGCTGGTCGAGCTCGAGACCGTGCTGGAAGCCGCGTGTAACCGGTTGATCGACGAAGGGCTCGCCGTCCAGGGTCGTGGCCGCGCCGATCTCTGATGGCTGCTCCAGACGCCGAGCAGCTGCGTGCGGCCTGCGAAGACCTGGCGGCGCGCGATCCGGCGCTGGCCCGGGCCTATGACGAGGTCGGCCTGCCGACCTGGCGCGCGACCGAAGCCTCCTACCAGACGCTGGCCCGTATCGTCGTCTATCAACTCATCTCGACCAAAGCCGCAGATGCGATTTGGGCGCGCATCGTTGAGAGATACGGATGCGTGACGGCGCAGCGTGTCTTGCAGGATGATCAGGACGGCTTGCGGGCATGCGGCCTGTCTGGTCCGAAGCTTGCGCATCTCAATTCCATTGCCACCGCGATCGAAACGGGCGCGCTGAGCCTGGACGCGCTCGCGACGCTGCCAATTGATCAAGCGCGCGACATGTTGCTCGACGTGAAAGGCATTGGACCGTGGAGCGCCGATACATTTCTGATGAATGCGATCGGTCATCTTGATGCTTTTCCGGCAGATGATGTCGGCTTGATGGAAGCACATCGCCGCTTGAGCAATTTGGACGAAAGACTGTCTGCCAAGGCCTTCAGCGCGCGCGCAGAAAGCTGGCATCCGCACCGCGGCGTGGCGGCGCATTTGCTTTATGATTGGTACAATAAGGCTAGAAATACTAAGTAATTACAGAGTGTTATGGCCAAAACGGCGTAAACGCTGGACAGCTTCGCCGATTGTCATACTCTCGACATAGCGAATCAGTAATGATGCGCTCGCACGAAGAGGAGAGCTCGCTTTCAAGATCAAAGGATGTCATAGCAGGACTTACATGGCTGTGGAGATGCCCCATGGCTGAGGTTCTTTCTACTCCTCCGAATGGTCGGCCAGCTCTGGTCTTAAACGCGGATTATCGCCCGCTTTCCTACTACCCGCTTTCGCTCTGGTCCTGGCAAGACGTTGTCAAAGCGGTGTTTTTAGATCGTGTCGACATCATTGCTGAATATGATCAGGTCGTGCGCTCTCCGAGCTTTGAGATGCGCCTGCCTTCGGTGATCGCTTTGCGCGAGTTTGTGCGACAGGACCGCGTTCCGGCCTTCACGCGCTTCAATGTGTTCCTGCGCGACGGCTTTCAATGTGTGTATTGCGGATCGCCTGATGACCTGACCTTTGATCATGTCATCCCGCGCTCAAAGGGCGGGCGGACGACCTGGGACAATATCGTCGCAGCCTGTTCGCCATGCAATTTGCGCAAGGGTGGGCGAATGCCAAATGACTGCAACATGCACCCGCAGCGAAAGCCCCGGCGACCCAGCAATTATTTCCTGCAGGAAATTGGGCGTAAGTTTCCGCCGCACCATCTGCACGAAACCTGGATGGATTATCTCTACTGGGATGTTGAGCTGAACAGCTAAGCGCGCCACACCCATCCGTCTTACCGCTTGTTAATCCGGCCTAAGTTTGCCAAGCTCGGCTTGGGAGAGAGGAATATTCGGGGATGTGGAGTTTTCTGAGATCCATATCAGACACGCTCGGCGTCGGATTTCTGATGATGCAGCTGGTGAAGCTGATTGGCATGGTCTTCACCCTGGTTGGTCCGCTGAAATTCGTCTCCAGTTTCTTTGCTGGCATATTTCCGCTCATCGCCAATTTCTTCAAAATCTCATTCGGGTGGACGATTAATGGTCTCGATGTGATGGCGATGGCGATTGCCTTGTCGGGGACGCTGATTGTCTGGTCTTCTGTGGCGCGCAAGGAGGCGATGGGGACGCGTTACATTTTCCGCTTCTTCATGATCCCCTATGCGTTCATCGTGATTATTCTGGCCATTGTCGTGCAGGTGACAACACCGATTGTTGAGATCAACACGTTCAATTCGAGCTGCAAGCAACAAGTGGCCGAAACCTCGTTCTATGGCAGTTCCTGCGCGGAGATGACCCGGCAGCTGAATTTCTGGGATGAAACGTTTGGCGACGCCCCGGTGCCTGAAACGCCAGGCAATGCAGACGAGGCGGTGGCGGATGATGAAGATTTTACAGGCGTCAGTTTCATCCTGGCTTTGATCTATCTGACGGTGATCTTGCCGTTGATTTCGATCTTTGTGTTCTTTTTCAAGCGACTATCGGTGAACAAGCTGCTCAAACGAGTCGTCATCGCTGGCGGTTCCGCGATCGGGCTCGCCCTTGCTTCAGCCGCCTATGCCTCGGCCTTTGGCGGCTAGGCCTCGCCGCGGCTGCGCAGCCAGATCAACAGAAGCGGGATCCAGATCAGGGAAAGCGTGATCGTACCCTTGACGGCCTGATAGGCGATCCACCACCAGAAGAACCGCGCCTTGTTGGCGTTCAGCCACTCGATGCCCATACGCGCGCGGGCGATCAGGCCAGGCTTTTGCTCAGGATCTGAGGTCGGCTCAGTCGACATTCGGGGTGCGTGTCCCCGCTTGGCGCAGGCATTTTTCCAGCTGTGGGTGCAGGTCGGCATTGGCGGCAAGGAGGGATCCTGTCTTCAACGGGTCGCCGCCATCGCGCTCTGTCGTGACGCCGCCAGCCTCGCGCACAAGCACCATGCCTGCCGCGATGTCCCAGGCCTGCAAATGGCTTTCCCAGAACCCATCGAAACGACCGGCTGCGACCCAGGCGAGGTCCAGCGCGGCAGACCCATAGCGGCGAATGCCGGCCGTCGAACGGGTCATCATATGGATCTCGGTGGCGAACCGGCTGTGATATTCTTCCGCTTTTCCGACCCAGGGCGTGCCGGTCGCGATCACGGACTGGTCCAGGTGCTTGCGGCTGCCGACTCTCAGCTTGCGCTGGCCAAGCCAGGCCCCGCGGCCGGTTTCCGCCCAGAAAATCTCATTCTTGGCGACGTCATACACGACCCCCGCAAACAACTGGCCTTCGCGTTCTAGCGCAATCGAGACAGCATAATGCGGCTGGCCGTGCAGGAAGTTCAGCGTGCCGTCGAGCGGGTCGACAATGAATCGATTGGTCTTATCGCTCCCTTCGACAATGCCGCGCTCTTCCATGACAAAACCATAGCCGGGGCGGGCTTTGGAGAGATATTCGTAGATGGTTTCTTCGGCGCGGTGGTCGGCATTTGAAACAAAGTCTGCCGGCCCTTTCTTCTCGACCTGCAAATATTCAACCTCGCCAAAATCGCGGGCGAGCGAGCGGCCAGCCTTGCGGGCCGCTTCGATGATCACATTTCCAAGCGCAGAAGGTTTTGACATGGTCTGGCAGGTCCTAGTCGGCGCGGCGCAGATAGGTGCGGTCTTCGGTCTGAACAACAATACGTTCACCGACGCCGATAAAAGGTGGCACAGTGACGCGAATGCCATTCTCGCAAGTCGCAGGTTTGAAACTGTTTGCCGCCGTCTGGCCTTTGACGACCGGCTCGGTCTCTTCAACCGTCAGGGTGACTTGCTGGGGCAGGGCGACGCCAATCGGCTTGTCGCCATAGAATTCGATCTCGACCGTCATGCCGTCCTGCAGGAAATCGCCATCATCGCCGACAAAATCCTTTTGCAGCTCGATCTGTTCAAAGCTTTCCTGGTCCATGAAGGCGTAGGCTTCGCCGGCATCATAGAGGAACTGGAAATCCTTCTGTTCAAGCCGTACACGCTCGACGGTTTCGTTGGCGCGGAAACGTTCATTGGCTTTCGAGCCGTTGAACAGGTTGCGCATTTCGACCTGGTTGAAGGCGCCGCCTTTTCCAGGCTTTACATGGTTGCATTTCATGGCGCGCCAGACGCTGCCATTATACTCGATCACCATGTTGGGCTTGATTTCGTTGCCGTTAATCTTGGCCATGTGAGACGTCCTCATCAGTAGAGCGCGCGGCGTAGCGGCGACGGGCGGTTTGGTCAAGTTTTGTGGACAGGCCGCGATGCTTGCGGTTGAATGGGCATAACGCAATTTTTGGAGGGGTATCTATGGGCATTTTATCTGGTTTCCTGAGTTTCGAAAAATCGATGGGCGCCACCCTGACACGGCTGCTCTACTATCTCGGCATTCTGGGAATCCTCTGGCATGCCGTGCGTCGGTTCTGGTTCTGGCTGACCTATCTCGATAATGACTGGGACACGGCCTTGTGGGGCATGATCAAAACGCCAATCGGGGCGATCATCGCGATCATGGTCTTGCGCGTGGTGGCAGAGTTTCTTGTTGCCCATTTCCGGATGGACAAGTCATTGCATGATCAGGTGACAGGCCGCGCCGCGCCGCCAAAGGCTGACTAGTTCAGGCCGTTATCATCGACTCGTCGATCAGGCGATTGAACATGGCGACCGCTGCGGCAGGACCGTCATGATGGTCCCAGACCCCGCTTGAGACGGCGAGAAAGTCCGCGCCCGCCTTCAGCAGCGGCGCCGCATTGGCCAGGGTGATGCCGCCAATCGCGACGCAGGGCAGGGTCAGAAACATCTGGCACCAGGTCAGGATCTCGGGGTCGGCCGGCGTCGTGTCAGGCTTGGTCTGCGTCGGATAGAAAGCCCCGAAGGCGACATAGTCGGCACCCGCTTCGCCTGCGATCATCGCGTGATGTCTGGAATTCTTGCAGGTCGCACCGATAATCATGTCCGGTCCCAGCAGCTCGCGGGCTTCGGCAATGTCCATATCATTCATGCCGAGATGAACGCCGTCGACTTGTAGCGCGCGGGCCAGTTGCGGGCTGTCATTGATAAACAGCGCGATATGCTCTGCCGTGCAGATCCGTTTGACCGCCTGCGCCACTTCACGCGTCGCGGCGAGATCGATCTCGTCACTTTTCTTGAGGCGAATCTGCAGGCTGGCAACATCACCGCCTTGCACAGCGGCGCGGAACTGGTCGACAAAGGCGGGCACATCCTCGATTTGAGGCGGCGTGATCAGATACAGCCGGGGGCGTTCGCGGGTCGGGTCGCTCATGATCTGCCGGTTTGCGCCGATCAGGGGCGAGTCGTCAAGATTTTCCGGTGCCGCGGTCTAGGTTGCGGGCTTGAACACGCGCACCGTGCTGGCCGGGAACTTGTCCAGCGCCGCCCCGGCCCGCGTGGGTCGCGGCACCAGCGCGCCGCCGCAATTCGGGCAGGTGCCATGAAGCTCCGTGTCATTGCAGTGTGTACAGAACGTGCATTCAAAGGAGCAGATCAGCGCGCCAGTTGCATCTGCAGGCAAGTCGCGATCACAGCGCTCGCAGCCGGGTCTCATCTCCAAAGCCATCGGCCTTGTCTGCCACGAATAGCGCGCCCGGACCAGATACGAAAAAGGCGGCTCGCGGAGCCGCCTTCCTCAAAGCTCGGAATATCGTCCCCTATCCGGCGCAGGAGGCATCATAGATGCTCTCAATCGTGCTTGCGAGCAGCGTGTCGAAATCGGCATCGCTTTGCTGGGCGGAAAGGCCTTCGGTGAGCGCGCGTGAGAAGCTCGCAATCATGCCGGTATTCTGACACAGGCGGTGATTGGCTTCCTCGCGGCTATAGCCCCCGGACAGCGCCACGACCCGCATGACCCGCGGATGGTCGACCAGAGACTTATACTGATTGGCTTTTTCCGGCAGAGACAGTTTCAGCATCACTTGCTTGTCGGCGGGCACCGTGTCGAGCTGTTTTGTGATCTCGGCCAGCAACATGTCTTCCGCCTCGGCCTTGTCGGCGATCTTGATGTTCACTTCCGGCTCGATGATTGGGACAAGACCGTGTCCCAGGATTTGCAGGCCGACTTGAAATTGCTGTGCGACAATCGCCGCAATGCCTTCTGCGTTGGCGGCGTGGATGACGGACCGCATCTTGGTGCCGAATATCCCTTTCTGAGAGGCGCGCGTCAGTAGAGAATCGAGCTCTGGCATCGGGTTCATTAGCTGGACGCCATTCGCCTCCTCTGCGAGGCCCTTGTCGACTTTCAGGAACGGAACCACGCCGCGCTTTTCCCACAGGTATTGCGCTGTTGGAACACCATCGATTTCACCATCCATTGTGCGCTCGAACAGGATCGCGCCCATGACTTTCTCGCCAGAAAAGGCCGGTGATTTGACGATGCGCGCTCGCATTTCATGAATCAGGCCGAACATCTCGTCTTCGCTCGACCAGGCGCCCTCATCGACGCCGTAAAGTTTCAGCGCTTTCGGAGTCGAGCCCCCTGATTGGTCCAGCGCGGCGACAAAACCGGCTTTCTGCGCGGCCTGCTCAGTCATTTGTTGAATATCCATCTAAAGATCCCTCTTAAGAACGAAAAAGGGCTGAGCACGCCTTGCGCTCAACCCCGGAGTGAATAGTTGAAATTGTAACTGACACCGCTGTCTTTTGGGTGGCCTCTGCTTCCGCGGTCTTACTGGGCCAGCGGAAGAAGAAACTGTGTGTCATTTAACTGCCTTTAAGTGCCTCAACACCAGGAAGGGGTTTGCCTTCCATCCATTCAAGAAACGCGCCACCGGCAGTGGAGATATGTGTAAAGTCCTGCGCGACATGGGCATGGTTTAGCGCGGCAACAGTGTCGCCGCCACCGGCAACCGCAATCAAGGCGCCGGATTTACACCGCGTGCCCGCTGCTTGAGCAGCCTGCACCGTGGCCCGGTCAAATGGCTCCAGCTCAAACGCGCCGAGCGGCCCGTTCCAGACAAGCGTGTTCGCAACATCGAGCGCGGCGGCGAGGATAGCGACCGTCTGCGGCCCCGCATCGAGGATCATTTCATCGTCAGCTACTTCGTCCAGTCCGCATGTGCGATGGGGCGCATTCGCGGCGAAGTCCTTGGCGACGACGACATCCATGGGCAGCAGGATATCGCAGCCTGCGGCCTTGGCATTGGCTTCAATCTGTTTTGCGGTGTCGGAGAGGTCGTGCTCGCAGAGCGATTTGCCAACGCTGTATCCGCGCGCCGCCAGGAACGTATTCGCCATGCCGCCGCCGATGGCCAGCGCGTCGACCTTCGAAACGAGGTTCTTGAGCAGGTCGATCTTGGAACTGACCTTGGCCCCGCCAACCACGGCGAGGACCGGGCGCTTCGGCGATCCCAGCGCCGCGTCGAGCGCGTCGAGTTCGGCCTGCATCAGCAATCCAGCGCAATTCGGCAACAGGCGCGCGACACCTTCGGTCGAGGCATGTGCGCGGTGCGCTGCCGAGAAGGCATCATTGCAGTAGACATCGCCCAGCGTGGCGAGGAAGCCCGCCATATTCGGGTCATTCGCCTCTTCCATCGGCGTGAATCTTGTATTCTCGATCAGGATCACAGCGTCGGCTGGCGCAGCATCAATCGCAGCGCGATCAGGACGCTCAATGAAAGTGACGGGTTTGCCGAGTGCGGATTCCAGGGCTGGAACGGTGACGCGCAGCGACATGTCCGGATTGGGCTGGCCCTTGGGGCGCCCAAAATGCGCCAGCAGGACCGGCTTGCCGCCCTTTTCGAGAATCTTGAGGATGGTCGGTGCGACTTTATCGATTCGGGTCGTATCGGTGACCCGGCCATTTTCGACCGGGACATTGATATCAACACGCGTCAGGACGGCCTTTCCGGCCAGGTCCAGATCATCGAGGGTCTTGAAGCTTCCCATCCGCGTACCGGCTCCTAGAGGAATTTCGCCATGTGAAGTGCGGTATCGCTCATCCGGGTCGCGAAGCCCCACTCATTGTCGTACCAGCTGAGCACGCGAACCAGGGTCCCGTCGGTGACATTGGTGCCGTCGGCCGCGAAAGTTGAGCTGTGAGCGTCGTGATTGAAGTCAGCCGAAACCAGCGGTTTGTCGGAATATCCGAGGACACCCTTCATCGGGCCGCTCGCCGCTGCTTTGATGGCGTCGTTGATCTCTTCGACGGTGGTTTCGCGGCCAGCATCGAAGACCAGATCGATCATCGAAACGTTCGGGGTCGGGACGCGGACGGCTGATCCGTTCAGCTTGCCGGCAAGTTCCGGCAGGACGAGGCCGACAGCTTTAGCGGCGCCGGTCGAGGTCGGGATCATGGAGCTCGCAGCGGCGCGGGCCCGGTAGAGGTCCTTGTGCATGCGGTCGAGCGTCGGCTGGTCACCCGTATAGGCGTGGACCGTCGTCATATAGCCGCGCTCAATCCCGACCGTGTCGTTCAGGACCTTGGCGACCGGTGACAGGCAGTTGGTGGTGCAGGAGGCGTTCGAGACAACCAGGTCATCGGCGCTCAGTGTTTCGTGGTTCACGCCGTAGACAATCGTCTTGTCGGCGCCGCTGGCCGGCGCAGAAACCAGAACGCGCTTGGCACCCGCTTCGAGATGCGCGGCGGCTTTCTCCTTGGAGGCGAAGATGCCGGTACATTCGAACGCGATATCGATGCCCATCTCGGCATGGGGCAGTTCAGCCGGATTGCGGATGGCTGTGCACTTGAAGGCGCGCTTGCCGACGCGGATCATGTCGCCGTCGACAGTGACCTCTTCATTCAGCTTGCCATGGACAGTGTCATACTGCAGCAGGTGCGCATTTGTTTCGACCGGGCCAAGATCGTTGATCGCGACGACTTCGATATCCGTGCGGTCATGTTCGATGATGGAGCGAAGGACCAAACGGCCAATACGGCCAAAGCCATTGATTGCGACGCGCAGAGCCATGGAAAACCTCTTTTGCCTGAGTGCTGATTTCGTGGCGTCTTTAGACGCAAGTTTAAGGCCAGTCCAGCGCGGCGCAGGCGCGCATGGCAGCTGATTACGCTGTCAGGTGAGAGACACTAATCCTTAGAGGAGAATTCTTGAACCATCAGGTCTCGTCCAAGGCGAAACCTTTGCCGGAAAAGAACCGTATTACCGCATAAAGCAACAGACCCACCGGACCGAACAGGAAGGCTCCCAGCAGGCAAGGGACTGTAACAATATGTGAGATGTCTCTGCGCTGCGCATCACGGGCGATCCAGGCCCCGACAAACAGGTCAAAGACCAGATAATGCGTCCAGCCGATGAGCAGCCCGTTCGGATGATCGAACAGCGCCTGAACCCCCGCAAAGGAGAAGCCGGCATCCGGATGTGAGAGCCCGAAGAACATGGAGCCGATTAGCAGGACCGCATAAATCGATCCCATCAGGACGGGCCAGAGCATGGAGTGCACCAGAGCGCGGGTGATCGGCGATTTTGGCAGGACCAGAAGCAGCGCCCAGGCCGGCACCACCATTGCATTGATCAGATTGTACCCCAGCTCCCAGCTCATCATCTATCCTCTCAGTCGTTTTAGTCTTTATTGCTCTTGTCGTCCGGTTTCATCCAGTCGGTGAACTGTTCCCAGTCGACCCAGGTCTTTTTCTTGCGGCGCAGCTTTTGCCAGAAACGTCGCCGCTCGGGTGTTGGTAGCGGCTGCAAATTGTCCAGGAAAGCAAGCGCGACTGATTTCCAGCTATAGCCCTCGGCATAGGTTCGGCAGGTGGCCCGATCGAGGTCGAGGCAGGCTTTTGCGCCAGCGGCGAGATCGCCGCCAATCGGTGTGATCGTTCCGGCATTCGATCCCGGAATCACGTCTTTTGGTCCGGTCGCGTCATAGGCTGCGACCGGTGTTCCGGAAGCCATCGCCTCAAGCACCACAAGGCCGAACGTATCGGTGAGGCTCGGAAAGACGAACACGTCGGCGCTGGCATAATAGGCGGCGAGATCTTCGCCGAACCGGGCACCAAGGAAGTGCACTTTCGGATATTTCTTCTTGAGGCTCTCGCGGGCCGGTCCATCGCCGACCACCACTTTTGATCCTGGCAGATCGAGCTCCACGAAGGCCTCGATATTCTTCTCCACCGCGACGCGGCCGACATTCAGAAAGATCGGGCGGGGGAGACCCTTGAAGGGATCATTCTCGGCGCCTTCCTCAATCCGCCGATCCGGATGGAACATCTCAGTGTCGACACCCCGCGTCCAGGCCACAAGATTGATGAAACGCTTCGCCTTCAGCTCTTCGACCATGCTGGGGGTCGGTACCATGACCTTGCCCGAATATTTGTGAAACCAGCGGACAAAGCTGTAGCCTGCGCTGGTTGGAATCGGCATGCGGGCCGAGACGTATTCAGGGAAACGGGTGTGATAGGCCGTCGAAAAAGGGTGTTTGATCTTGAGGCACATTTTACGGCCAGCCATGCCGAGCGTGCCCTCGGTGACAATGTGCACGGCGTCTGGCTCGAAGGCTTCGAACCGCTCCTTGATCCGCCGCTCCGCAAACAGAGCGAGCTTGATTTCAGGATAAGTCGGCAAGGGCATTGTATTGAATCCGTCGCCCGGATGGATGACCTCAAACTCATGACCTTCCGCGGTCAGCTCGGAGATCACGCGCTGCATCGTCCGGACAACGCCGTTCACCTGGGGCTCCCAGGCGTCTGTCACGATCATGATGCGCATGCGCTGCTCCTCATCGCCCTTTTACATCGCCCCATCTTTTATGCCCCCCAAAGGCAATAGCACCGACTTGTAAGGTTCGCGGCGAGGGGCGTAAAGCGCGCAATTGATGGCAACTGCGCTGGCGGAGCGTCCTGCGCGGTTAAGGACCTGTGCGGCAAGGCGTGTAGCGGAAGGCGCCCGGGCTGCTGCCATCCATACGGGATATCAGAGCACTCAAATTGTCGCCCTCGCGCCAGTACTCAATCTTTTGCGGGAAATCATGTTCCGGATTGGCAAAGGTGATGCGCGTGTCCGAGAGCGATATTGCAGGAAATACTGATGGTCCATTGCCGCGCGGATAAGCGTTCAGGATCGGTAGCGGCGCCGGATCGATCCGCAACTGCTCGAAAAACACTGCATGGCCATTCTTCAAAACGACCGAATATCCGAAATAGTAGCCATCTTCCGAGGCAGACCAGATTTCACGTGTCATACCATCTTCGCTTTGCCAGCAGCCGGTCAGCCAATCGAGGCGATTCGGATCGGCTTCTTCAGCGTTGGCGGTTGTTGAGCAGGCGCCCATCGCGAACAGGCAAAGCATCAGTCGAATCATAGTGGCTCCATAGGTTGCGGGGGCAGCTGCAGCGTCAGCGCAGCCAATTATGAAGCGCGATTTGATCGTAAGGCAACCACAATGTCCGACAGCGAGACCCGGTTGAACGCGATCCGCCTACTAGATCTTGTGTCTGGGCGCATCTGGCGAGGGCAGTTTTCTACGGCTCGTTGATTCGTTTCGAAACCGTACTTTGGGACGCTCTATTCGGCGTTTTTTTCAAGCCGTCTCGAGACAAAAATTTTTTGAAAAAAGTGAGCCCGCTCAATCCCTAATTGCGACGGGCACGAATGACAGGAATTAACCAGCTATTAACCATTTATCCACTGCCAAAGTGACGTTTTTAAGACGGACCCTGTTGACCTCACATTAACCTTGTAGGCACTATATGTTGTGTGAGGGCTGATTTGGAACACCGTATATGGCGGTTTTCAGGGAAATCCCTATATATGATGGGCCTTATGCAAGGGGTATGAAAAACATGGCAGGCACTGGCAACGCAACGCTCGCAAAAGAGGTACAGAAAACGGACGCGCAAACCGGCGCGCCGGATTTGCGAGTCGTACCGAATGTTCAGGTTGATCGTTCGCGCGACGCGTTGCTGACGGAGTTCGGTAAAGTCACGCTCGAAGATCGCTATTTGCTGCCTGGCGAGTCGTATCAGGACATGTTCGCCCGCGTGTCTGAGGCCTTCTCTGATGATGCCGACCATGCCCAACGCCTTTACGACTATATGTCCAAGCTCTGGTTCATGCCGGCGACTCCTGTCCTGTCGAATGGTGGCGCCGATCGCGGCCTGCCCATTTCCTGCTTCCTGAACCAGGTCGGCGACAGCCTTGATGATATCGTCAATACCTGGACCGAGAATGTCTGGCTCGCCTCAAATGGTGGCGGCATCGGCACCTATTGGGGCAATGTCCGCTCAATTGGTGAGAAAGTCGGTAAGAGCGGTCAGACAAGCGGCATCATTCCCTTTATCCGCGTCATGGACTCGCTGACACTGGCGATCAGCCAGGGGTCGCTGCGCCGTGGCTCGGCGGCGTGTTACCTCGACGTCCACCATCCGGAAATCGAAGAATTCCTGGAAGTCCGCAAGCCGTCGGGAGATTTCAACCGCAAGTCCCTGAACCTGCACCATGGCATCAATATCACCGATGCGTTCATGGAAGCGGTGAAGAACGATGCCGAGTTCGATCTGATCTCGCCAAAGTCTGGTGAGCCCCTGCGCAAAGTGAATGCCCGCAAGATCTGGCAGAAAATTCTCGAGCTGCGCATTCAGACCGGCGAGCCATACCTGCTGTTCACCGACACTGTGAACAACGCTATGCCTGCCCACCAGCGCAAGCTCGGCCTGCAAGTCACACAGTCAAACCTGTGTTCTGAGATCACCCTGCCGACCGGTATCGACCACAACGGCCAGGACCGGACCGCGGTGTGCTGCCTGTCCTCTCTGAACGCCGAGAAGTTCATGGAATGGAGCAAGCACGAAACCTTCCTGGAAGATGTCTATCGCTTCCTCGACAATGTGCTGCAGGACTTTATCGATCGCGCCCCGCCGGAAATGGCGCGCGCCGTCTATTCCGCCAAGCGCGAGCGCTCGGTCGGTCTCGGCCTGATGGGCTTCCATTCCTTCCTCCAGTCGCTCAATCTCCCAATGGAGAGCGCGATGGCGAAGGTCTGGAACGAGAAAATGTTCAAGCATATCCGCCAGGGCGCTGATGCGGCGTCTGTGAAGCTCGCGAAAGAGCGCGGCGCATGCGAAGACGCCGCCGAAGCTGGCATGATGGCGCGTTTCAGCCACAAGATGGCGGTCGCGCCAACAGCCTCGATCTCGATCATTTGCGGCGGCACAAGTGCTGGCATCGAGCCGATCCCGGCCAATGTCTATACGCACAAGACCCTGTCTGGCTCGTTCACCGTCAAGAACAAGTATCTCGAGCGTCTGCTGGAGAGCAAAGGCGAGAACACTGATGCGGTCTGGACGTCGATCCTCGAGCATGAAGGCTCGGTTCAGCATCTCGATTGCCTGGATGAGCACGAGAAGTCGACCTTCAAGACAGCCTTCGAAATCGATCAGCGCTGGATCATCGAGCACGCCGCCGACCGCACGCCATATATCTGCCAGGCGCAGTCTCTGAACGTGTTCCTGCCCGCCGATATCAACAAGTGGGACCTCCACATGCTGCACTGGACGGCCTGGGAAAAGGGTGTGAAATCGCTTTACTATTGCCGCTCCAAGTCCGTGCAGCGGGCAAGCTTTGCCGGGGCAGGGGAGAAAGAAGCCGCTATGGCCGGTATGGACGTTCCAAACACCGACTATGATGAATGCCTCGCCTGCCAGTAAGCCGACGGGACCCGCAAAAACCAAACCCCGGCAGAAATGCCGGGGTTTTTTGCATCACGGATAGAACGCCGCGCCACAACACGTCAGGCATACATCGTCTCACAGATGGCCGCTGGCCGAATCGGCTTTCCCTTTTCTGTCGGTTCCCGCATAGCGTTTGATATGATTGCGTTTCTGCGGACCAATGCACGCTGGATATCAGGCGGGTTCTTGCTGACCTTGTTCTCTTCATTCGGCCAGACCTTTTTTATCGGGCTCTCGGGAGAAGAGCTGCGCGCGAAATTTGACCTTTCTGATGGCGAGTTTGGCGGCTTGTATATGGTGGCGACAATTGGCAGCGCACTCTCGCTCCCGTTTCTGGGGCGGGTCCTGGACCATATGCCGGGCTGGAAAGTCGTGCGGTTCGTGATTCCTGCGCTTGCCTGTGCCTGCCTTCTGATGGCGTATTCGCCGTCCTTGCTTGTGCTGCTGCTGGCGCTCTATCTGCTGCGTCTGTTCGGACAAGGCATGATGACCCATACCGCGTATACGGAGATTGGCCGCTGGTATGTTTCAAACCGCGGGCGCGCTACGTCTCTCATCGTGCCAGGGCATCAAACGGGTGAAGCCCTGTTGCCGATTGCCTTCACTCTGGTTGCCGTGATGTTTGGATGGCAAATCGGGTGGATCGTTTCAGCGGGCCTTCTATTGTTTGTCGCCTTGCCGCTGATCCTGCTTCTGTGGCGCGTCGAAAGAACGCCGCAATCCACTGATCCTGATCTGAACAGCGCGCGCCTTGGACCCGACAAGACTGTCGCAGAAGTGGCTGCAGATCCGATCTTTTACGCGCTTCTGGTCGGGGTCCTCGCGCCGCCTTTCATCGGCACGACCATTTTCTTCCATCAGGACTATCTCGTCGAACTGCGCGGCTACGATGAACTTGCCTTTGCGGCGGCATTCCCGGTCATGGCGATCACCACCGTGGTATTCTCCCTGGTAAGCGGTCAACTGATTGATCGTTTCGGTGCCATTCGCCTGTTGCCCCTCTATTTGCTGCCGCTCTCCTGCGCTTGCCTTGCGGTTGGACTGCTGACACCGCTTTGGGGAATCTATGCCTTCATGCTGCTGGTGGGCGTAAGTTATGGTTTTACGGCACCGTTGGTCGGTGCGTTGTGGCCTGAAGTCTACGGCGTGCGGAATCTCGGCTCCGTGCGCGCCATTGCAGTGGCGGCGAGCGTCGCGGCGACCGCGCTTGGGCCGGGACTGACCGGATATTTCATCGACCGCGGCGTTTCGCTTCCGACCCAGATGCTGTTTTGTTTCCTCTGGTGTATTCTGGCCAGCCTGGTGCTGGCATTCGTCTCGCCGGTCATTTTGAGGCGAAACGTCGGTGGTCTTGCGCGCTGACTGGACGATTTTTTTGCCCCCTGTGGCAAAAAAACAAACGGCCCAGAGTGTTACAAAATCGGACAAAGTTTTTTGGAAATTTTGTAGATTCAAGCACTAATCGCCTCAAAAAGACCCAAAAGATTGGCGAAGATGAAAAAAATCAGGAGACTGGTTAACTTTGTTTCACAGGATTTTTTACCTCGAAACGTTAGTAATCGTGGGCAAAGTCACAATTCTGTGAGAACAAAATGATTAATAGCATTGAGCAGGGACGAAGAGTCGACGAGGAATCGTTCATGCTCAGGTAAGGATCAGAGGTCAGGCTCGGGGGCGTAGAGTGGAGCTGACCTATGAGAGGCTTGGGAAAGATGATTGTTGCAGGCGCATCATTGATAGCGGCTATGTCATGCCACACTTGCGTTCATGCGCAGGAGAGCGGCGGCATTGTCATTGACAATGCGACGATTATTGCTGCGAGCCGTTCGCTTGACCAGAAAAGGTCGCAAACGCGCGTGAACCTGGTCTACTCCGGATCATTCTCTCAAACCGAAACAACGCGTCATTTCGGCTTTCAGGTGCCGCAGGATACCGATCTCGGATTTGGGATTGATGCAGCGACCCTGCTAAACTCGCGCCGTCTCTATTCGAGCACGATTATGACGGATCTCGCGGCCAATCGGGTTGAAGCAAGCTTCTCGCCCGTCCCGCGTGAGCAGAAACAGATTACAGCAGAGCTGGCACTGTCCGCGCCCGCCTCTCAGACGGGTCTCGGCTTTGATGTTGGCATTGCGCCGCGCGTCGCAATTACGCGCGATGGACCTTTTGCGTCTCGCCGTTTCGGGGGTGAGGTTCGGATTGGTCAGAATTTCGACAAACGCGGTGAGGCGGCGCCTCAATCCGGCTGGTACCTGTTCGCAGGCGCAGACGGCGAAGCCCTCGTCTGGGAACCAGATCAAGCGGGCGGCGTTTCAGCGGGCGACATGGCCCTGCGCGACAAGGTCACAGTTGGCGATATTCAGGCCGGGGTGTCGATCCAGCGCGGGCTCGGACAGATTTCCTTCAGCTATATTCGCCGCGAGGTAGAGTATCATGAGCGAACAATGGGCGCGAGTGAGAACGAAGACTTTGCGGGTGTGAGCTTTACCATTAAACGCTGACCGCATGGTTGGTCACTTATCATTGAGAGCCGCCGTCCTGGCGGCTTTTTTTATACCTGCAGCATGGGCGCAGTCGGCGCCCGAGCCCGCGTCTGAGACCGATGACGCGCCAATGCCGCGCAGCGCTGGGGTCTGGTCGCTGACCTCCGAGAACGACTTGTTCGGGGGCACAGACCGCAATTATTCAAATGGGCTACGGCTCGAACGGGTGCGGCCAGCCAATGAAATCACGCCGGGCCTGAAATGGGTCGCAGATCGCATCCCCGTGCTCGACCTGAAACGGACAGAGCTGCGTCAGGGCTTTGCGCTATCGCACACAATCTTCACGCCCGAAGACATAGAAGCGGAGGTGCCGGATCCCACTGATCGGCCTTATGCCGGCTGGCTCTACGCGTCCGGGACCGTCGTTGGTACCACGCGTCTTGGGCCTGGCCAGATGGTGCAGGACGTCTTGCAGGTCAATCTCGGCATTGTCGGGCCATCCGCCGGCGGCAAGTTCGTCCAGGAGAACTGGCACGACCTGATCCAGGCGGTTGAACCGCGCGGATGGGAGTCGCAGCTCAAGGACGAGTTCGGCATCGAGATCACAGCGCAGCGCCTGCGCCAGTATGAGGGGCCGGACCTGCCATTTGGCCTTGAGACGGATTACGCGCTGCATGGCGGCGCAACCCTCGGCAATGTGCGAACCTACGCGTCGGCTGGCGGCATGGCGCGGATCGGATGGGACCTGTCCTCAGATTTCGGGCCGCCGCGCATTCGCCCTGCCCTCGCCGGTGCGGGCGTGTTCAAGCCCGGACAGCCCTTTGGCGGCTACCTGTTTGCCGGAATCGAAGGCCGCGCCGTCGCCCGCGACATGTTCCTGGATGGCAATCTCTGGCGCGATAGTGCGCGGGTCGAAGACCGGCGCGACTTTGGCGGCGACTTGCAGGTCGGGTTTGCGCTGCACCAGGGCGACGTCCAGCTGGCCTTCACCTATGTCCACCGCACTGAAGACTTCATCGCCCAGGCCGGCCCCCAGAGATTTGGGGCGGTATCGATCTCAATCGCGCGGTAGGCGGGAGGTTGCGGGTGTGGGGGTTTTGTCTGCTTTCGGCATCAATGCGGACACCTCGATCGCTCCTTCCAATCAAAAAATCTTGCGCCACCACGGCCTCTGTTGAGAAGGGACTGGAGGTTCTTGCAGTCCATGAGCTCTTATTTCCGCGATCGCTTTTTCAGCATCATCGAGGATCCAGTCTCTTGAGCCAGGCATGATTTCTCCAAAGTCGATGTTTCCCGTACACTCGACAAATATGTACGGTATCGATGCTGCATAGCTGGTCGTCTCCATGTTCTTGCGGATTGATATTGCGGCATCCTCAAGAGCGTCAATTTCCGCGGGAGTGTATGATGACGCGCGCTCCTTTTTTATGAGGCGTTCAAGGTCATCACATAGTTGTTCTACCGAGTAGCTCATTCCGTTAGTTACCGAGCACGACCACTGTCGTAAATCGTAATGTCCGCTTTTGACCCAAAGCGGACATCAATAGCGCAGTATAATTCTATTTATGCGCGTCTTTACGATTCCAAGTCGCGCGCGGGTTTTTTCCAGAAGAAGAGTAAGTACAAAATGCCTAACCAAAGTGCGAGCGCAGATAGGTTAAGCGCAATATTCAGCATGAGGGCTGCAGGGCTATCTCCAAATTCTCGGATCGCAGACAAGATGGGGCCGATGCTTTTGTCTGTAGTATCTTCATACAGTCCCGCGGCAGCCGCGCCAATGACAGACTGACGAACCGCCAACAAAAAATACATCACCATTCCAACAGTATATAGGAAAAAGGCGGCGATCTTCAGCCGAAGTGGAGCTGTGTTCAGAAAATAGTAGATTGCCACGACCATAGCGAATGTAATCGCAATGATTTGTCCAAAAATCTGCGTGATTTGGGACAATGCGTCCTGCAACAATTTGATTATCTCTAGTTCGCTCAAATGCCCCCCCCTCAAACGGCACCTTTGTATACAATGGTATTCCATACACCATTTCCACTTCTGACCCAAAGCAAACGTCTTCCAATCCGCCAAACCTGCTCCCGTGGTGCCTGATTCGGGTTTAACAAAACATTTCCTGTGGGCAGGCTGTGGAGAAATGACGCGAGAGCGCAGGATATATCTTGCGTGAAAGCCCGACTGCAGACACTATATATGGTGTTGATGAGATTTGCAGGGGTAATGCTATGGCCGACGGTATGATGAAACTTCCGGGACTGATGACACCATCGAAATCCTACAAGCCTTTCCGCTATGCGTGGGCCTATGATTTCTGGAAATTGCAGCAGCAGGTCCACTGGCTGCCGGAAGAAGTGCCGCTGGGCGAGGACTGCAAGGATTGGGTCAACAAGCTGAATGACAAGGAGCGCAATCTGCTGACCCAGATTTTCCGCTTCTTCACCCAGTCTGATGTCGAAGTCGGCGCCAATTACATGGAACACTATATGCCGCTGTTTAAGCCGGTAGAGGTGCGCATGATGCTGGCCGCGTTCTCGAATATGGAGACCGTGCACATTGCCGCTTATGCGCTGCTTCTGGAAACCATCGGCATGCCGGATTCTGAGTTCTCCGCCTTCATGGAGTATGAGGAAATGGCGGCGAAGCATGATTATCTTGGCCAGTTCGGGACCGAGACGGAGGAGGACATCCTGACCTCCATGGCGGTGTTTGGCGGCTTTACGGAAGGCCTGCAGCTGTTTGCCTCGTTCGCCATGCTGATGAACTTCCCGCGCTTCAACAAGATGAAGGGCATGGGGCAGATTGTGTCCTGGTCGGTGCGCGATGAGTCGCTGCATTGCGAAGGCATGATGAAGCTGTTCCACACTTTCGCGGCTGAGACCGATGCGCTGAATACGCGCGTCAAGAACCGGATTCGCGAAGCCTGTGAGACAGTCGTGAAACTCGAAGACAAGTTCATCGATCTCGCCTTCGAGGCCGGTGAAGTGGAAGGAATGACGCCGCACGATATCCAGCAATATATTCGCTACATCGCCGACTGGCGGATGGGACAGCTCAAGCTCGACCCGATTTTCGGCGTCGACAAACATCCAATCCCGTGGCTGACCGAGATCCTGAACGGCGTCGAGCACGCAAACTTCTTCGAGGCGCGCGCGACGGAATACTCAAAAGGCGCGACCCAGGGCGACTGGCATGGCGAGGATGGCGTCTGGTCCATGTTCGACAAGCGCAAGCCGCAAACGGTTCTAGCGGGTTAAACCCACCTTATTCCTGACGAAAGTCAGGATCCATGGCGGCTGTGAGCATACTCAGCCAGCCGCTATGGATGCCAACTTGCGTTGGCAGAGCGGAGAAGTGCGGTTCAGCGAGGCGGTCTAAACCTTGACGCCGCCTTTTTCAGCGTCCGCCAGGAACGCGGCAAGGCCTTTATCTGTAAGCGGGTGATTGGCGAGGCCCTTCAGGACGTTAGGCGGCACGGTGGCCACGTCCGCGCCAGCCAGCGCGGATTGCTTCACATGATTGGCGCTGCGGATCGAGGCGGCGAGAATTTCCGTCTCGAACATGTAATTATCATAGATCACCCGGATCTCTTCAATCAGCTCCATGCCATCAATGTTGATATCGTCGAGGCGCCCGATGAAGGGCGAGATATAGGCCGCGCCGGCCTTAGCCGCGAGCAGGGCCTGATTGGCCGAGAAGCACAAGGTCACGTTTACCGCCGTGCCCATATTAGAGAGCTCGCGGCAGGCGCGCAGGCCGTCCATGGTCAGCGGCAGTTTCACGGCAACGTTTGACGCAATAGCTTGCAGCTTCTTACCTTCGGCCACCATGGTTTCCCAATCGGTCGCGACAACTTCAGCGCTGACATGGCCTTCGGTCAGATCGCAGATCTCGGCGATGACTTCCTTGAAGTCGCGGCCGGATTTGGTGATCAGAGACGGATTGGTCGTAACGCCATCAATCAGTCCGGTCGCCGCCAGCTCCTTGATCTCTGATGTGTCGGCGGTGTCGACAAAGAATTTCATGGCTGAGGCTCCGATTTTGAGATTGGTCTAGGATGGCCGCCCGATCGAGGTGTACTCGAACCCGCGCTTGGCCATGTCTTCAGGGCTGTAAATGTTGCGCAAATCAACAACGATGTCACTCTTCAAGGATGACTTGATTCGGCTCAGATCCAGCGCTCGGAATTGGTCCCATTCGGTCAGGATCACCATCGCGTCGGCATCAGCCACAGCTTCATAAGGGTTCTTTGCATAGTCGAGGCCGTTCAGCAGCTTGCTGGCTTCTTCCATGGCTTCCGGGTCGTAGGCCTTGATCTTGGCGCCTGCCTCAATCAGGGCAGGAATAATGTCGAGGCTCGGGGCGTCTCGCATGTCATCTGTGTTCGGTTTGAAGGCGAGCCCAAGTACCCCGATCGTCTTGCCGGAGACATCACCGCCCATGGCCTTGATCACCTTGCTGGCCATGGCCTTTTTGCGCGCAGCATTGACCTCGACCACGGTGTCGACAATGCGTACTGGCGAGTCGTGATCATTCGCCGTCTTGGTTAGGGCGAGCGTATCTTTCGGGAAACAGGAGCCGCCATAGCCAGGGCCTGCATTGAGGAACTTGTTGCCGATCCGGCCATCCAGTCCGATCCCGCGAGAGACTTCCTGGACATTCGCGCCAACGGCTTCGCACAGGTCCGCCATTTCGTTGATGAAGGTAATCTTCACCGCCAGGAACGCGTTCGCCGCATATTTGATCAGTTCTGATGTCCGGCGCGACGTGAAGACGATCGGCGTCTCGTTCAGGAAGAGCGGGCGATACAGTTCACGCATCAATTCGCGGGCGCGCTCACTATCGGTGCCGACGACGACGCGGTCCGGGATCTTGAAATCCTTGATCGCTGCGCCTTCACGCAGGAATTCCGGGTTCGAAACCACCGCAAAATCAGCGTCAGGGCGCTTCTTGCGAATGATCTCTTCGACTTCGTCGCCGGTGCCGACAGGAACAGTGGACTTGGTCACGACCATCGTGAACCCATCCATCAATTCAGCGATCTCTTCCGCGGCTGCGTAGACATAAGAGAGGTCAGCATGACCGTCGCCGCGGCGCGAAGGCGTGCCGACCGCGATGAACACAGCGTCGGCATCTGCGATGGCTTCCTTGGCGTCGGTCGTGAAGAAGAGGCGCTCTTCCTTGACGTTCTTTTCAACCAGGGTGTCGAGGCCCGGCTCATAAATCGGCATGATGTTCTGATGCAGGCGCTCAATCTTGCTGGCATCCTTGTCCACGCAGGTTACGACATGGCCAAAATCCGCAAAACAGGCCCCGCTGACCAGGCCCACATAGCCTGTACCAATCATTGCAACACGCATGAAACTACCTCTTTATTACTCGCGTCCCTGAGATCAGCGGGACAGGTGCAAGTTTTGTTCCGCCGGGTCAAGCCTGAGCGGACAGAATGAATTAGAGTTGAAAGACTTTCTTGGGTTGGAATCGTCCAGCCCGCACTTCGCCCAGGGCAACGGCATTCTTTTCAGTCATGGCGAGCGCCAGACGGCCGGATCCAAAGGTCTCCGCGTCGCTGCGCCATTGCTCCACTGTGTGCGGCAAAAGCACAATTTCGCGGCCCTGTTTCAGCGCCGCCGCATCGCCGGCACCAATTTCGATCTGAGGCACATCATCGAGCACTGTTTCCAGCGGCAGAATGTGCGCGAATAGCGCGTCGCGATCATCCGCAAGCGCCTCCAAATCTGAAAGCGAAACAGAATTGCTCGCATCGAGGGCGCCGACGCGAGTCCGCCGAAGTTGGCTGACATGGCCCTCTGCCCCAAGCGCGGCAGCAAGATCACGGGCCAGGGCGCGGATATAGAAGCCTTTGCCCGACACGACCCGGAACGTGGCGTGATCTGCATCGGGCATGCTGACCAGCTCGGCTTCATAGACGGTGACTTCGCGGGACGGAATTTCAAACGCCTCGCCATCACGGGCGAGATCATAGGCGCGTTCGCCATCAATCTTGATCGCGGAATATTTTGGCGGCACCTGCTGAATGTCACCGAGAAAGTCTGGCAGCGCCTGCTCGATCCGGTCACGCGTCGGGCGAACATCGGAGGTCGCGATGACCTCACCTTCTTTGTCCTGACTGGCGGTGGACGTACCCCACTCGATCGTGAAGACATATTCCTTGTCACAGTCCATCGCCCATTGCGCTGTTTTCGTCGCTTCGCCAAAGGCGATGGGCAAGATGCCATCAGCGAGCGGATCCAGCGTGCCGCCATGGCCCGCTTTTTGCGCATTGAACAGGCGTTTCAGGATGCCAACCACCCGCGTCGAAGAGATGTCGACAGGCTTGTCGACGGCGAGCCAGCCATGAACCGGATCGCCTTTGCGGTTTCTTTTTCTGCCCATCAGGCTTCCTCATGCGTGGCCGCTGCGGATCGGACGCAGGCGGAACGATAGTTGAGATCGGAGGCGCGAGATGCGCGATCTTAGCTCTTGAACGCGCTGAACACGTCGTCAGCCGATGGTTCGTTGGCGTCATTGTCCGAGGCTGCAAATGAGTCCGACTCAGTCTCTGGCTGCTCCACAGCCTGGGCGGGAGCGAGACCTGGACCTTCCTCGAGCGCAGCCTTCTCAGCTTCCATCTTGCGACGGCGGCTAGACGATTTCGCGATCACTTCATCCAGTTCGATCTGCGAGCACAGGCCAAGCGTCACCGGGTCGACCGGCTTGATGTTCTGGCTGTTCCAGTGAGTCTTGTCGCGGACATTGGTGATGGTCGCTTTGGTCGTTCCGATCAGTTTGGAGATTTGCGGATCGGTGACTTCCGGGTGGTTGCGAATGAACCAGGCGATGGCATCCGGCTTGTCGCCGCGGCGCGCGACGGGCGTATAGCGCGCGCCTTTGCGCTTTGGCTGAGGGATGTGCGCGATCTTGGACGGCGCCGTTTTCAAGCGATAGTCTGGATCTTCCTCGCCCTTCTGAATTTCTTCGCGCGTCAGTTCGCCGCCAGAGATCGGATCAACGCCGCGCATATTCTCGGCCACATCGCCATCAGCGATGCCTTTGACTTCCAGATGGTGCAGGCCGCACAGGTCAGCAATCTGATCGAAGGTCAGGGTTGTATTGTCGATCAACCAGACCGCGGTTGCCTTGGGCATCAAGATATCGGCCATGGGGTGCTCCTTTGGACCAAAAGCCAGAAATGCAGCCGCCCGAGACGTCGGTCTCGGGCGGTCAGGTTTCTGGCAGGAAATTACCTAACAAAGGTCCTTATAACGGCAGCCGGTTCATATTGGAAGCCTAACTCTGCTGTCGCGACAGCAGGATTTTCCCGATATGGCCGCCTTTGGCCATGTGGGCCTGCGCCTCTTCGGCCTGTTCAAATGGATAGACCGTATCAATCACCGGCTTGATTTCCCCCGACAGAATACCGGGCCAGAAATCGGCGAGGACCGCATCGCGGATGCGCTGTTTGTCGGCATTCGGCCGTGCCCGCAAAGTGGTGCCGGTCAGGACCAGACGCTTCAGCATGAGCGGCATCAGGTTCAGCTGGACCTTCGGCCCCTGCATATAGGCGATATTGACGATCCGTCCGCCAACTTTGGCGGCGGAGATGTTTTTCTGCACATACTCGCCGCCGACCATGTCGAGAATGACATCCGCACCGCCTGCTGCGCGGACCACCTCCTCAAAGTCCTGGTCGCGATAATTGATCGCGATATCGGCGCCGAGTTGTTTCGCATAGGTGCATTTGTCGTCTGTCCCGGCGGTGATCATGATTTTATCTGCGCCGGCAAAGCGCGCCATCTGGATCGCCATCGTGCCAATGCCGCTGGTGCCGCCATGGATGAGCAGGCTTTCGCCTTTCTTGAACTGGCAACGATCAAAGATGTTTGCCCAGACGGTCATCATCACTTCGGGCAGCGCGCCCGCTTCGTTGAAGCTCATTTCGTCCGGAATCCTGAACAGCGCGCCCTGGTCGACGACGGCAAACTCGGCATAGCCGCCGCCTGCCATCAGGCCGCAGACACGGTCGCCGACGGACCAGCCTTCGACATCACTTCCGAGCTCCACAATCGTGCCGGCGCATTCGAGGCCCATAATCTCCGAGGCCCCGGGCGGCGGGGGGTACATGCCGCGGCGCTGGACCAGGTCAGCGCGATTAAGGCCAGCCGTCACGATTTCCACCAGCACGTCGGACGGGCCGCAGACCGGCTTGTCCACATCTGCCAGTTTCAGCGGCGCCTCGTCTTCAACCACCACAGCCCACATCTTATCCGCCATTTGACTCTCCTGAAAATTCTGTCTTCCTCCCCACATAGTGTCAGCGCGGCCAAATGGAAAATACCAGCTATGTTCGAAGAAGAACCGATCCCCGAAAAGAAGCTCGATCTTGAGCGCCTGTCGGTTGAGGAATTGCAGGAACGTATCGAAGATCTGAAAGCAGAAATTGCCGCTTGTGAGTTGCAGCTCAGCAAGAAACAGTCGCATAAATCTGCAGCCGATGCGCTTTTTGGTGGCTCCGATTAAGGTCTTCTAAGGAAGCTCAGAGGTAAGATTGCTTTAATTCTGTCTATTCCGGAAGCAGCACGATCTATGGCCGAACAGTCAAAATCCCCGACATCTCCTTTCGCGGACCTTTCCTTCACCGACGGAAAAGTGTTCGAAAAAGTGTTTGTCGACGGCATGGCATTGGTGGAGGAAACCGCCTCTTACCTTGATGGACCGGGCCGCAAATTGTCGTCCAGTCTGCCGCGGGAAGCGGGCCTGACCTATGCCGCATGGAGCATGGAACTGACCACGCGCCTCATGCAGGCCGCCAGTTGGCTGGTCATGCAAAAGGCGGTGCGCGACGGTGATATGCGTTCTGAAGATGCGATGCAGCCGAAATACCGTATCAGCCGCGAAGATCCGGCGCTCGATGCCAGCGCGCAGCGCGGCCGCGGCCTGCCAGATGTGTTCCTCGACCTGGTTGAACGCTCGGAAAACCTGTTTGAGCGCATTTGCCGTCTCGATGCGGCGATCTATGGCGGCGGCGTGATGGACAGTTCCAGCCCGGTCGGTGAGCAGCTGGCCCAGCTTCAGAAAGCCGCTGAAACCGGCGCGTTCGATCCGCTGCGCGTCTGGGGCAAGGTTCGCTAACGCCGTAGCGAGATCCGCATCTCGCTCATCTTTGTTTCTCGTCCGTCTTCGTCGACAAAGGCCGGGCGCACGCTTTGGCGGCTCTTGGCATGGGTAAAGCTGATCGGCGGCGCGGCCCCTTCGCTCAGCCAGTCATCGCCCCATTGGGTGAGCGCCATCAGAACCGGGCGCAAGGCTTCGCCCGCATCGGTGAGAACATATTCCGGACGCGCGCGTTTGCCCTCTTCCTTGTAGGATTGTTTGGCCATCACGCCCGCTTCGACAAGCTTGGACAGGCGGCCAGACAGGACGGTCCGCGGAATGCCCAGCTCTTTCTGATAGTCATCAAACCGGCGGACGCCGAAAAGCGACGATCGCAGAATGAGCAGCGTCCACCTATCGCCAACGACGTCTATGGCCTTGGCCAGATGACAGATATCCAGAGGGACGGGGGAGTTTGGAGCGCGCGGTACCATAGGCTGTGTCTGGCTGAGTTCGCACATCAAATCCAGCGTAAATTTTCAACCTGCGACCATGGTTACATTGCGCGGCGCGTCCGGCTCGGCTAGGGGAAGCGCCAGATACAAATATTTCTGGATAGGAGGCCGTGATGGCTCGCAAAAAGATCGCCCTTATCGGATCGGGCATGATTGGTGGAACCCTGGCGCATGTTTCGGCGCGTGAAGAGTTGGGCGATGTCGTCATGTTCGACATCGCTGAGGGCCTGCCACAGGGCAAGGCGCTGGATCTGGCCGAGTCGACCCCGGTTTATAACAGCTCGGTCGCCCTCAAAGGCGCGAATGATTATGCCGATATCGCAGGCGCAGACGTTTGCATCGTGACGGCGGGTGTGCCGCGCAAGCCTGGCATGAGCCGCGACGATCTTCTCGGCATCAACCTCAAGGTCATGAAAGCCGTCGGTGAAGGCATCAAGGCGCACGCGCCGAACGCTTTCGTTATCTGTATCACCAACCCGCTCGACGCCATGGTCTGGGCGCTGCAGCAATTCTCCGGCCTTCCCACCAATAAAGTGGTCGGCATGGCAGGTGTGCTGGACTCCAGCCGTTTTGCTTACTTCCTGTCTGAAGCAACCGGCGTTTCCGTTGCCGACATTCACGCCTGGACGCTTGCCGGCCACGGCGATTCCATGGTGCCGATGGTGCGCCACTCAACAGTCGGCGGCCTGCCGCTGACCGAGCTCGTCAAACAGGGCTGGATCAGCCAGGAAAAACTGGACGCCATCGTCGACCGCACCCGCAAAGGCGGCGGCGAGATCGTGGCGCTGCTGAAGACCGGCTCGGCCTATTATGCGCCTGCTGAATCAGCGATCGCCATGGCGAAATCCTACCTCAAGGACCAGAAGCGCGTGCTGCCGTGCGCGGCCTGGTGCGACGGCCAGTATGGTCTTGACGGCCTGTATGTTGGCGTGCCGACCCTGATCGGTGCCAATGGCGCAGAAAAAGTCGTCGAGTTCGATTTCAACGATGGCGAGCGCGAAATGTTCATGACCTCCGTCGATGCTGTGAAAGGCCTGGTCGAGGATTGCAAGAAGCTGGAACCTGCGCTTGCTTAACGCCTAGCTTGAAACATTTGAAAGCGCCGTCGCATCCTTGCGGCGGCGTTTTTCGTTGCGGGCGAGACGGCGCAGCCAGGCGCGCAGGGCGGGACGCCGCCGCTCGGTCAGCTCCGCGAAAATGTAGGACACGATCACAGCGCCGCTCAGAATGGCCACTTGTCGCCAGAGATCGAGCACATCGCCCGGCAATATCGCCCCGAGCAGGTTCAGAACCGGATAGTGCATCAGATAGAGCGCGAATGATCTGCCAGCGAGCCACCGGATCAGCATGGCGGCCTTGCCTTCGCGCGTCGTCTCATCAGCCCGTTTGTGCATCATTGCGGCGACGCCGGCCAGGTGGGCGGTGACCAGGAGGCCGAGGATGGCGGCCCAGATGAATGAGTCGGATGCGCCAAGCTGTCGATACCAGCCCTCGCTCAGTACATCGTAGGTCATTGCGCTCAGCTGCAGATGCAGGAGATTGGCGTGTGCGACGAGATAGATCAGCAACGGCGCTAAAGTGAGGATGAGAGCGGTGCGCCGGTTCAGGTCCGCCAGACGACCAGACTTGATTGCATTCCAGAGCCAGACGCCCATCAGCCAACTTGGGGCCAGCAATAGAATTTTCGGACCGGCGACGAGCGCCAGAGCGCCTGCAATATACCAGCGCAGATTGCGCGGCGCGAAGAAGAATCCGGCGAAAATCGCATAATACCAGGCTTCATATCCAAGCGACCAGTAAGGCGAGTTTGCGCCCGGCGAGATGTCGACGAACCAGAGCTGATTGGTGAAGGTTGCTCCGGTGATGAGGTCCAAAACAGACCATTCGCCTTGATAGCCAGAGATCGCGTACAGGTTCGGATCTTGCGCCTGCCCGACCCAGTCAAGAAATACGCCAAATACCAGCACGGGCAGCGCAACGCTCCAGAGGCGCGACAGGCGATCCGCCGCGAACAGTTTCGGCCCTTCGGACTGGCGGCGCTCCGCTGTGAACGCGATGAGCAGGCCCGACAAGACGAAAAAAATCACGACGCCATCACCGCCAAGATCGTGCTGGCGCATCCAGCCATGGTCACTGCCGGTAAATCTCGGAAAAGCCCAATGGGCGAGAAGCACCATGACGGCGCCGAGCAGACGCAATACGTCCAGATACAGCGATAACTGACGTCCCATTGTCCGAGCGTCTCATAAACCTGTGAGAGTTCAGTTAAATCAGTCGATCAAAGTGCCGCCCGATCAATCCTGCTTCACAGGGCTGTGAGGGCTCTGTTCAGGCGGAAAACGGGCCGTTAAGACCACGGCAATGTTCTGAACAGGGAGACACTTGATGATCCGCACATTGCTCACCGCCTCCGCGCTTATTCTGACGGGCGCGACAGCCATCGCCGAAGAGACCGATGATGGGACAAGCGCAATGATCTGTGTCGAAGCGGGCACAATGGCGCCGGAGTTTGCTGCGGTGACTGCAGCCGGAGAGGCGGTGGATTTCGCTGCAATCAGCGGCGAGAATGGCGCGGTGATTGTCTTCAGCCGCTCGCTGGACTGGTGTCCATACTGCAAAGCGCAGGCGCTGGAACTGGAATCCGTCACCTCCGACCTCGCGGACGCTGGCTGGACGTTGAACCTGATCACCTATGACAGTCTGGACACGCTCACCGCGTTCGCATCTGAGCATGCACTCAGCTATACGTTCCTGTCGGATACAGACTCTGCGATGATTGATGCCTTCGGCCTTCGCAATATGGACGTCCCGGCCGGTAGCCGGTTCGATGGTATTCCGCATCCGGCCATCGTTTTCATCAAGGCCAATGGCGAGGTTGCCGGTGTCCAGAAAGAAGACGGCTACCGCGAGCGCCCGCCGACTGAGGGCATTCCTCAATTCGTTGCTCTCATCAATCAAGGCGCGCCATCGGCACCCTGACCATTCAGATTTGGCATAACTGTTTGCCAGGTCCTGCACCTGTTCGTGGGGGAGCCTGAGCGCCATCTGTGCCGCGTTGCAAGAATGGAGGCTTTGATGGCCCGCACACTTTTTCACCTGAACGCATCGGCCCGCACGGAAGGGTCGGTCACGCGCGACCTCAGCCACCGTCTGGTTGATCGCCTCGCCAATGATGCCACCACGATCATCTCCCGCGATGTCGGCACCTCGCCGCTGCCGCTTCTCAGCGAAGACTGGGTCGGCGCGAACTTCACGCCCGATGAGGCCCGCACGCCGGGACAGCTTGAGACGCTCGCGCTTTCCGACAAGCTGATTGCCGAGCTCGAAGCCGCCGACACACTGGTGCTGGGCGTGCCCGTCTACAATTTCGGCGTCCCGGCCGCGTTCAAGGCCTGGATTGACCTGGTCGCCCGCGCGCGCAGGACGTTCCAATACACAGAAAGCGGCCCGGTTGGCCTGCTGAAAGGCAAGCGCGCTTATGTCGTGATCGCGTCTGGCGGAACGGCATCCGGGTCAGAGATTGATTTTGCCACACCCTACATTCGGCACGTGCTCGGCTTTCTTGGAATTCATGATGTCACGATCATTGCCGCCGATCAGCTGATGGCAACGGGCGAAGAAAAGGTCAGCGCCGCGGCGTCCTCTATCGAAGCCATCGCCGCCTGACATTCGGCGTGATTAACGCTGGACCCTGTTGTGAATACAACTAGTCTCTCCCGTCTGAGATGGGAGAGATTTACCATGTTTAAGCCCTTAGGGTCTGCGGTTCTGGCAACCATGATGCTGGTGAGCGGTGCGATGGCGCAGGATGCCGCGACGCTCGATCCGGAAATTGAAGCGACCGCGCAAATGCTGATCGAACAAGCCGCCAGCGATGCGATCGGCCTCAAATTTGTCGAGGACCTGACGACGGAGATCGGCCAGCGCCTGGCCGGATCAGACGCCGAAGCGCGCGCCCGCGACTGGTCTGTCGCAGAGCTCACAGATCTTGGCTTTGATGAGGTTCGGATCGAACCGTTCGAAATCCCCTTCTGGTCGCGCAAATCAGAATCCGTTTCGGTTATCGCCCCGGCGCCGCAAGCCATTGTTGCCACGGCGCTCGGCGGCTCAGCCGCGACACCCGAAAGCGGCGTGACGGGCGAGATCGTCCGCTTTGAAAGCCTGGCCGAATTACGGGCCGCCCCGATCTCAAAAGTCGACGGCAAGATTGTCTTCATTGACGAGGAAACCATCGCGACTATGGATGGCTCCGGCTACGGCATGGGTGTACGCAAGCGCAGCGGGTGCGCGAAGGCCGCTTCCGACAAGGGCGCGCTTGCCTGCCTGATCCGGTCAGTCGGGACTCAGCCCCATCGCATGCCGCATACGGGCATCATGGCGCGCGATGGCGCGGAAGGGGCAGGCCCGGCCGCGGCGATTTCGGGTCCGGATGCAGACCAGCTGACCCGCTTGCTCGATCGCGGTCCGGTCACCGTCTCGGTGAATATTCAGACCGAAATTAAGACCAATGCGCCGTCTGGAAATGTCATCGCTGAGATCACGGGCACCGACCTGAAAGATGAGATTGTCCTGCTTGGATGCCATCTCGATAGTTGGGACCTGGGCACGGGCGCGCTGGATGATGGCGCAGGGTGCGGGATTGTCGTCGGCGCAGCCAAGCTGATCGCCGAGCTTCCGGAGCGCCCCCGGCGGACGATCCGTGTTGTCTTGTACGGTGCCGAAGAAGTCGGCCTGTTTGGCGCAACCGCCTATGCGCGTGAGCATGGCGACAATCTCGACAAGCATGTGCTGGCGTCAGAGAGCGATTTTGGGGCGGGGCCGATCTGGCGGTTCCAGACCCGCTTTGGCGAGGCCGCTCTGCCCTATGCCCGCACGATCCAGCAGATCCTCATGCCGCTCGGCGTGACACCGGACGACAATCGCGCCTTTGGCGGTCCCGACATTGGCATCCTCGCCCGCAGCGGCGTCCCGGTAGTCACCCCGGGCCAGAACGGGATCGACTATTTCGACTATCACCACACCCCCGATGATACGTTCGACAAGATTGATCCGGAAGAATTTCGCCAGAACATCGCGGTCTATGCCGCCTTCGCCTATATCGCCGCCGATACAGGCTGGGATTTTCGAAAGCAGCCGGAGGTTGATGCGGCAGCCTCTCAATGACGCCGGAATCGCAGCTGCTCGATACAGTCGGATTCACCCTGTCGCGCTTCGGCCTGTGCGTGACGGAGGAGACGTACGATCCCTGGGTGCCGACCAGCGCGGTGCTGATGGCGCAGCAGGCCGCGGTAATTGCCCTACGCGCGGCGGGCGATACGATCCCGGCCCAGGCCGGAGGGACGGAGCTGTTGCTACGCGCGGCTTCGAAAGACCGCCTACCTGCGCCTTTCACACTACCCTTCAGCGCCGCGGCGCGGCATGCATTCGAGCGCCTTGTTGAGGCGCGCAATGCCTTCATGCATCCGCGCGGCGTGACCTGGTTTGTCAGCGCGCAAACCCTGGCGCGCGGCATGCCAGTCGCCGCGGGTGTGGTCCGCCACCTGATCCTGACGCAGCCAATATTGAACAATCTGGTCTCTCCCGCCGAACAGGATCGCCTGCGCGAGGATCTGAAGGGGATTGAGGCGTTTGCGGCGTTTTTGGAAGACGAGGACTGAGATGGTCGTGTCCAACGCGCCGTATTCCTGACGAAATTCAGGACCTATGGCGGTTGAGGGCACACTCCAGCCAGCCGCCATGGATGCCAACTTGCGTTGGCAATGCGGAGCGCGAAGACCGTGCCTATGAAAAAGAAAAAGCCCTGGACATGGGTCCAGGGCTTTCTCGCGATGGGTTCGAGGTGAAACCTACTCGGCTTTCTCTTCTTCTTCCGCAGCAGCTTCTTCAGCCGGTGCTTCTTCGGCGGCTGCTTCTTCTGCTGGGGCTTCCTCAGCAGCTTCAGCTTCAGCCTTTGCGGCTTCTTTTTCGGCTTTTGCAGCCGCCTTGGCTTCTTTTTCAGCTTCCTTGCGGGCAGCTTCTTTGTCAGCTTTTTCTTCAAGACGCTCTTTAGCTTTTGCGCCAGGCTCACCCTTTTGCGGATTGTTGCCAGCCGTCCAGCCATAGATTGGAGCCTTCTCGCCTTCGAGCGTGATATGGCTCAGGAAGCGGGCGACGCGATCGGTTGGCTTGGCGCCTTTCTTGATCCAGTCAGCAGCTTTCTGACCATCAATCTGCACGCGGCTGTCGCTGTCTTTCGGCAGGCGCGGGTCATAGCTGCCAATCTTTTCGATGAAACGGCCATCTCGTGGCATGCGGCTATCGGCAACGACAACGCTATAGAATGGACGCTTTTTTGACCCGCCTCGAGCGAGTCTGATTTTGAGGGCCATGGTTTACTCCTAATGTCTCGGCATCTCAGATTTGCTCGGTGAGATGGCGTGAGCCCTCATCCTGAGCATGGGTGCAAGAGGGCGCATTATTTGCTCTCCCGCAGTTTTTCGTGGTGGCGGATAACTTCCGCGACGATGAAATTCAGAAACTTTTCGGCAAAGACCGGGTCGAGCCCGCTGTCCTTGGCGAGCGTCTGCAGGCGCTCAATCTGGCGCGCCTCGCGGGCCTTGTCGGCGGGCGGCATGTCATGCGCCGCTTTCAGCTCACCGACAGCCTGTGTAACTTTGAACCGCTCCGCCAGCGTGTGCAGCAGGATAGCATCGAGATTATCGATACTGGCGCGGTATTGGGCGAGCTGATCTTGTGGAGCGGTCATTTCTTGCCCCCCGTCAGCCCTGGAATGTTCGGCATGCCGCCTGCGCCTGGCATCGCTGCGCCGCCACCCATTTTGGCAAGGTCGGCAGGGGAGACCCCGGCCTGACCCATCATGTTCATCATGCCTTTCATGCCGCCTTTGGACATTTTCTTCATCATGCCGGCCATCTGCTTGTGCATTTTCAGGACGCGGTTCACGTCCTGCACAGTGACCCCGGCGCCGGCGGCAATGCGCTTGCGACGGGAGGCATTGAGGAGGGCAGGTTTGGCGCGCTCTTTTTTGGTCATGGATGAGATAATTGCCGCCTGACGAGCAATCACCTTGTCATCCATGCCAGAGGCGTCGAGCGCCTGCTTGGCTTTCTTGGCACCGGGCAGGAGGCCCATAATGCCGCCAAGGCCGCCCATTTTCTGCATCTGCTGGAGCTGCTGTGCGAGATCGTCGAGGTCGAACTGACCCTTGGCCATTTTCTTGGCCATCTTCTCGGCTTTTTCGGCGTCCATCTGGTCGCCGGCTTTTTCCACCAGTGAGACAATGTCGCCCTGACCAAGGATGCGGCCTGCCAGGCGTTTGGCATCAAAGGCGTCGAGACCGTCCAGCTTTTCGCCGGTGCCGAGAAACTTGATCGGCAGGCCCGTCACCGCGCGCATGGACAGCGCCGCACCGCCGCGGCCATCACCATCCATTCTTGTCAGGATGAGACCGGTGAGCGGCAGGCGTTCATGGAAGCGTTTTGCCGTTTCAACAGCGTCCTGACCGGTCAGCGAGTCGGCAACCAGCAGAGTTTCGTTTGGATTGGCGATCCGGGCGATCTCGCTCGCCTCAGCCATCATCTGTTCATCGATGGAGGTCCGGCCCGCCGTATCGAGGAAGAGCACATCATAACCGCCAAGCTTGGCCGCTTGCAGGGCGCGCCGGGCAATCTCGGCCGGGCTCTGGTCTTTAATGATGGGCAGCGCGGAAACCTGATCATTGCACTGATCGGCAAGAATGGCGAGCTGCTCCATCGCCGCCGGACGGCGCGTGTCGAGCGAGGCGAGCAGGACTTTCTTCTTGTCGCGTTCGGAAAGGCGCTTGGCGAGCTTACCCGTTGTGGTGGTCTTACCGGAGCCTTGCAGACCCGCCATCATCACGACAGCGGGCGGGTTGTCGACGCGCAGGCCAGTCTCGGCATCTTCGCCGCCCAGCAGCTCGACGAGGCCATCATGGACGATCTTGACCACTTGCTGGCCGGGTTTGACTGAGCGGATGACGTCTTCGCCGACGGCTTTGTCCTTGATCGAGCCGATAAAGTCCTTGACTACGGGCAGGGCAACGTCGGCCTCAAGCAGCGCCACGCGAATTTCACGCAGCGCAGCCGTCACGTCTTTCTCGGACAGCGCACCGCGCCCGAGTAGTCCGTCAAATACCCCGCCGAGGCGGTCTGTCAGCGCGTCAAACATCGCGTCACTCCTGTAGCCCTCTATTTAGAGATAGGCGCTCAAACCCTCCGAACAAAGCAGTAGCGCCCCACTGAGCGAGCCTTCGCCGAGTGGGGGACATCGCCGGGCTCCCGCTATGAGCATGTCCCGGTCAACGCGCACGTACTGTCAGTGCGGTGATTGTTGCGCGCCTAAAGCACGTGCGGGGGCAAGAATCAAGTCTCGGAGGTGGCCATGATTGCATCAAGGCGATGAACGGCGGCCTTGGCTTCATCCCGCAACATGGACAGGACAGCGACATCCAGCCACTCGCCATCTGCGAATTTTTCATATTGGCGCAGCACGCCCTCTTTCAGGGCGCCAATGGATTCGATCGCGCGGACGGCACGTGTGTTGCGCTCTTCGACATACCATTCGATCCGCTTGGCCCCCCAGTCCAGGGCGCGCTGGATCAACAGTTTCTGAATCGCGGCATACACCCCGTGACCGCGCAAATGAGGTTCGAGCCAGGTATAGCCGAGCCGCACGCGTCGATGCATCTTGTTCGGATGCATCAGCGCCGTGACGCCGACAAAGCGGTCATTATCGTTCGGATCGAGCAACGCAAAGCCAAGCACCTCGCCGGCATCGCCCTGCCTGAGCACATGATCAAAATAGGAATCGAACCCTGCGCCGCGCTGGATCGCTGGCAAGGACAACCACATATATTCGATGGCGCCGCTATTGCGGAGATCTTCACGGAACCGCTCGGTAAGCGGCTCAAGCCGGATCAGGTCATTTTCGAGGCCAGGGGCAGACAGGTCCATAATATCCCAAGGTGACAGAGATTGACGCCCGTGCAAGTCAAATCTCGCCTGCGGGCAAATGAATGGGTTTCGAAACAACCGCGAACGGTCCTGCCGGATAACCTTATTTGGGGGGAGGAAAGGGGCCCGGCAGGACCACGCAGAATCGGCAGCATGAGGGATTTGGGATCGGATGCCGCCGTGCGTATTTTACAGAGCCGATCATCCTCGGCTCGTAATGATCAGATGGGGCGAAATGGGCGCTGTTCAAGCGACAAATCGGATCATCTGATCAACTCGTTGTGATCGATATAGAGGAACGCGCGGCAGAAAAATAATTGATAATTACGTATGCTTGTATAGGTTTTGACTATGCATTTGCCGACCCTGAGACAGCTCGAATTTCTTTGCGCGATTGCCGATCATGGCTCTTTCTCGCGTGCGGCGGAATCCTGCCATGTCACGCAGCCCACTTTGTCTGCTGCGATCAAGGAAGTTGAGGGATTGCTCGGAGTGCAACTGATCGAGCGCGAGTCGCGCGGCGCGTCTCTCACACAGGCGGGCGAGGCCGCGGTTGAGCGGGCCCGCAGCATCCTGTCTGATACTGAGGACCTCGTATCTGCTGCGCGCCAGGCCGGAGCGCCATTATCGGGGTCTTTTCGACTGGGCGCTATTCCCACCATTGCGCCATTCCTGTTGCCGCGGACATTGAAGGCGCTGCGCAAGGCGCATCCTGGCCTGAAACTCTATCTACGCGAAGATCAGACCGAGCGGTTGATAGAAGCCTTGCGCGCCCGCAAGCTCGACGCGGCCCTTATCGCGCTGCCCTGGGATGCTTCAGGAATTGTGACGATGGAACTCGGCGATGATGAATTCATGCTGGTTGCGCCGACGGATCATGACTTGATGCGCAGTGCGGAACTTTCCTCATCCGACCTCGCTGATGAGGACCTTCTCCTGCTCGAGGATGGCCATTGTCTGCGTGATCATGCCCTCTCGGTCTGCCGCCTGCCGAGCAAACGCAGCGGCGCGGATGTGACGGCGACGAGCCTGCCGACACTGGTCCATATGGTGGCGGGCGGCCTTGGCATCTCTCTGCTGCCCAAGCTCGCCATTGATGCCGGCGTCACCTCCGGCGCTGATGTGGAGCTGCGCCCGTTCAAGACACCGATGATTGGCCGCCGCATTGGTATCGCCTGGCGGCAAGGGTCTCCGCGCGAAGCCGAAGCCCAGATGATCGGCGAGATCGTCCGCTCCGTTCTTTAGGTCGTAAGCGGCTTTTCCCGATCATCGACATGCGCCGACAAATTGTCTTCGGCGCGAAACACTGCTTCGTCGAGCTCGCCTTCCCATTTCGCGACGGCGGTGGCAACGGCGGCATCACCTGTCACGTTGGTGAGGGTCCGCATCATGTCGAGCAGCCGGTCGAAGGGGTAAATGAATCCCACAATAAGGAGCGCCTGACCCTCATCTATGCCGATCTGCTGCAATGCAGCCACGGACAGTAAGAGTCCGGCGCTCGGAATGCCAGCCGCGCCAATCGATACCAAACACGCCATTATTGCGACAATGACGTACATTCCCAAGGACATGTCGATGCCCAGGGCCTGCGCACCAAACAAAGCGACGAGACCGATGTAGATAGCCGTGCCGTCCATGTTAATTGTTGCTCCCAGCGGTAAAACGGATCCGGCTACCGCCTTATCGACACCAAGGTTTTCCTCCGCACACGTGATAGTCACAGGCAAGGTGGCAGAGGAACTTGCAGTGGAGTAGGCAACAGCTTGGGCATCGGTGATTCCGCTCAAGAACCGACCAAAGGGTAAGCGCAGAACGCCCTTTATGATGCTACCATAGGTCAGAACAATATGGATAGCGCAAGCTAGATAGAGCGCGATGGCAAGCATTCCAAGATTTTGCAGTATGCCAAAACCATGTTCTGCCATTTGATATGCAATCAGAGCAAATACGCCGACGGGTGCCGTCTCCATTACGATAATCGTGACCTTGATCATTGCTTCGGCTGCTCCGTCAAACCAACCGCCTACACTTTTTGCAATCGGACCCGCCATCAAGATACCAACGCCGAACATCACGGCGAAGAATATAATTGGTAGGATGTCGCCGCTCGCTAGCGCTTCTATCGGGTTGAGGGGTACGATTTCCATCAAACGTTCGCTGAGACCGCCAGCAGCTTCGGCCGCCTGCTTCCGTTCCTCGACGTCTGAGATATCCGCCGCAGCAAACGTCTCAGCAGATAGGCCTTTGCCGGGTTGAAAAATCGAACCCATTGCAAGACCCAACGTTACAGCAATTGCCGTTGTTCCGAAATACATGCCTATTGCTCGTCCCCCGAGGGAACCAAGCCGCTTTGGGTCGCCCATGGCGATGACGCCTGACACAAGGGTCGTGAATATAAGAGGCACAATCAGCATCTTGATCAATCGTAAAAAGAGTTCTCCCCATGGCTTGATCCAGATCTCTGCGAAATCGCCCCCCGCCTCAGAACCCATGCTTGCACGCACTGCTAGGCCGACCGCGAGCCCAAGCACGAGCGCCGCGATCACGCGTTTCCACAAATCTATCTTGAACCACCAGGTCATGCCCGCTCCCGTCATTTCTGATTCATCAGTGCTAGAGCGCATCGAAGCGCTGTTCAACGGGCAATGCAAAAGCTATGAGGCTGGCATGGAAATGCTCGACCGACTTTCGTCTGGCTGGAAGGCCTGGCTCATCTTGTTCGCGATTACCTTCACGGCAGCCGCGCCCGGTGTGTTCAACCTGCCCGCGCTTGACCGCGATGAGAGCCGCTTCGCGCAGGCCTCCAAGCAATATATCGAGACCGGCGACTATCTGATCATTCGCTATCAGGATGAGTATCGCAACAAGAAGCCCGCCGGCATTCACTGGCTGCAATCGGGAGCGACGCAGCTCCTCGGCGACGACGATCGGCTGGAGATCTGGACCTATCGTGTGCCGAGCTGGCTTGGCGCGGCTCTGGCGACGCTGGCAACCTTCTGGTGCGGGATCGTCCTGATTGGCCGAAGGGCGGCATTCCTCGGCGCAGCCTTGTTCGGGGCGACGCTGCTCCTGACAAGTGAAGCGCATATTTCCAAGACGGATGGCGTGCTGGTTTTCCTGACCACATGGGGAATTGGCGCGCTCGCGCGTTTATATATGGGCCAGGCGAGCAAACCGAAGCAAATGGCGCTTCTCTTCTGGTTCATCATGGGCTGCGGCTTGCTGATCAAGGGACCGGTGACGCCGATGGTGGCGGCCTATGCCGGGTTCGGAGCCTGGGTCTGGGCGAAATCCGGTGAGGGCAAAGGCGGTGATTGGTGGCGTCCTCTGATCTGGTGGCCGGGCCCGGCCCTCGCCGCTGCGATGTTCCTGCCCTGGCTGATCGCCATTCAGTTCGCGACCGACGGGACCTTCCTGCAGGGCGCCGTCGGCAAGGACCTGAAGGACAAATTCGCAGGCGCTTCGGAAGGCCATGCGGGCTGGCCGCTCTATCATCTCAGCCATATTCCGGTCTGGTTCTTTCCGGCTGTCTTACTGCTCATTCCGGGGGCGACGCTCGCCTGGAAACAAGTGCGCGGGGGTAGCGATGCTGCCCGAAAACGCGGAACCGATGCGCTGCTGGTCTTTGCGGCCCTTGGCGGGCTGACCGCGCTCGCGACCTGGATCCTGCCCGGCGAGATCGGCAATGGCGCGCCATCTGCCTATCCCGCCCTGATCATCTTTGCCTTCTGGTATCTCGCGACCCAGTCCCGATGGCGCGAACGCTGGGCAATCAGCGACGCGCAGCCCGTCTCGGACGAAACGCAAGCTATTCGCTTCCTTGCCGCATGGGCGGTGCTGACGACGATCTTCTTCGAGCTGATGCCAACCCGGCTCAGCCATTATATTCTGCCAGCCTATCCGGCCTTTGGATTGCTCTGCGGCTGGGCGGGAATCAAGCTCCTCGATGGCGCGAAAGTCCCGGTCTCGAAATGGCTGAGTTTCGGCATCTATGCGTTCGGCGGGGCGTTGCTGGTCTTTGCCAGCTCACCGCTCGCGGCGAAGCTGATCAAGACCGAAGCGGCGGGTGATTTCAAGACGATCGAAGCCGACGCCGCGCTCGAACAATGGGCGAGCGCGCTCAGTTTCCCCTTATGGCTCTGGTGGGTGGGCGGCGCTGTCTTCCTGCTCTCTGTTGTGACATTCGCGGCACGGCGGATCGGTCTGACGGCCCTGTTCGCGATCAGCGCGAGCCTGTTCCTCGGCTGGCATGTGCGCACCTATTTCATCCCGGCGCAGCTCTGGGTGCAGCCGACCGAAAGCGCCCGCCTGGCGCTTCAGGACGTCTGCGGTGTCCCGGGTGAGGTCTGCGAAAAAGGCTGGGACAGTCCGCAGCGCGTGCTGGCAGTCGGGTATGCCGAGCCGTCCTATGTGATGACGCTCGGGACGCAAAACCTGCACCCGCCAGAAACGCCGTTGACGCTGCCGTCAGATCTTGGGGCGTATCCGGTGGTCTATCTGATCAATCTGGAAGGCGCGGGCAGCTCCAAGGCACAATGCGAAGCGCTGGGTGAGGATTGCATTCCGCCGGCGACGCAAATCCGCGACGATATTCTGGACCAGGCCAATTTCACGCCGCTCTGCGTGACGACATCGGATCCGGTCTATGCGCTGAATTATTCGAACGGCGATCCTGTCCACTTCGTGGCCTATCGCTTCGACGCGGACTGCTAGGCGCGGTGCAGGACATAGCCGACGCGCGGGAAATGAACGTGCAGATTGTCAGCGCGTTCGTCCTGGCGTGCGATGATGACCCGATCGGCATTGGCGATGACGAGATCGCCCTCAACCCAGTCCTTGGCATAGTCGTCCGGCGCGATCGCGACTCGGGCACCCGGCTGAAAATCCCTGAGATCTCCGGACGTCGAAGCAGCTTTCAGGCGCGGCGCAGCATCATGGGCGATTTGAACCGCATCAGCACCGCTGATCATTTCAGGTGCCTGGCCCTTGAACTCTTTCAGCCTGGCATACCAGTCCCGCGTCTGCGGCGCCGATTGAAAACACTCTTCTAGAAAATCCGGGATATTCTTTTCAACAAACCAGGGGTTCATGAAGGCGTGAACATCGACCATGCCGGGCTTGGTACCGACCAGCCAGTCGCCTGTGCCCGCGCGGCGACCGCCATCCAGACGCTCTTCGATCCACAACAATTGGCTGCGCCACTGATCGCGCATGATCGGCGCGGCAGCCTTCATCGCGTCGACATCGAAGGGCCGTCCTGACATTTTCGTACGGTCATCGATAAAGGCTTGCGGCATCTGATCGCCGACAGCGCCGAAAATGATGGCAACGCTCGTCTGAAACCACTTTCCGTCTGTCCAGGCCCCGACCATCTTGGCAAGACCTTCATGACCCGGGAGGTTCAGGGCCGGGATCTGAAACCGTTTCTCCAGCTCGATCAGCATGAGCGAGGTGTCGCAGAAAATGTCCGCGCCAATCTGCATCACGGGTGTGCGGCGATATCCGCCGGTGAGCGGCGTCAGGTCCGGCTTGGGCATGATCGAAGGAATATCCACCGCAGCCCAGCCGAGATTTTTCATCCGCAGGGCCAGCCGGATCTTTTCGGAAAACGGCGACCGCTCGAATTGATGAAGAATGATGCTTTGAGCGTCGGCCATACCGGATGCCTCCCCAGACAGATTTTGGGCTATCTTTGCGGGATTTTACCCGGAATGGAAGAGTGGATTGACGCCCCGCTCAGAGCTTTGCCAGCGCCTGCTCCAAATCGGCAATGATATCAGCGGCATCTTCAATCCCGACGGACAAACGAACCGTATCAGGCGCCGCGCCGGCAGCCGTCTTCTGCGCATCGGACAGCTGGCTGTGCGTGGTCGAGCTGGGATGAATGATCAGGGAGCGGGTATCGCCAATATTGGCGAGGTGGCTGAACAGTTGAACGCTCTCTACCAGTTTGACCCCGGCTTCATGCCCGCCTTTCAGACCGAACGTGAACACCGCGCCTGCGCCCTTCGGGCAATATGTCTGCGCCAGCGCATGATAGTCATCACCTGGAAGCCCGGCATAGCGGACCCAGCTGACTTTCTCATGACCCTGCAAATAGCTCGCGACGGCGAGCGCATTCTCGCAATGCTTTGCCATCCGAAGCGGTAGCGTCTCGCAGCCTGTCATGATCATGAACGCGTTGAACGGCGAGAGCGCCGGGCCGAGATCGCGCAGGCTGAACGCGCGGGCGGCGATGGCGAAGGCGATATCCACCTCTTGTCCGTCTGGCCCGAGCGGCAAGGCCCCGAACCCTTCAGCAAATGTCAGATCATTGTAGAAGCTCTGCGGCGTCGCCATGGTCGGATATTTGTCAGCATGGGCTTTCCAGTTGAAGCGCCCGCCATCGACAATCATGCCGCCAATCGAGTTGCCGTGCCCGCCGATAAATTTTGTCAGTGAGTGCACCACCACGTGCGCACCATGCTCGAGCGGGCGGCACAGATAGGGCGAGGCCATCGTATTGTCGACGACATAGACAATGCCGTGTTTCTCCGCGATGGCGGCGATCGCAGCCATGTCGGTGACGATCCCGCCCGGATTGGCGAGGCTCTCAGTAAAAATCACGCGGGTCTTGTCATCCACCGCCGCCTCAACTGCGGCATGGTCGCTAATATCGACGAATTCGACGTCCCAGCCGAACTTTTTAAAGGCGTGGCCAAGCTGGTTGATCGAGCCGCCATACAGCTGCTTGGCGGCGACGATTTTCGCGCCGGGCTCCATTAGGACATGGAACGTCAGAAGCTGCGCCGCATGTCCGGACGCGGTGGCGAGCCCCATTGTGCCACCCTCAAGATCAGCGATCCGGGCTTCAAGCGCGCTGGTGGTCGGGTTTCCGATCCTTGTATAGATGTCGCCAAACTCCTGCAGGGCGAACAGTTTCGAGGCGTGTTCGGCGTCTTTGAACACAAAACTGCTCGTCTGGTGGATGGGCTGGGCGCGGGATCCTGTGACCGGGTCTGGTGCAGCTCCTGCGTGTAAAGCGCGCGTTGAAAAGCCCTGAGTCATCGTAAATCTCCAAAAAGTGTTCTGTTCTGCGAGACTTATGACTAGACCTTGCGCCCGATTTGCCTAGCTTAAATCTTAAGAAGAGCGCTTAGCGCGCCTAAACAGTTGAATTTGATACCTTTGGGAGGTGGATCGACATGCTCGACACAAAACTGATGCCCCACGTTGCGGATATTCCGCGTGTTCAGGCTGAGCAACGCGGTGATGAAGCGGCGCTCTGGTACAAGGGCGAAAGTACCAGTTTTGCCGACCTGAACACACGCTCCAATCAAGTTGCCAATGGGCTTGCAGATTTAGGCGTGGGCGCCAATCAGCGGGTCGGATACCTGGCGAAGAATACCGCGGTCTATTATGAGATGGTGTACGGCGCGGCGAAGATCCGCGCTGTCATGAACGCTGTGAATACGCGCCTGGCCGCGCCAGAAGTGCAATTCATCCTGTCAGATGCCCAGGTCTCTGTCCTGTTTGTCGGCCCCGAATGGTTCGACATGATCGACCAGATCAAGGATGAATGCCCGCATCTTCAGCATGTCATCTCGGTCGAAGGCGAACGCGAAGGCTGGCCCGAATACGTTTCCTGGCGTGACAGTCAGGATTGCGCAGCGCCGGATATCAAGACCCATGATGATGACGATGTGATCCAACTCTACACCTCTGGCACAACTGGTCTGCCAAAGGGCGTCATGCTGACCAATGCCAATTATCGCTCCTATATGGAGCAGGCGGCAGCACTGGACTGGGCGAGCTATCGTATTGGTGAAACCGTCATGAACGCGATGCCGCTTTTCCATGTCGCCGGCGTGAATGTTGGGGTGTTAGCAGCCGCGCAAGGTGCACGAACGGTGGTCCTGCCCGAGATCAACCCAGCCGAGATCCTCGAGCTAATTGAAAGCCAGAAGATCAATCACGCCTTCTGGGTGCCTGCGGTTATTTTGATGCTGTCGCAGATGCCGGATTTCCGCGAGCGCGATTATTCGACGCTGAAGCAGGTTTTCTACGGCGCCTCCCCGATTACCGAAGATCTGCTCAAGCTCGCAGTCGACGTCATGGGCGCGCGTTTCACACAGCTCTACGGTCTGACAGAAACCGTCGGCGGCGGCACCTACCTGCCACCGGAGGCGCATGATCCGAGCTGGGGCAAATTGCGCTCCTGCGGCGTGCCCTATCCAGAGACAATCGTCCGCTGCGTCGATGCAGATGGACAGCCTGTTCCGACCGGTGAGGTCGGCGAGATCGTTATCCAGTCGGGTTTCGTTATGAAGGGCTATTGGAACCGTCCGGAAGCGACAGAAGAATCGATCCGCGATGGCTTCTTTTACACAGGCGATGCCGGATATTTTGATGAGGACGGCTTCCTGTTCATCCATGACAGGGTCAAGGACATGATCGTTTCCGGCGGCGAGAACGTGTATCCGGCTGAGGTCGAGAATGGCATTTTTGGTCACCCGGAGGTCGCCGATGTGGCCGTGATCGGCATCCCGGACGAGAAATGGGGTGAGGCGGTAAAAGCCATCGTCGTCGCCAAGGACGGCACCAATCCGTCGCCGGAGAGCATCATTGCCTGGGCGAAAGAGCGGATTGCCGGCTACAAGTGCCCGAAATCAGTCGATTTCATCGAGGCCCTTCCGCGCAATCCATCCGGCAAGATCCTGCGCAAGGACCTGCGCGAACCCTATTGGGAAGGCCAGGAACGCCGCGTTGGTGGATAGGGCCGGCTAGCGGCTTCGGCTTCGACTTTATTTAGGTTTCCGAGCAACAAGCCGTCTTGAACCCTCGGTCATGATGGTTTCACCATGTTGGTTGAACAGGCGCGCTTGCTCTCATGTCCGCATGGGGTGCCGCCTCAGCGGTGAGCGCACAGGACCGAAAGCGCCGTCTTGGGTACTCGTATCCCGTCGACCTAGAGACTAGGTGGGTGCCGGTTAGATAGGACCACGGTCCAGTCCAGAGCCAGCTCCCTGACGGAACTTAAGGTCGGCGGATAGCTGACCGTCCTCGAACGCCCCAGCCTCTGTGCTGGCCCCATATAGGCATGAAACGGTGCGCCGGTAAGGGGGGCTTACGCAGCCGCTTGCTTTTCGCCCAGCTCACGCAGATAGGCCCAGGTGAACAGGCCGCTGGAATGACCATCGCTGAAGAAGATACGAACCGCGTAACGCCCGACAGGGTCAGCTTTGTCGACCCCTAGATCATCGCTGATCACGGGTGGTGGCGGTTTCGGGCCGCTGCCATGGCCTTGCACCTCGGCTGACGGGCTCTCAAGGCGCAGCGTCTTGTAAGGGATCGAAAACGCCGTGCCATCATCATAAGCGATGGTCAGGGCGCGCTTGCTTTTCGAGAATTTGAGCTCTGTCGGCCAGGCGCGATGGCTCATTACGGCGTCTCCAGATCGCGGGCTTCGCTCTCCAGCATGATCGGCAGTCCATCTCTGATGGGGAAGGCGAGCTTGGCTTTCTTTGAGATCAGCTCACACGTCTCGCGGTCAAAGATAAGCGGTCCACCCGTCACCGGGCAGATCAGCAGTTCCAGCAGGCGCGGGCTGACGCCGCAGGGTGCGGAAGAGGGGGCGCTGGTCGTATCAGTCATTGCAAGGTCGAGCTGTCATCGCCAGGCATGTCCATGTCAAGCAAAGCAATCAGGGTTTCAGCGCGTTCGCTCACGCCAGGCGCTTCGAGCAAGGCCTGTTTTTCCAGCGGGCCGAACGGGCAACCAGCACACAGCGCGTTGATAAGAGTTTCCATCGGCGCATTCTCAACCGCTTCCCAGTCAACCTCCAGGGAATTGATCTGCGTATAGCGTTTCAAGGCGCGCACCAGGTCAGGGCGCTGCGGCAGGTTTGTGTCCGGCGGCGCGACGAGGTCGGTTCCAAACGCCTGCCAGTCCGGCCGCACCTGACGATAAGGCGTCTCTACGACCAATTCCTCGCCAAGGCCGAACCGGCAAATCCCGGTCAGCGAGATGAGGTAGCGGCCATCATCGGTCTCTGAGTAGGAGGTAATCCGTCCCGCGCAGCCTGCGGCGGCAAGTTCCGGGACCTGGGGATCACCGCCTTGCGATTGGATCATGCCAATGATGCGATCACCGCGCATCGCGTCGTCAATCATGTTCAGATAGCGCGGCTCGAAAATGTTGAGTGGCAGCGACCATCGTGGGAATAGCAAAACGCCGGCCAGCGGAAACACCGGAATGGTTTCCGGAAGGTCAGAGAGCTTGCGATAGGTTTCGATGGTCACGGATCAGACTCGCTTTCAGTGCTCATAACACATTATGGACCGAAACGGGGATCGGGCGAGATGTGAATCCGTATGATCACGCAAACATTAGGGACCCGAGGCGGCGGCGACCGTCGACTGTCACAGGATCCTTTGGTCCCGCGGCTTCGAAGATCTCGAGCAGTTTGGCTTTCGCTTTGCCTTCACCCCATTCGAGATTGTCGGTCAGGATCGTCAGCAGATGATCGGCCGCGGCGGCATTCTTGCCTTGTCCGATCAGTTTTTCCGCCAGTTCGAAACGCGCCTCATGATTTTCCGGCTCGGCGGCGACCATTTCCCGGGCACTCGCCATGTCTTCGTCGAGCGGGGTATCTGCCATCAGATCGAGCGCGGTCCGGACAGATTTGATCGCCGGATCATTCACCTTGTCTTCAGGCGCCATGCTGAGAATTTGACGCGCCCGGTCGTGATCGCCATTGGCGAGATAGCATCGCGCCAGTCCCGCAATCGCTGCCGGATTGGTCGGATCGGCTTCCATCACCGCGCCATACAGCTGTGCGGCGGTGCCGATATCGCCCGCTTGCGCAGCGAGGTCAGCTTGCTCAAGCGCGTCCTTCAGCTGTTTGGCGCCATCCGTACCGCTGAGAATATCCTGTACGAACTGGCGCACCTGGCTTTCCGGCAATGCGCCCTGGAATCCGTTCACGGGGCGGCCTTTGTCGAAGGCAAATACGGATGGGATCGAGCGAACGCCCATTTGACCGGCAATCCCGGGATGTTCCTCGGTATTGATCTTGACCAGCTTGATCTTGCCGCCCTGCTCATTGACGACTTTTTCCAGCGTCGGGGTCAGCGTGCGGCAGGGGCCGCACCAGGGCGCCCAGAAATCCACCAGAACTGGCTGCGTGTTCGACGCCTCGACAACATCGGTCATGAAGGCCTGATCAGAGGAGTCTTTAATGTGTTCGCTTGCGGCCATATCAGTCATGTTTTTGCATCCAGTCATTCACCAGAGGCCTATTTGGGCGCTCAGGTCACGCTGTGCAAGCGGCGCTGCTGTTTCGTGGCTTCAATTGATGCGGGGAGGTCAGCTTTCGCCTTCGCCCGACCAGACTTTTGCGACGCGTTTGTCGCGGCCGCAACCCACCCGGTAGAGCTTATAGCGCGCCGGGTTTTTCTGGTAATAGTTCTGGTGATAGGTCTCGGCGTCGTAGAAGGCCACTTCGTCCAGCACGCGGGTCACAATCGGGGCTGGCAGGATGCCCGCCCGGTCGATCGTTTCAAACTGGGCTTCAACTTCAGCGCGCTCGTCGGCGCCGTCGACAAAGACAGCTGTGCGATACGAGTTGCCACGATCACAGAATTGTCCGCCATCATCTGTTGGATCGATGTGGCGGATAAAATAGTCGACCAGTTCACCATACTCGACCTTGGATGAGTCATAGACGACTTTCACAGCTTCCAGGTGCCCCTGTTTTGTGTGCGTCTTGTAGGTTGGGTTGGTGGTCGTTCCGCCTGTATAGCCGGACACGGTTTCGAGGACGCCATCCAGCTTGTCGAAATCGCTCTCAACACACCAGAAACATCCGCCCGCAAAAATCGCCGTTTCGAGGTTTTTGTTGTCTGCGATGGAGGCCGGGCTGTTTTCTGCGAAAGCGGAAAAGACAAAGCTCGCAGCAGCGGCAAGACCGCCCGCCATCAGGGCAATGGACGTGGGATGTGTGAGTTTCAGCATCATCATCTCGAAATTTGGTTCCGGGTGTGAAGCGCATATGACGAGTCGCGCCGCAAATTGCGAGAAAAATTCTCATAACTCACAGATATTTGTTCGGCCGTGACCAGAATACGTCACCTATCCGGCCAGACGCTCCATTTCCTCGGCAGAAATTTCGGAATTGTCGTAAATGTTGGCGACATCATCGAGATCATCCAGCACATCCAGCAGGCGCATCAGCGTATCCGCATCATCGCCTTCGATCGGGACCGTGTTCTGCGGTTTCCAGATCAGTTTGGTTGATTTGGCTTCAACCTCGCCAAACTTGCCTTCCAGCGCTGAGGCGACCTCAGACAGGTCTTCGCGCTCAGTGTAGATGAAATGCCCGTCTTCGTCGGTGACAATATCGCTGGCGCCGGCTTCCAGTGCCGCTTCCATGATCGTGTCTTCGTCGCCGGCTTCCAGCGGGAAATGGATCTCACCGACATTCTCGAACCCGAATGAAACAGAGCCGGTCTCGCCGAGATTGCCTCCATTCTTGGAGAAGGCAGAGCGGATCTCGCTGGCTGCGCGGTTCTTATTGTCTGTCGAGGCTTCAACAATCACGCCGACGCCGCCGGGTCCGAAGCCTTCATAGCGGATGTCGACATAGTCTTCGCCGCCGCCGCCCTGGCCCTTGTCGACAGCGCGTTTGATATTGTCCTTCGGCATGGACTGGCCGCGCGCATTGGCAATGGCCAGGCGCAGACGCGGGTTTCCGTCCGGGTCTGGCCCGCCCATTTTGGAAGCAATGGTGATCTCTTTGGACAGGCGAGAAAACAGCGCTGCGCGCTTCTTGTCCTGCGCACCTTTGCGGTGCTGAATATTTGCCCATTTACTATGGCCAGCCATCGGGGGCTCCTGCGGTCTAAACTCAATCCCGGCTGCTTAGCTCAGCCCGCGTCGGAGATCAAAGGGTACAGGTGCGATCAGTCGAATACGTGCGCCACACCGCCATGCTTGAGCAATTCCTGTTTCTCGGTAATTGGACGAATGAGGCGGATCAGAGCCCATGCGCTCAACACGCCGAAAAACGAGGAGACGCCGTCAAAGGAGAAACTGGTTATTCCGAATCCCGTATTGTCCAGCCCACCGATACGAAGGGCGACATTTGCTGAGATATTGGTGAGGATCCAGCAGGTCCACCAGATGGCGATGCGAGATCCGGTGGGGGGTGATTCTCCGACCGCGTTGTAAGTACCATTATAAATCTGGCTCATGCCGCGCGCAGGTTGCCACAGGTTCGCGATGGGAACGAAATACCATCCCACTGCCCAGCCGGGCGACATATCCGGGTGTTTACTACCCACGGTGTGGAGATTCTTCATCGCGCGGAAAGTTACCCGTCCGACAAAAATGACCGAAAGCCAAAATAGGGCCGTCTGAACAATTCCGGCGCCGATGATGAAATAGTCAATCATCTCCAACTGTGACTGCGAGAATGGGACCACGGTTGAGGGCAAGTATAACCAGATCAGAAATCCCGATATGCAGATGAAAACGAACTCGGCAATCATAAACGCCATGAGGCTGATCACGGCCCAACGGCTGAGACCTTTCAACGAACGGGGACCGTCTTCGTACGCGTGCTTTGGTTTCGTCGACGAAACTACCGGTTCCGTTTCCGCCGCTTCAGACGACGCGGCTATACTTGGTTTTGATTCCATCTCACTCCCCCGAGTTCTATCACTCCGGGAATAAAGACCGCACGTTTATTGACAAGAAGGGTTTTAGATTTCTGGCAGCAGCTGGCTCAGCCGCCCGCCAATCCGGACGGGTTCGCAGCGTCTGGCGAGGCCGGTGGCATCATCGGTTTCCACGAAAAGGCCGCAAAGTGTGCCTTCGCCAAGGGCCGGTTCATAGCGCTGGCCAGGAAGCTGCGTGGCGAAGCGGCGCAAGGAATTATCCTTCTGCATACCGATGACACTGTCATAGTCGCCGCACATGCCGGCATCACTCTGATAGGCGGTACCTTCGGCCAGGATCATATGGTCCGCGGTCGGCACATGCGTATGGCTGCCCACGACCAGGCTTGCGCGGCCATCGCAATGATGCCCCATTGCCATTTTTTCCGATGTCGCTTCGCAATGCATGTCGACAATCACGGCGTCGGCGACGGTGCCAAGCGGCATCGCGTCGAGCGCGGCGTCGACGGCGCCGAACGGATTATCCAGGAGTTGCCGCATGAATACGATGCCCTGCGCCTGGATCACGCCGACACGCCGCCCATCCGGCAGAACGAACAGGTGAGACCCCTGGCCGGGCGCATTCGCAGCTTCCGGATAGTTCAGAGGGCGCAGCAATCGCGGCTCGCGTTCGATATAGGTCAGCGCTTCGCGTTGGTCCCAGGCATGATCGCCGAGAGTCAGGCAATCGGCACCGGCATCGAAGAATTCATTGGCGATCTTCTCTGTCAGGCCAAAGCCGCCCGCCGCGTTCTCTGCGTTGACCACGACAAAATCGAGCCCGAGATCCGAGCGCACGCCCGGAAGGTGATCCAGTACAGCTTGCCGGCCCGGTTTGCCGACGACATCTCCGAAGAATGCGAGTTTCATGGGCGCTCTTATGCGACTTCATCGACCAAAAGAAAAGCGCGCGATGCTGAACACCGCGCGCCTTGAAGATTGGGTTGAAACCTGTGGACGACTATTTTTGTGTCGCCGTGAAGCCCAACGAGTCCTTCGTATAGGCAGCAGGATCAGGGTTTTCCATCATTGAGGCAACCGAAAGCGGCGTTGCCGGGTCCAGCTTGATGGTCAATGTGCCGCCATCGCTGATGAACTTGGACAGCGCGCCCGTGGCTTCGGTGACCAGCGCCATGTCGACGCCAGAGCCCTGGGCCATCATCGGTGCCATGGCGAGGCCCATGCCGATCTGAGACTTGAGCTCAGTCGGATCTGTGCCCTGAGACGTTGCTGCAGCATTGAAAGCGCGATCCAGCAGAGAATTGTCAGCGATCGAGAATTCAAAGCCGTGAATGGTCAGCTTGCCCATGGCATTGGTCATTGCCATCGGGTCCGGCTCGGCGCCTGCTGCAAGATCTTCGAAATTGAAGGCAGTCGCTGCATCCTTGGCGTAAGAGCTGTAGCCTTCAATTTTGCCGCCAAAGCTGAACTTGGCACCGTCGACCAGCTCCAGATAGTTCGCTCCGGCATCAAATTCCACGATGTCCTTGTCCGGGTCGTAGGACGCGACGCTTGCGCCTTTTAGCTCAAGCTCCTCATAGCCAACGACGCTCAGGCCCTGCAGCAGCGCTTCACCGACTTCACCGCCAGCAGCGTCTGCTTTCAGCGTCATCGTATAGGGCTGAGTGACAAATTTCACTGGCTGGCCAGCCGCATTGCGCTCAACGCCAGAGACGATGCTCGGGATGGCGAATGAGGCACCGGCAACATCCGCGGTGAAATCGCTCAGCGTGAAGCTGTCATAGCCGGGTTCCATCGGGTTCTCGTAAGCGAGATCCATGACTGCAGACATCAGGGCTTCTTCGTCGCCGACATTTTCCTGGATCGCCTTGACGAACTTGGCGTCGACATTCGTCGCCGACATCCCGCCGAGTTTGATGTCAAAATTCATGCCTTCGGTTGCATCTGTACCGTTCAGCGACAGGCCACTGATCACGGCCTTTGCGGCTTTGAGATCGACCATGTCGCGAATCTCGATCTTGTCGATCCCGAATGTTCCATCGGCATCGGCGTCCGCGAATTCGCCGGAAAGACCATTAATCGACCAGCTGTCAAAGACGATGTTTTCTGCGGCCGGGAATGGCGCTTCCTGGCCATTCAGACCAGCAGCGAGCCATGCTGCCAGCTCCGCGGACGGATTGATGAGTTCGATCGAGCCGAGATTGACCTGAACATCTTCGCCTTCTTCAGAGATCGTGATGTTGTTGAGGCTCATCTTGCCGAAATTTGCCTGACCATTGTCCATGTCGAGGCCTTCAAAAACGAGAGAGCCGACTTTCACCGCGTCTTCGCCGGTAATGGTGAGGTCTGTGAACGTCGCGGTTGCGCCGTCCGTGGTGCTGCCTGCAAATGACAGGAGGCCGCCACTCTCGCTGAGCGACATTGCGGCAAGGGCTTGCGCAGCTTCGGCAGGATCGCCGGCGCGGACGCTGAGCTCTTTCAGTTGTGGCTCCTGGATGTTTACTTCGGTTGGCTTGTCACCCTGGTTACAAGCCGTCACCAGAGCCAGTGCTGCAGCACCAAACATTAATTTCTTCATAGTCGATTCCCCAATTAGGCGGTTTCCATTAGACATATCGCACAAATCTGTCGAGGCGTATTTAATGATTATCGATAAAGGCGACAAGATGGCGTTGGTTACAAAAAGTGGCCAGACTGTTCATGTTCGCCTTGAAGTGAACCCAAAAGCGCGTCGTCTGATCCTGCGCCTCGACGAACGCAGGCGTGAAGCCGTTGCGGTCGCGCCCAGCAAGCGAAAGATCGGTGAAGCGGCTGCGTTTGCGCGCGACCGTCTCGACTGGATTGCTGAGCATTTACAAGCGCTTCCGGACTATCTGGTATTGGATGATGGCGCACTGTTCAAGCTACGCGGAGAAGACTGCCGGATCACGCTCGAGGGCGACGGACGGCTGGCAAAACTCATTGCGGGTGAGCCGCAAATTCTGTCCGTACCCGGTCAGCCGGAAACGACCGGGCAGCGGGTTGAACGATTTTTGAAAAATGCAGCCAAGCAGGATCTTACCACCGCAGTGATTCGCTACTGCGACCAGCTTGGCGTCGAAGCGCGGCGCGTCACGGTCAAGGATACGCGCTCGCGATGGGGGTCATGCACCTCAGACGGACGACTTGCTTTCTCCTGGCGACTGATCATGGCGCCGCCGGAAGTGCTCGACTATGTCGCCGCCCATGAATGTGCGCACTTGCTGGAAATGAATCACAGCGCGGCGTTCTGGGCACATGTTGAGACATGTCGCCCGACCTGGAAGCGGGAGCGTGCCTGGCTGCGCAAGCATGGCCGTGACCTGCACGCCGTGCGCGCAGCTTAAGCCGGCTGCGGGGTGGGATCGGCCGTTTGCTTTTCGTCTTTCAACGCCGGGGCGAAACTGATCAGCACCGTACCGTCTCCGCCGCGCGCCTCTCGATTGGGTCCGAGCAGAACCAGCGTGCCATCGGCGCGTAATTCAGCAACGATATCGGCCCGCGGGCGATCTTTCCGGAACTGTTCGAGCGAATATTTGTCGGTCAGCGGTGTGCGGGCGAACTCCCAGCCGCGATATTGGTCGCGGATCAGGCTGTCATAGGTCCGACCCCGTCGAATGAGAGTGCGTCCGCGGGCATTCGAGCTGACCACGCGCTCGTCATTTTCTTCCTCATCATCGCTGATCGACAGCTGGTAGACCATGTGGCGACCGACTTCGGGTGCAAAGTGGCTGCAGACCAGCGCGTTGTAGGAATCATTGGTCGACAGGGCGATTACGGTTGAAAAGCGGGCATGGTCGAGCTTGATTTCTGCGTCTTCGGAGAGGACCTCGCCCATGAAAATCTCAAGGCCTGCATCGCGAGATGATCTCAGGCGGCGATAGTTGCTGTCGGCGACGATGACGTCGATCCCGCTCTTTTCCAGAGCGGTGGCAAACTGAACGCTCCAGGCATTCGCGCCAACCATCAGCACACCGGGTTTCTCCTTTCGGGCGAGGCCAAGACCTCTTGAGAGCGGACCAATGGTAAAGCCGTGCAGTACGACTGTCGTGAACACCATGGCAAATGCGAGCGGCGTGATCTGATCTGCGCCTTCAAAGAAGAACCGTCCTTCGCGCGACAGATCGACCAGGAGCGATCCGAACAGGCCGGAAACCGCCACAGCGACGATCCCGCGCGGGGCGATCCAGCCGAGCAGGATGGCCTCTTTTCGATTGAGCGTGCCATAAGTGGAGATCCACACAGACAATGGCCGCACGATGAATAGCATACACAGCAGGAAGGCGAGCGTGTTCCAGTTGATAGCCTGACTGATAATCGCCGGCGTGAGGTCGGCTGTCAGCATCACGAACACGCCGGAGACGAGCAGGATGGCAATGTCTTCCTTGAATTTCTGCAGCTCTGTCAGACCCGCAAGTTTTGAATTGCCGAGCGTCATTCCATAGGCGGTCACGGCGACCAGGCCGATTTCCTTCTGGAACATTTCCGCCATTGTGTAGCAGAGAATGATGGAGGCAAGGATGAGCGGGGCCTTCAGGTATTCCGGCGTCCACCCTTCGCGGAAGGCCTTGGCCATTGCCCAGCCAAACAGGACGCCGAGGACGATACCGTAAAACGCCGCCATGATGATCCACAGACCGGCCCCAAACAGGCTCTGTCCCTGCGATGCGACGCGTATGAATTCGAACGCCGCAACCGCGAACAGGGCACCGATCGGATCGTTCACGATGCCTTCCCATTTCAGGAATTGCGCGGGACGCCCGCCAAGCTTGGACTGGCGCAGCAGCGGCATGATCACGGTCGGTCCGGTCACCACCATGACGCCAGCAAAGACGACGGCGCTCGCCCAGTCCAGCCCGGCGGCATAATAGGCTGCAATCGTCCCCATGATCCAGGCCAGTGGTCCGCCAATGAATATCATGCGTCGGACAGCGGCGCCCGCCTCACGCAGGTTTTCGAATTTCAGAACCAGCCCGCCTTCAAACAGGATCACCGCCACAGCCAGGGAGACGATCGGCCTGAACACATCGCCAAAAGTCGCCTGAGGACTGAGAAGCGGCGTTCCAAAGATCAATGACCAGAGCGGGCCAACAGCGAGCCCGGAAAGCGACATCAGCACAATCGCCGGCGCTTGCAGGCGCCAGGCGAGCCATTGTGCCCCAAGGCCCAGCGATCCGATCAAGGCGCAAGCAAAGATTACGTCGCTACCGGCGGCGCCAGCCAGGAGAATTCCAATATCCATCTATTCGCCTCGCTCCGACCCGTCAGGCCATCGCTTCAGTTTCAGAACGGGAAATGTCAAATCCAATCTCCCGCCCCCCATAGTCACCCGCCTCATAGCGCTCGATCTGGGTTTTGAACCAGTCCAGGACGTGCTCGTAAATATGATCGTAGAACGGCTCCGGATCATTTTCCTTGAGTGGGATGGACAACCGATAGTCTTCCCCTCCGACGATACGGGCGATGAAATCTTCACCAATCTTCTGACATTCCATAGTGACCCGCATCCAGTCTGTCCCGGTCGAAACGCGGATCGCGAGGCCGAACAGGATCGCCCCCAGAGGGCGAAATCCTTTTGGTGGGACCGAGAAAGCCTGATCGCCATAATCTTTTGGTTCGAACGGACCTGCCGGGGGGACCAACCGCACGCAGACTCCGTCCATGGCGCCAATATATGCGCACAGACCTTCGCGCAGCTCTTCAGCAAGTTTGCGCACGCGTGAGTAATTCTCCGCGGCCAGATTCTGATACTGTGCGACCGTTGAGATTAAATCTTCAAAACGAGACAAGCCCAATCTCCCCGTTGAACTCTGTTGAGAGTAGGGCGCGGAGGGGCTGATTGCTAGTGTTTAGATTGTTTTGTCTGCACTTATTTCCGCAAACGCTGCTTTACCAGATCCAGCCAGTAGAGCTGCATTCCGCAATAGGCGAGCACGATTCCGAAATTGGTCGAGACGAGCGTCGTCGATTGTTCCTGGCGCATCGGCGCGAGGATCAGTTCAACGAAAATCGCAAACCCGAGCGTGATTATCGCAGCAGGTCCGCGGCGGCGGATCCCGATGGCAAACGTTGTCCAGATCGTCAAAGCGGAAAAAGACAAGACACGGAAGAAATGGTCCTGATAAGGAAATGACGCTTCGATCCCTGGCTCATAGGTCACGGTTTTTAGCGCCACCAGGATCGCGATTATCCCGGAAAGGCCCATGGCCAGCTGTCCAGGCAGGCCTTTCGCCCAGTACTTTCGGGTGAAAGTCAGCTCAGTTGGTTTGACCAGTTCGCTCATTTGCGGACTCCTGACGGAATGACCAATAGATCAGCATATTATCCGGCAGGCTTTTGCGATCCGTTTAATCTGATCGGTCAAATTTCGCGGTTTTGTTGCAGCAAAGGCTTAGCGTTCAGGCTGCCCGGCGCGCCCCGCTGAGGCGGATCACGCTGAGTTGCTCATCGATCGCGGACATGTCGGGACGGATGTGTACAGGCAGCGCGGCCCGGGCCATTTCTATTGCGGTTCGCGGCGCTGTGTCCTGCGTATAGGCGGTGATGATGCGGGCGATCGTGTCGAGATAAACCGCCTCTTCCTCGACAATCTGCCCGAACCGGTTGGCAATTGGACCGACAAGACCATAGGCAAGGAACACGCCGAGAAAAGTGCCAAGGAGGGCGGCGGCGATCATCTCACCCAGCACCGCAGTCGACTGATCGATCATCGCCATGGTCTTGATGATGCCGAGCACAGCCGCAACGATGCCCAGCGCTGGCAGAGCATCCGCCAGAGTTTGAAGCGCGGTGACCCCGCGTTGTCTTTCCTCGACAATCTCGCCGACGCGATCCTGCAAATAGGTGGCGATCGGCCGGCGCATGGCCGGATCGAGCGCGATCAGGCGGAAGCTGTCACAGATGAGCCCTGTGGCATACGGGTCGCTACTAAGGCGCGGCTGGGACTGAAACAGCTTCGACGTTTCGGGCGCTTCAATGTCCTGCTCTATCGCCACGATCCCGCCGCGCCGCGCCCGGCGCAGCATCTCATGCATCATCGTGAGGAGTCCGGCATAGTCCTGCTTCGACCATTTCGCCCCGCGCAAAGCCTGCCCAAAGCCGCGCATAGCTGCGATCGCGACGGATGTTGAGTTCCCGATCAGCAGCGTTCCGAAGGCCGCGCCGCCGATTAAGGCCAGTTCGAATGGCAATGCTGACATGACTGCCGGGCCACCGCTCACCAAAAGGGCGGCGGAGACTATGAGCAATACGATGACAAATCCAAGCAACTGGACCATGCGGGCACACCGATCTCTAATTCAGGCCGCACTATTGCGCGATTTCCTTTCAATCCCGTTTCGGTGAAAGGCGACGAAGATATCCGCGAGGAGAGGGGACGAGCGGTCTTGATTTTGTCGCCGATGCGCTCAAACAGGGCGAATGAGCGAGTCACAGAGCACACTTGAACAAACGCCTCAGCCGAACCGGCGCGGGGCGTTTTTCATTCTGTTCTTCTCGCTGATGGCGATTGGTGCCGGAAATACGATGCTGATCGCGGCGGTGATCCCGCCGCTCACCCGAACCCTGGGCTTGCCGGACTGGATGGCCGGAGCGATTTTTTCGTTTTCAGCTCTATGCTGGTCGCTGTCGTCGCCATTCTGGGGCAAGCAGTCGAACCGATATGGGCGAAGACGGATCGCGTCCTTTGGGCTCGCGGGATATTCGCTCTCAATGTTTCTCCTGCTCCTGTCATCCTGGGCAGCGGTATCGGAATTCATCACAGCGCCGTTCGCCATCTTTGCGTGCCTGGCCCTTTCACGTTCGGTCTTCGGGTTGATCGGTTCGGGGTCCAGCCCGGCGGCGCAGGCCTATGTGGCGGACCGGACCGAGCCTTCGGAACGACAAAGTGAGATCGCTTTTGTCACCTCCGGCTTCAGTTTCGGCACCGTTGTCGGGCCTGCCTTTGCGGCGGTGCTGGTTGCGAATTTCGGCATTCTGAGCCCGATGCTGATCACCTGTATTCTCGCCGGTGTGATGTCGATCACGCTGTGGAACTTCCTGCCGGAGAATCGCGAGCCGGTTCAGGATGCGGCCACGGTCGAGTCCATTCCCGGATCAATCGGTCTGTGGCGCTCGCGCAATGTGTTGCCCTTTCTGACCTACGCTGTGACGCTGTCCCTGGTGACGGGCATTCTCACTCAGGTCTTTGTATTTGCCGTGATCGACAAACTGGGCATTCCTCCCGACCAGCCAGAGCGCGCAGCAGTCTATACAGGTCCCGCCTTCATGGTCGGCGCGATGGCGGTGATGACGGCGCAGCTGGTGCTGATTCCGACGCTGAAACTCAAGAATAAAACCCTGATGGTGACGGGCTGCATTCCGCTTCTGATCGGAGCATTAATCCTGATTCCAGCGCAGGATTTCGCGACGCTGGTGCTGGCGCAGTTCTTTCTGGGCATAGGGCAGGGCCTGACACGCCCAGGCTTTTCAAGCGGGGCCTCGCTCGCAGTCTCTCCGCAGCTACAGGGAAACGTTGCCGGCCTGGTGATTTCAGCCAATGGCATGGGGTATATCATCACGCCGCTTTTCGGCCTGTTCCTGTACGAGTTTGTCGATCCATCACTTCCATTCTGGATCTGCGTCGGGCTACTGATCGCGATGGCACTGTTCGCCTGGAAAGCGATCGAGCCGGGTGTCGGCGAGGCGGACGAAACCGCTTAGTCTGCGCTGAGGACCTGTTGCAGTGCCACGGTTGTCGGATAACCATCTGCTGGAACGATTGCGCTCGCTTTCTGGAACCGGCGCAACGCACCTTTGGTGCCGCGTCCGGCGATTCCGTCAACCGGACCGGCATCATATCCCAGCCGGTTGAGATTGTCCTGCAGCACCATGATGTCGCGGCGGGTCAGCAATTCGAGCTCCGTCGGCCAAATTGCGACCGGGCCATGCTTGCCGATCACGCCATCGGTGAGCAATCCCACCGAAAACGCATAGCTGTCGGACCGGTTATACGTCTTGAACACGTCGAAATTCTTGAACAACAAATATTTCGGCCCCGTCGCGCCGGACGGGAGCCAGAGTTCGGCATAGGCTGTGTCAGGCGCACCAAATGGGCCACCCGCCATTGGTGAAAGTCCGTAGCTCATCCAGGTCGACAGGCGCCGGTCCTCGCCATCTGCCAAAGACCAGTCGAAATCGTTCGAGGCGAGCACTTCAACCCCCCAGGGCAAATCCTTCTGATAGCCGGACGCCCGCAAATAATTGGCGGCCGAGGCCAGCGCATCTGCTTCGCTGTTCCACAGATCTTTCTTGCCATCATTGTCGAAATCGACCGCATAAGTCAGGAAGGTTGAGGGCATGAACTGGGTTTGTCCCATCGCGCCAGCCCAGCCGGAGGTGAGCTGCTCGCGCGACACGTCGCCTCTTTCCTGCATTTTCATCAATGCCAGCAATTCGCTCTCGGCAAAACCCTGCCGGCGACCCTCGACGGCCATGTTGGCGAGCGTGTTGGCAGCGTCGAAACTGCCAATATATGAGCCGAGATTGGTTTCCATCGCCCAGATCGCGGTGATCGCCTCGCGGTCGACGCCATAAGCGGCCTCAATCCGGTCAAACGTCGCGGTCAGCTCGCCGAGCCGCGCCGCCCCACGCGTCTTGCGATCGCTGGTCACAGCGGAGGCAACATATTCCCAGATCGGCTTGGCGAACTCGGCCTGGCTGGCAATATCTGTTTTGGCGATCTCGACATCGTCTCCAAGGTACAGATCGAGCGGCTCAATCTCGGCGAGTGTTGCGTACACGACAGAAGCGTCACGACCGCCAGCGATTGCGCGAGCGGCAAAATCTTCGCGCCAGCTGTCCATGCTGGCATGCCCGGACGGCTCGAATGAGGCCAGAAGATCGGGATTGCCGCCGCCAACCGGGCCGACCGGATTGACGTCCGGCTGGGTGGTTTGCGGCGATGCGGCGCAGGCTGTCATCAGGGCTGCACCGGCAACAACGCCGTACAGTGGTCGCTTCCAGAAAAGTTCGCTCATCGCACGCATCCCTTTATATCCCCACGAGACCACTTTGCAGGCAGCGTCGCTGCGGATTTGCCTGTAAGCCATGATTGACTCCGGCAGACCGCCTGTGTATGTCCCGCGCTTTCGTAAAAACTGTTCTAACGTTTGGGCCAAAGCCATGAAAGTGAAATCCTCGATCAAAGCACTCAAGTCGCGCCACCGTGACTGCAAGGTCGTTCGCCGTCGTGGCCGGACTTATGTTATTAACAAGACTGACCCACGCTTTAAAGCAAAGCAGGGCTGAGCCTTATATGAACAGCTGAGCCTCTTATGAGCGCTCGCATCGTCCTTTTCGACCTGGGTCATGTGGTTGTCGACTGGCAACCGATAAAGCTGTATCGCGACTTTTTTGAGACCGAGGCAGAGGCCCAGACTTTTGTCCGCGATGTCTGCAATATGGAGTGGCATTTGCAGCATGATCTCGGTGTGCCGATGGCCGAGAACGCCGCTCGTTTGATCGCGCAATACCCGCATTTCGAAGCGCCGATTCGTGCCTGGCGGACGCGATGGCTCGACATGTTCGAGGGCTATGTTCCGGGTATGCCGCCTCTGATGGCACGGCTCGAAGAGAACCGCGTACCGCTCTATGGGTTGTCAAATCTTCCAGACGAGGTCGCGCAGGAAACGTTTGATGCGTTCCCGATGATCAAGCTCTTGCGCGATGTCGTGGTCTCAGGGGCAGAGCGCGTGGTCAAGCCCGACCGCAGAATCTATGAGATTGCGCTCGCACGGATGGGCCATCCGGACCCGGCAGACGTGCTATTCACTGATGATCGCGAGAACAATTGCGAGGCGGCTGCAATGCTCGGCTTCAAGACGCACCATTTCCAGGGCGCAGCAGGGCTTGAGACCCGGCTCATCTCAGAGGGGCTGCTTGAGGGCTAGAGTCGACTAGTCCGGACCCGACGGTGCGAGACTGTCGAACACACGAACGCTCGCCCAGTTGTCGTTAAATTCATCGATGAACTGCAAATGCGGTTCTGTCACCTGATAGGCATCCTGCGCGGCAGTGTTCTCGAACACAACGGTCAGGGCGACGTCAAAATTGAGATCATTCACGTCTCGCTGATAATCTTTGTGCCGCGGCCCAGCGGAGAAATACACAATTCCATCATGCGGTGCGAGATATTCGTAACACCCGTCGACCAGCGCCTGCACAGCAGCGTCATCCTTGTCTTTCAGCTCAAAGAAGACGGTATGCGTGAGGTGTGGCTCCGTTTCGGGCTCGGCCTCAACCGACAGGGCGCAGCTGGCCAGCGCCAGGGTTCCGCCAAGAAAAACAGCGCGCATGAGAGATCCTCCAAGTTGCAGCACAGGTCTGCTGGAAGGCGGCGGGTCGGTCAAGTTTATCCGGGAGCTGGGAAGGATCGCATGCCCTATCAAGGCTCTTCGGTAGTCTCGGATCCGTCTCTGGCGCTGTTTCTGGCGTGCGGGATCGACAGGATCCAATACCGGTTCTGATCGAAAATATGGTACGCCAATCCCGCAATGATGGGCAGGATCAGCAGGTTCGCCTCCCACGCAGCGACGGAAAAGAACAATAAAGCGGTGCCGACCCCAATGGCGTAGGCTGACCCAATAATCGACGGGAGGAAATCCCGCCATGTCGCGGGTGAGACTTGCTGGAAAAATTCAGCATTCTGCGGATTCGATCGCGCGCGCTTGAAATACCTTTGAGTCAGAAAGCTCATGACCAGCGACAGCATACCAATTCCAATCAACCAGAACCCGAACCGATCAGGCACGCTGGCTTCGATCACCGCAAATTGCAGGAGGCCGACAATGAATGGAAGCGCCGTGTCTGACAGTGCCGGGGTCCAGACGAAACGCATCAGCAGGCCGACAAAGGTCATCCAGACGACAATCAACATGAGCAGCGTTGTGAAGGCCTGTAACCAGCCGGTGAGCGCGGCCGAGGAAAAGTCACTGAAAGTCAAAGTGGCCGTCGCACTGGACCAGAGCATATCGAGCGCAATTGCCTGAATGATGCTGATCAGCGTGAGCAGAACTGCTGGTAGCTGCAACGACGCGCGTTCTTGAATCTTAGAAATTGACGCCCTCCCAAGATGCCGCTTTCGAGAATCATTTCACAAGCCTGTCAGGGGGTCAACGCGATGCAGGAATAGGCGAACTGCATGGGGCGACATCACCCCACGGGATCCAGTAGATACGATCAACATAGACCCCATCGCTGACCTGCGCTAAACTCATCCCATCGGCGCGACTGGCGAGATCAAGGTGGACGACCACCGGGGAGCGTCGATTGTTCCATAGCGCCGTTCGCCTGGGCCATTCACTCTGAAGGAGATGGCCATGCCTGAATTATCCCCTGTTTCCGTCGCATTCCTCGTATTCCCGAACGTGACACAGCTTGACCTGACCGGCCCCGCGCAAGTCCTGTCGCGGCTCGGCAATGTGACGCTCAACCTGGTCTGGAAGGACAAAGAGCCGGTGCCCACTGATGCCGGGTTTCCGCTTTTGCCAACCGCGACATTCGAGGAGGTGACACAGGCTGACATACTCTGCGTACCAGGCGGATTCGGAACGCTGGAGGTCATGCAGGATGAGGTGGTCCTGAGCTGGCTCCGCAAGATTGCTGCGGAGGCCGATTGGGTGACGAGCGTCTGCACAGGTTCGCTCGTGCTCGGCGCGGCCGGGCTTCTCAAAGGTTATCGCTCAGCCTGTCACTGGGCGTCCATCGACCAGCTTGCCTTTTTCGGCGCAACGCCGGTGCGCGAGCGGATTGTCGAGGATCGCAACCGGTTCTCGGGTGGCGGTGTCACCTCCGGGATCGATTTCGCGCTTGCGCTCGCCGCGCGGATTCGAAGCGAGGATTTCGCCCGCTTCATTCAGCTCAGCATCGAATATGATCCGAGCCCGCCATTTGATGCGGGAAGCCCCGACAAGGTGTCACCCAAAATCCTGCAGCGTTATTACAAGCTTGTAGAGGCTGCGGTTCCGGACCGGGACGCAAAGGTCAAGGCAATCGCAGACGCGCTCGGATTTTAGCCGTATTTGCAGGACAGACAGGGGTTTACAGGAATCATCTTGGCACTCTCCAATAGACAGCCCATACTCTGACTCATGTTCAAAGCGCTCGCCTTCACAGGTCTCCTTCTTGTCAGCAGTCCGGATTATGGACCGTCTGAAGAGATGTTTGATGAGCTGAAAACCGCGCCAACCGAAGAAGAAGCGAATGATATCGCGCTGGATATCTGGGCCTCCTGGATGGAAAGCGGGTCGGACGCGGCGGATCTCGTCATGGAACGCGCCGTTCAGGCCCAGGCCTTTGGCGATCTTGACCATGCACGGGCGCTTTATGATCGCGTCATCGCCATCCAGCCGGACTATGCCGAGGCCTGGAACCGGCGGGCGACAGTGTTCCTGGCGCAGGAGAATTATTCAGAAGCCCTGCGCGACGTGAACGAGGCGCTGCGCCTGGAGCCGCGCCATTTTGGCGCGTGGGGCGGCCTCGGCGCGGTGCTGGAACGGCTCGGATCCGAGGACGAAGCGATTAGCGCCTATGAAAAAGCGCTCGAAATCTACCCGCTCTTTCCTTCGGCCAAACGCGGTATAAATCGCATCCGGCGAGGACAGGAAGGCCGGCCGGTTTGAAAATGCTGACAATTTTTATCGGAATCCTGATCGTAGGAGGGCTTGGCGCGTGCGTGAACAGCGCGCTGTATGCGAACCGGATCAACAAGCAGCATCCGGCCTCTGGTGCCTTGATTGAGGTCAATGGCGCAGATGTCCATGTCCTGCAGCAAGGTGATACGGGCCCTGTCGTGGTGATGATCCATGGTGCCTCAGCAAACGCCCGCGAATTTGACTGGTCGCTGGCTCCGCGTCTCGCCGAGAGCCACCGCGTGTTGATGGTAGACCGCCCCGGCCACGGGCATTCCGACCGGCTGAGCGACGCAGATCAACTCGCCGTGCAGGCGGGTCAGGTCGCTGGCGTCTTGAAAGCTTTGGCGCCGGGCGAAAAGGCCGTCATTGTCGGTCATAGTTTCGGCGGGGCGGTGTCGCTCCGTCTCGCCCTTGATCATCCAGACCTGGTGGACGGACTGGTCCTGCTCGCGCCGGTTTCCCATGACTGGGGCGGCGGCGGCGAGGCCTGGTACAACAAGTATGCCTCCCATCCCGTGTTGGGCCCGGCCTTCACGCAGCTCGTGCCGATTGTTGGTCCAAGCCAGGTGCGCAGCGGGATCAGTAATGTGTTCTCTCCCAAGCCTGCGCCAGAGGACTACTTTCAAAATTCCGGGATCGGTCTGCTGTTTCGGCCAGCAAATTTCGCCGCCAACGCCAAGGACGTGAACAATCTGCGCGCGGAGCTTGCTGCCCAGCAATCGCGATATGATGAGATCACGGTTCCGACCATTGTCTTCTCCGGCGCGCTCGACACGGTGATCAGTCCGCCGCTACATGTCGGCAAGCTGAAGCACCAGGTCGTCGGCCTGGAGCTGGTCAAGCTCGCCGATGGCGGACACATGCCGCATCACGCCTTTGGGGCGGACGTAGCGGACGCGATCCGGAGACTATCTGAAACGTGACCTCATCCGGCTTGTGAATCCGAATTCCTGCCCTTCGCGCCCCCTTCTCCCGCGATCGGGAGAGGGGCTCAGGCCCTGGCCAGGCCCAACCGGTCATCTTTGTCGGCAATATCATTGCCCAAATGCGTCAAATACCACTCAACCGTCTCGGTCAGTCCTTGATCGAAGTTGCGCTGTGGTGACCATCCGATCGCCCGTTCCGCGCTGCTGGGATCAATGGCATAGCGGCGATCGTGGCCTTTGCGGTCGGTGACAAATTCGATCTGGTTTGCGTAAGCGCCTGCTTTCGGTTTCAGCTCGTCCAGGAGCGCGCAGATCGTTTTCACCAGATCGAGATTGCTCCGTTCGGCTCGGGCACCGAAAAGCAGTGTCGACCCGGCCTCCGCGGCGCATGCATCGATCAGCCCGCGTGCATGATCTTCCACATACAGCCAGTCGCGGACGTTTTTACCATCGCCATAGATCGGGATTGGCGCCCCGAGGATGGCTTTGCGGATCACAGTCGGGATCAGCTTCTCGCCATTCTGCCAGGGCCCGTAATTATTGGTGCAATTGGTGATCACGGTCGGCAGGCCATAGGTGCGTTGCCAGGCCCGCACGAGGTGATCGCTCGCCGCCTTCGACGCCGAATAGGGCGAGGAGGGATTGTAGGGCGTGTGCATATCAAAGGGGTCATCTTCCGGCCCGAGATCACCGAAGACCTCATCGGTCGAAACATGGACGAACCGGAACGCAGCAGACTGTCCAGTGTCTTGCCAGCAGGCCAGCGCCGCCTCCAGCAGGCTGAACGTCCCGTCCACATTGGTTTTCATGAACGCGCTCGGCCCGTCGATTGAGCGGTCCACGTGGGTCTCTGCCGCAAGATGGATGACGGCGTCCGGCCGCGCGGCCTTGAACAAGGCGGAGACGGCCTGTCGGTCGGTAATGCAGGCATGCACGTTTTGCACGTCACAGCCTGCAATCGCGTCCGGATTGGCGGCATAGGTCTTATTGTCGAGATTGAACACAGTATGCCCAGCGCTGCAGAGCTGCCGGACAACCGCGGAGCCGATAAAACCATAACCTCCGGTCACGATATAGCGCATCGAAATTCCCGTCCGTCTGTTTGTCCTGCCCCTTTGGTCCCCGGGCCTCAGTCAGGCCTGAATACATGCGATAGGGCGATCGCACCAGCGGTGGCGACATTAATACTATCAAAGCCTGTGCGCATTGGGATTCGCACCGGTTCGCACGCACCGATAAGGCTGTCCGGCAGACCCGGGCCTTCCGCGCCGAGCAGGATGGCGAGCCGGTCCGGTCTTTCGAGTTCGGAAAGCGGGCGGGCGTCCGGACGAGGGGTCATCGCCCAGATTGTGAACCCGGCATCTTTCAGCGCCGCGACCTGGTCCGCGCCAGTTCCGCCATGATGATAAGGCAGCCACAAAGTACTGCCGGAAGAAACCCGGATCGACTTGCGATAAAGCGGATCACAGGATCCGGCGTCCAGAATCACGCCGTCCGCGCCGAAAGCGGCCGCATTGCGGAACGCGGCGCCGACATTGTCATGATTGGAGATCTGGTTGAGCACGACCAATGTCCGACTGTCGCGGACAAGGGATTCGAGCGGCGCTCCATCCCCCTTGCGCGCACAAGCCAGCACGCCGCGATGGATAGGAAACCCGACCACTTCGTCCATTAAACCCTGCGGCGCGGTATAGACCGGAACCGCATCCGGGACGTCCGCAAGGATGTCCGCCAGAGGCTCCAGGCGCGTTTCGCATAGGAACAGGCTCTCGACTTCGAACCGCGACCGCGTCAGCAGGATCTGCAGCGGGACCTTTCCCTCGACAATGAACCGGCCATCGACGCCGCCCGTGAGATCACGCTCCCGCACACCAATAAAAGGGGCGACCCGTGGATCGCCCCTGTCGGTTATCTGAATAATGTTCAAGTGGCGCAACGGGCTTAAGCCCCCATGGGCAGGCCTTGGTCCTTGGCCATTTTCTGCATGGCTTTTTGCAGCTTCTCGAACGCGCGCACCTCGATCTGGCGGATACGTTCGCGGCTGACATTGTAGACCTCGGACAGCTCTTCCAGAGTCTTTGGCTCGTCGGTCAGGCGGCGCTCTTGCAGGATATGCTGCTCACGCTCTGACAGGTCCGCCATGGCCGTCTGGAGCAGCTCCATACGCGCGTCGAATTCCTGCGTGCGGGCAAACTCTTCGGCCTGGTTCGGCTCATCATCTTCCAGCCAGTCCTGCCACTCCATATCGCCTTCAGCGCCCATCGGGGCGTTGAGTGAGGCGTCAGAGCCGCTCATCCGGCCATTCATCGAGATAACGTCCTTTTCAGAGACGTTGAGCTTGTCGGCAATGTGTTTGACCTGCTCAGGCTTCAGCTGGGCATTATCAAGCGCATCAATCTCGCCCTTCATGCGGCGAAGGTTGAAGAACAGCTTCTTCTGCGCCGCCGTCGTGCCGAGTTTTACCAGGCTCCAGGAACGCAGGATATATTCCTGAATGCTCGCCCTGATCCACCACATCGCATAAGTTGCGAGGCGGAAGCCTTTATCCGGATCGAACTTCTTCACCGATTGCATCAGGCCGACATTGCCTTCCGAGATCACCTCGGCCATTGGCAGGCCATAGCCGCGATAGCCCATCGCGATCTTGGCCACCAGGCGCAGGTGGGATGTCACCATTTTTTCAGCGGCTTCGGAGTCTTCGTGTTCCTGCCAGCGCTTGGCGAGCATGAATTCTTCGTCCTTCGCCAGCATCGGAAATTTTCTGATTTCTGAGAGGTAGCGGCTAAGGCCCTGTTCAGGGCTCAGCGTGAGCGCACGGCTCGCATTCGTATTGGCCATCATGGTCCTCCTTTATCCCCTTCACAGATCTTCTACGTTGAAGCACCTGTTCCAGTTCTATCGTTGGTGAGGGTCATAGCCCCGATCATCGGCAGCGTCTTTCCCTCAATCGCGAATAGTCCCTATCGCGAATTTGCATAGATGGGGATGACAATGCCGTTATTGAAGGCATTTCGCACATGAAAAGTGTCAGGACGATTTGAGCCGTTTGTGGCGCGTGCCTAGTCCTCGCTGGGCACGTAATCGAGCGGCGGCGTGACGATCTCGGTATTCGGCGCTTTTGGCTCGGTCCGGCTCGATCCTGGCGCGGGCAGGGCGATAGGGCGGCTGGCGTCCAGCTCGCGTTCCGAAGTCTCATATCGTGGGTGCACCAGATTTCCAGCGTCGCCAAAGGCATAGACCATGCGAGACCAGTCGCGCGCTCCGTACTGGAAAGCACTTCCGCGCGGATCCATGTCTGACCATTCCGGCTCGCGCGCGGCGGTGACGGCCATGCGGCCCCAGCGTTCAGCCTCTGTCTGATCGCCATAGCCGCGAAGCGCTTTCTCCAGCAGGAGGCAGAGGCGTGCGGTAGGTTTCTCTTCAACCAGTAGGGCCAATGTTTTGACCGCGCCGAGCCAGTCACGATCCTGCATGGCAAGTTCGGCAGTCAGGATCCGGCTCTCGCGATGGTCCGGATTTGCGGCGGCGAGCGCTTTCAGGCGCTCCGCGATCACGGCGGGTGTGGCATTGCTGTCGAGGCGGCGCACCAATTGCGCAAGGGCCGGGTGCGGCCGCGCTTTCCAGCCGAGTTCCAGCACGCCTTGCGCGGCCTTGATCTTGTTGTCGATCATCAGCTGACGGGCACCATACCAGGCGGCCGGCGGGAAGGAAGGCGCTGAGCGAATCGCTTCAGCGAGCAGGCGCTGGGCTTCCTTGCGTTCATTATGCTGCAGGGCAGCCGCGTGGGCGGTGTAAAGGACCGCGCGACGACGGCGCAGGCTTTCACCTTTAATCAGGCCACGTTTTTCGCCGAGGCTGAGCGTCTTGAGCGCTTCGTTCCAGTTTCCGGCAGCGACCTGCGTGTCGAACAAGGTGTTAAACGGCCAGTCGGCCCCGGATTTCATCTCCAGCGCTTCGCGGGTGCGGGTCTCAGCGGAAAGCGTGTCGCCGCGGGCGCTCGCTGCAGAGGCCGCGCCGCGCAGACCTGCCAATTGTCCGCCGGGTAGACGCGCCAATTGTCCCCAGGCCCGCTCAGCCCCGGACCAATCATCGGAAATCTCGGCCGCGCGCGCTTCGAGCAGCAGTTTTAAACGGTCATCATCGGCGTGCTGTGCAGCCTTCTTGGACAGTTTCATTGCCAGGTTTGCGTCACCGGCTTCCGCTGCCAGCAGGCCGTCTGCGAGGGCCTTGTTGGCCGCTTTGACCTTGGACGCTTTGCGCGAGCGACTGAAGCGGCTCGGCAGGGTCACCAGACCCGTCAAAAGCGACCAGATCAGCGCCATCCCAGCACCGACCAGGAGGATGGCGAGTAAGGCCCAGACGATCTCGAACTCGTAAACCGTCCCGCCGCCCAAATCGAGCACCAGCCCTCCGGGCAAGCGTGACGCCCACATCACGAAAATGCCCGCAAGGACAATCAGCAATATGATCAAGAACAGGATGATCATGGGCGCTCTTCCGCAATCATTGTGAGGCGCAGGGCCTCAAGGGACTCTTCCAACAAATGTCGATCTTCGACATTCTGCACCCAATCTGTGAAGACAGGCTGAAGATCTGCGTCGATGGCGCGAATATGTTCAATCGTTTCAGCGAGTTCACCGGCATCAAGCGCGGCAGACGCGCGGTCCAGATGATCCCGCGTTGTGACTGCGTCCTTGCGGCGAACCTGGATACCGTCCCCGAAAAGATCGCGCATCCAGCCTGAACCACGCGAGCTGTCGCGCGCCTCCTGGTCGAGCGCTTGGTCAATCAGTGCGGGTAAGGTTTCGATCAAATCGGCCTGCGTCGGAACCGCTTTTGCTGAAACCGAAGACAGGCTGCGAACGGCATCATTGCCGGGCATGGCGGTGCTCAGCCGCTGATAGGCTGACAGGAAGGGGCGTCCGCGCCGGGCGGCGGCCTCAATAGCTGACAAGGCGAGCGCAGCTTCGGTGCGATTATTGGTTTCAGCCGTCGCGGTCAGGGTGTCTGTGCCGGCCTTCTCTTCCAAAGCGCTCAGTCGGGACTCCAGTAACTCGATGGCCAATGTATAGCCATCAGACTGCGCCACGACGGCTGTTTCGAGCGCGGCTACCCTCGATTCCAGCTCGGATGTGTCGGGTGTGGACGCACCGCTCGTCGCGCTTTCCGCATTTTCCGCGAGCGCCGCAACTTGCGCGCGCTTCAGGGCGGCAATATCGGCTTGGATCGACGCGACCTCATCGCGAATGGCGCGCATATCTGTGACCGTCCGGGTTCGATCCGCCCGCAAACTGTCGGCGCGGCCTTTCAGGGCCGCGATCTCTGCGCCCTGGGTCACAGCCTGTTCAGCGCTGGAGGACTGCGCCGTGCTCAGCGTTTCCAGGCGGGATTCAAGCGCGGCGGTCTTGCTCGCCCCCGGTTGAAGGCCAGGAATCAAGCCAGCGCTGGCGGCGGCAAGCGCAAACCCCGCAATGGAGACCAGGCCGAGCCCGCCAAACGCAATCCAGCCGGGGCCTCGTTTTGTCGACTTCTCAGCCTCGGCCCTGATCTCCGCGGGCTCGAACTCTGCATCAATAGGCAGATCATCCCCCGTTTCAGGTGGCAGGGAGGATGAGGTCATGAGCAGGTCTCCAAAACAGCTATTGGACGTATTCTATATCGTGTCGCTTCAGGCCGAAAGTGTGGCAATTGCGGATGCCAGCGTGTCGAGCAGGCTGTCTTCATTCGGGTTGGCTGCGACGTGAACTGCGCTGGGGTGAAGGAACGCCAGAGGCTGCGCCGCCGCGGCAGATATGGCGACAACCGTCAGCCGTTCTGAGTGATCGCGTGCGCAAAAACGGGCGAAGGCTTCCGCGCCTTTTGCCGAGTGGATGAGCACGATGGTCGCTCTGTCCTCGCGGAGCACTTGTATCGCGGCGCGCGATAGGGAATCGGTGCCGCGCATTTCATATAGCGGTGCGAAGACCACTTTGTATCCGTGGGCCTCGAGTGTCCGTTTCAAGTCGCCTTTGGCGGCGATATTGGCGATATGGAGCAGGGGCCCGGAAGACGGCGCGCTGTTGGCGACGATAAATTTGGCCAAATCGACGGCATTGCCCGCAGACTCGTGAACTTGCGCGAATCCTGCGGCGCGCGCGGCCGCTGCAGTTGCCGGGCCGACGCACCAGGCATCAAGCCTTCGATCGGCAGACCTGTCTGCAAAAGCGCGAACGCCATTGGCGCTGGAAAAGACCAACCCGGAAAGCCGGCTCAGATCCGGCAGGGATTCGTCCGACCGCGCTCTAATCTCCAGAACAGGAGACTTGACGGCGTGTAGCCCAAGCGCCGCAATGCGCGCCTCGGTTTGGCTCGCACCTGGTTCAGCGCGAGTGATCAGGATCGGGATCGCGGCGGCATTCATTCCGGATGGTCAGTCTGTGAAAACCGGCAGGTCGCCGCCGGCCTGCCGGCGAATATCTTCGGCGACGCTTCGACCCATGGCTGCGAGGTCGTCCAGGCTCGCAGAGATCAAGGCCTTGCCGCGGGCGACCCATTTGGTCTGGCCATCTGGCGTCAGGACCTCTCCGCGTAACTGCCAGGCGCCGTCCAGGTTCTGAAGTTGCGCCGCCATCGCGGTGCGACACGAACCATCAAGCTCTGCAAGAAACGCCCGCTCTGCTGACGCCATGGCGCGCGTGGCGGCATGGTCAATCTGGGCAAGCGCTGCAGCAACTGTTTCATGTACGGCGCCATCTCGAGCGGCCACAGCGATAATCCCCTGGCCAGCAGCGGGCAGCATATCTTGCATTGCAACCGGCTGCGCAAGATGGTCCAGCTCCAGTCGTTTCAAGCCCGCCATGGCGAGGAAGGTCGCGTCTGCCTCACCGCGCTTCAGTTTCTCGATCCGGGTCTCGACGCGGCCCCTAAAGGGCACCACTTTCAGATCCGGGCGCAGGGAGAGCGCTTGCGATTCGCGGCGCAAACTTGCGGTTCCAAGCACCGCGCCCTCCGGCAGGTCCTGCAGTCGTGTCACACCATTTGTCGTCAGGAAGCCATCTCGCGGATCTTCGCGTTGCGGGAACGCAATCAGGCTTTGGCCATCCGGCAGAATGCTCGGGACATCCTTCAGACTGTGAACACCAATGTCGATTTCACCGGTATCGACTGCCCGATCGATTTCGCGGGTGAACAGACCCTTGCCGCCGGAATTGATCAGGCGTTCGGACGTGAGCTGATCGCCCTTGGTTGTGAAGATCACGATCTCTCCGCGCACCGAATTGTCGCTGACCCGCGCCAACTCGGACGCGATCAGGTTTGCCTGATAAAGCGCCAGCGGTGATCCCCGCGTGCCGATCCGAACATTGATAGCGCTTGACATCCAGGCTCCAATTCTGCGTTGAGTCCAGCTAAGGTTGATCTAATCGGCATGCAAGCCGGGGCTGGCAGGGGAAACAATATGCGCAAGGGGCTGTTAGCGCTCGCACTGGGGCTGGCGGGCTGCACAATCTCGGGAGATGTGGCGCCCAGCGCCTACACGGCGATCAATTCTCCGATCTCAAGATGCATGAACATGGGAAGTGCGCTGGAAGCGGTGTATGAAGGGCAATGGGGTTACACCGTGCGGCGCGCTGATCTGGTTCGGCTCAAGCGCGCTGGGTTTGATACAATCCGGCTGCCCGTCCGCTGGACCGTACATGCCGAACGCGAAGCACCGTACACGATTGACCCTGCAATGCTTGCGCGCGTTGACGAAATTGTTGGCTGGGCAAGCGAGATTGGTCTCAATATCATCGTCAATGTCCATCACTTTTCCGAACTGAACAGCGATCCGGATCGCAACGAGCCTCGCCTCGAGGGGCTTTGGGATCAGTTGTCTCGCCACTTTGTCGGCGCACCGGAAAATCTGATTTTTGAGACCATAAACGAACCGCATCGCAAGATGACGGTGGAGCGGACTGATGCGCTTAATGCGAGATTGCTGCGCCGCATCCGGCAAGATCATCCCGATCGCTGGGTCATACTGGGCACGGCGGATTGGGGCCAACTCAGCGCCCTGACCGCCTCCAACCCGGTAGAGGACCAGCGCGTCATCCTGACCTATCATGACTACATCCCGTTCGATTTTACCCACCAGGGCGCGCACTGGACGGACCGCGAAGAAACCGGTCTCAGGTGGGGATCCAGAAATGACAGGTCAGAGATGAACCGTCGACTGGACGAAGCGAAGGCGGTGCAAACTGAAAGCGGAATGCCCGTTTTTGTTGGAGAGTTTGGCGTCTTCCAGGAGGTGCCTGTTCGGCAGCGCGCGCGTTGGACCAGAGCCTTGCGCAAAGGCGTTGAGGCGCGCGGAATGTCCTGGTGTTACTGGGACTTTGCCGGTGAGCTCAAGGCCTATGACGTTGATGAAGAAGCCTGGATCCCACAGATCAAGGCGGCTTTGCTGGACTGACCCGGTTTCAACCGGCGCCTGAACGGCCTATATCCGCGCCATGTCTGACCCTGTCACCCTTCTGGGAATTGAAACGAGTTGCGATGAAACCGCCGCCGCTGTGCTCACGCGTGCGCAAGACGGAACCGTTCATATTCTCGCGGAAACGGTCCACAGCCAGATAGAGGCGCATGCCCCATATGGCGGTGTCGTCCCTGAAATCGCCGCGCGAGCGCATGCCGATATTGCCGACTCAGTTGTTGCAGCGACATTGGCGCAAAGCGGTCTTTCGCTTGCCAACATGGATGCAATTGCGGCCACGTCCGGGCCCGGTCTGATCGGCGGCGTGATGGTCGGAATGATGACCGGGAAAGCGCTGGCCATGGCGGCGGGCAAGCCATTCATTCCGATCAATCATCTGGAAGGCCATGCTCTCTCTCCGAGGCTCGCAGAGGACTGCCCATTCCCGTATTTGTTGCTGCTGGTCAGCGGCGGGCATTGCCAGTTCCTGGAAGTGACCGGGCTTGGCTCTTATCGCCGCCTCGGATCGACGATTGACGATGCTGCCGGAGAGGCGTTCGACAAACTTGCCAAGACTCTCGGCATCGGATTTCCGGGCGGTCCTGCGGTTGAGCGTCTCGCCAAAAAGGGTGATCCGGCGCGATTTGATCTGCCGCGCCCGCTGCTCCAACGTCCGAACCTGGAGCTCAGCTTTGCCGGACTGAAAACCGCCGCCGCGCGGATTGTCGAACAGGAAACGTTGGATGATCAAGGGCGCGCGGATCTTTGTGCATCGTTCCAAAGCGCCGTCTCCGACTGTCTTTCGGGAAAGACCGAGCGGGCGCTGGATGCGTTCAAGACCCGTCATGGCGGCACAGTGCGCCTGGTGGTGGCGGGGGGTGTTGCGGCCAATCAGTCGATCCGGGATGCCCTGGAACTCGTAGCGGAGAAGGCGGGGGCGACCCTCATCGCACCGCCGCTGAGGCATTGTACGGACAATGCAGCCATGATCGCACTGGCCGGGGCAGAGCGATTGGCGGCCGGATGGGTTGACGAGACAGGACTAGCGTTCGCGGCGCGTCCGCGCTGGCCATTGGATGAGAGCGCCGCGCGCGCGGATCCAGCTTATGGCGGGGGTAAGAAAGGCGCGAAAGCCTAGAATTTGAAAGCGGAACGAAGACGGATACCGGCTTCGATTTCCTGGTCTTCCCATTGCGCCGTGTCGTCGAGCTCTTCAGCCCCGATGGTCAGTTCACCGCCAACCGAAATACGCGGCGTGATGCGGAACTCAGCTTCGGCGAGCATTTCCTCACGCGGCAGGGGTGAGCCCTCACCACGAGATGTCAGATCCAGGCTCAGACTCCAGCGATCACCCTTGATCCAGGCAAGGTTGAACGTCTTTGATGGGCTGGACTGCCAGACGGGGGAATCGAGATTGGCACCATTCAGGCTGAACTTCTGGAACCAGTCCGGCTCAGCTTGATCGGTTTCGGACATTGAAGGCGCAGGCATTTCGGGCACAGCTTGCTGGGCCATCGCCGGAAGGGCGCAGCCACCAAACAATACAAGAGATGCCGCAAGAATGCGCATGTCAGATACTCCTGCGCACTAGATAGCAGTCACTTCAGTTAATAGAACCTTAATTTCCAGTTATCTGGACAATTTTTTGTGAGAGTGTGATTTCGACAACAATCCCCTGTGACTGCTGGCTTTGCAGCGGTGTTTGAATCTCATCTCGGAGATAGGCGACGGTGAGCCGTGTTCCAGGGCTCATCTGACGCGCGGCACCGATCCGCCAGCCCTGCGACTCCAGTTCAATCCCGTCATCGGTTGCTTCGCCATATTCTGCAGAGAATTCAGTGCTGTAGGCTTCTCGAAACAGGCCTGCGCTCCAGGCGGAATAGTCGCTATCCGGCAGGCCATTGTCCGACTCGAGCCACGAGGCCCCAAAAGTCCAGTCATCCTTCTCGATCCGGGTTCCGGCAGACCAGGCTTCGACGCTGCCATATTGCGGTGTGAATGAGCTTGCCGACACATCGCCGCTTGACCAGCCGAGCCCGACATCCACACGCACACCCGACTCGCGAAACCGGCGATTCGCGTTCAAGGCGAGTTCGATGGCATTTTGCGTCTTAGGCGCGAGTCCGCCCGCGCTGGCCGCGGGCCGTCGATCGAGACCGTCTGCGCCCGCTTCGGGGGTGAAGCTCGCGCCGGCGCGGATGCCGATCAGGCGCGGGCTGGCATAGGAGATTTTAGCGCTCGGTCCGGTCAGGTCATTTCGGGTGCGAATGACAGAGAGGCCGGTCGGATCCAGCAAGGCCGAGTCCAGCCGTCCGTGCGACAGCACCGACTTAGCGCCCTCATGAAAACGGCTGGCGACGCCAGAGTCTTTGCCTATTCTCAGCTCTCCGTATCCGCCATCGACTTGCAGATAAGCGGTTTCAAGCCGTGCGCGCAGGTCGCTCGCTGGAATGGGCGGGGCTGCGGACAGGCCTGAAAAGGCACCTGTCGGAGACGCTGGCGAATAGCCGAAGCCGCCGGTTCCACCGGGCCGGGCTGGATGGTCGCGCTGCAGCCTCAAGGCGCCGCGCGCGCGAATGCGAGTTCCATTTTCCAGGACTTTCTCCGATTGCCCGACAAGCGAAAGCTCTCCGAGTACGGTCTCTGCATCGCCTGTTGAGTCAGTGTCAGACAGCGGCGTCACCAGCGTGACAGATTCGAGCTCGAACTCGGTTTCGATCGGCGCACCGCCTTGGGCATGGGCTGATAGTACCAGCATCAGGCAGGGCGCAATTCTGTAGACATGTCTCATAATTCGAGGCTTCCTTCAGCTGGGGCGGACCTGATCGCATATCGGCACTGGCAGGCTCAGTTTCAGGTGCTATAGAGACTGTTGTTCAACAAGACCTTGCCAACGGGAAATGACAATATGAAGGCAGTATCTACCCTGATCACAGCAGCTTTTGGCGCCGTCGCGCTATCCGGCTGTGTCTTCGGCGGCGGCAATAATGTCGAAACCCGCGTGGTTGAGGAAATTACCGGCGGCGCGAACCCGTATCTGTGGCGTGCTAGCCTGGACACACTCGATTCGCTGCCCCTTGTGACCGCTGACCCATATGGCGGCACGATCATCTATGACTGGCGTTCGTTCGAGAATGCGCCAGGCGAGCGGATCAAGGCAACCGTTTACATTCTCGATTCCCGTCTGCGCGCTGATGGCGTCAAAGTGTCCGTATTCCGGCAAGTGAACCAGGATGGCACCTGGGTCGATGCCGACGCTGACCCTGAGACCGGAATCCAGCTAGAGAACGCGATCTTATCCCGGGCGCGCAATCTCAAAGCCTCTGAACTCGACTAGTTTTAAAATTTATGGGGGAGGCCATGGCCTCAAGATACAATCCGCAAGAGGCGGAACCCAAATGGCGTGAAGCATGGGAAAAGGCTGACCTTTTCAAGGCAAAATCTCCGGCAGAAGCCGGAGATATGCCGAAAGCCTATGTGCTGGAAATGTTTCCGTATCCCTCTGGTCGGCTGCACATGGGCCATGTCCGCAATTATGCCATGGGCGACGTGGTGGCGCGGCACAAGAAAGCCAAAGGCTACAATGTGCTCCACCCTATGGGATGGGACGCATTCGGGATGCCGGCTGAAAATGCCGCTATGGAAAAAGGCGTCCATCCGGGCGAATGGACGTATCAGAACATCGCCGCGATGAAAGCCCAGTTCGAGAAGCTCGGCCTGTCGCTGGACTGGTCGCGCGAGTTCGCAACCTGCGACCCGGACTATTATGGCGAACAGCAGCGCCTGTTCCTGAAATTCATGGATAAAGGCCTCGTCTATCAGAAGAAGGCAAAAGTGAACTGGGACCCGGTCGACAATACGGTGCTCGCCAATGAGCAGGTGATTGACGGAAAAGGCTGGCGCTCCGGTGCGCCGGTTGAGCAGCGCGAGCTGGTGCAGTGGTTTTTCCGGATCACTGACTATGCTGAAGATTTGCTCGAACAGGTCCAGAAGCTGGATCGCTGGCCGGAAAAAGTCCGCACCATGCAGGCCAACTGGATTGGTCGTTCCGAAGGCCTGCAGATGCGGTTTGAATGGGCGGGCGACGCACCAGCGGGCCACGAAACTGGCATTGAGATCTTCACCACACGCCCGGATACTCTGTTCGGCGCAAGTTTTGTCGCGCTGTCGCCGGACCATCCCTTAACCATCGCGATGGCTGAAACGCATGCGGATCTGGCGGATTTCCGCGCTGAATGCGCTAAAGTCGGCACCTCGGAAGCGGATATCGAGAAAGCCCCGAAAATGGGCTTCGATACAGGGCTCAAGGTCTCGCATCCTTTCATCGAGGGTCGCGAGCTTCCGGTCTATGTCGCGAACTTCGTCCTCATGGGCTACGGCACGGGTGCGATCTTCGCCTGTCCGGGGCATGACCAGCGTGACTTCGATTTTGCCCGCAAATATGACCTGCCCGTTCTGCCCGTGGTGAAACCGTCGGACAAGGATGCGGCCTCTGCTGCCTGGGTCAACTCGGGGAAGGGTGCCGACATGGAAGCGGCCTATACTGGGCCCGGCTCGATCATGAATTCCGGTTTCCTCGACGGCCAACCTGTCGACGAGGCCATATCGCTCGCCATTGCCCGGATCGAAGAGATGGGCCTCGGCCAGGGCACAGTGAATTATCGCCTGCGTGACTGGGGTGTATCGCGGCAACGCTATTGGGGCTGCCCCATCCCGGTCATTCATTGCGAAGATTGCGGGATCGTGCCGGTGCCGGTCGCGGACCTGCCGGTAAAGCTTCCGGATGATGTCAGTTTCGACAAGCCAGGCAATCCGCTGGTTCACCATCCGACCTGGAAAGACGTCGACTGCCCGACCTGCGGAAAGGCGGCGCAGCGCGAGACCGATACGCTCGACACGTTCAATGATTCCAGCTGGTATTTTGCCCGCTTTGCCAGCGTCGACGATCCGGCTGAGCGTGCTTATTGGCTGCCGGTGGATCAATATGTTGGCGGCGTGGAGCATGCGGTTCTGCACCTGCTCTATGCCCGCTTCTTCACCCGTGCGATGCGCGATGTCGGCGAGCTTGATTTGCCAAGCGGCGAGCCGTTCGCAGGCCTTTTCACGCAGGGCATGGTCACGCATGAGACCTACAAGTCCGAAGACGGCCGATGGCTGCCCCCTGCCGAGATCGAGCAAAAGGGCGATGCCTGGTTTGAGATTGGCAGCGGCATGCCGGTCACGGTCGGTCCGATCGAGAAAATGTCCAAGTCCAAAAAGAACACAGTCGACCCGGACAATATCATCGCGACCTTCGGCGCAGATACCGCCCGCTGGTTCGTCCTCTCAGACAGTCCGCCCGAGCGCGATGTCGAATGGACGCAGTCCGGCGCAGAAGGTGCCGGGCGCTTCGTGCAACGCGTCTGGGGCGTGTTCAACACGCTGAAAGATGCGCCCAGAGATGGCCAGCTGAACGATGGCGAGGCGGCAACGGCGCTGCGCCGCGCATCGCACAAAGCGGTTCATGCGATCGACAAGGCGATTGAGGAGTTTCGCTTCAACTCGGCCATTGCGACCGTGCATGAGTGGGTCAGCGCATTGAAGAAAGCCGAGCAGGGCGGTGATGAGCTGCTCTATGCGCGCTTCGAGGGCGTTTACATGCTGGCGCGGTGCCTGGTGCCATTCATGCCGCACCTGGCCGAAGAGTGCTGGGCGCTGATCGATGGCCAAGGCCTGTGTTCAGCAGCCGCTTGGCCAGACGTCGATGCCTCCCTGCTGGTTGAGGACAGCGTTACGATGCCGATCCAGGTCAATGGCAAACGCCGGGCTGAAATCTCGGTCGCCAAGACGGCGAGCAAGGATGAGGTCGAGGCAGCGGCGCTGGCACTTCCGGCCTTGCAGGGCTTCATTGCTGACAAAGACATCAAGAAAGTGATTGTGGTTCCAGGCCGGATCGTGAATATCGTGGTGTGATGAGACAGTTCGCGATTGCTCTTCTGGCGCTGACGCTTACGGCCTGCGGGTTCACCCCGCTCTATGCCACCAATGCGTCGACCGGAAACATTCAGATCGGGCAGATTGATGGCCGGGCAGGGCACGCCTTGCGCAAGGCCCTGCTGCAGGAACTGGCACCTGGCCTGCCAGGCGTTGAAGCACCGGGCCGCCTTGAGATTGAGCTGGATGAACGGATTGGTCGTCTCGCCCTGCAGCCCGATGAAGCGGCGACACGAACCGATATTATCGTTCGCGCGGACTATGTGTTCGCCTATGGCGACACGGCCATTTCGGGCCGGTCATCGGCTGAGACCAGCTTCCTGGTGCCGGATGCGCCTTTCTCGGATATTGCTGCGCAGATTGATGCGACCGATCGCGCCATGCTGCTCCTCGCCCGGCGCATCGCCGATGATCTTCGCATCAAGACGGCGAGCGCCGAATGAAGCTGCAGGGCAGTCGTGCGGAACGTTTTGCCAAGAAGCCTGATCCTGCTTGCCCGTTTGTCCTGATTTTCGGTGATGATGAAGGCGTTGTCGCTGATGCTGCAAACGCGCTCATCAAGGCCTGGACGAAGGACGAGCCGGCCACCGTCCTGACGCTCGACGAGGATGTGGTGAAGCGCGAGCCCGCCAAACTGTTCGATGCGCTGGAAGCAGTGTCATTGCTCGGCGAAGACACGATCATACGCATCCGCACTAAAGGGGAGAAACTATTCTCCCTGATCAAGGAAGTCCTCGAATTTCCGCCCGAGCGCGTGGCCGCAAAACTCGTCCTGCAGAATGGCAGTCTCAACACAAGATCCAAGCTGCGGACCGCCTTCGAAGCCGCGCCAAACGCAGCGGCGCTCCATTTGTTTGCGGACAGTGACGCGGACATGTCGGAGCTGGTCCGATCGTTCCTGCAATCGCGCGGGGTGGAGATCGATACGGACGCCCTGTCTCAATTTGTCGGCGGCCTCCCCGGGCATCGCAGCCTCGCCAATGCTGAAATGGAGAAGCTCGCCGTCTTCGCGCACGATCTTGGCCGCCCGGTAAGCGTCACCGACGTGCAGGCGCTGTGTGAAACCAATGCGGACGAAAATGCGCGGCGGGCTGTCCTGCTCGCCTTGAACGGCGAGCCGCAAGCGGCGCAGGCCGAGATGGACCGCGTGCTTGATGCCGGGCTGTCTCCGATCAGCCTCGTGCGCATGTTCGAAATGGAAGCGAGCCGCATGCTCGAAGCGCAGGCGCTACAGGGTGAAGGCGGCTCAGCGAATGTCGGAATGAAGCTCAAGCCGCCGGTCTGGAAGTCTGACTGGCCGGCCTTCCAGGCGCGATTGCGCAAATGGCCGACCCCGCGCCTGACGCGCCTGATCGAGCGCCTGCATGACCTGGAACTGATGGCGAAATCTCCCGGCGGCGCCGGACTAGGCGAGCCTGCAACGCGCGAACTGTTCATCACGCTCTACACCGCTGCGTCGAAAGCCGCCTGAGGTCGATCACGAATCGATGACTGGAAGTTTGGTTCAAGCTTTGCCATGGAAAGCGTAGAGGCCCTTCATGACTGCAACCAATCGATTTCTTCTCCTGCTCGCCGCACTTCTGCAATTTGCCGCGCCGCTCCTTCCTCGATTGGGATTTGGCGAAGCCATTGGCGCACGCGCGGTTGCAGAGGGCATTCCGCCAGAGCTGCCGATAGGCATTTTCTTCTCCATCTGGAGCCTGATCTTCATTGGCTACCTGCTGATGGGGATCCGGCACTTCCGCGCGCCAGACCATGCCACGCGTCAGGTCGCAGGACCGCTCGCCCTGGCGGGATTTGGCAATGTGGTCTGGATGATCTCGGCCCAGAATATCGGCGCGGTCTGGCTGGATTTCCTCTTGCTTTTGCCGATTGGCTTTTTTGCCTGGGAGGCGGCGTATCGTCTGGATCGGACGCTGACCTTTGATGGGACCGGGCGCAGCATGCTCTACGGCATGACCACAGGCCTTCTGGCGGGCTGGCTGACCGTTGCGGTGTCGATCAGTGTGCCGGATGTAGGCCGCTGGCTGCTGGGTCGTGGCCCGACCGATGCCGTCTGGCAATCATTGTGGATGACGCTTGTTCCTGCAACGGTCCTCGCGACGGTTTTCGCCAATTATGTCAGCCGGAGCGGCTGGTACTTTGTCGCGCTCGGTTGGGGACTTCTCGGCATTGTCGTCAACAACTGGACGCGCCTCGGGACGCACGGGCTGGCGATCGCGACCGCGATTCTTGGCGCGTACATATTGTTCCGGCGGATGCGTTTCGGGGCGCGGGGAAGTTATCCGGCCAAGCCCTGAGTCTGACGGTTCAGGGTTTCGATCAACATTTCATCGATGACGCCGGTCGCTTCAAGACCGTTATCAGCTTGGTAAGCCGCAACAGCCGACCGCGTGCCGGGCCCGGCAATGCCGTCCGGCGTCCCGGTGTCGTAGCCGAGACCGTTCAGGACCGTCTGCAAGGTGGCAACTTGTGCGCGCGTCGACCGATCCCAGGTCTGCATTCCAAACTGGCCATTCGCAGCCGGATCTGCGGGCGTGACGGACCAGCTCGAGGCGCGGCGCTGTGCCTGCTGCGCCTGTTCGAGGGGCAATGCTTCTCGCAAGGTTGCGACATTGCCCGGGGCGCTTGCGTCACCGTTCGCCGACGCGACTTCATACCAGTAAAGCGCTTCGGCCTGGCTGGGTGAAATGCCGAGGCCGTTCTCGTACAGTACGGCGAGATTGTACTGGCTGTCGACGACGCCGTAATCGGCGGCTTTGCGGAACCATTCGGCCGCCGCGGCGTACGATTGCGGGCCGCCTTCGCCGTCGGCATAAAAGACAGCGAGATCATGCATGGCTTTGGTGTTTCCGCCATTCGCCGCTTTTTCGGTCCAGCTGCGGGCTTCGAAGAAATCACGCGGAACGCCAATCCCGCGCTCATGAAGCTTGGCGAGGCGATATTGCGCGGCGGGCAGGCCCTGGCGGGCGGAACGGCGAACAAAATCTGCGCCGGCGGCAAGGTCCTGAGCCGCAAGACGGGCTTCACCCCATTTGAACTGAGCAATCGGATCACCCTCTATCGCCGCGCGTTCAAGCGACAAGGCTTTCGGAATTTCAGGCAGATTGACCGCGACTTCAGCCGCCGCAAGCGGCGCAGCATCAGCATCCGATATTCCGGCAACGCTGCCTTCTTCCTCGAACAGCGTTTCATCGAGGGGCGAGACGTCTTCGGCGAACTCGATCCCGGTCAAAGAAGGTTCTTCAACTTGCTCGGCCGCGGCGCGGTCCGCCAGGTCAGTCGTTGCCGCAAAGCTTGGATTATCGCCGCCAGCAAAATTGGTCTTGCCGCGCAAGGCGACCCAGCCGCCAGCACCGGCTGCTGCGAGTGCGAGCACAGAGGCCGCAGCGATCACTGGCACTTTACGTCCGCCGCCTGAAGATTTGGGCGGTGTGGAGGCAGCGCTGCGTCGTCCGAGGCGCGGACGTGACTCTCCGTTTGGCGATTCAGATGCTGCGATGGCGGCCTGACGGGCGCGGCTTAAATAGTCGGTTGCCTCTTCATCGGGTTCGAGCAGTGGCTCTTCGTCTTGCTCGGGATGCATCTCTTCATCGAGATTGTGGGCCAGGGCGTCTGCGTCAGAATCATCGAAAGGGCTGTCCAGATCAGGGGTCGCCTCGTCCTCCGAGAAGACGTCGGAGTCACGTGCTTCCTGATGCGCCTCGTCCCAGCTCCCGAGTTCTGCGAGGGGGTCGATTTCGTCAGGCGTGTCCTCTGGCGCCGCGTCCGCCTCATCGGGTTGGAATGGATCGAAGGGTTCCACAGCTTCGGTTTCCGAGCTGTAGTCTTCGTCCACAGATGATGCGTCCCAGCTGTCCGGCTGGGGCGGTGCATCAGATTCGGGTTCAGCGCCGACCACACTTGGTTCATCATCGAAATCGGGCAGCCCCGCGATGAAGTCATAGTCCTCGGGCTCGCTCTCCGCGGATGGTGGCGGTGCCACCGGTTCGTCAGGCTCCGGTTCAAAGGCCGTGAGATCCGGGATTATTTCCGGTTCTGCAGACATGTCCGTCCCGAGGGGCTCGGACTCCGTCGACAGCTCTGGCATGTCGGGTAGCGATTCAGCTTCAGGTTCCGCCAATGGCGGTGCATTAAAGTCTTCCAGCGCTTCGAGGCGAGACGCCAGCGAAAGAATGGCCTTCTGAACCGGCGAAACAGCGGTGGCTGTTTGCGTCTGCATTTCGGTGAGTCGTTCCGACACGTTGTTCAGCGCGTCTGATAGCTTCGTCGATTGACGCTCTTCGAGGGCATCAACCTTTTGTTCGAGTTCGCGCTGACCCTGTTCCTGGCGGGCCTGGACATGCTTGATGGCGCTGGCAACCTGCTCGCCGACTTGCTCAATGGCTGCGGCGCTGCGGCTCTCGCTCTCGACGATGCGACGATCGAGCGAGCTTGAGAGGCGCGCGATCTGGTCCCCGAACCCATTTACAGCGTCGGCTGGATTCTCCGCTTCAAGCGTGCTGATCCGGGCTTCCAGTTTGCCCACCATTTCAGGATTGGCGCGCGCAGCGGCCTGCTCGATTTCAGCCGCGAGATGTTGCCGGGTCTGTTCGACACTGGTTCGAAGATCGGTCGCGAGCTCATCGAAACGCTGTTCCAGTTCCTGGCGCAGGGCGTCGGCTTTTTCCGGGCTGGCAAATTCGGCGACCGTGTCGATCCGCTCATCGAGATTGGCGAAGGTCTGTTCCAGCGCTTTCAGGGCCGTATCCGTCGTCATTTCGGCGCGGCTCAGACGCTCCTGAATGCGTGACAGCGTGCTTTCCATCGACGTGATCGCGCCAGAGACATCGCCTTCGACGCTATTCATGCGCGCATCGACTTCGTCGACCTTGGCAAGTTTTGACGCAACCGAGGATTCAATCGCGGAAAAACGTTCTGACAGATGGCGCGAAGTGCCTTCTGCGCGCAGCTCCGCTTGCTCCACGGCTTTTTCAACACGCTGGGCAGCGCTCGCCAAAGTCGACTCGACCTTGACCTCGATGCCTTCGACGCGATCATTGAGTTCATTGAACCCGGCCTCGACACGGCCTTTCATGGCGGTCGTTTCGTCCTGGGTGAGGCGACCTTCTTCATAGACGTGAGAGGCAAGTTTCCCGAGGGCATCCTCAAGCGCCTTCATGGCTTCCAGGCTTTGAAGACCGCTATTGTCGGATTCGAGCGCGCCGACTTTGGCATGAAGCGCTTCGTGGGTCTCACGCAGCTCGTCGATCATGCCCTCGACTTCAGCCGCCATGGCGGCTGTAGAGTTTTCCGTGCCTTCCAGACGCGCCAGCATGCCAAGGACCGATTGATCGATCCCGGTGATCGCAAGCGTCGAGCGGGCTTCGACCGCCTCGATCCGCTGGGCCAGGGAATCAAGTGGGCTCGCATGGTGCGGATGAGCTTGCTCACCGGGGAAGGGCGAGCCGTACAGGTCTCTCGACAAATCTCGGGGGCCGGCTTCACTATGACCCTCGAGGAGGAGGTTGTTGATATAGTCGCCCAGCGTCACGCCTTTCAGGCGCGCTTTCTCTTTGGCGACGGCGCGGGCGCGATCATCCACACCCTTTACGCTCCAGGACCCGTATTGGCTCATGCCCGGCACTCCAGCATTCGCCCGCCTGATTCGTCAGACGAGCAGATTTACCCATTTTCAACCTTGAGATGACGCGAGCGCTCTTAATTCCGAGTTAAAAAGGTAAACAAATGACGGTGATTTCGTAAGAATTGTTCATACCCTTTACGTTAACGCGAACCGGGTGACGTTGACGTTCGCGTAAAGACGATGCATAGTGCATTTATGCCTGATACCGTTTCTTCTCTTTCTATCGCTGACTCCCGGACTTTTTCGATTTCGGAACTGGCCCGCGAGTTTGGAATCACCCCACGTGCTCTGCGCTTCTATGAAGACAAGGACATGCTGCACCCGGCCCGGGATGGCATGACGCGCGTCTATTCACACCGCGATCGCGGACGTGTGAAGATCATTGTGCGCCTCAAGCGCCTCGGTCTGCCACTTGCCGACATTCGCGAAATTCTTGACCTGTACGGCCTGGAAGATGGTCAGCGTGCCCAGATGCGTATGTCGCTGGTCAAGTTCCAGAACCAGATCAAGGAACTTGAGAGCCAGCGCGAGGACATCGAAATGGCGCTTCAGGAATTGCATCGCGGAATCGAGTGGCTTGAAGAGCAGCTCGACAAGATTGGCCCGGGCGCCGCTGAGGCGGAAAGCCTCAAGGCCTATGATGAGGTCGCCCGTCGCCAGCTGGACGACGCGTGATCAAATACAGTTTGACCCGTAAGAGTTGAATGACCTTTCCAAACCGTGGCGCTAGACCAAGCGTCACGGTTTTAAAATTACACCTGATGGGAGGCCCTGATGCCACGATACGATGCGCCAGTTCGCGACATGAAATTTATCCTGCATGACGTCCTGTCATTGCAGAATTATTCCAACCTGCCAGGGTTTGAGGATGCCACACCCGACCTGATCGATGCGATCCTTGAAGAGTCTGGCAAGTTCGCCAAGGAAGTGCTGTTTCCCCTCAACAAGGTTGGCGACGAGCAGGGCTGTATCCGCAATCCAGATGCCAGCGTGAAAACGCCGGACGGATTCCCTGAGGCGTATCGCCAGATGGTTGAGAATGGCTGGCCTTTGCTCGGCAAGTCACCTGAAATGGGCGGTCAGGGCCTGCCGCACGTGGTGGGTATGGCAACCAGCGAGATGACCTCCTCTGCCAATATGGCCTTCGCCATGTATCCAGGCCTGACTTCCGGTGCGTTTGAGGCGCTGATGGCGGGCGGTTCGGACGAGCAGAAGGCGAAATACGGACCGAAAATGGCCTCAGGCGAATGGGCTGGCACCATGAACCTGACGGAACCACAATGCGGAACCGATCTCGGCCTCATCAAGACCAAGGCTGTGCCGCAGCCGGATGGCTCCTACAAGATTACCGGTCAGAAGATCTGGATTTCCGGCGGTGAGCAGGATCTGACGGAGAATATCATCCACCTCGTGCTGGCGCGCATTGAAGGCGGGCCGGAAGGCATCAAGGGTATTTCTCTCTTTGTGGTCCCGAAATTCCTCGTCAATGAAGACGGCTCGCTGGGTGAGCGCAACGCTGCCTCCTGCGGCGGCTTGGAAGAGAAGATGGGCATTCATGGCAATGCCACCTGCGTCATGAACTATGATGGCGCGACCGGCTGGCTCGTCGGCGAAGAGCATAAGGGCATGCGCACTATGTTCGTGATGATGAACGAAGCGCGCCTGGGCGTTGGCATGCAGGGCCTCAGCCAGGCCGAAGTCGCCTATCAGAACGCCGTCGATTTCGCCAATGACCGTCTGCAAGGACGCTCGCTGAAAGGCGCGAAAGCCCCGGACAAACCGGCCGATCCTGTAATCGTTCATCCGGATGTGCGCCGCATGCTGATGGACCAGAAGGCATTTATTGAAGGCGCGCGTGCTTTCACCTACTGGACCGCCCTGCACGGCGACCTCCACCATCGGTCGCCAGACGAGAAAGTCCGCGAAAAGGCGGGCGACTATATGGCGCTGCTGACCCCGGTCATCAAAGCCTTCCTGACCGATCGCGGGTTCAAGATGGCGAATGAAGCGCTTCAGATCCATGGCGGGTCTGGCTTCACCCAGGAATGGGGTCTCGAGCAATTTGTCCGCGATTGCCGTATTACCCTGATCTATGAAGGCACCAACGGCATTCAGGCTCTGGATCTGGTTGGCCGCAAGCTCGCCGCCAATGGTGGCCGCGCCGTGTTTAGCTTCTTTGCCGAGATCGACGACTTCATTGGCAGCCATGAGGGCAATGCCGAGCTGGAACCGTTCCTGGTTGGACTGAAATCCGCCAAGGCGCAGCTGCAGGATGGTACGACCTGGCTGATGCAGAATGGCATGACCGATTTCAACAATGCCGGCGCCGCATCGACCGACTATTTGCAGCTCTTCGGTCTCACAGCTTTGGCCTATATGTGGGCGAAGATGGCTCAGGTGGCGCTCGAAAAGCGCGGTAGCGATCCGTTCTATGACGATAAGATCCTCACCGGAAAATACTATATTGCGCGCGTGCTGCCCGAGACGGCTTCGCACCTCGCCAAGCTGAAAACCGGCGCAGAGCTTATGATGGCGCTGCCTGCAGACCGGTTCTAGACACTCCGAATGCCAATAGAATCAGCCAATCCGCCCGGATTGGCTGATTTTACTGTAACTTCCCGTTGCGTCACCGCTGGCCAAAACAACGAATAGCCCCTACATTGACGTGAACGTAAACGTCATTTCAATTTCCGGGAGCTCGCTCATGTCTGATGTCCTCAATGTACCGCCCGCGCAGTGGCGCCAGGATGAGGAAATCAAGATCTTCAACGACGCGGTTGAGCAGTTTTTCGTCAAAGAGCTCAAGCCGCATGTCGAGAGCTGGCGTGAAGCGGGCGCGGTCCCGCGCGAGGTCTGGAAACAGGCCGGTGAACAAGGCTTGCTGCTGGTGTCGGCGCCCGAAGAATATGGCGGCGCCGGCGGTGATTTCCGGCACGATGCGGTGATTATCGAGCAACTCGAAAAGCAGGGCATTGCCGGGTTTGGCATCGGTCTGCACAACGCGATCGTTGCGCCTTACATCATCCATTACGGCTCAGAAGAACAAAAGCAGCGTCTCCTCCCCAAGCTTGCGACTGGCGAACTTGTCTGCGCGATTGCGATGACTGAGCCTGGGACGGGCTCTGATCTCCAGAATATCAAGACGACCGCCAAGAAAGACGGCAATGGCTATGTGATTAACGGCTCCAAGACCTTCATCACCAATGGCCAGACAGCGAATCTGGTCCTGGTCTGCGCCAAGACCGATCCGTCCAAGGGCGCCAAGGGAATCTCGATCCTGATGGTCGAGACCGACGAGGTTGAAGGCTTCGAGCGCGGCCGCAATCTGAAGAAAATTGGCCAGCCCGCCGCAGATACGTCAGAGCTGTTCTTCAATGATGTGAAGGTTCCAGCCTCGGCGCTGCTGGGTCCGGAAGAGGGCCAGGGCTTTATTCAGCTGATGCAGCAGCTCCCGCAGGAGCGGCACATCATCGGCATCCAGGGCATTGGCATGATCGAGCGGGCGATCAATGAAACCGTGGCCTATGTGAAGCAGCGCAAGGCGTTTGGCGGCACCATTTTCGACTTCCAGAACACCCAGTTCAAACTGGCAGAATGCAAGACCGAAGCGACCGTTGCGAAAGTCTTCGCTGATCACTGTACCGAACTACTCCTCAAGGGCGAGCTCGATGCGGCCACCGCATCCATGTCGAAATACTGGATCTCGGATCTGCAATGCAAGATCATTGACGAGTGCCTGCAGCTGCATGGCGGCTGGGGCTATATGGACGAGTATCCGATCGGTCAGATGTACCAGGATGCCCGCGTCCAGCGCATCTATGGCGGCGCCAATGAAGTCATGAAAATGCTGATCGCGAGGACCTTGTAGTTTGCCCGATAGCCACCTCGTCGCGGAAACATTTCCCAAGCCTGCCGAGAGCTCGAGGTCGCTCGGCTTCAAGCTTGTCTCCCTCGACATGGGCAAAATGGAAACGCGTGTGACGTTCGACGGGAAAAAAGAATTCACCAATCCAGCCGGGTATATTCAGGGCGGCTATCTATCGGCCATGCTCGATGATACGATTGGCATGCTGGCCACGATAAAGACGGGCACGCGGGCGTTTCCCTCGACGATTGACCTGCACACAACCTTTTTACGGCCCGTGAGGGTCGGCGCGATTGAAGTTGTCGCGCGGCTCCGCAATATTGGTCGACAAGTAATCTTCGCTGAGGCGGACCTATTTGATTCACGCGGCAAAGAAGCCGCGCGCGCCACCGCTTCCCTTGCCATCAATCCCATGAAGGCGCCCGCGAAACAAAGCGTTTAACAAGTTTAAGACAGGAGAGACCTCCCATGACTGAAGCCTATATTTACGATGCCGTCCGCACCCCGCGCGGCAAGGGCAAGAAATCAGGCAGCTTGCACGAAATCACCGCGCTCGAGCTGTCGACCCAGACCCTGGAAGCGATCCGGGATCGCAACGGTCTCGACACAAAATATGTCGATGATGTTGTCCTCGGCTGCGTGTCCCCGGTCGGAGAGCAAGGCGGCGACATTGCCCGGATTGCCGTGCTGAATGCCGACTATGCCGAAACCACAGCTGGCGTGCAGGTCGACCGCTTCTGCGCGTCCGGCCTCGAAGCCTGCAACATGGCAGCTGCGAAAGTCATGACCGGCGAGGCCGACATGGCGATTGGCGGCGGCATTGAAAGCATGAGCCGTGTGCCGATGGGCGCCGCTGGCGGCGCCTGGTCGTCCGATCCGCAAATTGCCCTGAAATCCTATTTCTCACCGCAAGGCGTTGGTGCTGACACGATCGCCACCAAGTGGGGCTTCTCGCGCGATGATGTCGACGCTTATGCAGTCGAGTCGCAGCGCCGCGCCGCACAAGCCTGGGAAGAGGGCCGGTTCTCCAAATCCATCGTCGCGGTCAAGGACCAGATGGGCGGCGTTCGTCTCGACCGTGATGAGCATATGCGCCCGGATGCAGACATGCAGAGCCTCGCCGCGCTGAACCCAAGCTTCGCAGGCATGGGCGCGATGGGCTTCGACGAAGTGATCAAGCAACGCTACCCGGAACTCGAAGCGATCAATCATGTGCACCATGCTGGCAACTCTTCGGGGATTGTCGACGGGGCGTCCGCGGTCCTGTTCGGATCAAAGGAAATGGGCGAGAAGCTCGGCCTCAAGCCGCGCGCCCGGGTCAAGCAAATGGCGTCTATTGGCTCCGAGCCTGGCATCATGCTGACCGGCCCAACCGATGTAACACTCAAAGCCCTGAAGAAGGCCGGAATGGAAGTCGATGATATCGATCTCTACGAGCTGAACGAGGCTTTTGCATCGGTTCCAATGCTGATGATGCATCTTCTCGGCATCGATCACGACAAGATGAACGTGAATGGCGGCGCGATCGCTATGGGTCACCCGCTTGGCGCGACCGGCGGCATGCTGCTCGGCACCATGGTCGACGAGCTTGAACGCGCGGACAAGGAGACCGCTCTGGTCACGCTCTGCGTCGGCGCCGGCATGGGCACCGCAACGATTATCGAGCGGGTTTAAACCATGGTTCTCGCTCCGCTCCGTCGCTGCGATTCTTTCCTCCCCCGTGTCTCGGGGGAGGTGGGCCGCTTCAGCGGCTCGGAGGGGGCGTGAGAGCCAATCCAACCACCCGGCAACGCGCAAAAGCGCTGCGCCGCAATCTTACCGATGCAGAGCGAATTCTCTGGTCAAAGCTCAAAGGCAAGCAAGTCAATGGATGGCAATTCAGGAAACAGCATCCTGTTGGACCGTATATTGCGGACTTTGCCTGCGTGCGCGCCAAACTGGTCATCGAAGTCGATGGCGACAGCCACGCAGAAGAGCATCAAGTCGCACACGATCAGCGGCGAACAGCATTTCTCGAACACCAGGGATGGTCGGTCCATCGGGTTTGGAACATCGACATCTACAACAATCTCAACGCCGTCATGGACGGCATCTATGCACTTTTGCCCCCTCCGAGCCGCTGAAGCGGCCCACCTCCCCCACGTTGTGGTGGAGGAAAGAGAGGGTCCTCACGGGAGTATTAAAAAATGAACCTCGAAACATTCTCTTTCGATATTGATGGTGACGGGATTGCGCATGCGATCTTCGACGTGCCGGGTCGCAGCATGAACACGCTGACCGGCAAGGCCATTGCTGACATTATCGCGATCACCAAGGAAGTCGCGGAAAACGACAAGATTACCGGCCTGGTCATCTCCTCCGGCAAAGCCTCTGGTTTCTGCGCTGGCGCTGATCTCGGCGAAATGAATGAGAGCGCGGGCAGCGGCGGCAACCCGGAAGCGGAAATGTCCGAAGCCGAGCTGAAAGCCAAGCAATTCGAGCGCGGCTTTGCGCTCAACAAGACCCTGCGCGAGCTGGAAACCTGCGGCAAGCCGGTGGCCGTTGCGTTGAACGGGCTTGCTCTTGGCGGCGGTCTCGAAGTCGCGCTTGCTGGCCATTATCGCGTCGCTGCGAACGACAATCCGCGCATTCAGTTTGGCCTGCCTGAAGCCAAGATCGGCCTGCTTCCTGGAGCGGGTGGCACCCAGCGTCTGCCACGCCTGATCGGCGTTCAGGAAGCGCTGCCAATGATCCTGCAAGGCACCAGTATCAAGGCTGAGAAAGCCCATCAAATGGGCGTTGTGAACGAACTGGCACCGTCCTCTGACACGGTGGCCAAATGTAAGGAATGGATCAAGGCCAATCCCAATGCGAAAGCGCCATGGGATGAAAAAGGCTTCAAAATGCCGGGCGGTGTCGTCCACCGTGCACCAGGCGCAGGGCAGGTCGCGACCATGTCAAACGCGATGCTGGCGGCGAAGACCTACGGCAATTACCCGGCTCAGAAGAACATTCTGTCCTGCGTCTATGAAGGCACGCAGGTGCCGATCGATGCCGGCCTGCGGATCGAGACGCGCTACTTCATCAACACACAGCAGCGTCCGGAAGCGAAAGCGATGATCCGCTCGCTTTTCCTGTCGATGCAGGAACTGTCCAAAGGCGGCAACCGCCCAGCCGGATATGACAAGACCGAGTTCAAGAAAGTCGCTGTCATCGGCGCCGGCTTGATGGGGGCTGGCATTGCCTATGTGCAGGCCAAAGCGGGCATTCCAACCGTGCTGGTCGATATCTCGAAAGAGAATGCAGAGAAGGGCAAAGACTATTCCCGCCGTCTCGTCGAAAAAGACCTGTCGCGTGGCAAGACCACGCAAGAGAAGGGCGACAAACTGCTCGATCTGATCACCACCACGGACAATTATGACGATGTCGAAGGAGCCGATCTGGTGGTCGAAGCCGTATTCGAAAATCCGGAGCTGAAAGCCAAGATCACCAAAATGGCGGAAGACGTGCTCAGCGCCGACGCCGTGTTTGGATCAAACACGTCGACGCTGCCGATCACAGGTCTTGCAGAAGCCTCGCAGCGTCCTGAAAACTTTATCGGTATCCACTTCTTCTCACCGGTTGAGCGGATGGGGCTCGTCGAGATCATTACCGGTGAAAAGACCAGCGAAGAGACGCTCGCCAAGTCGATCGACTATGTCCTGGCGATCCGGAAGACTCCGATTGTCGTCAATGATAGCCGCGGCTTCTACACCTCGCGCTGCTTCGGCACCTATACGCAGGAAGGCATGGCCATGCTGGCCGAGGGCATCAAGCCGGCGATCATCGAGAATGTTGGCCGCCAGTCCGGCATGCCCATGGGGCCGCTGGAAGTGTCTGATTCGGTTGGTCTCGACACCGCCTTGAAAGTCGGTCGCCAGATGGCGCAGGCCGCAGGCGTCGATTACAATGCGAATGAGCTGGGTCAGATGATGGCGTGGCTGGTCGAAGACCAGGGCCGTGTTGGTCGCAAGGCGGGCAAAGGCTTCTATGACTATAACGAAAAAGGCAAACCCGACCGTCTCTGGCCGGATCTGAACAGCCGGATTGATGTCAAAGTCGACGAATGCCCGCCTGAGCTGAAAAAGCACCTAACCAATCGCTTCCTGGTGCGCCAGGCGGTGGAGGTTGCCCGCTGCTTCGAAGAGGGCGTGATCACCGATGCGCGCGATGCGGATATCGGATCGATCCTAGCCTGGGGCTTTGCGCCATATACAGGCGGCTGCGCCTCTTACATGGACCTGATCTGGGGCATCCCGGAATTCGTTGCCGAGGCCGATGCGCTGGCTGAAAAATATGGCGACCGGTTCAAAGTCCCGCAGCTCCTGCGCGACATGGCGGCCAAAGGCGAGACTTTCTATTCCCGCTTCCCGCCAGGCGGCGTCAAAGAAAAAGCCGCGGCGTAACCGTCGCGACTTTTTGATGAATCAAAAAAGAAAGGCCGGGGCGTTCTGCTCCGGCCTTTTTAAGATCAGGCGCCGTCTTCGACGATTGGCGTGAGAAGGATCTCAACGCGTCTGTTCGCCGCGCGACCGGCCTGAGTTGAATTGTCCGCGATCGGTTGGGTCTCGCCCATGCCAATGGCGTTCAGGCGAACCGACTGCACGCCGCTATTAGCCAGATAGGTCTGGACCGAGTTTGCACGGCGCTCTGACAGTTGCTGGTTGTAGGCATCATCGCCGTCGGAACTTGCGTGGCCGACCACGTCGACGGCTGTTTTCGGATATTCCTGCAGCGTCGCGCTGACATCGTTCAGAGGGCCGTAAAAGTCACCCTTGATGGTTGAGCTGTTGACGTCAAAGGTCAGTCCGGACGGCATGGACAGGGCGATCTGGTCGCCGACGCGTTCCACACCAATCCCGGTGCCCGCGGTTTGCTGGCGCAGTTTTTCTTCCTGCTTGTCCATATAGACGCCAACGGCAGCGCCTGCGAGGCCGCCAACAACCGCGCCGATGGCGGCGTTGCGCTTGTCATCGCCGCCCGCCATCATGCCGACGCCTGCGCCAATAATGGCGCCGCCTGCCGTGGTCCCGAGCGTGCGGTTCGAGACATTCTGACAACCGGCAATCAAGGCTCCGGCAGCGAGAAGTGTAAGTGTGGTTTTCATAATTTGGTCTCCCAGCTTCAAAAATGAACACGCCATTACGACTCAGATTTTCCAAGTGAATTATTGTAAACCTTGTGGATCAGGCGATCCATGGGCGGAAGCAAGTATTTTCCCCTATTTCGCCCACGCAGGCGCGTTCCTACCTGATTCAAGACAGGAAAAGGAGCGAAACTATGGCAGTTTTATGCGTTCTGGGCGGCGACGCGGATCGCTGCGGCCCCCAGCTGGACACCTCTATCTCTCTGGCGAAAAGCCTTGGTACGCGCGTTGATGGTTTGCTTGCCATGCCGGATCCGGCCAATACGGCACTGTATTTTGTGTCCGCAGAAGCGGTCATGGCGGGCGCCTCAGGTGTGAGCGCTGTTGCAGACGCTCAGACAAAGGTACGCGAGGCGTTTGACGCTCAGTTCAAATCCAAAGTCTCGCAGGCAGGGAGCTGGCTGCAAGCCGACCTGACGCAGGAAACTGGGCATGTTCAGTCCCTGGTCACCAATTATTCAATTCTCAGCGACGCGACCGTATTTCCCCGCGAGGCGGCCCAATCCGGGCATGCGCTCAATCCCGTGTTTGAGTACGTGTTGATGGAAGAACGCTTGCCCGCCATTCTGAGTGCCTCGTCCGGCAAACTCGAGGGCCCGGCGGTGATAGCCTGGGATGCCAGCCCGCGGGCCATGCGGGCGGTTCGGGCGCACTTGCCGCTGCTGCAATCGCTGGAACATGCCGTGATTGCGCACAATCCGGACAAGGTGGATGAGTATGGAGGTCCGCCTGAGATCACGTCGCCTGAAGCGCTCGCCGACTGGCTGCACGATGAGCGTGTGAGCACGACGACAGAAACGTTCAACGGCAAAGTCTCGCAAGGCCTGCTCGACATCGCGGCGAAGCACAAAGCCGGGCTGATCGTTATGGGGGCCTATGGGCATAGCCGGATTGGTCAGATGTTGTTCGGCGGGACCAGCCGCGCCCTGATGGGGGCTGATGACGGCCCTGCATTGGCGCTGGCGCACTAGGAAGGAGCGGAAATCATGCCTTTGAAGAGAATTGTACTGAGACTTGCGCGCAATCCTGGAATACCCGGCGGCGACGACAAGCAGGGCTATGTGATTGTGGCGCCGCTCGATGACGGCGGGAAGATCGACCTGGAACTGTGGCGAGCGCTGCGCGCCAAATGCACGGTCGACCGGTTTCATCCGGACCCGGCAGAAAAGGCCGATGGGCTGCTGACGCACCGGGGTAATCAATGGCGCTTTCACTATGATGAAGACGAGGAAGGCCCCGACGAAGGCGGGTACAGATTGGGGGATCATGTCTTCAAGCCCGGCGAGTATGTGACCATCGCATCGCACGGAGAAGATCCGCTGACTTATGTGGTGACCGAAGTTGATCGGGTACACGGAGAATAGATACGCGAGGCTTGAGCTTGGGCAACTGAACACAGGGCAACGAAACCGGGCTAAAATGCCCTGATTCAGCCCTGTTTTTGTTGCGGAAGACCGCTTATGTCAGACGCTCAAACAGGAGTGTCCCAATGTTATCTGCCGCTGTTTCTACGATTGCACTGGCTCTGGCGATCGGCCCTCACTTGCAGCTCAGCCTGCAAGCGGTGGTGGAAGGCGCACAGCCTGCGATCGAGGTGTCTGATGCCGACACGGTCACCGCATCGACTGAGGAGGCGACCCCAGACCCGGAGCCAGACGTCTCGATTGAAATCGATGACGCACCGACCGACGTTCCGATCGAGCTCGCTCAGGCCGCGATTGAGGAAGATAAGCGCCCCGCCGCCGCCGAACCTGCGGCGACGGAGATTGAAGACGATACGACGGAATCTGAGCCTGAGCCCGCGCCAACCGTACAGTCGGGGCAAGTCGATCAGGCCGAATGGCCGATTATCCTCAGTCAGATGAGTTCTGCGCTTTCATCGGCGCGAACGGCAAAGGGAAACTTTGTTCAGACAAATGCCGATGGCAGCATTTCAACGGGCACGTTCGCGCTCAATCGCCCGGGGCGGATGCGCTTTGATTATGATGATCCAACCCCGATCCTGATCGTGTCGAACGGAACAACGGTGGCGATGGAAGACAGCGAACTTGATACAGTCGACCGCGTGCCGATTGGATCGACGCCGCTCGGCCTGATCCTGTCCACGGATCTCGGCTTCGACGATGATGTCGACGTGCTCAGCGTCATGCGCAATGAAGACCGCGTCGGTGTGCGCGTCAGCGACTCAACCGGCGAGCTGGAAGGCACGCTAACCATGGTTTTTGATTCGCAAAGCTATGACCTGCTGGGATGGCTGGCGATTGATGGCAACTTGCAGACAACCGTTGTCGACCTGACGGATGTTGAAACCAATGTCCGCGTGGATCCTCGCCTGTTCCGGCTGGATGAGGACGAGGATGAAGACGAACGCTAGTTCGGCACCGCCTCAATCGTGCAAGAGATAAAGAAAAGGCCAGACCGGAATTTCCGGCCTGGCCTTCGCTTAGGTCCGCGTTGCGTCCCCACGACTCACGAACTCTAAAGCCTGCGCGCTGGCAAGTACGCTGCCCTGCAACGGGCGCTGTACATTGTTTACATACCACCGGTATGTTAAACGTCAATATCTGATGGATGGATTATGGCAAAAAGATCGAAAGCTGATGCAGAAGAGACACGCGAGCGCCTGATTGAGGTCGCCACGCGCTTGTTCGGTGCGCGCGGATATGCAGACACCGCCATCTCTGACATTTGCGATGCGCTCGACATCACCAAGGGGGCCCTGTTTCACCACTTCAAGACCAAGGAAGCGTTGTTCCGGGAGGTCTGGACGCGGCTTCAGGTCGAAATGGATGCCGAAGCACGCCAGAAAGCTATTGCCGCGCGCAGTCTGACAGACCCGTACGCCGCGTTCATGGCTGGATCGCGCACCTATCTCAAATATGTTGCACGACAGGATTTTCAGCAGATTGTTCTGATCGACGGCCCCGCTGTGCTTGGGCAAAAGGGTTGGTATGAGAGCGATCATGATCTCGGCATTCAGAACGTCTCAGCCGGGGTGAGGTATCTTTCCAAGAAGGGACTGGTTGCGCCTGAGAATGTCGAACCGATGGCAATTTTGCTGCAAAGCGCGCTGAATGGTGCCGGCTTTGCCTTGTTGCGCGATCCGGACTCTGCCACGCCGGAGCGATTTTATGCCGCTTTTGAGACGCTGGTGAAGAGCCTGCGCTAGGCGTCCATCAGGTCAGCAAAGCGCTGGAACAGGTAGAAACTGTCTTGTGGTCCCGGGCTCGCTTCCGGGTGATGCTGGACCGAGATAATCGGTTTGCCCGCGACTTTCAGACCGGAATTTGTGCCGTCAAACAAAGAGCGATGGCTCTCTTCGACGCCCGCAGGCAGCGTTGCCACATCGACGGTAAAGCCATGATTCATCGAGACAATCTCGACTTTGCCCGTCTCCAGGTCCTTCACGGGATGGTTGGCGCCATGGTGTCCCTGATCCATTTTCGTGGTTTTCGCGCCGAGGGTCAGCGCCAGCAATTGATGTCCAAGGCAAATCCCGAGCAGCGGCAGGCCGCTATCTACCAAAGCTTTCAGCATCGCGCCGGCGCGTTCAAATGTTGCGGCTGGATCGCCCGGCCCATTTGACAGCACGACACCGTCAGGCTTGAGGGCGGCAATTGTTTCGAACGAGGTGTCGCCATTCACCACCGTCGCGCGAATGCCCACTTCCGCGAGGTTGCGCAGAATATTCTTCTTCACGCCAAAATCGACCACAACCACGTGCTTTTCGCCGCTTGCCTCGCCGGCAAAGCCGGTCCCAAGCGCCCAGAGGCGCTCGGAATGGTCGAACTCTGCATCTGCATCGACATTGGCCGCGAGATCAGCGGCTTCCAGGCCTTCCCAGGCTTGCGCTGCCTTGATCAGCGCGGCGGTGTCAATCTTACCGTCCGGAGCATATTGGATGGCGCACTTTTGCATTCCCTTTTCGCGTATCAGACGTGTCAGGGCCCGCGTATCAACACCCGACAGCCCGATTATGCCCTTTTTGGCGAGCCAGGCGTCGAAATGATCGTCAGCGCGCCAGTTTGAAGGCGGTGTGATCGATTCGCGAAAAACCGTGCCGACAGCAGCATTTGAGGCATTCGCGCTCGATTCTTCGTGATCTTCGGGGTTTGCGCCGACATTCCCGATATGGGGGAATGTGAACAGGACCACTTGTTGCGCATAGGACGGATCGGTCAAAATCTCCTGATAGCCGGTCATTGCGGTGTTAAAGCAGAGCTCTCCGACCGCAATTCCTGCTGCGCCAGAGCCGTTTCCCAGGAATACAGTCCCATCTGCCAAGGCAAGTGCGCCAGACGCTTTACTGGCAAAGTTGGATTGATTTTTGTCCATCTTACACTTATCTCCGCGTCTTCGCTGGACTCTGGCGGTCCACTTTGCCTTAATGTTTTTTGGGCAAACGGGTGGCTGATAGAGTGTTGCGGGCCGAACCGTCAAGCGGATTCGGCGCATAAGAATGAGGCTTTTGAGGCGTCAATTATGGGTCAGATGGATCAAACCATCCACATCACACTCCGCAGCCGCATCGATGCGGCCTTGAATCGGGCTGAGTCGGAAGACTCTTCCAGCGTCGAGGCGCAAACCCTGCGTCTGGTCAAGTGTGCCATGGATGATCGGGATGTCATCGCGCGCAAGCGGGGTGAGTGTTCGGGTTGCGACAATGAAGTGATCGAGGAATTGCTCGAAACAATGGCGGCGCAACGCGAAGAGTCGATCAAACAGTTCGATGAAGCGGGCCGGGTTGCGGACGCAGAGCGCGAACGCGAGGAACTCGAAGTGATCATGAGCTTCCTGCCGAAGCCGCTCTCAGGCGATGACTTGCAGTCCGCGGCTGCACAGATCGTCACGGAATTGCAGGCGAGCAAGCTTAAAGATGTCGGACGTTGCATGACCGCGCTACGTCAGAAATATCCTGGCCGGATCGAATGCGGCCCCGCCAGCAAGGCTGTTCGCGCCGCGATAGGCTAGACGAATCCGAAATTTTTTGTGCATTTCGCTCGCAACTGATGCGGGAGTTCTGTCATGCGTACAATATTGATCGTGATCGCCGCGCTGATCATCGGCGCGGCTGGAGGCGTGTTCCTGTACACGCGCTTCGTGCCGCCGCCAAATGATGTCATCGCTCGCGCGCAGGCGTTTGAGGGCGATCGGGATTATTTCTTCCAGCATGCGAGCGAGCTTTATCCGACTCGCACCGTATCGGGGCCCGAAGCCGCGACGCCGCTGCCGCAGGTCGAGGGCGCGCTGGACGGCTTCACCTATGAACATGATGGCGAGACCCGCACGCTCGCCGAGCTTTACACGGATATGGAGACCTCAGGCTTGATCATTCTCCGCGATGGCGAGGTGGTCCATGAAAGTTACGGACGGGGCGCAGATGCCGGGACGCGGTTCACGACCTGGTCGCTGGTCAAATCGATCACCTCTACGCTGGTTGGTGTCGCGGTTGCTGAAGGCAAGATCGACAGCGTCGATGATCTCTTGTCGAAATATCTCCCCGAAGTGGCAGGGACGTCTTACGACGGCGTGACGATCAAGCAGGCGCTGCAAATGTCGTCCGGCGTGCGCTATGATCCGCGGCTCTGGGAAGGCAAGATGGATGACACGGTCGAGTTCATGACCAAGAGCGTCATCACCGGCCAGAAGCCGGCCTATGATATAGCCATCAGCTTCAAGCGAGAGCATGAGCCAGGCACCAAGTTCAATTACAACACCGCAGAAAGCCAGGTATTGCTGGAACTCATCCGGCGGGTAACCGGCATGAATGCCGCTGACTATCTCGAACAGTCCCTCTGGCGCCCGCTCGGCATGGAACATGACGGGGCCTGGATCATTGATGCAGCTGGTGCAGACGGCGCAGAGATTGGCGGCGCCATGTATAATGCGACGCTGCGTGACTGGGCCCGGTTCGGCCTGTTCATCGAGCAAGGCGGCGTCTGGGAGGGCGAGCAGATTCTGCCCGTCGACTGGGTTGACCGCGCGACAGTGTCAGATGAAGCGCACCTCAAGCCGGGCGAAGTGCACCCCAATCCAAACCGCGGCTATGCCTGGCATTGGTGGACCTATGCGGACGGCACGTTCACGGCGTCCGGCGCAAACGGGCAGACGCTCTATATCGATCGCGACAATGATATCGTCGTCGCGCGGGCAAGCGCCTGGCCTGCCGGATATGTGCGCGAGCATGATGATCAGACCTTTGACATGTACAAGGCGCTGGTGACCTGGTTTGCCAACGAGGACGCCGGATCTGCGGACGCCGAGCTGAGCGCGGCCGAAGCGCCCTAGGCGGCGATGACGAACCGGTTGCGGCCTTCATCCTTGGCGTCATAGAGCGCGTCATCGGCGCGGGTCATGACGGATCTCACCGTGTCGCGGGCATGTGCAATGCCGACGCCGACGCTGGCCGAGACCTGGATGCGATGCTCGAGATAGCTGCACGGCTTGGAGGCGACCCTGTGCCGGATCTTTTCAGCATATTGATAGATTTGCTCGATATCAGAATAGGGAAGCAGGACGGCAAACTCTTCCCCGCCGAGACGCGCGACCATGGCGTCCTGCGGCAGGGCTTGCACGATTTGCTGCGATGCGTGGATCAGAACTTCATCGCCGGCCTCGTGCCCATAGGCATCATTGACCTTCTTGAAGTGATCGAGATCGATGATGAAAAAGGACAATCCCTGATATTCTAGATCGATCGTCTCGAACCGGTAGCGGGCTTCCTGAAAGAAGGCGCGACGGTTTGCCAGACCCGTCATCTCGTCCGTATGGGCGAGGTGGAAGACTTTTAGCATGCGGCGATGGTTCATCAGGCCCTGAAAGCCGACAATTGATGTGCAGAGAGGGACAATGACCATGGGCAGCAGGGTGGCAGTGCGAAGCGCCTGGTGATGAATATGCGGCTCATAATGGCGTGTCGTGAACCAGGTCGCGGCCACAGCGATGCCCGTCGCAATCACGAGCATGATGGCGGCGACCATGATCAGGTTCGACGCAAACTCCCGTTCGCTGGGTACAGATCGTATTTCGGTCTTCTGTTTCACGCGCATGTCCACCACAGCCGACCCTAGCGCCAGCATGCTAGAATACGGTTTCCGCGAAGCATGAAATTTGACGCATCAGACCGCTTTTTGTCGTTGTTTCGAGTGACTTTTTCACAGCGATCAGATGAAAATTGCGTCACATGGTTTGCAAACGTGTGCGAATTGTTAACGTGATCGCTTCGCGCCGCGCGCCGGACGGACTATATGAATCAGATGAGCGCCCCCATTCGCATTCCAGATGGCTTTGTTGATGAGCTGAAAGCCCGGATTCGCCCGTCCGAAATTATCGGGCGCAAGGTGAAGCTGAAAAAGCAGGGCAAGGAATGGGTCGGCCTGTCGCCTTTTACCAACGAGAAAACGCCAAGTTTTTACGTCAATGATCAGAAGAAGATCTTCAAATGCTTCTCTTCCGGCATTGGCGGTGACGTCATCTCCTTTGTGATGGAGACTGAGCGACTGTCCTTCATGGAAGCGGTTGAAAAGCTCGCAGATGAAGCCGGAATGGCGCTGCCAAAAGCGACACCGGAAAGCCAGGAACAATATGACCGGCGCTTGCGCCTGATTGCAGCCAGCGAAACGGCAGCGGCTTTCTATGAAGAGCGATTGCGGTCCGCCGAGGGCGCAGAGGCCCGGCATTATCTGGAAGGACGGGGGCTGAAACCCCCAAGCTGGGGCAAATACCGCGTCGGATACGCACCGGACGACTGGCGCAAAACCTTTGAACACCTTCGCGGCGAAGGCTTCTCGCAAAGTGAGATTGTGGAAGCAGGCCTTGCTGTCGAGAAAGAAGGCGGCGGCGAGCCTTATGACCGGTTCCGCGGGCGTCTGATGTTTCCGATCGAGGACGCGCGCGGCCAGGTGATCGCTTTCGGTGGACGCGCCCTGCAGCCGGATGCGAAGCCGAAATATCTCAACTCCTCCGACACACCGCTCTTCCATAAGTCCCGCGTGCTCTACCGATACAAAGCGGCGCGCGAAGCGTTTGGTGGCACCGAGGAAGGCGGCCTGATTGTATGTGAAGGCTATATGGATGTCATCGCCCTCAGCGAAGCAGGCTTTGGACACGCGGTTGCGCCACTTGGTACGGCGCTCACCGAGGAACAGCTCGACCTGCTCTGGCGCGCGGGCCCGGAACCGATCCTGTGTTTTGATGGCGACCGGGCCGGGCTTGGCGCAGCGTATCGGTCGATCGAACGGGCTTTGCCGGGGCTGCAGCCCGGCCGCAGTGTCTTTTTCTGCCTGCTATCGGATGGCATGGACCCGGACGACCTGATCCGGGAACGCGGGCCGGGTGCGATGGGCAAGCTTCTGGAGTCAGCCTTGCCGCTGGTCGAAGTGCTCTGGCGCCGGGAGCGCGATGCCGAACTGGTCGATACACCCGAGCGGCAGGCGGGTCTGGAACAGCGCCTGATGCAAGCCGCCAGCGTGATCCAGAACGGCGCGGTCAAATCGGCCTACGAGCGCGAGCTGAAGGCGCGCATGCGGGACTATCTGTGGCAGCAGCGGGCAGGCAATCGGGGATCAGGTCGACCGCCTCCGCGCGGCGGAAAACCGCTGGATGCGTCGCTACGGGGCGGGGCGCCTGCTAAGACAAGAGGGCTCGGTCTGATTGTGCGGGCAGTGGATCACCACCACCTTGCCGAGATCGGATTTGAAGCCCTGGCTGTTGCAGATTTGCCAGATCCTGATGTTTCAGCCATTCGAGACGCGCTAATTGGCCAAAATACTGCAGATTCAGGTGTTGACCGGAAGGGACTCTGCGACCATTTAAAGGGCCTTGGAAAAACGCGCGCTGCAGAACTGCTAAAAAATTATCCCGACACCCCAGAGATTGCCCCCGGCGGGCCAGAGGAACGGGAATGGCTGATCGCCCTGGAACAGTATGCACGCCCGGAAGGTACGGATCGGTCCGGCCGCAATCCTGGTGAGGCTTTTGCCACACCGGAGGACGCGCGCTTCCGGCACCGTCTTGTATCAGAGAGAAGGGCTCGCACGGCGCGTCTCAATGAGGCAGCGGAGAAAGCAGATCAGGATTGATCCGGCTTTAACGGGATAAAAAGTGTATGCTGCGATGCGGCTCGCAGCGGACAGGAGCAATACATGGCGAAAGCCAAAGCGGAAGTACTCGAAGAAGGCGATGACCGTCCGGTCCTCGACCTCAGCGACACCAAAGTCAAAAAATTCCTCAAGGAAGCGAAAGCCAAGGGCTATGTGACGCTTGAGCAGCTGAACAAGATCCTGCCGGAGGACGAGCTGTCGTCTGACCGGATCGAGGACACGATGGCGATGCTGTCGGAGCAGGGCATTACGGTTGTCGACAATGAAGAAGAGGGCGAAGCGGCAACGAAGTCGACCGCCGTCGCGACCACCGGCACGACCGGCGCTGTCACCAAGAAGGGCAATGCCCGCGGGTCTGATCGCACCGATGATCCGGTTCGCATGTATCTGCGTGAGATGGGCGCAGTTGAGCTACTGTCCCGCGAAGGCGAAATCGCCATTGCCAAGCGGATCGAAGCTGGCCGCGACGCCATGATCCGTGGCTTGTGCGAATCGCCGCTGACATTCGAAGCGATGATGGTCTGGCGCGACGAGCTGGTGAATGAACGCATCCTGCTGCGCGACCTGATCGATCTGGAAGCCACCTACGGAGCTGAAAACCCGCCGCCGGAAGAGGAAGAGCTCGACGAGGAAGAGGCTGAAGCTCGCGAGAATGAAACCGTCGAAGAGCGCCACGCCCGCGAAGAACGCGAGGATGAGGAAGAAGGCGCCGCCATGTCCATGTCCGGCATGGAGGCCGAACTGCGCGACGGCGTGCTCGAAAAACTCGACGAGATGGCAAACGGGTTCGTAAAGTTCCGCAAGCTGCAGGAAAAACTGGTCACGCGCCGGCTGGAAGGCAAAGGCCTGACGCCCAAGGATCAGGAAAACTATGACGGCATTTCGAGCAATATCGTTGATTCGCTCAAGACCATGCACATCAACAATGCCCGGATCGAGGCCCTGGTTGAGCAGCTTTACGCGATCAACAAGAAGCTGATGGGCCTTGAAGGCCAGCTGATGCGCCTCGCTGATGCGCACGGCGTGCCGCGCTCTGAGTTCCTGAAAAACTATTTTGGCCGCGAGCTCGATCCGAACTGGGTTGATGACGTCTCGGGCATGTCCAAGAAGTGGGAACGGTTTGCCGACCGCGAGGCTGACAAGATCGAAAACATTCGCGGCGAGATCCAGATGGTCGCCCAGGAGATCGGGATTCCGATTGATGATTACCGCCAGATCGTGCAGCGGGTTCAGAAAGGTGAGCGTGAAGCACGGATCGCCAAGAAGGAAATGGTTGAAGCCAACCTTCGTCTGGTGATCTCGATCGCCAAGAAATACACCAATCGCGGCCTGCAATTCCTCGACCTGATCCAGGAAGGCAATATCGGCCTGATGAAGGCCGTCGATAAGTTCGAGTATCGCCGTGGCTACAAGTTCTCGACCTATGCGACGTGGTGGATCCGTCAGGCGATTACGCGCTCGATTGCCGACCAGGCGCGCACCATCCGTATCCCGGTGCACATGATCGAGACGATCAACAAGATTGTCCGCTCACAGCGCCAGATGCTGCACGAGATTGGCCGCGAACCAACGCCGGAAGAACTGGCCGAAAAGCTTGGTCTGCCACTGGAAAAGATCCGCAAGGTCCTGAAGATCGCCAAAGAGCCGATCTCTCTCGAGACGCCGATTGGTGATGACGAGGATTCCAATCTTGGTGATTTCATCGAAGACAAGGCGGCGCTGCTGCCGGTCGATGCGGCGATCCAGTCCAACCTGCGTGAGACAACGACGCGGGTGCTCGCTTCGCTGACACCCCGCGAGGAACGCGTCCTGCGGATGCGGTTCGGGATCGGCATGAATACTGACCACACGCTCGAAGAAGTCGGTCAGCAATTCTCGGTCACGCGCGAACGTATTCGCCAGATTGAGGCGAAGGCGCTGCGCAAGCTGAAGCATCCAAGCCGAAGCCGGAAACTGCGAAGCTTCCTGGATACATAGGTCAAGAGAGCGGCTTTCGGGCCGCTCTTTTCTTATCAGGCACACGATCATGACCCAGGCGACATTCGAACTCTCAACGCGCGGGCAGGGGCTTTATGAGTTTACCGCAGACGTCGAAGCCTATGTTCGCGCAGAAGCGGTCGGGCACGGCTTGCTGACCTTGTTCTGCCAGCACACATCCTGCTCTCTGGTGATTCAGGAGAATGCTGATCCGGATGTGCAGCGCGACCTCAACGCATTCTTCAAGCGCTTTGTGCCGGACGCCAATGACCCGTCCATGTCCTATCTTGTGCACCGCGCCGAAGGCCCGGATGACATGCCTGCCCATATCAAGGCAGCGCTGACACAGACCTCGCTCTCAATCCCAATCGCGGACGGACGCCCTGTCCTCGGAACCTGGCAAGGCATCTATCTGTTTGAGCACCGAACAGCGCCGCATACCCGGCGGGTGGTGGGACATATTAGCGGCTAGGCATCAGCCAGTCTGAATCTGCGCCCCCAGAAGATCGCATTCGGCCAGTTGAGGATCAGCAATCCGCCTGCAAAGGGTCCGAGCGGGGTGGCTAGCGCCAGGATCACAGTTGTCGCAGCGATCGTCATCTCGCCGCGAAACATCCACATCGTTCGCCGGGTCAGCTGTTGCTCATTCTCGCTCAGGCCCAGCATTTCAGCTTTGCTCAGTGCATGTTGATACATCAGACTGGTCAGGCAGATGATCATCGCATAGCCGGTATTGAAAATCGCCACCCCACGCGCCGAATTGGTGATGTCCATATCTGTTTCAATCAGGCGGGTCGCATCCGCCGTGAACTGATAGATGACATAGCCAAACAGACTGTCGAAAATGAACCTCAGCGGATAGGCAACGAACAGAACCAGCAAGAGCAGCAAGCTGTTGAGAAAGATGATCTTCGTATCCGCAAGCCCGTAGCGCCGGAAGAAGGTAAAATGGGCATTCCACATCATGAACAGGATGGCGAAGGCGGCGCCAACCGGCACGATATTGATCAGAAACTCAATCAGTTCGCTATACGTTGATGGTGGCGCGTCAGTCAGCAGCAACATGCCGAGCGCCAGGGCAAAAACGATATCCGACAGATTTTCCAGTCGCGTCACATTCTGCCCGCGCCATTCAAAATGCGGATCATGATCCAGGTGCTTGGCGAGTGCGGTTCGCATGTGAAGGCCCCCTTTTGTGATGCCGCCTAAGTGATCTGCGCGAGCGTTAGCGCGATGGCGCGGTCAACAATGTCATTTCGCGCTGCGCGTTCAACCTTAAAGTCGCGATCGAACAGGAAAGACAGAGTCGAAGGGCCGACGCATGACATGATGAAGGCGTGCGCGATTTTCTCCGCGTGCTCCGGATCCGAGATTTTGACGTCGGGATGCGCCACGAAGAGATCCGTCAGCGCGGTGACGGCTTGCCCGGGACCGGCATTCCAGAAGATCCGGGGAATTTCCGGGAAGTTCTGATCCGCGCCCAGGGCGGCGACCAGAACGCCGCGGGTTTCGGGTAACAGAAATCGATTGAGCACGGCGTGCGCGGTCTGGGCCATTGTGTCGGAGAGACCGGAGGCCTCGATGCTCATATCCGTCCGCTCCCCCAGTACGCACAGATAATTCATGACATGTTCGAACAGCTTTTCCTTGCTGCCGAAGCGATCATAAATCTCTCGCTTGGAGGTCTTCGCGTCGCGCGCGATCGCCAGTGTGCTGGTGGCGGCGTATCCCTCGTCCACGAACCGACGCGCCGCAGAGGCGATAATGCGCTCGCTGATCGAATCGGACGGGTCTGCAGCCATGCCGCGATCATAGAAAAAGAACCAAACCTTGACAAAGGTACCACTCAGTACCATTCAGGATTCATGTTGGTACTAACTGGTACCATCTGGATGGAGGAGCCTTTTATGACACTGATCTCAACGCTCGGATTATCGCTGGCCGCGCTGGCCGCGCTGGTCGGATGCCAGTCTGCGGCAGACGTGGACACGGCGGCTTTGCTTGCGGAGGCCATAAATGACGAGAGCCGGCTGGCCGAGCAGGTCGCCCGCGATGAGGGCCGCAACCCGGCCGGTGTCCTGGCCTTCAGCGGGATTGAACCTGGCGAAACAATCGCGGATATCGCCGTCGGCGGCGGCTATTACACGGCTATTCTGTCGAGATATCTCGGCGGCGACGGAAAGATCTATGCTGTCGACCCGGCGCGAATATTTGAGGCTTTCCCGCAGGCAGCGGACGGATTCCAGAACTATATCGCCGCGGACCCGCGCGCGAACGTGGAGTATTCCGTCCAAAATCTCGACGCGTTTTCTGTGCCGGAGCCTTTGGATCACATCGTGATGATCCTCTACTACCACGACACCCTGTGGACGGGAGAGGATCGTCCGAAAATGAACGAGGCGTTCTTCGATGCCCTCAAACCAGGCGGCACGCTGCTCATCCTCGATCACGATGCGACGCCGTTGGCGGCGGCCGAGGTCGGGCAGACATTACATCGCATGGATTGCGACTTGATCGCGCCGGAAATCACCGCCGCGGGATTTGAGCTGGAAGAGTCCTCCGACTTGCTCAGGAATCCTGATGATCCGCTCGATGTGTCCGTCTTTGACCAGGCCTGGCGCGGGCGAACAGACCGCTGCCTGATGCGGTTCCGAAAGCCTGCGGGGTCATAGGCGACTTTAAAGCGCGACAAGAAGGCTGGCACCATTCAAAATGCGGAGCAAGATCCAACCCTCGTCAAAGACGACAAAAACGCTAGTATTTAGTCCAGTCAATGCGAGGAATGGCCAGATGCAGAATGCGCGAAAGGCGGTCAAACTGGGTCATACAGTCTCCGCAGCCGGGCTGATCGGGGGACTGGCAGCCTATATGATCCTTCTTGTCGTGCAGGTTCCCGACACCGCGCAGGATTATCAGCAATTGCGAGCGTCGATCAAAGTCGTGTCGGATTGGGTCATCTTCCCGTCGCTCGGCATAGCGTTGGTGTCGGGCCTGTTATCGATGGTCGTGCACCCGCCATTCCTTGACCGCGGCTGGGTGTGGATCAAGGCGGCTCTGGGCGTATTGACGTTCAAGGGTGTTCTGACGGTGGTGAACGCGAAAGCCAAATATGCAGCGGCGGTGTCGGCAGACATTACCGCTGGCACCGCGGCGCCGGACGCGCTCGATTCGCTGCTGCGCCTGGAATGGGGCACGCTTTTGGGGGTCATGGTAATCATGCTGGCCAATTATGTCCTCGCCATCTGGCGTCCACGGCTGGTCAGATTCGGCAGCACGAGTCCGACACCCCGCGCCGCTGAGCCCGGCTATGCAGCGCCTGAGCAAGTGAGTGAAACCGTTCCTTGAGCGTCGGTTCGGCGCAGGCATGACGTCCAAAAAAAGCCCGCGCTTCTCGGCGCGGGCTTTTTTATTCTGGAGATCCGCTCTGCTTACAGCGCGTCGGTGAGTTCCGGCACGGCGTTGAACAGATCCGCCACCAGGCCATAATCGGCGACCTGGAAGATAGGCGCTTCCTCGTCTTTGTTGATCGCAACAATGATCTTGGAGTCTTTCATGCCCGCCAGATGCTGGATCGCGCCGGAAATGCCAATCGCGATATAGAGCTCAGGCGCAACGATCTTGCCGGTCTGTCCGACCTGGTAATCGTTCGGCGCATAGCCTGCATCGACGGCGGCACGTGAAGCGCCAACCGCGGCGCCGAGCTTATCGGCGAGCGGGTTCATCAGGCGCTCAAACTCTTCAGCAGAACCAAGGGCGCGGCCACCTGACACGATGCGCTTCGCGGCGGTCAGTTCCGGACGGTCGCTTTCGACGATCTCTTCAGAAACGAAGGCCGACTTGAACGGACCCGCAGGCGCATCAACGGCTTCGACTGCTGCCGAGCCGCCTGAACCAGCCGCGTCGAAGGCAGTCCCGCGCACGGTGACGACTTTCTTCGCATCGGCGGATTTCACCGTCATGATGGCGTTACCGGCATAGATCGGGCGCACAAATGTGTCCTGGCCTTCGATGCCGATAATGTCAGACAGTTGCATGACATCGAGCTTGGCTGCGATGCGCGGCGTTACGTTCTTGCCCATTGTGGTTGCGGGCGCGAACAGTGCGTCATAGCCGTCCATCAGTGGAACGATCAGCGCTTCCATCGCTTCGGCCATCTGCTTTTCATAAGCATCGCCTTCGGCGTGGAGGACTTTTCGAACGCCATCGATGCCAGCCGCGGCAGCGGCGACATCACCGGCCCCTTTGCCCGCAACGAGGACATCGACATCGCCGCCAAAAGCCTTGGCTGCGGTGACGGTCTTGGCGGTCGCATCAGACAGCGCCGCATTGTCGTGATCAGCAAGTACAAGAACAGCCATTATACAGCTCCCGCAGATTTGAGTTTGGCAACCAGGGTGGCGACGTCTTCGACTTTCTCACCGGCTTCGCGCACAGGAGGCTCCGTCACTTTCACCACGGTCAGGCGCGGCGAGATGTCGACGCCGTAATCGCCTGGCTCTTTCATATCGATCGGCTTTTTCTTCGCCTTCATGATATTTGGCAGAGACGCATAGCGCGGCTCGTTGAGGCGCAGGTCCGTGGTGACGATCGCAGGGCCTTCAAGGGCCACCGTTTGCAGACCGCCATCGACTTCGCGGGTGACGCTGACCTTGCCGCCTTCAGCTTTGACTTCAGAGGCGAATGTGCCCTGTGGCCAGCCGAGCAGCGCGCCGAGCATCTGGCCCGTCTGATTGCTGTCATCATCAATCGCCTGTTTGCCGAGGATGACCAGGTCAGGGCTCTCTTCTTCGACGACTTTGGCGAGCAGTTTTGCAACACCAAGCGGCTCAACATCATCATCGGTCTTGATCAGGATACCGCGATCAGCACCCATGGCGAGCGCGGTACGGATGGTTTCCTGCGCCTGCTGTGGTCCAATCGAAACGGCGATCACTTCAGTCGCGGTCCCGGCTTCTTTCATCCGCACAGCTTCTTCGACAGAAATCTCATCGAATGGGTTCATGGACATTTTGACATTGGCCAGATCGACACCGGTCTGGTCCGATTTCACGCGGACCTTTACGTTGTAGTCGATGACCCGTTTGACAGGCACGAGGACCTTCATCGGCGACTCCCAGAGTTGGCTTGGTTTTTCGTTGCCCCGCAGGTAGCAGGACACGCAAGAAACACAAGGCTTACCTTAACGTGAAGGTCAATATAGCGCGTGCTTTTTGTAAGAGCATTCTAAAATGCCGCAGGCGACGCGAGGTCAGGAGAGCTGAGGCATAGAGCCTGGAACCGCTCCCCCATTTCGGATGGGTCCACAAGGCGCTTCACACCCGCATAGAGCGCGTCCGCCTGATCGGGATGCGCCTTGGCCAATTGATTGAGGCGGGCTTCCGCGCCCAAAGCGAGCAGGAAGCGGCTTTGCGAGATCGGTCCATGCACGGCAAGGCCCTGCGCATCGGCCAGTCGCCTCAGGCGCGCGAAATCGACGTCGCAGGTCAGATCGCTCTCGCCGGGCGCTTCGAGCGGGTCGATCTGTTTTCCGTTCTGATAGGACCTCAGCGTATCGCCCGGCGCCGCGCCAATCGTGCCATAATCGATGAGCAGCACCCGTCCTCTGGTCTCGCATAGAATACGATGCATCAGCTCGGCCAGCGTCTTGAGACCGGGCTGAAGCTCCATGTCGGTCTGGTCGTCCGGCACGTCAGGCTCGAACGGCGCCGACTGGTCGCTGAGGCCAAAGGCGAGTTCACCCGCCTCATTCAGACCAATGACCCGTTCGTGCCAGGCGTCGCCGACCCGCACATATTGCTGCACCGGCAGGCAATCGAGCCATTCATTCGCCAGTACCAGCACAGGCTGATCGGTTGGGATTTCCTCTGGCTGTTCAAGGAAGGTCGGGGCATGCGGTTTGAACGCCTCGGCCAAGTGGTTGCGGAGAACTGGGCTCGGCTCCACGAAACGCAACTGCGCAGCGGCGAGAAATCCCGGAACAGATCTCGCGGCGCGCAGGGCGTCCCGCATCAACGTGCCGCGACCGGGGCCAATCTCCACCACCGTGAACTTTTCGGGTGCGCCAAGGCTCTGCCATTCCTGCGCGAGCCACAGACCGACCAGCTCGCCGAAGATCTGGCTGATTTCCGGCGCGGTAATGAAGTCCTGGCCAAGGCCCGGTCGGGTCGCATAGTAGCCGTGCTGACGGTCATGCAGGCAAAGGTCCATATACGCGGCGACCGGAAGTGGGCCAGTCGACCGGATCATGGATTTGAGGCGATCTCTTAAAGGCATGACAGGCTACGAACTCTTTTTGTCATCCCGGCCGGAACGCAGCGCAAAGCCGGGACCCAGCATTGACTTTCAGATGCCGGGTCCCGGATCAGCTCTGGCGAGCTTTCCGGGATGACAATCACGTTGTTTTCGCGCCGGTCACGCCCGGCTTCTTGAGCGCGTTCCATACCAGCCATGCGCCGCCAACCCACATCGGGATAGACAGGATCTGCCCCATCGTGATCCAGTCGGGCAGGCCCTGAACAAAGGCGTCGGGTTCACGGAACTGTTCGGAAACGGTGCGCCCGAAGGCATAGAAGAGCAGGAACAGGCCCGCGATCAGACCCGGGCGCTGCAGGGCTTTGAAGCGCCAGACCAGAATTGGCAGCACGATGGCCGGGATCAGGCCTTCCAGAACCGCTTCGTAAATCTGGCTCGGATAGCGCGCGACTTCGTCGCCGCGATAGACCCATTCGCCTGTGCTCCAATTGTACGCGCTGGGGGTCGAGCCGGGGACATAGCCTTCCGGAAAGATCATGCCCCAGGAGCTGCCCTCTGGTGCGGGGCGACCGTAAAGCTCGGCATTGATGAAGTTTGCGATCCGGCCGAACAGCGGGCCAAGCGGGGCCACAACACCGGCAATGTCGCCAATCGACAGCAAAGGGATTTCGCGCTGGCGAGTGACCCAGACGATCGCGAGAACAACGCCCAGCAGCCCGCCATGGAAACTCATACCGCCTTCCCAGATCCGCAGCAGGCTCATCGGATCGGCCATGGTCTGGTCCCATTGATAGGGCAGCTGGTAGAACAGAATATAACCAAACCGTCCGCCCAGGATCACGCCGAGCGTGACATAGAAGAGCAGGTCATCAATATCCTCGCGCGTCGCCGGGCTGGTGCCGCCCCACAGCGCCGGACGCTGAACCAGTGCCAGCGCCAGCCGCCAGCCCATCAGCAGGGCGCAGATATAAGCCAGCGCGTACCAGCGGATCGGAAACTTACCGAGCCCCAGGAATCCAAGGTCGATCTGGAAGATGGCCGGCGACATTTCCGGGAAGCTCATCGCAGCCTGCTCGGCGGCCTGTTGGGCAGTGAAGGCAAGGAGACTCATGCGGCGGTCTTTCCTGTCGGCTTTTGCGTTCCCATCTGCTAGGCACAAATGGTTACAGGTTCAAGACGCGCATAGGAGTCCGCGACATGTCTGCAAAAAGCCCGATGCTGGATGATCTCGCCGGATTGATGACCGGTGCCATGGGCGCTGCCCGCGCCGCCGGAGAAGAAATGAAGACCGCAGGTCAGTCGCGCGTGCGGGCGATGATCGCCGATATGGACCTTGCCAGCCGCGAGGAAGTCGAGGCGCTAAAGGCGATTGCGGTACAGGCCCTGGAACGCGTTGAAGCGCTCGAGAAACGCCTCGAAAAGCTCGAGAAATAAGGCTTTCCACTGCTTTTTAACCAAGACTCTTGCGCGCTGAGTCGGGCATGGTTAGCCTGACCCCAAGGCAAGAAGGCCTGACTTGATTCGGAAGGGGGAGCCCATGAGCCTATCCTTAGACCGTTCCCAGCCCATTGAGAGCGACGCGCTTGAGCTTGTCGAAAGCTGCCTGACAGAGGCTGGCTGGGATTTTCAGCGCGACGAAGAAGACGACACCATCCAGTGCATCACCGCTTCGAAATGGGGCGATATGGGCGGCATGTTCGCGCATCGCCTCGAACCGCCTGCGCTGCATTTTTCGATTACGCTGGATGTGAAACCAACCGAATCACGCCGCGCTGCGATTGCCGAACTCGTGATGATGGCGAATGAGCGTCTCTGGCTTGGCCATTTCGACTATTGGGCCGATGAAGGCGTGATCATTTTCCGCCATGCGCTGCCCATGTTGGACCGGGTTGAGCCGGAAGTTGGCGAAGTGCGGGCCGTGCTCGCTGCAGGTCTCGATGCGGTGAATATGTTCGTCCCAGCGTTCAATTTCGTGATTTGGGCCGGCAAGAGCCCGCGTGAGGCGTTGGAAGCCGCATTGTTCGAAACCGCTGGCGAAGCCTGAGGCTGCTCCACAAATGGCTGCGGCCAGCTTGAAAAAGCGATTGTCCGGCTATTGGCAGCTGGAAGCCGCGAACGTGCTGCTGGTTCCGGGGATATTCCTGTTTTTGACCGGCTGGAATCCAAGCTGGATAACGCTTGTCAGCTTCGCCCCGATGATGGTCTTGCTGGCGATCGGCGCTTTCTATTGGCGCGCCAAGGTCCAGCGATTGAAGGACCGCGCTTATCCATTCCAGTCAGCTATGCGGGTCATTTCGTACTGCCAGGCGCCAGCTCTAATTCTCACGGTGGCCGGGGCTGCCATTGTCACATTCGGATGGATTGAGCGCGGTCAGTTTACCAGCGGATGGGATCAAACGGTGGCGACGGGCGCGGCGGTGCTCGCAGTGCTGGAATATGTGAATTACTATCATCGCCAGCTGCAGCATTTTGACCATGTCCCCGATTTCAAGCGACTCCTCGCCGGAAAAGGTCTAAGGCCGTCGCAAATGGCCAGGGACCTGAAAGATTATCGCAGGACGTAATGAAAACATGACACGGAAAATGACATTGATCGGGGCCGGTCGGATGGGCTCTGCCCTGGCCGGCGGATGGCTGAAAGCTGGATTTGCCGGGGCAATTGATATTGTTGATCCGGAGCCTTCGCCGACTGTCACGGCCTGGGCCGATCAGGGCGATGTGCACCTCAATCCAGCACCCACGCCTGCCGACATTCTCGTCGTCGCGGTGAAGCCGCAAGTGTTTGGTGATCTCGCTGCCAGCATTGCAGAACGCGTCGGGCCGCAGACACAAGTTCTGTCGGTCATGGCAGGCGTGTCACTTGCCACACTGGAAGCGAAGCTCGGCACATCCAAGGTCGCGCGCGCCATGCCCAATACGCCGGGCCTGGTCGGCAAAGGGGTGACAATTCTTTGCACCCGGCCAGAGACGTCGGCGGACACAATCGCCTTGCTGACATCATTGCTCACGCCGCTGGGCGCTGTCGAAGGGCCAATCGGTGAGGACTTGCTCCCAGCCGCGACGGCCGTGTCCGGATGCGGTCCGGCTTATGGATTCCTGCTCGCCGAAATGATGGCGGCGGCCGGCGCAGCGCATGGGCTCGATCCGGAGATTGCCATGCGTCTCGCGCGCAAGACGGTAGAAGGCGCCGGGGCCTTGATGCAAGCGTCGGAGGAAGATGCGGCCACCTTGCGTCGGAACGTCACCTCGCCCAATGGCGTTACACAGGCCGCGCTGGACGTCTTGATGTCAGACGACGCGTTGCCATCTATCTTCAGGCAAGCCATCGGCGCCGCCATCAAGCGCGACAATGAATTGTCCAGGGAGACAGAATGAAGACCAGCAAGATCATCGACAAAGGCGTCCGGGCCGCGCTGAAACTGGCGGAAACGGAAAAATGGGATCGCCTAACGCTTGCTGATATTGCCAAAGCAGCCGGGCTCAGCCTGACGGATTTTCATGGCGTGGCCGACAAGCAGGACCTGACGCTCGCGGTTGAGCCTATGTTCGATGGCGCGATGAGTGAGGGATCGCTCGATAGCGATGAAACTGCACGCACGCGTCTGTTCGACGTCATTATGATGCGGTTTGAAGCGATGGAGGAGCTGCGCGATGGCACAATGTCATATCTGCGCTGGCGGGATCGCTCATTCGACGGACTGGCGCTGCGCTTGAAGGCGCGTGCAGAAACGGCGCAATGGGCGCTGGCCTGCGCTGGTCTGGATGGCGCGAGCAAGCTGCCGCGCGGCGTGCAGATCGCAGCGCTTGGCTGGGCCATTGCGCAGGCCGAGCGCGCCTGGCGCCAGGAAACGAGCGCCGATCTCAGCCGAACCATGGCGGCGCTGGACGCCGAACTGATCAAGATTGAAGAACGCCTGGAATGGATCAGCGCGCGCCGCGGCAAAAAACGGGCAAAGCCCGATCCCAAAGACTAATAAGGCAGGCGCAAGCGAACTCTGAGCCCGCCGAGAGGGCTGTCTTCCAGCCGTATGTCGCCGCCATGACCGCGGGCAAAGTCACGCGCCAAAGTCAGCCCCAGCCCGGTTCCGGCAACATTCTGCGAGCGCCCATCATCCAGGCGGTGAAACGGACGAAAAGCGTCTTCTCTTTTGTCCTCAGCGATCCCCGGACCATCGTCATCAATCAGGATTTCGGCCATGCGCGGACCCTTGACCAGACGCACTTCGCAGCGATCACCATAGCCCACCCCATTCGAAATCAGGTTGGAAAGCGTCCGGGTCAGCGCCATTGGCCGCGCCGTGACGCTGATCTCCGTGGCGTCCAGCACCACCGCACCATCAATCCGCTCAGCGACGGTGCGAGCAATGTGGTCCAGCCGCAAGTCTTCGGCCCGCTCGCCTTCCTCACCGCTCGCGAAAGCCAGATATTCATCCAGCATTTTGGACATGTCATCGAGATCAGCGCGCGCGCCTGTGATCTCTTCGGATTGTTCCATCATGGCGAGCTGTAGCTTCAGGCGTGTCAGCGGCGTCCGCAAGTCGTGACTGACGCCTGCCAGCATGGCGGTCCGCTGGTCAGTAAAGGCGGTCAGGCGCGCGCGCATATCGGTCACGGCGCGCGCGGCATCGCGGATTTCCGTCGCGCCGCTTGGACGGAAGCCGGGTATGTCGCGGCCGCGCCCGAACGCCTTGGCCGCTTCGGTGAGACGCAGGATGGAACGCACCTGATTGCGCAGGAAAGCAAACGCGAGCGCCAGCATGAACAGCGCCCCGAGCAGAACCCAGACGATTGTGAAATGCGTATTCGCCGCAAGCGCGCGTTTGCGGTCGACCACCACACGGATCGTGTCGTCTTGCGCCTGGTGCCTGAAATCAAGCACACGCCCCGCTTCGATCACGCGCACTTGGAATGCATAATTTGTTACCGCTTTCATCTGGCCGCGCAGGACGTCGTCATAACCAAATCGCTCGCGCGCGTTTTCAGGCCAGGTCATGCCATTCTTGTAGGCACAGTCGAATCTGAGGCCCAGCTGAGTTTCGATTTGCTGTTCGGAGCTCGGCATCCCGTCCGATGCGCTGCAGATATCCACAATCAATCCAACCTCGCGGGCAATCGATTGCGACAGCTTTTCGTTCACATCGCGAATGTGCTCCTGATAATAATACAGCGCGAAGATTGCGAAGATCGCGATCACGGGCAGGGCGACCAGAGTCGCCAGCCGCCCATACAGACTCTTGGGTGTATAATCGCGCAGGCGAAAACTACTCATGGATACAGGTTCCTACTGCCAGATCCGCACGTCTTTGAAGTCTATAAGCGGAGCCGCGAGCCTTGGGTAGAGCAAGGGCTCACGCGTCAGATTCACTGAGTATGGCGCGCGCGTCCTGCTGCAGGATCTCAGCGATCTTGCGAAAACTCGGTTCTAGCGGGGAGGTCGGACGCCAGACCAGAGAGATGGTCCGCCGGGCCAGTGGATGATCGAGCGGTCGCAGCACGAGATCAGCGTCGCGCCGCGCTTCGGCGATGGCGTAGATTGCGGGCAGGATTGCGATGCCTGCGCCAGTCGCCGACATGTGCCGGATGGCATCGAGGCTGGTCCCGGTGAACACGCCGCTCATATGAGCGCCAGCCAGGTCGGCGAGTTGCTCAATCGTCCCGTTCAGCAAAAGACTCTGGCCAACGCTAAGGAGCTCACGGCCTTTCAACGCGTGGATTTCGATCGCGCCGTCCCCAGCAAGAGGGTCATCGGGCGCCGTGCACATCCAGAGCGGTTCTTCGAAGAGTTGCTCATGTGAGAGGTCCTTGTGGGTTTCCGGGGTGGAAATCGCACAGTCGAGTGCACCTTCCTTGATCAGGCGATCCAGGTCGCTGGCCCAGTGTTCCTGTATGACGAGACGCAGGTTTGGATAGGTGCGGTGCAGGTCGGTCACCACAGGTGGTAGAAGATATGGCCCAACCGATGGCAGCACGCCGAGGCGGATGCGTCCGGCAAATGTGCCATCGCCGACCTGCATGGAAGACTTTAGCTCTTCGACATCGCGCAGAATGAGCCGGGCGCGGCGGACAAATTCGGTCCCGAGTGGTGTCATCAGCGCGCCGCTGCGTCCGCGTTCGATGAGTTGAACGCCCAGCTGTTTCTCGACTTCCGCGATCTGTGCCGAAAGACTTGGCTGGCTGACATAAAGACGTTTGGCCGCTTCATGAAAACGGCCGGTATCGGCGACCGCGACAATGTATTGGAGCTGGCGGAGAGTCGGGCGCATTAATAGTCCTTAGCTATCAAGAACTGAGTATCTTTAGATTGGAATTATCACCTATCTGGACCAATTTCAGCCCCAGTCAAGATGAAAGGACGAAATCATGTACCGCACTGAAGCAAATAGCCCGGCGTCAGTTTCTCAACCAGAAGCGATGCCCATCCGGTCCCGATTGCCCGTGAATGCGATTGGTGAGGTTGATGGATTTGTCACCGCGGAGCCGACCCCGAAACCTGAATCCCGCCGCGGGTGGCGCCGTCGCCGCATTCGCCGCGGGAAAAGCTAGGAAGAACCAAAGAAGCCCTTCCAAGAGGCTCTAATAGGCCGGATCGGAGCCTAGCCGCCGGTTTTCTCCAGGGCCCGCTGGAAGGCGGGCCTTGCTTTGTTGCGCGCGAGGTAGGCGGCCAGTTTCGGATAGGGGCCCAGTTCGCCAAGCCTTTCCGCCATTTCGGCGATATAGGTCATGCCAATATCCGGCACTGAAAACGCGTCGCCCATGACATAATCTCGATCGGCCAGTCGCGCTTCTGCATAGCCAAGTTGCAAAGCCACCTCACCGGTTGAGAACATATCGAAGATTGGCGGCTTGTCCTCGCTCCGGTTGAGCAGGAGCTTGATCAGCATCGGCGCGAAGGCGGAGGCTTCGGTATACATCAGCCATTGCATCCATTCGGCGCGGCCTTTGGCATCTTCTGGAGGTCCGAGACGGTTTTCCGGGTCGAATTTGTCGAGCAGGTAGAGCGCGATGGCGCCAGACTCGGCCAGGACAAAACCATCATCCTCTATGACGGGTGATTTGCCGAGCGGATGCGCGTTCTTCAGCTCCGGCGGAGCGCGGCCCATCTCGTTGCGATCATAGATGTCCATCTGATAATTAGCGCCGAGCTCTTCCAGCAGCCAGACGGTAAAGATCGAGCGCCCAACGCGCAGGTGGTGGAGTTTCAACATCGATGCGGCCTTTTTTCTCTGCGCCGAAGCTCAGTCCGGCATGAGCCGATATCCGATACCGCGCACAGTCTGGATGTGAATGGGGTTCCTCGGGTCAGGTTCGATTTTCTTGCGCAGGCGCGTGACCTGGACATCAATGCTGCGCTCGGTGCCGTTTGAGGCCTGCGCCGCCAGATCTTCGCGTGAGATCGGTTCGCCGGCCCTGCGCGCCAGCAGGCTGAGGAGCTGAAGCTCGCTATCGGTGAGGCGAATATGTCCTTCCGGGCCATGCAGGAGGCCCTTGGCAGGCTCGAAGACCAGGCCTGACATTTCGATCTCTTCCGGCGGCGGCGGAACGTGGCTACGCTTCAGGATGGCTGCGGCGCGCAAGGCGAGTTCTTCCGGCTCGAACGGTTTGGGCAGATAGTCATCTGCGCCGAGACGCAGCCCCTCGATCCGGTCGGTTGCCTGTCCGCGCGCGGTGAGCAGCATGACCGGCGTTTCATTCCCCTCATCGCGCAGAGCCTTGAGCAGGCTTAGTCCGTCCTCTCCCGGCATCATGATATCTAAAACAGCAAGGTCGAAGCTGAAGGTCTGGAACAGCTTGCGCGCGGCGGCGGCGTCGGCGGCGGTTGTCACGCTATGACCTTCGCGTGACAGATACTGCTTTAGCAGATCCCGGATGCGGTCATCATCATCGACAATCAGAAGGTGTGTTTCCGCACTCATAATAGCGCCTCTAGCACAGCCCGCACGCCGCTGACAGCGCCTGATCCTGCCGTACGATATGCAGCGCGCAGCCGGTCACGCATGGCGAGCGTGGCCGGGTCGGTCACGCGCTTGCCTTCATGACTGAGAAACAAGGTGCGCGTGCGCCGGTCGCCTTTTTCGCTTTGTCGGCGTTCGATGAGACCGCGCTGATCAAGATCACCAAGAATGCGTGCCAGAGTGGGCGTCGTGGTGTCCAGCTGCTCGCGCAGACCTGTCACCGTCTGGCCCGGCTGGAACCTGATTGTGATCAGAACGCGTGCGGCAAGCGCTGGAAGGTCAAAATCGTGCGAGATTTCGCTCGCCGCCTTCATCAGGGCGCGCTCTCCGGCGAGAAGCAGCGCGATTCCGTAATCCAGTTCCTCATCGCGGAGAAAAAGTCGCGGATCGAAGCCGGGCGCATTTGCCCGTATTTGGTTGACATACACCATGGTGATCTGAGAATGCCCGTGAATTGAGTAAAAGTGCAAGACAGGAAACGGCCAATGGCAGACCAAGCGTATGATGATCGTGACGGCTACATCTGGATGGACGGCGAGTTCGTCCCGTGGCGGGACACTAAAGTCCACGTGCTGACGCATGCCATGCACTATGCCTCCTGTGTGTTCGAAGGTGAGCGCGCCTATGGCGGCGTGATCTACGCCTCGCGGCGTCATTCCGAGCGTCTGGCCAACTCCGCCAAGATAATGGGCTTCGAGCTGCCCGTCTCGGTCGATGAGCTGGAGAAGATCAAAGAAGAAGCGCTGGCCAAGTCCGGGCTTGAGAATGCTTATGTCCGCGCCTTTGCCTGGCGCGGCAGCGAGATGATGGGCGTCTCGGCACAGAACAATACGATCCATCTCGCCGTCGCCGTCTGGGCCTGGGGCGACTATTTCGCCGACAAGATGAAGGGTATCCGGATGACCCACGCGATTTATCGCCGTCCAGATCCGCTGACCGCACCTTGCCACGCCAAGGCGGCGGGCCTCTACATGATCTGCACATTGTCCAAGCACGCGGCAGAGAATGATGGCTATGCGGACGCCCTGATGCTGGATTATCGCGGGCAGGTGGCAGAAGCGACGGGCGCGAATATTTTCTTCATGCGCGACGGCGCTTTGCATACACCGACGCCCGATTGCTTCCTGAACGGGATTACGCGCCAGACGGCAATCAAGCTCGCCAAGGCGCGGCAGATCGAGGTTATTGAACGGGCGATCATGCCAGATGAGCTTGGTACGTTCGATGAATGCTTCATTACCGGATCAGCCGCAGAGATCACACCTGTCGCTGAAATTGGCGAATTTCGGTTCACACCCGGTCATACATCGGAGGCGCTGGTCAATGATTATGCCGACCTGGTCTATCGACGGATTGCAATGCCTGCCTAAATAATGCCGCATAAATCTAGAAATAGGGGCGGTTATGCTAGCACAAACGATTCTTATTTCTTTGGCGGTCGCCCTGACCGGTGCCTCTGAGGCGCCAGAACTCCATACGCGTGGATGGCTGGAGCATGCGCGTGTCATGCCGAATGGCTTGCTGATGCGCGCCAAGCTGGATAGCGGCGCCAAGACGACTTCGATTCACGCCGAGATCCTGCCGCCGGAATTCGCGGTGAACGCGTCTCCGAGCGAAGAGATGGCGCTCCTGATCGGAGACGCTGAACTGGACGATGAGGATATGGGCGACGGCGATGCGCCGGACGACCCGCCCGCGGATGAGATTGCGCCAATCCTTGATACTTCGATGGAAGACCCGATGCCGGAGATGATCACGTTCAAGCTGACCAGCCGACGTGGTCGCGAAGTCATCTATACTGAGCCGGTGGTGCGCTGGGTTTCGATCCGGCGTCGCGGCGGCGGCAACATTGTCCGTCCGGTCGTCAATCTGGACCTGTGCATTGGCGGCATTCGCCTTAATGGCGAGGTCAATCTCGCCGACCGATCAGGCTTCAATTATCCACTTCTGGTCGGCCGCAACATGTTGAGTGAAGCCGGAATCGCGATTGATTCCCGCAAAATTTTTGCCGCCCGCAAAGCCTGCCCACCCATCCGGCTGAAGACCGACCCGCCGGAATAAAAGTCGGCCTGGGTGCTGGGGCGTCGCTATTTAAGGAAAGTGGCGCTTCGGGGAGGATTCGAACCCCCGACCCCTTGGTTCGTAGCCAAGTACTCTATCCAACTGAGCTACCGAAGCGCGGAAGAGGTCACATACTCTTGGGCTTTGCGGAAAGCAACACCTGAATTCAGGAAATCACTGCGCTTCGTGGACGCCCCGGGCAATGGCGCGGGCGAGCGTGCTGGCAGCCAATTCTCCGATCCGGGTCAGGGTCAAAGGCGCGGGTCCGGGCAGCTCTTGTTGGGCCGTCGAGACGACGAAGACCACATCGCCGTCAAACGGCGCAAAGACCGGCCGGATGGCGCGTGAGAATCCGGACAGCGCCATCTGAGCCACCCGCTGCGCCTGGCCGGGCGTCAGTGCGACATCGGTCGCAATGCAGGCAATTGTGGTATTCTCGCGCGGCTGCGGATTCTGTTTTGCAGCACCCCAATCTTCGGCATCAGCTGCATAGTCAGCGGGCGGACGGACGCCGCCAAATTCCTGGTCGATCTCAAATGGCCAGGCCCAGAATGCGTCTGTCCCAGGCATGTAGACAGAACCGAAACTGTTGACCGCAGCAATCGCGCCGACACGGATGCCGTCTGCCGTTTCAATGGAGGCCGAGCCAAGCCCGCCGCGATGCTGCCCCGCGCGGGCGCCATAGCCGGCGCCGACCCTGCCGAGCTCAAAAGTCTTGCCAGCGGCATCGAGCGCGGCGCGTCCCAGGGCCTGATAAGGTGGGTTATCCTGCCAGGCCTTGTCGCCGCCATTGGCGAGATCATAGAGAATGGCGGCCGGCACGATGGGCGTCTTTGGAACATCCGGCCGATCGACCATGGCGAACCCAATCCCGCTTGCCCCAAGTTTGGCGGCGACCCCGTCAGCGGCGGCCAGGCCATATGCGCTGCCGCCGGACAGGACGATGGCGTTCACAGCTTCGACCAGCTTGTCTGGTGCCAGGAGATCCGTCTCACGCGTCCCGGGTCCGCCGCCAGCGACTGCCACTGCGGCGACGCTTGGTGTCTCGCAAACAATAACAGTGCTGCCGGTCAGCGCCGTCTCGTCATGCGCGTTGCCGACCTGCAAACCGGCAATATCGGTGATCAGATTGTTTTGACCGGGCTGAGACATAGTTGGCCTTTCCTGTGCTGGATAACCGCTCTACGGTGCCGATCTCAGTTCGCCAAGTCGGAGCATCGTCGAATGTCAGTCAAATCCATCATCCTAGCCGGAACCTCGGCGCTTCTGCTGTCTGCGTGTCAGCAATCCAAGTCTCCTGACGAGATTGAAGCCCCGGACGCGCCGCCAATTGTTGAGGATGCAGGCTGGACTCACGGTGCGATGGTGGCGGCGGCAGACCCACGCGCGGTCGAGGCCGGGCTGGATGCGCTGCGCAAAGGTGGTCATGCGGTTGACGCGGCGATTGCGGTGCACACCGTGCTGGGGCTGGTCGAGCCGCAATCTTCGGGCATTGGCGGCGGCGCCTTCATGGTCGTGTATGACCGCGCATCCGATGAAACGATTGTCTATGACGGGCGCGAGACAGCCCCGATGGCGATAGATGAGAACCTGTTTGTTGAGGCGGGCGAAGTTCTGGGCTTCCTCGATGCCTGGCAATCGGGAAAATCGGCCGGGGTGCCAGGGGCGATTGCGCTGTACAAGACTGCGCATGATGCGCATGGCCGAAATGACTGGGCCAGCAATTTTGAAGCTGCGATCGGTCTTGCCGAGGAAGGCTTTATCGTCAGTCCGCGGCTGGCTGGCGTGATTGCGAATGACCGGCTTCGTCAGTTTACCCGGCTGGATGAGCATCCAGTCAGCGCCGCTTATTTCTATCCGGGCGGCGAACCCCTTGCAGAAGGCGCCGTGCGGGATAATCCGGACTATGCTGAAACACTGCGCCGGGTCGCGGAGGAGGGCATAGAGACATTTTACACGGGCGAAAATGCCGAAGCGATTGTCGCGACGCTCGCCGAAGAACCGCGTCCGGCGGCGATGACTGTCGAAGATATTGCCAATTATGAAGTAAAGGTACGTCCGCCTTTGTGCGGGAACTGGCGCGACTATCGCATTTGTTCAGCGCCGCCGCCAAGCTCAGGTGGGGTAACGCAAAACGCGATTCCGGGCCTCTATGACCGGCTTGTACCAGAAGACGCCGCAGAGCCATTTGCGCGCATTCGTGCCTTTGTCGACGCACAGCGTCTCGCCTATGCTGATCGCGACCATTATGTCGCTGACGCGGACTTTGTTCAGGTGCCAGCCATGGACCTGATCAATCCGGACTATCTTGATGTTCGCGCCACGGAAGTATTCGCACCATCTGAAAATCCGACGCCGGGCGATCCCGGCGTCGTGCTTGGCAGAAATTCGATGGTTGGCATGTGGGGGCAGGACCCGACTGAAGATGCCCCAGGCACGACGCATTTCTCGATTGTCGACCAGGATGGCAACGTCGTGTCGATGACGGCGACGATTGAGGCGGCATTCGGGAACTCGCGCATGGTCAATGGCTACCTGCTCAACAATGAGCTCACAGATTTCGCGCGCCAGCCTCGAAAATCGAATCTTCCCGTTGCCAATGCACCAGCTGCTGGAAAGCGGCCGCGCAGCTCAATGTCTCCAACAATTATTTTCGATTCTGAGGGCGATTTGAAAATGATCACCGGATCACCAGGCGGGAACTCGATCGTGGCTTATGTGTCCAAGACGGTTCTTAGCGTGCTCGATTGGGGCAGTTCTGCGCAGGAGGCTGCGGCGCACCCAAACATTATCGCCCGTGGTGAAACCGTGGGTGTCGAGGTGGATGTTCCCGGCGGACAGGAAATTGCCGACCAGCTGTCGGCGCTCGGATATAATGTTCAGGAGCGGCGCGGCGAGAATAGCGGATTGCATCTGATCGTGGTCACCGAAGATGGCCTGGACGGCGGCGCCGATCCACGCCGCGAAGGCGTGGCCTTGGCATTGGAAGAGTGACGTTCGCGCCCGAATTTGGAGCAAACTAATCATCCGGTTTGCGAAAACCATTTCGGAGTTCCTTGCTCCATAATGGTTCCTCGCCTCTCCGAATGCGATCGGCATTATAGGCGCCGGGCGGCATCGGGTCTGCGAACAGGTCCTGATCCGGCCAGTGGAGGCGACCGCGCACCTCGCGTTCGTAGAACTGATCGATCGTCGATTTTGAGCGGTACGAGCGATCCCAGTCAGTGTTGCGCTCAACCGTCGCGCGCGCTGCATTCGATGCCCAGGCCGTATGCGGGTCGGTCTGTGGGCAGTCCTCAGATGTGCGATGGGTGAGTTTTTGACACTCCATCTGACGCAGCACACCCGCGATTTGGCCTGACGTGACCGCGTCGACATCGCTGCCCGTTGTAGCGGGCGGAGGAATGACGCCATCGGGCAATGTCGCCCGCTCCTTCTGCATCAGCACGGGCGGATGCTCTGACGCGGTATTGTCGCTTATATCCGGAGGTGAAGGATCAGGCTCACGCAATGGAGGCTCAGGCTGGGGCAGGGGCGCTGCGGCGGGGATGTCTGCCGGTGGTTCGGGTTGTGGCTCAGGTTCGGGCTCAGGCTCAGGCGCTGCGGGCGGAGGCTCCAATTCAACCAGTTCGATTGTGATGCTCGCAGTGGGCGGCGGGGTCTGAAATTTGATTTCCGATGTCAGGGCCCAAAACAGGAGCGCGCAATGGATCGCAATCACCCCTCCCACTCTTGTGGCTGCAGTTACATGCGCAGATTTGCCAACCCAATCCATTTCCAATGGCTTAGGCACACAAATGCGTCAGACCCGCTTAATCTTCAGTAATGATGGGTGTTTTCGGGTCGAGGCAGCGCCTCAATCTGAAGATTGAGACACTGCGATACCTTCTAGAACGGGTCTGATAGTTTCTCATCCGTGTAGATGCTGACGCCGGTCAAAGTCAGCAGGAAGGCTTCCAGCTGGTCTTTTTCCGCATCCGTCAGGTTGAGGTCCTGAGGATTTCCATTCTGCGTCAGTCGATTGTCCAGCGTGTTCAGGAACTCGGTCAGGGGCGGCTCCGTGCTCGGCGCTTGGATATTATCGTAGTGATCAATCACGTCGCGAAGGGTCGCGAGCGATCCGTCATGCATGAACGGTCCGTTTGAGCTGCCGCCCGGCCCCATCAGGTCGCGCAGACTTGGCGAGCGTTCATTGGTCAGATCGAACTCAGTCGTCGAGCCAGCCACGCGAAACATGCCATTATGGTTCGAGTTGGGGGCGATATCGAATTCAGGCGCGCGGTGGCAGCGATTACAACCCGCGCCGCCATCATTCGGGTTCTGCATGAACAGGGTCTTGCCGGCATTCTCGTCGGCGGTGAAATTGGGGAAGGGGGCGCCATTATTATTCACCTGGGCCCGGCCGGTATCATAGCGCGAGTCAAAGGACTGGATCGACTTGGTAAACTGCGCCAAAGCCAGCTGGATCCGCTGCTCTGTGATATTCGGATCGAGGAACACGAAGCGGAACAGCTCTTCGTAATACTCGGTCGCCTCCATTTGCGCGATCAGCGTATCGAGGTCCGGACGTCCGTTCTGGCCGCTAAACCCCATTTCATTGTGATCCTGGATCGGCTGGCTTTCCTGCGCCTCATGGCTCGGCGCGCGTTCATCCCAGAAGAAATCGGTTTCGTCGGCGAACATGGTGTTGATCAGGCGCATCGAGTGCCGCCCCGTCTGGCCACCCTGCACGCCGGTGCTGACCGTTCCGGAATCGCTGAAGCCATGCGATTGAAGATGGCAGGACGCGCAGGACACCGTGCTGGTGGTCGAGAGCGACGTATCGTAGAACAGGACTCGCCCCAGCGTCGCGCCCGCATCAGTGATCGGGTTACCGCCCTCATTCAGTTTGGTGATGTAGGCGGGAACCGTCTGACCGGCATAATTGTCGAGATTGTCGAGATCGATGGAGCCCGCAAATACAGAGGCGATGGCGCTTTGATCCACCGTGACGGAGACGGTGAACGTATCGCTGACGCTCTCGCCGCTCGGATCCGTGGCCGTGCAGGTAATGGTGATGTCACCGCTGGAATTCGGGACGCCGGAAATGACTGTGCCGGAAAGACTGAGCCCTCTCGCATTGCCGCCAAAGTCAGCGGTGATGGTGAGCGCGTCATTGTCCGGGTCAGAGAATGTACCGGCGAGATCGATGGAGAAATCATATCCGACATTGCCTGTCTGGTCGGCAGTGCTTGAAGCCACAGTGGGAGCTGAATTGGTTGTGGGCGAGATCGGTGCGGTCGAACTATCGCCGCCGCCTCCGCTACAAGCTGATACAAAAAGCGACGCGGCCAGCAGGCCCATTCGATAGTTCATTCAATCTTCTCCCTCGGCCCGGCAACATGCCGCGCACGCGAGTGAAACGGACGAAGGCGGGGCCTCCGTCGTTGATTTTTATGAACTTTTAGTCAGAACGCTCGGACAATCAGATCTCCTGATTGTAGGCACCGATCTCTTTGTATTTCGCCAGGCGCGGTTTCACTTCTTCGCGGAACAGGGCGACCATGTCCTCCTGGGACTGCATGCTTTCCACCACGACTGCGAATTCCGGCTTGTTCGAACTCGCGCGGGCGAGCACCCATGAGCCGTCTTCCAACGTCACGCGGGCACCGTTGACCGTGTTCACATCGACGACTTTGCGGCCGAGGATTTCGGTACCGAGAAGACCCTTATACTCTTCAACGATCCGGTCGATCACTTCGTATTTCACCTCGTCAGCGCAGTGCGGCGACATGGTGAGGGAGGTGAACGCGACGCCGAGTTCGTTCTTCAGGTCAGCCATGGTCTTGTCGGGATTGCGATCCAGCATTTCCAGGATGGCTTTCGCGGCGATCAGGCCGTCATCATATCCAAGGCCAATCGGCGGACGGAAGAAGAAGTGACCTGACTTTTCAAACCCCGCCAGCGCGTCGAGATCTGTCGTGCGCCGTTTGATATAGGAGTGGCCAGTCTTGTAATAATCGACTGTTGAGCCATTCGCCTCAAGCACCGGATCGGTCTTGTAGAGGCCGGTCGATTTCACATCGACCACGAATTTGGAACCAGGATATTCCCTGGACAGGTCGCGGGCGAGCATCAGGCCGATCTTGTCAGCGAAGATCTCGTCTCCGGTATTGTCGATGACGCCGCAGCGATCGCCGTCGCCGTCAAAGCCTAGAGCGATGTCTGCGCCATGCTCTTTGACCGCAGCGGCCATGGCGTGCAGCATCGCGCTGTCTTCGGGATTTGGATTGTATTTCGGGAAGGTCATGTCGAGATTGCAATCCATCTCGATCACGTCGACCCCCATCTTGCGCAATGCGTCCGGCGCGAAGGCGCCTGCAGTCCCGTTGCCGCATGCGGCGATGACTTTTAGCGGGCGCTTGATCGAGACGCCTTCCGCGACGCTTTCAATATACTTTTCGCGCATGCCGTCGACGCGGAAATGTCCGCCGCCCGCACGCGGCTGGAAGTCGCCGTTCAGGACAATTTCCTTGAGGCGTCCCATTTCATCCGGGCCAAAGGTCAGTGGTCTGTTGGCGCCCATTTTGACACCGGTCCAGCCATTCTCATTGTGCGAAGCTGTGACCATGGCGCAGCAGGCGCAATCGAGTTCGAACTGGCTCCAATAGACCATTGGCGACAGGGCGAGACCAATGTCCAGAACCTCGCATCCGCCCTGAACCATGCCGAGAATCAAAGCGTTCTTGATCGGCTGGCTGATCGATCGATAGTCATGACCCGTCACGACTTTCGGCTCGACACCAAGCTCGTGGAACAGTGTCGCCATGCCGAGTCCGAGCGCCTGGACACCCGTGAGGTTCAGTTCCGGATCTTTTTCGTGACCAATACCATTGAACCACCAGCGGGCATCATACTCCCTGAATCCGGTCGGTTTGACCAAAGGAAGGATTTCAAATTCGAGTGTATTCGGTGCGATTTGAGCCAGCGGTTTTGGCAGCATTGTTACGTCCTAGATCAGATTTTCCCCAACAGGGGCCTTGTGCAGACTGTGACGCAATAAGCAAGCCAAATGATATTTAATATTGTCTATACGATATAGAATACTAATTGGTGAGTGGCGCAGGGACAAATCCCTCGCGAAAGACACGGAGTGACACATGAAGCTTATCAAGATTTCATCTCTCGCGGCCTCGGCAATTGTTCTAGCAGGCGCAGCGACCGCCCAGGAATACTATGTCGGCGGATCGATTGGTTTTGCCCAGCAAAACGATAGCAGTAATAGCGGGGCGACCGGTGCGTTCACCACTGGCGATCTCGGCGATGGCAGCACGCTGGATGTCGCAGCAGGCACACCCTATGGTTGGGACACAGAATTTGACAGCGGTACTGCATTCGCGGGCGAGTTCGGCGCGCGGTTTGGCAATGGCTGGCGCGGCGGCGTCGAGCTCGCCTACTCCGGCGCGGACGTTGATACACATACGGGTGTCACGCTTGGCGGCGGCAGCATAGACGCGGTTGACGCCGCCGCAATCGCTGGTTCGCCCACACCCCTTGGCGTAACCGTGGGCGCCGTTGTCGCCGATGGACAAGGGGAGATTTCCAATACCGCTGTTTTCCTGAATGGCTATTACGACTTTAATACTGGAGGTGCGCTGCAACCCTATCTCGGCGCGGGTATCGGGTTTTCCAGCATCGACGCCACTTACCAGCCATCGGCTATTACCGTCGTCGACGATAGCGAAACCAAGCTTGCCTATCAGATCAAGGCAGGCGCGACATGGCAGCTTGAAGGTCAGTGGGAACTGTTCGGTGAATATGCTTACCGCGCCACAGAAGATATCGAGCTTGAGAACCAGCTTTTCCCGGGGACACTGGACATAGAGAATACGCAAAACGTGTTCTCGGTCGGCGCTCGTTACCGGTTTGGCGGCTAACCCTCTCCATCAATGTTTGATAACGCCAAAGCGCCCGTCTTCGAAAGAAGGCGGGCGCTTCACCTAGCGCCCGAACCGGACATAGGCCCAGGCGCTGAGCGCGCTGACAATGACAGCCAGCGACACGGCAAGCGTTGCGTTGCCGGTCCAGCCCCAATAATCGTACACAGCGGTCCCTGCCCAACTCGCCAGACCGCCACCGACAAACATGAAGACGATATAGACCGTCATGAGGCGCGTGCGGATCGCGGGCGTTTCTTTCAGAATCGTCATGCGTCCTGTCACATCCATGACCGGGCCGAATATGTTGGCGATCAGGATGGGGATGATGAGCAGCCACAGACTGTGTCCGAAGAACAGGAAAAGGGAGATTCCGACCAGGCGAAAACCGGACGCGATCAGCCGCGTCTTGCGCGGGCCCATCCTGTCGGCGAGCGCCCCGAACTTGGGCGTCGTGACGACATTGGCAATGGCCAGGATCGCAAGATAGCCCACCACATCCACGCCATAGCCCATCTCCGGACTGGTCAGGTGCAGGCCCAGCCCCATCCAGATTGAAATAAAAGTTCCAAAACTCAGCGCCTGTATTGTGCCGGAAAGCAGGACCTCGGGATAGCGGCCAGTAAGCGGTAGCATGGAGCCGATCAGCGTCAGATAGGATGTCGGCTCGGCGGTCATCGATGACGGCTCTCGCCGATCCATGGTGAGCGGAAGCAGGATCGCGACGGTCAGCATCAATGTCGAGGCGATGTAATAGACCGTCCGCCAACCGAAATATTCGGCTACAACGCCTGCGCCCGCCCGCGCAATCAGTATCCCGGCAATGATCCCAGTCGTCAGCATCGCCGTGACCTTGCCCAGCTCCTGCCCGTCGACCCGTTTGGAAACATAAGTTGGCAACAGGTATGGGACGATCGTGGCGAACCCAAGCAAGGTCGATCCGGTCACGAATAGCGCAAAATCTCGCGAAAACGCCATCAGGCTGATCGACAAGAACTGGCCCCAGACAAAAATGGTGGACAGCGTCCGATTGGAGTAGCGATCCCCAAGCGGCAGGAGAAGGAAGATGCCGAGCGCCAGTGCGATCTGGTTGAAAGCCGGCACGATCCCGATCATCGATGCGCTGACCTGAAAATCCTCTGCCACGCGGGCGATTATCGGATGCACATAATAGGCATTGGCGGTGACAACAGCCGCCGCGAGGGTCAACACCCAGACCTGGCGACCATTCAGGTGTTGCGGCGTCGGCTCCGTCTCAGCGATCATTATAGATTGGGTCGTCGGGATAGTTGCTGCCGATCGGCGTCAGCGCGCCAAACCGCTCGGATTCGCTTGCTTTGGGCGGCGGTGATGTGACGACCCAGTCGAACACAACGGTTCGGTGCAGGATACGCCATTCGCCGCTGCGTTGTTCAAACCAGTCGACATAACGGCCTTTCATGTCGAGCTCTTGCATCTCGCGATCTGCGCCGGGTTGGCGCTGAAATGCCGAAAAATAGCTTTCGACCGCCGCGCCTCCGGGTTTGAACTCAATCAGAATATTGTGGATCTGATGAATGTTCCGCTCGGCATGTTTCAAGGTTTTCAGGGCCCAGTCGATAAAGCCGGAGGCGCTACCTTGATATGGACCGTGATTGTCGGTTCCATCTGGCCAATAGGCTGATCGCAGCGCTGCCTCGTCCCGGCGGTCTATCCCGCGGCAATAGCGATACAGGCAATCTCGAATGGCTTCCCGGTCCAAGAGTTCGCGGAGCCGTTCTGAATCTGTTGAGGCGTCATTCATACTATCTTGTCCTGCGCCCATTTCGCTAAGGCGATTGAGTCGCGGCGGCAATTTTGCCGTCTGACTCAGTTTTCTGGATCCATGCCTGAACACGTCGCTCCAGCGCATCGAGCGGCATCGCACCGGCGCCCAGAACAACGTCATGATAAGCGCGAATGTCGAATTTCTCGCCCAGCGCTTCTTTCGCTTCCGCGCGCAGTTCCAGGATTTTCAACTCGCCGACTTTGTAGGCGGTCGCTTGCCCCGGCCAGCCGATATAGCGCGTGACCTCTGTCTGGATATTGAGCGGGGCGAGGGCGGTATTATTGGTGAAACAGGCCTCGGCTTCTTCACGGCTCCAGCCATAATGGTGCAGCCCGGTATCAGCGACCAGGCGGCAGGCCCGCCACATCTCATAGGAAAGCTGCCCGAAACGCTCATAAGGCGTGCGGTAGAACCCGGCTTCTCCGGCGAGTTTCTCTGCATAAAGCCCCCAGCCCTCGCCAAACGCGGTGGCATAATAGGACTTGCGGAATTCCGGCACACCCTCGAGTTCCTGCGCCAGGGCGATCTGCAAATGGTGTCCTGGCACGGCTTCGTGCGCCGACAGGGCAGGCAGTTCGTAGAGGGGGCGCTGGTCGAGCGCATATGTGTTGACCAGATAGGTCCCGGCGATCCCTTTCTCAGCATCGCCGCCGGAATAGCGCCCGGTCGTGTAACCGGGAGCAATCGACGCTGGGACCGCCTCGATGCCATAGGGTAGACGCGGAAGCGTTGCGAAATAGCGCGGCAGCAGCGCATCAAGGCGCTTGCTCATTTCAGAGGCTTTTTCCAGCAGCTCCTCCGGGGTCTCTGCATAGAATTGCGGATCTGTGCGTAGAAAGGCGATGAACTCGTCGAAGCTTCCATCAAACTCGACTTCGACGATAATCTTGTCCATCTCAGCGCGAATGCGCGCGACTTCGGACTGCCCGAGCTGATGAATGTCTTCCGGTGAGTATCCGGCGCCTGCGGTGTGGAAGCTCACAGCAACCGCATAAGCCTCCTGCCCGCCGTCCAGCGTGGCAAGACCGGGCGCTACTCGCGCCGCCGGGGCATAATCTTCCTCCATGAACTCAAGCAGGTCTGCATAGGCATTGATGGCGTGCTGCACGGCCGTCTTGCCCTGGTTTCGCAAGGTCAGGATTTCGAACTGGCTGAGCTCTGATGCCTCGAGCGATTCAAACGGCAGAAACAGGGTGCTGTCTGAGGGGTCTTCGACGACCTGAGCCCGGATCTGGGCAATCGAAGTCGCCAGCGGATCACTGTGCTGCGTCCAACCGGTATCGATCCCGCGCTGCATATTGTCGATGTGCTCTTCAAAGAAGCGGGGCAGGTCATTGATCCGCGCGATCCAGGCCTCGGCGCTCTCTTTAGTCGTCAGGCGCGTGCGCATCGCGGTATAGGCCGGTGCGGCGAAAAAGCCCCAATCGCCTGTGAATGGAATGCGCGCTGTATCGTAGCGGTGTGCATCGACACTGGCTTGCAGCAGGTGGCGCAGGATCGCCGTTTCCGGTCCTTCGGCGGCCTGCTCCAATGCGTCCAGAGCGTTCAGCATTTCGGCGGCCTGTTCAGCGCGCGATTCGATATATTCAGGGGTTACGGTTGGCCAGGTCCGCGGGTCGTCACCCCTTGCGCGCGCGGCTTCGTCGGGGTCCCCCTCGCGGTTGAAGGTCTCATACTGATCGATCAGGTCGGGCAGGCTTTGTGCGGTGAGCGCCGGGGGGAAGAGCAGAAGAACGCAGCCCAGAGCCGCGACACGAAGCTTGGAAACGAACATGAAACTCCCCTAAATGGTTTCGCGCACGCTAGGCGGTTCTGAACCGTCTGGAAAGTCATCTGTCGCGGCCAATCAGTTCACGCAGCGGCAGCGTGAAAGTGATGGATTCAGGGCGCTCCGACGCGTTGACACGCTTATCGACGCGCTTATGAGATGCCGCATCGAAAGTGCATTTGCATTGGAGTGACTATATGGCTGGACAGGGACGGGCTGATACACGCCCCCTATCGCCGCATGTACAGGTCTGGAAATGGCATTGGACCATGGCAGGCTCAATTTTTCACCGCGTGACTGGCGTTGGCCTCTATGGCGGAGCCTTCCTGATCGGTGCCTGGCTGATTTCGCTGGCCACCGGGCCTGAGGCCTATTCTCTGGTCGAAGGCATTGCATTCAGCCTGCCGGGTCAGATCCTCCTGTTCCTCTGGTCCATGGCGGTGCTGTATCATTTCGCAAACGGCCTGCGCCATCTGATCTGGGACGGACCCATGATCGGCTTCAATCCAGGTGTTGCGAGCCTGTGGACCATGTTCAATGTCGCCTTCGCGATTATCGGTGCAGCGATCATCTGGTCGCTGGCATCATTCTACTAGGGAGGCGGAGATGACAACGAGTGCAAAAAACGTTCGGGGTTTAGGGTCTGCCGGGACCGGTACGGCGCACCATATCCGTCAGCGCGTGACAGCTCTGGCGCTGTTATTCCTGGTCCCGTGGTTCATGTATTCCATTATCCACGCCTGCAAGGCAGGTTATGAGGGTGCGCTGGCCTGGGTTGCGCAACCAGTGAATGCGATTTTGCTGATTTTGACCCTGAGTGCGGCGCTATATCACATGCGTCTCGGCATTCAGGTCGTCATTGAAGACTACATTGCTAAGAGCGGAACCCGGCAAGCGCTTCTGATATTGAACACGTTTGCGGTGTTCGCCTTGGCGGTAGCGACGATCCTGTCGGTATTGAAGATTTGGTTCACGGCGGGCGCCTAGGCGCCGGCGCGGAGAGATAGAAGATGAGCGATTATAAATTCGTCGATCACACTTATGACGTCGTCGTGGTTGGCGCTGGCGGATCCGGACTGCGCGCAGCGCTGGGCGCCGCTCAGGCGGGCCTCAAGACGGCGTGTATCACAAAAGTATTCCCGACCCGCTCGCACACCGTTGCGGCGCAAGGCGGTATCGCCGCGTCGCTCGGCAATATGGGCCCTGATAGCTGGCAATGGCACATGTATGACACGGTCAAAGGCTCCGACTGGCTCGGCGATCAGGACGCAATTGAATATCTCGCCCGCGAAGCGCCAGCCGCTGTCTACGAACTCGAGCATTGGGGCATGCCCTTCAGCCGGAATGAAGACGGCAAGATCTATCAGCGCCCGTTCGGTGGACACACGACCGAGATGGGCCAGGGCCCGCCGGTCCAGCGCACTTGCGCCGCAGCTGACCGCACCGGCCACGCCATGCTGCACACGCTGTATGGCCAGTGCGTCAAGAACGATACCGAGTTCTTTATCGAGTATTTCGCGCTCGACCTGATCATGGATGATGAAGGTGCCTGCCGCGGTGTGACCGCGTGGAAACTGGACGATGGCACACTTCACCGCTTCCGGGCGCAGAAAGTGATTCTGGCGACCGGTGGCTATGGCCGCGCCTTCTTCAGCTGTACGTCGGCGCACACGTGCACCGGCGATGGCAATGCCATGGTGCTGCGGGCGGGTCTGCCGCTGCAGGACATGGAGTTCATCCAGTTCCACCCGACCGGTATTTACGGCGCTGGTTGCCTGATTACAGAAGGTGCCCGCGGCGAAGGTGGCTATCTGACCAATTCCGAAGGTGAGCGCTTCATGGAACGCTATGCGCCGAGCGTGAAAGACCTCGCGCCGCGCGACATGGTCTCGCGCTCAATGACCATCGAGATCCGAGAAGGCCGCGGCGTCGGTGAAAATAAGGATCATATCTTCCTGCACCTGGAGCATCTGCCAGCAGAAACACTGGCGGCGCGCCTGCCGGGGATTTCAGAAACGGCAAAAGTCTTCTCTGGCGTCGATGTGACCCGCGAACCGATCCCGGTCCTGCCGACGGTGCACTACAATATGGGCGGTATCCCGACCAATTATCACGGCGAAGTGTTGACCAAGAAGGATGGCGATCCGGATGCGGTCGTGCCCGGCCTGATGGCAGTGGGTGAAGCCGCGTGCGTATCCGTCCATGGGGCCAACCGGCTCGGCTCCAACTCGCTGATCGACCTGGTTGTGTTTGGCCGTGCCGCTGGTCTGCGCTGCGGCGCAACGCTGGAGGCCGGGGCCAGCCAGCCAACGATCAATGACAACCAGACGGACGCGCACGTTGCCCGCTTCGATCGCATTCGCAACGCCGATGGCGATCACTCCGTGGCCGACCTGCGGCTTGAGATGCAGCGCGCCATGCAGGAAAACTGCGCCGTGTTCCGGACCGGCGAAGTCCTGGATGAAGGGGTCGAGAAGATCGAAGGCGTGCAGAAAAAAGTTCCGGGCATGCGCGTCGATGATCGCGGCCTGATCTGGAACACGGATCTGATGGAAGCCCTCGAGTTTGACAATCTGATCGGCCAGGCGGCTGTGACGGTGAACTCAGCGGCCAACCGCAAGGAAAGCCGCGGCGCCCATGCGCGCGAGGACTTTGACACGCGCGACGACGAGAACTGGATGAAGCATACGCTCGCCTGGGCCGATGATGCCGGCGAGGTGACCATCGATTATCGTCCGGTCCACAATTACACGATGTCGAACGAGATCGAATATATCAAACCCAAAGAGCGGGTTTACTAGGAGCGAGCATGGTACAGCTAACACTCCCCAAGGGCTCCGCGCCGAAAAAAGGCAAGACCTGGCCAAAGCCGGATCGCGCCAAGAACGTCAAGAAGTTCAAGATCTATCGCTATAGCCCGGAAGAGGGCGGCAATCCGCGCTGGGACACCTATTTTGTCGATATGGACAAATGCGGGCCGATGATTCTCGACGTCCTGATCTATATCAAGAACAATGTCGACTCGACGCTCGCCTTCCGCCGTTCCTGCCGGGAGGGCGTTTGCGGCTCCTGCGCGATGAATATTGGCGGGCAGAACACGATTGCCTGCACCCGTGGCTGGGAAGAGATTGCCGGGCCGCACATCACCATCGCGCCGCTGCCGCACCAGCCTGTGGTCAAGGACCTGATCCCTGACCTCACCAATTTCTACGCCCAGCACGCCTATGTGCAGCCCTATCTCAAGACCGATACGCCGGAACCCGAGAAAGAATGGAATCAGACCGAGGAAGAGCGCGAGCATCTCGATGGCCTGTATGAGTGCATCCTGTGCGCCTCCTGCTCGACCTCGTGCCCGTCCTATTGGTGGAATGGCGACAAATATCTCGGCCCTGCCGCGCTGCTGCAGGCTTATCGCTGGTTAATCGATAGCCGCGACGAAGCCACCGGCGAGCGCCTGGATGATCTGGAAGATCCGTTCAAGCTGTATCGTTGCCATACGATCATGAATTGCGCGCAGGTCTGCCCGAAAGGCCTGAACCCGGCCAAGGCGATCGCCAAGATCAAGCACATGATGGTCGAACGCGTCGTTTAAGCGGATCGCTGCGTCAATAAGAACGGGCGGCGACTTCTGTCACCGCCCGCTTTTTTTGGGGTTGTTACACAATTATTGCTTTGATGTCGGTTCGTCCGAATCCAGCGATGCAAACACATAGGCGGGCTGCAGGCCGTCTTCGATTGCGGCGAGACGGATCTTTTCGATCGCCTTGTCTACGAGATCGTCGCGGCAATCACGATCAAGGCGAATCAGGCCGGCGGCGGGTTTCCGGCTTGTGCAAGCAGCTGAAGCTTGCGAACGGATCGAATTATACACCGATTTTGCGCCTTCCACCGTCGCGAGGAGCGTGCTGTCATAGGTCATTTTTACGGTGATGGGCGTGCCCTCCGCCTGGGCGATTGGAGCCACCAGAGCGGCGGCGGCGAATAGAGTTGCAATTGTTTTACGCATGGATTTCATCCTTTGAATTGGCGTCGATCCGAAGACCGACCAGAAATCCCTCCCGCAACGTGTTTATGTCTTTCCGCGCTATCGGCAGTTGTGCACTCACGTTGCAGGATTTGTGTTGAGCAGTTTCACTCGCCTAACAAGCGAGTTCGGGAAGAGCTGCTATGCGGATACGTGACGCGTCAGATAAGTCTCTGAAATATATGCACTTACCTAATAGGAATATTGCATGACGCATGCCGATATGCCGCATTTTTGGGCGAGTTTGCACGTGTTTGAGCCACTCAGAGCGAGCGTTAAGGCCGGTCCATCTCGATACTGATCGGGGCATGGTCTGATGGCTTCCAGCCGCCGCGCCAGGCAAGATGCACGCGGTAGCTGTCCAGATCGGTGAGCGTGGTGGCGGCGTCTGTCGTCCAGATATGGTCAAGCCGGCGTCCCTTGTTTGAGGCCGCCCAGTCACGTGCCCGATAGCTCCACCAGGAATAGAGGCGCTGATCCTCATCATGCACGTGGCGGGCAATATCAGTGAAGCCGCCTTTTTTGCGCGCCTTCTCTAGTCCTTCGGTCTCGACAGGCGTGTGGGATACGATTTTCAGCAGCTGCTTGTGCGACCAGACATCATTCGGGTGGGGCGCGATATTGAGATCGCCAACCAGCACGCGCGGTGTGCCATCTTTCGCTGATGTTCCGTAATGCCGCCCCAGGCGTTTCACGAAATCGAGCTTGTGCGCGAATTTTGGGTTCGCGTCCGGATCCGGGACGTCGCCGCCGGCGGGAAGATAGATATTGTGCAGCTCGATGCCTTCAACGCTGATCGCATTCACACGCGCATGACCTTCGCGGCAGAGCGCCGGCGTATCCAGGATCTCAATCGGCGCCTTGCTGGCAATCGCCACGCCGTGATGCCCGCCGCGCTGGCCATTGATCGCCAGGTGCGGCAAGCCCATCAGCTTGAAGGCTTTTTCCGGAAATTCGGCGTTCTGGCATTTGATTTCCTGAAAGCAGATGATGTCGGGCGCTTCGGCGGCCACGAAGGCTTCCACATTGGGCAAGCGCAGGCGCACGGAATTGATATTCCAGCTGACGATTTTCAAAGGCTTTGTTGTCATGGTTTCTCGCTTAGGCAGGGCCTGAGCGCACGTCAACGCGGCCGGAGGGGCAACTGCAGGAGCAAGCGGTGAACCGCGCCCTCCGCGCGCGCATTAACTGTGGAAAGCGCTGACTATTGCTCCAGCGGCGTGAAGCGCAGTTGCGAGGCTTGCAGGGTCACCGTTCCGATATCATCGGTTTCGGCTTCAATCCGGACCGGCACATGCGCGCCGTTCGGAAGCGGGGCGAGCCACATGCGCAGCGGACCATCAATCCCGGTGAGCGTGTCCTTGTTGGACTCGCCAGGTTTGTATCCGGCAACCTTGTCCATCTCGATATGGCACTCATAGGCTTCACCGCGCCAGGCTTCCGACTTTACATTTGTCAGGCCGTGATTGGTCAGGTGCAGATGCGTAAGCTGGCGTCCGTCAAAGATTTTCAGCGGACCGCCACACGGATCTTCACCTTCGGCGCGGGGCTCAAGCGCGAACGAGATCAGCGCTGTGATGGGATCCTTCGCCTCCAGCACTTGCGGCGCTGTCGCCGCGGGGTCTCCGAGATTTCCGAAGGCCGGATTTGCGACCATTTCGAAGTCATCACCGAGATATTTGAGATCGACGCGGCGATTCTTCTTCCCGTCCTTGTTCTGCGAGATATACGCATACGTGTTCAGGCCGTCTGGCGTGGTATAGCCGGACGACGCAAGTTCCATGTCATAATTGACCAGAATATCGGCGAGACCGGTCGTCTTGACCTGGCTTTTGATCGAATAGGTATCCTTGTTCATCTTTACCTGAAAGTTTGCCTTTCCGGTGATCGGAAGGATCAGCACCCAGGCGCTGGCCTTGATCGTATAGTCCATCTGCATGGGCTGGCCGGCCTCGATCTGGCTGAGGATGTGCGGTTCGATCAAGGCTGTATCGGCGCCGGAAACGCTGGCCACGGTCAGCGTGGTCAGGGCAGCGGATGCGAGCAGTTTCTTAATCATGGCGAGCGCCTCTCAAAGCAATGAAGTCCACTTGATATATATGTCTATGGCAAAAGCTAGGCTGAACAGAGCCGTCACTGTTTCGCCTCGATTAAATCTGGTTTATGCACCGATTTTCAGCGGTTGCACTTCGACTCATGTGAGCGCTTGACGTGCCCGGCCTTGCGGCGTAATAGCCGCGCTTCGGTTTCAATCTAGACAATGAGCGAGCGACCCATGTCCCGCGTATGTGAACTTACTGGCACAGGCCCGATGGTCGGACACAATGTCAGCCACTCGAATATCAAGACCAAGCGTCGGTTTATGCCAAACCTGGTCAATGTCACCCTGCATTCTGAAGCGCTGGATCAGCGATTCTCCATGCGCGTTGCTGCAAAGGCGCTGCGCACGGTCGATAAAATGGGCGGCCTCGATGCGTATCTGGCCAAGGCGAAGGACGATGTCCTGTCTGATAAAGCGCTGAAGATCAAAAAGAACATCGCCAAGAAGGCAGAAGAAGCGGCTTAAACGGCCCCTCTCCGAAAAATTCCAGAAACGCGCTCCGGGTTCGGGGCGCGTTTTTTCTTGCCTGTTTGCGTGCGTGTAAAAGGCGGTTAGACCAATGCTGGAGAGAGCATTGGGAGAGCGTTTATGCGGCTGATTTTCGCAGCGTTACTGGCAGCGGCCCTGGCCGCGTGTCAGGCGGCACAGGATGACGCAGACACTTCTGCCGCCGGCGGGCCAGCTGGCGAACTGACCGTCTTTACCGGCGGAACCATCTATACCGGCATTGGCGATGAAACGGTTGAAGCGGTTACAGTCGACAGCACAGGGCGCATCGTCGCGCTGAGCCCGCCCACCTCCAGGGATTGGTCCGAAGATGAGGTCACCCTCGTGGATCTGGATGGCGGCGTCATGTTCCCCGGCTTTGTCGATGGACATGCGCATCTGCTCGGCATTGGACAGCGCGAGCTGACATTGAATCTGGAAGGTACCGCCTCGATTGCAGAACTCGTCACCCGTATTGAATCGGAATTGCAGGGCGTCCCATCCGGGCAGGTGCTATTCGGACGTGGCTGGATCGAGACGGGCTGGCCGGAAGGACGGATGCCGAGTGCGTCAGATCTGGACGAGGTAAGCCCGGACAATCCCGTTATTCTGACGCGCGCAGACGGACACGCGCTGGTTGCCAACAGTGCAGCGCTCGCCGCTGCAGGGGTCACGGATGAGACCCCGGATATTGAGGGCGGAAAAATCGAAAGGGATGCCGATGGCAGGGCGACAGGTATCCTGATTGACTTCGCGATGGGACAGGTACTGGCGCTAATCTCGGAGCCGAGCGAGCAGGACATTATCCGCGCCTATGTTGTCGGCTCAGAGAATTATGCCGCGCGTGGCTGGACCGGCGTTCACAATATGAGCGTCAATCCGAATGATGCCAGCCGGTTGGAGCGCCTCGACCTGGAAGGGCGGTTGCCGCTGCGCATACACAATGCATTCGACCAGGCTGGGTTCGAGATTGCGGCAGGTCGCCAGCATGAGACCGACACGATCACCAATCGCGCGGTGAAGCTATACATGGACGGGGCGCTCGGATCGCGCGGTGCCTTGTTGATTGAACCCTATTCGGATCGCCCAGACACCAGCGGCCTGTCACTGATGAACCCCGAAGCGCTTGCCGCGCTGATGGCGCGCGCTGAAGAGTCGGATGTGCAGCTCGCTATCCATGCGATTGGCGATCTCGCTAACCGGCAGATCCTGGATGAATTTGAGCACTTAGCGAGTTTAAGCCAAGTTATCGCATCACCCGATTACACCGACAATCGCTGGCGCATCGAGCATACACAGATCCTGCATCCCGATGATATTGCCCGCGTCGGGCAGCTTGGCCTGATTGCGTCCATGCAGCCGAGCCACGCGATTGGCGACCTGAAATTCGCCCCCGGTCGCCTCGGCAAAGGCCGCTTGTATGGGGCTTATGCCTGGCAAAGTCTGCTCGATACTGGCGCGCTTATTGTCGGCGGATCAGATGCGCCGGTCGAAGTCGGCACGCCGCAAATCGAGTTTTACGCCGCTGTTGCTCGCAAAGACCTCGAAGGTTTCAGCAATGAGGATTGGTATCCGGAAGAGGCGCTTTCTCGGGGTCAGGCGCTGACCTTGTTTACCGCGGCACCGGCCTATGCGGCGTTCATGGAAGATGATCTCGGCACGATCGAAACGGGCAAGATTGCAGACTTCACTGTGTTTGATCGGGACATCATGACCGTTTCGGAAGCCGAAATCCTGCAGGCCGAGACGGTGATGACCGTGGTTCATGGTGAAATCGTCTACGCCAGGGATTAGCGATCAGCGGCCCTTGAACTGAGGGGGGCGCTTTTCCACGAAGCTGTCGACGCCTTCCTTGAAATCGAAGCTCGCAAAGCTCTTTTCCATCTCGAAATTTGCCAGATCCAGCGAGCGGGCGAAACTCTGCGAATAGCTCTCGCGAATTTGACGTTTCATGATGGCGAGCGACCGCGGCGAGACCTGCGTCGCCAGATGTTTCGCCGTCTCCATCACGTGCGGCATCAGTTCATTCGCGGGCAGGGCGCGATTGACCAGGCCGATACGCTCCGCCTCATCACCCTTGAAAATACGGGCCGTGAACAAAAGGTCCAATGCGTGCGCCTCGCCAACCAGGCGCGGTAGGAGCCAGGCAATCCCATGCTCTGCGATCAACCCGCGCTGCGAAAAGGCGGTGGTGAATTTCGCATCTTGATTGGCGAAGCGCAGATCCGCGTAGAGCGTGAAAATCAGGCCGATCCCGGCGCATGGGCCATTTATGGCGGCAATGATCGGCTTGGGACAGCGATAGAGGTATCCGAACCGGCCCGGGTAAAGCGTTTCCAGGTCTTCGGAATTGGTTTCTGATTGCCGGACGGGTGCTTCACCGGTTTTGGTCTCATCGGTTGCGCTGCCAATATCCTGAAGACCGCCCATATCCGCGCCGGCACAAAACCCGCGACCCGCGCCGGTAATTACAATGCATCTGACAGCGTCATCTTCGCCCGCTTGTTCAATCGCGGTCCGGCATTCGTTTTCCATGGTCCCGGTCCAGGCGTTCAGCTTGGCGGGTCGGTTCAGCGTGATGGTGAGTATGCCATCTTCCAGATGCGTGCGTATGTCCTGGTGTTCTGCCATAGTACGGTCCTCCTGACTGCGACGCGGGGCCTGCGCGCAGTTTAGAACCATCAAAGCAGAAGAATGAACCGGCGTAACCCGGTATCGCCGCGAAAGCCCGGACTAGGCGTAGACTTTTGTCGAGGCGAAATGGTCGAGCATATGCTGCGTGATTTCGGGCAGGAAACGCGGCGGGACATCATGGCCCATGCCGTCCAGCTCGACCATGCGTGCGCCTCTGACCAGTTTGGCAATGTCGCGCCCCGCTTCGATTGGCACCAGTGGGTCGGCGGTACCGTGCAGGACCAGAGTCGGGGCCTTGATGCTGCGCGTATGCTTGCGGAAATCACCTGACGCGACAATCGCGGACATCTGGCGCTGCAACCCCGCCGGATGGTGACTGCGATCATAGGACCGGGTGATCCGGTCGCGCATGCCATTTGTGTTCTGGTTCTCTCCAGGCGTTCCAATGACGCCAAAGGTGGCGACAGATTGATCGATAATCGCCTCGCGCGTTGTTGGCTGAGGACCGCGGCGGATCATCGCTTTCATGATATCTCCGGAGGGACGCGGCAGCTTTGGATTGCCCGTGCTTGTCATGATCGCTGTCAGGCTGCTCACCCGGTCCGGGCTCAGCGACGCCACGTGCTGGGCGATCATGCCGCCCATGGAAATGCCGACCAGGTGAGCATTGTCGAGTTTTAGCGCATCCATCAGCCCAAGCGTGTCGCGGGCCATATCGATCAATTCATAGGGGGCTTTCAGTTTCACCCCGAGGCGGCGCAGCAGGATCTGGCGCAGAATGCCCGGAGACTTTTCGCCTGAATGATGATGCGACAGGCCGATATCGCGATTATCGAACAAGATGACGCGGTATCCGCCTGCCACCAGATCCTCGACAAGCTTGTCCGACCACATGGTCAGCTGCGCGCCCAGACCCATGATCAGCAGGGCCGCAGGGTGTTCCGGGTGACCATAATCTTCATAGGCAATCTGGATGTTATTCGCGGTCACGTGGGGCATGGATTAGGTCTTTCGCGCTGATTATCGCTCTGCAAGCACTTAAGGTGAGTGTGTTCACAATGCCAGCCCGCCGCAAACAAACACACCGCTTCCCCCAATGTCACACTTGGCGCGCGCGCCCTTTGTGATAGGTGAGCGTTGAAAAGACTCGATGAAAGACCATTCGCATGACTGTGATGAGCGATAGCGACGCCCTGCAAGGCCTGGAACCAACGGAAAAGATCAACGTTCGTGAGGTGTTTGGCCTCGATACCGACTTGATCGTCCATGGCTTCAAGGACCGCACGGAATATGTCCCCGCCATCGATGAGGCCTATCGGTTTGATCCACAAACCACGATCGCGCTGCTGGCAGGCTTTGAGCACAATCGTCGCGTCATGGTGCAGGGCTATCACGGCACCGGGAAATCGACGCATATTGAACAGATCGCGGCGCGCCTTAACTGGCCGATGATCCGGGTCAACCTGGACAGCCACGTGTCGCGGATCGACATGGTCGGGAAGGATGCGATTGTTCTCAAAGACGGCGCGCAGGTCACCGAGTTCCGTGAAGGGATCCTGCCCTGGGCGCTGCAACGTCCTGTCGCGATTACCTTTGACGAGTATGATGCCGGTCGTCCGGACGTCATGTTCGTGATCCAGCGCGTGCTGGAAGCGAGCGGGAAGCTGACCCTGCTCGACCAGAACCGCGTGATTGAGCCAAACCCGTATTTCCGTCTGTTTGCGACGACGAACACGGTCGGGCTCGGCGATACGACGGGCCTCTATCACGGCACGCAGCAGCTGAACCAGGGTCAGATGGACCGCTGGAGCATTGTCACCACGCTAAATTATCTGGAGCATGATGCCGAAGTCGAGATTGTCGCCACCAAGGCAGGCGATGTCGATCAGGAAACGCTCAGCCGGATGGTCACGCTCGCCGATCTCACCCGCAACGCGTTCATGAACGGGGATCTCTCTACCGTGATGAGCCCGCGGACTGTGATCACCTGGGCCGAGAATTACGCGATTTTCGGCGATCTCGGCCACGCTTTCCGGATGACCTTCCTCAACAAATGCGATGAGCTGGAACGGCCTCTGGTCGCGGAAATGTACCAGCGCTGCTTTGCCGAAGAGCTGCCCGAAAGCGCATTGATGGTGAAGGTGGCTTAGCCTGATCAGGCCACGGAGCGCTCCTTTTCATCAAATTTTATCGTGTTCACACTAGGACGTGTGGCCTGAAACAGGTCCCCGCATGTCCAGTCTTGAACGCTATTTTGAGCCCAAACCCGCCTTCACCATCATCCTGGTGATGGCGGCCTTTCAGTATGCCGTGCTGGCTTTGTTTATCCTTGGTGGATCACCCGACTTTATTGTCGGCGGTGATTTCGTGGCCTTCTGGTCCGCGGCGCGCGAAACGCTGAATGGCAATCTCGCCGCGCTCTATGCGCCTGACGGGCTCGAGGCCGCCATGCAGCTGCATCGGCCGGAGGTCGCTGTCGATGGACTCACCTGGCAATACCCACCGCATGCCAGTCTGATCTTCGCACCGATCGGCCTCTTGCCGTTTGAAGCCGCTTATGCGCTCTGGTGCGGACTGGGACTGGCGGCCTTTGCTTCTGTACTTCATTCGGTCGGTGTGCGCGGCCGGGCCCTCGCGGCGCTTCTCGCGACGCTGCCTGTACTGGTTGTTCTGAATAACGGACAGAACGCCTTGTTTACCGCGAGCCTGATGCTGATGGCCGTCTCCCACGCGAAGACACGGCCTGTGCTCGCCGGGCTCGCTGCGGCGATACTGACGCTCAAGCCGCAGCTGGGGCTTCTGCTTCCTGTCGTCTTCCTTGCTGGCGCGCATTGGCGGTCTTTTGCTGTCGCCGCGGCTGGCAGCCTGGCCCTCTGGCTCGGATCTGCGCTGGCGCTTGGTATCGAGACCTGGCGAGCTTTCTTCGACTTTCTCGCGGTCGTGTCAGGATCTGTAACCGAAGGCGCGATGCCGCTCTACAAGATGGTGAATGTCTACGCCGCCGCGCGGCTGGCATGGATCCCGGACGGGGTTGCGGTGACATTGGCGGGCCTTTCCTATCTCGTCGCGGCCTATGCGATTGTCTGGACGTGTCGCAAAACCGCCGATCCCAAATGGCGCTATAGCGTGCTGGCGAGCGCTACGCTCCTGACCGCACCATATTCCATGTATTATGAACTTGTCCTGCTCGTACCCGCGCTCTGGTTTGTTGCGGCGCAGGCATACCGTGTGGGTTGGCTGCGCTGGGAACGCGAATCCCTTGCGGGTCTTGTGGCCCTGACCTTGTTCCTGCCCGGACCGGCGACACAGATTGGCGGCTCTTTGTGCTTTCTCGCTGCCGCGCTGTCCGCGATTGTGATTTACCGGCGCGTGCGCACTGAATTTGCATCGAAAGCGCCGGACCGCGAACGCACGCTCAAGCGCCCTGCGATGGCCGCGGAATAGGGTGAACCAGCAACACGTGCCGCGTGACCTCACGTCAGGCGTCCAAATGCCCCTTCGCAAACGCGCCCGCGCGCGCTAAGTCAGCCGCATGAGTAAGACCGACGAGGCCCCATACGAGCTGTTCAAGCAGGCGCTTGCGACGACCGCAAAGGCGATGAGCCAGACGCGGGATGTCGAGGTGAACTTCTCCGGCGACGGTCCGCGCGCGGAGGCGGAGCGCATCGTGCTTGTTCCGCCGCCCCGCGATCTTGATCCGCTGGTAGCGGCGCGGGTCCGCGGCGAAGCGGATGCGACGGCGCTGCGCATGGCGCACCATGATCCCGTTGCGCACGCCAAGTCTAGGCCGGAAGGCGAAGTGGGTCGGCAGGTCTACGAAGCAGCGGAGCGCGCCCGCATTGAGAGCATTGGGGCCCGGGCCATGGACGGCACGGCGAACAATCTTGATGCCGCGCTCGCGTCGCGCTGCGAAAAAGCCGGATATACGCGGATGGAGGACCGCCAGGACGCGCCGCTTGCGCCTGCGGTCGAATTCCTGCTGCGGGAACGCCTGACAGGAAGACCTTTACCGGCAGCGGCTGAAGGAATTGCCGCGCTGTGGCGGGATGAGGTGAATCAACGCGGCGCCGATACGCTCGACAAGCTCATCGACCAGCTTCACGATCAGGAACAGTTCGCCAAGACGATCCAGGACCTGATCCGAGATCTCACCAAGGGCGATGAGGTCGGCGAGGATCAGGGCGAGCAAGACCAGGAATCCGAGGAGGAGTCTGATCAGAACAATCAGGAAAACTCTTCCGAAGATGGCGAGTCCGGGGAGGAAACCCAGGGCGCGACGATGGAAGAGATCGACGCTGGCGACACAGAGGACATGGAAGGCGAGGAAACCAATGTCTCCGTCGATGCTGATGTCGACATGGACGCTGAAGACAATCCTGAAGACAGCGACGATGGCACCAAGCCGCTCAGACCAAATTTCCGCGATGGCGACGACCAGGATCGCTTCCAGTACAAGGCGTTCACGACTGCTAATGATGAAGTCGCTCAGGCCCCTGATCTGTGCGACCCGGAAGAGCTGACGCGGCTTCGCGCCTATCTGGATCACCAGCTTGAGAGCCTGCAGGGCGCTGTGTCGAAACTCGCCAACAAACTGCAACGTCGCCTGATGGCGCAGCAAAATCGGTCATGGTCGTTCGACCTGGAAGAAGGCGTTCTCGACACGGCCCGCCTGACGCGCGTGATTACCGATCCGACTGCGCCGCTCAGCTTCAAACAGGAAGATGACAGCAATTTCCGCGACACGGTCGTGACGCTGCTTCTCGACAATTCCGGCTCCATGCGCGGACGCCCGATCATGGTCGCGGCCCTGTGCGCCGATATCCTCGCCCGGACGCTGGAACGGTGCGGCGTGAAAGTGGAGATTCTCGGCTTCACGACGAAAGCCTGGAAAGGCGGGCTCAGCCGTGAGGATTGGGTCAAGGCGGGGAAACCGTCGGGTCCGGGGCGTCTGAATGATCTGCGCCATATCGTCTATAAATCTGCTGATGCGCCCTGGCGTCGGGCCCGCAAGAATCTGGGCCTGATGATGCGCGAGGGGCTGCTGAAAGAGAATATTGATGGCGAGGCTCTGCTTTGGGCTCATGACCGCCTGCTGGCGAGGCCGGAACAGCGCAAGATCATGATGGTGATCTCCGACGGCGCACCGGTCGATGATTCCACCCTGTCAGTGAATGTCGGCAATTATCTCGAACGTCACCTGCGTCAGGTGATCGAGGAACTGGAAACGCGCAGCCCGGTCGAACTGATCGCCATTGGCATCGGTCACGACGTCACCCGCTACTATAAGCGCGCGGTGACGATCGTTGATGCAGAGCAACTTGGCGGCGCGATGACCGAGCAACTCGCCAGCCTGTTCGATGAGAATGGCGACGCGCCAAAGCCGGAGGCTATGGCCGTGCCACCATTGACGCGCGAAACCGTCAAACCCGGCGGCGCGACAAGCGGGGCAGGGGCGGGCGCACCGCGTTATGGCGGTCCCAAAGTCGGGTCAGGCCGCGATGTTCGCCGCACGAGGATGTAATTTTCTTCATCTTGATGCCGTATTCACGCGCTTGAACGGGCGCTGGAGAGGACGAATTCATATGCGCAGTTTATTTATTCTCGCGATCGGAATGCTGTCGGCCTGCGCTGCAGCGGACGTACAAGCCCCGCAGGCGGTTGAACCGAACCAACCGACAGGGACCTGGTCTTTTGCGCAGCAGGTCGACGGGCTGCGTTCGGCGTCGTGTCCGGAGGGTAGCACGTATGCGCGCCCCTTACCTGTCGCCTTGCGCGTGATCGAAGCTGAGCGCGGCAATTCAGGGGCGCGGGAAAGACAACTCAGCGGCCTGACGCTCGCCGGGGCCTGGCAGCTGGAGTCCAGTGAAAAGGATTTCGGTGGCTTATCGGGGCTCGCCGTCGTACAACCCGGATCGCTTCTCGCGATCAATGACGCAGGTGCCTTTTTCTGGATCGGAATCGACGCGGAAACCGGGCACCCGAGTGAGATTGGCGCGATGTCCTACATGTTGGATGCGCGCGGCGACGTCTTCGCAAACAAGCGCGATGGAGACTCTGAGGGCCTCGATTTTCGTGATGGTCTGGCCATTGTCAGCTTTGAACAAGAGCATCGCATCTCTGCCTTCGATCTCGGGCAGTGCGGCGCGGCCGCGCGCGCTGCGGCTGTGGTCAGCCTGCCGCCAGTTCTGGATGGCATGCTGCTCGCCGAGAATCGCGGGCCCGAGGCCTTGTCTCTGGTCGGCGATACGCTGTCTGTCGGGTATGAAATGCGCAAATCTGGCGGTTCCCCCGTAGGATCAGTCAATTCAGATGGCAGCCTGAGCGATATCGAAACGACGGAACAGCCGCTTCTGTATCTGATGACCGGCATGGATGTCGAAGGCGACGTATCGGCCCGAATCTTCCGCGCCTATGATCCCATTCGCGGGGCGCGGGTGATCCTGCAGGTTGATCGGGGTGGTCAGCGAATTGCGGAGGGGACGTTCAAAAGGCCGCTGCCAGTCGATAATTTTGAAGGCGTCGCGATCGGGACAAGCCCGGCCGGTGCCACCAGGATCTGGCTGATTTCCGATGATAATTTCAGTGCCAACCAGCGGACTTTATTGTTGGCGCTGGACCTTCCAGACTAGGAACGCCGTCAAGCGGCATGGGGCATGATCCGATCTTCTGGGGTGTGGCGGTCTTTTCCGTGCTCATAACCGGTATATCCAAAGGCGGGTTTGGGGGGCTGGCGCTGCTCGCCGTGCCGCTCATGGCATTGGTGATCTCCCCGATTCAAGCCGCCGGCATAATGCTGCCAATCCTGATCGTCATGGATTGGGTCGGTGTCTGGACCTATCGAAAACACTGGGACCGGAAACTGCTTGTTCTACTGCTGCCCGGTGCGATCCTCGGGATCGCGGCTGGCGGACTGCTCGCCGGCTATGTCGACGACCGGATTGTGCGGGTCTGTGTCGGGGCGATTGCGGTCCTGTTTCCAATCTACGCGATTTTCAAGCCGCGCGGCGGCGATGCCTTCATCAAGGATAACCGCCCTTTGGGCTTCATTTCCGGGATCGTATCCGGGTTCACGAGTTTTATCGCCCATGCTGGTGGGCCGCCCTACCAGGCGTACGCGATCCCGCAGAATCTCGACAAACAGATTTATGCGGGCACTGCGGTAATGTTCTTCTTCGTGGTCAATTTCGTCAAAGTCCTGCCTTATGCAATGCTCGGGCAGTTTGATCAGACCAATCTGACCACATCGCTGATCCTGATCCCGATTGCGCCATTTGGCGTCCTGTTCGGGGCCTGGCTGGTGAAACGGATCGACCAGCAGCTCTTCTATCGCATTCTCTACGGACTGATCTTCGCGGTCGGCGTGAAGCTGCTCTGGGACGGTCTGGTCTAGTCTCCGGAGATCAGGTCGATGAGGGCCACCGCTTCATAGCTCGCCCAATCCGTGTCGCCTTCCAGTTTGGCGACTTTGTTCCCGGCTCTGTCGTAAATGATCGTGGTCGGGAAACCGCCGCCGGCGCCGCTATCATAGACAATGTTCCAGCCCTCCGGTCCATCCGCCAGCGTATAGAAGTCGAGCGCTCCATTGGTTAGCTCCTGAAGCCGGTTCCTGGCATAATCATGATCGCCCGGTTCATCGACGCTTATGGCGATCACTTTGAACGTCTCGCTGCCACGTGAGCGTTCGAGCGCGGCGAGGGAGGGCATCTCCCGCTCACACGGTCCGCACCAGGTGGCCCAGAAGTTGACCAGGATCGCCTGACCCTCAAAGTCCTGATATTGCAGGCTGTTTCCGGATCCATCAACGAATGGCGCTGTTGGCGCAGGGGTTCCCTTGTCGGTGATATCGAGCTTGGAAAGTGTCCCAACCGCAAGTTTTGCCACAGGGTCGCGGTTACTTCCCTTTGAACTGGCGCTAAAGACCGCGTAAAGCAGCGCCAAGACGATTCCGGCGAACATGGTCGGGATAGCAATGCGCAAGAAACGATCCATGGGCTGCAGGCCCTCCGGTTGATGACAAGGACGAGACAGCGATATGGCGAGTGACAGCAAAAAAGGCCAGCAAATGTGGGGTGGACGCTTCGCCGCACAGCCAAGCGATATCATGCAGTCGATCAATGCTTCAATCGACGTGGATCGCCGCATGGTACGCGAGGATATTTCCGGGTCGCGCGCGCATGCTGACATGCTGGCCGAGCAGGGGATCATCTCTGAAGCGGACAATACCGCCATCCAGGACGGCCTCGACCAGGTGGTTGCAGAAGTCCAGGATGGCACTTTCCCATATCGCGCTGAGCTCGAAGACATTCACATGAATGTCGAGGCGCGTCTGAAGGAGTTGATCGGCGAACCGGCGGGCCGTCTGCACACCGCGCGATCGCGTAATGATCAGGTGGTTACCGATTTTCGCCTCTGGACGCGCGGCGCGCTGACCGAAGCGCGGCGCGGCCTGAAAGCCTTGCAGCGCGCGCTGGTCAGTCGCGCAGGAGAGCATGCGGATGCGGTCATGCCCGGCTTTACGCACTTGCAAACGGCACAGCCGGTAACGCTTGGCCATCACCTGCTGGCCTATGTCGAGATGATTGAGCGCGACCGCGCGCGCCTGGATGATTGCGCGCGCCGTCTGAATGAAAGCCCGCTTGGCTCGGCAGCGCTGGCCGGGACCGGCTTTGCTATCGACCGCGACGCGACAGCCGAAGCGCTTGGATTTTACCGCCCGATGGCGAATTCGCTTGATGCGGTTTCCGCGCGGGATTTTGCCCTAGAGGCGCTGGCGGCGCTGTCGATTGCCGCGACACACCTGTCCCGACTGGCCGAAGAGATTGTGCTGTGGACCAGCGCCCAGTTCGCCTTCGCCAAGCTCTCGGATGCCTGGTCGACCGGGTCGTCGATCATGCCTCAAAAGCGAAATCCGGATGCGGCCGAGCTGGTGCGGGCCAAGGCGAGCCTGATCACAGGCCAGTACGCAGCCCTGCAAGGCGCGGTGAAAGCCCTGCCGCTGGCCTATGCCAAGGATCTGCAGGATGACAAGCAACTGACCTTCTCTGCATTTGACACATTCGGACTGTGCGCGGCCTCAATGACCGGAATGATCGAAACCATCACTTTCAACCGGGAAAACATGCGCGCGGCCGCCGCAAGAGGCTTCTCGACTGCGACGGATCTTGCTGATTGGCTGGTGCGCGAGCTGAAAATGCCGTTCCGTGATGCCCATCATGTCACCGGCGCGCTGGTCGCCAAGGCCGAAGCGCAGGGCTGTGACCTGCCGGAGCTCAGCCTTGAGGACATGCAGGCCGTCGAGCCCCGACTAACAAATGACGTATTTTCCGTGCTGACTGTTGAAGCCTCAGCGATGAGCAGGCAAAGCTATGGCGGAACATCGCCGGTTCGGGTCGCCGAGCAGGTGCAGCAATGGACCCAACGCCTCGGATAGGAGCGCCGCAAATGAAACATGTGATCAAAACTGCCCTGGCTTTTTCGGTGCTGGCGGGTCTGGCGGGATGCGGTCTGCGCGGCGACCTGGAACGGCCTCCGCCAATCCTGACGGAGCCTCCGACAGAGGAAACCTCTGCTCCGGTTGATACGGCAGTGCTGTTCGCCGGGAATGATATCAATGACGGCACGACCTATTACAATTCTCTCGGCGGGGAGATTCCAAAGCCTGCGCCAACGCTGGAGGTCGAGGAAGAAAGCATGGGGGAGGTCAGCCCCGGCTGATAGTCGCGCTTGCACCATTTTAACTATGAGGATGGCCGTCTTCGTTGCGAAGGGGTCGATCTGAACGAGATTGCAGACCAGGTTGGAACACCCGTCTATGTCTATTCGACAGCGACCCTGCGCCGTCATGCGCGCGTCATCGCGGCGGCGTTTGAAGGCATGGATTGCCTGATCGCTTATTCAGTGAAAGCGAATGGAAATCTCGCCGTACTGAAAACACTGGCAACCGAGGGATGCGGCGCTGACGTGGTCAGCGGTGGTGAGCTGAAACGGGCGCTGGCGGCGGGAATCCCGGCCCACCGCATCGTCTTTTCAGGCGTTGGCAAGACCCGCGAAGAAATGGCCCTTGGCCTCGAAACCGGCATCCACCAGTTCAATGTCGAAAGCGGTGCCGAGCTCATCGCCTTGTCCGAAGTCGCCATGAGTCTCGGAAAAGTTGCGCCAGTTGCGCTGCGTGTGAACCCGGACGTTGCTGCCGGCGGGCATCCGAACATTTCGACAGGCAAGGCGGGCGACAAGTTTGGCGTACCCTGGGCGGACGCGCCGGAGCTGTATCACCAGATGAAAGCCCTGCCGGGTGTAGAGGCGGTTGGCGTTGATGTGCATATCGGGTCGCAAATCGGCGATCTGAAGCCGATGCGGGCCGCGTTCGAGAAGACGATTGGTCTGGTAAAGTTCCTTCGCGGAGCGGGTCATGATCTGAAGCGGGTCGATCTGGGCGGCGGCCTCGGTATCCCCTATCAGGCGAGCGATTCTCCAGCCCCGCCATCCGACTATGCCCAGATGATCCGGGAAGTGACGGAAGGGCTGGGCCTGCAGGTTGTTCTGGAGCCGGGCCGGGTGATCGCGGGGAATGCTGGCGTCATGGTCAGCGAGGTCTTGTACCACAAGCCTGCCCCCGACCGGACGTTCCTGATCATTGACGCCGGTATGAACGACCTCATGCGCCCGGCGCTCTACCAGGCCCATCACGACATTTTACCGCTTGTTGAACCGACGCCGGATACCCCGCATACGACCTATGACATTGTCGGCCCGATCTGTGAGTCGACGGATAAATTTGCGGCGCAGCGACAGATGCCGGAAGTGCCCGCAGGGGCACGCATCGCCTTTATGTCTTCGGGGGCCTATGGCGCTGTGCTCTCAAGTCAGTACAATGCAAGGCCGCTGATTGCGGAAGTTCTGGTCGACGGAGATCAATTTGCCCTCGTTCGCCGCCGGCCGAGCTTCGATGAAATGATACAACTGGAGCAAATGCCCGATTGGCTGACCTGAACCGTATTCCCGGCACAAAAAGCCTGATCGACCGGACTTTCCGGCGGCTACGGGATGTTGCGCTCTGGAAAGCCTGGTGGCCTTTTATCGTCCTGCTGAGCGTGTTTGTCGGAGCCGCCCTGCTTGGCATCTTCGAACGCACGCCCGCACGGTTTGGGGCGCTGACAACGCTGATCTTCCTGGTTGGGTCCTTGGTTGCGCTGCTTCGCGGTATTCGCCGCTATCAGCGTCCGGAGCGGCGCGAGGCGATCCACAAGCTGGATCAACAGTCCGATCTTCGTCCGCTCAGCTCGCTGATGGATCGACCGGCCCGGCCCGAGACCACGGGCGTGCAATTGTGGCGCGCGCATGAGGAGCGGCTGACCGATGAAGCGCGCCGCCTCAGCGTTCCAGGCTTTGCCGCGATCTGGAAACAGATCGACCCGCTATACCTCCGGTTCATATTGCCGATCGCCGTCGCCGTGCTTTTTGCTCTGAGCTGGGGCAACACCTATTCGAGGCTCTCCAGCGCGCTGGACCCGGATTATGGAAGTTTGTTCGGCGCTGAAGATATTCGGATCGAGGCCTGGATTACCCCGCCTGCGCATACCGGGCGCGCACCGATCTTTCTGAAAGAGGATCAGACTGAAATCCGCGTGCCCCAGGGCTCGGTCATGACGCTGCGCGTGCAAGCCCCATCGACACCAAAGCTGCGTGTGATCAGTCAAGACGGGCGCCGCGCGACCAGGTTCGCGGCGACGCCGGATAATGCCTTTGAAGCCACAACAACAGTCGCATCGGACAGTGACATCTCCGTGCGCTGGTGGGGCGAACGAAAGGCCTGGGCGATAAAGACGTCGCCGGATACGCCGCCGACCACGCAATTTGTGGAGCTGCCAGTTCTTGGCGCCGGTGATCGAACCGAGTTCAGCTGGACCGCCAATGATGATTATGGCGTGGTCCGCCTGGAACTCGCGATCAAGCCGGAAGGGAGTGATCGGGCGTTTGACCTCGTTCCTGTGGAACTCGGCGCGATCAGCCCGCGCGAAGCTGAAGATGAGTCCAAGGTGGATCTGACGCGAAATCGCTGGGCTGGTGCGCGCGTGGAAATTCGCCTGAAAGCTACGGATGGCGCCGGGCAGGTGGGATTCAGTGAGCCGCACTTTTTCAAACTTCCTGAGAAGCTGTTGCTGCAACCTCTGGCAAAAGCCATTCAGGATGTTCGCGTCACCGTCCTGCGTGAGGATGCGCCCTATACTGAGGCGGATGACGACCCCGATTCCACCCGCGCCGGGGCCTATTATCTCTCCGCGACACAGAGACTGTCTCATGCGCCGCAAGGCGTGCAGCGCGGGGCGATCATGCTCGAAGCGGTGACCTATGAGGCGCCGCGCTATTTCAGAGACATTCTGGTCTATTCCGGCCTGACCACGGCGCGCTATGCGCTGGAGGCCTCCAGCACGACCGATGAGGCGAAAGCCACCGAGCCCTTGCTCTGGTCGCTGGCGCTGCGGGCCGAGTACGGATCAGCAGCGGACGCATATGCGGCGCTGATGGCCGCCAAGAAAGCGCTGGAAGATGCGCTCAGGGATGGTGCCAGTGAAGAAGAGATTGCGCGCCTCGTCGAGGCGTTCAAGGATGCCGCCCAGCGCTACATCGCCGCCAAAATGGCCGAGGCGCTTGCCAATGGCCTGGAAGCCCCACCCAGCAATGAAGACAGCGCCGAGGGACCGAGCGGATCCGGGCTCGGCGGACAAGGCTTTTCCGACATGCTCGACGCGCTGGAGGACCTCACCGAAACCGGAGCGACGGATCAGGCCCGCCAACTCCTCGCCGATATCACCAACATGCTTGAAAACCTGCAATTTCAGCAAGGCCAGGGCGGCGGCAGTGATGGCTTCCCGGGCATGCCGGGCGAGCAAGGCGAGAACGAGAATGATGAGGACCTCCCCGAGGAAGAGCGGGAGATGACCGAGACCATGCGCGAGCTCTCTGAATTGCTGCGTGAGCAGCGCGAGCTCAACGATGAAACCCTTGCTGAACAACGCGGAGAGCGCGGCGAATCAGGCGAGCAATCCTTTGGTGAAAATCAGTCCGGCAATGAAGGCGACTTCGAAACGGGCGTTGGCGAAACCCCGACTGGCACCGACGGCGGCGAGGAGCGATCCCTGGCTGAACGCCAGAGCGATTTGGCCGACCGGATTGAGGACCTCGCCGAAAATCAGCTCGGTACGGGTGAAGAGGGCGAAGGCGACGGTGTAGGCGGCCTGCTCGACGAGGAAACCCTGGAGGCGATCGAACGGTCGCAGCGCCGGGCCGGGAATGCGCTCGAAGACGGCAATGAGGGCCGGGCCATCCGCAATCAGGACCAGGCGACGCGCCAATTGCGTGAACTTGCTGAAGGACTGGCCGAGGCGTTGGATGAAGCCCGCGCGGATCGCTTAGGCGACCAGAACCAGCAAGGCGCCGGGGCCGCAGATCCTTTTGGCAATTCGATCAATGGCGCCGTGGACGACAGCAATAGCGTCGATATCCCTGACGAAGCCGAGCGTCAGCGCGCCAAGGATATCCTGGACGAACTTCGTCGCCGCTATGATGAAGCGGTCGACGAAGAAGAGCGGGAATATTTGCGCCGTCTACTCGACCGGTTCTGAGGTCTCAGCGTCCGGCTTCTTGAATTTAAGCGTCATGCGATCCGACTCGCCAATTGCGGCGTAGATGGCCGGATCGAACCCGTCTGGCGTGTTGCCTTCCCGATCTGCCGTGCGGCTAACAGGTGGCAGAGTCCAGACCCCGAATGGATGATCGGCTGTGTCACTCGGGTTCGCATTGATCTCGCTCGCTTCGACGAATTCAAAGCCGGCTGCGGCGGCGAGCGCTTTGACGAAGTCTTCGTGCACATATCCGGTTGCCGCGCGGGGATTTTGTTCTGCGCTTGAAGGCAGACGATGCTCGACAACGCCGAGAATCCCGCCGGGTTTCAGCGCCGCATAGGCGTCGGTGAAGAATTTTGCGGTATAGTCCCCGCCCATCCAGTTGTGGACATTGCGGAAGGTGAGCACCGTGTCGACGCTGTTTTCAGGGGCGAGCGGCCCTGATTCGGCTGAAAAAGCGCTATATTCGAGCGTTCCGAACAGATCTGGATCGGCTTCGTAGACGGCTTTGAAATCGGCAATCCGTTGTTCGATCCGGGCGAGGCGATCGCCTTCGAATACGTTTGTGTCCCAGACCGCGGCGATCAGCGTGCCGTCACCGGACGCGAGATAAGGGGCGAGTACATTTGTGTACCAGCCACCGCCGGGCCAGATTTCAATCACGGTTTCACCGGGATCGACCTCAAAGAAGGCGAGCGTTGCTGCTGGACTTCGCCAGGTATCGCGGGCCTTCTCGTCGTCGCTGCGCCACTCTCCCGCGACAGCCTCTGCGAGCGTCAGGGGACCGGTGTCCACGTCCTCGACGACGGGCGGGGTTTCGGGCTCCAACGTTTCGGCGGGCGCGTCCGTACCGCCGGAACAAGCGGCGATCACCAAGAGGGCCGAACCGAGCAAGAATTGGGTCTTCATCATTTCACTCCTGAAAAGGGCTTGAATCCTGTCTGTCGCGTTTCCACATAGCCTGTGTCGCGGCGCTGCCAAGCAGGCTGCGACGGAATTTTCTGCCAGCGCTGATTTTCGGGCTGGATCAACAGAAAGTTTCGAACCTCAATTTTCGCGGCTTTTCAAGATCGCCGCGGATCACAGTTGCTAGTGAAAGGACTGATTAAAATGAGCACGATTGATCTGACCCCCCTTTATCGAACAATGGTTGGCTTTGACCGTATGGCCAACATGATTGATAGCGCCGCCCGCCTTGATGGTGCGCAGGGCTATCCACCTTACAATATTGAGCGTGTCGCGGACGATGAGTTTGCAATCGAGATCGCCGTCGCTGGTTTTGGCGAGGAAGACCTCGACATCGAAACCAAAGATGGATTGCTGACCGTCGCAGGGCGCAAGGCTGCACCAGAAGATGGCGAAGTCGAGCGCGAATTCCTGCATCGCGGCATTGCCGAGCGCGGCTTCCTCCGCCGGTTCCAACTCGCCGATCATGTCATCGTTACGAGCGCTGAACTGCGGAATGGCCTGCTTCGCGTCGAACTCGTACGCGAGCTTCCCGAAGCCAAAAAACCACGCAAGATCGAAATCGGCGCGCCTAAAAAAGGCCGCAAGCCGAAACTGATCGAAGGCAAAGCAGACGCCGCCTAAGCGCGCCGCCTGTTTCTGAAACGAGCCCCGGACCTTACGGTTCGGGGCTTTCTTTTTGCGCGCGGTGTTTGGACGATGGCGTACCGTCCAGCATCTCCAGTTTGCTGGTCCATGCAGGATTCGGATAACACTTTGCCAGCGGTGAGACGTGGTTTTCGTGGGCCATGCGACCTAGATCGTTTTCAAACAAAGGAGCCGATCATGAGTGAGCTAACCATCACCCGAGAAGACAGCCCGACCGGGGGCCGCTACGTCGTTCGCGCCAATGGTGCCGAGGCCGAAATGACCTATTCACGTGCGGGCAGCGCGCGGATCATTATTGATCATACTGGGGTACCCGATGCGATGCGCGGCCTTGGTGTTGGCAAGCAACTTGTCGAGGCCGCCGTCAAGGATGCACGCACCGAGGGGCTCAAGATCATCCCGCTCTGCCCATTCGCCAAGGCGACGCTGGAGAAGCATCCCGAGTGGCACGACGTGGTTCAGTAAGAAGGCTTGATCTTCTTTGCTTTTTCCATGAGCCTGCACGCAGAGGGAGAAAGAGATGAGACACCTGATCGCTGCGACCGCCGCCATATCCATGCTGACTGCGTGCGGGGGCGCGCCGCCGAATGAAAAAATCCTGACCGATCTCTGCACAGACCTGTTTTCGGGTGATGCGCGTACTGAAGGCATGATCACCAGCGATGCCGGAACCGATCTTGCCGGTTTTTGCGGCTGCTATGCGGTCCAGACAGTCGCCGATCCAGAAGCAACGGATCTACAGAAGGCCATTCTCACCGAAATGACGCAGATCAAGAATGCTGACGGCCTGACCGTTGAGCAGGCTGCGGATCGCATCGAGGACGGCCTTGATTCCGGCGCGATCGATACGTTTACCGAAGCGCAGTTTGATGCGCTGGGGGATTCGTTCCAGGCCTTGTCGAGAGACATGTATGAAAATGGCGGGAGCTGTCCGACATCTTGACAGCCCGCGCCGTCACGCGGGTGAGGGTGCCTGATATTCAAAAGGTTTCAATTGCGCGACGACGTCTTTGATCGGGCGCGTCGGTCGACCATCAGCATGGATCATGACCGCCGTGATCCGGCCCTCGGCGATTACCTCATCGCCGCGCAGGCAGGTCTGATTGAAAAACATGCGCACGCCTTTGACGCCGAGACTGCGAGTGCGAATGGTCAGAAGGTCATCCACTTTGGCGGCGCGTTTATAATCGACCTCGACATTGGTCAGGGTGAACGCAGCCGGTTCATCGCGTGCGAGCAGGCTTTGATGACTGACGCCCGCATCGCGCAGAAAGTCTGACCGCCCGCGTTCGAAAAAGCGCAGATAATTGGCATGATAGACCATGCCGGTGAAATCAGTATCTTCATAATAGACGCGAATGTTCAGCCAGTGCTGGCCATGCGCGTCAAATGGGGGCGGAAGCTTGCTCATGTCGGCTAGCTAACAGGTCTCGCTCGGACCTCGCTAGTGCCGGAAGTGACGCATACCCGATATCACAATGGCCAGCCCGTCACCCTTAGCTGGTTTTGCAAGACTGGCAGTCATGAACTATGCTGGCAAAACATCACGAAAGGCTGTTTCCGTGCGTTGGTTTTCTACATTGGCAGGCCTTTGCCTTTTGAACATTTTCTCGCCCGCTATGGCACAAGGGTCCGTCGAATCCTGCATGGCCGAACGCGACGCGGCAGAGATTGCTCTGATTGGGGACATGGATTTCCGAATTTGCATTGCCAAGCTTGCCGGCGAGAAAAAGGACCGCGCTTATTGCGACCTGCTTGAAACCGGCAATAGAGAAAACTGCCGCGAATACGCCGCCGATATTGCCACAAGTGATTGCCTGTTCGATGACAATTACGACCGGTGCATGCTTGAGGGAGCGGTTGAATTCCAATCTATGACCATCTGCAGATACGGGGTGAGCGATGAGGCGTCTTCGACCTGCAAGATGATGGTTGCCGCAGAAGCCAAAGACATCTCGCTGATTTTTGATGAGCCAGACCTGGACGATGAGGAGCGAGATGCGCTGGCGGCCCAATATGCTGTTCTGGCAAAAGACTACAGTGCGCTGGATTACATCAATGATGATGAAACGCATGACATGGTGCTTATCGCCGTCACTGTGAACCGCATCGGTGCCGGAGAACCCGTTGGGCCAACCCCGTGCAACAACTTGTCGACAAGTTCGCTCGACAGCTTCAACCGCCAGCCGTTTCAGCTCGATCTGTATGCGATGTGCGTGGACAGTATCGCCTTGGGCAAGGCTATGGTGGCCTATGCAGACCAGCTGGATGAAGACGGCCTGATCGAAATCGAGCAGATGATCTCCTCGATGGATTCGTTTGACCCCGAAACAGATTTATCACGGCTACCTGCAGGTATGCAGACGGCATTTCATCAGGAGAAGGCGCGCACGATAGCTCAGCATAAAGCGTCAAACCTGCCCACTGAAGACGCTGAATACGAGATGCCGTCATTGGCGACGCCCGACTACTATGGCGAAGAGGATCTGACCTCGGAAGACGTCTGCATCATGGGCATGTGCTAGATCCGACTGATATTGGTTTTTGTCAGCCAGACGAAAATTCAGCTCGCTAGTGCCGGAAGTGACGCATACCCGTCAGCACCATGGCCAGCCCGGCCTCGTCCGCGGCAGCAATCACATCATCATCGCGAATGGAGCCGCCTGGCTGAATAATCGCGCTCGCCCCCGCCGCAGCAGCGGCCAGCATGCCATCCGGGAATGGGAAGAACGCGTCCGACGCGGCGACGCAGCCTGTTGTACGCAGCGTGTCGAAGCCCTCTTTCTCTTTGGCGTCCTCAGCCTTGCGCGCCGCGATGCGGGCGGAGTCGATCCGGCTCATTTGCCCGGCGCCGATGCCGACCGTCGCGCGGTCCTTGGCATAAACAATCGTGTTTGACTTCACGTGTTTGGCAACACGCCAGGCGAACAGGAGGTCTTCGAGTTGCGCTTCGGTCGGCGCAACCTTGGTGACGACTTTTAGATCATTGCGGGTAATGCGTCCGAAGTCCCGGTCCTGAACCAGAAGCCCGCCTGCAACGGTTTTCACAAAGGTTCCGGGCGCCGCCGGATCGGGCAGGCCATCAGTGAGCAAAAGGCGAAGATTCTTCTTTTTCTTGAACACTTCAATCGCCGCCTCATCTGCGCCCGGAGCGATCACGACTTCGGTAAAGATGGACGTGATCTCCTGCGCGGTCGCTTCATCCAGCGGGCGGTTGAGTGCAACGATGCCACCAAAAGCGGACGTTGAATCGCAGGCCAGGGCCTCGCGATATGCTTCGATGACTGAGTTACCCAAGGCAACACCGCACGGATTGGCGTGCTTGATGATCGCCACTGCTGGCGTCTCGTCGCCCAGCTCGCCAATCAACTCATAGGCCGCATCGGTATCGTTGATATTGTTATAGGACAGCGCCTTGCCCTGGACCTGGCGCGCGGTAGCGACGCCGGGGCGGGCTTCGCTGGTGACATAGAAGGCAGCTTTCTGGTGCGGGTTCTCACCATAGCGCAGCGCCTCGTTCAGTTTGCCGCCAAAGCCGACCCAGTCCGGCGCGCTGTCACCGAGCTGTTTGGCATACCAGCCGGAGATCGCAGCGTCATAGGCCGCCGTGCGTGCATAGGTTTTGGCGGCCAGCTTACGGCTCGTTTCACGGCTGACCCGGCCGCCGGTCGACGCCATTTCAGCAAGTACAGCGTCGAGATCACCGCCATCGGTGCAGACGGAAACGAAATCGCCATTCTTGGCCGCGGCGCGCAGCATGGCCGGGCCGCCAATATCAATATTCTCAATACAGTCTTCGAACCCGGCCCCCGACGCCACAGTCGCTTCGAACGGGTAGAGATTGATATAGACCAGATCGATCGCCTCGATGCCGTGTTTTTCCGCATCGGCCTTGTGGCTGTCATTGTCGCGCAAATAGAGCAGGCCGCCATGTACAGCGGGATGCAGTGTCTTGACCCGGCCATCCATCATTTCAGGATAGCCGGTGAGGTCAGCGACATCTTTCACGTCAAGGCCCGCTTCTTTCAGCGCGCGAGACGTCCCGCCAGTGGAAACAAGCTCGATCCCAAATCCGACCAGAGCCTTGGCGCGTTCGACGAGCCCCTCCTTGTCAGATACGGAAATCAGGGCGCGGCGAATTTTTGTGGATTGGGTCATGAAGCGGCTTTCAGGCTAGACTCTGAACTCGCTCGCCCGCCTATCATGAGTCCCAGTAGCGTCAACAGTTTTGGCGCATCTAGCCGGTGCAGGATGGTGGATTGTAGGCCGGAACCAATCGCGCGAGGGCTTGCAGGGCCTGCGCCTGTTCACGCTCGCCCGCGACGATGAGCAGTTCGTCCAATTGTGCATGAAAACCTTCCGGCTCACTCTTGCGGCTCTCGGGCGTCACTTTGTTCAGCCCATCGATCCCGGTGCTGACCAGGCGTTCATTGGCATAGGTCAGCTCTTCGTGCAGCTTTTCACCCGGGCGCAGACCGGTGGTTTTGATCTTGATGTCCAAATACGGAACCATGCCCTTCATGCGGATCATCGCCTCGGCAAGGGTGCGAATTCGGATCGGATCGCCCATATCGAGGACGTAGAGCGAGGCCTCACCCGGCTGTCCATTATGGGCGGTGCCCTGAAGCACAAGCGAAGACGCCTCCTCGACGGTCATGAAATAACGGGACACTTCATCATCTGTGAGGGTGACCGGTCCACCCGCGGCAATCTGGCGTTCGAATAGCGGTACCACAGATCCTGAAGAGCCGAGGACGTTTCCGAACCGCACCATGGAGACGGCCAGCTGCGTACCTTTGGCGCGATAGGCCAGCGCGAGCTCTGCGAGCCGCTTGGTTGCCCCCATGACATTGTCCGGGTCGACGGCTTTGTCAGTCGAGATGAAGACAAAGCGCTCCAGGCCGAACTCGATGGCGGCGTCGACGGCGTTTACCGCGCCGCCGACATTGGTCAGGATGGCCTCGCACGCGTTGAGCTCCATCAGGGGCACATGCTTCAGGGCCGCAGCGTGAATCATCACTTCCGGTCTGGCCTCTTCGACCGTCTGGCGCAGGCGCGTGCGGTCGCGCACATCGCCAATATGCGTCAGCATATCCAGGTCAGGATAGGCCTCGCGAAGCCTGAGATCGATCTCGTAGAGATTGTATTCTGAGGAATCATAGAGCGTCAGTTGCGCCACACCCATGGCGGCACATTGCCTGGCGAGTTGAGCGCCGATCGTGCCGCCTGCGCCGGTCACAAAGACACGCTTGCCTGCGAGTAGCTTTCGAACAGGATCAGTGTCCAGTGTGCGGACGGGCCGCGCCAGAAGGTCTGCCGGACGTACACGCTGCAAGTGCAAGCCTTCACGGTCGGATCCGAGCGCCATGACGCGTGAACCGTGCTGGGTGGCGGTTTCCAGGATTGCGTTCATGGTTGCGCGCTCTCGCACGGCCCCGGCGACGGCGACCCAGGGGGTTGCGCCGTACCGAACAGCCAGCAGGTCCAGCATCTTGGGCAATTCATTCAGACCGCCCAGCACCGGAACGCCGCGAATAGCGCGGCCGGGTTCGGCGCCATCGGATTCGATCAGGCCGAGCATGCGCACAGGCGCGCCCCCCTTTGTGGATTGCAGGTCGCGAAGGACACTCGCGGCTTCGATCGCATTGGCGACCAGGATGGCCGGCGGGGCGTCAGCGCGAATTGATCTGAAAATCTGGAACGGACGCTGGGTTGAGCGCGAGAGGGCAATCATCCGCGCCAGAAACAGGATTGAGACCCAGATCCCCAGCGCCACGGGCAAGCTGGACCTCGGAAAGCCGACCAATCGATTCCACAGGAACATCAGTGGCAGGAAGATCAGAGCGGTCAATGCAACGCCCTGCATGATCCGCATTGCATCGGGCCAGCCAGAATGACGCCACACCTGCCGGTGAACGCGCATGATGAAGAAGGCGACCAGTGCGGCGAACGCAAACGCGCCAGCGGCGATCAGACCCAGTGAAACCTGCTCCGGCGGCGCGCCGCCCGTCGTTGACCAGCGGTAGAACACCGCAATCGCCATCGATACAAAGGCAGCCATGACGTCGAAGCCAAGCGTAAGGGCCATTGCCCGCCGGGCTTCAAACTGCGGCCTCACTTGGAGTCTGCCTTCAGGAAGGCCCACCGAATACAATTCGGCGGCGTCGAGCCATCGCTGTTGGGCAGCGCCTTACCGCTGAGAACGATTTGCTCACTGCGTTCGATGATTCCTCTCCCGAGATAGATCGTCTCTTCCAGCTGGGCTTTCGCATGACTTGTCTTGAACCGCCATTTCGTGCCGAGGTCGCTATGCAACACAATTGAATCGCCAGCCATGACCGCGGTCACAGTTGGGTGCAAATGAAACCTTAGAGAGTAAACGATTGGGGCATTGTCTTCCGTCGCGCCCGCCGACACGGGCCGGGCCAGAGAGTCTTCACCGGTCAGACGCGCGCCATCTCCCGACATGAACAAGCGGCGACGGTGCAGCAGGCCATGCGATTGTTTGTAGCCGCCATGCTGCGCGTCGAGCCAGATTTCATCATCTTCTTCCAGCCGTTTGGCGGAAATACCCTCCGGACCGACGGGATAGAGCAGGCGTGTGTCCTCATTGGTCTTGAACTTCGAAGAATCTGTTTCGGCAAGGATCAATGTCGAGTGCGCTGATGTGCGCCGGACAGCGGCGCGGAATGCGATGTCGATTTCCGGACTGCACGCGCAAGATGTGACCAGGCGCGCATCGCCGTCATGAAGCTCAAACCCGAGAGCGCCCGCATGCGCCTTGTCGCCGAAGGGTGGCTCTGGCGCAGCGCCAGCATCGAGCACCAGCACTGTCCGGTTTTTCTGTAATTTGTGGAAGCCGGATTTGGGCGCAACCGAGAATTTGCGCGGCGGGGTTTCCATATGCGACAGCACCGCATCGACCGCTTCGGGCCAGCGTTCATCGCCATCGTGGAAGGGCATCAGCCCGCCATCGGCGGCCTTGAAGAAAGACACCATTCCGCCAATGCGGGAGATCCAGCGCGGAATGAATTCCGGAATATCGCGCTCGGAGCGGGTGAGCAGATCGTGGATTGTGATGAGATCAGCCAGGCATCGCAGCGCCCGCGCCGGAGATCTGGAGACGTGACCTCCGTCGGGAAAGAATTGCGCGGTACACTCGCTTTCAAGCCGCATTTCGGCGTCATCCAGGCCTTTTCCACGGCCAAGGCAGACGGCGTGAGCCACAGCGAGCGTGCACCCCCGCCATCGCGCCTGCGGCTCCAGCTCCGTATCCACCAGAGACAAGACGTGGCGGGCTTGTCTGCCAAGCGCATCGAGCCGCTGTTCGCAGGCTTCCGGATCGCCATGTTCGAACAAGGCGGCGCCGCAGCGCATCCAGTTCCAGACCCGGTCCCCGGTGCATCCCATGCGCCACGAGAAGCCGTCAAAGCGGCCATAATTCTCGATCCAGTCATCCACCACGAAACGCGCCCGGTCCGCGCCAGCTTCGCCCTGCGTGAATAAATCCGCGAGCCAGTCGAAGCGGTGCAGGCGATTGGCGTAATGGCGGGAAGGCATCGCGACAGACCAGGGCGCTGTGCCGTCGGTCAGTTCGATCCGGTCCATGCCAATGCGCCAGATCCCCCGCATCAGCATTTCGCCGCGAAGATCATCCGGCGGCACAATCTGGCGCATATGCAGACCGAAGCCGTCTGGCGCGGACCCGGCGATGCGAAGGCGTTGCACGGCAGTGACTCGCGCATCCTCGCCAGGTCGACCGGCAAACTTGTCCCAGATCGCCGCGTCTTCCGCGTCGGTACGCTTGGCTTTCAGCGTATGGGAAGACTTCGCTTCGCTCATGCCGAACTCCGAAACCCTAGATCGTTGCCCCCGCCCGCAGGGCGGAAATGTTGGACGCGTAGTGTTCGGGGCCACCTTTGAATGCAGCCGATCCGGCGACGATTGCCGTAACGCCTGCCGCAATGGCACGGGGCGCTGTTTGAGGATTGAGTCCGCCATCTACCTCGAGGATGATATCACGCCCGCTCGCATCAATCTTTTCTCTTAGCGTCTCAATTTTGCGGAGCTGACTTTCGATAAAGCTCTGCCCGCCAAAGCCCGGATTGACCGACATGACCAGGATGAGGTCGATATCATCAATGACGGGATCAACGACGTCTGCTGGCGTCCCGGGATTGAGCGCCACGCCAGGTTTCATCCCTGCCGCGCGAATCGCCTGAAGCGTGCGATGCAAATGCGGTCCCGCCTCAGGGTGTACGGTGAGGATGTCAGCGCCCGCCTTGGCGAAATCGTCGATAAAGGGGTCGACCGGCGAGATCATCAGATGGACATCAAACGGCTTGTCTGAGTGTCTCCGAAGTTTCTCAATCACGGGCGGGCCAAATGTCAGATTCGGCACGAAATGGCCGTCCATCACGTCGACATGGATCATGTCGGCTCCGGCTTCGTCAATTCGGCGGATTTCTGCGCCGAGTTCTGCAAAATCCGCCGAGAGAATCGACGGTGAAATTAGTACATCACTCATGCTGAACGCCTAAAACGTAACCGCCGCCAGCACAAGGCTGACGGCGGCTTCGAACTCAGTGTTTCAGTGCGACTGATTAGTATCCAGGCGCATATTGAACCGGCACGACATAGGCGCCGTCTTCGCGGAACTCGACGTTCACACGTTGGCCGGGCTGAATATTTGTATCAGCCGGTTGCACGAAGGCTTTGACGTTCCCGTCATCGAACTGAACAGTCACGGCGATACCTTGCTTGGTACCAGCCGCCGTCCCGATCATGTTACCGGCAATACCGCCCAGAACCGCGCCGCCGATGGCGCCTGCGGTTTGAGCCTTGTCGCCGCCGCCAATCTCAGAGCCAGCAATACCGCCCAGGACCGCACCTGTTGCAGTGCCGATAATTGAACGGTCTGGCTTAATGGTCACGGCGCGGATATTGGTCACCGTGCCCGGCTTGACGGTCATGGCATAGCCAACCGAGCTGGAATTGACGGTGTTTGCGCCATAGGTGCTTTGGCAGCCGGTTGCAGCCAGGGACATCGCGGCAAACGCGCCAGCGATCAGTTTCTTCGGTGCCTTCACGGCAATCATATCTGTCGTCATCGTATTGTGCTCCTTATGCACGTGTTTGACTGCACTTGTTTTGGAGCAAGTCAGGTGAACTCTCTATGAACCTGAAAAGGCCCATTTATGGCAAAACGGCCTGAATTCATGACATTTTCGTCATGAGTCGCGTCGTAGGCGAGAAATGTAGAAGGCATCGTGCTGGAATTTACCATTTGGCAGGGTTAACAAGTCGCCAATCACCGAGATGCCGCCCTCAAAACCCGGCACTTCATGCGGGGTGATCGGGATGCGGGTTAGCGGCAAATCAGCTGTCAGGCGATCGATGAGTGCCACACCTTCATGCGGCAGTGGCGAGCACACACAATAGATCAGTGTGCCGCCAGGCTTTAGCATCTCCGCCGCCGCGCGGAGCAATCGTTCCTGGATATCAGGGAAGCGCTGAATATCGGCTTCGGCTTTGATCCAAGGTCCTTCGGGATGACGGCGCAAGGTTCCGAGGGCTGAGCAAGGCGCATCCAGCAGGATTTTATCGACGGGTTCTGACGGCCGCCAGGTCGTGGCATCGGCCTGCAGGACCTCGACTTCACCCTTGAAGCCCGTGCGCCACAGATTTTGCTTCAAACGCTTCAGCCTCGGTTTCGAGCGATCGATCGCTGTGACAGTCGCGCCTGCCGCTGCCAGCTGCAACGTCTTGCCACCGGGCGCGGCGCAGATATCCAGAACCGTCTCACCCGGTTTAGCATCCAGCAGCCTTGCCGGGAGCGTGGCGGCAATATCCTGAACCCACCAGTCACCATCTGAAAAGCCCGGCAGGTTTTCCAGATCTGAGGCATCGATCTGGACTGAATAGTCACCGACCACTTGGCCGCCAACTTGCCGGGCGAGCGCTGCGGGGTCGGACTGTTTGCCGGTCAGATAGGTGACCGGGGTTTGCAACTGCGCCTCGGCCAGCTGCGCCGATACCTCTGCGCCGAAAGCGTCCTGCACAGCTGCCTGGAACCAGGCTGGCCAGATGGACTGGACGGGCGCGGCATCAAAGCCGGAGCGGTCGGCGACGACCTTTCGGAGGACGGCGTTCAGAAACCCGGCCGCGCGCTGGGCTCTGGGCCATTTCTTGGCCGCCGCTACGGTTTCGCCAACCACGGCGTGATCTGGCGTTTCCAGGATCCAGGCCTGCGCTGCACCGATACGCAGCAAGGCGCGTGACGGCGGCGGCGCTGTTTCGAGTGGGCGATCCAGGAATGGCGCGAGGCCGAGATCGATGCGGCCCAGATGGCGCAGGGCGGCGCTGGTCATCGCGCGGGCAAAACCGCGATCCGGGCCTTTCAGATTATCAAAGCGATCTGTATTGGCGAGCGCTTCGTCCAGCGTGCGCCCTTCCTCGAGGACCGTCATCAGCAGCTGCGCAGCAGCCAATCGTGCGAAGGCGCCGCTCATGAGAGATTATCTCTGATCATTGTAATGTGCTTCTCGTTTTTCCGGCCGCGTGCGGGCCCTGGCGCTGTTTGATCAGCGAGGCGGCTCAGGTCAAGCGGAAGTATCGGTTTGCCAGGACCATCAAAGGCCCGGGACTTAACCCCAGGGGCCAGCGGCCCGGCGTGGCTGCACGGTTTCGGGTTGCACGCCCATTTCGGCTGCCAGACGGTTGAGCGCCTCAATCCGATTCTGCGTGGCCGGGTGGGTTGAGAACAGACTGTCACCGCGGCGTCCGGCCAGCGGGTTCATGATATACATGTGCGCCATGGCTGGGTTGGCTTCGGCCCGGCGATTGATGGTCGCCCGGGCGCCGCGATCAATCTTGGCGAGTGCCGAGGCGAGCCAGAGCGGGTTGCCGCAAATCTCGGCGCCGCGTTTATCCGCTTCATATTCGCGCGAACGGCTGATCGCCATCTGCACCAGGCCTGCCGCCATCGGTGCAAAGATCATGATCAGCAAGCCTGAAATCATGCCGCCCCGTTCGCGGTTGGTAAAGAACAGCGCGAAATTGGCCAGCATGCCGATGGCACCGGCGATGGTCGCGGTTACGGTCATGGTCAGCGTGTCGCGGTTCTGCACGTGCGCGAGTTCGTGCGCCATGACGCCAGCTGTCTCTTCGCGAGAGAGAATGTTGAGCAGTCCCGTCGTCGCGGCCACGGCAGCGTTTTGCGGGTTCCGGCCCGTCGCGAACGCATTTGGCTGCTGAGTGTCGATAATGTAGATCTTTGGCTCCGGCATTCCGGCAGCTTTGGCCAGCGCCTTGGTGTCCTGTACAAAGGTGCGCAGGATCGGGCTGCGCTCGGTCTCGTCGACTTGCCGTGCGCCTTGCATGCGCAGTACGATCTTGTCAGCGTTCCAATACGAGAACAGGTTCATTCCGCCTGCAATCACAAAGGCAATGCCCATGCCCATCATCCCGCCGACAAGGTAGCCCACCGCCATGAACAATGCCGTCAGAGCGGCCAGAAGCATGAAAGTCTTTGCTGTGCCCATTTGTCCGGGATCCTTGCACGTTAAAATTGAGGGTCTACCTCATTACCCAGAACATATATGGATTGGTTAACAAAACCGGGAGTCTCGTTCATGTCAGATGAAAAAAACGTCACAAAACCGGATTTGTCACCAGCCGCAAAGCGCGCGCTTGACGAGGCTGCAGAGCGGCGCGCCGCGCAAGAGCGCAAAGAACAAGAGCTCGAGACAAAGCGATCGGGTGAAAAGGGTGGACCCAGTGAAGAACGTGTCCGCTATGGCGACTGGGAAAAAGCCGGCCGCGCGGTCGATTTCTAAGGCCTGGTCCAACGCATTGATCCAATAGTAATCCGCGTCTCCGGGAAAAACTGAACGCCCAGTGGTTGACTCAACACTGATTATGTAAATAAGTAATTACATGTTTACTAGTGATGACATGGATCTGGTGTTTCACGCCCTGGCGCACACAACGCGCCGGCGGATTCTGGATCTGGTGCGAGATCGACCGGGGCAGGGGGTTGGCGAACTTGCCAAGGCCTTTGATGTCAGCCGGATCGCCATCATGAATCACCTGAAAGTGCTGGAGGAGGCCGGATTGCTGGTGAGCCAGAAAGACGGACGAACCCGGCGACTATATCTCAATGCCATGCCGATCCATGCCATTCATGAGCGCTGGATCGATGCCTATAGCGGCTATTGGGCGGATCGATTGAGTTTCATCAAACAAGCGGCTGAGGGAGCCGCGCAGGTCAACGCAAAACACGTAGAGGGTGGAAAAGATGACTGAACAGCCGAAATATGCCGAGAAGAGTATCCACAGGACATTTATCAACGCACCGATTGAGACGGTCTGGTCTATTCTGGTTGCGACAGACAGGCCGCTTCCGTTTTTCTTTGGCAGCATTTGCGATACAAAAGACGGATTAAAACCGGGCGCGCGGATGCGTATGGTTCACCCCAATCGGAAGATCGCCATGGTGGCCGGTGAGGTGCTCGCATTTGAGCCGCCGCATCTCTACAGCCACACATTCCAGATGACAAATCTCACGGATGATCCTTGCAAGATCACTTATATGCTGCGTGAGAAAGACGGGGGTACCGAGTTTGATCTCATCATCGAAGATGCGATTGAAGGCAGCGATCTGCACAAGCAGATGCTTGGCGGTCAGGACTTTATTGCCAAGAATCTCAAGAAGATTGCTGAAACTGGAAAGCCCGCCTTTAGTGGCACAATGGTGACCCTGATGTCGCCGCTGGTCGCGCTGATGGCGAAAAAGGAACAAAAGGTTGAGCACTGGCCATTGGACCCGGATGCTGGACCCGTCAAGCTTGTGAAGGAGGGATAGAGTATGGCGAAATCACCCGAGGAACAGGCCCAGACCATGATCGACAATTTGCCGGAAAAAACCGGCAAATCGCTTGCCCAGTGGCAAACCCTTGTCGCATCCCGTGGTGCGGCCAAGCATGGCGAGATCGTGAAACTGCTAAAGGGTGAGCATGGGGTAACGCATGGCTTTGCCAATCTGATTGCTCAAAAATGTATCGGTAATCTCGACGTGAGCGCTGAGGACCTCGTCGCCAATCAATATAAAGGCAAGGAAGCGCTCAAGCCGATCCATGATGCGATCGTCGACTTTGTTAAAACCTTCGGCTCCGAACTCGAGATCTCGCCCAAGAAAACGAGTGTCAGTTTACGGCGAAAGAAGCAGTTTGCGCTGATCCAACCATCGACCAAAACCCGAATAGATCTTGGCATCAATCTGAAGGGCGAACCTGCACAAGGCCGCCTCGAGACCATGAGCGGTATGTGCACGCACAAGGTCAAAATCACGGATTTAGCTGAATTCGATGATGAAGTGCGCGCCTGGTTGAAAGAAGCGTTCGCCCGTGCGGGTTAGCCCCTTGATCTACTGACCGAGCGACCGGCTGCCGCTTCCCGGCCTCTGGCGGTCGGAAGATTCAGGGCGCGCCCCCGCGCGATCTTCATTACGACCGTCTCGCGCCGGACGAGGGGCTTTCAAGTCGGCGATAATAATATCGCCGCTCACCTCATCGGCATAGTCGAGGCCGAGATTGTTGATCACCAGCGTAAACTCTTCCAGGTCGACCCGGCGGTCGAGATTTGGATCGAATCGAAACGGGTTGGCCAGACTATCATCGCGGGTCGGAAGACTGCGCGCCCAATCCTGCTGTTCGAGCGCGGTTAAAAACCCGTCTTCATTGTTGTCGGCCCGTGTGAAGGCAGCCGGGATCCCGGCGTCCATCTCCGCCCGGCTGATCCGGCCGTCATTGTCGGCGTCGAATGTGATAAACAAACCGGCGCCTGGTTTGAGTCGGTCAGCTTTCGCACGCTCGCGCAGGGATGCATCGCGTACCTCTCCTTGTCCCGGCAGGCGCACCAATTCGTCTTCGTCAGCGGATTGTGCGTGCGCTGAGACAGTCAAACAGGCGGCGGTCAGGGCAGCCAGAGAGAGGGATCGGATCATGAGAACTCCACACGAGACTTGATCACTATATAATCATTTGCGACATGAACGCCACATGACGTTTCCGTCAGTGTTGCGACCAGAATGTGGCGGGTGGATCTGAACGCCTCGGTTTAAAATGCGCAAAACGGAAGAAGATATGTCGCAAACTCTTGACCGCGCTGTCGAGTCCGGCTCGATCTATGGATCCAATCAGTTGAGTAGCTTTGACAACCTCAATGACCGCATCGCATGAGCGGTCTGATCCCACGGAGGAATATGATGGGAAAACGTGACGATCTGATCGCAAAATACGCCAAGGACCTGGAAGAGAAGTGCGGGGTGACACCTGACATGAAACTTCTCACCGCGGTTACCATTGCTTGCGGTCCATCGATTTACCGCAACGACGCGTCCACCGTGTCCGCCACTCAGAAGGGTGAGCTGGAAACCGTGAAAAAGAGCTTCCTGATCAAAAAGCTTGGCCTGAAGGACACGCCAAAGCTGGATGAAGGTCTCGACGCGGTGATGGAAACTTATGGCCGTTCCGTGCGCAAAAAGTACCGCGCCGTTGTCTACTATCTTCTGGTCAAGCATTTCCGCAAAGCCAGCATGTTTAAATAGAGCAAACGCGCTGAACGAATTTTTGGAGAGGCTGGGAGCGATCCCGGCCTTTTCCTTTTTCGGCGAGAGTCTTAACGTGCTTCAGCTGATCGTTAACCCGGACTTAACGCAAACGCAGCATTCGGTTAACCAGTGCATAGTGCGGTTTGGCGACTGATTCGCCGAGGCGGGAACGGAGTTTGCGATGCAGGTCACAGCCGATCAGGTTCCTTTGATCATTGCGGTGGGCGCTCTGGCGCTGGGATTGGCCTTCATTCTTTGGGCGATGCGAACGTCCGATGGAGCCCGCGGCGCTGCGAAGCGTTACAAGGAAAAGGCGAATGAGGCAGAGTCCTCTGTCGCGGAAATGAAATCCGTGCTCGGCGCGCATCCTGGTGTGATCCTCGTCTGGCAGGGCGATGACATAGATGTCGATGCCGATGACATTACACCTCCTGACATCCATGGCTCGCCTGTCGCCCTGGCAAGTTTGCTGCGCTTCACCGATGACGCGGTTTCGGTCGACCCGGCGGTGCGGATCATTGAAGGGCTCGCCGATCTTGAGGCGCGCGATGCCAGCGGGATCGATTCCACGCTGCGCATCCGGCTGCGCGAACTGGCCGAGCAGGGCCAGCCATTTTCACTGACGATTATCGGTCAGAATGGACGCTTCCTAGAAGCCGACGGACGAACCGCAGGCGCACGTGTCGTCGTCTGGATAACAGACTCGACGATCAAAGGCCTGGAAGAGAGCTCGGCGCGCGGCCGTCTAGAGGAGGCCCGGCAGGTGATTGCCCGCGATCCCACCGCCTTCCTCGATATGCTCGGCAAGGCGCCATTTCCGGCCTGGCGGATCTCAGGCGTTGGTCGCTTGCAATGGGCGAACCCGGCTTATGTCGATGTCGTGGACGGCGATAATCTCGACCGCGTGCTCGAGCGGCAGGTGATGCTGGATGAGAAAGCCGTTGAGCAGGTGCGCAAGACGCTGACCGATGGCAAGGAAATCGATGAAACCCGCCATATAGCAATCAAGGGCGAGCGTCGGGCCATGCGAGTTCTGTCTTTCCCGCTATCAGGCGGCGTCGGCGCGATGGCGTTCGACGTGACTGAACAGGAACGCGCGCGAGATGAGCTCGACAAGCATGTGCGTGCGCATGATGAAACGCTCAACCATGTTGCAGACGCTGTGGCGATTTTCAGTTCCGAGCGCAAGCTGACCTTCCACAATCGCGCCTTCGCGAAAATGTGGGACATGGATGAAGGCTTCCTGCTGGACATGCCGAGCCACGGTCAGCTGCTGGATCGCTTGCGCGAACGGCGCAAGCTGCCGGCCCAGGCCGAGTATGCGAAGTGGCGGGCCGAAGAGCTGTCCTACTATCTCGACATTAGCGGGATCGAGGAAGACGAGTGGCACCTGCCAGACAATCGCACCCTGAAAGTCACCCGTCAGCGCCACCCAATGGGCGGGCTGCTGATCCTGTTCAAGGACATTACCAGCGAGCTCGATCTGCGCACCAAGTATAATGCGATGATCAAGACGCAGAGCAAAACGCTCGACAGCTTGCATGAGGCTGTTGTCGTCTTTGGCTCGGATGGTCGCTTGAAGCTTTCCAATAATGCGTTTGCGGAGCTCTGGGGCGTTGAAGCAGATCTGCTCAAGGATGAGCCGGATTATGATGACATCGCGGATTTCTGCGTCCCACTATTTCACGACCGCGAGACCTGGAGCGCGATCAAGGCGCACATTACCGATCCCGGTGCGCGTCAGGAGACGACTGGGGAAATGCGTCGCTCGGATGGATCGATCCTGACTTACGTCACGAAGCCGTTGCCGGATGGCAATACGCTGATTGGCTTTGCCGATGTCTCGGCCCAGCGCTCTGTGGAGACGGCCTTGCGGGATCGGGCGGAAGCCTTTGAAACCGCAGACCGTCTGAAGACAGAGTTCGTCAAGAATGTCAGCTACCAGCTTCGCTCACCCTTGCAGACGATTCTTGGGTATGGCGAATTCCTGCAAATGGAGCGCATTGGCGATCTGAACGACGCGCAGCGCGACAAGGTCGATGCGATTTGCGAGGCGTCAAATCACCTGAATGACCTGATCGGCAATATTCTGGATCTCGCCATGATCGAGGCCGGGCGTATGGATCTCGATATCAGCGAAGTCGACTTGAAATCCTTGATCGATGAAGCGGTCTCCATCGGTGTCACCAATGCCGCCGATACCGAAGTCGAGGTGATTGCAGACATCGCCCCGGATCTCGGCCGGATTGAAGCTGACGAGAAGCGCATCCGGCAAATCCTGTTCAACCTAATGTCGAACGCGCTGCGATTCACCGACCCCGGCGGTACGGTCACGATTTCGGCAGAGCGTATGGGCGATACCGCCAAGCTGACTGTGAAAGACAATGGCCGCGGCATTCCGGCAGAAGATCAGGCCACACGCTTTGACAGCTTCACCTCCAGCGATCGTCGCGGGGCCGGGCTTGGCTTGTCCCTGGTGAAGCATTTCGTGCAATTGCATGGCGGCAATGTCGGGATCAAGTCACGTCCTGGCGGCGGCACGGAAGTCGTCTGCTGGATCCCGGTGGAAGCGACGCCGCAAAACGGAACGAATCGTCCGGAAAAGCTCGCGGCTTAGAGTCTGCAGGCTCAACTGCACGTTGCTTTGCCTTGCCAGCGTAGTCTCAGCAAGGCACCTTGCGTCTCAGGCGATCACCGCCTGAGTACATAAAGGGAGGCCAGAATGGCTGTAGCACGCGTAACCGAGATCATCGCAGGATCGAAAAAGAGCTTTCAGGATGCCGTTGAAAAAGGCATCGCTCGCGCCAACAAGACGCTCAAGAATGTTGAAGGGGCCTGGGTGAAAGACCAGTCGATCATTCTCGATAATGGCGAAATCAAAGAATATCGCGTCGTGATGAAAGTCACATTTATCTTGAAGTGACATCTCGCGGGACAGACCGCGCCTGCCGGTAAAGGCGCTTCATAAAAGAAAGGGTCCGCATGCGACCTCGCGCCCGGCCCCTTTTTTTGTTTCGAATCTAAGCCAGAGGCTTAGGCAAGCACCGGCAAGGCGGCCGCGAACAATGAGGCGGCGGCCATCAGGCCCATTGCGCCTGCGCAAAGTGGTTTCAGGTATTTCGGCGCTTTCATCCCGCAGCCCTTTCTCAAGCATTCGTGTTCGGGGTAGCTAGCTGCAACGGTTGTGCCAGTGTCAGATCTGACAGGTGACTGCGGCGGCGCGGCTGAAAGAAGCCGGGTGCTTGGGTTTGGCGAGTGTCGGCCGGGCAGACTTGTTTTGATTCGACACAGGCAAGTCAGCCGCAATTCGTGAGTCCCCTGAATCGTGAGTCTCCAATTCCTGAGTCTCGAATTCATGAGTCCCCAAAACCCAAAAAGCTGTGCTATGCTTTCTATATAAAGCAACACAACAGGCAGGGAGGTGGCCAATGCTAATCGACACGATTCTCAAAGACAAAGGCACGACGGTGGAAACGATTTCTGATTCGATGACACTGCTGGAAGCCGCCAAGATGCTGGATCAGAAGAGAATCGGAGCGATTGTGGCCGTTGATGAAACTGGCGAACTCTGCGGTGTCCTGTCAGAGCGAGATATTGTCCGGCGCTTTGCCAGGAATGGTGAAAAGACTGGCGACATGACCGTGTCGCAGGCCATGACCCGCGGTGTGATCACGGCTGATCCCGGCGAAGACGTGGATACGTGCCTGGGGCGGATGACCGACCGGCGGATTCGCCACTTGCCGGTTGTCGATGGCGGGAAGCTGATCGGCATCATCTCCATCGGTGACCTGGTGAAGTATAAAATCGACTCTGTGCTGGCCGAGGCCGAGGCTATGGAAGCCTACATTCGCAGTGGCTAAAGGGCTGCCCGACCTGCAGCCAAAACAGATGATCTAAAGGTTAACGCGCGGCCTGCAAAAATGTGCGTATCAGGCGAACTTTTCCCTTGCCAAAACCCCCGAACAGATTCTATATGGGGGCTTGCTTCGTGAATGCCTCAAATTTGTGGGGCCGGTTAAACGGCTCAACGGGTTTCGCTTCGCCAAAAAAGCAAGAAAGTTGTAAAAGCAACCTTTCTGCAGTCTTGGTGAAAAATGGTGTTGACGGGGTGAGGGCGGGTCTCTAGAGACCGGCGCTTCACGGAAATGCCTCTCTCACTGGGGCCGGTCAAACGGCTCGAGGGAGTTTTTCGGCTCAAAATCAGGGGTTTTTCAGTTCGCTGAAATTGCTCTGCAGAAAGTCGAAAAAAGGGTGTTGACGCAAAATTCGGTGGCTGTATAAGCCGCCACTTCCGGTCGACGGGGCGCCCTGCTCCAGACGCCGAAACGGGCTCCGGCCCAGCTGTTTGACATCGCAGGAATTAGGAAGAGAAACGCAGGCGGCATAGGCGACTTGCGGTCCTTTTAGGACCACATATGACTATGACGATTTGCGTTTCAAAATAGAAATACCTTCACAAAAAGTATCGGCTTCGGTCGATAGTGATTTGTGCAAGGGTTTCTCGTCAAAACGTAAAATGCTTTATGCAAGCGATCCCGACCGATTTTCCTCGGTCATCAAGGGATTATTCGTCAGGTCAATTCTCAACCTGAGAGTTTGATTCTGGCTCAGAACGAACGCTGGCGGCAGGCTTAACACATGCAAGTCGAACGATATAGTGGCAGACGGGTGAGTAACGCGTGGAAACGTGCCTTTCACTACGGAATAGCTTTTGGAAACGAAAGGTAATACCGTATACGCCCTCCGGGGGAAAGATTTATCGGTGAAAGATCGGTCCGCGTTAGATTAGCTAGTTGGTGAGGTAATGGCTCACCAAGGCTACGATCTATAGCTGGTCTGAGAGGATGATCAGCCACACTGGGACTGAGACACGGCCCAGACTCCTACGGGAGGCAGCAGTGGGGAATATTGCACAATGGGCGCAAGCCTGATGCAGCCATGCCGCGTGAATGATGAAGGCCTTAGGGTTGTAAAATTCTTTCGCTAGGGATGATAATGACAGTACCTAGTAAAGAAGCCCCGGCTAACTTCGTGCCAGCAGCCGCGGTAATACGAAGGGGGCTAGCGTTGTTCGGAATTACTGGGCGTAAAGCGCACGTAGGCGGACTTTTAAGTCAGATGTGAAATCCCGAGGCTCAACCTCGGAACTGCATTTGAAACTGGGAGTCTAGAGATCAGGAGAGGTTAGCGGAATACCGAGTGTAGAGGTGAAATTCGTAGATATTCGGTGGAACACCAGTGGCGAAGGCGGCTAACTGGACTGATACTGACGCTGAGGTGCGAAAGTGTGGGGAGCAAACAGGATTAGATACCCTGGTAGTCCACACCGTAAACGATGAGTGCTAGTTGTCTGCAGGCATGCCTGTAGGTGACGCAGCTAACGCATTAAGCACTCCGCCTGGGGAGTACGGCCGCAAGGTTAAAACTCAAAGAAATTGACGGGGGCCCGCACAAGCGGTGGAGCATGTGGTTTAATTCGAAGCAACGCGCAGAACCTTACCTACGCTTGACATGCCCGGACGATTTCCAGAGATGGATCTCTCCCTTCGGGGCCGGTGCACAGGTGCTGCATGGCTGTCGTCAGCTCGTGTCGTGAGATGTTGGGTTAAGTCCCGCAACGAGCGCAACCCTCATCCTTAGTTGCCATCACGTTTGGGTGGGCACTCTAGGGAAACTGCCGGTGCTAAGCCGGAGGAAGGCGGGGATGACGTCAAGTCCTCATGGCCCTTACGCGTAGGGCTACACACGTGCTACAATGGCAGTGACAATGGGATAATCCCCAAAAGCTGTCTCAGTTCGGATTGTCGGCTGCAACTCGCCGGCATGAAGTTGGAATCGCTAGTAATCGTGGATCAGCATGCCACGGTGAATACGTTCCCGGGCCTTGTACACACCGCCCGTCACACCATGGGAGTTGGATCTACCCGAAGATTGTGAGCTAACTTCGGAGGCAGCAAGCCACGGTAGGTTCAGCGACTGGGGTGAAGTCGTAACAAGGTAGCCGTAGGGGAACCTGCGGCTGGATCACCTCCTTTCTAAGGATGTTTGTCATTTGGGCTCACGCTCTATGGCAACGTTCAAAGACAAGCTGACTTGATCAGCAAAACTATGCGGTTGTTTGTGCCGTCTTCGTTTCTCTTCCTTCATTTGCTGTCTCTCGCCGCTTGGCAGGGACATAGCCTGGTGCTACCGGGCAACCTATAATTGGGGCCGGTAGCTCAGGCGGTTAGAGCGCACGCCTGATAAGCGTGAGGTCGGAGGTTCAAGTCCTCCTCGGCCCACCACCCTTTTCGGGGCCTTAGCTCAGCTGGGAGAGCGCCTGATTTGCATTCAGGAGGTCAGCGGTTCGATCCCGCTAGGCTCCACCATTCTGGTGGTTGGTTAGCGTCGAAACCGCAAAGCAAATGAAGAAAGTGTCTAAGTTTCCGGAGCTTGTCTCCGGGATGTTTGTAATCGTAAGGGAAGATTGATCCGCCTCGCTGTTCATCGACAGCAAGCTCCTCACTAACCGGATGGAGTAACGAGGTGAGCCTGTCATAAAGGGTCAGTCTGTTAAAGAAACCAACAATGTCTGATCAGAAACCCATTTGTATGGGTGGCGAGCCGTCTAGTACGGGGCGTTCACCTCTGCACATGAGTTTCTATTATGAGATCAAGCGTCAAAAGGGCATCCGGGGGATGTCTTGGCGGTAAGAGGCGATGAAGGACGTGGCACTCTGCGATAAGCACGGGGGAGGCGAGAGCACCCATTGATCCCGTGATTTCCGAATGGGGAAACCCATCTCCGAGATGTGTGACTATTATCCAATTTCGATTGGATGCTGGTCATACATTTCAACAGAGAGATATAATACACTGAATACATAGGTGTTATTAAGCTAACCCGGGGAATTGAAACATCTAAGTACCCGGAGGAAAGGACATCAATTGAGACTCCCTTAGTAGCGGCGAGCGAACGGGGACCAGGCCTGGTCTGAAATAAAGCAAAGCATCTGGAAAGTTGCGCCATAGTGGGTGATAGCCCCGTAGCTGTAAAATGAAGACCTTTTTGAGTAGGGCGGGACACGTGAAATCCTGTCTGAACATGGGGGGACCACCCTCCAAGCCTAAGTACTCCTTACCGACCGATAGTGAACCAGTACCGTGAGGGAAAGATGAAAAGTACCCCGATGAGGGGAGTGAAACAGTACCTGAAACCGGATGCTTACAAGCTGAGGGAGCTCTTCGGAGTGACCTCGTACCTTTTGTATAATGGGTCAGCGACTTAGTGTTGTATGCAAGCTTAAACCGTTAGGTGTAGGCGTAGCGAAAGCGAGTCTGAATAGGGCGACCGAGTATGCAGCATTAGACCCGAAGGCAAGTGATCTAGGTATGGGCAGGGTGAAGGTGCAGTAACATGCACTGGAGGCCCGAACCGTTGAGCGTTGAAAAGCTCTCGGATGACCTGTGCCTAGGGGTGAAAGGCCAATCAAACTTGCTGATAGCTGGTTCTCCGCGAAATCTATTTAGGTAGAGCGTCGATCGAATACTCTTGGGGGTAGAGCACTGACTGGGCTAGGGGTCCTCACCGGATTACCAAACCTTATCAAACTCCGAATACCAAGAAGTACTAATCGGCAGACACACGGCGGGTGCTAACGTCCGTCGTGGAGAGGGAAACAACCCTGACCACCAATTAAGGTCCCCAAATAATGGCTAAGTGTGAAAGGATGTGGGATTGCTTTGACAATGAGGAGGTTGGCTTAGAAGCAGCCATCCTTTAAAGAAAGCGTAACAGCTCACTCATCAAGCGATCCTGCGCCGAAAATGTAACGGGGCTAAAGCCATTTACCGAAATTGTGGGCTCGTAAGAGCGGTAGCGGAGCGTTCCGTAAGCCTGTGAAGGTGCACTGTGAGGTGTGCTGGAGGTATCGGAAGTGAGAATGCTGACATGAGTAGCGACAAAGCGGGTGAGAGACCCGCTCGCCGAAAATCCAAGGGTTCCTGCGTAAAGCTAATCTGCGCAGGGTTAGCCGGCCCCTAAGGCGAGGCCGAAAGGCGTAGCCGATGGGAACCACGTTAATATTCGTGGGCCTGGGAGTGTGTGACGGATTTCGAAAGTTGTCATCCCTTATCGGATTGGGATGGCGGCCTGGAAGTCCCTGGAAATAGCCCTCCCGTATAGACCGTACCCGAAACCGACACAGGTGGATAGGTAGAGAATACCAAGGCGCTTGAGAGAACGATGCTGAAGGAACTCGGCAAATTACCTCCGTAACTTCGGGAGAAGGAGGCCTCACTCTGGGCAACCAGAACTGAGGGGCACAGACCAGGGGGTTGCGACTGTTTATCAAAAACACAGGGCTCTGCGAAGCCGCAAGGCGACGTATAGGGTCTGACGCCTGCCCGGTGCCGGAAGGTTAAAAGGAGATGTGAAAGCGTCGAATTGAAGCCCCGGTGAACGGCGGCCGTAACTATAACGGTCCTAAGGTAGCGAAATTCCTTGTCGGGTAAGTTCCGACCTGCACGAATGGCGTAACGACTTCCCCACTGTCTCCAGCATCGACTCAGCGAAATTGAAGTCCCCGTGAAGATGCGGGGTACCCGCGGTCAGACGGAAAGACCCCGTGAACCTTTACTGCAGCTTGGCTGTGGCACCGAAAATAGTATGTGTAGGATAGGTGGGAGGCTTTGAAGCAGCGGCGCCAGTCGTTGTGGAGCCATCCTTGAAATACCACCCTTATTCTTTTCGTTGTCTAACCGCGTCCCTGGATGGGACCGGGACCCAGCCTGGCGGGCAGTTTGACTGGGGCGGTCGCCTCCTAAAGAGTAACGGAGGCGCGCGATGGTAAGCTCAAGGCGGTCGGACATCGCCTGTTGAGTGCAATGGCATAAGCTTGCCTGACTGTGAGGTCGACGGACCGAGCAGAGACGAAAGTCGGTCATAGTGATCCGGTGGTCCCGAGTGGAAGGGCCATCGCTCAACGGATAAAAGGTACTCCGGGGATAACAGGCTGATGATGCCCAAGAGTCCATATCGACGGCATCGTTTGGCACCTCGATGTCGGCTCATCACATCCTGGGGCTGGAGCAGGTCCCAAGGGTTCGGCTGTTCGCCGATTAAAGTGGTACGTGAGCTGGGTTCAGAACGTCGTGAGACAGTTTGGTCCCTATCTGCCGTGGGTGTTGGAAACTTGAGAGGATCTGTCCTTAGTACGAGAGGACCGGGATGGACATACCTCTGGTGGACCTGTTGTGGCGCCAGCCGCATTGCAGGGTAGCTATGTATGGACGGGATAACCGCTGAATGCATCTAAGCGGGAAACCCACCTCAAAACCAGGTTTCCCTTGAGAGCCGTTCTAGACTAGGACGTCGATAGGCCGGATGTGGAAGCGCTGCGAGGCGTGGAGCTTACCGGTACTAATTGCTCGATTGGCTTGATCTTTAGAAACTCGTGTGTGGTGGTGAACGCCTCATACGGTGAAAGATCGGAAACACCTCAGACAACATTAAACAATACAATCTGCGGTCATTTTGGTTTCTTTACTTTGCTAGCTTTCGCCGACCCGGTGGTTATGGCGGGGGTTCCCCACCCGATCCCATCCCGAACTCGGCCGTTAAGTCCCCTAGCGCTGATGGTACTGCGTCTTAAGGCGCGGGAGAGTAAGTCGCTGCCGGGTCAGCAAAAGCTAGCGAAGCTAAACAGACATCTTCCCTTATACGATTTGCCAGCTTGCTGGCGAAACAAACGAAGCCCGGCTCTGCCGGGCTTTTTTTGTGCCTGAAATCCGGGCGCGCGGGTCATATCTCAGTCATGTCCTCGCTGAGTTTGCCCCTGCGCTGTTCTGGGCGCTCCCCATAGCAGGTCTCTTGGCCTATGCCTCTGACATGACCGACTTCCCCGTATCTCAGCGCTTCGATGGCGGGTCTGCGCCGATCTTCATATTTGTTGATCATGCGAGCCACGCGATCCCGCCCACCTACGATTCCCTTGGGCTGCCAGACGATGTTCTGGCGACACATATTGGCTGGGACATAGGCGCCGCAGCCCTCGGCCGGGCGCTGGCAGAGGATTTACAGGCCAAGGCGCTGTTTTGCCAGTTCTCGCGCCTGCTCATCGACCCCAATCGCTCGCTCGACAAACCGGATCTTATTCCGGGCGCGGCGGATCAGATCCCGATCCCCGGCAATCAGGCGCTGAGCGCCGCCGAGCGTCATCACCGTATCGATACCTATCACAAGCCCTATCATGAGGAGCTTGCACGCGCGCTCGACCAGGTTTGCCGCGATCATGACGACCCGCTGATCCTGTCTGTACATTCTTTTACGCCGCGCCTGATCGGCGATGCGCAAGTGCGGCCCTGGCATGTGGGCCTGCTATGGCGCGAGGATGAGCCGAGTGCCCGCGCCTTCATGGCAGAGCTCGCCGCTTCGACAGATTATACGGTCGGCGACAACCAGCCCTATGATGCGCGCGTCTTCAATTATTCGGTCGATCGTCATGTCGGCCCACGCGGGCTGCGCCATATTACCATTGAAGTTCGCCAGGACCTGATCTCGAGTGAAGCGGGTGTCGCGCGTGTGGCCGGGAAAATCGGGCCCGCCCTGAAAACATTACTGTTGGCGTGATCCGGCGCGCGCCGAGCCCTGATCGCATTGCTTGACTGGCGTGGCACCGCGACCGCTGCAGTTTTAGCGGAAAAAGGCAGTGCGGTGAGCGACTTGGCCTTGCGCTCGCCGGGCCGCCCCGCTATATCCGCCTCTCGCTTCGCAAGCTGCGAGGCAAAACCTGTGACGCGGGATGGAGCAGCCCGGTAGCTCGTCAGGCTCATAACCTGAAGGTCGTAGGTTCAAATCCTACTCCCGCACCCAATAAGCCCCTGATTTCCTTCTGGATTTCAGGGGTTTGTTTTGAGCAATCACTCACAGTTTCGATTTGGAAGCGTATTGGAAGCACTTTGGTTGGCTATTTGGGCTCAGTGTCGATAGTCGGCCTTGTAACGCGTCAATTCTAGGAACGTAGAAAATGAGTTCGCCACCAGCTTGGGCTCGTCTGCTCAGTTATGAGACCAATAGATGCGAATCGGTTGAAAATGCGCGCTGTGTTATTGGGTGATGAGATTTGAGTTAAGAGAGGAGCGCAATTCGCTTGGGCGTCATTGGGATATCATTTCCCACTGCGGTCGGCTTGGCGCTCAATGTGGATCAGTCGATGGAAGCGGAAAAATCTGGACTTTGGGTGCAGTTAGGCGTCGCGCTGGTCGTGATTGCGCTTGGTTTATACGTTGCCATAAGTTCTGGTCGAGCATTGCGCAGCGCTGGCGAAAAAACGGAAAAAGACTCTGATCTGCAGATGCTATCCGTTGAAGATGGGCTTAATGAGGAAGTGTTTTCATCGTTCTCAATGATTGGTGGCAGCGACTAAACGATAGCGAAGATGCACCTTTCAGCGAGACTGAAGTTCTGATCTATTCTGAAAATGGTGAATGGCTGCTCAGTGGAATTGCTCGCAGCAAACCAGTACACATACAACGAGGACTCAGAATGCGCATGGGTCTCGAAGTCTGCCAAACGCTTCCAGTACCTAAACGGTAGTGCATGCAGTTTGAACACTCTGTTAGGCCACCAGAAGTATCAACAAAGATTAGCGCGGTCTGAGCATCTTATATTTGTTGGAATGGAGTCTTACGAGAACTCGCCTCAAAAGGCTGGTGATGATTGCAATCACACTTGGTTGTCTGAATGTCGTGCCGATGAATTAGCTCATCGAACGAGAAATAGCGTGCCCGAGAGGTGGCCTTTGAGGATAAAATTTTGGGAATTGGATATTGGCGCTTCTGCCATTAAAGACCCTGCCCAAGAGTTTGATCAGCGTCGGGCAATAATTCTTGGTGTTAGAAACCGGAAGTCTGAGGTGCCGATCGATTTTGCTATCAAGATGATGGCAATTCGAACGCCAATTAATGACGTGCGTTTAAAGGATGATCCTAAACTAAGCACAGCAATTCCCATGCTGATTGAGTGGGTGGATGCCTACGGCGAGGCGCCGTTCAGACATAAGTAAAGGGAAATTCAGGTTGGATATGGGCACAGTTGTTTTGTCCGCTAAACAGACGCAAGTGGATAAAAGACCTTCCGAACCCTGTCGCGGATCAGACGCGGCGCATAACCACGAGATCTTGAATGTTATCGATCTCCTCAACCAATATTTGCTCAACCGGCATGACTTTACTCCACTCTTCACGAATGAAGTTCGGGTGATGGGCTGTAAGTCCGTAAGATGCTGTGACGCCCGGATGGGTTTGCTTTGAGATGTCCAGGTTCTTGTATTCTAAGTATAACACGCCCGCGCGTTCCAAATCCTCAACGGTATAGTTCTCCCAGCCCAAATCGCCGCGTTCTCTCCGTCGCGAAATCACTTTGACACCGGATGTCGAAATGAGCGCTAGTCCTCTGGGTTTAAGAATGCGCCTGATTTCTTTCAGCCAACGCTCACCCATTTCTTCTGGAAGGTGAGTCCAAATTGAGATTGAATAAACCACATCGAATGTCTCATCTGGATATGGCAGCGGTGGCTCATAAGGCGTGGTTTTGCACTCAACGTTCGTCAGCTGTGAGCCTAAATAATCCATAGCCGCTGGATTGATATCGCAGGCATGGGTCGGAAATTCACACTCGTGCGATAATCGAAGCGCGACACGACCGACTCCAGCTCCGAAATCAAGAACTTTGGAGCCTTTCTGTATGCCGCGAGATTCTAGCTGTTTCTGAACGGCCGTTGAAAGGCGCTCTGCTTGAGCTACGAAACCCTCCCAGTTTGGAGAACCTACGCGGTTCAGCTCTTTCAATGGAGGTTGTTCGTAATTGTCATACCACATGAATTGCCCCAGTTTTCAGAAAAGTATTGACCAAGATAATGCGCTCATTCCAATCGATACGCTTCTATTCAGATCGTTGCCTTGGCAATAACGCTAGCACAAAGTTTCGCGGTGTCGACTTACCCAGACCGATACTTTCCCGAAAAGTGAAAGTCGCTTAAAAATTTAGCGACAGTGAAACGGGTCCTTACTCTCGAGTCGCTTCCGGTTTCGCTACGGCATTTGTCTCGGGCGCTCTGCCCATGAGACTGTTTGTAAATGCCTTTGTTAAATGTGTTATTATCAACAAGTCGGATATATCTATATATTATATGGGGCCTTTGCGGTCGGGACGTTATCATGACTTTTGTGGCTCATAACCTGAAGGTCGTAGGTTCAAATCCTACTCCCGCACCCAATAAGCCCCTGATTTCCTTCTGGATTTCAGGGGTTTTGTTTTGGGCGTGTTAGCATGCGCTCGATTTGGAAGAAAAAATTGCTCAGGTATCTCATTAGCGGAGAGGCGCGATTGATTTCCTGAAGTCGGTATTGGGTCGGTGGGAGACCTTGTCTCCTAAGGCCCTCATCCTGAGCGAAGTCGAAGGATCGGGGGCCGGGCTCCTCGGAGGCCGCCAGTCCCTGCGCAGATGTCGGCGAATGAAACTTGTGTATTTCCTGAAGCCCGCCTCGTCCTTCGACTTCGCTCAGGATGAGGCTCTTTTGGCTGAGGATGAATCTCTCTTAGTTCCGTCTGTCCCGGACTTGATCCGGGACCTCGTGCCACAAAGCTCTCTAGCCATCCAGAGAGGTCCCGGGTCGAGCCTGGGACTACGGGTGGGGTCGGAGTGCAGCATTTTACCGTCATCCCGGCGGCAGCGCAGCGGAGAGCCGGGACCCAGATCCGCTGGGTCCCGGATAAGGGCTTACGCCCCTTCCGGGATGACAGCTCAGATCCCGCACTGCCAACGCAAGTTGGCATCCATGGCGGCTGGCTGATTAATCTCTCGGCCGCCATGGATCCTGACTTGCGTCAGGAACACGGGTGGTAGGTTCGGGGAACCTGGATCATGAAACCCGGCTCAAAGCCGGGCCGGAGCAGACAGAGGTGTTTTGAGCAGTAGAGCGAGGGAGGGCGAGGTGTCCCCTCCGCCCTTCGGGCACATCCCCCAAAAATGGGGGAGGAAAGAAATCAATAACCAGTTTAGCATGTCCGCTTTGACACAGCGGATACAGACAGTTCGCTATTGTCCGCTTTGGTTCCCGTACCGCCTGCGTCAGACCAGTTCCTTCATTAAAAAGTCTACGGTCGCCTTGATCTTGTTGAGGCGGTACTTTGGTTGGTTATAGAGCAGGAAGATGCCGCCGGATTCGCTACGGGTGATCGATAGAGCCGCATCTTTCAGGGTAATTTCAACAAGATCACCCGCGGCCAGTTCGCGCTGGATCCCCCAGCTGAAAAACAGGCCGAGGCCGGTGCCCGCGAGGGCTTGCTCGACCAGTTCGCGCCCGACATTGCAGATGAAGGCAGGGTGCGTCCGCACCTCCTGCCAGCCGTCTGGCGTTTTGGCGTGCCAGTCGATCAGGCGGTCCGGCCCGCGATACATCAGCGCCGGATGCGCGGACAGGTCCTGCAGCGTGCGCGGGGTGCCATGGGCGGCGAGATAGGCCGGCGAGGCAACGAGTTTCATTCCGCTATCGGCCAGCTTGCGAGCGATGGCGCGCTCCGGCAGGTCCGCCGTCGCGCGGATAGCGATATCCACTTCGTGGCTCGCCAGATTGTAGACCTGGTCGGTCAGCTCGACATCGATGATGAGGTCGGGATAGGCGGCCCGCAACTTGTGGATGGCCGGCATTAATAGAAGGCGACCATAGCCCGGATTCGCCGTGATCCGCAGCAACCCGCTTGGCGCACTCGGGCGATCCGTGATCAGCGCCCTGGCATGGTCGAGCGATTTAAGCGCTGGACGTACCTGTTCGAGATAGACGCTGCCCAGCTCGGTCAGGCTGACACTGCGCGTGGTGCGATTGAGCAATGTGGTGCCGAGATGCGCCTCCAGGTCCTGTACCCGCCGCGAGACAGAGGAGGCAGGCACACCGACAGCGCGCGCCGCGGCGGTAAAGCTCCCCAGTTCAGCCACTTTGACGAAATACTCAATCGCGCGCAGTTGATCCATGCCAGCCTCCCGAGCCAATCGCCGGAGCAGCATGCTCATTATTGCCATAAAGGCAATACAATTGCGCGATTCAGTCGATTTTTCGGGCTTATAGGACCGCATATATACCGGTTTCAGCATTAGAGTTGAACTGGAGAACGCTATGAAAATAATCGAACACGAAACCCTTGGTGCCCCGGCAGAGGTGCTCAAACTGAAACAGATTCCAGACCGCGCGCCGGCGGCGGGTGAAGTCCGGGTGCAAGTCCTTGCCACCCCGATCCATCCGGCAAGCCTGCTGCAGATTTCCGGACAATACGCAGCGGCGCCGGAATTGCCTGCGATTCCTGGTGGCGAAGGCGTTGGCCGCGTCGTTGAAGTCGGCGAAGGCGTCCAGCACCTGCAAGTCGGGCAGAACGTGCTGCTCGCGGGCGTTGGCGGCACCTGGCGAGACGAAATCGTCGCCCCTGCATCGGGCTTCATTCCAGCGCCTCCCGGAGATATTGAGCAACTCTCCATGCTGGCGGTGAACCCCATGACCGCCCATTTGATGCTGGCCGACTTTACCGACCTGCAACCAGGCGACTGGATCATTCAGAGCGCCGCCAATTCAGCGGTCGGCGAGATGGTCATCCAGCTGGCCGCGCAGAAAGGCATCAAGACGGTCAATATTGTCCGCCGTGAAGACTTGCTCCTGCCGCTCAAATCACTTGGCGGAACAGTGGCGTTGGTGGACGGCCCGGACCTTGCCGATCGCGTCCGTGAGGCCACGGGTGGGGCGGACATTCGGCTGGCGCTCGATTGCGTCGGCGGCGACACACATGAGCGCCTGGTTGAGACGCTCGGATATGGCGCTCCGATTGTGAGCTATGGCACATTGTCTGGAAAGTTGCCGCAGCTGAATATGCGCGCGCTGATCGCCAATGATGTGCGCCCGCGCGGTTTCTGGCTGCAGAAATGGTATCAGACGGCGAGCGCGGAGCAAAAGCAGGCAGCGATGGGAGCGTTGGTCCCTCTGATTGCGAGCGGGGGTATCAAGACCCGGATCGATTCGCGCTTCCCGCTGGAAGAGATTGCTGAGGCCGTCACGCGCGCCGGCGCCGACGGGCGTGATGGCAAAGTGCTGCTGACGCCGAATGCGGCCTGATGCGCTGGTAAGATGAGGAAAGGAACACTCAGATGGAATCCTTAAACACGCCTACTTATGCTGCCCTGCTGGGCGGGGGGCTTTTGATCCTGCAAATCCTGCTCATGTTGAGCGTTGGCACTTATCGTTCAGGTGCCAAGAAGGGCGTCGGTGTCGACGGCGACATGAAGCTTGAGCGACTGGTCCGGCGACATGGAAACCTGGCCGAAAATGCCGCCATATTCGTTATAGTACTGGCGCTGTATGAGCTGCTGTTCGGGCAGACCTGGATCGCGCTCGGCACGGCCTCTGTGTTCTTCGCCGCGCGCTTGCTGCACGTATTCGGATTTTCGAGCGTTTCCGGGTCACACCTGGTGGATGCCAAAGGCGCCGGGTCGAAATTTGTGCTGATGCGCGCCTCCGGAGCAGGGCTGACCGCCCTCTCATCGCTCGCGATCGCCGTCGCATTGATTATTGGTGTCGCCACCAGCGGTTGATAAAGCGCCGCCCCGGTGCGGAGATGAATAAGCGCGACGGCTCTCGGGCGGTCGCGCTTTTTCTATGAAAGCCCTTCCGCACAAACGCGGTTGCGGCCGGTCGTCTTGGCCCGGCTGAGCGCCGTATCGGCAGCGGCGACCATGTCTTCGACACTGCGACGGTCCTTGTATCCGCTGATCCCGAATGATGCAGTGGCGACGACCGATGAACCATGGTTCGGGGCACTGAGCATCCGCATGCCTTCAAACTGGTGTTTGATCGAGACCATCAGATTATAAGCCGATGTGATCTCTATATTCGGCAGGACTATCGCAAACTCGTCACCGCCATATCGGGCCACAAGGTCCTGCCCCTTGGTATGATCGAAAAGAAGCGAGGCGAACTTTTTCAGCACGTCATCGCCAGCCTGATGGCCATAGGTATCGTTGACTTGTTTGAATTCATCCAGATCCGCGAGCACCAGACAGAATTTCGATCCATTCTCGCGGGCGTCTTCCACATGCCACTTCATCCGGTCCTCAAATGCGCGGCGATTGGAGACGGAGGTCAGCGGGTCGAGCAGGCTCTGTTTTCGGGTCTGTTCGAGTTCTTCATTGAGTTTCTTTACACGCTCCTGCGTCGCCAGCAGTCCCTGGCTGAGGCGGGTTGAAGTTTCGGCCATTTTCAGGCTCTCCGAAACCAGTTGAGACAGCAGGGACCTGAAATCCTGATCCGCGGTCTCGGACTGGCTCGAAGTTTCGATTTCGTGCAGTGTGGAGCAGAATTCGGCGTTTTGCGACATGCCTGACCGGATCAGCTCAGACACGTCCTGGATGCTTTCTTCGAACTCTTTGCTAATCGCTTCCTGGGCTGCTTCGATGCTGTTGTCGGACAGATATTCGCGGTGAATTTCGGCCAGTTCGTAGCGATCAAGCGCGCGCCCGGAGGCGAGCAGCTTGTCCACCGCGACCCGTACGGCCGGAGGCGTGCGCGCAACATAGGCGTACCAGAGGGCATACGTGATTGGATCGGGCGGGGTGCCGTGTTTCTGGATTTCCTGAAACGCGGCCTTGCAGCGTCGAAAGATCAGCGTGCGTTCGCTGGGTTGCGGCGCCGGGCCGTGATCAATTTCGTCTTGTCTGACAGCTGCCTGCATTTCCGTCCCCAGAATATCCAATCCTGAAAAACTACTCAGGGTTGTTTTAATTAACGTTAATCGCGGTGCGACAAAGCGGCATGGATTGCCTGAAACGGTTAAACGGGATCGGAGAGCCCAAAAATTTGTCGCGCTCGCAGCCGCAAGAACTGATAGGCTTCGTCAGGCATGGACTGGAAATCCGGAACAATCCCAACCATCGGCCATATCACGCATGCCGCAGGCTTTTCCGCCAGCGCGATGAGGTCGTTCTCGATCTCAAGTTTCGACTCTGCGAGGGTTTCAGGCAGAAACGGGTCAAACGGCCCCCAGCTGATCGAGATGGCATGCGCGTTCGGTTCCCCCCGCATCTCCCGCGCAAGCCCGCGCCGCCCGTCGCGCTTAACATTGTCGCCATAGACGTAGATGAAGTCGCGGTTCGCTTTCAGATCCGCACGCGTGATCCAGGTCTGTCGCCGGATGCGAAAAGGAATGCCTGATTTTCCCAAGGCCATGTCTGGAACCTGCGAATTGCCAATCAGCATGGTTAAGGCAAGAACTGGGCCAGATTCTATTTTAGGTTGTTTATTTGGTCAGAACAGACGACGGCGATTCACGCCTAGGAATCGTTTCTGCGCAGGTCTTCATTGATGCTCGCGAGCCGCACACTGACAATATAGGCCTGCTGGGATTCCATGTTGGCCATGATCAGACCCGCTTGCTCACTATTGAGCAGGCGCAGGAACCCGGCCGCAAAACCAGGGTCCATCTGATTGAATATTGTCGCGGCCTGGTCAGGTTTCATGGCACCATACATCTGCGCCAGATGCTGCAAATCTTCGCTCGCAAACGCCTGCATGTCCTGCCAGCGCGTGTCGAGCGTCGCCTGCAGCGCACTCAGGTCAGCGCGGGTCTGTTCGAGCTCGGTCGCCCAGGCTTCAAGTTCCAATTCGCGTTGATCGAGTTTGTCGGTTTCGGTCGACAGGCGCAGCTGGTCGGTGGCAAGGGCGTCCGCCATCTCGTCGCTGAAGCAGACTTGCCCGGTCATGTCGGTGAGCTTGGACCGAACCGGTGTATGCTCTGGCGTCGTCGCTGCAACCGCCAATGCGCTTGTTGCGGTAACTGCGGCGATCGCGTCTGCACCATCTGGTGAAGCGACACTGCTCGGCACAAGGCGCGAACCGGCAGCCACGGTAAATAATACGCCGAGCGTGATCAGAACATTTGTTCGGTTAGCCGCTTTTGCCGCCATGACTAAACCACTTTCATTCTGGATCGCAACTGGACAGGACGCGAGTCGTCTGGATGCATGTCGCGCTGCGCGGTCGCTGCAGATTCTTCAGACATGTGCTTCATCCGGTGCATCAGGTCCGTGATTTCGCGCAGCCGCTCGTTCGACAGCGCGAGCGCGGCGCGCATTTCGTCCGTCGTATCTTGCGAAGGCGGAATGGCCGGGGCTGGCGCGTGATGGATGGGTTGCGCGACGGGCGGCGGGGCCTCATTCAATTCTCGCGTCAGATCTTCGACGCGCTTGCAGGCGATCTTCGCCTCTTCGATCAGGTGCGCGAGCCGGGTTGCAAGTTCCCCCGCATGATAGCGCGTTTCACCGGTGGTGGCAGAGACGGCACTGATCGAATCAGAGAGTGCCTTGATCGTCGCCCCCAGTCCGTTTCGCGTATTCTGCAGCGCGCGCAGCCTGCGGCTGAGCACCATGCAGTAGATGCAGGCGACGGAAGAGATCAGAATGATCGCGATATCAAACGGGGAAACGAGCACGTACTACCTCAACAAGAATTCGGTTATCATGACGCCCTTCGACACACCGTCACCAAGGACAAGATCTGCGCGACGAGCGAGTTGTTCGCGCATGTGATTGTAGAAGTTTGGATCCTCGAAATCAGAGACTTCGACAGATCGCAAATAGAGCAGGAAAGCATCGATGAGCGCCGTTTCGGCGGATCGCACCTCTTTGGCTTTCGATTTATCGGTGGCGACGGAGACCTGCATCTTCAGGTAGCGCGTCGCCGGCGCGTTGCCGATCGTGATCAGGATTTCCTGAATCGGCGTATAGGTGTGCTCCTGCGCGGATGGCGTTTGCTCTTTCGGGGTGTCGTCCGTCTCGGCCACGAGCGTGGCAGCCGAAGCAGGGGCGGGGGACGGGACCAGAAAGAAAACGCTGGCAAATGAAGTTGTGGCGCAGGCGAGACCAAGCACCATCAGACCCATCATGTTCAGACCAGATTTCGGAGCGGCTTCCGCCTCCGGATTCACGTCGTCCTTATCGTCCATGATGGCCCCGCTAAACCAAAAGTTGTTTTCCTGTTTAAATCAATCCCTAGTAAAGGAAGCCTTAACGCTTTCGCCCGAGATTTTAACCAAACTCAACCCAAACGAGAATCCGGGCATATTCGACATGGACTTCATCGCCACTCTGCGATCCCTCAGCTTGCAGCGCCAGATTATCCTCGGCGTCACAGTCCTCGGCGTTCTGGCCGCGATGACCTTCCTGGTGCGCGGCACGATGAAAGAGCCGATGTCGCTGCTCTATTCTGGCCTCGACCCGGTTCGCGCAGGCGAAGTGATTAATGAACTCGAGCAACTTGACGTGTCTTATGACATACGCGGTGAGGCAATTTTCATCCCGTCCAGTATCCGCGACAAGACCCGTTTTGCGCTCGCGCGGGACGGCCTGCCGCGTCAATCGGTTCAAGGTTACGAGCTGCTGGATGACGTCAACGGCTTCTCGGTCACGTCGGAAATGTACAATGCCGCTTACTGGCGCGCGAAAGAGGGTGAGCTGACGCGCACAATCCTGACCACGCCGGGGGTTGATTCGGCCCGCGTGCATATTGGCGCAAACCTGCGCTCCGGTTTTTCGCGGTCGCAGCCGACGCCGACAGCTTCGGTCACGCTGTCGTCCGCGCGGCGGCTGAGCAATGGCCAGGCTGAGGCGATCCAGTATCTGGTCGCGCTGGCTGTGTCTGGTCTGAACCCGGAAGACGTGGTCGTGATTGATCCGCGCCACGGCATCCTCGCAGGCCCGAACAAGGAAGTTGTTGAAGCGCCTTCTGTGGTCGCCGAAACCCAGGCCGGCGTGCTGGAGCAAAAGATCAAACGTCTGCTCACCGCGCGGCTGGGCGACGGCAATGCCGAGGTTTCCGTCAGCGTCGATGTCAGCCGTGAGCGACAAACCATTTCAGATGTCCGCTTTGACCCTGAGTCGCGCGTGATTCGTTCGCGAACCACCAATGATGCAACTGAGACCAATCAGGGTGGCGCCGGCAATCTGACCGTGGCCAGCAACCTGCCTGATGGCGCGGCGGCTGGCGGACAGTCGGAAAGCACAAGGAAGAATTCAGGCGAGACCGTCGCCTACGAGCTGAATGAAGTCCGGACGCAAACCGAGCGCCTTCCCGGTCAGATCGAACGGGTATCGATCGCGGTTCTGCTCAATCAGCAGGCGCTCGGGCTGGATTTTGCCGCTCCGAACATTGCCGATCAGCTCGAACAAACGCGCGCCGACTTTGAGTCGCTGGTCAGCAATGCTGCAGGCCTCGACACGGCCCGCGGCGACACGATTACCATCGAACTGATGCCGTTCCAGGAGCTGCCGGAAGTTGAAATGACCCCGGCACCGGGCGTCATGCAGCGCTTGATCGAACAACATCTCTGGTCTGCCGTTCAGGCCATCTTCCTTGGCATAATCGTGCTCGCGCTCGGGTTTGGCGTGATGCGTCCGATGTTTGCAAGTTCAGGCACGGCGGCGCGATCGAAACAGGGCGCAGGTGCCGGTGGGACGGGCGGCAGCGTAGAAGAAGACCTGTTCGGTGCGACACCGACCGATCCGATCGATTATCTGAAGGACTATACGCGGGAGAACCAGGAACAGACGGCGGCGCTGTTACAGGACTGGCTGAAGGAAGATCGAAAGATAGCGGCCAATGAATAGACTTTCGCCGCTCACGCTCCCAAGATTCGATGTCAAAGCGCTGTCTCGAACAGCGCGTACGCTTGAATCGCATACGCAGGCGCCGGAGGGTCAGAGCGATTTTGTTCCGGATCCTGAGCCCGGGCCCGAGGGCGAAGCGCAGGCCGAGCCTCCGGTCGCCCCGGACCTTCAGGCGCCGATCATTCCCGAGCCCGACCTGGTTGATACGGGTGTGCTCCTGGCGAGCCTGGAACAGGCGTTGAGTGCGCTGGAGCAAAACGCAACCCAGACCTGCCATCAGGCGCTCGCCGACTTCTTCGCATCCGCGTTTCCACGCCTGAACGAGGCCTTCCTCGCGGCTGAGATTGCCAGGGCGCTCGAAACCATGGCGCCGCCGCAGGTTCAACGTCTCAGCGTCCACATTCCATCCGGTCTCGAGGCGTCGTTCCGCCAGTCGCTGCAGGCGTCACACAAGCTTTCGGAGATTTGCGAGCTGACGCCCTCGGATACCCCTGACCGAATGCTGGTCGAAGCCGATTGGGGCGATGGCGGTCTGAGTTTCGACATGGATCAATTTCTGAATTCGAGCCTGGGGCGACTGTCCGGGCCGGAAAACACATAAGAGGACAGGATGTCAGAACCAAAACGAGTAGAAAGCGTTGTCGGTGAATCCGAACGGCGCAGTGTGTCACCGGAAAACCAGTTTCGCAGATCCATTTATGGCCTGCCGGTCAATGTCATTGTCTCCATCGGCCAGAAGAAGCTGAGCGTCGCCGAATTGCTGCAGCTCAAGCCCGATACAATCATTCCGCTCACGGCGAAAATCGAAGATCCCATCGAGCTGGTGGTCGAAGACCGCGTGATTGCGCATGGCGAACTGATTGAGCTCGAAGATGGCGCGATCGGCGTTCGCTTGACGCAGATCGAGGAACAAGAGGATGCCTAGCATTCGATCTATGAATTGGGAGGGATTACTCGTCCGTTCCGTTCTGATGATCGCAGGATGCGTCCTGCTCACGACCGGCTTGGCGGCGGCACAAGTTGTGCCGGGCGCGGACGGCGCGGCGCTGGAGAACATTCTCGGCGGCGATGGCCAGGGATTGAGCGGCACGGTGGTCCAGCTTTTCCTGTTCGTCACCGTGCTCAGCCTGGTACCGGGCATTGCCATGATGGTCACCTGCCTGCCCTTCATGGTCATCGTCTTTTCAATTCTCAGACAGGCCCTCGGTGTGCAGCAGGCGCCGCCAAACATGATGATCATGGCACTCGCCATGTTCCTGACTTTCTTCATCATGGAACCGGTCTTCATGGAGGCCTGGGCGAATGGCCTCTCGCCTTATGTTGACGGTACGATTTCGGAGCAGGATGCCTGGGCACAGACAACAGGACCGTTTCGTGAATTCATGATGCGCCGCACCGACCCGGAAGCGATCTTCATGCTGTCCGATGCACTCAACAGGCCGATCGGGCCTGAGGAAGAACCCTCCTTCGCGTTGTTGTCCACGGCATTCATGTTGTCCGAGATCAAGCACGCTTTTCAGATCGGCTTTGTCATCTTCATGCCGTTCATGGTCATCGACCTCGTCGTCGCCTCGGTTCTCATGGCGGTCGGAATGATGATGGTGCCACCGACCGTCGTGTCATTGCCGTTCAAGCTGGGCTTCTTCGTGCTGGCGGATGGATGGCTCAAAATCACAGAAGCCTTGATCAGGGGGTACGCCTAGGTGTCAACGCAACAGAATCCGACGCAAAAAGCGGAAAGTACAACGCAGCACATCACGCCGTCGCAGCGCGCCGCTGTGGTGATTGCCATGCTGGGGGAAACCGCTGCGAAGCCGATCGTTGAGCTTCTCGACGATGCTGCGATCGCAAATATCGCGGCCTCGCTGGAGACGATTACAGTGCTGGCGCGCGAGCAATTGATCGAAATCGTAATCGATTTCCTGCGCCAGCTGCGCCTGAATAGCGGATCGCTGCGCGGCGGATCGGAATCTGCGCGCAAGATCCTCGAAGGGGTCCTCGACGAGCCGCGCCTGCAGCTTGTCTATGGCGGACAGATGCTTGCGGCCGACGCGCCGATGGAAGCCCCAAATCTCGACAGCTATTCTGACATCTGGGCCGAGCTTGCGAAGCGCGATACATCAAAGACCGCAGCCTATCTTGCAGGGCTAACCCCAAATATTGTCGCTCTGATCCTGCGCAATCTCGAAACGACGCTGTGTTCGGAACTGATTTGCTTGCTCGACGAAGAGGTCCAGACCAAGGTTCTGGGCGAAATGGTCGACCCTCCGCCAGCTTCGCCTGATATCGACAGCGTCATCGCGCGCATGGTCAAGATGGAGTATCTGCAGGCGGCTGAAGTGGCAGCTGCAGATGACACAACGCAGCTGCAATCGGTCGGCGAGATGCTCAGCCTGGTCCCGACTGAACGGCGCAAGTCGCTGATGGGCTTCCTGCAGCAAGCGCACGCAGAAAAAGTCGATCCGATCCAGCGCGGCATGTTTGCGATTGAAGACCTTCCGAGCCTTCTCAATCGCAACCAGGTCCCGGTCCTGTTCAAAACTCTGGAGCAGGCCTTCCTGATGGATGTGCTGTGCTGCTTGCAGGCTCAGTATGCGGAGGTGGCGGAATATTTCCTGACCAATATCTCAAACCGGCTGGCGGATCAGTACCGCTCCGACCTTGAACGTATGACAGCGCCAAGCGCGGCTGCGGCGGAACAAATCGAAAAAGACTTTCTGACCAGGTTGATGGAACTGAAACGCGACGGCGTCATCACAGTCGAGCGCGCGATAGAAGAACCGGCGAGCGAATAGGGCTCTCCGCGCTTTTCCGTATTTTATCTGAAAGAGTAGCGCTTTAGCGCACAACCAGTTCGGCGTGGATGGCGCCGGCTGCACTCATGGCGCGGATAATATCGGCCATTTCCTGTGGCCGCACGCCGAGAGCATTCAAGCCATCAATTAACTGAGACAGCGTCGTGTTGGCTTCCAGAAGGGCAATATTCTCATTGCCGGTCTGGGTCACAGCAATATCGGTGCGCGGCAGGACTATGGTTTCACCGGCCGCAAACGGATTGGGCTGCGATACGACCGGGTTCTCACGCACCTTGATCGAGATATTGCCCTGCGCGATCGCGACTTTCGAAATCGTCACATCCTGGCCAAGCACGATCGTTCCCGACTTCTCATCGATGACAATCCGTGCCGGGCTTTCAACATCAATCGGCAGGTTCTCGATCGCTGCCAGCACGCGTGCCGGTGAGCCGCCAGTGCCGGTCAGATTGAGCTCAATCGTGCCAGGGTCTCGCATATAAGCGACGGGTCGTCCAAGTGTGCTATTGATCGTGTCCTCAACGCGCGCGGCGGTGGTGAAATCCGGATTGCGAAGGGCCAGCGTCAGCGTGTTCTGAGCGTTGAAGTCGAAACCAATCTCCTGCTCGACAATTGCGCCGCCTGGCACCGAGCCCGTGGTCGGTGTGCCGACCGTATTGCGCGCGCCCGGCGCCTCGACATTGACGCCGCTGACCATGACGCTGCCCTGCGCCACCGCATAGACCTCATTGTCGGCGCCGCGAAGTGGGGTGAGGATCAGTGTCCCGCCTTGCAGACTGTCTGCATCGCCGATCGAGGCCACCGTAACGTCGATATTGGACCCGTTGCGCGCGAAAGCCGGCAGAGTGGCGGTGACCAGCACGGCGGCGACATTGTTCGGTTTGATCTCTTCGCCTTGCACGTTCATCCCAAGCCGCTCAAGCATATTGGTGAGAGAGTCTTCCGTGAACGGCGCGTTGCGGACAGAATCGCCGGTTCCATTCAGGCCGACCACGATCCCGTAGCCGACCAGATCGTTGGTCCGGACGCCTTCAATATCCAGGATATCCCTAAGTTTCGCCTGTGCGCTCGCGGCTGATCCAAGGACCGGCATCAGAGCGACGGCGAAACAAGCAAGAACAGAGGTGAGGCGCATGCGATTATCTCAGATAATTAAGAAGCGATAGGTTGGAGAGGCGCGACGTCAGCAGGTAAGAGGCCTCGAGATTGGCTTCGAGCTCTTTCAATTGGGTCGCCGCTTCATATTGGTCTTTGCCTGTCAGGTCCTGGAATGAAGAGGTGAGCAGCACCTTTTCGCGGCCCAGCAGGTCGAGTTCGGATTGGAGACTGTCCTGACGAATGCCAATTCCGGCTTCGACATCGACGAGCAGCGTGCGTCCGCGTTCAAGCCGCGCAAGGGCGTTGTCCATGGCGGGCGTACCAGTTGCGGCAAACGGAATGGCAGAGCCGGGTGCCGCCAGCGCCATGATGGAAAGCCCCAGGAACATGTCTGCAAACGCGCCCTGGTTCGGCAGTACGGCGTCGCCATCACTTGCGGTCTGCGTGCCCTGGTAGAAACTGGTCTGGAACCCGCCGGCCGGATCGTCAAAGTAGGTTTGCACCTGCGCCGCGAAATCGGCTTCATCCACGGCGCCCGCGGCGATCGTCTGAAGGTCATTCAGCAGCGCATCCGCGTCCAGGAAGGGCGGCGTGGCTGTGGCATCTCCTGAAAACAGGTAGCGTTCGCCATGGCGCGCATTCAGGCGCGACAGGACTTCACTGAGCGCTTCGCGCGCCTGCGTCGAAACGGTTTGCTGGCGCTCCACGTCGGCGATCCCGATGGCGGACTGCATCTCCAGCGACAGGCCTTCGGTCAGGCCGCGAATGGAGCCCATGACATTCTCTGATAGCGATAGACGGATCTGGCGCAGTTCGATACGGGCCTGATCGTCTTCGTTTTCCTTCAGCGCCTTGTCGCCGAGCAGGGCGTGATCGATCCGGCCATTGAGATGGCTGATCAGATCGGCTTGCCGTCCAGTGGTTGCTTCCTGGGCGCGGTCGGCGATTTGTGTCCGCAGCTCGCTGATCGAATTGCTCAGCGCGGTGCTCAAGAAACTGTTGAGAGAAACCGAGTTCATGGCGCTACAGCTCCATCAATTGATTGATCATCTGGCTCGCGGCTTCCAGCACGCGGGCATTAGCCGCAAAGGCCTGTTCGATCAGCAACAGGTCTTGCATCTCACGCTCGATATCGACGCCGATCTCATCTTGCTCAGCCTGTTTCACAGCATCATGCTGCAAGGTGACCGAGGAACGGACGGCCTCATTCTGGATCCGGTTCTGACCGGCCAGCGATCCCAGCTGAGCGATCAGATCACTCGCTGAATAGCTGCCTTGCAGTCCAGGCTGAGAGACGGTGCGCACTTGTTCCAGCGCGCCGACGAGCCCGGTCAGAATGGTCGTGTCGCCAGGGTTGCCTTGGGTGGCCGCGCCCAGTCCGTCGCGCAGGCGCCAGCTGGCGCCGCCTTGAACCGGGTCGACGAGTGCGTTGATCTGCAACCGGCTGGCAATGCCTGCACCAGCCGCACTGTTCGTATCCAGGAACAGGCCGGGGTCTCCGACCAGAAGCGTCGGGTCAATCGCCGGATCGGTGAAGCGATCGATCATGTCCTGTGCCATCGTGTCGAGCTGGTTCTGAAGATTGGGAAGGTCTGTGTCGCGGAGTGTGAACAGGGCCGCGAGCGAGCCGCTCGACACGGCTCCGAATGTCGGCGCTCCCGGCGTGATGTCGACACCGTCAACGGTGAGGCCAGACAGCTCACCGCCTGCGAGCGAGAACCCGGGCGCCATCGAATTGGTGGGTGTGAACTCTATCTCACGCGCCGGACCAGCGACGAGATAAACGCCTTCCGTCGTCAGGACATCGATCGCACCACCGCCGCGGTCAAATGTCTGAATGGAAAGGTGTTCCGAAATGCGGTCGAGGACGCGGCCGCGCTCATCAAACAGCGCAGCGGCTTGCGGAGACGTCCGGTCGATACTTGCAAGCGAGCGATTGAGGTCGGCGATTTCACGCAGTGACGCATTCACAATGTCAACGCTCTGCGCAATGTCCTGATCGGCCTGGAAACGTCGCTCGGTCAACAGGTCGCCCAGCGCATTGAATTCGGTCACCAGGTCCTTGGCCGATTGGACAACCTGATTGGCGTGCGTCGTGGATTCCGGGCTGAGCGCTGCATCGCGGAGCGCCGTCTCGAACGAATTCAACCGCTGGAACAGGGTCGAGCTTTCAATATCCTCGCCAATGCGCTGGGACAGTGATGCCCAGGATGATGACAGGATCTCGGCTTGAGCAAAATCACTGGCGAGCAGGCGGCGCTCACCGGTCAGGCGCGCATTGGTCGACCGGTCGATACCTTCAATCTGCACCCCGGCCGTCTGCGCGCCGAGAATGGTTTCACTAAGGGTCAGCGCCCGGCGAACATAGCCGGGCGTTGACGCGTTTGCGACATTGGTGGCGACCAGGTCCGCACGCGCGCCAATGGCGTCGAGTCCGGATCTGGCGGATACGATGGCACTTGAAATGCTCACGTCGGGCGCCCCTCTGAACTAGCGAAGATTATCGCTTCAGATTGGTGGTTTCCTGCAGCATCTCATCGACGGTCTGAACGATCTTGGCGCTCGAAGAATAGGCGCGCTGGGTCTCGATCAGGTCGGTGAGCTCGCGAGCAATGTCGGTGGTGGATTCCATCAGGGCGAAGCCTGACACCGATCCAACCGGACCCGTCCCGGCATCCCACAGATACATATTCCCGCTTTGCGCCGAGACCGTATAGGCCTGTGCATCAAGCGCTTTCAGGCCGTCCATGTTCGGGACGTCGCCTACTGGGATCTGATACAGCGTGCGGCGGAAGCCGGTATCATAAATGGCCTGGAGGTTACCGAGCTCATCAATCTCGATCGACTGAAGGTCGCCAATCGGCGCGCCATCTTTGGTCACTGAAGTCGGCGAGAATGGTGCAGAGAGCTGCGTCATGCCTGCCGTGTCGAGCGGGCGTCCGATGAACACATCGACCGGGCCGTGCGACAGCGTCAAGGCGACCTGGCCGGTTGCGGTATCATATGCAGCGCCGCCGGAAGCGGTCACGCTGGCAATTCGGCCGCCATTGGCAGACGTATCGTCAAAGGTGATGTCGAGTGCGCCGATCGGCGTTGTTGGATCGCCGGAATCGTCAAAGATCTGCACCTGCCACTGATTGGAAGAGCCGGTGCCAGGCACGACAGGCGTAAAGTCCATGCGGAGTGTCTGCGCCCGGCCAAGATTGTCATAGTACTCAATCGGCAGGCTATACCCACCGCCGGTTGCGCCAGCTGTGGTCGCATCTGCAGGCAGGTTGATGCCCACCTCAATCGAGGCGGTTGGCGAGGCCACAAATTGCGATGTCGCAATATTGACCGGCTCGAGATTAGTTCCGCTATTGCGGCTGACATTGCCGATCGATCCATTACTGTCGGCTGGCCAGCCAAGCAGGAAGAGGCCGCTCTGTGTGCGCAGATTGCCGTTCTGGTCGGCGGTGAACGAACCGGTTGGCAGCAACATCAGGTTGCGATCCGCTGCGCTCTGGTCAATGCCCTGCACATCGGTCACCGGGACGAGGCCTCGGCCGGCGACAGCGATATCGGTGGCATTGCCGGTTGAAATCAGAGAGCCGACGGCACTCACATCTTTAAACGTGTCGACCATGACGCCGCCCGCTGAATAAGCAGACGATCTCTGTTCCAAAACCATGGAGGAAAATTCCACCTGACTTCGTTTGTACCCGAAGGTTTCAGAGTTTGCGATATTGTCGGAAATGGTTGAGAGGCGGGTCGAGTTGGCGTTGAGGCCCATGACCCCGGCATTCAAAGATGATGATATACTCATGTCGGTTGCTCCTGCAGTCGATGCAACCGAAAGTAGAAATCATTGGTTAATAAGCGAATAACTCAACTTAAGATGGACTTAACTCGCAGCGTCCTGCTTGAGCAGCGTTATCGAGATGCGACGGTTCTGCGCGGCAAAAGGATCATCTGGGATCAGTAGGTCCGTGTCGGCACGGCCGGACACTTCCTGTATGCGTTCCAGCGGAAAGCCTTTCTCAACCAGGAGGCGACGCGCGACATTGGCGCGCTCGGTTGAAAGGTCCCAGTTGTCGAATCTCTGGCCATCCCGGAAGGCGAGCGAATCAGTATGTCCCACCACTTTGATATTGTTGCCGAAGGCGCTGAACGACTTGGTTACGGTCTCGACGAGCTCGACCAACAGACCGGTCGGCTTGCTGTCGCCGAGGGCGAAGAGTGGAACATCTTCCGAATCGACTAACTCCATCACGATGCCTTCTGGCGACAGCTTGACCTGAATATGATCGCTGAGGGCTTTCGACTCCTCGCTCAGCATCATTTCGAGCTGGGCGACTGCAGCAGCTTGTTCCTCTTCCGAAAGCGGTTCGGCTGAACCGTCCGGGAATTTTTCGGATTCGTTTGGGGTCAGGGGTTTGGTCTTGGCAAGCGTCGATGACGCCGTCGCTCCGGTTCCCATTTTCGCATAGGTCTGTTCGGTGAAGATCGATGAGCCATTGAGGCCGTCGGAACCACCGCCGGAAATTCGCGAGATCGGAATCGTCGGATTGAAATAGTCTGCAATCCCCTTGCGCTGTTCTTCCGTCGTCGCGTTGAGCAGCCACATCAACAGGAAAAAGGCCATCATCGCGGTCACGAAGTCAGCATAGGCGACTTTCCAGGCCCCGCCATGATGCCCGCCACCGCCACCTTTTTTCTTCTTCTTGATGATGATGACCGGAGCCAGTCCGTTCGACGCGTCAGCCATAATGCCTACCCAATTTGTTCACGGGTGCTGGCTTAGCAAAGTACGGTAAATTTCCGAAATACAACTCAAGGTCGATTTTTTGAGCGTTGCTAACCTTTTATCAACTATAGAATTCAATCTTAAATAGAGAGATCTCTCATTCATCCAGGGGTAAATTTTGAGCGCCGTGCTTCGGAAAAAGCTTGAATCGAGTGGCGGCGTTCCGCCGCGCGTGCTGCAGAACAAACCGTTCTGGGCCACGCTCGAGCGCACCCTGTCAACCTGGTTGAACGGCGTGTTGCAGGACGAAGGAGAGCTGCGTTTGCAGTCCCGCGAAGTCAGTCCTGGCGCTGCCCTCGCTGACGATCTGTTCGGTGCCTATGTTTACGGCTTCAAGAGCGACGACCGCGATTTCGTCGTCGCTGTCTCGATCGATAATCTGGTCGCGGCCCGATTCGCCGCCCAGAAGATGCAGCAGGATGCCGCCCGCCTGGCAGAGGCCCCGCAGCTCTTTTTGCAGCTGCTTCTCGAACCGGCGGCCAAACAGCTCAGCGAATCGCTGGCGTCGACCTATGACATGCTCGACCAGGACGGAGAGCCGCCGCATTCGACAGCTTTTGATGGTCTCCAGGTCGATGGCAACTGCCTCGTCGCCTATTACCTGTGCGACCTGGACGGACAGGCTTTTCGAATCGGCGTCGCCCTGAAGCTTGAAGCGGTCCTGGCGCTTACGAATTCCGCTGGCGACGATTCCCTGGGTGGGGGGACGGTAAGCGGTGCCAAGGGATTGTCGCAACCGCGAGTCCAGAATTCGAGCGTCCGGCTGGACGTGGTGCTTGACCGCGTGCCGATGACGGTAGCCGATTGTCTTCGCCTCGAAGCCGGCTCGGTGATCGAGCTGCCGGGGACGCATCGGTCCAAACTTACAATTACGGCCAACACCGTCGATGGCCCCGTAGATATTGCACACGGCGAACTGGGTGTCTGGAAACATCAGCGCGCCGTCCGATTAAAATCACCGGTCGATCCGGCCTTCCTTCAGGAGGTCGTAGCGACATGAGTGGACATTGTAGAATTGGGTTGAAGGGAGGCGTGTCGTGGGCGCTATATTAGGACTTGTCGTCACGATGGGCATGGTCTTTGGCGGGTATATTCTCGCCGGCGGCAAGATGAGCATCATTTTGAAGTCTCTGCCGTTTGAGATGATGATGATTGGCGGCGCTGCGACTGGCGCATTCCTCGCCTCGAACGATTTTGCAACGATCAAGCATACGGGCGGCGACGTGATGGCCGCTTTTGCAGGCCCCAAGTGGAAAAAGAAGGATTATCAGGACCTTCTGTGCATGATGCACGAATTGCTCAGTGTGCTGAAAGAGAATCCTGTCGATATCGAAGCGCATATCGAAGCGCCGTCTGAATCCGAGATTTTCCAGCGCTATCCCAAGATCCTGAAGGACCATGAAGCGATTGAAATGATCTGCGACACGATCCGTTCGATGATCATGAATTTCGACAATGTCCACCAAGTTGAGGAGCTGCTCGAAAAGCACCTGGAAAGCCTGCTCGAAGAGCGTTTGCATGGCTCGCACGCGCTGCAAAGCATGGCCGATGCGCTGCCGGCGCTCGGGATTGTTGCGGCGGTGCTGGGCGTGATCAAGACCATGGCCTCGATCGACAAGCCGCCTGAAGTGCTTGGCGGCATGATCGGCGGCGCGCTGGTCGGAACATTCCTCGGCGTATTCCTCGCCTATGGTGTTGTCGGACCCTTTGCGGCCAAGGTCGCACACACACGCAAGGAAGAGCATTTCTTTTATTCGATGATTGGCGAGATGCTGGTGTCCAGCCTGCATAAGAACCCGGTCAATATCTGCCTCGAAGTGGCGCGCCGACATGCGCCCGCCCGGGTGCGTCCATCTTTCGATGAAGTTGAAGAAGCAGTGAAAGGGCTACGCCAAGCAGCATGATCCGGCGTTTGACATATGCCAGTCTCGGACTGGTTCTGGCCGCGGCAGCCTATGCCGATCCGGAACCAGGCACAGACTCAACGAGTGACGAGCCCGTTCGCGAAAATACCGCGGCGGGCTTGGACGCATTTGTTGAAACAGCGATTCGCAGCGGCCTTTTGGTGCGCAATGGCGGCTCTGAAACCACCGAAATAACCGCAGAGCCTGCGCCGATTCCATTTACATGTTCAGACACATACCCGCTTGATTTTTCGGTCGAAAGGTCCCTGCGCCGGTTCACGGAATTGCCTGCGACAAGCGGCGATGAATCAGGTGACGTGAACGCAGCGTTCCTCAAGGATCTGAAGTCGAAACTGGCGCTTGGTCTGTATAGCGAAGCCAAAGCCATGCTGGCCTTTGCCGAAGGCGAAGAGTGGCAGGTCTATCGCGAATTCATTGAACTTATGGACAGCCGCAGCGACCCCGATATTGCCTATTTCCGGGCGCTGGCGGATTGTCATGAGAAAGGCGCGCTCTGGCTGGCAGTTGCCGAGCTGCAAGGATTTGATCCGGAGGGCATCAACCGGATCCAGCGTTACATTCCAAACATTCGTGCCTTGCCGCACAATCTTCGCCAGGATGTGGCGACGCGAACGATTCCGTCACTGATCATGCTGCGCCGTGCTGACATCGCGCAGCAGGTCCTGTCGACTTTCTCGAATGAAGAAATCGAGAATTCGACGCAGCTGACAGCCCTGAAAACAGCCATTGCCGACATGCCAGATGGCAGTGAGTCCGATGATCGCCTGGTGATGCTGATGAGCCGGCCGACGCTGAAACTGCCAGCGCTATTGATCCTGATCGAGCGCGACGGCGCGCTGCGTCCGACCATCAAGGAATTCGCGCTTGAGGAAGCCTGGAACGTGCTCGAGCAGAATGACACCAAGCATGGATTCGAGCAGATCCTGGCCTTCGTCATGCAGAACCTGGAGAGCGAAAACCTCTATGCCGGGCTGCAGCGGGTGCGCACTTTGCCGATCGCGGAATCCGACGAAGTGCGCGCGGCTGTCGACCGCAATATTATCGAGTCGCTTGATGCCTATCTGGCCAGCGCAGAGCCTGCCGCCTCGCTGAAAGGCCTGAAGACTCTGACCCAGTTTCATACCAGCTTGCCCTATGATGAGCAGGGCAATGCGCTGCGCCGACGCGGTGCCGAAATCGCGCTGGAGCTCGGTCTGATCAGCCTGGTCGAGGCGCTACTGGCATCGGTTGAGCGCGATGAAGACGTCGCAGGACTGCTGGCACAAGCGGCTTACTGGAACCGCGAGGATGCCGAATTGTTTGATCTGCGCGCGGCCTATCCAAGCCTGATTGATATCAATCGCCTGGCGGGCATTCGCGCAGCGCAGGCCGGCGCGGCGCAAGTTGCAGCGCAGGCCTATGCCGGGCTGGACGGCACGCCGTCGACACAGCTCGAGCTGGTCGAACACGCGGCTCTTGCCGATGACTGGACCTTATACGAGGCGAATGTCGAGACGCTTTCTGGCGAGATCAGCCTTGAGGACGGCCTGCGCCTGGAACGCGTGAAGCGCATCCATCGCGGCCAGACGTCCGATGCTGAGGCCCGCACGACCCGCCTCCGGCCCTACCAGATTACCCCGCTTCTCGAAGCATCCAAACTCACCCTCTCATCTTCGCAGGCAGGAGCCAGCTATGAGTAACAGCATCTACGCCACGATATCCCGGCAAGACGGATTGTTGAAAGAGCTACAGCTTGTCGCCAACAATATCGCAAACGCCAATACGACGGGTTTCAAGACCGATCGCGCTGTCTTTGCCGAATATCTCGTCAATACCGGGCCGGATACACCGTCGCTTTCAATGGGCGCGCTCTCCGGGCACAGCTTTGACCTGACCCAGGGAACCGTCAAATTTACCGGCGGACAGTTCGACCTTGCGATCCAGGGCGATGGCTTCTTTGCCATTCAAACCCCGGCGGGCGAGCGCCTGACCCGGGCAGGGGCGTTTCAGGTCTCTGCTGAAGGACAGCTGACAACGCCTGACGGCGCGAACGTTCTCGACGCCGGCAACACGCCGATCCAGATCCCGCCAGAGGCCGTGAATATCTCGATTGCCGGCGACGGCACGATCACTGTTGATGGTGAGCTGCTCGGCCAGATTGGCGTGTTCAGAGCCAATGGCCAGCTGCAGCGCGATACCGACACGCGCTTCACAGCCGCTGGCGGTACCGAACCCATCCAAAATGCCAGCGTGCTGCAGGGCGCGCTCGAGCAGTCAAATGTTTCTCCCGTTCTGGAGATGGCGCGGATGATTGAGGTCCAGCGCGCCTATGAAGCGGGGCAAAACGTGCTGGAGGAGGAACACCAGCGCATCACGCAATTTATTTCAACGGTAGGGAACCGGTAGGCACAGGAGGTAAGCCATGAAATCTCTCCAGATAGCAGCAACCGGCATGGCCGCGCAGCAAATGCGCGTCGATGTCATTTCGAACAATATCGCGAATATGAGCACCGCGGCATACCGCCCGCGCGTCGCCGAATTCTCCGATCTGGTCTATCAGCAATATCTCACGCCAGGGACGCTGACGTCGCAGCTCGGCACTGTGGTCCCGGCAGGTATTCAGCTCGGAACCGGGGTGAAAGCCTCGACGGTCTCCGTGGAGATCACGCAAGGCTCCATGCGCCAGACCGGCGCCGAGCTTGATGTCGGCATTGACGGCAATGGCTTCCTGGAAGTCGCGCTGCCCGATGGCGAGTCCGTCTACACGCGCGATGGCAAGCTCAATCGCAGCGCCGACGGCCAGATCGTCACCATGGACGGCTATCCGCTGGCGGACGGGATCACCATCCCCGCCGATGCCAACCGGATCTCGATCAGCCGCGATGGTCAGGTCACGGCTTATTTTGACAATGACGAAAACGGCCAGGGGATCGGCGTGATCTCGCTGGTCAGCTTCGTCAACGAGAAGGGGCTTGAGGCGCTTGGCGACAATCTGTTCCGGCGCACAGAGGCCTCTGGCGATCCGAACCGGCAAGTGCCGGGCAGCAACGGTCTCGGTACGCTGCGCCAGGGATTCCTGGAGGATTCCAGCGTTGATGTCGTGAAGGAGATTTCCGACCTGATCGAAGCGCAGCGCGGTTATGAGCTCAATTCCAAAGTGATCACCGCTTCGGATGAAATGCTCGCGGCCACGACGCGGCTGAGGTAGCATCATGATTAGCGCCATCTTTTTCAGCTTCGGGCTCAGTCTATCCAGCCCTGTCTCACTGACCGCAAATGATGTCATTCGCGCCGGTGATCTGATCACGCCAGAAAATGTCAGCCCCGAAGGGGATGTCTGGCAGGATGAACACAACGCTCTGATCGGGCGCGAAGTCCGACGGACGATCTATGCCGGGCAGAGTATTCAACAAAAAGACACGCAGAGCCCGCGCCTCGTTAAGCGCAATCAGCTTGTCACAGTAAAGTATCTGAGAGGGCCGCTCGAAATTTCGCTGACCGGTCGCGCCATGGGGGAAGCTGGTGAGAATGAAACCGTCCCCGTCTTGAACCTTCAATCCCGTCAGGTGGTCGAAGGCACAGTCCAAGCAGGAGGCTGGATATGGGTAAAATAGGATTTTTCACCGCGACCGGAATGGTCGCGCTCACGCTGTCTGCATGCGCATCTGGCGGTACACAAACCGCCGCGCAGACGGCGCCGCAACAAATCGACTGGGCGAAATCCACGCGAACAGCAGAGCCAGTGCCAGCGCAATCGGCGTCTTTGTGGACGACAGCGCCAAATGCGCTGCTGGGAATGCGCCGCGCAAAAGATGTCGGTGACTTGCTCACCGTCGTGGTCGACATGAACGACCAGGCCAATGTCCAGACGTCGCTCTCGCGCAACCGATCGACAAATGAACAGTTCAATCTTGGCGCTTTGTTCGGTCTACCACAATGGGCGAACGGAGTGCTGCCCGGCGGTGCGTCGCTGTCACCTGGCGTCGACTATGACCGGACCGCGGCGCTGACCGGGAGCGGCGCTGTAAACCGCGCCGAACAAGTCACGTTCCGTCTGTCCGCCCGCGTGGTCGGGGTCGAGCCGAATGGCAATCTGATCATTGCGGGATACCAGCAGACGCAGGTCAGCAACGAGATCCGGTACCTCACCGTGTCCGGCGTGATCCGCGCCCAGGACATTACCCGCACAAACACGGTGTCATACGAGAAAATTGCCGACGCCAATCTGTCTTATCTGAGCCAGGGGGAAACCATGGCCGGGATGAAACGGGGTCTTGTTCCCAAGGTCCTGGAAACTGTCCTTCCGTTCTAAAAAGGAAACGTGATGAAACTCATCGTAACCAGCCTCGTTGCTATTATTTTTGTCGCCGCTGGCAGCTTCGCTGCGGTGGTCCTCAAAACGCCGTCTGAGGTATCAGTCTCGCAGGCAAGCGCCGATGACGATGAGCATCATGGCGATGATCACGGGGACGATCATGGCGACGATCACGGCAAGAACGCCAAGAAAGCCGACACGCACGATGATGGCCACGGCAAGAAAGCCGCTGCCGGAAGTTCGTCCTATTACAAGTTCAGCCGCGAGTTTGTTGTACCGATCATGCGCGGTGGCCACGTCAACAGCCTGGTGATTCTGCATATCAGCCTGGAGACCGACAATTCGACATCAGAAAGACTGTTCTCCGAAGAACCCAAGCTGCGCGACAATATCATGACGACGCTGATCGCTCTCAGCAATGATGGGCGGACCCTGGAAGAGCCGACCAATATCAATAATTACGAGACCATCCGCTCGATGATCCTGATGAATCTCAGAGACTCGATCGATACCGGAATCCAGAATGTTCTGATCGTCGATATGGCGAAACAGAATCTCTAGTTCGGGGAGATTTTGCGGGTGGTGGCGAGGTCACCCGTCATGTAATTGTCAGTGCCCAGAACCAGTTTGCCATCCTCATTGCCGAGTGCAGTGACCTTGCTGATAAACTCGGCATCGGTCTGTGCGATGGGTTGCCCGTCCTTGAACAGGTCGAGCTGGAACTGATAGATCCCGCTGGCGGCTTTGCTGTTCTGATTGGCGACACTGCCATCCCAGATATGCCGCTGTTTGGACGGATCGAGGGCTTCCTGCCAGATCACATTGTTCTGGCCATCGGTGACCGTCAGAACAGCCTGATCATGCGCAAGCGAAGGGTTCACTTCAAACTCGACCGGCTTGCCTTCATAAGCCACATGCTTGGAGGCAACCGCCACTTCTTGGCCCAGCCAGTCATTCGCAATGATGGCGTGCAAATCGCCAATCATCGAGGCAATGCCTTCGAGACTGACATTGGTTTTCACTTGTTGCTCGAGCGAGGAGAAGGTCGCGAGCTGTTCCACAAATTGCGTTGAATCCAGCGGCGAAAGCGGATCCTGGTTTTTGATCTGCGCGGTGAGGAGTTGCAGGAAATTGTTGAACTCTTCGCCGATGCCAGCCGTGTTCACGGCCGTACTAGATGCTGCGGATGTTGTGTTGGCACCGGTGGATGCGGCTGGGTTTACCTCGGTCATGACAAGCTCCTAAAGCGTAAGATCGAGACGGTTCGCATGGGCATATGAGGCATTGGACCGAGGCGGCGGCGCTGACACCTTTTCGGGGGCGTCACTCATCGAAAACGTTGCGCCGGAGCGACCGTGCTCTTGCTGGCTCCAGGATGATTGTGACTGATCATCCGCCTGCTGACGAAATGAAAGATTCTGCTCCGACAAGCCATGGTCTTTCAATGCTTCAGTCAGTTCGAAGTGGAGTTCTCGCAGACGGCGAAGTGCTTCGGGATTTTCCGAAGTGACCGTGATTTGCTGCAAGCCCTGGGCGTCAAATTTGAAATCAATCGCAACCCGTCCCAGTTCCGGTGGATCGAGTTGCACGATCAATTGCTCGCGCGGCTCGCCGCCATTCTTCACGGCGTTCAAAATGATCGAATTGATTTCGCTCGGCGCGGCCACCGGAATGGAAGGCGCGACCGGGGTCAGGCCCGATACAGCGGCTGGCGCGGGCGTCGATGCGACCTGGGCAACCGATATCAGAGCGTCGGGTGTGCCTGCGGCGGTCGCAACGACGCGGGTTTCACCGTTGAGCGTTGCAAGCGCCGACTTGGTCGCGGATGCGGCGAGATCGGCCTCACTGGCAAGCTTTGCAAGTTTCGTCTCTGGGCCTGTGAGATCCACGCCATCCTGCTGTCTGATGATCTTGATCGCGTCGTCCGTCTCAAGACCCGCGCCATCGCCAGGCAACGCGCTTTGCAGAACAGCCTCGCGGCCGCGCTTGGTCTGCGTGTCCGCCGCATCGAGCGCAATTGGAACGTCAGTGTCTGAAGGTGTGATCGGTTTTGCTGCCGGGTCGACTTCAGCCTTTGCTGCGTCGAGTTGCTCTGCATTGGCGGTGCCGGGCAGAATAGGCGTTTGACCGCGTTTGGTCTGGGCGATGCTGTCCGCGTCGCTGACAATCAGTGAATCTTGAGGCGAATCTGCCGTCGCTGACAAAGCGAGTTCGGCATCTGATAGCGTTTCGTTCGGGACAGCCGGCGTTGCCGCCTGTTTGATATCGGGTTCAATTTGCAGCGCCGCGGGATCTTCTGATGGGAGGATGGAAGCGTCATTTTGATCGCCGTTCATCTCGCCGCCGATGAGCGCGGGCGCGAGCGGCGCACGCGGCGGCGTGTCACCACCTTCGGCTTGCATCGGACGCGCGGTGTCGGTCGCGGCGGTTTCAGTGCTGGTATCGGGGGAGCCGTCTGACGCATCGCGCGACACGAGCGCGGAGAAAGACGAGTCGTCGGGCTTTGACGAAGGTTCGGAGATTTTGTTTTGCTTCGGCGCCGCCTGTGCGGGCGCCAAGCCCTCAGAAGGTAAGATCGATATCATTTTGCGTCATCCTGACTGGCCCTCAATACAACAAGGGGGCGTAAAGACTGAATTAACAACTTTAAGTTTAAAAACGATTAAGCTTTCGAGGGTCTAGGAATGACCATTACACCGACGTCGATCCCTTTGCCGACGGGCGTTGCGCAAGTGCCGACGCAGCCAAAACTCAGCGCGGAAGAGAACACCAATGTGCGATTCGAGCAATTGCTCTGGGCCGAGCTTCTGACCCATACCGGGCTCGAGAAAGCCCTGACGCTCGGGGGCGGAGACGGCGCGGCCATGTTCTCAAGATACTTTGTCGAAGCGATTGCAGAAGATATCGCCAAACAGCATCCGCTGGGCTTGCTGGATAAGCAGAATGAAGCGGCGACGCCGACCGAACTCGAAAGCGGGAGCGGGGCATGAGCATGACGACAGAACAACTGGATGACTGCCTTAACTCTATTGAATCGGTCTTCGAGCGCGAAGCGGAATTTATTGTCGCGGGCAATCTGAATGAGCTTGGCGAGCTGGCCCAGGTAAAGCTTGAACACTTTAATACGTTAACCACAGCCATCGAATCCGGCGTGCTCGCGCAGCAGTCTCCCGACATGATCAAGCGCATCCAGAACGTCCAGGCGACGGCGAGTGAACACAGTCGCCACCTTGAAGCCATGCGCCACGGCCTCGGTCGAATCCTCACGCGTCTTGGACGGATGCAGTCCGACACGCTGGTCGGATCCTATAATAAATATGGCAGCCGCGTGAAATTCTCAGATTCAGTCGGCGGGTTCGAGAGCAAAGCTTAGCATTAAGAAAATGTACACCCTGTAATAGTAAACAAGAAAATACAACCAAGAGTGGTTTGCCTTAAAAGGGCTGTCAGGATGACATTGAACAAAGAGTCCCTCTTAGGACCACACCAATATAGGATTAGCATCAATGTCTAGTATTCTCACTAACAATAGCGCCATGGTCGCGCTTGAAACATTGCGCGGCATCAACAAAGACCTCGCAATGGTCCAGTCTGAAATTTCGACTGGTAAAAAAGTCTCTAGCGCTAAAGACAACGCCGCGATCTGGGCGATCTCAACGGTCATGTCTACAGACGTTGAGAGCTTCAAACAAATTCAGGACTCCCTGAACCTCGGTAACTCTTCTGTCGGCGTTGCACGTTCCGCTGCTGAGCAAATCACGAGCGTTCTTCAGGACATGAAAGAGCTGATCGTTTCGGCTCAGGAAGAAAATGTCGACCGTACGAAAATCCAAACGGATATCGCAGCGCTGCGTGACCAGATCGGATCTATCGTTGGCGCCGCTCAGTTCAACGGACTTAACCTGATCGACGGTGCTACAACCGACGACGTCAGCGTTCTGGCGTCTCTGGACCGTACCTCTGCTGGTACTGTCAACGCGTCTTACATCAACGTTGCGCGGACCGACCTGTCGATTTCCAACTCAAGCACAGCTGCCACTTATGGCGGTACGGGTGTGACTGACACGTCTCTGATCGACAATGGCGGTACAGCGGCTGGAACTGGCGACTCGATCGCCGACGGCGCGACGCAAGTTGTCACGATCGCTTCTGTGGCTGACGGCAATGGCTACCGCATCGAGCTCGATGACACTGGTACGAATAACAGCATCGGTACACGCACGTTCGAATATGTTGCGAGCGCCAGCGACAGCACTAACTCTGTTGCCGCGAACCTCGAAACACAGCTTTCAAACTTCCTGGCTGCAACCGGTCAGACTGACTATGTTGTCACACGTACTGACAATGCAATCTCGATCACCAACAATTCTGGTGCCGCGACTGCCATCACGACCTTCTCGTCTACTGGCGGTACAGCTGGCGTTTCTGCCGGTGGTCTTGGTGACCTCGCCACGATCGACGTGACGACTGACACAGGTGCAACCGCTGCTCTGACATCAATCGAAACGCTGCTGGGTCAAGCGATCGACGCCGCTGCAGGCTTCGGTTCGGCTCAGAAGCGGATCGAAACTCAGAGCGAGTTTGTTCAGACCATGGTCGACTCTCTGACAACCGGTATCGGTGGTCTGACCGACACAGATATGGAAGCAGCTTCAGCGAAACTGCAGGCCCTTCAGGTTCAGCAGCAGCTTGGTACACAAGCGCTGTCTATCGCGAACCAGGCGCCACAGTCTCTGCTGTCACTGTTCCGATAATACCAACCACCTGGAGCGCTCAATCGGGCGCTCCAGGTTCTTTTTTATAATCCGGGGAGGATTGATTGCAGGCACTAGCTCACAAAGCGTATGGCGAAGTTCGCAACCGAACCGCCGATAACAAGTCTCTCGAACATGCTTTGTTTCAACAAATCACCGATGGACTGATCGCTGCGAAAGATCTCGAGAAAACGGATCCTTCGACCTGGGCAGACGCCGTAAATCGAAACCTCGAACTGTGGACACTCCTCGCCACAGACCTGCTTCATCCTGAAAACCAGTTGAATGAAGCCACGCGCAAGTCGCTCCTGGAACTCTCTATTTTCGTTCGCCGCTCCAGCATGAAGATTCTGAGCGGAGAAGGTGAAATTGCCGATCTGATTGAAATCAACCAATCCATCATGGGTGGGCTCAAAGGTCAGATCTAGAAATTAGGGTAGACTCAAAGAGGGGACTAGGAATGTCCGGTTTAATGTTAAAACTCGCTCCGGGTGAGCGCTTTATTATCAATGGCACAATGCTCGAAAATGGCGACCGACCGGGTCGCATTCGTGTCCCTGGCCCAGACGTGATGGTGCTTCGCTGCCGTGATGCGCTGAAGCCGGAAGAGGTCGATACGCCCGTCAAGCAGGTTTACTATGCCATCCAGCTCCTGATCACCAAGGATCTGGAAGAAGACGATACGCTGCCAGCGCTCTACCGCGCGTGTGATGACCTCAAAGGCGCGTTTGGCCGTATCAAGCCAGACCTGATCCCGACCCTGCGGGAAATGATTCGCCGCGGAAATTACTATTCTGCACTGTGCTACCTGAAGCAGGTAATCGAGCTCGAGGCGCAATTGCTGGGTCAGGACAATTCAGGCGCATTGGCGGCCTAGAATGGTATTCCAGCCGGTCATACCTCTGTCGGGCTTTGGAGGCTGGAACTTCCTGCAATCAACCTATGATTCGCAGCTGGAAACTTTTTCCAAGTCGGCGCAAATCAAGAACGATATCGACTATTTCACTGAGAAATTCAGAGACCCGATGGCGGTTGAGGATTTCCTGAGCGACCCGCGCCTGCGCCGGATCTCAATGACGGCGTTCGGGCTGGCAGGTGAGGAATGGAAAACCGGTTATGTCCGCACAGTGCTTGAAGAGGTGCAGGATCCGGCAAGCACGTTTCTCGCGCGTCTCAATAATCCTCAATATAGCCGTTTCGCCGAAGAGATGCGCCCGATTGACGGCAAGATCCTGCTGACCTTGCCGGACCTGGAACGCGTCACGGCGCGCTTCGCGGCTGAATCGTTCGAACTTGCCGTCGGCGAGCAGGACAATGCGATGCGCCTCAGCCTGAACTATCAGGACGAGGTGAGCGAGCTTGTCACGGAAGGGTCAACCGACCAGACCGTGCTATATCGTCTGCTTGGCAGCGTGCCGGTTCGAACAGTGCTTGAAAGCGCGCTTGGATTGCCGACCGAGGTGCAGAAACTCGATCTCGACCAGCAGGCGCGCATTCTGGATGAAAAGCTGAAAAGCCAGTTCGGCCTGTCCTCGGTTCAGGACCTCAAGGATCCGGACGTCATCGACCGCATGGTCTCGCGCTATATGGCGCTTGATGGCTTGAACCGGAACGCTGCGGCGACCGGACCAGCGCAAACGGCTCTGGTGCTGCTCGGCAATGCGGCTGGCTTTGGATCGTTTGCCAGTCAGAACCTGTTCCTGAGCCGCTTCTAACCCGGCTCAACGCGTCCAGCCGCCTGGGCTTCCAGCGCCGGCATCAGCAATCCCTTGAGATAATCGAACGCCATGTCGATCCCATTGCTGGGCTCGGTCAGGAACTGATCCAACCCTTTGTGCAAGGCGTGTGCGAGGTCAGCTTGCGGATCGGTTCCGAACTCGAACAGACCGGCGCGGACCATGGGGGCAATCTCTTCATATGTGGTCATCAGGCGGCGAAAGAGATTGAGGAGCTCATTCTGTTCGTCAGTCGCCGCCTTGGGCAGGCTGCGTGACACACTGCGCAGGACATCAATCGCGGGATAATGTCCGCGCTCTGCAATCTTTCGCGACAGAACGATATGCCCGTCCAGAATGCCGCGAACCATATCGGCAACGGGCTCTTCAAAGTCCGAACCTGCGACGAGAACAGAAAAGATGGCGGTGATGTCGCCGCCCGACTTGGCGCCCGGACCGGTGCGCTCGGCAAGTTCCGAGACGACGCGCACAGTCGAGGGCGGAAACGCGTTCAGCGCCGGGGTTTCGCCTGCCATCAGGGCGGTTTCCCGGTGGGCTTCAGCAAACCGGGTCAGCGAGTCAAACAGCAGCAGGACCGAATGCCCCTGGTCCCGGTAATACTCGGCCGCCGCCATGGCGCAGTAAGCCGCGCGCTTCTTGGCGCCTGGCGGTTCACTGGCAGTCGCAGCAACAATCGTGGTCTTTGGCAGGATCTCCGGCGGCAGGACGCTGTCAATAAATTCCTGGACTTCGCGGCTGCGCTCACCGATCAGCGCAATGACCACGCGGTCGGCGCTCATGCCGCCCGCCAGCCGCCCGAGCAGCGTAGATTTCCCCACGCCCGACCCGGCAAACAGCCCGATGCGCTGGCCCCGGCAGATCGGCAACAAGGTGTCGGTGACGTTCAATTGAGTCGACAGGCGCGGCCCAAGGGGTTTGCGCTCGGCCGGCGAAATCGGATCGCGCTGCAGCGGGGCGATAACAGCACGCGGGCTAGCGCTGTCCGGCACGCGTCGCATCATCACCTGTCCGCGATAGTCGACCAGCGATCCCAGCCAGTCGTCGCCAATCTCGACATGATCCTGGTGTGAGACATAGGCACGATCGCCAATCCGGAGCGCGTCAGTGGAGCTGTACATCAGCACCCTCGCGCCTTCGCCGGTCACCGTCATGATCTCGCCGATCAGGTGCTGGCCAGGCTTTTCGATGATTACACTGTCGCCAATGCCTGAGGCGTGGCTGATCCCGGCAAGCGAGATCATTCCGGGAAGAATCTCGGTCACGGACCCCCAAAGTCGTCCGGGTGATGCGAACTGGCTATGCGTCGTCAAAAGTTAATTAAACCCAGGGTATCTGTTAATCCTTTCTTCAACTTATAGTCGCAAATTTTGCAGAATCGTTAACTTATGAGGATTTCTCGATGCTGTCTGATATGTCGCTCTTCCAGATCTATGGGGCGATGGCGCGGCACGCGGCGGAGACCCAGAAGACCAGCGCTGGAAATCTCGCGCGGGCGAACGAGCCTGGCTACAAAGCCGTCGAGGTTGAGTCCTTTTCCGAGTTCATGGCACGCACGAGCCACCAGCCGGGGGGAGTCGATTTTTCGCAAGGATTTGACCAGCGCCTGGCGACCGGCGCGGCGGCACCGAATGGCAATACTGTGAGTATTGAGGAGGAAGTGTTCAAGTCCGCCGAGGCGGTCGGCAAACACACCATGGCGCTCAATGTCTACACCAAGTCCATGGACCTGATGAAGCTTGCACTTGGGCGACGGACATAGGGGCTTAAGCCATGAATCCATTTGATTTTTCCATGCAGCAGGCAGTCGCGGGAATGCGGACGCAATCGCAGCGGATCACGGTTGGCGCAGAGAATGTCTCCAACGCAGATACACCGGGTTACAAGCGCAAGATCCTGGTCAGCGACCCACCCGCCGGGAGCAATGTCTCGTTCGCGGCGCTGCGCACCGTGCTCGACCAGACGCCAGGTGCGACAGAGTTCAATCCCGAGCATCCGATGGCCGATCCTGAGGGTTATGTGACGCTCTCAAACGTGTCTCTGGTCACTGAAATGGCGGATCTGCGCGAAGCCAGCCGGTCCTACGAGGCCAATCTCAATTCATTCCAGCAGGCCCGGACAATGTACAATTCATTGCTCGACGTGCTGCGGCGCTAAGGAGGGTTAAGTGACGAATTTCGGATTTGGCGCCTACGCCGCGATCAACCCGGCCAAGATCCAGACGCCGACCAGCGGCGCGGCCAAGCCGGCTGAGGACGACAACCCGGTCACCAAAGGTGTCTCTGACTTCAAGACTGCCATCCAGGAAGCTGAAAAAGCCGCCGTCGAGACCGCGGTTACGGGCGCCGACCCGCATGCCATGGTCGAAGCGCTGGCAAATGCTGAAATGGTCCTCGAAACCGCCGTGACCGTCCGCGACAAAGTCGTCGAGGCGTATCAGGAACTTCTGCGTATGCCTGTTTAGTCGGAGCTTGGGGCATGATGGGCGAATCCGAAATTTTCGAAGTACTGCGCGCGTCGTTGTGGACGGGCGTGCTGATGGGGCTCCCCATTCTGGGAGTCACGCTGGTGCTCGGCTTTGCCATCGGCCTCATTCAGGCGCTGACCTCGGTTCAGGAAATGACGCTGACCTTCGTGCCGAAGATCGTGGCGGTCGTCGTCGTCTTCTTCTTCAGCATCGGATACATGACGCGCGTTTGTCTGGATCTGTTCAACAACACCATCATTCCTCTGATCCTGGGTTAGGGCGCGGATGTCAGACATGAAACTGCTCGATTTGTCCAAACCGACCGCGCTCTTGGCGATCGGTTTGATGCTGGTTATTCTGGTCATGGTGCTGCCAGTCCCGGCCTGGGTGCTTGATCTCGGGCTGACGGCCTCGTTTGCGTTTGCGATCCTGATCTTCACGACATCCATCTTCATCGAGAAGCCGCTCGATTTCTCATCCTTCCCGAGTGTCCTGCTGGCATCCTTGATCCTGCGCCTTGCGCTCAACGTCTCCTCGACGAAACTGATTATCTCCGAGGGTCACTCCGGAACTGATGCGGCAGGCGGTGTTATTGAAGGCTTCGCCATGTTCATCATGGGCGGAAACCTGTTTGTGGGGCTCGTCGTCTTCGGCGTTCTGATCATTGTGAATTTCATGGTCATCACAAAAGGTGCAGGCCGCATGGCAGAGGTGGGCGCGCGCTTCGCCCTGGACGCGATGCCCGGCAAACAGCTGGCGATTGACTCAGACCTCGCTGTCGGCGCGATCAGCCATGAAGAAGCCCGCCAGAGGCGCCAGAAAGAGCAGGAGGAAGCGAGCTTCCTCGGTTCGCTCGATGGTGCGTCCAAATTCGTCAAAGGCGACGCGATTGCCGGCCTGTTGATCACCGCGCTCAACCTGATTGCCGGGATTGGCTTTGGGGTCGGCGCGCACGGCCTGTCGATTGGCGAGGCAGCGGCGAACTATTCCATCCTGACCGTCGGCGACGGCCTGGTCTCTCAGATCCCTGCCGTGATCGTCTCTGTGTCTGCCGCGCTGCTTCTGTCCAAGGGACGCGATGATGGCGCGATTGACGAAGCCCTGGGCAAGCAGCTCGGTGGCAACGCCACGGCGCTGATGATTGTCGCAGGATTGTTGCTGGTCTTCGCATTGTTCCCCGGATTGCCGTTCCTGCCCTTCATGGCGGCATCCGCCGGGTTCGGCATCGCGGCCTATTTCCTCCGCAAACAACAGAAGGAAATCGAAGAGGGCGCGGTCACCGAAGAGCAGGAAGACACCAAACGCGCCGACCAGATCGGCGATTCCATTCACTCGGACGAGATCCATCTGGAAGTCGCACCAGACCTGGTCGCGACAGTCCTGCAGGGCGATAGCGGTATAGAAGCGCGCATCGAAAAGATCCGCCGCTATATCGCCGAAGAGTATGGCTTCGTGCTGCCATCCATACGGATGACCGACAATCCGACGCTGGATCGCAATATCTATCGCCTCAAGATTCAGGGCGTGCCGGTGGATACAGGTCTGCTACGCCCAGGATCTATCCTGGCGCTGATGGAAGAGGAACAGCTGCCGCATTTGCAGGGCGAGAAGGTTCAGGAGCCTGTCTATAAAGCGTCCGCGCGCTGGTTGCCGACCACCAAGAAACAGGAACTGGTCGCTGCAGGCGTGCCTGTCATAGAGCCGATTGAAGTCCTCGCCACGCACATGCTGGAGCTGATCCAGGCAAACTTCTCTCTCATTTTCACGCGCATGGTGATGCTGAACACGCTTGATGCGCTGACTTCGGTTTCGGACGAAGATCGCGCAGCGAACAATAAGCGCCTGTTGGATGAGTATATCCCGACCAAAGTCGCGCCGGAGCTGTTGCTGTCCGTCCTTCGGGCCTTGCTGGAAGAGCGTGTCTCGATCCGCAACATCTTCCTCATTCTTGAAACAGTGGGCGAGGCGAAATCGCAGGGCGCGACAGTCACACATATTATTGAACTGGTGCGTCAGCGCCTGTCCTTCCAGATCCTGAACAAGCTCCAGGACGGGGAAGGGCGCTTGCCGCTGGTGCAGCTCTCGACCAATTGGGAACAGAGATTTGCCGAGCATGAGATCAAGTCAGAAGGCGGAGCGACAGATATCGCTTTGCCGCCGGAATTGTTCAGTGAGTTGCTCAATGGCATTCAGGAGAAGCTCAATGAGACCGCCTCGCGCGGGGTCGTGGCTTCGATTGCCACATCCTCCAAGCGGCGGCGTTTCCTGCAGACGGTGCTGGCCAGCAAAGGCATCCGCAATGCGGTGCTGGCTTATGAAGAGATCAAGTCGGGAACCAAGCCCCAAATCGTAGGGGTCGTATGATCCCGATCATCAACCTGCTCGGGCCTGACCTGGCGGATTGGGTCGGGCAGTTCATGCTGACAGTCGCCCGGCTGTCTTTTGTGATCATTCTGATTCCGGGCATCGGTGAGCGAGTCGTCCCGGCACAGGTCCGGATCATGGTTCTGCTCGCATTGTCGGCGGCGATTTCCGGACTGGGGATCACAGAGTATGAGATGCCAACCCGGATGGCGGACTTCATGTTCGTTCTGTTCACGGAGACTCTGCTCAGCCTGTTCCTCGGCATCGGGCTGCGGGTGATTATCTGGGTGCTTGGGATCGCAGGCGCCGTGATTGCCCAGTCGATCGGCTTGTCGCAATTTCTTGGTGTGGCGCTCGAGGACGAGGCCCAGACCGCCACCGCCAATCTGCTGACAATGGCGGGCGCAGCCTTGCTGTTCTCGATGAATTTTCACCTGGAAGTGATCAGCAGCTGGATCGGCCTCTACGAAACGGTGCCGGTCGGGGCCGTCTCCTGGACCGGGCAAGCCTATCTTTTCGACAGCATCTATGCCGCTTTTGCGTTTGCGATCATGCTGTCCTGGCCATTCGTGGCGATGAATCTTTTGTACAATATCTGTCTCGGTTTCATCAACAAAGCGATGCCGCAAATGATGGTTGCTTTTGTCGGCGCGCCATTCCTGGTCGGGGCCGGATTGTTCTTGCTGGCGGTGTCCATCGGATCGCTTCTGATGGTATGGCAGGAGCGGATTATGCAGCTGATTGTGTGGTTATAGGACGTCATGGCTGAACAGGAAGAACAGTCCGGCGAAAAGGAGTTTGAAGCCTCCGACGAGCGGCTGCGACAGGCGCGCGAGGATGGCGATGTCCCAATGTCCAAGGAGGCCAATACATTTGGTCTCCTGATCGGAATAGGACTTTCCGCCCTCATCTTCGTCTCTTTCACATCCGGCCAGCTATCGAGCGGATTCTCGAGCCTGTTTTACTATGCCGAAGAATACGCCACTGACATTTTCACAGATCATGGCGTGCAAACGCGGCGAACCCTGGCCGACATCTTGTTCGCGATCCTGCCCATCTTCATGGTGCTGGCCGCGTGCGTCCTGGTGGTCCTGGTGCTGCAGCAGGGGATCGCCGTTTCGACCAAGAAAATTCAACCGGATGTGAAAAAGCTCTCGCCGGTTGAGAATATCAAGAAGAAATATGGCGCCAAGGGACTACTCGATTTCCTCAAAGACGCCGCCAAGATGATCTTTGCCGGCCTGATCGCCGCCTATTTCCTCCTCTATTTCGCGACAGAGTATTATGGCGCCAGCGCGCTGGGCCGGGAGGGGCTCGGTGAGTTTACCCTCAATCAGATCCTGAAGCTGATTTTCTATTTCGGACTATTCCATCTGGCGCTCGCGCTGCTTGATCTGCCGCTCCAGAAATATCTGCACGCTCAGCGCCTGCGGATGACACGCGAAGACCTCAAGAAAGAAATGAAACAGAATGAGGGCGACCCTCAGCTCAAACAGCAGCGGCGTGAACGCGGCACGCAAATCACCCGCAATGACATGCTCAAAAATGTCGAAAGCGCCACCGTCGTCATGGTCAACCCGGAGCATTATGCGGTTGCGCTGAAATGGGATCCCGACAGCGACAACGCGCCGATCTGCGTCGCCAAGGGCGTCGACCACCTGGCCGCCAAGATCCGCGAAGTGGCGCAGGCCAATGGCGTGCCGATCTACAGAGATCCACCGACGACACGGTCCATGTATCGCCTGGTCGAGATTGATGAAGAGATCAAGCACGAGCATTTCGCAGCCGTGGCGGCGGCCATTCAATATGTCGAACGCGTGCGTCAGCACATAGGAAAACGTGATGGCTGATCCAAATGAGATTGTTCCGAAGCTGCTCGACCTGAAGCATCAGAACCAGGTCCGACGTCTGAGCGCGGTCATGTCAGAAATCCGTTTGATCGAGCGCAAGCGCCGGGACCTGCTGGAAGAGCGCACGAAACTCGATGTTGAACCGGACGGGTTTACGCGAATCAGTCTGCAAAATGGCTATGGCCGCTACCTTCAGGCGAGAGCCGAGGCGCTGGACGCACAAATCCTCTCTTTAAAGGCCAAGGCCGCCGAGATTCAAAATAGTATAAAAGAAACAATGTGTTCGCAGTCGATTTTGCGCGAAGACCTCGGCCTGTAAACAAGTTTACCTTCTCTTCACTATGTCGGCGATACTATCGCTGCGCGAATAAGCGGCATTTTCAATTATAACACGCCGCACGCGAATGGAGAGAAATATGAGTGCGAAGACCCCGTCACACGTGGATCATCAAGTGGGCCGCCGAATCCGTCAGGCGCGCCGCGACGCCAAGCTGACACAGGAGCAGCTTGGAAACATGATCGGCCTGACCTTTCAGCAGGTTCAGAAATACGAAAAAGGTGTGAACCGTGTGTCCGCCGGAACGCTATATGAAATTTCGCAGGTCCTGGATTTGCCAATCAGCTGGTTCTTCGATGAAGACGTGGTCAACCGGATTGGCGAGACAGACGCATCCGATACGACCGAGTTCAGCGATTGCATGAACCTGCTTCTGGATTTGCGTCAAAGCAATAATCTCGGACCGGTGCGCGAAGTGCTGCGCCTTGCAGGCGCGCGCTAACCTTTCGGGCTTTCCAATTTGCGCACATGGCGGCCTCGCGGTGAGGCATCCTTCAGGATGCCTGCGCGTAGGTCGCCATTGAGCTGCCGCCGGACTGCATGAACGCTTCAAGGTCCCGGATCACGGACAGGATGAGCTGGGACTCGATCTCGTCTTCGCCGATCTCGCCATTTGGAGACACGAAGCTCTCCCATAGTTTAAGCTTGAGCAGCATATCGGCCGGGCTTTCTGCGGCCTTGGCGGTCATGGCTTTGAGAATATCCACCTGAATATCAAGTTCGGCATCGGCGAGCTCTTCTGTTTCGATAGATTGTGCGTAATGCGCATGCCGCCGCATGGATTTTGTCCATTGTGGCAATTCGCGATCAATAAGTGAATCCGGCCCCATTTCAAATATTCCTTTCGAGCATTCCATAGTGTCCGGTAGCAGGCGCTACATCAGACAATATGCGGGCAAGGTCGGGATTGTTCCCACCTGTCTCAAAAAAATGTCAGAAAAAAATCAGGCGGCTTTCTGGTGAATCACAGCCGCGCTTTTTTTGGGCCTGGCCCAGGTTTGGGTTCAATCGGTATCGTCTTTGGCAGGGGCGGCGTTTTCGCCATTCGCATCCTGGCGCTCTTTTTCTTTGAGCGCTTCGATCAATTGTTTGAGCTTTTCCGGAACCGGTTCGTTCAACACTTCCTCGTAGCGCGCTCTCAGCGCTTCGCCCAAAGGTGTCTTGTCGCGCCTTTCTGGCGATAATTCAGGTAAATCTTTTTTACCCGACATCAGCGTATTCCTAACGATATCCCCTTTGATTGAGCAGTTGGACACGAAACGGGCGCGTTATAGCAAGCCGGTCGGTTACATAATTTCTGCAATACTGTTTGTCCAATTTATATGGAGGGTATTACGCATTTTGAGATACTGAGACAGTTTCGGACATCAGATCCACGGTCATATCAGCCTCATCCGTGGTGAGAGGGTGTATGAAATTCGGTCGGAACCAGGGAGAAAACTTCTGATTAAACAGGCTGCGTATCCAATCGATCACGATCTGGGCGCGCGCGAGGCGCCGGACGCGCTCTGTATAAGTCAGCCAGAATCGAATCGGTGCCACCTCAGGCAGCATCAAAGGTTCCATATTCTTGCCCAGGCTGTGCACATAGGTCGGCAGCAGTGCAATGCCGCCCCCATTGGCGCAGACCTCAATCATCACGGAGCCGGAATTTGTGACCAGAGAGAAATCGATCAGGTCTCGGAACTGCTTCGCCTTTGGCGCCCAGCGTTCCATCTGGTTCACATAGCCCGAGTGAATGATGCAGCGGTGATTGTGCAAGTCGAACAGGCTGGCTGGACGCCCGAATGTCTCCAGATATTCCGGCGCAGCGAAAAAGCAGTAGTGCAGGATTCCGAGCTTCTTGGAGACAATTTCCTGGCGCAGTGGCTCGCTGAATTGAATGGCGATTTCCGACTTCTCGTTCAGAAGGTCGGCGTCTGGTTGGTCCGTGGTCACCAGGCGCAGTTCGATCTTCGGGTTCTGCAGGTGAAATTCGGGCAAGTGGGGTGCGATCCAGTGCGCGGCCAGGCCATCTCCGGTGCACAATGTCACCGGACCTTCAGCCGGCAGGTCATGGTCCAGAACATCGCTGCGCAGGCCGTCCGCCGCGTCGGACATGATCTCGGCATAACGCAGCGCTTTCTTGCCAGCTTCGGTTAAGGTGACGCCTCGCGGGGACCGGTATAACAGGCGTGCATTGAGCGTACGCTCCAGTTCGTCAATCTTGCGCGAGACGGTGGGCGCTGTTTCTTTCAGTCGCGTCGCAGCGGCATTCATGCTGCCCAATTCAGCCACGACGCTGAAGACTTTGAGCTTATCCCAGTCCAGATTTTCAAACATTATGCTGCAGCCGTTCCACTATCCATCACCCTATTACATTTCTGTACTACCCTAATTCGATTCTGTCTGCATCGACCTGCCTCGAATTGTGTCATCCACGAAGATTAGAAGGAGAGCAGCGATGGCTACAATTTTAGAAGAACTGGAAACCTACCCGTTCGTTCTGGATCGGGACAAGATCATAAAGGGGATGGGCGCGTTTGGCTGGCGACTGGCGAAATCGTCCGAGCACAAGGAAATGATGGCGCTCGCCGAAGAGTTGCTCGGAAGCGAGTTGACGTCCGCCGAAACGATAGACTGGATCAACAGCATCACCGGCTCGACAAGCTGGATTTGCGGCGATCCGATCGATGGAATCTTCATCATCGTGCCGGTATCGCCAGAGGGGTTGAAGGCGATTCAGACCGGCGAGTTCAATCCTGGCGGGCCAAAGGAATCGCACCTGGCCGCACGCGGTGAGACTTGCGCCGGCGTCTATGTGGGGGCCTATGCGGGGGCAACTCATGAGGCGCGCAAGAATGTCATGATGGCCACCGTCACGATGCGGGTTGATGGCTATGGGCAGGTTCCCGCCTTCGCCCGCGGCGCGACGGATGATGGTGTTCGTTCGATGGAGAGTATCGGATTTCACCCGGCGGGATTCGGCGCCGACAAATTGTGGATGCAGCCCCCGGTTCGGCGCCCAGAACAGGATGCCGCATGATGTTGGAAATAACGGATATCGGGCAGACGGGTCTGGCTAAGCCGCTCTCCCCGGACTTGATCGACAAGTTCGACATCGAGCTCGTTCGAAGCTTCGATGCCTATCAGAAAGTCGTAACCGTGCGCACGCTCACTTATATGGGCGAGCAGGATTGCCCCTATGATGAAGAGTTTGACGGCAATGATATGTGCGCGACACATCTGCTCGCCCACTATAAAGGCCAACCGATCGCGACCTTGCGCCTGCGTTGGTTTGCCGGTTTCGGAAAAATCGAGCGGGTCAGCGTTTTGGAACCGCACCGCAGCAGCGGCGTGGTGAAGGTGCTTCTCGCTGCGGCGTGCGAAGTCGCGGCCCGCAAAGGGTTCAGACGGATGCTCGCCCAGATACAGGCGCGCCTCTGGCCGCTCTGGTCGAAGACCCTGAACTGCGAGCTGCTTAAAGACCGGCCCAGCTTCTATTTCTCTGACTTCGAGTACAAGGAAATGGTCATATCGATCGCAGCTCATCCGGAAGCCATCCGGATAACGTCAGATCCGTATGAGGTCATCCGGCCAGAAGGACACTGGGATGTCCCCGGCATACTTGACGCCTCGCGCGGTCGCGGCGGAGATGATGTCAGGGTGGCAGCCGCCTGAATGTCCTTGCTGGTGGTCAACTCGCGCGTGTACGGCATGGAAAGCCGAAATTGCCTCGGACTTGCCCACGGCATAAGCAGCCTCATCCAGCGCGCGCGAGTCGCTGACTTGCCCGTCGCCCACCTGCATCAAGGCAACCCTGAAATGGCGCTTGCGATGTGGGTCCCGATTGGTCGCTACGACCCGGTCTTCGCCTCTACTGATCTGGCGGCGGCGTTTCCTCCTGCCTTGGTGGAGTTCCTCGTTCGCAGTCCGTCGAAAACGATCAATGTTGCGGGGCTGATCGCCCGCGATCAGCTGAAGAGGCTGACATCAGTGCTCGAGAATACCGGGTTTGTAGCGAGAACAAACGCATCCGTAATTGCGACTTTCGATGGTGAGCCCGTCGGCTAATGCATTCGGGGCGAGGCATCAGAGGCTGCAAGGGTCTCAACGCCGGTGAAGAACCAGTCCAGCGACCGATCCAGCGCATGAGCGATTGTGAATAACGTGCCCGCGGACACCCGATTGCTACCTTGTTCGTATTTGTGGATCTGCTGGCTGGACCGGCCCAGGATCTCTCCAAGTTCCTGTTGTGTGATCGCCGCTTCCAGACGCGCGCGTTTGATGCGCTGGCCGATCTGGATATCCAAATGATTGTTGTTCGCTTTTGACATGCTTTCGCCTCTGCAGAAGAGAGTAAGGCGGTAATGGTAAATTCAATCTAAAGTAGATCACCGGAGGCGCGTTCACCTGTTCGTGACGCATTTTGAGGTGAACTGGGTGCGATACTAAGCAATATTTTACTTGCGCGACTCGACTGATCCGTATGAAAGGCGGCGTCGTGCATATAGACGACAAATCCGGGGGAAACCGTGTCGGCATCAGAGATAGATCGACACTTAGGTCGAAAGATTACAGAAGCGCGCGAGCAACGCGGCATGGGCGTGAATACGCTCGCGCGAGAGCTTGGTCTCGGGGCGGGCGAGATCGAGACCATGGAGTCGGGGGAAGTGCGAATTCCCTCAATTCAGCTGGCGCGCCTGGCGAGGATCCTGGACCTGCCTTTGAGCTGGTTTTTTGCAGGGCTACCCGGGCAGGACGTGTTTGACGCGACGGACGCGCGTCGCTCAGTTTGATCTCTGACCGGCTGGGACAACCACATTCATTTCAGCTGCGACACGCCGAAGCGCCGACTCTGCGGCGCCAAGACATGCTTCAAGTTCATACAGAGCTTCCGGTGAGGCCGGGTTCAGATCTTCTCTCGCCCAGGCGATCGCGCGGAGCATATCGGCAACATAGACCAGGTCGTCGACGGATAGTATGGGCTTGCTCATACCGCGCTCAAAATTCCCCTCGTTGCCACTTTCGATCATATCGATCTTTGCCAACAGGTGCGATTAAGACACCATTCCCGCATCAGCGCAATACGTAATATTTGATGCACAAAACAGCGCGGAGCACCTGGGCGAAAGTCGTTTTGTTCAGCGAGAAAGTGTCTGCAAGGTCCACATCAAGGCGGGCAGTATGATGAAAAGAATTGCGACAAACACCCAGATGGAAGCCTTCGCCTTCGGCGCGGCTTTCGCACCCGCGTTTACAGGCACTCGGGAGGCTTCAGCGTCCGTGCGCCGCGCCGCGAGTAATTCTCGCGCAATGTAGAACAGCGCAAGCGCCGCCGAAATCGCCGCGCTGGCAAGGATCAGGGGTTTGTTCTGCGTAGTAATGCCGACAAACAGGTTGGACACACAAAGGGCCAGGACGGCGAGCAAGGTGAGGCTATTTTTGTTCATCAGGATCGTCCCGTCTTGAATTAAGGCCTAGCCATTCACCACAGCGAGGTCGGCTGGGGCGTTAGTCTCTGGCATGTGGTGATGCAGAGACAGCCGGTTCCAGGCATCGAGCGCCGCAATCTTGTAGGCCTCCGCCAGTGTCGGATAGTTGAAGACATTGTCGATGAAGTAGGACAGCTCGCCGCCTAGCACGAGCACGGCCTGGCCAATGTGGATCAGTTCGGTCGCACCCTCGCCGACAATGTGAACCCCCAGCAATTTGCGGGTCTCGATATGGAACAGGAGTTTCAACATGCCGCGCTGAAGCCCCATGATATGGCCGCGCGAGGTCTCCCGAAATCGCGCAATACCGCACTCATACGGGATGCCTTGTTCTTTCAACTCGCGCTCGGACAGGCCGACCGTCGAAATTTCAGGCACGGCATAAATGCCATAAGGAAAGTGTTCTGGTTGCGCGGGGTTCGGGACGTTGAAGGCGTGGCAGACGGCGATCCGGCCCTGCGACATCGATGTCGAGGCGAGGCTTGGAAAGCCGATAATATCACCCGCTGCATAAATGTTCGGAATTTCAGTCTCATAGCTGACCGGATCAACTTTCAGGCGTCCGCGCGAATCGGCGTTAAGTCCGATATTTTCAAGCCCGATATCAGATGAGGCGCCGATCCGGCCCGCCGCATACAGCACCATGTCCGATTTGACTTTGCGGCCATCACTGAGATCGACCACGCAATAACCGTCCCCCGCATGCACCGTTTGTGCCTTGCACCCAAGCATCATGCGAATGCCGCGATCTCTGAGTTCGTAGGTGAACTCATCAATCAGTTCATCGTCGATAAAACTCAATATGCTGGTGCGCGGTTCAATCACCGTCACGGCGATATCAAGCGCGCTGAATATCGTTGCGTACTCAATGCCAATCACGCCGGCACCAATAACCGTCAGCGATCGGGGCAGGGTCTTAACGTGAAGGATCTCATCACTGTCGAGCACGGTCTGCCCATCGAAGGGAATATAGTCCGGGCGATAGGGCTTGGTGCCGACACTGATCAGCGCGCGCTTGTACGAGACCGTCTGCTTACGGCCGTCCGCTTCAGTGATTTCGATTTCCGTCCGGGACAGAAACCGCGCATGGCCATTGATCAGAGTAACATTGTTTCGCGTGAACTGGTGTTCGAGAACATCAACTTCATGGTCGAGCGTTTTTGACAGACGATGGCGCAGGTCTTCTGCGGAGATATCCGACTTCACTTTGTAAGTGCGGCCGTAGAAACCGCGTTCGCGCCACCCGGACAGGTTCAATACGGTTTCACGAAGCGTTTTGCTTGGAATGGTTCCAGTATGAACCGAAACGCCGCCCACACGGCGCGATTTCTCGACGACCAGCACTTTCTTGTCGAGCTTTGCCGCTTGAATCGCTGCACGGCGCCCGGCCGGGCCGCTGCCAATGATCACCAGGTCGAATACAGTCTGCATGGCATACCTCTATGTCCACGAATCAGCATTCGATGATTTACTCAACATAAGGTTGAAATTCTGGAACTGTACCGACGGTTTCACTCATCGTTTGATGAGTTTGAGCTTGAACGTATTTGCGGCGAGCTCTGCAACTTCCAGAGAGTTTTCGACCCCGATAAAAACCGGCGGATAGCCCTGCGGCATGGATTTGGAGCGCTCCGGCAGGAATATCACGGCGCGGCGTTTGTGAACGTGCTTGATCGCATAGAATTTCAGAGCGGTTCCGCGTGCCCGCTTTTTCGGCGTTGGCAGGTACGTGCGGCAGGTTCGTCCAATTGGTCCCGATACGATGAAAACCCGCTCGCTCGATATGGCGTATTCTTCCTTTCCAGGGCCCAGCATCCGCGCCCGGAAGAACCACAGGACAATTCCCGCGATCACTAATGCCCACAGGGAAACGAGCGCCATCTCGACCTGAAATCCACTGAGCGGAAAAGCCAGGACGAGAAAAAATCCGAGCACGCTGACGCCGATCATCGGAAACAGGATGTTGAAACTCAAATTGCGCCCGCTGCCATGCCCCGTCCAGAGCAGGGTCTCCCCGTCCTTGAGCTTCGCGGTGAAGTCGAAACTGACGCTGTTTGACATACGGTCTCGCTTTCCTTTCGTGAACCGCGGGGCGTCTTGCCGGTCCGGCTCAATTCGCGAGCCTCGCGCGATTCCATAAGGTTGATCCAATCAAACGTCCCGCGTGAGATCCGTCAGCGATCATCGCGCGGCGTGGTCGAAAATGCTATCACAGGTAGTTTTTTATTAAGGGGATAGGCGGAAGAGCAGAATGGCGAGCGCAAAGGAATGGCAATGCCGCGTTTCACACGACCGATTCCGAAAATCCCAGGTGCGCTCGCGCTGGCTGGCTTGCTCCTCAATGCTTGCGCCACGGCGGCCTCGACCGGGGACGGTGTGATTCGAACCGCCAGCTTGGGACAGATTCAGGCGACGCCTTTTACAGATCGCCTGGAGACCGGCGACTGCCGCGCCGCCCTCGACGCAACCTATGGCTTTGTGCGTGAATCGCGCGCCATGAAGAATGGCGTATTTGTCGTGCAGGCGTTTGACTGCAAAGCTGATCAGATCGTCGCCCAGGTCAGCCTCAACAATTACACGGCCATGCCGATGCATTGCTTTGCCGAGACCGAGAACGATGTGTACGGTGTAACCCTTGCCCCGCAGGCGGCGGGCTTCTTTGAGTACACATATGCGGAGCAGGCTTTTCAGGACTGTCAGATGGTCGATCAGCTGCCAGAATAGTCGTTCGCTGACCGGATCGACAGCAGAACGATTTACCGCTCATTAACTTTCAGTGTAAATTAGTTTACGCTTGCGACTCGCGTTAAGCTTGCGCAGGGGAGGACGCTTATGACATTGGATCAGCACATCGGTGAACGGCTCCGATATGCGCGCCGGGCCGCTGGGTTTGACGCGTCCGCGGCCGCGCACAATCTCGACTTGTCCGAGTTGGAGTTGAAGCAGTACGAGACGGGATCGTTGCGTATCCCGTCAAATTTCGTGAGCCGTGCGGCCAAGCTGTTCGACGTGGAAATTCGGTGGTTTTTCGAAACTGGATTTGAAACCGACAGAGACCAGAAGAATACCAGTGATGCAGGGTCTCAGATCTTGCAAAGTCTCCGGAGCAATAAAACATTGTCTAGATTGTGTGAGGCAATGCGAGAATCAGACTACATGTCAAAGTCGCAAAAATTCGTGGCGTAATCACATGAGGTCAATGCTTGCTTCGGACCGTTTCTCCAGAACAGAGTGACAGTCTTACGGGACTGTCCGAGCGCACATGGGCTCTGATCGTAGAGCGCGGCGAATTCTTTGAAGCCAGCGCAGGCGACCTCATTCTCGAGGCGGAGCAGACCGACAATCATTTGCTGATCGTCTTGTCCGGAAAGGTGACGCTGCTCTATCCGAGCGAAGACGGTTTTACGCCCACCGCCATATATCGTGATCGTGGTAAGGTTCTGCATCATGCCGGGATGCATTTGAAAGCGGTAAATCCATTTCAGATCGCGGCCCTGGAAGATTCAACGCGGGTCGTCCTGCTTGAGCGGAAGACGGTCTACGAACTGATCGGGCAGGATGTCGACTTCGCCGAATACCTGTTCCGGGATCTGTCATTTCGATTTCTCTCGGCGCTGGAATTTTTGCGTCAGGAGCGCGAGGAGCCTCTGATCCTTCGTTTAGGGAAGCGCCTGCTCAGCATTGCTGAGAATGAGTCGGACGTTGAATTAACTCAGACCGAGATTGCGGAAATCATGGCGGTCACCCGGATCAGCGTCTCCAAAAGCTTGAAATCCCTGGAGGGCCTCGGGCTGGTCAAGCGTAGCCAGCGCGCATTGATTATGGTCAATACTGAGGCACTGGAACAATGGGTGGCTGAACAAGAAGCCTAGGTCAGGGCGACGTGCGAGTCCGGCTCAATTTGCGGTTTTCTGAGCAACCTCAGCAGCGGCGCGGCGCAGCGCGGCTTCGGAAACGCCCAGACTTTCGATCAATTCGTTGGTGACCTCTTCAGAGAGATGTTCGAATTCCGGCGCGAATACACGCAGCGCTCGCAAGAGATCCGCGACATACTCAAAGTCCGTCATGCTGACATATTGCTTGGCCATGGATTGAGATCAGCCCCCGCCGAAATGAACCGCAGAATGTGGGACACTCCCACAAGAATAAGCGTAGCCCGCAGGGCCCGGTATTCAAGCCCTCATTTCGAGTTTCCCCCAAATATAGAGACGCAGCGACAATATTTGTTGATGAATGATTAAAGCGTTCGTCAAACATCCAGACACAACTAAAACGCGAATTAATCATAATTCGCTATGGATTCCATTGAGGCCACAAACTGGCTTGATGGGTTATCCAGATGAATGGAATGAGAAAAACGAAAAGCGAGTCCGGGCAAGTCGCGATTATTTTCGCGTTGGCAATCATACCGATTTTTGCCGTTGCTGGGTTTGCGCTGGATTTCCAGAACACGATAAAGAAAAAGCAAAAGGTCCAGCTGGTGGTCGATTCGGCGGTACTGGCGGCGGCGCGGCTTAAGCAGACAGGCGCATCGAACGGAGACGTCGAGACAAAGGTCCAACAATTCATCGATGCCCAGATCCTGTCCATGGGTGGCGGTTTCCGGTGTGCGGCGGCCGACACGAAAGTGGTTAGCGGAGCTGATATTATTTCTACAGATGTTCTGTGTTCTCAGGAAACAACGCTGACGCGCGTGATCG